>NZ_BAOG01000019.1 GCF_000400365.1 Vibrio jasicida CAIM 1864 = LMG 25398 | reverse complement strand
CCAACCGCCACAGCTTTGCTTGTGGCGGTTTTGTTCCCCCCTTCTTTATTTTTGCTTTATCCTTTCTCGTTACCACATTCATTACCTTGATGATTTTTTAAGCGACACATATGCTTAAGGTTCTCCTTCACCATCAACATGGATGTGAACATGGCATTATCAAAGCTATGGACAGGACTTCTACTGTTACTCTCAGCATCAGCATTTGCTTTAGAGTTGTCCCCTCTGAGACAGCCCCCTTACACAGGTGATCTCGATGTCATTAAAGAGAAGAACGTCTTGCGTGTGTTGGTATCTGCCGATTTGGGTTTCTACTACATAGAGGGAGGTGAACCAAAAGGGATTGGCGCTGAGTTGCTTGCGCATTTTGAGAGAGATTTACGCAAACTCAAACCTAAGATCAATATTCAAATCATTCCTGTATCTCGTGATGAGCTGCTTCCTTCCCTAGAACAAGGGTTGGGAGATCTGGTTGTTGCGAATCTCACCATTACCGACGCACGTAAGAAATTGGTTGATTTTAGTGATCCTGCCATTACGGGAATTGAAGAGTGGGTGATCACCGACAAGAAAACACCTGTGATGACCAAGCTTGACCAGTTAAGCGGCAAGGAAATATGGGTACGTGCCAGTTCAAGTTACTTCGAGAGCATTCAGGCATTAAACAAACAACTTAATAAGAAAGGCTTACCACCTGTTGTTGTGCATTTCATAGAAGAAACACTACAAGACTACGAATTGGTGGGAATGCTCAACAATGGCTATGTCAAAGCCATCATTCTTGATAGCCACAAAGCCAAGTTGTGGATGAGCTTTATGGATGATATTCGCTCTCATACCAAAATCCCCCTCCGCACCGGCGGTGAGATAGCATGGGCAATGAGGCACGATAGTCCAGAGTTGAAGAAAGTGGTGAATAAATTCATCAAGACATCAAGATCCGGCACCTTATTGGGCAATGTGATTTACGGCAAATATATCGATAATACTAATTGGCTCAACAAAGCCCTCAACCCGAAAAAAATCGCGCAATTAGAAAAGCTCTCTTCCTTATTCTCTAAATATGGAGAGAAATACGATTTTGATTATCTGCTTATCGCCGCAGTGGCCTATCAAGAATCTGGATTTAACAATAATCTAGTATCGAGTCGAGGTGCAGTTGGCATCATGCAAATTCTGCCAAGTACTGCCAGCGACCCAAACGTAAACATCAAAAACGTTCGAAACTTAGAGAACAATGTCCATGCTGGTGTGAAGTACATGGCCTTTCTACGTCGATACTACTTCAGCGATGAAGCAATCAGTAAAGAGAACAAACTGTACCTAACGCTTGCCGCATACAATGCAGGGCCTGGAAATATAGAGAGAATGCGCAAACGCGCCGCGCAACAAGGTTATGACCCAAACGTTTGGTTTCACAATGTAGAAGTGGTGACGCGACGTAGCTTAGGCGAGACCGTCAGATACGTCACTAACGTGAACCGCTACTACGTTATTTACAAGCAACTCGAAAGCCTCGACCTAGCCAAGACATTGGACAACGTCTTATTAGCGCCAGAAGACCCTGTGTTCATGACGCCATTGAAGAAAATAAGCCAAACGCCATAAAACCGAGAACAAAAAAACAAAAACGCCGCTCAGTTCATGAGCGGCGTTTTTGAATCTAACTTACTATGCACTTTAAGAGTGATCTGATTCACATCTTTGTTCTGGTTAATTTTTAACTAACTAGAATTACAGGCCGTATAACTCCCCTAAAAACGGGATAGTTTTCAGCTCAGTACTTTATCCAATCTAATGATTTCGAATCCGATAACAAGCAATTTTCACAGAAATCTAAACAGTTCTTGAGAAAGATCACATTCACTTCCCACCCATAAAAAACCACTCAAAATAGTGATCCATATCACATTATTTTATCCTCAGAGCGGTAATCTGAATTCAACCCATGAGGGATGAAACAGAGGAAAAACTTTATGACAATGAACATCACTGGTAAAAATATCGAAATCACCTCTGCAATCCGAGCTCATATTGAGAGCAAATTTAAAAAGCTGGAGAAATGGCAAGTAGACATCATCGGATGCCAAGCAACTTTCAGTGAGGAACCAAACAAACAGAAAAAATTCGAAGCTGTTATTACGGTTCCTAAAGGGCAACTAATCGCCTCAGCTACTCACGAAGATCTTTACGCAGCTATCAACGAAGTGGAGCAAAAATTAGAACGACAATTGAATAAGCTGACCCACAAACCTGAAGCTCGACGTGCTAGCAAGCCAGAGTTAGTGGAAGAAGAAGAGTAAACCGACCAGATCGAGGAAGTAGCGCCGTAAGGCGCTATTTTTTTGCTTGACGCTCCCCGCCTGCTTGCTTATTGTGTTTAAACACTCACAAATTAAGCACTATTTATGCATTTGACTCACCTGTTTCTTTTTGACTTCTTTTTCCTTCCATAGGTGGAGGGGCTAACTCGTTTGTGAAAGAAAAGTCAAAAACAAACAGAAAGCCTCCCAAATCGGGGGGCTTTTTTTATAAGGAAAGAATTGATGACTGACCAACCTATTTCCCTGGATGAAATTCGTTTACGTTTGAATGAGCTTGATGACGAGCTTTTAAGCTTGCTGTCTGAACGTCGCAAGCTCAGCATTGAAGTAGCAAAAAGCAAAGTCCAAACGTCAAAACCTGTTCGTGATGCTGTCCGTGAACAACAACTACTAGTAAAACTGATTACCAACGGCCGTGATAAATACGAACTCGACGCTCAGTACATCACCAAACTTTTCCATACGATCATCGAAGATTCGGTGCTTTTGCAACAAAGCTATCTACAGAACCTAGTCAACCCTCAGCAAAGTCGTAAACCATTAGCACGAGTGGCTTTCTTAGGAGCTAAAGGGTCTTACTCTCACTTAGCTAGTCGTGAGTACTTCAGTCGTAAAAATACAGAGCTAATTGAACTCAACTGCGAGCACTTCAAAGAAGTAACTCAGACCGTTGAATCTGGCCATGCTGATTATGGTGTTCTACCAATTGAAAACACCAGTTCTGGTTCAATTAACGAAGTCTACGACCTTCTACAACACACAACACTTTATATCGTAGGAGAGCTGACTCAACCGATTGAGCATTGCCTTGTTGCAACCAAAGACATTCGTCTAGAGAACATCAAAACGCTTTACTCTCACCCGCAGCCCCATCAGCAATGCAGTGAGTTCCTTAGCAGAATGAAAGGCGTTCAACTCGAATCTTGTGCGAGCACAGCCGATGCGATGCAGAAGGTACAAGAATTGGGCCGTGATGATGTCGCCGCTATCGGTAATGCTTCCAGTGGTAAGCTTTATGGCTTACAAGCGATCCAAGGCAACATCGCGAACCAAACTGAAAACCATACCCGCTTTATTGTGGTTGCTCGTAAACCTGTCGAGGTCTCTACACAGATACCGGCAAAAACCACATTGATTATGTCTACCTCTCAAGAGGCAGGTTCTTTAGTCGAGACCCTGTTAGTACTGCAACGTTTCGGTATCAACATGACTAAGTTAGAGTCCCGTCCGATCATGGGTAACCCATGGGAAGAAATGTTCTATGTTGATTTAGAATCACACCTTGGTTCCACCGCCATGCAGCATGTGCTCGATGAGCTCACCAAGATAACTAAACACCTGAAAGTATTAGGATGTTACCCAAGTGAGAACGTAAAACCCACTCAAGTAAAATTGGGTTAATAGACATCGATAGGTAAAAAGATCATGGTAGACCAAAAAGTCGTTATCGCTTCACTCAACCCTGCAAAAATTAAAGCCGTAGAGAGTGCTTTTCAAAGTGCTTTCCCTGAACAACGTTTTAACTTTTTCGGAGTCAGTGTCCCGAGTGAAGTTTCAGCCCAGCCAATGACCAATGATGAAACACGCCGAGGTGCTTTAAATCGTGTTCGCAATGCTAAAACTGAGATGCCGAATGCTGATTTCTATATTGGTTTAGAAGCGGGTATTGAAGGAAAAGTTACTTTTGCTTGGATGGTGATTGAATCCGAGACTCATCGTGGAGAGTCGCGTTCAGCAAGTTTGATGCTACCACCAAAAGTGCTAGAAAAACTTGAACATGCCAATGAACTGGGTGATGTAATGGATGAAGTATTTGGTACTGACAACATCAAACAAAAAGGTGGCGCAATTGGCCTGTTAACTCAAAACCAACTGACGCGCAGTTCGGTCTACCACCAAGCTTTGATTCTGGCGTTGATTCCTTTTACCAACCCTGAACATTTCCCTGCAAACCTATAGCTATGTGGATCTTATTAAGAGTCTGAAGCTGATAGTCGAGTAAAGTACGTATTAAAAAGGGCGGATATTCCGCCCTTTTTGCTGCCCGTAACTCAAAGATTATTGAGCGCCCTGCTCTAATAATGTCTTAAGTTTGTCTTTGTCGACATCGGACTTTGACTTTAACTCGTTAGAGCCACGGGTAATTGTAGCAATACCAACCCCAAGCATTTGACTGATTTGACGCTGTGAGAGCTCACCTTTTAGCAACTCGTTGAGAATATTAACGCGTGCGGTCAGTGACTCTCGCTCATCCGGTGTCATTAGCATGGTCAACAACATTTCGTGTTGCTGATTGTCCACACTTGAACGGATTAACTCGACAATCTGTTGCCAGTCTTTGTACTCAGGTTCATGTGACATCAAGTTACCTCACTCAATACTTGGTATTGATCTCTTCTTGGGTCAAGAACGAACCGTCGACACCTAAAAGGTCGCGGTAGTACGTTTCGAACATCAAAATGTTCTGTACATACCCACGCGTCTCTTTAAATGAAATCGCCTCTATAAAGGAATAAGCATCCACTTTTCCTTGAGTTCGCTCTCGCCACATTTTTACTCGGTTAGGCCCTGCATTATAAGCAGCGAGCGAAAAAATACGATTATTATCGTAATCCTCCATTAAGCCTTGTAAGTAATGGCTACCAATTTCAATGTTCTTACCTACATTGTAGAGATCTTGCGTACCTTGATATTTCAGCTTGTACTTGTTTGCCGTGTACTTAGCCGTCGCTGGCATAATCTGCATCAGACCACGAGCTCCAACCGGAGAGCGCGCTTCAGAATCAAGTGCACTCTCTTGTCTCGCCAAAGACATCATTGTGATTGGGTCGATATTGTGTTTCTCAGCGTAAAAGTTAAACCACCAGCGATGCGCGACAGGGAATCGCAACGGAATGTTATCCCACATCTGAGCTTGAATACTCGCAATAACCGTCAAGTTATGCCAATGCTTAGACGCGGCAAAAGCGGCAAGTTGCGTTTTCTCCTCTTTACCAACACGACGGAGCAAATGTGTCCATTCACTCTTCGCCGCAGCGATCTTGTCGGTTGCTATCAGCTCTTCAATACGAAGCAGCGATTTTTGATATGGCTGAATAGCTGTCTTATCGAGCTTAACAGAGCTTGATGGATACTTGATCGATTGACCAATCGCATTCGCTGCGGCCACACTGTAAAAGTTACGCTGGCCAGTCTGTTTTGCTAAACGTTGCTTACCTGCGACTTCATCACCCAATGCGATTTCACTGCGCCCTAACCAGTATTGCCACCGAAGTGATGCTTGCTCTTCATCATTAAGCACTGCGATCCATTTTTTTACCCCTTGCCAGTCGCCATTTTGAATCGATAAACGAATACGACTTTCAATCAGAGGTAGGTTTTTACTGGTTTTTGTTTTGTCATCGCGCCACTTCGCCAATGAATCTGATTCAGTACGAATCAAACGAATCGCAATGTAATCCGCCAGTGCTTGAGCCTTTTCTGGAGAGAACTTTTGCCCTTTCACTACGGTCGCATAAGCATCTTGCGCTTGCTTGGTGTTTTTTCGAGCCAGTTTCTCTAATGCGAATTCTGCTTGAGTTCGATTAAAGTCATTCGCTTGTTGCTTCTTGGCAAACTCCGCCACATTTTCAGGCTTATCGAACAATGCCTTCATCGCTTTGGCTTGCTGCTGAGCTTTGGCCGATGTAGGCAACTTTTGCAGATAGGCCATTAGCCCGCCATTACGCGCATCAAATGCTAATAACATGCGTTGTAAAATCATGTCATCTGTACGTTCACCCGCTTTGTCCCATGCAGAGAACAGTGGGTCACATTCATCAGCAATACTCTTGCCGCGCAGCCACATGTGCTCTGCGCCTTTAAAGGCAGCAACTTGTTTACCCTGTTCTAATTGAGCGACATAAAAAATACACTGATAACGCTCACCACTTGGCTCAACTTTCTGGAACTCGGTAATGGTTTTCCAATCTTTCTGGCGATAAAGGTTATCTAGATACGGGGCGCGAATACGACGTGAGAATGGAAAAGCTTCATGTTCACTAATAAACGCATCTACCTGTTGTGGTGACTTGCTCGATAATTGCCTCAGAAATACCCGATAGTCCACATAAGGAGTGAGTGGATAATCAGCGATTTTGGAACGAATAGACAAGTAGCCATCAATGTCATTCTTGTCTAATAAATTTTGTGCCTGCTCATAGACTTGACGCTGCTTTTCTAGGCTCAGCGTCGCGTTTGCCGACACGCTTACCGCACATAAAGCGGCTGCGTAGCATACTCTTTTAGCCAATTCAGTTACGTTGAATTTCATGTGCGTCATTTTCCCCAGACGTTTCTCTCTTCATGCTTTACCACTGGTGAATACAAACGTAGTAAGCAATAAAGCATATGCATCTATTTACACCGTAATAAGTGCTTATTGTAAAGCGACTTGATGTAATAAATGTTGTACTCGTAAAACTTTAGAACCCTTTAAGACAAATAGATTCCCATCAATTCATCCAACTAAATGAACTGTTGGCTTTGATTTAAAGACGAACAAGAAAAGTGTATACCCTAAAGTTGAGAGTTTCCGGTCAGCGATGAAGAAGAAATCACACAAGATGCTAATTTCTTGCAATGCGGTAACAAAACTGAAGGAGTTGGTATAAAATAGAGCCTTTGAATGACAGTTAATTTAGGAACGATCGGCAATGGCTGAATACGTATATACCATGTCGCGGGTGAGCAAAATTGTGCCACCTAAGCGTCAAATTCTTAAAGACATCTCTCTAAGCTTCTTCCCTGGTGCAAAAATCGGTGTTCTAGGTCTGAACGGTGCGGGTAAATCTACGCTGCTACGTATCATGGCGGGTATCGATACCGATATCGATGGTGAAGCACGCCCACAACCGGGCCTAAACGTAGGTTACCTACCGCAGGAGCCCGTTCTGGACGAGTCAAAAACCGTTCGTGAAATCGTTGAAGAAGCTGTTGCAGATGTTGCTGGCGCACTTAAGCGCTTGGATGCGGTATATGCAGCGTATGCAGAACCAGATGCCGATTTTGATGCTCTAGCAAAAGAACAGGGTGAACTAGAAGCGCTAATTCAAGCGAAAGATGGTCACAACCTAGACAACGCGCTAGAACGTGCTGCTGATGCACTTCGTCTTCCTGAATGGGATCAAAAAATCCAACACCTATCCGGTGGTGAGCGTCGCCGTGTGGCTATCTGTCGTCTTCTTCTAGAAAAACCAGACATGCTACTGCTCGACGAACCAACCAACCACTTGGATGCTGAGTCTGTTGCATGGCTAGAACGCTTCCTAGTTGATTACACTGGTACTGTAGTTGCAATTACCCACGACCGTTACTTCCTAGATAACGCAGCGGGTTGGATCCTAGAACTTGACCGTGGTGAAGGTATTCCATGGGAAGGTAACTACACCTCTTGGCTAGAGCAAAAAGATGCGCGTCTACAACAAGAAGCGTCGCAAGAAAAAGCTCGTCAAAAGACCATCGAGAAAGAACTTGAATGGGTTCGTCAAAACCCTAAAGGTCGCCAAGCGAAATCTAAAGCACGTATGGCGCGCTTTGAAGAGCTACAAAACACTGACCACCAAAAACGTAACGAAACTAACGAGCTGTTCATCCCGCCTGGTGAGCGTCTAGGTGATAAAGTTATCGAAGTGAGCAACCTGACTAAGTCATTCGACGGTCGCGTTCTTATCGATGATCTATCATTCAGCATGCCTAAAGGTGCCATCGTGGGTATCATCGGTGCCAACGGTGCGGGTAAATCAACCCTATTCAAGATGCTAAGCGGTACTGAACAACCTGATTCGGGTACGATTGAACTGGGTGACACTGTGAAACTGGCTTCTGTTGAGCAGTTCCGTGATTCAATGAACGATAAAAACACGGTATTCCAAGAGATCTCAGAAGGCGCTGACATCATCAAGATCAACAACTTCGAAATCCCTGCACGTGCTTACTGTTCTCGCTTTAACTTCAAAGGCTCAGATCAACAGAAAGTTATCGGCGAGCTTTCTGGTGGTGAGCGTAACCGTGTGCACCTTGCTAAGCTGCTTAAAGCCGGCGGTAACGTACTACTACTCGATGAGCCAACCAACGACCTTGACGTTGAAACACTACGTGCACTTGAAGAAGCGCTGCTTGAGTTCCCTGGTTGTGCCATGGTTATCTCGCACGACCGTTGGTTCCTAGACCGTATCGCGACGCACATCATCGACTACCGCGATGAAGGCCAAGTTAACTTCTACGAAGGTAACTACAACGAGTATATGGAATGGCTGAAGAAGACGCTTGGTCCTGAAGCCGCTGAACCACACCGTATCAAATACAAGCGCGTATCGAAGTAATTTCGTTTATAGGATGAGTGTGCGGTATATCACCTTACACTCACCTTTGCTTGTAATTCGTACAAAGGTCGCTATCATAGCGACCTTTGTTGTATGTGTTGCATAAATGGCTCAGATTGGCATTTTTTCAATTAAGAGCTTGACCTTTAGCAATCGTAACTCTGTGCTACCTCGACATTTTAAGAACAACAATTGAACAATTTTTGTTCTATTTGATATAGTCATCGACAGATTCGACGACTATATGAGAAAGCTCTATGACGGAGAGACGACGCTTTTCACGCATCATCTACCAAGTTTCTGCTTTAGTGGAACAAAGTGACTTGGCACTACAAGCCACGATTCAAGATCTCTCATTACATGGTTTATTGTTAAGAGCTGAAAATGCAAACTCACTTGAGTCGTCACTACCGGTAGAAGTCGCATTCTCGTTCGCTCAATCAGAACAGGTGATGCAGTTAACCGCTGATATCATCGCTGTTGCAAGTAACGAGATCCGGCTGAAGATCATCAACATAGACATCGACAGTATTAGCCAATTAAAACGATTTATAGAGTTAAACGTAGGCAATAACGAGCTGCTGAATCGAGAGTTAGAATACCTTTCTGATTTGGGGGAAGAATAAATTGAACGCCTGCTTTAGTAACAATAACTATGTCTAAAAAAATCATCATGCAGATCCCAACAAAAGATGGGAATCAGCAATTTTATGTGGGTCGCCTTTCGATCCTTGCAGTATGTGTGTCAGTCATCGCTTTGCCTGCCGTCGTTGGTAGCGCTTGGTATTTGAATCAACAACAAACATACAATCAAGAGACGCTAAACCAAACCATCGCAAAGCTGGAAGGTGAAAAAGCGGAGATCACGGCACTGTATGAAGAACAACTTGATACGAACCACTCTCTTTCTCAATCTTTAACTGACAAAAACAATCAGATTCAATTGCTAGGTAAGCGTGTATATGATGTGGAGTCGGTTCTCGGTCTCGCTGACGAAGAGCTTGAAAGCGAAGAGTACAACGTTGCCCTAGAAGAGCGTATTGATGCCGCAGCCATTGATTCAGCAGTGCGCGCAACGATGTTCCGTTTAATTCCAAACGACAGTCCGATGACTTACCAACGTATCTCCTCCCCTTATGGCAGTCGGATTAACCCTATTTCTGGCAAACGTCATGTGCATACAGGCATCGACCTTACATGTAAACGCGGCGAAGAAATCTTAGCCCCAGCGGATGGTGTGGTAGAAACGGTGCGACCAAGTAATCGTGGATACGGTAACTACCTTACGCTCCGTCATTCATTTGGTTTCTCAAGCTCATTCGCTCATCTGAACAAATTCAGCGTGAAAAATGGCCAGTTTGTCAGTAAAGGCGATGTAATAGCGAAATGTGGTAATTCAGGTAACTCGACTGGGCCACACCTTCATTACGAAGTACGCTTTCTTGGGCGTACGCTAAACCCGCGCTACTTAATGGATTGGACACCAGAGAACTTTAACTCCGTGTTCGAGAAAGAAAAGATGGTAAAATGGGGTCCTCTGGTTCAGTTGATCGATAACGTGGTTCGTCTGCAAATCAATCTAACCAATTCGCCATACCGAGATACGAGTATTAGCACGGTATCAAGTGAAGACAACAGTGGTACATCGACCAACTGATTATTTTCAAACAAAAAAGAGCAGCCAATGTGCTGCTCTTTTTGCATCTAAAATAGGGAATTAGCCACGATGGATATTATCGTTAGCTTGCTTAAGTAGGTTCTGACTCTCGTTCATGAATTGCTGAGAGTACTCACCAAACCAATCGCTCACTTGCTCGAAGCTTTCGACAAACTCAGCCTTGTCTTTACTGTCTAAAACAGACAAAGCTTCACCAAAGCGTTGGTGGAAACGCTTAATCATATCGATGTTTTCTTGTGATGAAAGAATGATGTCACCGTATAGATTTGGGTCTTGACCAAACAGACGCCCTACCATCGCTAGCTCCAAGCGGTAAATTGGCGAGCTCAGCTTTAACAATTGTTCAATATTAGGGTTTTCTTTGCTTAGGTGCATACCGTAAGCGAAGGAAGTAAAGTGACGTAGCGCCTGAATCAAAGTCATACCATGATCGTGCTCTTGCGCATCGATCTGGCACAAGCTTGCGCCCCAAATACCAAACTGTTGCAGTAGCCATTGGTATTGCTCATTCTCACGACCATCGCAGTACACAATCACCTGTTTCGCTAAGCTTGGCACATCAGGACCAAACATTGGATGGAGACCAACAACCGGGCCAGAGTGTACATTTAACATTGCTTGCAGTGGCTTGGACTTGATAGAAGTCAGATCACAAAGAATGCAATCTTGTGGCAGGTTACCGAGCTTTTCAATCACACCTTCAGTTAAATGGATTGGCACAGTCACGACCACCAGGCCAGCGTCTTTTAAGATTTCGTCAGCGTGCTCCCAGTCTTTACTGCCCAAGACTTTCACTTGGTATCCAGACAGTTTGAACATACGTCCGAACAAACCACCTAACTGGCCATTACCACCAATAATAACGACTGAGCGCAATTCAGGGTTCAAACACTTAAAACCGGAATCTTTCTCGCTGGCATAAGACTCACGCATTGTTCGACGAAGAATGTCTTCTATCAGCTGTGGAGGGATCCCCATTTTTTCAGCTTCAGCTCGTCGTGATGCCAGCATTGCCGCCTCACGAGCTGGGGCGTAAATTGGCAAACCGTGTTCGCTTTTTACTTCACCCACTTTCTCTACTAGCGCTAAACGCTGAGAGAGTAGCTCTAGCATTTGCTTGTCGACTGCATCAATCTGATCGCGCAATGCGTTAAGTTCAACTGCCATTGATGTTCCTTAAATAAGTTCCGTTTTAGCCTTTAAGGCGATTCTCTAAGAAAGGCACCAGCTCTTCGTGTGCATGACGTAATAGTGCCTCAGTTGAATCCCAATTGATACACGCGTCGGTAATTGAAACACCGTATTTCATCTCTTCGAGAGTAAGGTCTGAAGATTGATTACCTTCATTAATATGACTTTCAATCATCAGGCCAATGATCGACTTGTTGCCTTCTCGAATCTGGTGAATCACGTCTTCTGCAACTAACGGCTGACGGCGGTAATCTTTACGTGAGTTCGCATGGCTACAATCCACCATCAAGGACGCATCAAGGTTGGACTTCGCCATCTCTTGCTCACACTCAGTAACGGATACTGAGTCGTAATTGGTCTGCTTACCACCACGAAGAATCACATGACCATTCGGGTTGCCTTGCGTAGTCAGAAGCGCTACTTGACCTTCACGGTTAATACCCATGAAACGGTGGCTAGAAGAAGCCGCTTGCATTGCGTTGATCGCCGTTGCCAAACTACCGTCCGTACCATTCTTAAAGCCGATAGGCATTGAGAGACCACTTGCCATCTCACGGTGTGTTTGTGACTCAGTCGTACGAGCGCCGATCGCTGCCCAACTAAACGTATCTGCCAAGTATTGTGGGCTAATTGGGTCAAGAGCTTCTGTTGCCAGCGGAATATCCATCTCAGCGAGTTCAACCAACAGTTCACGACCAACATGCAGGCCATGTTCAATGTCGAAGCTGCCGTCTAGGTGTGGGTCATTGATCAAGCCTTTCCAACCAACCGTGGTTCGAGGCTTCTCAAAGTAAACACGCATAACAATATACAGTTGGTCGCTTAGTTGTTCTGAAAGTGCTTTTAAACGCTTGGCGTAATCCTTCGCAGCGTCTACGTCATGGATAGAACATGGTCCACATACAACGAGTAGACGATGATCTTTTTTGTGAATGATATCAGCGATGGTTTGACGAGAATCTTGGATAAAACGACGGGCCTTTTCACTTAGAGGAAGCTTAACTTTTAGCTCCTCAGGCGTGATAAGAACTTGTTCTTCGCAGATGTTAATGTTGCTCAATTCACTTCTTTGCATAACCTTGACCTGTATATTATTTTTTACACCCAACCAATTCCTTGGTGAGACAACTAAGCTTTACGGACAAGATAACAGGCTAAAAAAGAATTACAACCGTACACAATAAAAAACATCCAGTGTAAATTTAAATTTACATCAAAAGAAAAAGCCGAAATGCAGAGCACTTCGGCTTTAAATGGATGTTTTAGAAAGTTTACGTCTCACCCTGAACAAACCATTATTCAGGGGTGAGATGGCTAGCCAACCAATCGCTTCATAACTTCAGAGGCGTCTTTCCACTCTTGCGAACGTTTTAGCTCGCTTAGAGAAAAGCTCTGTTTCTTCAACAAGGCACCAGCGAGAGGAACAGAAGTGATGGGTAGATTATCAAGCACCTCAACTTGCGCATCGCGCTTGTTGCAAACCAGCAGCATATCGCAGCCAGCGTTTAATGCTTGTGCGCCACGTTCGGCAGGACCACCCATAATTGCGGCACCTTCCATGGTCAAATCATCAGAGAAGATCAAACCTTTAAAACCAAGTTGCTGGCGCAGGATTTGTTTAAGCCAATACTCAGAGCCGCTAGCAGGTTGGTCATCATAATTTGAGAAAATGACGTGAGCAGGCATCATCGCGTCTAAGATGCCAGCATCGATTTGCGCTTTGAAGATAGCCATGTCTTGCTCAAAGATATCACTACGCTCGTCATATGGTGTCTCTAAGTGTGAATCAGCAATCACACCACCATGACCCGGGAAATGTTTGCCCGTCGTCGCCATACCGACACTCTTCATACCCTGCATATAAGCAGTGCTGTGACGCAAAATAGTGTCTAAATCCTCACCAAAAGCACGGCTGCCAATCGCTTTACATTGGTGACCTTTATCCAACACTGGCGCGAAGCTTAGGTCGATATCATGAGCAATCAGCTCAGCAGCCATCAACCAACCACCCATGCGGGCCAGATCTTCACTGTTTTGGTGTTTGCCGTATTGGTCCGCCGCAGGAATCAATGAAAAGCCTTCACGGAAACGCTGAACGCGTCCGCCCTCTTGGTCAACACCAATCAAAATCGGACGTTTCGCCGCTTCTCGGATAGATTGGGTAAGAGCTTGAAGCTGCTTGCTGTCGTGGTAGTTACGCGTAAATAAAATCAAACCACCAACCGTTGGATGCTCCAAAATTTCTCTGTCTTCTGCAGTCAGTTCATAGCCTGCAACATCAACCCATAACGGTCCCATTTTTTCTCCTCAAAATCGGCTGAATATCTCGTATTCGATGAGGTTATTCGCTTCAGAATTGCTTTACAATAAGTGAATCGAAGAATTGACGGAATTGGCTGTGAATCTTAACAAACTGTATATCGGTGTGATGTCTGGAACCAGTATGGACGGTGTCGATACCGCACTGGTTGAAATTGAAGATAACCGTGTTCGCTTGCTCGCACACGATGATTACCCAATGCCTGCTCATATTAAGCAGACGCTTTTGTCGGTTTGCACTGGGCAAGACACGAATCTAAAAGCCATTGGTAAGCTCGACCACCAACTTGGCCATCTGTTTGCCGATGCGGTTTTACAGCTACTGGATAAATCCGGCTATTCCGCAGAGCAAATCCGAGCCATTGGTAATCATGGTCAAACCGTGTTCCATCAGCCGACTGGCGAACAGCCCTTCACCACCCAACTGGGTGATGCCAACATCATTGCAGTCAAAACTGGCATTGATACCGTGGCAGATTTTCGTCGTAAAGACATGGCGTTAGGTGGCCAAGGTGCACCGCTCGTCCCTGCCTTCCATAAAAGTATTTTTGCCATGCACGATTCCACCACCGTGGTGCTTAACATCGGTGGAATTGCCAATATCTCGGTACTGCATCCTGACCAAGCAGTGATCGGCTACGATACTGGCCCAGGCAACATGTTGATGGATGCATGGTGTGAACAGCACACAGGACAAGGCTTCGACAAAGACGCGCGATTTGCTCTGCAAGGCAACACCGATGCAACACTACTAACTCAACTCTTAGCAGAGCCTTACCTCGCCATGTCGGCGCCTAAGAGCACTGGTCGAGAGCTGTTCAATATCGATTGGCTGCATCATCAGTTAGCCAACCACAATATCTCAGCACAAGATGTACAACGCACGCTGTGTGAATACTCGGCGAAGACCATTGCAAACGAAGTGGAGAAATTCACGTATGGTCAGCTGCCACAGCTGTTGGTGTGTGGCGGAGGGGCGAGAAACCCTCTACTGATGCAACGTTTAGCGGAACTTCTGCCGCAGTGGCAAGTCGCAACAACGGATGATAAAGGTGTCGATGGCGATTACATGGAAGCCATGGCGTTTGCTTGGCTTGCTCAGCGACATATTGACGGGCTGCCGAGCAACTTACCTGAAGTGACTGGTGCGAGCCGTCTTGCTTCGCTGGGTGTGCTCTATCCTAAAAACTAAATGCGTTGTGCCAGACACAGCGACAAAATAAATCGAAATCAGTATTCAAAAGGCTTAAACCACTATGACAAATGACGCGCTTATTGCTGCTCTTGCCCACCTAGTATCAGAAGGTCGTAACCCAGATACGATGGACATCGATTTACTGCCCTCTCTGGACATTGTTCAGCGACTTAATCAGCAAGATAAGCTCGTACCACTTGCGGTTGAGAAGGTTTTACCCGAAATCGCACTCGCGGTGGATAAGATCACCGACGCGTTTAAAGTCGGCGGTCGTCTGGTTTATATGGGCGCTGGCACCAGTGGCCGTTTAGGTGTGCTTGATGCATCGGAATGTCCGCCAACATTTGGCGTATCTGACAAGATGGTGGTCGGTCTGATTGCAGGTGGCCCAGAGGCAATTCTAAAAGCAAAAGAAGGTGCGGAAGATTCGCCGGCTTTAGGTGAGCAAGACCTAAAAGATATTAAATTCACAAATCTCGATGTGGTCGTAGGTATCGCTGCAAGTGGCCGAACGCCTTATGTCATTGGTGGTTTGGAGTACGCCAACGAGATCGGTGCAACCACGATTGCACTATCTTGTAATCCAGATTCTCCAATCGCCGACATTGCCGACGTCGCAATTAGCCCTGTTGTAGGCCCTGAAGCATTGACTGGCTCAACACGTTTGAAATCAGGTACGGCGCAGAAACTGGTTCTGAACATGCTGACTACTGCCAGCATGATCCGTTTGGGTAAGAGTTATCAAAACTTAATGGTCGATGTGAAAGCAACCAACAATAAGCTCGTTGCACGCGCCGCACGTATTGTGATGCAAGCGACCGATTGCAGCAAAGAAAAAGCTACCGACGTACTTAAACAAACTGGTTATGAGGTGAAACTGGCGATCTTAATGATCCTGACCGATCTTGATATTGAATCTGCTCGTGCTCACCTGCACCACCAAGACGGCTTCTTACGCAAAGCAGTGGAAAACCACCAGCCTAAATAAATCTCGAGTCCCGTAGTTCAAATCTGTCGATAGAAGACAAACAAAAACAAAAAGGAGACCTCGTGGTCTCCTTTTTTGTTTTAGATATCAAGATTTAGTCTTCATACAACCATTCATCAAACTCTTGGTTAAGCTTGTCATTTGCTTTACGCTTGATGTGATCAGGGTTCGTTATGTTCTTAACGTTCTCTACTTTATTGGTGTACTTGCGAGTGGTTTGGTTTACTTCTCGCTTCACTTGGTTCTCGACATAAGTACCGTCAGTGACTTCTTTAATATTACGCTTGGTATTGTTGATGGTATTGGTAATACGATGCTTATCGTGATCGTATTTACGCTTCATCTTAATCGACTCTTTCAACACGTTGGTCGCACCGACCGTTAAGGGCAACAATGCTAATGCGACCAAAAAGTACTTCTTCATGCTTTCATTTCACTTCTGATTGAATCTCAAGCCATAAGTACAGCAAAGCAATAAAATTCAAATGTCAGAAGATCAACAAGCAAAACCACAGTCTTGATTATGAAACAGATCTAGTTGCTGTATTCGTTCCAGCCACGTTGCCATTCCATACGGAATTTTTGTGCCCCAGGCGTTCCCTCACATACACCTTCATAATACTGACCAGATAAGCCCATTTGGTAAGCAAAATCAGGATTACAATATTCCGTCACCCCTTCAAGGTAACCTTGGTCATAATCGCCTTGCTTTACATTTCCTAACGAGCGAAGTTCTTTCATGGTACGAGAGGTATGCCCAGCGACACCATCTTGATAACCGATCTGGTACCAATCTCCGGACTGCGCCAGTTCTTCCGTTGTTGCCGCACACCCTGCTAGTAAAGCCAGCGCCAAGCCTAACGTTGCCTTTTTCATCATTCTTCCTTAACTAATTGTTTTCAAAACAAGCTTACCACTAAAGCCTGTGCTTTGCCGCTTATCTGTTGATTTCACCACTTAACTCTCGAACTCGCCGCTCACCCTTGATAACCACCGCTTAATCGTTGATAGAACCGCTCAGTCCTAAGCACGACCACTAGGCAAACGATAAAACCACTTAACCGTTATATCGACCACTCGCTTCTCTATTCGACCACTCATCCATAGAGCGAATGCGCTTAACAAAAGAGATGAATACCATACATCCTGAGCTTAAAAAATTACCCTACCTAACAAACCAAGGACAATTGCTATGATGTGGTTTCTAACCTGTGTCGCAGCCCTCATCGGCGGATACTTCATCTACGGTGCTTTCGTTGAGAAGATTTTCGGCATCAATGAGAATCGTCAAACGCCAGCTCATACTAAGACGGACGGCGTTGACTACGTTCCAATGTCAACCAAGCGTGTTTACCTTGTTCAGCTTCTGAACATCGCAGGTGTTGGTCCTATCTTTGGCCCAATCATGGGTGCCCTATACGGTCCTGCTGCAATGCTTTGGATTGTTGTTGGCTGTATCTTCGCAGGTGCGGTACACGATTACTTCTCAGGCATGCTTTCTGTTCGTAACGGCGGTGCATCAGTACCAACAATTACGGGTCGCTACCTAGGTAATGGCGCAAAACACTTTATGAACATCTTTGCCATTGTCCTATTGCTTCTTGTTGGTGTGGTATTCGTGTCAGCGCCAGCAGGTATGATCACAAACCTAATCAACGACCAAACTAGCTTTAGCGTAAGCATGACAACCATGGTTGTGTTGATTTTCGCTTACTACATCATCGCGACAATTGTTCCTGTAGACAAAATCATCGGTCGCTTCTACCCATTGTTTGGCGCGCTACTGATCTTCATGTCTGTAGGTCTAATGACTGCTATTGCTTTCTCTAGCGAACACACTGTGATGGGTGACTTCCAAGTAAGCGACATGCTGACTAACTTGAACCCGAACGATATGCCTCTATGGCCTGCACTATTCATCACTATCGCATGTGGTGCTATCTCTGGCTTCCACGCAACTCAGTCTCCACTGATGGCGCGTTGTATGGAAAATGAGAAGAACGGTCGCTTCGTATTCTACGGTGCAATGATTGGTGAAGGCGTTATCGCGCTAATCTGGTGTGCTATCGCTCTGTCTTTCTTCGGCACGCTTGATGGCCTTGCAGAAGCAGTGAAAAACGGTGGCCCTGGTAACGTGGTATACAGCGCTTCATTCGGTCTACTGGGTGTATTCGGTGGTGTGATTGCCTTCCTTGGTGTTGTTATTCTGCCAATCACATCGGGTGACACCGCATTCCGCTCAAGCCGTCTGATTCTTGCTGAATACTTCGGTATGGAACAGAAAACACTACGTAACCGTCTTCTAATGGCTCTACCACTGTTCGTTATCGGTGGCATTCTGACTCAAGTAGACTTCGGTATTATCTGGCGCTACTTCGGTTTCGCAAACCAAACAACAGCAGTAATGATGCTTTGGACTGCGTCGGCTTACCTACTACGTCACAACAAACTGCATTGGATTACGACTATCCCAGCAGTCTTCATGACAACCGTGTGTGTCACTTTCATTTTGAACAACAGCACGCTAGGCTTCGGTCTACCAATGCAAATCTCGACAATCTCTGGCATTTTGTTCGCTCTTGCTGCAGCGGCTTACGTTATCAAAATCTCGAAAGGCAAAGGCGAAACAGATCTTGCAGATGAAGATAAACCAGACACTGTCTCAGAAACGGCGTAATGAAATCCTTCGCTTGCTAACCGATTCATTATCAATATCTGGATAACGCTAAGAGCCTGCCTATCGCAGGCTCTTTTTCTTTCTCTTTAAAGAATGAATTCACTTACAATAACAACATCATGTCTAGGTTAGGTTCGCTATGGAACTGATCATCTCCCTTTTGCAACAAATGTGTGTTTACTTAGTGCTGGCTTATATGCTGAGTAAAACGCCAATCATTCTTCCCTTACTGAGCATTTCTTCTCGCTTAAGTCACCGACTCATTTGTTATGTGCTTTTCTCTGGTTTTTGTATCCTAGGCACCTACTTCGGTTTACAGATCAACGACGCGATAGCAAACACGCGTGCAATTGGTGCCGTGATGGGAGGACTGTTTGGCGGTCCTGTTGTCGGTTTTGCGGTGGGCTTAACTGGGGGGATTCATCGTTATACTTTAGGCGGTTTTACCGACTTAGCTTGTGCGATTTCCACAACAGCAGAAGGGCTCATTGGGGGGCTACTCCACGTTTACCTCATTAAGCGTAACAAAGGGGCAATGCTGTTTAACCCGAGCGTAGTATTCAGCATTACTTTTGTTGCAGAAATCGTTCAGATGGTGCTGCTGCTTGCTGTCGCTAAACCATTCAACCAAGCCTATGAACTCGTTTCAGCGATTGCTGCCCCAATGATCATCGCTAACTCCGTTGGTGCCGCTCTGTTTATGAGTATTCTGCAAGATCGTAAAACCATTTTTGAAAAGTACTCGGCCGCCTTTTCCCGCCGAGCATTAAGCATTGCCGACCGCTCAGTTGGTATTCTCAGCACCGGATTTAACAGCGAAAATGCCGATAAGATCGCCCGCATCATTTATGAAGAAACCAAAGTAGGCGCAGTCGCCATTACTGACCAAGAGAAGATTCTGGCTTTCGTTGGCATCGGCGATGATCATCATAGGCCAAATACTCCAATCTCATCGCAGAGTACGCTCGACTCAATGGAGAAGAACGACATCATCTACCTTGATGGCAGTGAGCACCCTTACCAATGTTCATTAGCACAAGACTGTAAACTGGGCTCCGCACTGATAATTCCACTACGAGCAGGAAAAGAAGTGGTGGGTACCATTAAGCTTTACGAACCAAAACGTAAGCTGTTCTCGACGGCAAATATGTCAATGGCAGAAGGCATTGCTCAGCTTCTATCGAGCCAAATCTTGTATGGCGATTATCAGCAGCAACAAACTCTATTAGCTCAGGCAGAAATCAAACTGCTGCACGCTCAAGTGAACCCACACTTTTTGTTCAATGCACTTAATACCATCAGTGCGATTACGCGTCGTGATCCAGATAAAGCACGAGAACTGATCCAAAACTTGTCGCACTTCTTCCGTAGTAACTTAAAACAGAACATCAATACCGTGACGCTGAAAGAAGAATTAGCACATGTGAATTCCTACTTATCGATCGAAAAAGCACGCTTTACTGATCGCCTAGAAGTTGAGATTGATATTGAACCTGAACTGCTGGATATCAAGTTACCAAGCTTTACGCTGCAACCTTTGGTCGAAAATGCAATCAAACACGGTATCTCGACTATGTTGGAAGGCGGCAAAGTAAAAATCTATAGCCAACCTCATGCACAAGGGTACCTTATTACCGTGGAAGACAATGCAGGCAGCTATGAATCACCAAAAGAGAATCATTCTGGTTTGGGGATGGAAATTGTCGATAAGCGCCTCTCTAATCAATTTGGACGTGATTCAGCACTAAAAATTAACTATCAACAACACCAATTTACTAAAATGAGTTTTATCATTCCCTCATCGCGATAAGCGCAATAAAAACGCATAAAAGGTAATGCTGGATGTTAACCGCCCTCGTCATTGATGATGAACAGTTTGCTCGTGAAGAGCTGGCAGAGCTATTGGACGAAACAGGCCAAATTGAAGTAATAGGCGATGCATCAAACGCCATTATGGGGCTTAAGAAGATCAATGAGCTCAAGCCCGATGTGGTGTTCCTAGATATCCAAATGCCTCAGGTAACGGGCATCGAGCTACTGGGTATGTTAGATCCAGAGACCATGCCCTACGTGGTATTTGTTACCGCTTACGACCAATATGCGATTCAAGCTTTTGAGGACAATGCGTTCGACTATCTATTAAAACCGGTTGATCCATGTCGTTTGACGAAAACAGTAAAACGCCTTAATAAAGTAATGAGTCAATCCGCGCTCACTCAACAGTTGTCTGCCATCGCCCCAGAGGGCCTAGACCAGATCCCATGCATTGGCCACAACCGCATTGTGATCATGGCAACCGAGACAGTTGAGTCTGCTTACAGCGATATTAGCGGTGTGCATGTGCGCTCTACCAACCAAACGGCCAGTACACAGTTAACGTTGAAAACCTTGGAAGAAAAAACGCCACTGGTGCGTTGTCATCGCCAGTATCTGGTGAGTATCAAAGCCATCAGCGAGATTAGATTATTGGAAAATGGCCTAGCTGAAATCATCACCAAAACAGGCTTTGAGATCCCAGTGAGCCGCCGTTACTTAAAGGTGCTCAAAGAACTTCTAGGCATCAGTCACTAAGCTCAGACTCTGGCATAACTCGTGTAGAAATTCCCAATTAAAAAGGCGACCTTGTGGTCGCCTTTTTGATGTTTGACTCGTCTTAATCGACTTGCTTAATTTGTAGCTCTTTTGGCACTTCGAAGAACATGTTCTCTTCACGACCAAGCACTTCGTCTACCGCTTCTGCACCAACCAGCTCTTTGATGCGATCTAGGATTTGGTTTACCAGCTCTTCTGGTGCAGAGGCGCCAGCAGTCACACCAACTTTCACTTTGCCTTCAAACCATTCAGGCATGATGTCTTCTGGGCAGTCTGTTAGGTATCCTGGCGTACCTAGCTTTTCAGCCAGTTCTTTTAAGCGCGTTGAGTTTGATGAATTCTTGGAACCTACAACAACCATCACATCTACATCAGCAGAAAGCTCACGCACGGCATCTTGACGGTTTTGCGTCGCGTAGCAGATGTCATCTTTACGAGGACCTTGGATGTCTGGGAACACGCGGCGTAGCTCTTCAATTACGTCAGCAGTTTCATCAACAGACAGTGTCGTTTGGCTCACGTAGTGCAGATCCGATGGATCTTTCACGATCGCTTTTAGCTTTTCAACATCGGCTGGCGTTTCCACAAGGTACATACCGCCTGTATCACTTGAATACTGACCCATCGTGCCTTCCACTTCTGGGTGACCAGCGTGACCGATCAGTACCACTTCCATATTGCGACGGCTTGCACGTGCCACTTCCATATGTACTTTGGTTACCAACGGACAGGTCGCATCGAATACCGTTAGGTCACGAGACTTCGCTTCTTGACGAACAGCTTGAGATACACCATGAGCGGAGAAAATCACAATGTTGTTGTCTGGTACTTCGTGCAGTTCTTCAACGAAGATAGCACCACGCTGTTTTAGACCTTCAACCACAAAACGGTTATGCACCACTTCATGTCGAACATAGATAGGCGGCTGATACATCTCTAGCGCACGCTCTACGATGCTAATCGCGCGGTCAACACCAGCACAGAAACCACGTGGGTTAGCTAACAGGATTTTCATTTCATTGCTCATGGAAGTTATCTTTTATTTGGTTCGCTATTCTACTGACAAAATTTCGACTTCGAAAGTCACGTCTTGTCCCGCGAGTGGATGGTTGAAGTCCACAGTTACTGAGTCGCCAGCAATCTCAGTAATGATGCCCGGGATTTCCATTCCATCAGGACCGCTAAATGCCATGATTGTGCCGACTTCAACTTCCGCTTCGCCAACAAATTTAGTGCGGTCCATATAGTGGATATGGTCTGGATTCGGCATGCCAAAAGCGTCAGCCGCTTTTAGTTCAATGGCTTTTTGCTCGCCTACTTGTAAGCCTAGTAGGCATTGCTCGAAGTTCTCACTCAAGCTACCGTCGCCCATAACGAACTTAGCAGGCTTGCCCATATTATGTGTGCTGTCCGCTACAGAGCCATCTTGCATTTTGATGGTGAAGTGCAGCGTTACTGCTGAATCTTGATTTATTGTTGTCACGTTACTGCTTCCTTGTTCTTGGGTTTCCTGCGCTCTATCTGATCACGTGCTGTGATTGCTTTTTATTGTACGAAGATACGCGGATTGGGCTCCAACATAATAAAAAGCGTCGTCCGAATCAACGGACGACGCTTAGGGTTATTCGATATATCGCAAAAGATTACTTGTCAGCGTCCTTTTTGCGAAAGCCATCAAGAATGATCATTGCCGCACCAATACAGATGGTGGTATCTGCAAGGTTGAATGCTGGCCAGTGGTAGTTACCCCAGAAGAAGTCTAGGTAATCAACAACAAAGCCATGAACAACACGGTCAAACACGTTGCCCACTGCACCACCAATAATCAGTGCGTAAGCGATGTTGTTCCATTTTTCCTTTGCTGGAAGCTTGCTCATCCAGTAGGTCAAAAGACCTGTCACAACAAACGCAATACCTGTGAACAACCAGCGCTGCCAACCCGCTTGATCGCTCAAGAAGCTGAATGCTGCACCGTAGTTATGAACATAAAGTAGGTTGAAGAATGGCAGCACCTCAATTCGGTTTGCCCATCCGTAGCCCATGTTGTCCATCACCACCAATTTGATGCCAATATCTGCAATAAATACCAGAATTGCTAACCACAGCCAGCGAACTCCAGATTGCTTTAACGTCAGTGCTTTTTCACTCATTACTTTACCTACAAACAGCCCCAGTAAATACTGGGGCTGTTAATTTTAAAAAAAGTTCAGTCGTTCTAGGCAATTACGCGAATTTACGTACTTCACCTTCGCCGTCTACGTTCGACACACAACGACCACAGATCTTCTCGTGACCTTCGATTGTGCCTACGTCTGGCGTGTGGTGCCAACAACGGTCACACTTCTCGCCTTCAGCTGCTGCTACTTCAACAAACAAGCCTTCGATATCTGTCGTTTGTGCTGCATCAGTCTTCTCACTTAGTGGCTTAACTTTCGCAGCAGATGTTAGTAGAACAAAGCGCAGTTCATCTTCAAGTTTGTTGATCTTCGCCGCTAGTGCGTCATCAGCAAATAGAGTCACTTCAGCTTGTAGTGCACCACCAATGGTTTTCTCTTTACGCGCATCTTCTAGAAGTTTGTTTACTGCACCACGAACCGCTTGGAGCTCAGTCCAGAATTCGTTGTTCAGCTCTTCACCTTCAGCAAGACCGAATAGACCATCGAACCACTCACCAGTGAATACGAACTTGTCGCGTTGACCTGGCATTTCGTTCCAGATTTCATCTGCAGTGAACGACATGATTGGCGCCATCCAACGAACTAGCGCTTCTACGATGTAGTAAAGTGCAGTCTGACAGCTACGTTGAGCGTTGCCGCCACGTTTTGCTGTGTACTGACGGTCTTTAATAACGTCTAGGTAGAAAGAGCCCATTTCGATTGAACAGAATTGCATTAGACGCTGAGTCACACCGTGTGTGTTGTACTCTTCGTATGCTTTAACAATCTCTTCTTGTGCAGCTAGTGCACGACCAACCGCCCAGCGATCTAGCGCAACCATTTCTTCAACAGGAACG
The DNA here is from genome assembly GCF_000400365.1 of Vibrio jasicida CAIM 1864 = LMG 25398. Taxonomy (GTDB): domain Bacteria; phylum Pseudomonadota; class Gammaproteobacteria; order Enterobacterales; family Vibrionaceae; genus Vibrio; species Vibrio jasicida. The sequence goes on along the minus strand of NZ_BAOG01000019.1, from coordinate 38,618 downwards.
ATGTCTGTTTCAGGATTGAAGCCGCTTAGGTTAGCAAGGAAGAAACGCGCTGTGTTACGGATACGACGGTAAGCATCTGCGCTGCGTTTTAGGATTTCATCAGAAACCGCAACTTCACCCGTATAGTCTGTTGAAGCAACCCATAGACGAAGAATGTCAGCACCTAGCTTGTTAGTTACGTCTTTTGGTGCAACTACGTTACCGATAGATTTCGACATCTTACGACCGTGACCGTCAACCACGAAACCGTGTGTCAGTACTTGTTTGTAAGGCGCTTCGTCTTTCATCGCGATAGATGAAATTAGAGAAGACTGGAACCAACCACGGTGTTGGTCAGAACCTTCTAGGTATAGGTCTGCACTGTTGCCGTTGTACTCTTCACGAGCATCAACCACAGAGAAGTGAGTCACACCTGAATCGAACCATACGTCTAGCGTATCTAGTACTTTTTCGTATTGGTCAGCGTCAGCACCTAGTAGTTCAGCTGCATCTACATCCCACCATGCTTGGATGCCTTTCTCTTCAACCAGCTTAGCGACTTTCTCGATCAGCTCTAGCGTGTTTGGATGAAGTTCTGCTGTTTCTTTGTGAACAAACAGAGCAATTGGCACACCCCAAGTACGTTGACGAGAGATACACCACTCAGGGCGACCTTCGATCATACCTTCGATACGGCTTTGACCCCACTCAGGCATCCACTCTACGTTCTTGATTGACTCTAGTGCTTTAGCACGTAGGCCAGCTTGGTCCATAGAAACGAACCATTGAGGCGTAGCACGGAAGATGATTGGAGTCTTATGACGCCAACAGTGTGGGTAGCTGTGCTCGTAAGCGTGGTGGTGTAGTAGTACACCTTTTTCTTTCAGTACTTCTACTACTGCATCGTTCGCTTTAAATACGTGCTGACCAGCAAATAGCTCTGTATCTGGTAGGTAAACGCCGTTTGAGCCAACTGGGTTTGCTACTTCTAGGTTGTACTTGTTACCAACCGCGAAGTCTTCTTGACCGTGACCAGGTGCAGTGTGAACAACACCAGTACCTGAATCAGTCGTAACGTGATCACCAAGGATCGCCGGTACAGTGAAATCGTAGAATGGGTGTTGGAATTGAGAAAGCTCAAGATCCGCACCTTTAGCAAAGCCAAGGTTGTGGAAGTGCTCGATACCCGCACGATCCATTACGTCTTTCGCCAGCTCAGCAGCAACGATGATACGCTCAGCGTTGTCGCCTTCTGTTTGGATAAGCACGTACTCTAGATCATCACGTAGACATACTGCGCGGTTTGCTGGCAGTGTCCAAGGTGTTGTTGTCCAGATAACGATAGATACGTCACCGTGACCTTCATGACCTTCTGTCAGTTCAAACTTAGACAATAGTGCCGCTTCGTCAGCCGCTTTAAAACGAACGTCGATAGATGGCGATACTTTATCTTTGTACTCAACTTCAGCTTCAGCCAGTGCTGAACCACAGTCTGTACACCAGTGAACTGGTTTAAAACCTTTCAGTAGGTGACCTTTGCTTGCGATCTTACCAAGAGCACGGATGATGTTCGCTTCAGTTGCGAAATCCATAGTGCGGTATGGCTTGTCCCACTCACCCATGATGCCAAGACGCTTGAAGCTCTCTTTTTGACCTTCAACCTGACCTGCAGCGTACTCACGACATTTCTCGCGGAACTCAGCTGCTGTCACTTTTTGACCTGGTTTGCCGACTTTCTTCTCTACCATCAATTCAATTGGTAGACCGTGGCAGTCCCAGCCTGGGATGTAAGGTGCGTCAAAACCTGAAAGTGTTTTGGATTTAATAATAATGTCTTTAAGAATCTTGTTTAGTGCGTGACCAATGTGAATGTCACCGTTCGCGTAAGGAGGGCCATCGTGCAATACGAATGACTTTTTGCCTTTCTTCGCTTTACGGATTTCACCGTAAAGATCTTCTTTGTACCAACGCTTAAGCATTTCTGGCTCACGATTGGCCAGGTTGCCGCGCATTGGAAACCCTGTTTCAGGTAAGTTCAGGGTATCTTTATACTCACTCATCGATTCTTAATTCCGTTATATTGGGCGAAAATTAGACATTATGTTGAACGGTGGAATAAACCGCTCAACGCTTAAGCTGACGCAGCCACACCCTTGCTGCTTCAGCATCCAATACGATTTGTTGTTTAAGTGCTTCAAACGACTCAAACTTTTGCTCATTTCTAAGTTTATGCAAAAGTTTCACTTCTAGCTGTTTACCATATAAATCAGCATGAAAGTCGAATAAGTGTACTTCTAACTGTTGGCGAACACCATTAACCGTCGGTCGTTGACCAATGTTAGCGACACCACCAATCGGCTTATCTCCTAAGCCAAGCGCTTGAACAACATAGACTCCGGAAACCGGAGAAACACAGCGCTTCAAAGGAATATTTGCCGTAGGGAACCCGATGGTTCTACCTAGTTTTCTTCCATGTGAAACACGACCGCTGATGCTGTAATCTCTTCCCAGCATCTCATGTGCGGACTGCAAATCATCACGAGCCAATGCATCTCGAATTGCTGTACTGCTGACTCGTAACTGCTGTAAACAAAAGCTTTGAGTACTTACGACTTTAAAGCCGTACTTTTCCCCCGCTTCTTGTAGCATTGCAAAGTTACCTGTTCGACCTTTGCCAAAACAGAAATCATCACCAATGACAAGAAACTTAACACCCAATCGAGTAACCAACAAGTCACGGATAAACTCTTCCGCCGTTAGGTCGGAAAAATGACGATTGAAGTTAACGCAAAGTAAGCGGTCAATATCCAGCTTACTCAGCTGGACAAATTTGTCTCGCAGTCGCGTTAACCTTGCTGGTGCCTTATCTCGAGCGAACAGCTCCATAGGCTGAGGTTCAAAGGTCATCACAACCGAAGGTAACAAAAGTTTCTTCGCTTGTTCAGACACTTGTTGCAATACTTGTTGATGGCCTCTATGTACGCCATCGAAATTGCCAATAGTCAGCACGCAGCCTTGATGGCGCGACTTGATATTGTGAATGCCTCTAATCAGTTCCATTGGATACTGCTTTATGCCTCTGTTTTTACTTTGCACTGTGTGAAACTGACGGATTATATACCAATCAACCTTATTCTGTCCCAGCTTTTAGGTCTTTTAAACGAACACCGAGTAAAAACACCACAGCAAGGTAAACCGCGGCACCTAAACCAATCAACATCGCTAGCACACCACTACGGTGAGCAAAGCTCCAATCCAACCACACCGACATGTCTTCGAGCTGCCATAGAATTGCCGCAACCATTGCGCCACCAGCCACCATCAAGCGAACAATAAAAAAGACCGTTCGCTTGGTGACTTGGTACACCCCAGCAATATGTAAACCACGATACAACAATGCCATGTTTACAAACGCAGAGAGTGCAGTGGCAATCGCAAGGCCAACATAACCGTAGAAATAAGCAAAAATTGCATTGAAGACCATATTGGTCACCATCGCAATAATGCCGTATTTTACAGGCGTTTTGGTGTCTTGACGCGAGTAGTAGCCCGGAGCGAGCACTTTAATTAACATAAAGTGAAGCAAGCCCGAGGCGTATGCTAATAAAGAGAGAGAAGCCTGATGTACATCTTGCGGGGAAAACTCTCCTCGCATAAACAACACCATCAACATAGGCTTTGCTAATGCCATCAACCCAAGCATGGCAGGAATACCCAGTAAGGTCACCATGCGCACGCCCCAATCCATGGTATGAGCAAAACCTTCACTGTGAGCATCTACGTGTTTACGTGACAATGCAGGGAGAATCACCGTCGCAATCGCGATACCAAACAAACCTAACGGGAATTCAAGTAAGCGATCTGAATAGTACAACCAACTGATCGAACCGGTTTGCAGAAAACTGGCAATAAAAGTATCAAACAATAAGTTGATTTGGCTTACCGACACACCAAATAAGGCAGGAATCATCAAGGTACGGATCTTCACCACACCCGGATCGCGCCAACCCCATTTAGGCTTAACCATTACTCCCGCTTTAATAAGGAAGGGAATCTGGAATAGAAACTGAACAAGGCCACCTAGTAATACGCCAATCGCAAGACCGATTTCTGGTTGCGACATCTGAGGCGAGATAAACCACGCCGCCAAAATGATCATCACATTGAGGAAGACAGGCGTAAAAGAAGAGACGGCAAACTTACCTAAGGTATTAAGGATCGCACCAGAAAGCGCAACAAAAGTAATGAACCATAAATAAGGAAAGGTAATCTTGAGCATGACACTGGCAAGTTCGAACTTCTCAGCGGCCGGGCCGCCATGCATCCAGTCTAGGAACCAACCAAAACCAAACAGCGCCGTCACTACACCAGAGCCTAAAACCCCTAGAATGGTAACAATAGAGACAATCACGCCCAGCGTACCAGCCGCACGAGCAATCAACTCACGAGTTTTATCCATATCCCCTTGAGCGTGACTTTCGGTTAGTACTGGCACAAAGGCCTGAGAAAATGCGCCTTCTGCGAACAAACGGCGTAAGAAATTAGGAATTTTATTGGCAAAGAAGAAGACGTCGGCACTCGCGCCTGCCCCCATCAAGTTTGCTACTACCACATCACGAACTAAACCTAGGACGCGCGAAATTAATGTCATGGCACTGACGATCATGCCAGACTTGAGCAGTCGTTTACTCACTGTAACCTCGGAATATCACCAAAAGATAGCCAACCCTATTCCTCTAAGCCTTTGAAAGCTACAAATGGGCGTTAAAAATATATCCGTTTATTGTCAGATCTAGGCGGATAATTATTAGCAATGGTCTAAAAATGCTGTTAGAATCCCCGCCATCTTAACCGCGATAACCTTTCTTACCAAAATTTGTTTTGGCTTCGATTGGTTTTTGCACAAATCATTTGACATTTAGGCGCAAATGAGGGATAGTCCTCGCCCTTAAATTGTCACAGAAATAAGTTTTTGGGAGTTAGACCCTTGGCAAATAGTAAATCTGCTAAGAAGCGCGCTATCCAAGCTGAGAAACGTCGTCAGCACAATGCTAGCCGTCGCTCAATGATGCGTACTTACATGAAGAAAACTGTTGCTGCTATCGAAGCAGGCGACAAAGAAGCTGCAACTGCTGCATTCGCTGCAGTTACACCTATCCTAGACCGTATGGCGACTAAAGGCCTTGTTCATAAGAACAAAGCAGCACGTCATAAGTCTCGTTTCGCTGCACAAATCAAAGCTCTTTAATAGAAACTTGATTTTACAGTGAAGAAAAAACCGGCTACTGCCGGTTTTTTTATATCTAAATTCCGTGTAACTCATCGAATTTTAGACAATAAAAAAGCTGGCGATGCCAGCTTTTCTTATATGTGACCTGTCATCACATGGCCTCTGCACAGTAAAGGCCATGAAGCGTTTGGATTAATTCCTTCACTTCATCACTCTTTAACGTGTAGTATACCGTTTGTGCTTCTTTTCTCGTAGCCACCAGTTCGTCGCGACGAAGCCAAGCTAAATGTTGAGACAGTGCCGATTGGCTCAACTCTAGTTTTGCGCAAAGTTCCCCGACCGATAGTTCTTGATTATGCAGCATGCAAAGGATTTGTAGGCGTCTCTCGTTTGCCATTGCTTTAAGCAACACGACAGCTTTGGCGGAGTTTTTCTCCATTTCTTGTAGATTCATGTGCTGGACCTCTAGCTACAACTTACTTTCCCCAACCCTGGCCAGTTTGTTGTGTTACAAAGATTTTATAATTTAGAGTTATAGTTTTGTCGATAGTAATCTATTTATTTGCGCAACGAAACGTGTTCATTCAAACATTTGGCTAAAATCTGCATCACAAACGTTCTTAACTGCTGGATGTTGTATCATTCGTTCAGCAAAAATAACGTAATACTCTTCTTTAAGGTCGTCTACGTGACCGATCAGTTGTAAATTGCGGTCATCTTCAATCTCCGACATATAAACGGTCGGAGCTAAAAAAATCACATCATCACGATAACGAGCAAATGCCTTCATTAAGGCAACATCATCAAACTCGCCCAGCACATCTGGCTGTAATCCTTGTCTATCAAACCACTGCAATACTTTACGCCCCATTGCCGTTCTACTGGCCGGGATAAGTAATTTTTTATTCTCTAAAACTTCAGGAAATTTCACATCTGGTATTTCAGACGAAGCAAAAAAGCTCATGCTACTCTCACCTAACTTCTTGCTGTAAAGGCCCGGACTTTGTGTTGAGTCCACCGGACAATCAGAAAGGATCATATCAAGTTTATGCTGGGATAAACGCTCCAAAAGCAGTTCGTGAGTCGATTCGTAGCAACGTAAGTGAATGCTGTTATCTTCAGGAACCGTCGTCATTAATACTTTGCTGACGAGTCGCTTAGATAGTGCATCGGCAACGCCAACTTCGAAAAGAATATTAGAGTGCTGGCTGTAGTTAACGATATCGAGCATTTCGTAGCTCAAACCAAACATACGGTCGGCGTACTTAAATACCAACTGTCCTAGTTCTGTTGGTTCTACCGTGCGCCCATTACGCTTGGTCAACTTCCCCTTCATGCGGTCTTCAAGTGCTTTGATCTGCCCAGTTACAGTTTGTGGTGTTAGAAATAAAGCATCAGCAGCTTTAGTTACAGAACCTTGTTTGCACACCATCCAGAAGTAATAAAGGTGGTTGTAATTTAGATGTGACATCATCAATCCCTATAAAGAAGATGACACTTTTTATATCAAATGTGACAAGGACAGACAAGAAGTTCGGCAAAACCTACAATAAATAAGAAAAAGATAAGTTTTACCGAAAATAATGAATTCACACTGTCATAAAACTTGAAGTAAAACGCACTTTTTTAATCTCATCAAGATAAGTGGCAGCGAACCAATAACACAGAAAATTACATAAATTTCAATCAATTATAATGCTGTGAATTTTTCTTCACAGGCAACTATTAAAAAGAATAATAAAAATTCTCCATAGAAACCGAACTGTAATATTACTGAAATATTTAATCTCTAACATCGCCCTCAGTTTCAACAACAGACCAAATAAACGAACTGAAAGGTCCACGGAGAAAATTATGATGAACCAAGCTACTTCAACAGCAGCACCAATCTCGAGCACGACTCGCTGGTTACGCTGGGCTAACTTGGCATTCATGTTATATCTGCTTCTTCTAGCAGTATCTATGGTTGGTAGCGGCTTCAAATGGGCGACTGGCGATCAAGCTAAAGTACTCTTTGAATTTGCGTCTCACCCAGTCGCAGGTCTAATGATCGGTTTGGTGGCTACGGCCCTAATCCAATCTTCAAGTACCGTAACTTCTATTATTGTAGGTTTGGTTGCAGGTGGTTTACCTGTAGAAACCGCTATTCCTATGGTAATGGGTGCTAACATCGGTACTACCGTAACGAATACTCTTGTTTCACTTGGCCACGTACGTTGTAAAGAAGAATTTAAACGTGCATTCGCAAGTGCAACAATCCACGATTTCTTTAACTTACTTGCAGTACTGATCTTCCTACCATTGGAAATGATGTTCGGCATTCTAGAAAAGATTTCACACTGGTTAGTATCGCCTCTACTAAAAACTGGCGATATGAGCATGGGTGGTTTTGACTTCATCAAACCAATCACTAAACCTGTAGTAAGCGCGATTAAAGAGCCTCTATCTACATTTGGTGACACCATGGGTGGTGTAGCACTAATCGCTCTAGGTATCGGTACTATCTTCGTCGCTATCACTGTTATGGGTAAGCTAATGAAGAGCCTGATGGTTGGTCGTGCTCGTGACATCCTTAAGAACGCAATCGGTCGTGGTCCTATCCACGGTATCGTATCGGGCTCTGTAGTAACGGTTCTTGTTCAGTCTTCTTCTACGACAACAAGTCTAATGGTTCCACTAGTAGGCTCAGGTGTTCTAAAAGTACGTGATATCTACCCGTTCACTCTAGGTGCTAATATCGGTACATGTATCACGGCTCTACTAGCAGCAACAGCAGTATCTGGTGAGTTCGCGGTATTCGCACTACAGATTGCATTAGTACACCTAACGTTCAACATTCTGGCGACACTGTTCATCTTCGGTATCCCGTTCCTACGTGAGATTCCAGTAAAATGTGCAGAAGTGATTTCAGAAATGGCTATTAAGAACAAAGCGGTTGTAGCAGGTTACCTACTAGCAGTATTCATCGTGCTACCAGGCTCTATCCTTGCTCTGACAGCATAATAATAAGATTACCATCGCTTATGTTAGGCTCCACTTCGGTGGGGCCTTTTTTCGTTTTAGAGAAGTAAAAATGGGCTCGCCCTAGGAACGCTAAGCTTCGAGAGGGATAAGGCTCGATGATATCCACCTAAGACATCAAGTCCTGCCAAAATTCTTTAAGTTCAACTTCCTTTCACTAAGCTTCTGGTCCCCCACTCTCGATACCTACAGCGGAGCGCTCTCATTTCTTGATCACGCAGTAAACTATGGTAAAAGAGATTCCCGACGACCGTTTGATTTCAGAGTGAGTGAACATCATCTTCAAGAGCGAGGCTCGAGTGAGTTGGAGGATCTTTTATCCCCTCTCACATTTCGAAGCGTAGCGTTCTGTAGGGCGAAGCCTGTCCGCCACCCTTCGGATATAAAAAAGCCGCCCATAAAGGCGGCTTAGAAACTCAATATACTCGTTAAACTGAGAACGGGTACTGAATTGGATCGTGGTGCTCGTAACCTTCTACCCAGAAGTCATCAAGAGTTACCCATGTTTCCAAATCTTCTAGAGATTTGATTTCTGGATTGATGTGGAAGGTTGCAGCTTTCAGAGGTTCACGCTTCAACTGGATGTCACGCATTGGCGCAAGCTGATCTTCGTAGATGTGTGCATTAACAATCTTATGATAAGCCTGACCAGGTTTCTTACCTGTAATTTGCGCCATGATTGCCAAGAACACATATACTTGAACCATATTGAAGTTCAGCCCAAGCGGAACGTCACAAGAGCGCTGCGTGCTGTTTAGGTACAGTGTGTCACCTAACAGTGAGAAGTGGTGGCTGTACATACATGGGCGCAAACACCCCATATGGAACTCACCAGGGTTGTAGAAGTTTAGGATTTCACCACGGTCATCAACACCGCGCGTTAAATCATCCACAATCTTACGCAGCTGGTCGATATGACCGCCATCTGGCTTCGCCCATGAACGACCTTGAACGCCGTATACACGTCCCATGTCATCTTCACCCTTGCGGAATGGGTTGTTCAGCCATGCTTCATTTAGGTTTGCGTTCGCATCCCATGTTTTCGTACCTAACTTACGGAAGTCTTCAGCGTTGTCGTAGCCACGGATATAACCAAGTAGCTCAGCAACTGCCGCTTTCCAAAAGCTCTTACGTGTCGTTACTAATGGGAATTGGTTGTTGGCAACATCGTAGGTCAAGTCTGCGTTGATCACCGTTAGGCAGCGTTTGCCTGTGCGTTCGTTTTCAACCCAAGTGCCTTGGTCAACGATACGCTGACACAAATCTAAATACTGTTTCACACCAATTCCTTACTTCGTTTCTGCTTGGACTTTGTCTTGGTAAAGACCACGTTTGTACGCCCAAACCATCATAAGCACACCTAGAATGATCATTGGTGAAGATAGGATTTGCCCCATCGAAATATAGCCACCAAATAAACCAAGCTGTGCATCCGGCTCACGGACAAACTCAACTAGGAAACGGAATGTACCATATCCAGCTAAAAATAGCCCTGATACCGCACCCAAAGGACGAGGCTTTTTAATAAACCAGTTCAAGATTAAGAACAGTACGATACCCTCTAGGAACATCTCATAAAGCTGAGATGGATGACGTGGGAGCGGTCCACCATTCGGGAAGATAATCGCCCATGGTACGTCTGTCACGCGGCCCCAAAGCTCACTGTTCATAAAGTTACCCATACGGCCCATACCAAGACCAAATGGTACAAGCGGAGCCACAAAGTCTGCCACGCCAAAGAAAGTTCGACCATTCTTGTGCGCGTACCAGAACATGGCAGTAATCACGCCCATTAAACCACCGTGGAACGACATGCCGCCGGTCCAAACTTTAAATAGGTACAGAGGGTCCGCTAAGAATAAATCGAAGTTGTAGAAAATCACGTAGCCAACACGACCACCAATCACTACCCCAAGGAAACCCGCAAACAACAAGTCAGAAACTTGCTCACGTGTCCAACCACTACCCGGCTTATCTGCGCGGCGGTTTGCCAGCCAAAGTGCGAACATGAAGCCGACAAGGTACATCAAACCGTACCAACGAACAGAAACAGGACCAATAGAGACTAAAACCGGATCAATATTGGGAAATTCAAAGTATCCCTGAGACATAACTCATTCTCTTCTTATTACTAATAAAACAGGTGGACTTTACAGCAGCATGGTCGCTGCAACAAACATCAAGAATACGGCAAATATTTTCTTCAATACCGCAGTTGGAAGGGTAGAAGCCAGTTTTGCGCCAACTTTAGTCGTGAGCATCGACGTCATGGCGATTGCTAACAAAGCTGGAAGGTACACATAACCTACACTGTAGTCAGGTAATCCTTCTACTTTGTAGCCATGTAAGATGAATCCAATCATGCCTGAGATGGCGATCACGCAGCCGCACACCGAAGAGGAGCCAACCGCTTTACGCATTTCAATACCATGTTTGTTCAAGAAAGGGACCGACAGTGAACCACCGCCAATACCTGCAAGACTTGATACCACACCAATTCCCGTTCCGTAAATCATAGTGACCGGACTACTCGGCATGGGCTTCTCGCTTTTCGTTTTAATTGAACGAAACATCTGTACCGCTAGACACAACACAATCACACCAAAGACTTTCGGTAAATAGTGTGTAGGGATCCATTCGGCGATATTGGCACCAACAAAACCACCGATAACCACACCAGGCATCAGCCATTTCACGACGAACATATCGACGTTACCCAGTTTAAGGTGATTCATCGCCGACGAACCGGAGGTCACGATGATACTCGCCAAGGAAGTAGCAAGTGCCATGTGCATACTCATTTCAGGAGAAATGCCAGCTAAAGGAAGAAGATACAGTAATGCCGGTACAACTATCAGCCCGCCTCCGATGCCTAAGAGTCCTGCCATCACGCCAACGAAAGCGCCTAGCGCGAGCAATAATATAAATAAAGAGATGGTCACAATTACCTACTTCTTACCTGCACGAATAAAGCCGGCAAAACCTTGTTGAATAAAGAAATCATGCATCATTTGATGGATTTCTTGCCCATAAGAGCATGACATGGCTTTTTCGACGAGTTTTTCTAATTCTTTTTGCTGGCTATGGCGAATCAAATACTTCACCTTAGCCACGTTAGAGGTGTTCATACTCAAACTGTCGTAACCTAAGCCCAACAGTAAAAGGGCACCAAATGGGTCGCCTGCGAGCTCACCACAGATACAGACCGGAACCTGATATTGATGGCAAACATCATGAATTTGCTTCAACGCCAGCAGTACTGCCGGATGCATGGATTCATAGACATCCGCAACACGAGAATTGTTCCGATCGACCGCCAACAAATATTGAGTTAAATCGTTAGTACCAACAGAAACGAAGTCAACACGATGGGCTATCGCAGGCAATAAGTACACCATTGATGGCACTTCAATCATTACCCCAACCTTCGGCGCTTGAATGCGGTCATCCAATAACACGACTTCGCTGTAAGCTTGGTTAATCAGCGTAATAGCATCATCCAGCTCTTTAATACCAGAAACCATCGGTAGTAAGATGCTTAGATTACCACTTTCCGCACTCGCCCTAAGCATCGCACGCAACTGGATCAAAAAGATATCAGGGTGATCCAACGTAAAACGAATACCTCGCCAACCCAAAAACGGATTATCTTCTTCAATCGGAAGATACGGTAACGGTTTATCACCACCGATATCCAGCGTACGCATTACGACTCGTTGATTTGGATAGCTATTGAGGATTGCTTGATACTGATGATACTGCTCATCTTCCGATGGAAAGTGATGCTTAAGTAAAAAAGCGATTTCAGTACGGTACAAACCCACGCCATCCACACCAGAGTTGATGGCGATATTGCTATCCGCACTCAAGCCCGCGTTGAGCATGACTTCAATCGGATGGTCATCTTGTGTGATCGCAGGCAGTGCAAGATCTTTGTTCACCATCGCGAACAATTCAGATTCTTCACTCACTAAGCTGCGATATTCACGCAGCAATTGACGGTTCGGTTCTAAATAGATCTCGCCAGTGTAGCCATCGACAATGCCCTTCTTGCCGTTTACCGCGCGAGTATTAATGTTTGCGCCCATAATGGCAGGTACACCCAGCGCACGAGATAGAATCGCAGCATGGGAGTTCGCCGCACCTTCCAGCGAAACAACGGCAAGTAAGTGCTGTTTTGGTATTGAAGCAAGTAGCGTCGCCGTGAGTTCATTGGCAACTAAAACCACTGGGCGATCAATCGAGGCATGCTCTTGCTCACTATTATGTAAAAAGTAAAGCAAGCGTTGCCCAAGCTCGCGAATGTCTTGAGCACGTTCACGTAGATAAACGTCTGACATACGCGCGAAGCGGTTTGAGTAGGTTTCGACGACTTGTCGCAATGCCCAATCCGCTCGGTCGCCTTTTTCGATCTGCTTCTTAAGATCACCACGCAACATTGGATCGTTGAGTAAGTGGGTAAAGAGGTCAAAAATAGCTAACGCGTCTTTATTGATTTCGCTGTCAAACTTCTTACGCATACGGCGAAAATCATTCAACGCTCTTTCCACAGCAACCGCCAAAAGTTCATGTTCCCTTTCTTTATCTAAGGCAGAGGCAGGGAAAACATCACTTAAATTAGGTTGAGTATTATCAAACCAGAACTCACCGATAGCGACACCAGTCGAAGCTGGAAGCCCCTTGATAACAGTCGGCTTGGAAGCGAGTTGCCAGTGACCTAAGTTTTGCGCATGCGCAATCAACACAGCAAGCTGCGCAGATAAGGTCACAAGGAAAGACTCTTCCATTTCACTAAACAAGCGTGGGGTTTTCTGCTGGATAACCAGAACACCGAGCACTTGTTTACGATGAATGATCGGCGTACCTAGAAAGGAGTGGTAAACCTGCTCACCGAGTTGAGGGAAGAATTTAAAATCAGGATGGGTTGAAGCCTCAGCTAAGTTTAGGGGTTCCGCACTGCGTTTGACTAAACCGACCAAGCCTTCGTTGAAGTTGATATGAATACTATCGCCTTCAAAAATAAGGCCTTGAGTTGCCATTAACTCAAGGCGCTGCATTTCATCATTAGCTAGATAAATAGTACAACACTCAGTGCATAGGGCTGCGCAAGTCTCTTTAACCAATATATCCAGTGCCAGATGCACATCATCGACTCTGGAGACTTTCTCAACTATTTCCCTTAGCTGACTGAGCATGTTGATCCTCTATCTACGTTGCTTTTTTCTTTTCCCTTTCGTCTTACGCTCTCGAAAAGGCATGGCTAAAGATGCAAACTCTTTCATCGCACGACGATAAACGTCTCGCTTAAAAGAAACAACTTGCCTAACTGGATACCAGTAGCTTACCCAGCGCCAACCATCAAATTCAGGGGATTTCCCACGCTGCATATTGATGCGGGATTCATCGCATTCTAATCGCAGCAGAAACCATTTCTGTTTTTGGCCGATACAAACAGGCTTGGAGTCCCAACGCACCAATCGCTTTGGTAGCTTATATCTTAACCAATGACGACTTGTTGCGATGATCTTAACGTCTTTTTTCGTCAGACCGACTTCTTCATATAACTCCCTGAACATGGCTTGTTCAGGTGTTTCACCTTCGTCAATCCCACCTTGTGGAAATTGCCATGAGTGTTGCCCGTATCGTTTAGCCCAGAAGACCTGACCATGGTTATTACAGATCACAATACCAACATTAAGTCGGTAACCATCGCCATCTATCACCGGCTAACCTCTATGAATAATTTTTTATTACCGTGATTTTTCCACATATCCCCATTACTAGCAAACTTACTGATGTGATATGAGCAAGATTTATTACCTTTTGGCCTTTTTTGGATATCTTTTAGACAGACATTATTTTATCAACACAAGATTGAGACATAGCCCACATTTATTCACCTTTTCTGTGAATAACTTTGTGAAGAAATCATTATCAATAAAGATTTTTGTTCAAAACCATTACAAGCAATATTTTCCAACCACAAACAAAATAAACATAAGACATTGATTATAAAAACATAAAACCCAAAAATGGCGATTTAACGATCTTTATTTTCCTGATGATCTTTTCACCAAATACAGATCGGTCAAAGATCGCTCAATCGGTTATTTATCCACATTGAACAGGTAGGACTTCATGACATCTCAATAAAATCAAGTCTCAATCCACCTTTAAACCCCTGTTTATTCATCCAGCCCACATGGAGATCCTATTGGTGGCTTTCTAATCTGTGGATAAGTTATGAATTGATCATTCTTAATCCAGCTCGGTGAAATCTTGGACAGTCGATTTTGATGAAATTTGGTAGACTAACGTTTTCCCTCATCACATTGCCGTTATGAAACCAGAACCACAATCCGAAGCTGAACTGATGGAGCGCGCACATGATATTGCGGGCTTAAGCTTTACAGAGCTTGCCGAAGAGGCAGGAATGGCTGTTCCTGAAAACTTAAAACGCGATAAAGGCTGGGTTGGGCAATTACTGGAATGGCATTTAGGTGCGCCAGCAGGAAGCAAACCGCAACAAGACTTTGCCAAGCTTGGGATCGAACTAAAAAGCATTCCGATCAGTTATTCAGGTCGACCATTAGAGACAACGTTTGTCTCTGTCGCTCCATTGACTGGGGTTCAGGGACTCACGTGGGAAACCAGTCACGTTCGCAACAAACTGTCACGAGTACTGTGGGTACCTGTAGAGGGCGAGCGCGAGATTCCTTTGGCAGAGCGAAGAGTTGGTAGCCCATTGATATGGTCACCCGATCAAGAAGAAGAGTTAATTCTAAAAAATGATTGGGAAGAACTGATGGAATTGATCGTGTTGGGTAAGTTTGATCAAATTTCCGCCAGACATGGAGAAGCGCTTCACTTGCGACCTAAAGCAGCAAACGCAAAAGCACTAACTGAAGCTTACAGCTCAAATGGTAAACCGATAAAAACCCTGCCCCGTGGTTTCTACCTTAGGACACAATTCACCGAACAGATATTATTGAAACACTACATCAACGCCCAATCAGAATGATCAGTGCGTCACGAGTGACAACTCAATATCACAGTACGAGGCTGTACCTTCACTGCCAAACTCATCGTAAGCATTGTGCAGCCTCAAATAAGCTTTATCTATCCCCAACCTCAGCAGTTCTTCTTTCACCAGATCCAATGAGCCGAAATGAATCGGATCTTCACCGTCTTTGATCGGTTCAAGTTGGTGTTTGTACTCCACTGCTAATAGGTAATCAGAGACATCAGAACAACCAATCACAAAGACCTTAGGCGTTTTATAGGAGTCTTTGTGATAGCCATGCAACCACATGTCGAGTTGATGCTTCTGCATATTGCACCTCCTTTACAAGATCCTTTAAGTCTAGTTACCGTATTGATAACTTTCGAGTTAACTACATAACGAAACTTAAATCATTTGCGACAGCAACTAAAAATCCCCTATATTGGAATAACTTATTCAGTCGGTAACTCTTCAAGGATGTGAAATGCAATATACAAAACTACCGCACTCATCACTCGAGATCAGTAAGATCTGCCTTGGCACTATGACGTTTGGTGAGCAAAATACCGAACAAGAAGCTTTTCAACAGCTCGACTTTGCCCTCGATCATGGGGTGAACTTCATCGATACTGCCGAGATGTATCCCGTACCACCGAAAGCAGAGACACAAGGACTCACCGAGCAGTACATTGGCAATTGGTTAGCGAAAAGTGGTAAACGTGAGAAAGTGGTTTTAGCAACTAAAGTAGCTGGTCCGCGCAACGTCCCATACATTCGTGAAAACATGAGCCTTAACCGTCGCCATATTCATACTGCGATTGATGACAGCCTTAAACGCCTACAAACCGATTATGTTGATCTGTACCAGCTGCACTGGCCGCAACGTCAAACCAATTGCTTTGGTCAACTCAACTATCCTTACCCAGACAAACAAGAAGAAGTCACGCTGATTGAAACGTTGGAAGCGCTCACTGAACTAGTTAAGGCTGGGAAAGTGCGTTATATCGGCGTATCGAATGAAACGCCGTGGGGGGTGATGTCACTGCTGCGTTTGGCAGAAAAGCATGACTTACCAAGAATCGTTTCAATCCAAAATCCATATAACTTACTTAATCGCAGTTTCGAAGTTGGTTTGTCTGAAATAAGCCACTACGAAGGCGTTCAGCTACTGGCTTATTCACCACTAGCATTTGGTTGTTTGAGCGGTAAATACCTCAACGGAGCAAAACCAGAAGGTGCGCGTTGCACGGTTTGGGAACGCTTCGCTCGCTACTTCACACCACAAGGTGTTAAAGCGACAGAAGCATACGTCAACCTAGCGAGAGACCATGGATTAGATCCTGCGCAAATGGCGCTTGCCTTCGTCAATCAGCGCCCGTTTGTGGGTTCAAATATCATTGGCGCTACTAACCTAGAACAGCTCAAATCCAATATCGACAGTATCGATGTTCACCTAAGTGAAGCGTTGCTAAATGATATCCAAGCGATTGGTACGACTTACTCGAACCCATGCCCATAGTATTTCACTTCCCAATAGACTAAAAACAAAGAGGCTGACCACAATGGTCAGCCTCTTTGCATTGGCGAATTAAACCCAAGTTGAACCGAATAGATATGATTGAGAGCTCCACTTGGGTTATTGATTACGTTGGTATTCGCGCAGTTAAAACACGACGTAGATGACGAACTCGGCGTTCAACTTTGACAGCATCAGGCACACTGACATGGTTTGAACGACCTTCTTTATCTAAGCCAATGTCTTTTAACAAGTGCTCATTTGTCCAAGGGATTTGATGAGC
This sequence comes from Vibrio jasicida CAIM 1864 = LMG 25398, assembly GCF_000400365.1. Classification (GTDB taxonomy): domain Bacteria; phylum Pseudomonadota; class Gammaproteobacteria; order Enterobacterales; family Vibrionaceae; genus Vibrio; species Vibrio jasicida. Next base: position 21,586 of record NZ_BAOG01000019.1, on the reverse strand, counting down.
ATTACGGCGGACCATACGTTGCCATTGCTTTTCTTCACGTTTGAGATCGGCTTTTAAAAGCACAGTGGCCAGTTTCAAATAGATAGAGTGACGCATAATTTTTCTCCAAATAGCGATAAATAATCGACAGGGAAAAATAGTGGACTAATTAAACAGAAAGACTCTGTTGAGACTAAGCCGCTACTTTTCCGCAGCCTAGTAATAAGAGGTAGGTTACGGATTAATTTAATCTAATGAGCCAGTAGTATCTTGTTTGATCGCTTCAAAGGTTGAGCGAACATCAGACATACGATCAGCGCAAGCAGTGGTGTTAACAACGTAATGTTTCATCTTGCGCCTCCTAGCTAAAAATTAATCCGTGATTGATGTGGTATAACTCATTGAGTTACGGTTGAATTGTAAGCAACAGAGGATATTTATCAAACCATTTTTGTGTTTTTGCTTAAAAACAAACCATTAGCCTAAAATAAGGTTGCATATGGTTTTTTGAATAACATATTCAACTAAGGAATATATAAAAACTCGAGTTTTATAAATATTTAGAATTTGCGCACAAAAAAGGAGCGTCATTGCGCTCCTTTTATCTTGCTGTCAGATAGAGGGTTTATACCGTCTGCTCTGTAATCAAGTTGTGTTTGTTCAGTAATCGATACATGGTCGCACGTGACACACCAAGCTCTTTTGCGGCATTCGATACTTGACCAGAATGCGACTCTAATACCACCAGCAACGCATCTCGTTCACTCTTCTCACGAATCGATTTCAAGCTGCGCTTTGAGTCATTGCGTTGAGGTAGGTCTAGGTGATGCTCTTCAATCATGACGCTGTCAGACATCAGTACAGCGCGTTTCACTTGGTTCATCAACTCACGGACATTACCTGGCCAGAAATAACGTGTCAGAGCCTTCAAAGCATCTTCAGAAAAGCTCTTCGCCTGTGAGTTGTACTCTTTAGAGAACTCCTGCAGGTAGAAACGCGCCAACAAAGCGATGTCACTTGCGCGCTCTTTCAAGCTTGGTACGTTGATACGCAGTACATTAATGTAGTGGTAAAGCTCTTCATTGAAGTCTCCGTCAATGAGTGCTTTCTCTACATCAGACGAGTTAGCGGCAAGAACCCGTACATTGACGTTCTTCGCGCCATCACGTGTTTCAATCGTCCCTTCTTGCAGGAAGCGTAGCAGGTTCATCTGTTGCTCTTTTGAGATGGTTAGAATGTCATTGAATAAAACGGTGCCGCCATCAGCTTGCTCTAGCAGGCTTGGTCCCATCTCTTCTTCCGCCTCAATCCCAAATACTTCGGCTTGGAAACGTTGCTCGTTAAGTGCACGACAGTTAATCGATAGGAACGGCTTATGTGAACGTGACGACACTTTGTGAATTGCACGAGCGACAGCCTCTTTACCCGTGCCGCTTTCACCGTAAATAAGAATACTCACGTCTGTTGGACCGATACGCTTAACTTGGTCACGCAGGCGCTTCATTGGAATTGACTCACCAATCAACCCCATATCTAAACTGTTACCAAAACTTGGCCAAACTTTCTTTTCAAGCTTAAGCATACCCAATTGGTGACCAATCGTGCTCAATAGCTGCGCATCTGGGATTGGTGCAGTAAAGAAGTCGATACAGAAGTTCACGATGAACTGGCAGATGGTGTCAGTACCAAGTTGAGATTCGCGGATGAACGCCAACCAACGAACGTGTTTATGAGAACTCACTAAGTTCGCTAAACCATTAAGACTGAACTCATCATGGCTGAGGTCAACTATACCGATGCATGGTCCAATATCTTCTAACAATGTGTTGGCTTTACGTAAGTCACCCACTTGGTGACACTTCCATCCCACTTGTTCTAGTACTGATAACCAAGGTTCATAAGTACCGCCAACTACGACTAGCGATCCCGGAATGGAATCCATCTTAAACTGCCCAGCCATTCTCTAACCCTTATTGATTGTTGATTGAAATTTCGCGCCACAAACCCAACTTTGCGAACGGGTAACATTATCGAGACTACGCCTGACGAAGTCTGTCTCAATATTAAGACTATGCAACAGATTGAGATTTCGCGAATACTTATTTACTACTCCTATCCGACCTCAAATGCAAATAGTTGAATTTGTTCAAATTAAAGATACAAAAAAACCACCCGAAGGTGGTTTTTTATGGCTCAGCGAGGAGATTACGCTTGTGGGCGCATCGCTGGGAATAGGATCACGTCACGGATTGTGTGCGTGTTAGTCAATAGCATAACTAGACGGTCGATACCGATACCTTGACCTGCTGTTGGTGGTAGGCCGTGCTCTAGAGCAGTAATGTAGTCTGCATCGTAGAACATTGCTTCATCATCACCAGATTCTTTCGCTTCAACCTGTGCTTTAAAGCGCGCATCTTGGTCTTCTGCATCGTTAAGCTCTGAGAAGCCGTTCGCAACTTCACGGCCACCGATGAAGAATTCAAAGCGGTCTGTGAAGAATGGGTTGTCATCGCTACGACGAGCCAGTGGAGAGATATCCGCTGGGTAACCAGTGATGAACGTTGGCTGCATTAGCTTAGGTTCTGCAGTTTCGCCGAAGATCTCTTCTAGAAGCTGACCACATGTCCAGAAAGATTCCACTTCAACGTGAACAGATTTCGCGATAGAAACCATTAGGTCACGGTTTTGAATGTCTTCTTCTGTTAGCGCTTGGATTTGCGCGTGATCTGGGTTGTAGTGCTTGATTGCTTCGAACATGCTCATGCGAGTGTAAGTGCCACCGAACTCTACTGTATCTTCACCGTAAGGCATTGATGTTGAACCTAGAACTTCTAGTGCGATAGAGCTTAGTAGTTCTTCAGTTAGGTCCATCAGATCTTTGTAGTCAGCGTACGCCATGTAGAATTCCATCATTGTGAATTCAGGGTTGTGACGTGGAGAAAGACCTTCGTTACGGAAGTTACGGTTGATTTCAAATACGCGATCGAAACCACCAACGACTAGACGCTTCAGGTATAGCTCTGGCGCAATACGTAGGTACATTGGCATGTCTAGTGCGTTGTGGTGCGTGATGAATGGACGCGCACTCGCACCGCCAGGGATAACGTGCATCATTGGCGTTTCAACTTCCATGAACTGTTTAGAGATCATGAAGTTACGGATTGCAGACATTACTTTAGAACGTACTACGAACGCTTGACGAGAATCTTCGTTAACGATTAGGTCAACGTAACGTTGACGGTAACGCATCTCTTGGTCAGTTAGACCGTGAAACTTCTCTGGAAGTGGACGTAGTGCTTTGGTTAGCAACTCGTACTCTTCCATGTTCACGTATAGGTCACCTTTACCAGACTTGTGAAGTGCACCTTTCACACCGATGATGTCACCGATATCTAGGCCTTGGTATTGGTCTTTCAGTACTTTTTGTACCGCTTTGTCAGCGTAAGCTTGGATACGGCCAGAAGTTTCTTGAATTACCAAGAATGGACCACGTTTAGCCATGATACGGCCAGCAATTGCTACTACGTGGTTAAGCTCTTCTAGCTCTTCCTTCGTCTTTTCACCGAACTCTTTCTGAAGGTCGCCCGCTAGTGCGTCACGACGGAAGTCGTTTGGATGGCCGTTCGCTTTGCAGCTCTTTCGGATTGCATCCAGTTTAGCGCGGCGTTCAGCAATTAGCTTGTTCTCTTCTTGTGCAGAGGCTTCTTGTACAGTTTCGTTTTGAACAGCATCAGTCATTTTCGATGTATCCTGTTTTTTGTCGGTGAAAAGCTTTATAGACCTGATTTCAGGCTAGCTTCAATAAATTTGTCCAGATCGCCATCAAGAACCGCTTGAGTATTGCGGTTTTCAACGCCCGTACGGAGGTCTTTAATGCGTGAGTCATCCAATACGTAAGAACGGATCTGGCTACCCCAGCCAATGTCAGACTTAGCGTCTTCATTAGCTTGTTTTTCCGCGTTTTGCTTTTGCAATTCAAGCTCAAATAGCTTCGCTCGAAGCTGTTTCATTGCCTGATCTTTGTTCTTATGTTGAGAACGGTCATTCTGACATTGCACAACGGTGTTCGTTGGAACGTGTGTAATACGTACCGCAGATTCAGTCGTGTTGACGTGCTGACCACCTGCACCTGACGCTCGGTAAACATCGATACGTAGGTCAGAAGGGTTAATGTCGATAGCAATGTTTTCATCAATCTCAGGGTAGATGAACGCAGAAGCAAATGACGTATGACGACGGCCGCCTGAATCGAATGGCGATTTACGTACTAGGCGGTGAACACCTGTTTCCGTACGTAGCCAACCGTAAGCGTACTCACCAGAAATCTTAACTGTCGCGCCTTTAAGGCCGGCAACTTCACCTTCAGATACTTCGATAACCTCTGCCTTGAAGCCTTTTGCTTCAGCCCAACGCAGGTACATACGTAGCATCATGTTGGTCCAGTCTTGTGCCTCGGTACCACCTGAGCCTGCTTGCAAGTCAATGTAGCAATCAGAGCTGTCGTGGTCGCCAGAGAACATACGACGGAATTCAAGCTGTTCTAGCTTCTGTTCCAACTCAGCAAGTTCTGGTTCGATTTCGTCAAACGTTTCTTGATCTTCTTCTTCAACCGCAAGCTCTAGAAGACCATCAACGTCTTCTACACCTTGTTCTAGTTGAACGATAGTTTCAACAACCGCTTCTAGAGATGCACGTTCTTTACCTAGTGCTTGCGCACGCTCTGGCTCGTTCCATACATCTGGTTGTTCAAGTTCTGCGTTGACTTCTTCTAGACGCTCTTTCTTTGCGTCATAGTCAAAGATACCCCCTCAGGACATTCGTGCGCTCAGACACGTCCTGAAGACGGTTTTTAATTGGATTGATTTCAAACATGTTTGCTCAACATTTTAGAATAGAATTTAACCGAGAAATTCTACTCAAAAATGTGACGGAGATACAGGAAAATTTCGGCTGGGAAATCAGATTGCAATTAGAGAGAGCACGGTCATAAAATTTTTGCCCCACTTAAAGGCAACCGTACTCTATATAAAGTGTAAAACCTGACTTTACTTGGCTTCGATGTAGTCAATCATCAATTGCAATGATTGATTACCACGAAACTCATTCACATCCAACTTATACGCGAGACGTACCGTTTTGACCGAGGCATCTGGCCAACGACGCAAATCAACATTGAAGGCAATACCATCGATCATCACATTCGTTGGGTGACCTTTATGCAGTGGCTCTAACATTAGCTTAAGGTGTTTTTCTCCCACCAGCTTTTGATGTAATACTTTAAACTCGCCATCAAAGATAGGTTCTGGGAAAGCCTGACCAAATGGACCACCTGAGCGCAGTTGCTCCGCAATGTGCATAGAAAATTCTTCTGGCTTGAGCTCACCATCAGACATGATCACGCCTTTTAGCGCCGCTTCATCAAGTTCTTTTTTCACAACATCATCGAATAGACGACAAAAACGCTCAAAGTCTTGCTCTTTGATGGTTAAACCTGCCGCCATCGCGTGACCACCAAATTTGATGATCAAACCTGGGTTTTGCGTATCGATAAAGTCCAACGCATCACGCATGTGTAAGCCAGGAATCGAACGACAAGAACCTTTGATCGTCCCTTCTCCGCCATCAGCAAAAGCAATAACAGGACGGTGGAACTTCTCTTTAATACGTGAAGCCAGAATACCAATCACACCTTGGTGCCAATCACGTTGGAAAAGTGCCAAGCCGTATGGCAGTTCACTGTTTTCACCAAACTGAAGACGCTCACAGAAAGCCATCGCTTCTTGTTTCATGCCCTCTTCAATCTCTTTACGAGTTTGGTTAAGCCCGTCCAATTCACTTGCCATGCGGCGCGCAGCGTGGATGTTATTGCTCATCAGTAGTTCAACACCGAATGACATGTCATCAAGACGGCCGGCGGCGTTAATACGTGGCCCCAAGGCGAAACCAAAATCAGACGCAACCAAACGACGCGCATCGCGCTTCGCCACTTCGATCAACGCTTGAATACCAGGACGTGCTTTACCTGCACGGATGCGCTGCAAGCCTTGGTGTACAAGAATGCGGTTGTTCTCGTCGAGTGGAACAACGTCAGCGACGGTGCCAAGCGCAACAAGGTCAATCAACTCCATAAGCTTTGGTTCTTGCATACCTTGTAGTGCAAACCAATTCTGTTTACGCATGTACACGCAAAGTGCCATCATCAGATAGAAAGCAACACCAACCCCTGCTAACGCTTTCGATGGAAAAGCACAGCTGTCGAGGTTCGGGTTAACCATTGCATCGACATTCGGTAGCACTTGCCCCGGTAAGTGGTGATCGGTGACCAGTACCGTTATGCCATTTTCTTTGGCATAGCGAACACCTTCAATCGACGACACACCATTGTCGACCGTCATGATCATTTCAGCGCCGAGTTCTAAGGCTTGGTCCACTACTTCAGGGCTCAGACCATAGCCATCTTCAAAGCGGTTCGGCACTAAGTAGTCGACGTTGTTGCTACCAAGCATACGCAATGCGAGTACCGACAGAGCCGAGCTAGTAGCGCCATCAGCGTCAAAGTCACCTACGACAATAATGCGTTTTTTCTCTTCGATCGCTTGGAATAAAAGCTCGACCGCTTTATCGATACCGCCAAGTTGTTGGTAAGAATGTAAACCACGAGCAGATGTCTCTAACTGCGCCACATCCGTGATACCACGGTTAATGTAGATACGTTTGAGAATCGCAGGAATAGAATCAGGAAGAAGAGAAAGGTCCGGTTCGGGACGTCGTTGAATTTCTATCATGTTTGAAAAGAGCCAGCGAATACCGCTGACTCTGCTCCTTAAAGGATTATTGTTGCTCTAAACGTTTTAGCAGTTCTGCTGGTGGTAAGTAACCACCAACTAGCTCACCGTTTGGTAGGAAAATAGCTGGCGTACCAGAAATACCAAGCTCACGACCTAGATCGTAATGCGCTTTAATCGTTTCTTTACATTGCTTAAGATCTTTCGCTGGGTTACCAAATGAACGATCAACTTTTGCGTTGTGCATTGCTGCTTTAGGATCTTCAGCACACCAAACGGTTGCCATTTGCTCAGCGACAGGACCTGTTGCACCTTGGCGAGGGTAAGCCATGTAACGCACGGTAATACCCAGATCGTTGTAACCTTGCATTTGACTGTGCAGACGCACGCAGTAACCACAAGTGATGTCAGTAAAGACCGTCACTACGTACTTTTCATTGTCCGCTTTGTACTCGATCACGCTATCTGAAAACTTGGCAATTTTCTCTGCGTTTAGAGGTGCTTGACGCTCAGCAATTACGTCTTTGTAACCACCGTTATCATCGATGGCGTAAAGCGTACCGGCAATAAAGTGATTACCATCGTTTGATGCGAACAGCACACCACCATTAGTTTGAATTTCTAATAATCCAGCAACGTCTGATGGTTTGATATCAAGAATAGATACGCCCAATTTAGAGAACTTCGCTTTTAGCGCTGCCTCATCAAAGTTCTGTTTTGCCGCTGGTGCGACTTGTTGTGCAGGAGTTTCCGTTTTTGCCTGACTTTCTTCAGCACCACAAGCGGTAACGAAAAACGGTAAAGTCAGCAGAGTTAGTCGGCGTAATACGCTCATTAAATTCACCTTAAAATAAAATCCTTTCATCCAATGAGACAATGGATGAAACAAACCATCATTATGCTCTTGGGTGGTGTTGACTGTGGATCTGTTTCAATCGCTCAGTCGCCACGTGAGTATAAATTTGCGTGGTCGATAAGTCACTATGCCCCAACAGCATCTGTACGACCCTGAGATCTGCGCCATAGTTCAATAAATGCGTTGCAAATGCATGACGTAAAACGTGTGGCGACAATTGGTCAGTATCAATACCCGCAATCACAGCATAGTACTTGATACGATGCCAGAAGGTTTGACGGGTCATTTGTCTGGCACGTTTACTTGGGAATACCACATCTGACGTAGTCTCTCCCAATAGAGCAGACCGACCTTGCTGGATAAAAGTTTCAATCCAATCGACGGCGTTCTCCCCCATAGGTACAAGACGTTCTTTACCACCTTTACCCGTCACACGCACTACTCCTTGGCGCAAACTGACGTTTTCCATTGTCAGACTGACCAACTCTGTCACACGCAACCCCGTCGCATAGAGCAGCTCTAGCATGGCTTTATCACGCAGTTCTACTGGGTCATTCGGGTCTGGCGCTTCAAGCAAAGCATCCACTTGTTCTTCACTGATGTCTTTTGGTAGGCGTTGAGGCAGCTTTGGACTCACCAGTAACGCACTTGGATCATCCGCGCGTACTTTTTCACGATGAATGTATTGAAATAAACGACGAATCGCCGACAACATACGCGCGCGGGACGTTTGCTTGTAATCCAAATCAACAAGGTAACTCTGGTACTCTTGCAAACCTGACAAGCTGATAAAATCGAGGCGGTAGCGATGTTGCTCCATCCACACGAGCAGCTTCATTAAGTCATTTCGGTAAGAAGCTAGTGTGTTCTCTGATAAACCACGCTCCATCCACATTGCATCTAAGAATTGTTCAACAAGACCAAAATCTTGTTGATTGACAGGCTGTTGTGCCGTCATGAACGCGTCCTTATCTGTTTATATTTACAGTATTGAGAGTAAGGCAACAGCCAAGCCAATACCATAAAAAAATCATCTCCCTCGGGATATTCGCTGCAATCTTCTTCAATTTATGGTTAGAATCTGCCACAACAGCAACACAAAAAACGACGAATATAATGAAAATCGGACTCTTTTACGGCTCAACAACCTGCTACACCGAAATGGCAGCAGAGAAAATTCGCAACATCATTGGCGCAGACCTTGTCGATATTCACAACGTGAAAGAGACACCGTTGTCACTGATGGCAGACTACGATTTATTGCTGATTGGTATCTCTACTTGGGACTTCGGTGAAATCCAAGAAGATTGGAGTGCTATTTGGGAAGACATTGCAACCACACCTCTAAAAGACAAAGTAGTTGCACTGTTTGGCTTGGGTGACCAAGAAGGCTACGGCGAATGGTACCTTGATGCGATGGGCCTACTTCATGACGAGCTCAAAGCAACGGGGGCGCAGTTTATCGGTTACTGGCCAAATGAAGGTTATGAGTTCGAGGCATCAAAAGCTTTAACAGAAGATGGTAGTCAATTTGTTGGCTTGGCATTAGATGAAGATTCCCAGTACGAATTGAGTGACGAACGCATCGAGAAATGGTGTGAGCAAGTGTTGGTTGAGTTTCACGACACGCTATAAGTCCGCATAAACCCTGATAAAACGACAGACAAATAAAAAGCCCGGTGAATCACTTCACCGGGCTTTTTTAATCTTGCGAGTCAGCAGTTATGCCGCTTCTTCAGTCAACTCAGGTTGAGAAGATTTAGCAACAAAGAACATGCAGACAATTGCTGCAAACGTTGGTAGAACCCAACCCATGCCCACTTCGAACAGTGGTAGCATGTTGAATGCGGAAACGTCTAGACCTGCTACTTTCGCAGCATCAATCAATGCAAACAATAATGATACTAGCAACACAGAGCGGTATGCTACTCGCGGGTTTGGTAGCTTGCTACGTACAAACGTTAGCGCAACCAATGCGACTGCTACTGGGTACAGCGCAAACAATACAGGAACTGACAACGAAATCAGCTGTGATAGACCTACGTTCGCAATCAGTGCACAAGCGGCACCGTTAATGATAACCCATTGCTTGTAAGTCAGTTTCGTCTTAGAGCTGAAGAAGTCTGAACATGCAGAGATAAGGCCGATCGCCGTCGTCAAACACGCCAATAATACAATGATTGAAAGAACAATCTGACCGTAAGGACCAAATAGTGCCTGAACGTATTGGCTTAGTACTGCACCACCGTTGTCTGCACCAGCTGCGATAGTTGCACTCGTCGCACCTAGGTAGAACAATGAGATGTATACGAACGCCAGACCTGCTGCTGCAATACAACCTGCGCAAATTAGGTATTTCGTCGTTGCAGCACGCTCAGTGATGCCTTTACTGCGCAGTGCATCCACCATTAGCATACCGAACATCAGCGAAGCGAACGTATCCATGGTGTTGTAACCTTCAAGGAAACCTTTGGTTAGTGGCTGCGTTAAGTACTCACCATGCGCACCCATCATCTCACCTTGCGGATCAACGAATACCGCAATAGCAAGTACGATAAGGCCAAGGAACAAAACTGGCGTTAACACTTTACCGATCAAGTCAATCAGACGACCTTGGAACCAAGCAAATAGCATCGCTACTGCAAAAAACAGGATAGAGAATGACGTAAGGTGTGCTTGTGTCGCGTCAACGAAGAAAGGCTTGATTGCCATTTCGTAAGCCACGAGACCAGTACGCGGCGCTGCAAATGCAGGACCGATAATGATGAAGATAAGCGCAGCCATAAGTACTGCTGCTTTCTTAGGAAGGTCTTGCGTTAGATGATCCCAAGAACCACCTGCAACAGCAATAGCAACGATAGTAATAAGAGGTAGACCTACCGCTGTTAGCAAGAAACCAAACATTGCTGGCATCAAATGATCACCGGCTAGCTGACCCGCTAGAGGTGGAAAGATGATGTTGCCAGCACCCAAAAAGAACGCAAATAGCATAAAGCCTACTGCGATAATATCTGTTAGTTTTAACGTCTGCTTCACAGATAACCCTTTTTCTGAATTGATGAATGTTGTGTATGCATCGACCACTTTTTGTATACCCAAATAAAATGAGTACCTGTGGTTCAATCTATAAATTTTCCGCCGCATAATGACGAAAGACCCATCATTTGGCAACCTTTAAGAAAAAAACACCATATTAATTTAGTTTGCAAACTCAAAAGCAGTGGATATCACTACACTGACATTCATGACCAGTTCTTTATCTTGATCAAAAAGCAATACAAATTAATAACCAACAAGATAACAAACTATACAATTTAGAAACAATAGAGCATTTAACTCTATTATTGAGTAAATATAAAACAATCATGAAGAGCGATACATTCAAGACTAAAGGCTTCAAGTTTAAGCAATTTTCCATCGATGGTGGTGAAAGTGGCATGCCTGTCAGTACCGATGGCGTGATGCTGGGCGCTTGGACAAAGTGTCCATCGCAGTGCAATATTCTGGACATTGGTACTGGTACGGGTCTGTTGGCTCTAATGTGCGCACAACGCTTTTCAGGCTCGATGATCACCGCGGTGGACATCGAATCAACCGCAGTAGAAGCCGCCCAGACCAACTTTACGCATTCACCTTGGGCTGACCGATTAACCGTTTTGCACACCGATGTATTAACGTTTGAACCAACGCAACGTTTTCAGCACATCATTTGTAATCCGCCCTACTTCAATAATGGTGAGCAATCAAAGCAGGCTCAGCGCGCCACCGCCCGACATACCGACACATTGCAACATCGCGCGTTATTAGCGTGTTGCTATGACTTACTTGAAGAAGACGGCAAAGCCAGTTTTGTTCTGCCAATCACCGAAGGTGAGCAGTTTATTGTCATGGCGAAAACACAAAACTGGTATGTATCACGTCTATGCTACGTGCAACCATCACAGAAAAAAGCGGTGCATCGTGTACTATTTGAGTTATCGAAAAAGGTCTGCGACACCGAAGAATCACAATTGACCATCCACTCAAATCAGGGTTATGACGAAGAATTTATCCGTCTAACTCACGAGTTTTATCTTAAGATGTGAAATAACATGTGATCCTTGTCACCAATCACTTTATAATGTGCGACCTTTTTATATTCTATGCTGCTGCGGCGAACCATTAACCAAGCTTTGCTTGTGGAGAACTCATTGTGATCAGAACCTTTGCTGAACTTGATCTAGACCCAAACCTACTTGAAGCCATCGAAGAGATGGGCTACGAACGCCCAACTAAAATTCAGGCTGAGGCGATTCCACAAGCGTTGGATGGTCGTGACATTCTAGCGTCAGCACCAACTGGCACAGGTAAAACGGCAGCATTCGTACTGCCTGCGTTGCAATACCTGCAAGACTTCCCTCGTCGCAAGCCTGGACCTGCTCGTATCCTGATCCTGACGCCAACACGTGAACTTGCTATGCAAATTGCAGATCAAGCGCGTGCGCTTGCAAAGAACACAAAATTGAATATCTTCACCATCACTGGTGGTGTTCAGTACCAAGAGCACGCCGATATTCTTGCAACAACGCAAGACATCGTCGTAGCTACACCGGGTCGTCTACGTGAGTACATTGATGCAGAGCGCTTTGACTGTCGTGCCATTGAATGGTTAGTGCTGGATGAAGCAGACCGCATGCTAGACATGGGCTTCGCACCAACGGTAGACCGTCTATCAAACGAATGTCGCTGGCGTAAGCAAACCCTTCTGTTCTCCGCAACACTAGAAGGTAAAGGCGTAGAAGGCTTCACAGCAGACCTACTTAACGAGCCAGCAGAGATCGATGCAAAATCACCATTGCGTGAGCGCAAAAAAATTGCTCAGTGGTATCACCGTGCCGACACAGCAGAACATAAGCTAGAACTGTTAAAACACATCATCACAGAGCAAGCAGAACGCACAATTGTGTTCTTGAAGACTCGTGAGCGTCTAGCTGAGTTGCGTGGCCAATTAGAAAGTGCGCAAATTCCTTGTTCATGGATCCAAGGTGAAATGCCGCAAGATCGTCGTAACAATGCCATTACACGCTTTCGTGAAGGTGCTGTGAACGTACTACTTGCCACTGACGTTGCTGCTCGTGGTATCGACCTTCCAGACGTATCACACGTTGTCAACTATGACATGCCTCGCACAGCTGACGTATACCTTCACCGTATTGGCCGTACCGCGCGTGCAGGTAAAAAAGGTAACGCTATCTCTATCGTAGAAGCGCACGACCAGCCAATGATGGATCGTGTTGCACGTTACGTAAAAGAAGACATCAAAGAGCGTTTCATCAAAGAGATGCGCCCTAAACACAAAAAACCAGTGTTTAAGAAGAAAAAGAAAAAAGACGACAAGAAGAAAGTAGCGAAAAAGAAAACCGCTAAGAAGAAGTAATCACGTCTGATTGATTCCAAATCTAAAAGAGCCGCAATCGCGGCTCTTTTTGTTTTTCATCTATAATTGATGAGCTGGAAGAGTTTTATCTTCATAGGCATCAGCGAAGCCATGGTTGCGATCACGGTGCTCCGCTTCATCTTCTCGAATACGCAAAATCACGTCTCTTAGCATCGCATCAGCAGGCAGCTTGTAGTAGTCAATCGCCAGAGTCGGAGCTGGTACATTCTCCACTTCCCCGCTATCAATTTTCTCTAGGTACTCAGTGTAGCTATTACACGCTTCTTCTTCGAAGTAACCCACAACACGGTGAGCAATTTTAGAAGAAAGCAGATAGATGAAACTGTACACAACAATGAAAACACCTTGTCCCAGCAACACCAATAAACGCTCAACCAAACTTGGTTTGGCAATGTCGAGGAAAATCATTAGGTGCATGCGCTCGTTTTCGGCCTCATCAAGGAGTTCTCGGATCCAGCCTTCATCGTCTTTCATTCGGCGCAGCGCTTTCAAGTGATTGAACATCCCAGCCACCATACCTGGCACAGCGGCGATTGTTTCGAGAATCACAGCGCGCTTCGCGTATTTCTTGCCATAAAAGATGTTCAGAGTGAATTTCAGCAACTTGGTAATACGTAGTGCAATGTACTCCGATAACTTAGAGGCTTTTTTGTGTGTGAGCTTGAAGTCTGACATAGGAGAACTCCTTTATCTTAAAGTTGCATTCAAAATACAACTTTAAACCTTCACACTCAACTATTTTTTAATGAATAAAATTTTTATGTAATAAAGTCCGATTTAGATCAGGTTTAACAGACATAAAAAAGCCGGATAACTATCCGGCTTTTTGGCGTACTTTATTTCGCTGAGTCATCAACTCGCGATTCACTTACTTCAATCAGTTTTGCTCTTCGCGCTTAAACACCAAGTCAGTTGGCGTCGACTCTTCTTCAACGAAGTAGTAACCCGCAACATCAAACTTAGTGAGGTCAGCAACGCTTTCGATACGGTTTTCAATGATGTAGCGAGCCATCATGCCGCGCGCTTTCTTCGCGTAGAAGCTGATCACCTTGTATTGACCATTCTTACAATCTTTGAAGATTGGTGTGATCACTTGAGCATCCAAGTTCTTTGGCTTCACCGCTTTGAAGTATTCGTTCGATGCAAGATTGATCAGCACGTTGTCGCCTTGCGCAGCAATCGCTTCATTCAGCTTATCGGTAATGACATTACCCCAGAACTGGTAGAGGTTAGTGCCCTTTTCGTTTGCTAGCTTAGTGCCCATCTCAAGACGGTATGGCTGCATCAAATCAAGCGGCTTAAGCAGACCGTAAAGGCCAGACAGCATACGTAGATGACCTTGAGCGTAATCGAAATCGGTATCTGAAAGAGTTTCCGCTTCAAGACCTGTATACACATCACCCTTAAACGCTAAAATCGCTTGGCGAGCGTTATCTGTCGTGAAGGTTTCACTCCACTCTTGGAAACGACCGACGTTCAAGTCAGCGATTTTGTCGCTCACTTTCATCAGTGACGAAACATCGGCAGGTGTTAATTTACGGCATACCTCGATCAGCTCTTTTGAATAGCTAACCAAGTCTGGTTGAGTAAACTTCTCGGTTGCAAGTGGAGACTCGTAATCAAGCGTTTTAGCTGGAGAAACGACGATAAGCATGACTTTAACTTCCCTAATTTTGTTTTCCATTAGGGTACAAAAAAAGCCATGCATTGTCTGCATGGCTTTTTGAATCGTGTTGATAGCTTTCAACAATGATTAAGCGACTTAGTCTGCCTTCTTGTTGTTGTCCCAAATACCTTCCTCTAGCTGAGATTTCAGCTCAGGGAAGTCATTCGGATCAAACGTTGGCACTTTACCTTCACTCAACTGGCGGTTGTAGTCTTTCGCCAGTTTAATCACGATGCCAGATAGCAAGATGATCGCCACCAAGTTCACAATCGCCATCAGCCCCATAGAGACGTCAGCAAGCGACCAAACCACAGGCAGAGAAGCTAACGCACCAAACATAACCATACCTAGTACAACGATACGGAAGATGCCTAGACCCGCTTTGTGGTTATGCTCTAGGAAGATTAGGTTTGTTTCAGCGTACGAGTAGTTAGCAATGATTGAGGTGAATGCGAAGAAGAAGATCGCAACCGCAACAAAGATGCCGCCCCAATCACCCACTTGCGAGCTCAATGCACGCTGAGTTAGCTCAATACCCGTCACTTCTGTTGCTTGACCTACGTACTCACCTGACATCAGGATGATAGCAACTGTCGCCGAACAGATAACGATTGTATCCATGAACACGCCTAGCATCTGTACATAACCTTGAGATGCTGGGTGTGGTGGGTAAGGCGTTGCTGATGCTGCCGCGTTTGGCGCAGAACCCATACCCGCTTCGTTCGAGAATAGACCACGTTTGATACCGTTGATCATCGCTTGTGCGATGGCATAACCAAGACCACCAGCAGCTGCTTCTTGCAGGCCGAATGCGCTCTTGAAGATAAGCATTAGAACGTCTGGTAGTTTCTCTAAGTTAGAAAGCATCACGAACATCGCAAGAACGAGGTAAGCCAGAGCCATTACAGGAACAACTAACTCAGCAACTTTCGCGATACGCTTAATACCACCAAAAATAACGATAGCGGACAAAGCAACAACTGCGATACCTACGTAAAGGTCATCCCAACCAAATGCATTGCTCATTGCATTCGCGATAGAGTTTGCTTGAACGGCGTTAAATACCAAACCAAAAGCGATGATTAGGAAAATTGAGAACAACACGCCCATCCAGCGCATGCCCAAGCCTTTTTCCATGTAGTAAGCAGGACCACCGCGGTAGTTGCCATCATCATCTTTGGTTTTGTATAGCTGCGCCAGTGTGCTTTCTGCAAACGACGTCGCCATACCAAGCATCGCAATCAACCACATCCAGAAGATTGCACCAGGGCCACCCGCAGTCAGTGCAACTGCAACACCCGCCATGTTACCCGTACCAACACGTGCAGCAAGACTAGTACAAAGCGCTTGGAAAGAAGAGATACCAGCTTTGTCTGCTTTACGACTGTTCTTTAGAACAGAGAACATGTGGCCGAAATGGCGGAATTGAATGAATCCCAATCGAACGGTGAAGTAGATTCCTACACCAACAAGAAGATAAACAAGAATCGAGCCCCAAAGGAGGTCGTTCATCAAATTGATTAAGTCTGTCATGTGTACCTCAAAGTGAGTTGCGCCAGTCTTTGCTTCCGAGCCATCCACCAGATTGCATGCTAAGTGTCAAAGTCTGCTTAGCTTTTTGAATAATGTTTATTTCGCAATCTAGAATCGTAAACGTCGCTTCATGCATCCATTTTACGTACCAGCGTATTTTTTGACGGGCGGATAATGCAGCCTCGACAAGCAAAAATCAATATGCAACCAGTAAAATAAGCTTGTTATTTTTCACTATAAAGTCACTATTGATTAACATAAAATGAAAACTTATCGCTCACAAACAGCAACATTGCGTTTATCAAAACTCAACATAAATAGCCCCGCAATCGTTAACAAAACACCATCCCATTTATTTTTAGCGAGGCTAGCAACCACAAGGTATCTGACAAATTTTAATGACCTCACTCTGTTACGATTGGATACATTTTCATCAAAGCGATGCTATGCAACCTTAGTATTCAAAATTTAAGTAAAATCTGTCGCTCGAATTAACATACCAAATCTCTTCATTTAATCGTTTCCGTGAGTTCGTTCGCTTATTTTTTGCGCACTCCGTCCACATGCAAAATGTGATTCTGTGAGTATTTTTGCGCGAAAATGTCATGTTACCGACACAAATGCGAAATATATCATGGTTATCCTCACGTCTATTGTGGTACTTAAAAAGCTCCACAAGGACTGGTTACAACAGTTTAGATATAGAAAGGTAAAGGTGGCTTATGGAAGGCTTTCAACTCGATGACCTATTTGGTCTGGATACTACCTCAACATCAAAATCTCGTGCGAAACCATTGAAGCGTAAGTGGCGAGAAATAGAAGAAATGAACGATCGACGTAATTTGCTAAAGGAACTGCGTGAACTGGATGTCTGTAACGACATCTCTCTAGAAGATATCAAACTATAATTTAGACAAAAGGCACCTCGTGGGTGCCTTTTGTCATTTATAGACCTATGAATTTGATGGGTGTTTTTGCGTTGAATTTCGTCCTATAACACCCATTCTTATTGATTGAGAATTCACCTCAAAATTCTGCCCTATTTGTAAGAATCCAATTTACCCTTAATTCTCATCAAATAAGAAAACGTAAAATAAACCGCGCTAAAGCAATCGTTTACCTTGTCATAATTCGCTTTAAACGAACTCAACATCGTTCTGACGCACTCGTTCAGCCAATTGTTTATAGCGATCTGCAATAGTACTACCAAATAATGGATCATCTTCACTCTGATGCCATAGGCTTTCTACATATTGCCAATCGTCCGAGGTAAACAGTTCTTCAATAAGAGGCAGTACCTGGCGCTCTTCCAACTCAAGGTGGCGTTTTTGCGTCACAATAAAGTCTTCTAACTGATTAATGAACATTTCTTGAGGGACAACCGCATCCTGCAAGATCATCTCTATCAACAGTGAGAACTCTTTGGTTTTGCTCGCCAACACTTGATGCTCAAGCTCTAAGTTCTCAATTGTCTTCTGCTGACCGTACTGTTTTAGGAAGTAATGGTAGAGAATGTCTTCTTTAGGGTGGTGGATTTTTTCAGAATGGTTAGAGAGGTAATCTACGATTTCGCTCACCAACGCATAATTGATGGCATTCTCTTGTTTAATCTCATTTAATTTATGGCGCAATATCGCCAGTAAACGGACCATATAGCCGTGTTCTCGTCGAATTCTTTCGATCATCATAGCGTCTCTCCTTAACACCTACTTTCTATAAGTGTATATGAGAAACCTAATATCTGATTCGACGATGTTCAAAAAAACAACGATCGTTGTGTCACGATCGCTGTACTGAGAATTACCTCTTTATATAAGGGAAAAGTGAGATTTACACCGTTAAAGGCAAATGCCAATTGATGGCTTCTTTACCTTGCTGAAGCAGGATCTGGTTCGCTTGTGAAAATGGTTTACTGCCAAAGAAACCGCGGTGAGCAGATAATGGCGATGGATGTGGAGCGGCCAACACATGATGCTTGCTACGGTCAATGAAACGACCTTTCTTCTGCGCATGTGCTCCCCACAGTAAGAACACCACACCTTGCTGATGCTGGTTGATCGATTCAATCACACGGTCAGTAAAGGTCTCCCAACCGGTTTTAGAGTGTGAATGTGCTTTACCCTGCTCTACTGTCAATACTGTATTGAGTAACAACACACCTTGTTCGGCCCAGCTTTGTAAAAAACCGTGCTGCGGAATTTGGAAGCCTTCGATATCTTGCGCTAACTCTTTGTACATGTTCACCAAAGATGGCGGAGTTTTAATGCCTGGCAGCACAGAGAAACACAAACCGTGTGCTTGGTTCGGTCCATGATAGGGATCCTGCCCTAAAATCACGACTTTCACATCATTGAATTCAGTAAAGCGAAACGCATTAAACACATCTTTGGTTGGCGGATAAATCGCTTTGCCTGAGGCGCGTTCTGCTTCAACAAAATTCAGGGTATCTACAAAGTAGCTCTGTTGTTTCTCTTCGCCGATCACATCGTGCCAAGTCGGTAACTGATTCATGGAAAATTCCTGTCCTAGGGTTTTCCTTTATTCTACCGAGCGAAGTCCAAACAAACAAAAACTTACTATCAGCTTGAGATGGCTTTTCAAAAAATCATGACATTAACGAGAGCCCTCGCTAATGTCGTTGCGGCGTTCGAAAATGCCCCTGTCCGGTGATATGGCGATTTGGGGTGGGTAAACGCAACACTCGTCGAGAGTGTGTCGCCGGGATAAAAGAAACTGGTCGAGACATATTGTCATCCTCCTAACTAGCTTCGCCTAACTACAACGTTGAGTTCAGGCGTTTAAAACAAGCGCATAACCGCTCAATGGTTTTAGCTAAGAAAGAAGGATGCCAACTTTGCCATCCCGTTAGGAATTAACCATTTCTTCAATGTGGAATTGGCGTAAGGTGTTGATTTCTTGCTGCCAAATATCTGGGTCAATTGTTTCTAAAATCAGAGGGATACCATCAAAACGTGGATCTTTAGCGATGTACTCAAAACAGCTCCAGCCGATCTCACCTTTGCCTAATGAGTGGTGACGGTCAACCTTGCTAGCGAATTCGACTTTTGAATCATTTAGATGCATTGCTCTTAAATAGTGCATACCAACGATACGGTCGAACTCAGCAAAGGTATGCTTACAATCCTCTTTAGTACGCAGATCGTAACCTGCGGTAAACGTGTGGCAAGTATCGAGACATACGCCAACACGTTCTTTGTCTTCCACTTGATCGATGATTTCAGCCAAATGCTCAAACTTCCAACCTAAGTTAGTGCCCTGACCTGCCGTGTTCTCAATCACAGCGATCACATTCGGCACTGCTTTGTGCGCCAGGTTGATCGACTCGGCGATCGTCGCCAAACACTCTTGTTCCGACACTTTCTTTAAGTGGCTACCAGGGTGGAAGTTTAGCAACGTTAAACCTAATTGATTGCAACGCTCCATCTCATCAATAAATGCCGCGCGGGATTTATTCAGCTTTTCTTCTTCTGGAGCACCCAAGTTAATCAGATAAGAGTCATGGGGAAGAATGTGTTCAGCGCCGAAACCAAGCATTTTGCAGTTTGCTTTGAACGCACTAATGGTTTTTTCTTCGAGTGGTTTTGCAACCCATTGGCGTTGGTTCTTAGTAAACAGAGCAAACGCATTCGCACCAATTTCACGAGCACGAAGAGGCGCTTGATCAACCCCTCCAGCCGCAGATACGTGAGCACCAATAAATTTGTTTCCAAACTTGTTTTTCATGTTTGTCATTTAATCACTTTAGACTTTCAGTATGGCTACCTAAATACAGGCAGTTGCGTAAACAAGGTTAAGTTTTGAACTTATTTTGTAGTAAATTTACAACAAAATTAACTTTTAAATATTTTTTATATTATCAAATAAATTGTAAATAGTATGTTTTCAAACGTTTTATTGATTTAACTCAAGAAAATCACCTTCAAAAAATTAAGGTTTTTGGTTGTTTTTTGACTTAAATCAATATTAAAATAATGGATATTGGCTATATAATACTTAGCTCGACAAAAATTCGAAAATTAACACCAATAATCACCACGTAAGTGGTCTAGGAGATAGTGATGATCCAAGGTATCCAAATTACTAAAGCAGCTAACGACGAACTACTAAACTCAATCTGGCTACTAGATAGCGAGAAGAACGAAGCGCGTTGTGTTGCTGCAGCATCAACTTACGAAGCAGACCAAGTTATCGCAATCAGCGACCTAGGTGAATACGAAAGCCGTGAAGTAGCAATCGAAACTGCTCCTCGCATCGAAGGTGGTCAACACCTAAACGTGAACGTTCTTAAGCGTGAAACTCTAGAAGACGCAGTTGCACACCCAGAGAACTACCCACAGCTAACTATCCGTGTTTCTGGTTACGCAGTACGTTTCAACTCGCTAACTCCAGAACAGCAACGTGACGTAATCGCTCGTACTTTTACTGAGTCTCTATAATCTCTCAGTAAACTAGCTTGTTAGAATTTAAAAAGCTTGGTCAGCAATGACCAAGCTTTTTTTGTTTCTGGATCCTTCTAATCCCTTCCGGTAGTGGAAAGCAGCTAGACTCTATGGGGCGTTTCTTTGAGAAGGATCGCTCTTAAATGCTTGTGCCAACGAGGTTGGATCAAGCTTCTCTCTTTGCTGTAATGCCCCTTCTGCCCACCAAATCAATTGATGCATAGTGCGATTCATATAACTGTCCCACTGCGCCTGATCCGATTCATCCGCAACCACACCCTGTTCATCAAACACCTCTTGTGCTTTCGGGATGTGGATCATTGCCGACACAGGCAAGCATCCCAGCTCTGATAAGAAAGTACGCATCGACACTGCAGCACGAGCTCCACCCCATTGCCCTGCAGAGTAGGTCACGATAGCACTTGGCTTATAGGAAAACAGCGAACTGCCAAAATGATTAAGCATGTTTGCCAAAGCTGGACTCATCGAATGGTTATATTCCGGGCTAACCATCACATACCCATCGGCCTGTTTGATTTTGTCTGCCAGCTCACTTAGGTGCTCTGGCACTTTAGAACGGTGATAAGCAAACTCGGGCTTAAACACATCGCCAAAGTCGTAGTTCAATGGGTCAATGATTTCGACCGTATGTTGCGAATGCTGACTCACGATGAGTTTCTCACACGCTCTACTGACTCGCATTCCTAAACGGGCTGGTCGTGGTGGCGTGCTGTCTCTCACTGAACCAAGAAAAATCAAAAAATGCATGCTTCTCTTTCCATCGAGCTATTGTCAAATGTGGTGTATGGAAGATCATGCAGTAGCTTGTTGATGAGTCTCCATTTCTTTCACTCCATTGATGAAGCGAAC
>NZ_BAOG01000020.1 GCF_000400365.1 Vibrio jasicida CAIM 1864 = LMG 25398 | reverse complement strand
AGGTGCTTCAGTGGGTACTTACCTTTAAGAGTTAGAGCTATGACCGCTTTTTCTTTGTTCGACGGTTCTTTTCTTGCTCCAACTCTTCCAACTTTTTTAGAACAGCATTCTCAGTTCGTAAGTAGATCAACTCCTCTCTTAGCTCCTCAAGTGTCATTTCATTATCTGGTTTAGTGGTACGTTGAGGCTGCTGTTTCATTGAAGGTCTTCCTTTC
>NZ_BAOG01000021.1 GCF_000400365.1 Vibrio jasicida CAIM 1864 = LMG 25398 | reverse complement strand
TTCAACATGAAGCCTCGCTTTTTTAGTTCCAAGTGAATACGGCGGTAGCCGTATCGCCCCTTATGCTCATGATAAATTGACTTTATCATGAGCAGTTCACTTTCGTAACTATCAGTACGCTTGCTCGCTTGAGCCTGATAATAAAAGACACTTTTCGCCAGTTGCAGAGTTTGCAGCAG
>NZ_BAOG01000022.1 GCF_000400365.1 Vibrio jasicida CAIM 1864 = LMG 25398 | reverse complement strand
CTTTCAGAATGACGTTGGGAAAGCACGGAGCTCACCGCAGCAAAGAACAGCTCTCCCCCTTGATAACCGCAT
Source organism: Vibrio jasicida CAIM 1864 = LMG 25398 (assembly GCF_000400365.1). Classification (GTDB taxonomy): domain Bacteria; phylum Pseudomonadota; class Gammaproteobacteria; order Enterobacterales; family Vibrionaceae; genus Vibrio; species Vibrio jasicida. Next base: position 187,370 of record NZ_BAOG01000022.1, on the reverse strand, counting down.
TCAAATGCTTGGCAAATCATGTCAATAAAAGGGGGAGTTGGAGGGGGTTGTAGGCACCGAACCTAGCATTAAACCACCAACCCCACCTAACCTCCCCTTGGCTTCAACTTCGGGAGACTACAATTGTCATGCTGGTAAAGGGGAGGGACTGGTTCTGCATTTGTGGATTATTTTATTCACGTTGCAACATCACTACGCGCTTCAAGTAGATTATGAACACTCGTCTAGGCTCCTTCAGAATGACGTCGGGAAAGCACTGAGCTTACCGCAGCAAAGAAAACCCTCCCCCTTGATAACCACATTCAAATGCTTAGCAAACCATGCCGATAAAAGGGGGGAGTTGGAGGGGGTTGCAAGCTTCTAACTCAACGTTAAACAACCAACCCCACCTAACCTCCCCTTGGCTTCAACTTCGGGAAACTATAATAGTCGTGCTGGTAAAGGGGAGGGACTGGTTCTGCATTGGTGGATAATTTAATTCACAATGCAACATCCAACGCGCTTCAAGTAGATTCTGAATACTGGCCTAGGCTCCTTCAGAATGACGTCGGGAAAGCACGGATCTCACCGCAGCAAAGAACAGCCTCCCCCTTGATAACCACATTCAAATGCTTGGCAAACCATGTCAAGAAAAGGGGGAGTTGGAGGGGGTTGCAAGCGTAGAAACAAACCTCATCGCCCTTCATCTATTTGTCATCTTCTGGCTATAAATTTGTCATTGGAACGTAACACTCCAAAACTAAAGTTGGTATATACCATTTGGAGCGTGTGTTATGTCAACTAACCAACATTACCTAAATATCGAAAATGTAGTGAAGCAATTCGGACAGTTCACTGCATTAAAGAAAATCTCGCTAGCGATTGAGAAGGGCGAGTTTGTTTGTTTTCTTGGTCCTTCTGGCTGCGGTAAAACCACTCTGTTACGTGCCATTGCAGGTTTAGACTTGCCAACGTCTGGTGCGATTTTTCAAAACGGTCAAGAGACCACATTCTTACCACCAGAGAAGCGCGATTTCGGTATCGTATTCCAATCTTACGCGCTGTTTCCAAACCTAACTGTGCAAGAGAACATTGCGGTGGGTTTGAAGAACCAAGGTATGTCGACCAAAGAAGTGCTAGAGAAGGTGGACTACTGGTTAGAAACCATTGGTCTTCCAACCTCTGGTGAGAAATTCCCCAACCAACTTTCTGGTGGTCAACAACAACGTGTTGCTTTGGCTCGTGCATTGGCGCTATCTCCGGGTCTACTGCTACTTGATGAGCCATTATCAGCGCTGGATGCAAAAGTACGTGTTCACTTACGTGATGAGATTTGTAAGCTGCAACGCAAGCTTGGCATTACCACCATCATGGTTACGCACGATCAGGATGAAGCGTTGTCGATGGCGGATCGTATCGTGGTAATGAACCATGGTGTGATTGAGCAAGTCGGCACACCTCAAGAGATCTACCAACAACCAGCTACGCGCTTTGTCGCTGAGTTTGTCGGCAGCATGAACTTTATTGAAACCTCAGTAGCGACGGACTCCCAAGTGCGCATTGCAGAAACCTTGATGCCAGCGCCAAGCTTGACCAATCGTAAGATCCAACGTGGTGATCGCTTCGACCTTGCGGTGCGTCCTGAAAGTATCAAGTTCGTTGAAAACTACACCAACTCTTTACCAGTGCGAGTTACGGCTACCGAGTTTCTGGGGGCGTTTTTCCGCATTGATTGCGTATTGCAAAACGACAGCGCAACGAAAACCATCGTCGTGGATGTGCCTGTGGAAACGGTTCAAAAACTCAATATCAAAGCGGGCGATGTACGTTACATCCAGTTTGCTGAAGAAGGGCTGCATGGTTACGCCGTGCCCTCGGTTGATAAAGCACTAGCAGCGTAGGTGTAAACATGGATGCGAAGACAATGACGATGAATAGCCTAACTACGCAAGACAAAGCAAAATCCCTACTCGGACGTGTTAGCCGCGACAACCTTGTGTTGTTCGGTTTGCTCGCTGGTTTGTCGACTATGATGGTGCTGTTCATCTTAATGCCGCTTTGGGCAATGTTGACCAAGAGTGTGCAAAATGCCAATGGCGAATTTGTCGGATTGGCAAACTTTGCGACGTACTTTTCCTCTTCCAGCTTGTGGGTGTCGGTGGGAAACACCTTCACTTTGGGCGTGATTGTGACCTCGGTAGTGGGTGTGCTTGCGTTCGGTTATGCCTACGCGCTGACTCGTTCATGCATGCCGTTTAAAGGTTTGTTTCAAATCCTAGGTACTGCGCCAATCCTCGCGCCTTCGTTACTGCCAGCGATCAGTTTGATCTTCCTTTTCGGTAATCAAGGCATTGCCAAAGAGATGCTGTTAGGAAACTCGATTTACGGCGTGATTGGTATCTCGATGGGTTTGATCTTCTGGACCTTTCCTCATGCATTGATGATCTTAACCACTTCGCTGCGAACTTCAGATGCCCGCTTGTATGAAGCAGCCCGCGCACTGAAAACTTCACCCATCAAAACCTTCTTTATGGTGACGTTACCTGCGGCGAAATACGGTTTGATCAGTACGCTTATTGTCGTCTTTACGCTGGTTATCACGGACTTTGGTGTGCCGAAAGTGATTGGTGGAAGCTATAACGTTCTGGCGACTGACATCTTCAAGCAAGTTGTGGGACAGCAAAACTTTGCCATGGGTGCGGTTACCAGCATTATGCTTCTATTCCCTGCGGTAATGGCATTCGGCGCAGACCGCTGGGTACAGAAAAAGCAGAAGAGCTTATTCGACACACGTTCGGTGCCATATCAGCCAGAACCCAACAAAGCGCGCGACAGCATTTGTTTGGTTTACTGCAGTATCATTTCTATCGCAGTGTTGGCTGTGCTTGGCATGGCAGTGTATGGCTCGTTAGTTACGTTCTGGCCTTGGAACAAAGCGCTGACGCTAAATAACTACAACTTTGCCGAAATGAGCACTTACGGTTGGAGCCCATTCTTCAACTCGCTAACGCTGGCAGGTTGGACAGCGGTTATTGGTACAGCCATCATCTTTGTCGGTGCTTACTGCATTGAGAAAGGACGTGCGTTTGGTCCAATTCGTCAAGTGATGCAAATGCTTAGCGTGGTGCCAATGGCGGTTCCTGGTATGGTGCTTGGCTTGGGTTACATCTTTTACTTCAATGATGCGAACAATCCTTTGAACGTGCTTTATGGCACCATGGCATTCTTGGTAATTAACACGGTAGTCCATTACTACACAGTAGGTCACATGACTGCCCTGACAGCGCTAAAGCAGTTGCCATCGGAGATTGAAGCCACAGCGGCATCGGTGAAGCTTCCTCAATACAAGTTGTTCTTTAAAGTGACATTACCTGTGTGTTTACCTGCGATTTTGGACATTGCGACTTACTTGTTTGTTAATGCATTGACCACCACTTCTGCGGTAGTATTCCTTTACTCAACCGATACGATTCCGGCTTCGGTCTCGATTCTGAATATGGACGATGCAGGTCAAACTGGCGCTGCAGCGGCAATGGCCGTGATGATTATGATGGCTGCCGCAATTGCGAAGATTGTTCAGATGACTTTGGGTAAATTGTTAGAGAATCGCACACAAGCTTGGCGCAAAAGATAAGGACACTTCGTGCAATACGTAAAAATTAAAGATTCGATTGTTGAACAGATTGAAGCGGGCATGCTATCGCCGCGTCAAAAACTGCCAGCAGAGCGTAAGTTGGCGGAGTCGTTCGATACTACACGCGTTACTTTGCGTGAAGCTTTATCACTGCTAGAAGCAGAAGGTCGAATCTATCGCGAAGATCGCCGAGGTTGGTTTATCTCACCTGAGCCATTGCGTTACGACCCTACCCAAACGCTAAACTTCCCGAACATGGCGAAAGCGCAAAATCGCGTGCCAAAAACGGAGTTGGTCGCAGCAAAAGGGACGTTGGCAAACAAACAAGCCGCGCGCTTGCTGGACTTGCAACCTTTCTCGGACGTGTATCGAGTCGACCGTGTGCGATACCTTGAAGACAGACCTGTGGTATTCGTAACAAACTACATTCGCCCAGAGCTGTTTCCGAACCTGTTGGATTACGATTTATCAAATTCACTGACGGACATTTACCGCGATCATTATGGCGTGACGTATCAAAAGATTCGCTACCGCATTTCAACCAGTACTTTGTTGGGGGAAATGGCTCAGGCACTGCGCGCGACAGCCGGCACACCAGCGATGGTAGTGGAGCGCATCAACTACAACCAACACGGTGAGTTAATTGATTGCGATATCGAGTATTGGCGACACGATGCCATCAGCATTGAATCTCTTGCGGAACTCAATCGTTAAGTGGATTTTCTCATTATCTAAGGCTCCATCTCTGGGCCTTTATTTTATTCAGACAGGAACATTGAAATGGATTTGTTGGCGATTGGTCTCGTCGTTTTTTCTGCTGTTCTCCATGCGGGTTGGAATATCCTTGGTAAAAGCAATTCTGGCTCTGGGCTCGCGTTTACCATGGCGGCCAGCTTTTCTGCATGTTTCATTCTTACCCCTTATTTGATTTGGTATTTGGTAACTATTGGCTGGGCATCATTACCGAGTGAATTTTGGGGATTGCTGTTCATTAGCGGCATTTCACAAATGGTTTATCTGGTCGGTTTGATTGTCGCTTATAAGCACGCAGATGTGGGTGTGGTTTATCCGATTGCTCGGGCGCTGCCTGTGATGATGGTCGGTGCAATCAGTGTGGCAATGGGGCATGAGTTATCCAGTCAGCAGTGGCTTGGATTCCTGCTGATAACCCTTGGTTGTATGTTGGTACCACTGACGAATTTTCGTCAAATGACATTGGGTTCTTATTTAAATGTCGGTGTGTTCTGGGCATTAATTGCCGCAATAGGCACAACGGGTTACTCGGTGGTCGACAAAGAAGCGCTGAGTTTACTCACAGGACAAGCGTCAGAAATCTTGAATGATCAGTACAGTGCGATCTTCTACTTGGGTGTGCAGTTTTGGGCAATTGGTATTCCAGCCCTTGTATGGTGCTTAGCTACGGGCAAGCCAGATGAGATTAAGACAGCGTGGCAGATCCGCAAAACAGCCAGCATGGCAGGGGTAATGATGGCATCCACCTACGGCTTGGTGTTGTTTGCGATGACTATGACGGATAACGTGAGTTTGGTGGTGGCACTAAGGCAAATCAGTATCGTGTTTGGCTTGTTTATGGGAATTTGGTTTCTGTCTGAGAAATGGTATCTCACCCGAGGACTTGGCGTTACTTCTATCGTGGCGGGGATCATTCTTGCGTTGACGAACTGACTCATATTGATGAAAGAAAAAGGCAGCGACTCAGGCCATCGCTGCCTTTTTGTTTATTTGGATGGTGTTAGAAGCGAACTTGAGCGCCAAACATCACGCCGCCAGAATCAAAATCGCGGTTTTTGGAATACACGTATTCCGCATTTAAACCAAGGTGTTTGTAACTCCAGCCAATACCAGCCGCGGCTTCTCCGCCGATGCTCGACTCTTCGATATTTCGACTCTGCCCGTTTACTTTATAGGTGTACTCCAGTGTGTAGGCGGTGACGCCAGCTTTGCCGTACAACTCAAACCCTGCCCCAAGTGGATAGCTCGCATAGCCACTTAGCCTAGGCCCAGAAAAGCTGGTATCCGTGACCTCAGAAATTGGGCTGACAAGTATCGAGCCGATACCGTCAAAAGCGCCTTTAAAGCCCGCTTCGATACCAATGTTTTGCGTTAGCATGTATCGGTAGTAAACCTCACCGAGGAACATATCGCCGGACTCTTCGCTTGTTGGAGCATCGTAATTGACAACGCCGTAACCTAAATTTGTACCAACAATGTGTTTATTGGTTGTTGCGTGCACTGACAAAGAAAGAGTCGACAACACCAAAGCCGTCACGAGTGAATAACGCATGTGACTTTCTCCTTAGTTCTTTGGCTTTTTAGCCTTTTAGCCTTTTAGCTTTTTAGTACTTGTTCGAATGTGGCTTTGGTGTTGTCTAGCCATTCATAACGACGACGATACATCGAGCGTTTTGAGCGAGACATATCTTCGATATCACGTCTTGGGGCATTCACCGCAAGGGAGTAGAAGTTCCGGTCGAACTCTATCCCGCCCAACTCTTGCCAGAGTGCGTCATAGTCGGTTTTGATTCGTCCTTTGCTGTAGCGTCGCGCGGCGTAAGTGTGGGAGTCGGTTTTGACCGCCAAAATTGTTTCTACACCCCAGATTTGCGCCAGAATAGTCAGTAAACTCACCATCAGGCTTTTTGGACGTTGACCGTAAAGTTTACGTGTTAGCTTTTTGATTTTTGCGCTGCTGGTTTCATTACTGCGTGGACCTTGTAAGCCGCCAATCATGATGCAACGAGCGCCATTCTCGTGCCCGAGCGTAAAAGAGATAGTGTAAAAGTTTCCGTCTTCTTCGCTATGTAATACCAAGCTCATCTCACCTTCTTTTTGGTAGCGAGCTTCATAAACAAGTCGAACCGTATAGAGGATCTCATCAATCTCAAATGTCATCAGAGTTTGGCCTTTAGCATCGGTATAGATTTGTTCAATCAGCTCTGAAGAGAGCAGCTTCGACACTGTATTGTAGTGATCAACCACAAGTTCAGAGCGATCGATTGCTGGGCTATTTTTGATGATGTAAGGACGAAACGGCTTTTCTAAGAAACGATGCGTACGAGAACAAAGCATCTCTAGAAGTGACGCCTCAATATTGTCCGCCAGATAGTTGAATGACTTGCGATAGAACAGTGCACGCGCGATAAACTTAGCGCGGTATGTCCAAATAGGGTGATAGATCTCAGCGTACTCGTCTGAGTAAATGGTTTTGCTGTGATGAAGGATAGATTTATTCATGTCATTTCACTCCAGACTGGCTTTTCGGCGAGCCTAAGTTCGTTATCTGTGCAGTGCCTTGTTGGTCATGGTCGAAAAACACCAAAAGATAAAGAGGACGCCGAGGCATCAAAAGGTGGTGTTCTGGTGTCAGACGCAGTGCCATTACGATCGTTTTGAACGGTGTTCGTTTGTGCAGGATTCTAAGAGAAAAGGGGCAAGAGGTATTGTATGGCTTGGTAAGGGAGTGTCATGGCTGAGTGGCAAAGTAGCCATAAAGGTTTCTTTATAAGACAATAAAAGCTATTTAGTGACTGCTTTTTAAGATATTTTTATTATGAATAATAAATGGCAGTTTTATGCCTTACGTTTAATTAAAAATAACTTGAAAAATAATTGAATGTTTTTTGAAATTAATTTGACGAGCTAAAGGTCTCTATACGTAACCTACATTCATCGAGTATTTGGAACTCGATATTTTAAAAGGTAAGTAAGGAGCATATTATGAAACGTTTAATCTCTCTAGTCAGTCTTATCGTATTAACTGCCACTCCTGTCGCGGCATTCGCTGGTGGTTACCAATGGACGAATAACAGCAAAACGATCCAAGGTAATGTTGTGGATAGTAAGCAAGCTGCCTACGACATGGGCTTTGAAATGATTAAAAACTACCAAAGCAAGTCTTCTAAAGAGCTACGAGATGAGTTTAAGAGTGCATTTGATATGGTAGACCGTCAGTCGTTTTCCATTACTAATGCAAAAGTTACCGTTGATGAGTTTCTTCAAGATAACGGTCAGATTGCCTATCAACCAATATTGAATGTGAAATATGAATACCGCATGCGTGAGCCAGGTAATCGTTAATACATCTACTCGCTAGCAAAATATTTTGTTTTCAATATTATCGTTGCCATATATTTATTCTTATTGAATTTGGGGAGTTTTGCTCCCCTTTTTTATTATTTAAATATACATAATTATGGTGAATGAAATAAATGACTAATTTAGGTTTAATATTTTCTAACGCTCAGCGTCAGTTTTTCTAGCTCGTTGATGATTTGGATCGTTTGTAAAGTGGCAACAAAGCAACATTGTATGCGCACACTTACAAAGGATACGTAATGACTCACCCTTCATATTGGTTTAAGCAAGCGCTTGAAGCCGAGCAACCAGAAACCGCCAAACCACTTCAACAAAATATCCAAGCTGATGTCGCCATTGTTGGTGGTGGATACACTGGGCTCTGGACGGCAATCATGATCAAGCAACAATCGCCGGAGAAACACATAATAGTGGTTGAAAAAGGCTTGTGCGGTAGCGGTGCTTCCGGGGCTAATGGCGGTTGCATGCTGACATGGTCGACTAAGTTCCCTACATTAAAGCGTTTATTTGGTGAAGAACACGCAGCGTGGTTGGTGAAGGAATCGGAGCAAGCGGTATTGGAGATTGACGAATTCTGTCAGCAGTACAATATCGATGCGCAATTGTCGTTAAAAGGCGTCTACTACACGGCGACCAATCAGTCTCAGACGGGGGGAATGCAGCCAGTGGTAGACGAGTTAAAGCGTCTAGATGTGAACAGCTGGCGCCGCTGTCAATCTGAGGAATTGCGTGCCAATGCAGGATCGCCGCGCAATATAGAAGGCTTTCACTCTCCGGTTGCAGCCAGTGTTCAGCCTGCTTTGTTGGCGAGAGGATTAAGACGCGTCGCAATGGAGTTGGGTGTTGAGATCTATGAGAACACGCCGATGACGCGTTTAGATTATGGAAAACCTGCTACTGTTTCTACACCTAAAGGGAATATTCAAGCGCAGCAGGTGGTGTTGGCATTAAACGCTTGGATGGTGGAGCAGTTTAAGCAATTCAAAAGCAGTATCGTGGTGGTTTCTTCCGACATGGTGATCACCAAACCGCTTGGTGACGCGCTGACTCAATCTGGTTGGCAGTCAGGTTCTAGCGTGTTGGATTCACGTATCTTCGTCCACTATTACCGAGATACGCCAGATGGCCGTTTGATGTTGGGGAAAGGCGGCAATCAGTTCTCTTTCAACAACCAAGTCAACGCGATGTTCAACAAGCCAACGCGCTATCAAGATCTACTGCGTAAGTCGTTCGATAAGTTGTTCCCGCGTTTGAAAGGGGCTGAGTTCGCTTATTCATGGACAGGCGGTTCAGATCGCTCCGCAACTGGTTTTCCATTCTTCGGTGAGTTAGATAACCAAAGCAATATCTTTTATGGCTTTGGTTATTCGGGTAATGGGGTAGCGCAGACTCGAATGGGCGGAAAGATCTTATCTTCGTTGGTATTCGGAATCGAGAATGAATGGACGAAAAGCGGTTTAGCCAAAGGGCCGTTGGGGCATTTCCCGCCAGAGCCATTCCGATGGACAGGAGCAATGATGGTACGCAACGCGGTACGTCGAAAAGAGGAAGCAGAAGATAACGAGCAGACGCCATTCATCTGGGATAAGTGGCTAGCAAAACTCGCAGGACCAGCAGGCAAAGCGGATAAGCTCGACTAAACTGAATATTTTGATCGCAAACGGATAGGGAAGAAGTGAAAGTGTTAGAGGCACCTCTTCCCTTTGTGTTAGCCTCAGTCTTTCAAGCTCAGATGCAAAAGGTGAGTAATAAAATGAAAGTATTCAGCAACTTTGACAGCGGCAGCATTCACGTAGTGAAAGCGGACGACAAAAACGACATCCAACTCAAAATTCCTAACGACAACATGTCGGAATTCTACCAGTGGTTCCACTTCCGTCTAGAGACAGAAGCCGAGCAATCACACACCATCAAACTTCTTGATCTTGCGAAATCGGCTTACCCTGAAGGTTGGCAAGGTTACGACGTGGTTGCGTCTTACGATCGTGAAGAGTGGTTCCGAGTACCGGCAGAGTTCGATGGCGACACGCTGACTTTCACTGTTATCCCTGAGCGCAGCTCAATTTACTTTGCGTACTTTGCACCTTACACGTACGACCGTCACCTAGACCTGTTACACATGGCACAAAGCGCGCACCACTGCCAACTAGAGACGCTTGGCCATACGCTAGATGGCAATGACATGAGCTTGCTTACTTTCGGTGAACCAGAAGAAGGCAAAAAGAAAATCTGGATGATTGCACGTCAGCACCCAGGTGAGACGATGGCGGAATGGTTCATGGAAGGCATGATCCAACGTCTGCTTGATGAGAACGACACGGTTGCACGTGCATTGCTTGAAAAAGCAGTACTTTACGTTGTACCAAACATGAACCCAGACGGCGGTGTGCGTGGTCACCTACGTACTAACGCGGTTGGCGTAAACCTAAACCGTGAGTGGCAAACGCCATCAATGGAAAAGAGTCCTGAAGTCTTCTTGGTTCGTGAGCGCATGCTAGAAACTGGCGTGGATATGTTCCTAGATATTCATGGTGATGAAGCTATCCCGTACAACTTCGTGGCGGGCTCTGAAGGTATTCCTTCTTATGACGAAGGCATGGCTGAGTTGGAAAACGCGTTTAAACAAGCACTTCTGACGATTACACCAGAGTTCCAAGACGAGATCGGTTACGATAAAGATGAACCGGGTAAAGCGAACCTAACCGTTGGCTCTAACTGGGTGGCAGAGCAATTCAAGTGTTTGTCTTACACCATTGAAATGCCATTCAAAGACAATAACAACCATCCAGACCCACTTTACGGCTGGTCTCCGGAACGTAGTGTGCTGTTTGGCCAAGATGTATTGGCGGCAACGTTGGCGGTTTCCGACAAGATTTAAAGCAATTAGTTCACAGCCTGCTTTTTGTAGGCTGTGTTTTTTGTGCGTTTTTTCCTACCTCAATGTCTGGTGACTGTAAATTTTTTCGCCAATAAAAACAAAAAACCTTCAGTTTCTGGTGCTTATGTGGCTATCGATAAAAAAAACTAATCGTCACGATAAGAAATCTAATTTATGAAAGCGAAGGTTGTTCTGTTAAAGTCTGTTTTGAGATTTATGTCACAAAAGTTATCTCATCTCAATCATTTAGCAATCTTATGCTTTAGCGCCCTTTGTAGGCACAGTAGCTAAAAATAAAATATAGCTGCTATGTACTATTGCGCCTAGCTTAGGATAATTCGCATTTTGGTGTTCTGTTTTTGGAACGATTTGTCCGTTTTGTTTGTGCTCTGAATCATTCGGAATGCGCCAAACAATCGGAGTTTCGGATCTGAGCTCTGAGAAAAATGCTTGAAGATAAGTGCTCATTCCAGATGTCTGATGACGTTTTGATTGAGACCAATGGCATAGTTTTTAATCACTCGAAACAGTGTAGGTTCTGACTTGCGTGATGGCAGCTGTATAGTTGTGGATAGTAGTCGGGTCGCCTTCGCATTAAAGGTAAAATAATGAAAAAAATCGCTCTTGCAGTGGCTACCATTCTAGCTGGTGGCGTAATGTCGAATGTTGCTCTTGCTGATACTTACGTTGGCGGTAAACTAGGTTACAACGCACTAAACGACGCTTGTCACCTTGACGCTCCATGTGATGACGATAGCTTCGCAGCTGGCATGCACATCGGTTACAACTTCAACGAATACGTTGCTGCTGAATACGGCGTTGATTACCTAGGTAACTTCACAGCTAACTTCAACAAAGCTGGTCTAAACACAGTAGATGGCGACCTATGGGCAATCACTCTTGCTCCTAAGTTCAACCTACCACTAACAGATTCTTGGAACCTATTTGCTAAAGTAGGTGCTGCATACATGATGGCTGGTGACGAGAAAGATTTCGTACCAACTGGCTCTCTAGGTGCTGAATACCAAATCAACTACAACTGGAGCCTACGTGCTGAGTACCAACGTTACCAAGATATGTCTGACGACATCATCAACGATATGGACGCAGACTTCTTCGGTATTGGCTTCAACTACAAGTTCGGTTCTGAGCCAGTAGTTCAAGAAGAAGTAGTTGAAACTCGTCCAGCGACTCGCATCGTTGAAAACGAGTACCCAGCTCAAACTACAACTCTACAGTTCGGCCTAGAAAGTGCAGAAGTACAAGATGCATCTTCTCTAAACGGCACTGTTGAGCTAATGAACACTTACCCACAAGCTCAAGTTGAAATCACTGGTTACAGTGACACAACAGGTTCTGAAGCTTACAACCAAGAGCTAACTGAGAAGCGTGCACAAGCAGTTGCTGACCAGTTCCAAGCTGAAGGTATCGCAGCAGACCGTATGACTGTTAAAGGTATGGGTGAAGCGAACCCAGTAGAAAGCAATGAAACTCGTCAAGGTCGTGAAGCGAACCGTCGTGTAGAAGTTGTTGTTCCTGCGTTCCAATACCAAACTGAAGAAGCTGCTCAATAATTCTTTATTGAATTAGCTACTTTGAAAGCCAGCGTCTAACGCTGGCTTTTTTGTATCCTTTCATTTATCTGTCATAGCCCCGTCATAGTATTTTCTTACTTGTTCGCGTGGAGCCTGACATGCAAAACTTACCACCTTTAAATTCCCTTAAAGCGTTCGAAGCCACAGCACGCTTGCAAAGCTTTACCAAAGCGGCAGAAGAACTCAATGTCACACGTGCTGCCGTCAGTCAGCAAGTGAAATCCTTGGAAGTTTATCTCGATGCGACCTTGTTTGAGCGCAATGGAGCTAAGCTACTTTTGACACAAGCCGCACACGATTATTTGCCTGTCGTTAGTCATGTATTTCAAAGTCTTTCTGTGGCGACTCTGCACTTGTTCTCACGTCAAAGGCACACTCAATTAACCTTACATGTTGCACACAGTTTTTGTGTCCAGTGGTTGATACCTCGCCTAGCCGATTTTCATCGTCAGTACCCTGACATTCGGTTTAAGATTTCGACGACGGCCAATGCTGTACCGAGTAGCAGCGATATTGCTGATGTCGAAATTATCAACGGGTATGGGAACTGGCAGTCAAAACAAGCTGTAAAGTTGACGGATGAAAACTGGATTGTGGTAGCCAGTCCTGGCTTCTTACATCTCAACCCAATGTCGAATTTGTCTGAATTGGCACATACTGCCAAGCTGGCGACGGGTGGGTATCAGGAAACATGGCAATCTTGGTTTGCTTATCATGGTTATCAAGGGAGACTGGCTCCAATGGTCGCAGAATTCGAGCACTCTTTATTATCGATTGAAGCGGCGGTGAATCAGTTAGGGGTATTATTGGTGAGAGACTTCTTGGTTGACGAACATCTGCGACAAGGAAGCTTGGTTCGCATAGGGGAGTGGTCCATGCCGAGCCGTGGTGCGCATTATATGATGGTCAAACACGGAGAAAAACCACATGTTGATGCGTTTACCAAATGGTTATTGAACAGTTTATGATATGGGTTAACTCATTGACCTAAGCCGCTCGAGGTTACTTGGGTATAATGGTATAAAGCGAATACGTTTCAAGTCGTCATTACTCATGAGCGATTTGCTCGACTTTTCAAGGAGGGGTCATGGAAACGTTACAAGGTGGCCGAGAAGGGGCTATTTATCGTAAAGGAGACTTGGTCAGTCGACCTGCAAGTCTTTGGACCATAACCATTCATCAATTGCTTCATCATCTTCATGCCAACGGTTTTCATGCTTGTCCTAAAGCGGTGTCAATTGAAGGTGGAAAAGAGTTGCTGACCTTCGTCGATGGAGAAAGCTATAACTATCCTTTGCAGGGAGAGATTGCTTCGCTCTCGGCTCTTACTTCCGCAGCAAAACTGCTCCGACAACTGCATGATGCTTCTCAAGACTTCCTTTCCAGACATCAAGATGAAGTTTGCCATTGGATGCTGCCAACTCGCTTGCCACACGAAGTCATCTGCCATGGCGACTTTATGCCCTATAACGTTGCGTTAAAGGATGGCGCTGTCGTGGGCATTTTTGATTTTGATACGGCACACCCAGCTCCAAGAATTTGGGATGTGGCTTTTTCAGTCTATGGTTGGGCGCCATTTAAGACCGATGAAAATGACAAAATGGGCACGCTTGAAGAGCAGATTAAACGAGCAAAGCGTTTCTGTGACGCCTATGGTTGTTCAAGGTTAGAGCGAGAAGAACTGGTGGATACGATGACGCTGCGTTTGACTGCACTGGTAGACTTTATGCGTACGTCTGCTGCCACTGGCGATGCGCAATTTCAAGCGAACATGGATGATTGCCACCATACGGCTTATTTACAAGACATTGAGTATCTTAAGAAACATCACCAAGCGATCACACTCGGTGTGTTAGGTGAAGCACCGTTTTAATCGGGTTTTGAATGCTTCGCGATGATCGTTTGGATGACATTGAATAGCCATTGATTTTGCGGGTCATGCTGCTGAGAGCGACGGCAACTCATAACAAAGCTAACACCCAACTCCAACCCGTTTGGTAAATCTATACTACGGCAACTTTCTGGAACATTACCGCTCATGGTGATCCCAAAATGATCGGTTTGCATGATGATGCTATGAATCATTGCGGGGTGCTCCACTTCCACTTTGGGCGTGACATCGAAACCAATGTTCTTTAAACGATCGAGCAATGGGTATTTATGATCATTCCACCCCGGCGTTTTGAACAGTAGTAAGGCGTAGTCACTTAATGATTGGAAGTCTCGTGCTGGATGGTCGTTTCGCACAAAGAACACCGCTTTTCCTTTCCCCAATTCTTTCTGAGCGATTGACTGAGGTAAGTCTTCATCAAAGTAGTGAATTGCAATAGCGTTTTCACCATCGATGATTCGATTACGGGCATCTGCTCCCCACCTTAAAAACGCATATCTCGCGTTAGGTGCTTGCTTGATAAGTTCAATGTACAGTTTGTCGCCAAAGCGATCCCAGAACAGGGTATTGGCGTAAATGGATACTTCACCAGTAAAGTGAGCGGGTGAGAATTCTTGTGGTTTGATGGCATCCACGCTTGCTAGAATCTGCTCAAAATGAGGCATGTTGGCTTCGACAAACGAGGTCGGCTCAAAGCCATTTTTGGTTTGAATGAACAAAGGATCGTCCAGTTGCGCTTTCATCTTGGTTAAGTTCTTACTGATGGCACCTGAGGTTTTCCCCATCGATTCTGCCACTAAACGAACATTACGCAGCTCATACATGCGCTTTAATACCAAAACGTTTTGCATATCCAGATTCATTGTCATTCTTTTACTCCAGCCAACGTTGCCACGGCATCATAACTCCGCCTCCCATAAAAAAAGACAGGGGATGGTCAATTCTAAGTTTATGGCAGAAAAGCATTTTTTGACCGAGGATTTCCATTTGGTAAATTCGGGTTTTCCTCGTGCTACTTTGGAACTGTTGCTACAGTTTCTTCATCGAAACGATGTACCACAAATAATCGAGGTGACGTATGAAAAAACTAATCGCACTAGTAGGCTTAATGGCTTGTTCAATGAATGTAGCATTCGCTGGCGATGGCTCATACACGGGTACCATTGATATGGCTACTAGCCAAACAAACCAAGTTAATGTGGAGCGTGCGGATTCTAACCTGACTCTTAAAGGTCGTAATGACGCTACTTACGGTGGTGTGATGATTCAAACAGACGCTTCTAACCAACCGATTCAATTGCGCGGCCGTCGCGACTAAGTAATCGAAACCATCCCCCGCTTTCAATGCCGCGTCTAACGCGGCATTGTTGTTTTTGGTCGATGGCAAGCCAAATTCAACAGAAATCTTTGATAGCTTTTGTTTATCGATAATTAAAAATTAATTGTTGAAATCTTAATTACCGTTTTTGTGCACCCAAATGATATTGATTCTCATTTGGGTGGGCGTATGATTCTTCTCATCGACTAGAGAGGAATATCGTCATGAGTAATGTATCGATAAATAATGCATCCATACATTTAGATGCCGCCACAACATCAAAAGTTTCGGCATTCAACAAAATCAAACGCAAAATGCTGATGTTAGGCCCGGCGTTTATTGCCGCGATTGGTTACATCGACCCAGGCAACTTTGCGACAAATATTGAATCAGGATCTTCATTTGGTTACCAGCTACTTTGGGTAGTGCTATGGGCAAACCTAATGGCGATGTTGATTCAGTATTTATCCGCCAAGCTAGGTATCGTTACAGGCAAAAATCTAGCGGAGCATCTACGTGACCACTTACCAAATAAATGGGCGGTAGGCTTCTACTGGATCCAAGCTGAAATCATCGCGATAGCGACAGACCTTGCCGAGTTTATCGGTGCAGCAGTCGGCTTTCAGTTGGTGTTTGGAATTAGCTTAATGGAAGGAGCGATGATCACTGCGGTAGCAACCGTGATGATTTTGATGCTTAACCAGAAAGGTCAAAAACCGCTAGAAGTCGTGATCGGTTCACTTTTGATGTTGGTGGCGGTTATCTACATTGCTGAACTGTTTTTTGCGCACCCTGCGGGCGGTGAAATGGTGAAAGGTTTGCTGACTCCAACCTTTACGGATTCACATCAAATCTATCTTGCTGCAGGTATTCTAGGCGCGACTGTAATGCCTCACGTGATCTATCTTCATTCTGCACTGTTCAAAAACAGCTATGGCGAAAGCACCAAAACTCGCCTTCGCACCACTCGCTTTGATGTGTTGATTGCGATGGTAATTGCAGGCTTTGTGAATATCGCAATTGTGGCGATGGCTGCTGCCGTGTTCCATTACTCAGGCAACCAACATGTGGCGGAAATTGAAACAGCGTACATGACGCTAACGCCATTGGTAGGTAAAGCCGCATCTGTGTTGTTTGGTGTTTCGTTGATTGCTTCAGGCCTGTCTTCTACCGTTGTTGGAACAATGGCAGGTCAGGTGGTGATGCAAGGCTTTGTCCGCTTCTCTATTCCAATGTGGGTACGACGCTTTATTACTATGGCACCTTCGTTTGTGGTGATTGGTTTAGGCATGAACACCACCGATATCTTGGTGATGAGCCAAGTGGTGTTGAGCTTTGGTATTGCGTTGGCGATTATCCCATTGCTTATCTTTACCAACAGCGAACGCTTGATGGGTGAGTTCAAAAATAACAAATGGGTCTCTTATGTCGGTATGGTTATCGTTACTTTAGTACTCGCACTCAACGGTTATCTGATGGTTACTTTAACCGCTTAATGATTTCTCTATCCTTCTTCTTTGTCGATAAAAAAACGGAAGCCGCTTGGCTTCCGTTTTTCGTTTGCTGCTGAGAGAGAATTAGTTTTGCTCAACCACTTCCAATTCAGCTTCACTTTGTTTTGCTGCTTCAAGCATCTTACGAATGATGAATGACGCGCCCAAGGCAATCGCAACCATCACAACCGCTAGGATAGTCAGCAGTTGGAAGTATTCGCCGTAAACGTGTTGTACGATCTCTTGGGTGATCTCTTGGCCTTTCTCTAGTGCGATAGACGTAGAGAACGCAGCACCAACGATACCACTTAGTGCGATTGCTACAGAGAACAAGCTTACTGAGAAGTTTTCGATGTGCTTAGGTGCCACAGATAGAATGAACGCAACTACCATTGAACCTACGATAACTTCCGCAATTGCTTGGAAGAAGTGAATCGCTAGGAAGATTTCAGGCATGATGATAACGTCTTCGCCAACAGTCGTTACCGCGAACGTTAGGATGCCGAATGCGATAGCGGTTAGCACGAATGCCAATGCAATCTTAGTCGCGGTTGATAGGTGAATATCACGTTTTTCTAGCATGCCAAAGAAGCCAGCAACGATAGGGCCACCAACCATACACCATAGTGGGTTCATTGCCATTGCTGCTTCAGGCTCTAGTGGGATGAAGCCAAATAGAGAACCTTTCAGAGTGTTAATCGCTACCATGTTCATTGAAGTCATCATTTGACCGTAGTAAACGAAGAAACACGTGGTTAGGAAGGTAACGATAAGGATAGTACCCATCTTCAATGATTCCGCTTTGCTTGCTTTCAACATCAAAGAAACAAAGTAAAGAATCGCTGCACCGCCGATAGCGTAAACGATGTTTTGACCGATATCCATGTTAGAGAACATGAAGAATACCAGTGCAATCATCGCCGCAGAGATAATGGCGAAGAAGATCCAGTTCTTCATGCTTACGCTTTGACGATCCAGATCAGAAGCAACGCCAACCAAGCCTTTGCGGAACACAAGTAGCATCACCAATGCTGCGCCAGCCATCACTGCTGAAATAGTGAAACCACCATTAAAGCCGATGATAAGCACAATCATAGGGAACAAGTATTGGCCTAGGAAAGCGCCCACGTTGTTCACTGAGTAGTTAATTGGGTAGCCTTTCTCGAAGTCTTCTTGCGACTTAAAGGTACGTTTGTACAAGCTAGGGTAAGAAGGAGACATTAAACCACGGCCGTAACTTGCCAATGCGATACCACACATGGAAAGCGGTACGTTGGTTGCCGAAGCACCAAGAACAAGCAGTACATAGCCAGATGCGAATGCTAAGAAGGCAATCGATAGAGAGCGGTAAGCACCTAAAAATTTGTCAGCGATAAAGCCGCCAGCAATCGCAAATAGAGGGCCAATCGCCGAAAATGCACCGACGATCATCATGGTATCAGCTTCGTTGTAATTCAGATCCTCTAAGAAGAAACGCGTCAGACTGACTAACACGCCATAAAATGATAAGCCAAACATCATTTGGCAGAACATCATAGATTTATTTAGTTTATTCCACATAATTAAATACTCACTATTGCGAGAAAGGTAGTTATTATTTCTGTTAAATGTTACTTAAACGCTATGTTACATATTGAAACAATTGTCGCATAAACTGAATTTAATGCACTAAAATTTCTAATGCGAAACGTTTGCCTCACTAATGTGTTGTTCTAGATCAACTAGAAATTATGTGAATAAATGACCAAAAAGTAACAATTTATAAGATGATTGTTCTCATATGGTTTTTAAGGTTTTGAAAAGTCGTTGAAATAATAAACAGACGGGAGAGTTTGAGTAAATAAGGTGGTTTTTGATAAGAAAACAGGCGTTGGCGGAATTTTGTCCGCCAACAATGAAAAATATTAATTAGCAATAACTGATATAAAGTATGCTATTCGCATGGTGGGGCCATATGAATCACCGCGAGTCCACCAAGTGATGTCTCACGATATTTCTTATTCATGTCTTTGCCCGTTTGGTACATGGTTTCGATAACTTTATCTAATGAAATAAGGCATTTGCTGGTGCGTTTCAGTGCCATGCGTGATGCGTTAATGGCTTTCATCGCGCCCATCGCGTTTCGCTCGATACACGGCACCTGAACCAGACCACCAATTGGGTCACAAGTCATGCCAAGCGAATGCTCCATGGCGATTTCTGCGGCAATACAGATTTGCTCATTACTGCCTCCACGCAGTGCCGTTAAGCCTGCGGCCGCCATCGAAGACGATACCCCGACTTCGCCTTGGCATCCAACCTCTGCTCCTGAGATGGAAGCGTTGGTTTTGTACAAGATGCCAATCGCCCCCGCCACGGCTAAGAAGTCTTTCAATTGCTTGTTATCGAGCTCCTTAATAAAGCGGTGGTAGTACATAAGCACGGCAGGAATAACACCGGCAGCACCATTGGTTGGTGATGTCACTACTTGACCACCTGCAGCATTCTCTTCACTCACTGCGAAAGCAAACAGGTTAATCCAATCCATGATCTCCATTGGATCGTTCTCGACTGCCGCATTGGCTTCGAGTTTTTTGAGTAGGTTTGGTGCTCGGCGAGTTACGTTCAACCCGCCTTCGAGAATGCCTTCGGTATCAAAGCCTCGTTGCATGCACAGCGACATCACTTTCCAGATCTGCTCAGCTTTTTGATCGATCTCTTCTTGTTCGCGAAAAGCCAATTCGTTTTGTAGGATCATGCCTCCTAGACTGAGGCCATTGAGCTCTGCGTTTTCCAACATTTCGTCGGCAGAAGAAAACGGAAAGCGTACTTCAACTTGAGCATCATTGCTGCCGTGTTCCAGTTCCGCTGCCGTCGCGATAAAGCCACCACCAATAGAGTAGTAAGTTTCAAACGCCACCTGATCACCAGAAGCATCATAAGCCGTGATGGTCATGCCATTTTCATGAAGAGGAAGGTTATCACTGTGGAAGACAATATCGTGATCATAGCTAAACACGATCTCATGAACACCTGCAACCGAGAGTGTGCCATGTTCAATGGTATGTTGTAGCGCCGCTTTTGCACTGGTCATTTTAATGGTATCGGGTTTATTGCCCATTAAACCAAGGACGGTAGCGCGGTCTGTATGGTGGCCTTTGCCAGTCAGCGATAAAGAACCGTAAAGGTCAACTTGCACCTTGTGCACTTTCGCCATAGAGTCGCAAAGTAATTGAGTGAAATGGTAACCTGCGAGCATTGGGCCATTGGTGTGGGAGCTAGATGGACCGACACCGACCTTAAAAATATCGAAAATCGACAGCATAATTGACTTCCTTTCTCTACGGACCTTTATTCAGGTCTCTAAAATGACATTGTTAATTAGATGTTAATACCTGTGAGAGTATTGGCAAAGCAGATTTTTGTATACAAATTGTTCGCTAAAGTATGAGTAATTGAGATCTGGGTAATGAAGTTAAACAAGGTAGTGATCATTTTAGGTAAGCGGTTGGTGCACGATCAGTTAAGTGCTGAAGGTCGCTCACGCGTGGAAGCGCTGTTGAATGTTTTAAACGAATTTTGCTTTGAGACGACTGCCTTGGTTTTTTGTGGCGGTGTGACCCAAGGACAAACCGTCTCAGAAGCGGATGCGATGTACCGCTACTTTTACCAGTTAGCTAAGGCTAGGGAAATCGATTTTCCTGAGCAGCAGGTCATCATCGAGAATCGTTCACTCAATACGGTGCAGAACATGCAAAATGCCGCTGCGGAGTTATTAAGAAGTGGCCTTTGCGAGGCAGGGCAAACCATTGACGTCACTTTACTCTCCAATGACTACCATCTAGAGCGCATCATCGAGATTCAAACCTTAATGGATGAACAGGGTTTATTACGCGTATTGAAGTCGCGCTGTGCAGAAATGGGCGTAAAGCTCAACATTTCACTCGACCTCTCACACCATGTGAGTGTGCCTTACCCTAATACAGGCGTTTTAGCGGAAGCATTTTTGTTGTTTGATGAACTCACGACTTACCGCGTGTATCTAGAGGGAGTTAAGCGTGGCGCTTTTGAACGTGATCTCGCTGAGGTACGAGCAAAGCCTTTAGACATTGGCCTTGGTGCGATAGAAAAGCTTCAAGCGCTCGATTTAGAGCCTGAAGTGCGAGGGCAAATTGCAGATATGAAAAAGGCCATCGAAATGACGGCCTTTGATGATTCAGTGGTTGCAGCAGAGCAAGCGTTAGCAGTGTTTCATCCGATATTAACGACGTTGAACCTGCAACTTGACCCCGAAGCGAATAGCTAGTTAAGCCACTTCAACTTACTGACGCTTAAGTTCGCGACGTGTGCGTACGGCACTTAGCGCGATTAGGCTGTAACACAACAGCTCCATACCTTCTTCTGAGATGTTTTTCACATCGCGTACGTAGTGCTCGCCCATTACGTGTTGCCAGAAGCTACCCATGCCGTACAGGCGAGAGAACACCAACAACAAGATCACTGAGCCGATAAGTAGCTTCATGTAAGGTGATTGTAGAATGGTTGCCATTTCGTTCACGGTACCTTTACCACCTTGGTAAGCTTTCGCACAAGCCAGTGCCGCTAACGCAAGGGCAGGAAAGACCCAAGAGCCGTGGTGGATCATGTCAAACCAGTAATCCATTTCACGGATCATCAATACCGCAAAAAAGCCTGAAATAAGTATCGCGGCATGTGAGACATGAGTCTCTTGTTTAGACATGCGGAAGAAAGACCAAGATGCAACCGCCAGCATGATCAATTGCAGTGTTTCAGTAATAGAGGTTTCGCCCAATGAAGAACCTAATAAAACGTAGTCCACTCGGATACTTAGGTTGACTAAAATACTGATGGCAACAATGGTGAGTGCACTTAGCATCGACTTATAGATGATGCGTTTTGATTCTTCTGTAATGACGTTCGTTTGTGCCGATTCGGCTTGCTTAACAGTATTTGTTTTCATCCTGACCACCCGCTCCGATAAAAATGTGGAAAAAACGTGAAATTTCGTGATGTGTGCAAGGAATTTTATTGACCACTTGGAAAGTAATGTCAGGGAAATGTCAGAATAAAACGCCGTTCGATATCGTATCGCTATGCGGTAAGGCTGGTGGATAAAGGGCTAAGTATCAGAATGTAGGGAAATTTACGGTAAACAAAAAGGAGCTTAACGCTCCTTTGTTGATAAAATTGTAATCTTAGATTGCGCAAATGTTAACGTTGTTTACGACTCGCCATCTTCTTTGTGGTTGTTGCGGTAGTATTCCCACTGCTCAAAGCGCTCGTTTTCAGACAGTTGGCAGTAAGTTACGCGTTCACCATTTTCCGTTACTGTATCTAGCTCGCCGCCTTGCTGTACGCAGTATACCGCTGCTGGGTTTGCTGCTGATGTGTATTCATTTGAGCGAGTCGCACCTTCATAAGTTGAACAACCTGCCAACACCATCGCTGCTGCCACTGCCGTTACTAAAGTTGTCTTTTTCATTCTTGATCTCCGCATGGGATTAACGAGTAGTGTGTTGATTATAGGAGAGTTTCAGAAAAATATTGTCTTATGTTTGTTAAAAGCACGACGCTTGTAAGGGAATTCTGTGCAATTTTAGAATTTGCTCACTGTTCGCCTATATTTGTTTCAGAGGTGCTCAAATTGAAACTTGGGAATGCGCATGAATTTCGGTAGTATGCGCGCAAAACATTCACAGCGGAATCTGCGATGAGACATTTGAAAACCACCACGCACCCAGATATCGAACATCTGGATGAAAAAATCATCTTCCAACGCAATGCGGCGCGCGCCATTGTATTAGACGGTGAAGATGTCCTGCTTCTTTACACAGAGCGTTACCACGATTACACCCTGCCTGGCGGTGGCATCGATGACGGTGAGGATGTGATTGCAGGTTTGGTTCGTGAGTTGGAAGAAGAAACGGGTGCGAAGAACATTCACAACATCAAGCCTTACGGTATCTTCGAAGAATTTCGTCCTTGGTACAAAGACGATGCCGATGTGATGCACATGACGTCTTATTGCTACACGTGCAAAATTGACCGTGAGCTAGGTGAAACGGCTTATGAAGATTACGAAGTGAAGAACGGCATGCGCCCAGTATGGATGAATGTTCACGACGCGATCGCGCACAATGAAAAGACGATGGCGGAAAGTCCGAAGAAAGGCATGAGCATTGAACGCGAAACTTTCTTGCTACAACTTATCGCAAAAGAGTTGCTGTAACTCTCCTCAGATCAAAATTGTAACTTCCAAGCAATAAAAAAAGTCCGAGCTCCCCCCCGGAACCCGGACTTATTCCAGACGCGCAAGCGAAGCGTCATCTCGATATTCTGTTTTTTGTATCAATCTGTGAAAACAATAGCGGCTTTATATTTGTTGTGTAAATAATTAATAGGTCTAACTATTGGTTTTCACTTTATTTGCACACGTAATGTGATGGATATCTAGCCAATACACAAGTGCAAGTTGGTAAATTATCAGCAAACCACTGCTCTTTCTTATCTTTGAGATACATTACCGTAACTTTTATGCACGCGTTTGCATCGAGATCACGAGTTTGCAAATTGGCAGAACAGGATCTTGTAATTTTACGTGCTTCTGACATTGGTGGAATTTAGTGAGAGTGTTCACAATTCCACGAGTGGGGGTAATCGACTAAGGTCTATAAGCGGTTCGGCGTAGATGGAGGATTGGTTTGCAAACAAAAGTAATGGCTGGAAAGAATCGGTACGCAATTGTTGTATGTTTACCAAACGTTCCAATGCGTAAAAGCGATTAACGTATTGCTGAGTCTCTTTGGGCAAAGTAAGTGCCGTGAAATCTCGACTATCTGCTTTTTTGATGGCTCGTGCAACGCGACCTTCTCCTGCGTTGTATGCGGCCAGAGTGAGCGCAATATCTTGATCAAACTTGTTATACAGAAATTCCAAATATCTTATGGCGGCTTGAGTGCTGGCTTTAGTATCAAAGCGCTCATCTTGCTTATCGCTCACTTGCAAGCCAAAGCGCGTCGCTGTAGCAGGAATCAGTTGCCATAAACCGGCGGCATTGGCGTGTGATACTGCTTTCGGGTTGTAAGATGATTCCAGCATGGGCACTAACACCAAGTTGGCGGGTAAAGACTTTTGCTTAAGCTGTTTGAAAATATGATCGAGAAGCGGGCTAACGGAATCGAGACGTTGGCTAATTTGCGTTTGATATGGCGCGAGCACTTGATATTGCTGGTCGATACTGGCTTTATGCGGCTTGGCCATCGTCATTGGAGACAAGCACATCACGCACAAAACAAAAAAGCCCACAGCAATCGACCGGGATGGCGGTAGACTCTGCAGGCAAGGCGAGAATCGTTGTTTAGAACGAGCGCTCTTCATAAGTGTGTTGCACAGGTTGTTTGAGTTGACTGACTAACTCTTGGAACGCTGCAGAGCTTTGGCCATTGCTCTGATTGTCCTGTTGGCATTGTTTCACCAAGGATTCCAACAGCGTCCATTGTTTTCTCGCTTGCGTACCAATCTTGGCGGGCAAGGCATTGAAAATACGATTCACACTGGTTTCATTACAAGGCAATCCGAGCTTACGCATTAACTGGCTTCTTTCGCTTACAGAGCGACCAAGCTGATTCAAAATCGGCATTTGTTTTTGAATGTTCTCGCTTAGCGCCTCACCATCGAACTTCAAATACAGTGCTTTTTGCTGTTGAATCAGCCCAAGCAATTGCTGGTAGAGTTTGATGTCTTCGGAAATAGAACGAACAAACTGCTGAATATGCTGTGATGCCGCCGTTGCCATGCATGACTCCTAATGCGCTGCGTTACTCGTGACCGGTGTGAAATTGCATTACTGCTTTGGATAATGCTTTGGTATCTAGATTCAGTTCACCACGTGCCAACGCATTGCGAATTTGCTCAACCTTTGCCATGTCTACGTCTGGCAGGGATTTCATTTCTGCTTGAGCGCGATCGATCGCAGCTGTGTTCGCTTGGAATGCTGGCTCGTTAATTTTGCTCTGTGCGATGGTGTCGACTGGCTTTTTACTCGCCTGCTGGAATTTAGTTTGTGGGACATGACCGCCCGCGACTTTGTCGATTTTCATGCTGTTGTCCTCAATCATCATGTTCTAAATCGAATAGGCGACTAGGGCGTGATGAACATTAAATATTTATTTTTTGTACTCGAAGTTCACCTGTGATGACGAGTGCCTAAATCGAAAAATGATAACCTGAGTCCAAAATCAAAATTGGGTATGCACCTGATTGAGCCCCGTTACGACAGCGCGTATCACCTTGCCAGAACTGATGTTTTCTACCTCAATTTGCTGACCTTTCTTACCTTGTTCTAAAGCGACTCCCTTAGTGCTGGCACTAAATCCATCTTTGCTGGCGATGATGATCACTTCGTTGCCTTTCTCGATCAATGGCGGCGAACTTAAGTTGGTTGGGTCAATGATTTGGCCTGCGCGAATGCGGCGGGTGGCCTCAAGGCCAATGGCTTGGTTTGTTTTCGTGTAGAAATCGTCTTGGCGTGAAATTGTGCGTGTTTCTGATTTTAAGTTTGAGGCTGAGAGGGTTTCGTTGCGGTCAATTGTGCTGGTGGCAACAAGCACAGGAAGCGTCACCACCGATTTGATTGTGACATTGATGCGCCATGGAGAGCTCACCGCTTCACAACTGACAGCACGCTTTAAATTGCCAACAGGCAACGGGCGGTTATCGCGTCCTGTGATTGCCAAAGGGGCGTCACAAACCGGTAGATGATTGGCAGAGCCTGGCACCCATATTTGATAATCGAGTTGGTAATTTCCCCATTGACGTGAGTGTGCTACTTGCGCCACTTCTTGCTCAAACTGCTCGCTGACAATGGCTTTTAACTCGTCTGCGGTTAGGTTTTTCTCATTCGCTAAAGCACTGATTGAGCTTGCACTCAAAGCCAAACCGCAAAGCAGCATGATTGAGGAAAGTCGACCTTTCCCCTTGGTTTGAATGGTTTCCGTAAACCGGAAGCGAGGCTTCCTTTCTTGTTTGTAATTCATTGATATATATAACTAAATTTTATGGCATGCATCTTGTTTTGATCTTGGCGTATTCGAGCCGACTTTAAGGAAAGATGCATGGCGATCACATTCGAAAATGCGTTAGGTGTACATCCAGAGGCACTCAATTTTCGCGTTCAGCGTACCAAAGTCCTCGCCAGTAACCTAGCAAATGTTGATACCCCAGGGTACTTGGCAAAGGACCTAAGTTTCACCACCGTGATGAACCAAATGTCAGCGGGCAGTGTGAATAAACCGGTGCCGAAGTTTCAGGTTGAGGCGAAATATTCGGTGCCTTACCAAAACAGCAAAGACGGCAACACTGTGGAACTGGGCGTTGAACAAGCCAAGTTCACGCAAAACAACATGGACTTTCAAACCAGCCTGACGTTTCTCAACATGAAATTCAGTGGCTTGGCGAAAGTGATTGAGGGACGTTAAACATGTCATTTACTGATATCTATTCGATCACTGGCTCGGCGATGACGGCACAAACCGTTCGCCTGAACACGGTAGCCAGTAACCTTGCCAACGCCGACGCGGTGTCTGCCAATCCGGATGATGCCTACAAAGCACTCAAACCTGTGTTCGCCACTGTGTATCAAAAAACGCAGATGGCGACGGAAAACGGTGTTTATCCGAATGCGGAAGTGCGCATTGTAGATGTGGTGCAAAACGCAGGTCAGGCAGAAAAACGCTTTGAACCTAACAACCCGTTAGCGAACGATGAAGGCTATGTGTACTACCCAGACATTGATGTGGTGTCAGAGATGGCCGACATGATGTCCGCAACGCGCAGCTTTGAAACCAACGTGGAAGTGCTGACGAATGTGAAAAGCATGCAGCAAGGTCTGCTTCGATTAGGGCAGGGTAATTAATGAGTCTCGCACAATACACTGCGCTCTCTTCTGACGCACCAGTCGCAACTACCGCTAGTGGTGATACCGGCGGCATTTCTGCGAACCCATCGGATATGAACAGCGCAACGTCACTGCAAAACGAGTTTATCTCGCTCATGGTGGCGCAAATTCAAAACCAAGATCCACTTAACCCGCTTGATGGCACTGAGTATGTCAGCCAGCTAGCGCAATTTTCGCAAGTTCAAAGTACTGAAAACATGTCGATGCTGATGCAAAACAGCATGGTATTGCTCGACAACATGCAGGTGCTTTCAACGGCTGGTTTGGTTGGTCAAACCGTGTACGTCTCTTCAAACGAGTTTGAACTTGGTGAAGGTGTGCAAAGTGGCAAGGTCGAGCTTGAACACGGTTCGAACCAAGTGACGTTAGTCGTCAAAGATGAGTTCGGCCAATCAACCAAAGTGCCTTTAGGTGCACACGGTGCGGGTGACGTCGAGTTCTCGATCAATCCCGAAGAGCTTGGTTTGAAACCGGGTAAATACACCGTTGCGGTGGAAGTTCAAGAAGGGCAAAAGAGCCCAAATGTTTTGCTGGCAGGTACGGTTGAGCAGGTACGTATTCCTAGCTCAGGTGGCGCAGCACTGGTCAATGTTCAAGGCGTTGGCAACGTTCCTTTCTATCAAATCACTCAGTTTGGTGCTTAACCAAATAAGGAAATCAGAGGTTATTTATGAGTTTTAACATCGCACTTAGTGGTCTGGATGCGACCAACACAGAGTTAAACACCATCAGCCACAACATTGCCAACGCATCAACGTACGGCTTTAAAGGTGGACGCACAGAATTTGCCGCGGTTTACAACGGTATGCAACCGGGCGGCGTAGAAGTGGCGTCGATTTCTCAGAACTTCGATAAGAATGGTTCGGTGACAGGCACGGGTCGTGCAATGGACTTGGCGATCAATGGCAGTGGTTTTTTCGTGACGAAAGATCACATGGGTCAGATGCTTTACACTCGCGCAGGTGTGTTTGGTACTGATAAGAACAACTTTGTGACCGCAAATAACGGTGCCAAGTTGCAAGGTTACAGCGTAGACAACAATGCGAACCTTCAAACTGGCTCAGTTGGCGACATCAAAGTATCTACTTCTTCACTTAACGCAAAAGCGACCGACAATCTGGACTTTGTGGCGAACTTCGACGCAAGCGCAACGGCAGTCGATCAAGCGGTTTACCCATTCGATTCTTCCGATCCAAACTCATTCAACTCTTCTTACACCACTAAGGTGTACGACTCACTTGGCAACTCGCACACAGTCACTCAGTACTTCACCAAGACATCAGATAACGAATGGCAAGTGAACGTGGAAGTCGACGGTGCACCAACAACGCCAGCAACGGCTCAAACGGTTCAATTCAATACTGACGGCACGCTCGCTTCTCCAACGGGTTCATTCAATGTTGCATTCCCAGCAGCGGGCGCAAACGCAATGAGCATTGATATCAGCTTGAACGGCAGCACTCAGTTTGGCGCTGCGTTTGGCGTGAGCACCAACAACCCGAACGGTTACACCTCAGGTGAGCTTGCGGGCGTTCGAGTGGAAGACAACGGCATGGTTTACGCGACTTACACTAATGGTCAGTCTCAGCTGCAAGGTCAGGTTGTGCTTGCGGATTTTGCTAACGCGCAAGGTCTATCGAAAGTGAGCGGCACGGCTTGGACACAAAGCTTTAGCTCTGGCGCGCCAATCATGGGTGTTCCGGGCACAGGCACATTGGGTGACTTAACACCGGGTGCGCTAGAAGGTTCTAACGTTGACTTAACCAGCGAACTGGTTGCGCTTATGACGGCGCAGCGTAACTACCAAGCGAACGCGAAAACCATTTCGACCAATGACAAGCTGACTCAAGCTCTGTTCAACGCGGTGTAATGGGAGAGTCGCATGGATAGCTTGTTATTTACTGCCACGTCGGGTGCGAGTCGAGTTCTTAAGGCTCAGCACGTACGTTCGAACAACTTATCGAATGCTGACACCGCAGGTTTCCGTGCAGATATGGAACGCGTTCGCAGCGTTGAGCTACAAGGTGCGGGTTTTGATGGCCGCACCATGGTGGTGACCAACTCAGCCGCAACGCGTTTTGATTCTGGTGACATCATGAAAACCGGTCGTCCTCTCGATGTGGCGATCATGGGCGAGGGCTACCTCACCGTTGAAACGCCAATTGGCAATGAAGCATACACCCGAGCAGGCAACATCAAAGTCGATACCTTTGGCGCAATGAGCATCAATGGTTTCCCTGTTGTCGGTGAAAACGGACCAATCGTTGTGCCTGATTTTCAGAAGATTGAAATCAGTGAACGTGGCCGCGTTTCTGTGATTCCTCCGGGTGGTGGTGCAGAAGTGGAAGTGGGCACCTTGAAAATGGTGAAACCACCAATCAACCAACTGCAAAAAGAGAGCGACAGCTTGCTACACAGCGTAGATGGCGTGCCTTTCCCTGCGGATGAAACCGTGCAGCTTTCTCCAGAGCACATTGAGGGCAGTAACGTGTCTGCCATTGATGAACTGCTGAGCGTGATGTCGCTAACACGTAACTTCGAAATGCAGGTTCGCATGATGAAAACCGCAGAAACCTTGGCGCAAGCCGGAAACAAATTGATGGCGGCGAGATAACCCTCTCAGCAAGGGGTTCTCGTCCAAAGGAGATAACCAATGCATTCAGCATTATGGGTAAGTAAAACGGGCATGGCAGCTCAAGATACCAAAATGACTGCCATCTCTAACAACCTAGCGAACGTTAACACGGTCGGCTTTAAGCGTGATCGCGTGGTGTTTGAAGACTTGTTTTACAGCATTCAGCGTCAGCCGGGCGCGCAAGTCGACCAAGTGAATGAACTGCCAAGCGGTGTTCAGCTTGGTTCCGGTGTTCGCGTAGTCGGAACTCAAAAAGTATTCACTCAAGGCAACACACAAAACACCACTCAAGAGTTGGATTTAGCGGTGATGGGGCAAGGCTTCTTTCAAATCGAAAACTCTGACGGTCAGATCATGTACACGCGTAATGGTCAGTTCCACATCAACTCAGAGGGTTTGATGGTCAACAGCCAAGGCTTGCCACTAGAGCCGCAAATTCAAATCCCAGACAACGCGATTTCGTTCTCTGTGGGTGTGGATGGCACGGTAACAACCATATCGGCTGACGATCCAACGCCGCAGCAGTTGGGTCAAATCACGCTGGCGAAGTTCATCAACCCTGCGGGCCTAGAAGCCGTTGGCGGTAACTTGTTCCGTGAAACAGAAGCAAGTGGTCCTGCGGATGAATTGATTGCAGGCGAAGACGGAGCAGGCAGCATCAAACAGGGCGCTTTAGAAGGCTCAAACGTGCAGGTAGTGGAAGAGATGGTCGACATGATCACCACTCAACGCGCGTACGAGATGAACGCCAAAGTAGTTTCTGCCGCAGACGACATGCTGAAGTTTGTCGCGCAATCGATGTAAGTAAGAAATTGGTGATGATGAAGGAAAAAGCAATGAAATGGCTTTCGAAGAGTTGGGCAGTTGCCGTCGTGTTGCTGGTGGGATGTGCAGGGCGTCAGGAGTTTATTCCACCTGAGCCAAACACAGAGGAATACGCGCCGCCAGTGCTGGATTACACCTTGCCAGAAGCCAAATCCGGCAGCCTTTATCGTCACCAATACACCATGACGTTATTCCAAGACCGCCGCGCTTACCGAGTGGGTGATGTCTTGACTGTGCAGCTTTCTGAAGAGACCGAGTCCAGCAAGAAAGCGGGCACTCAGTTTGGTAAAAGCTCTACCGTTGACTTTGCTACGCCAACTATTGGCACCAAAACCATAGACGAGTTAGGCGTGAGTATTGATGGCAGCCGTAACTTTGATGGCAGCGCATCCAGCTCGCAAGGCAACAAGTTACAAGGCGCGATCACCGTGACTGTTCATGAGGTACTGCCAAATGGTGTGCTTCGCATTAGCGGTGAAAAGTGGCTCCGACTCAACCAAGGCGATGAGTTTATTCGCCTAACAGGTATTGTGCGTGTTGATGACATCAACCGCAGCAACCAAGTGTCTTCTCAACGTATTGCGGATGCTCGCATTACCTACGCTGGTCGTGGCGCATTAGCGGACAGCAACGCAGCCGGGTGGCTGACTCAGTTCTTCAACAGCCCATGGGTACCATTCTAATGAAGCCAATCAACGCATTCTTTACTTCTTTCCTATTGGCTCTGACCTTGGGACTTCCTGCCACTTCACATGCCGAAGTGGAAATTCCGATCATGGACTTGGTGGATGTACAGGGCATCCGAGAAAACCAATTAGTCGGTTACGGTTTAGTCGTGGGCTTGGCCGGTCAAGGCGACCGTAACCAAGTGAAATTCACCGCTCAATCGATTACTAACATGCTGCGCCAATTTGGTGTTCAGATTGACGACAGCATGAACCCGAAGTTACGTAACGTGGCTTCTGTAAGTGTTACCGCATCCGTTGACCCAATGGCGGGCCCTGGTCAAACCTTGGACGTAGTGGTTTCCTCTATCGGCGATGCGAAAAGCTTGCGCGGCGGCACGTTACTGCTAACGCCACTGCGCGGTATTGATGGTGAAGTGTATGCCATTGCGCAAGGTAGTGTGGTTGTTGGCGGTCTGTCAGCCGAAGGCAGAAGCGGCTCTAAAGTAGAAGTAAACACACCAACCGCAGGCCGAATTCCAAATGGAGCAACGTTGGAGCGAGAAATCGAAACCGATTTTAACAAGCGTGACGAAATCACGTTGAATCTGCGCAAGCCTAGCTTTACGACAGCGAAGAATATCGCCCGTGAAATCAACAATACTTTTGGTCCAAACGTAGCGAAAGCCATCAACAAAGCGCGCGTCGAAATGCGTGCGCCGATGGACACTCAACAGCGTGTGACCATGATGTCGATGTTGGAAGAAATGAGCGTGGAAGAAGGTCGCAAACCGGCTCGAATTGTTTTCAACTCTCGTACTGGCACCGTCGTCATCGGTAAAAATGTCAAAGTGGGTGAAGCGGCAGTAAGCCACGGCAACTTGACTGTTCGAATCTCCGAATCTCAACAAGTCAGCCAACCAAACGCGTTTGCTGATGGTGAAACCAAAGTCGTGGATCAAACCCAAATCGAAGTAAACGAAGAGCAAGCGCAAATGGTGATTTGGCCTCCGGGTACGGAACTGAACACCATCGTCAACGCCGTAAACAGCTTAGGCGCAACGCCAACGGATCTGATGTCGATTCTGCAAGCATTGAACGAAGCGGGCGCGCTGAATGCTGAGCTTGTGGTGATTTAAGGAGTTAGCGATGAAGTTAGACACGAGCGGCGATCAAGCACAACTCAATACCATGCTGTATCACGACAACAGCGCCCTAGCGAGCATCAAGAAAAGCCGCGATCAAGAAGGTGCTCTTGAAGTGGTTGCGAGTCAATTCGAGGCGATGTTCCTACAAATGGTGCTACGCCAAATGCGCAGTAGCAGTGATGTATTGGCCGACAAAGACAGCCCGTTTGCTAGCCAACAACAAGGCGTGTTTCGCGATATGTACGATGGACAATTGGCGATGGAGTTGGCGAAAAAACAGAACTCTGGTATCGCCAATATGCTGATCCAGCAACTTAGCCCTTCAATGCGAGAAGTGGCGTTCGACCAATCACGTAATGTTTCTCCGGCGAACGATGGAAAAGTGGTCAGCCTTGAACGCACGTCACAACTTGAAAGCGATGAAATCGCGATGAAGACCGACGCAGTTAATCCCACGCTTCAAGCGGTCGCCTCTGTTAAACAAGTGCTCGGTGAAGCCGGAATGACGACCGCGTTTACTCAGCCGCTGATCAGGAAAATGGAGCTGTAAATGAACCTTGTTAATATCGCCCTTTCAGGCTTAAACGCGAACCGTGTGGCGTTGGATGTGACCGCACAAAACGTGGCAAACATCAACACACCGGGATATAGCCGACAACAAGCGCTAACCGCGTCTGTTGGTGACGGTAAGTACAACAAGCTCAGCCCAGGTATGGGTGTTGAAGTGACGAGCATTCGTCGTGTCACAGACCAGTTCTTGGTGAAGCAAACGTGGTCTACCAACAGTTTAGTGGCGTATTCGGCGGGTTATACCACCGCAATGAGCCAGCTTGAGAATACGCTTGGCGCGGATGGTTTTAGCGTTTCTGCGGGGTTAGATTCCCTTAATGCTGCGCTTAATGATGCCACAGTAAAACCAGAATCAATCCCATACCGTCAGCAAATCATTAATGAATCAGAAGCGTTGGCGCGCCGATTCAATACGTTAACTGAGTCCCTTCATAATCAGCATAAAGACATGAGTGACCAGCGCACTGCGGCGTTGAACCATGCCAATAGCGTGATGGCGAACATTGCGGATGTGAACAAGCAGATTGTCGAGATGCAAGGCACAGGCGGCAATCCGGCTCAATTGATGGACACTCGCGATGTGCTGATTGGCGAGCTTTCTCAAATCGTTGAAATCAAAACCACCGACCAACCAGACGGCAGCATGCAGGTGACACTCGCTTCTGGTCAGCCTTTGGTAATGGGTTCGGATTATGGTCAGCTGACAGCGAAGCCAGATCCAAGCGACCCATATCTTGCGGATTTGAGTGTCGATTTCGCCTCGCAAAGCTTTGTCATTGACCACTCGGTAGGCGGTAAGTTGGGCGCGATTAACGATTATCAAACCGATGTGCTTAAGCCAAACCAAGTCGCTTTGGATGACATGGCAAAAGCATTGGCGGATGAATACAACGCTGTTCTGGCTACAGGGCAAGATCTCAACGGCAATCCGGGCAAGCCATTGTTTAGCTACGACCCAGCAAACCCAGCAGCGAGCCTAACCATTACCAATATTAGCGCGGAAGAATTAGCGTTCTCCAGCGATGGCACGCCGGGCAATGCGGATGTGTTGAATGACCTAATTCAACTGAGCAATAAGCCGGTTTCAGTCACTGGCTATGGCTCGCTGAGCTTAAACGATGCGTTCACCGCAATGGTCGGTGAAACGGCGATCAAAGCACGCCAAGCAGAAGCGGATTATGAAGCTAAAGCGGCAATGAACAAACAAGCGCATGCCGCGCGCGACAACGTCAGTGCGGTGAACAGCGACGAAGAAGCGGCGAACCTGATGACATTCGCTAATGCACACAACGCCAACATGAAAGTCATTAGCACCGCTAACCAGCTTTTCGACTCTGTATTGCAGTTATTCTAAAAGGAACCCGAGATGCGAATCAGTGACAGTCAATTTAGCCAAATGATGCTGCAAAGCCTGCAAACCAACAACGCAGGTTTGGGGCATGTTCTTCAACAAATGGCCACGGGTGACCGACTAACCAAGCTTTCTGACGATCCTATGGCGTCGATAAAGCTGCTGAACCTTGAACGTGAAAACAGCGCGATCGGCCAGTACCAGAGTAATATCGCCAATCTGAAAACCACACTTTCTGCTCAAGAAACCCATTTGGATTCGGTCAACGAGAGCTTGAAGAGTGTGCGTGATTTGGTGCTTTGGGGCGCGAACGGCACATTAACCGATGAAGACCGCAGCGGCATGATCATCGAGCTTAAAAGCTACCGTGATTCGATTGAATCCTCATTCAATGCGCAGGACGAAGAAGGCCACTACCTGTTTTCAGGTACTCAGACGGACACGCCGGCAGTGAGCAATGCTGGTGGTGCGTACCAAGTTGATGGCAACAGTGATAAGCGCGTGGTCACCGTCGCAAAGGGCGTGACCATGGATTCCAATATGACGGCGAAAGAGATTCTGGAGCTTGGCGGTGGCGATAACGTATTGAACCAAATCGATGCGTTGATTGCAGAATTTGAGAACCCGAGTCCGAATTTTCAAGCGGAAGTAGACGCTAGCTTATCTGCCATTGATGATACCTTGGCGAACGTACTGGGGGCGATGACAGAAATCGGTGGTCGCCACAACAACCTTGACCTAATGGACAGTGCACACGGCGAAAACAAGTTGTTCGTTGATAAGGTGACCAGTGACTTATCGGCATTGGATTACGGTGAGGCATCAGTACGTTTGAGCAACTACATGGCGGCGTTACAAGCAACGCAAGCTAGCTACGTGAAGATCAACGATCTCAACCTGTTTGATCGTATTTAAGGAAGTTTTGTATGGTGATGAGCACAGTAGAGGTAAGACCCCATAGCATACGCTTAGGTGGGCAAGAACAAGCCTCTATCATGCCAACCCGCTCAGCGGATTCGAGCAGTGCGATTAAGCCGCGTCCTACGCAAGTTCAGGCTGACACCGCGTCAGCCTATTCCGTTTCTGGCATTCAGCTTACTCAAGGCCAGCAACAAGCAACCGCGGTGCAAATCGCCTCTAAATCGTTGCAAGTGATTGGTAAAGAGCTGACTCAAATCAAGCGAGGTTTGACCCAAGCTGTCAATCAAGGCGTGCAGAATGTTCCCGGCCTGCAAGAAGGACTAGTACGTTCTAAAGCGTCGATTCAACAAGTGGTTGAACAGGCACGTTTTGACGGGCAGAAAGTGATTGATAACGAACTGCACCTCAAACTGGATAAAGCGGATATTCGCCGTTTCTCCATTCCCGGTTTGAACGTGCATCGTTTGAGTGAGAAAGCCGAGCAAATCCGTTTAGATTTCCCGCAAGGCCAATCGGTGATGATCCAATTTGATGGTCAAGCCGATGGTGCGCGCACCGTAAAAATGCTCGACCGCAGTTTGATTGCGATGGGCATGCGAGCGTCACTGGCAGAAGACGGCACCATTTTGTTTGAAGCGCGCGATACCGCATATCAACAAATGCAGCAAAAGGTGCTAGTGACGGGTGAAGGTCATCGTTTTCCTGCAGGACAAGCGAATGTTCTGAACCTAAAATCAGAACCGGATGGCATCGCTGAGTTGAGCTTTGATTTAGGCTCTCGTGATGGCATTAAGCAAACCATCGCCAAAGTGAATCAGCATATAAGGCAGGTACAAACCAGCTTGGAAGAAGCCAAAGCGTTTCACGGAGAATTGAACTCCCAAATGCGTACAGTGCAGAGCCAATCCAAGCAGTTAAGTGCTGCTGATGTCAATGCGAAACTCGATGGCTTTATGGCCGCTTCCGGTCAGTTTAGCTCGACATTCCAAGCGCTGAATGCACAAGCGAATGTTCGTCGTCATACGGTTGTGGCGCTTTTGAAATAAGACCTCAGTTGAAATAGCGCTTTAAGAACACTCCAAGATTCCCTTCTCAATTCACTAGTGGTTGCGTAACCCAGAATAGAGTTGGGAATCACCTTTCTTATCTTAAACTCTATTCCACTTGCTCGACAGGTTCCGCGACCGAGCGGTGGAGTTTTTGGAATAGCCATCCTAATCCAATCAGTGATGCACCTAGGCCCAAGAAGCTGATCGCACGCCAGAAGCCATCCAGTGAACGAACATCCCATAAGAACACCTTAAGCGCGACGCATGCCAGTACGGCTAAGCCAATGCGTTGAATCGTCATCGCTTTGCGGGTTGCGCCAACCCAAGTCAGTATGCCGCCGACAATCAAACCAGCAATCGAGTAAGTAAACAGCTCTGCCATGCCAGTTGGCTGAGCTAGCGTCATCGAGATAGGTTGCCAGAATTGGCGAATTGACATACCTAGCCAAATGGCTGCCAAGATAAGACCAAAGCTAGCGACCACAGGGCGTGGGATCTGCAATGTGTTCCAACGCTTGTAAGTGGTTACTAGCAAAACAATCGCAGGCAACAACCAGCCAAGAGACAGCATGTTGAACACAGGCATGGATTCAGCGGAAACATTATTGACCATCAACGGTGATTCTAGGCTATTGAGCAACATCATCAGCACAACAAAAGCGCCCCAAAGTAGATAGCAGTATGCTTGATAAACGCGTTCTAATTGCTGCGCAAACTGACTGCGATAGCTGTAAACCAACCCCATCGCTAATGCTTGGTTAGCAAACACAATCGCCGAAGTGAAATCGATGTAGCCAAGGTAGACGTATTGTCCCGTCAGCCAGTAGTTGGTTTGGGTGAACACCGCCATCAAGAACACGTGTAAGAACGCCCCTTCAAACCAATTGGCGAGCTCTGTATCTGAGCGATGTAACACAGTGCGAGCGTAAGCAAGAATCGCCAAAGAAGGCAGGTAACTGATCAGCACCCAAGCCCAGTGTCCCGCATTGACAGGCTGCCACTCTGGAATAAACGGTAACAGCGTTAGACGTACGACTAAGATGCCCATGGCGACTTTGACTGCCCAACTCGCTGGGCGGAAAACATTGGCTTGAGTCTGCAACGCCATAACCGCCACTTGAATCGAAATAGCGGTCGTGAGCCATGTGTCATTCAGCCAAACGAAAGCCGTTCCGGCAATGATGGCATGCATGATGGCAGAGCATTCCAGTGCCAACGCTTTGAATCTTTGTCCAATCAAGGCGTAGTAAACCGCAACTGCAGCGGTGAAGAGTGTCCAACCTAGAACATGACCGCTCATGAACTCGTAGGTGTAGAGCAGGGTAATAAAAGTCATTGCAGGGGCGAGTACAAGGAAGAGGATGCCTGTTAGTTGAGAGCGGTCACCTGCCAATGTCTGGAATAATGTTCTCAGTGCAATCAAAACAATACTAATGCCGAGCGCGAGCAGTACTGGCGTTTGTCCTTCAGCCATGTAGATAGATTCAAGCGCAATAGAAAGCAGCATGATTGCGGTAGAAGGAACCAATATCGATGGTAAATAGACTCTTAATGACCAACCTTTACGAACGGCGGGTAGCCAAATCATGGCAGTAAAGAAGGCATAGAAGTAAATCATCTCAGCGGTATCAACGCTAGACATGCGAGCTAGTGCCGAAAGCACTAATAATGTCAGCGCGAGAGCAATACCTGTCGGTGGATGTGTCCATTTGCCTTGGCAATGACGGTAACGTGGTTTGAGTATCCAACCCATTCTTGGCACCGTAAACAGCAGGTACAAACTCAGAGAAAGGAAGATCGCAAGCCATGAGAAAAGTTGCTCTATCGGCATGCTTTCAATCAGTAACAGCATCCACAAAATATGCGGCACGGTAATTGAGGGTGAAATCCAAGCGTGTCGGATCTTTTGCATCAGTAGCGTTGCGGCAATTGAAATTGCAGTGATGTAGCTAGCGAGTAAGTAATAGTTAGGCTCTGCACCGCCAATCCAAAGTGGTGCTGAATAACCTCCAATTAAACCAAGTACGGCCATCAAAGGCCCTTGGCGTAGAGAAAGCGCTAAGCTCGAAAATGCCGCACCCGCCAAGATAACCAGTGATGCACCTGGCGATAAGAGCTGATAGAAGACAAACGCAAAGATCACCGTGCAGTAGATGCCAGTTAACCCTGTTCCGGTAATGGCGGCAGGAACGTAAGTAAAGCCTTTCGCTCGTCCTGCTCGGTCTGGGGATTTCTGCTCGCGGCGATGGAACCATTCACCTGCTATCACGGTAGCAAGAGAGATGGAGAATGCGATGGTCACGCGCATGATTGGTGAGAACTCAATATGACTGCCAATCACTTGTACAAGGTAACCACCACCAATTAACATGGCGAGCGCGCCAACCCAAACCAACCAGTTTTCTTGGATGTTGGTCAGCAGCTTATTGGCTTGTTTCTCAAACACGGATTCACTGCTTTGCGCCAGACCACCTATGTGTACTTCATCGAGTGACGGGAGGCTCGGCTCGATAATTGGCGGTGGTACTTCTTTGGCTGTTAGAGGCGCAGAGGTTGGCTCTGAAACCAGTGTTGGACTTGATTCAAGCGTCGGAGCACTAGGTTGTGCGGGCTGTTCTGGCGACGCCTGTTGTGGTTGAGAGGCGTGTTGCTCGGGTTCTGGAGTCGGCGGTGTGTCTCTCTCGAACCAACGCGCGCGCAGTTCTGCCAGTTCTTTATGAAGCTGAGATACTTCGTCTTCGAGCCTCGATATTCGACCGACTGCTTTCAATGTGATGAGTAAGGCGCAAACCGCCAAGATAACCGCCAATGAGATAAACAACTGCTGCACTCCCTGTCCTTGTTTCAGAATCCTTAACTTTGAGCAACTTAGCTAAGCTTAGTTCACTGTGTGACAAGCTAACGCGATATACAACCGAGAACGATAGTTTTGAGATGGAGTCGCATATTTGGACGAACACTGGCAGCTTGTCTGCTCTACACTATATTCATAATAGATTTCAAAGTCTTAAATTGTGTAGAGCGTGAGCTCACCAAAATGACCATAAATATTAGGTGATAATTGATGCAAGTGGGCAACGAAGCGCTGGTGCTGTCAGCGGTTGGGGTTATTGGCTTAGGGTGCCAATGGTTAGCGTGGCGGATGCGTTTGCCGGCCATCTTATTCTTATTGTTGGCAGGTTTGATCGTTGGGCCATTCTTACAGTGGCTCAAACCCGATGAAATTCTCGGGGATTTACTCTTTCCCTTGGTTTCTCTCGCGGTGGCGGTGATTCTGTTTGAGGGCAGTTTAACCCTTAATTTTAAAGAGATTCGTGGCGTGAGCGGTTCGGTGTGGAGCATTGTCTCTGTTGGCGCGATCATCTCTTGGGTGGCAACTAGTGTGGCGACGCACTATTTCCTTGATTTTACTTGGGAGCTTGCGATTTTATTCGCCAGTTTAACCGTCGTGACAGGTCCAACGGTGATCGTGCCATTGCTGAGAACCGTGCGCCCAAGCTCCAAATTAGCCAATATCCTGCGCTGGGAAGGTATCTTGATCGACCCATTGGGCGCGTTGTTTGTGGTGATGGTGTACGAGTTCATTGTCTCGCACAATGCCGTTAACAGCGTCGAAGTGTTCGGTACCATCATTGTGGTGGGCTTGGTCCTCGGTGTTGCTTCTGGTGCTGCGGTGTCTACCGTTTTGCGTAGAGCTTGGCTGCCAGAATACCTTCAGCCCTTTGCGGTATTGATGGTCGTGCTCGGTGTGTTCTCGATTTCTAACCAAATGGAATCGGAAGCAGGTCTACTGACCGTTACTGTGATGGGCATGTGGCTGGCGAACGCCAAGGGCATCAATATTCAGCAAATCCTGCACTTTAAAGAGCACTTAACCATCTTGTTGATCACCGGGTTGTTCATCTTCCTAGCGGCACGCATCAGTCTTGATGATTTCGCGGCGCTTGGTAGCGGTGCGGTATTGCTGTTTGTTTTCATGCAGTTGGTATCGCGTCCACTTTCGATTTTCGCTTCAACTATTCGCAGTAACTTAACCTTCAAAGATAAGCTGTTCCTCTCGTGGGTTGCTCCGCGCGGTATCGTGGCGGCGTCCATCTCATCCCTGTTTGCTATCAAGCTGACGGAATATGGTATTTCAGAAGCCATGCTGTTGGTGCCAATGACCTTCATGGTGATCATTGGCACGGTGGTACTACAAAGTGCGACGGCGCGTCCTATGGCTAAAGCGTTGGGTGTGGCTGAGCCTGCGCCAAGAGGTTTCCTATTGATTGGTGCAAACCGAGTGGCTCAAGAGATAGGTAAAGCGCTGGCGAGATACGATCGCAAAGTTCTGCTCACTGATTCGAACTGGGACTACATTAGCCAAGTTCGCATGTTGGGCTTAGACCATTACTACGGTAACCCGATCTCTAGCCATGCTGATGACAACCTGAATCTAATTGGCATTGGTCAAGTGGTGGCGCTAACGCCAGACCAACACTTCAATATCATGGCGTGTATGCAATTTGTCGGCGAGTTTGGCGAAGATAAAGTACATTGTCTGCAGAAAACCAAATCTAACGGCAATGAAAAACACTCAGTTGCGGAAGAGTATCACGGCAAATTATTGATGGGCGGCAACGTCAGTTACTCCCAAATGGCGAGTTTGCTGAGCCAAGGAGCTGAAATCAAACACACTAAGCTGAGTGAGAGTTTCACTTACCAAGATTACCTTGAGCACCACAAAGACAATTTGGTGATTCCGCTTTTCCATGTTGAAGAGAAAGGCAAAATTCAATTCTGTGATGATCCAGACCAGTTCATACCACCTACAACCAGCACGGTGGTGGCGCTTATTCAATCCGTCGAAGCTAAATAGCCTAAATGACATAGAGAACTGCCACTCTTGGCACATCGGAGTGGCAACATTGTTAATCGTTACCCAAGCTTAATAGAGCAGTGAGGCGCAGTGTTTTAAACGCAGCGCCTCGATATGCTTTCTTAGTCATAAAGCGAGAGCGCACAAGGCTCGATTCGGTAAATAAATTGTTCAATTTCCGAATTTTCGCATTGACGACAATGGCAAGGATCGCAATACTGCGCGACTGCTTTACTTTAGGGTGACATTATGGCTCCGCAATCTAATCGCAAAGACTTACATCTTGACGCTGTTTTACATCATGACATGAACATGAAAAGCAAAACGGCGGGCTTTGAGTCTATCGAATTCGAGCATTGCGCATTGCCTGAATGTGACTTTAACGCCATCGATCTTTCGAGCGAGTTTCTTGGCCATTCATTGACGCTACCGTTTTTGATCAGTTCCATGACGGGTGGCGCAAAAGATGCAGAGATCATCAACTGTCGTTTGGCAGAAGCGGCCAGTGAAATGGGCATTGCGATGGGGGTTGGTTCGCAGCGAGTGAGCCTAGAAGACAGCCTACATTCAGGTTTAGGCAAAACCATTCGTGATCTCGCTAAAGGCGTGCCTTTGTATTCCAACTTGGGTGCCGCTCAACTGAGAGATAAACAACGTCTCGATAACGCTCAACGTGCAGTCGACTTTATCCAAGCGGACGCTTTATTTGTGCATCTCAACCCTATGCAAGAAGCCTTTCAGCAGAATGGTGACCATGATTGGATTGGTGTACTTAAATCGATTGAGCAGCTAAAACAGCGCGTTGATGTCCCGATGATCATCAAAGAGGTCGGCTTTGGTATCAGTGGTGCAGTAGCCAAGCAGCTTGTTGACGCGGGTGTGGATGCGATTGATGTTGCGGGCGCTGGTGGCACGAGTTGGTCTGCGGTTGAAGGTTACTGCCAAACAGACAACAAGATGCAGCGCGCTGCGGAGCTATTTCGTGACTGGGGCATTCCAACGGCCAAGTGTCTAGAGCAAATCCACGCTCAATACCCTAACTTACCTTTAATTGCCTCTGGTGGCGTACATAACGGCTTAGAAGCGGCAAAAGCGATACACCTTGGTGCTAACCTTGTTGGCCAAGCTGGTGCGGTATTAAAAGCTGCGACAATCAGCACGCAATCTGTCGTCGACCACTTTGAACAAATGGCATTAGAGTTACGTTTAGCGTGCTTTGGTACAGGTTCTGCGAATCTCCAAGCATTGACCCAAGCTCGTCGTCTTTAGCTTCAATTAGACCTAGAAATCTTCTAGGTCTCGACAAATTCTAAAACTTGAACCTACAAAACAGTTTTGGACTATTCGTCCTGATAGCGATAGCTCTGCAAAGTTTTTACTAGTGCTTGCAAAACCGGGCCCATACCTCGGGTTCGAGAAACTAAACATCCAACTGTCGTGAGCCAGCCATCAAATTCGTGCGCAACGGGCAGGGCAACTAGCTTACCGCTCTCAATCTCATTGTTTACCACTCTTTCTGGCAATAATCCCCAGCCAACGTTTTGGCACGCTAAGTCGGTCAGTGTCTGATGCGAATTAGCAAACCATAACTGAGTGCTGATGGCGTAACTGAACCACAGCTCTTTCCTTTGTGCGCTGCGCAGTACCAGCTGGCGATGGGCTTTGAGCTCCGCATCATGAACCACCGATAGTTGTGCTAAGGGGTGAGAAGGCGAAGCTACGGTGAGAAAACGAGTGTGCCCGAGGGTAAAGAAATCCATGTCCATTTTTAGCTCACCAT
The DNA here is from genome assembly GCF_000400365.1 of Vibrio jasicida CAIM 1864 = LMG 25398. Lineage (GTDB taxonomy): Bacteria > Pseudomonadota > Gammaproteobacteria > Enterobacterales > Vibrionaceae > Vibrio > Vibrio jasicida. Next base: position 144,709 of record NZ_BAOG01000022.1, on the reverse strand, counting down.
CAGCCAACACGATACCCACTTGCGCTTTGCCTTTTCGAATCAACTCTTCTACATCAAATGTCGGTGCGGTAATGATATCGAACTGCGTAATAGGGAATTGGTCTGCCAAGCTGGCAAATTGCGCCAGTAGCGATTGGTTGATGAGAGATTCATCCACCGCAATCACTAGCTCGTGTTCGTAGGCTTGCTCTAAGGACTCGACTTTTTGGTCGAAGAATTTCTGTTGATGCAGAATGGACTGAGCGATGGGCAATAAGGCTTTACCGCTATCTGTGAGTGTCGGTGTGTTTTTCACTCGATTGAACAGCTCTTGGTTAACTGCGATCTCAAGGTTAGCGACAGATTGGCTTACACCTGATTGCGCGCGCTTTAGCTTTCTTGCGGCTGCGGAGAAGGATCCTGTTTCGCACACGGTGACAAAGATTTTGAGTTGTTCAAAGCTGTACATTTCAATACCTAAAGAGGATTTGGATGACACTCATCCGGAAAGTATCGTTGTAAGCTATCACTATTCGTGATGGTTGTTAACTTTCTCTTCGTTATCTAGCTGTCATAATCCCCGCCACTTAACTTGTTCCATGTAAAGTTGTGAGGTTTTTATGGGAGCGTTAGAGCGTGTGTTTCACGCCGTATTATTTGAAGTATTGGCAATCAGTTTATCCATTATTGGTTTGGCACTGTTTACGGATCATGAAGTCAGTGCATTATCAGGAACCATGATAGTCGTCGCAACCATTGCGATGATTTGGAATTTCATCTTCAACTGGATATTTGATCGCTTTGCGACAGGGGCAAAAGAGAAACGCACGATCCGACTTCGAATCGTACACGTGGTGTTGTTTGAAGCGGGTTTGTTATTTGCCACCATTCCGGCGATGGCGTGGATGCTAGAAGTCAGCATGTGGGACGCGTTTGTCATGGACGTGGGCGTGACGATCTTCATCACCTTGTATGCGTTTGCCTTCAATTACATCTATGATCATGTTCGAGCGTATTTGGTTAAACGCCGAGTAACGACTTCGATGCAGTTAGGTTGAGTTGGCAGAAATTCGTCTCTTTTACGGAGAGAGAGTCGATAAATTGTCGCGAGCTTAACACGAACAGTGATATTTTGGGTATAGTTCATTCATCAATTGAAAGTGGAACCTAAATTTATGAAAAAACTGGTAATGCTACTGTTAGCAGCAACAGCGCTAACAGCATGTTCTGACGAAGTGGGTACAGAAGCTTGGTGTAAAGACATGCGTGAAAAGCCAAAGACAGAATGGACAACAGACAACGCGGTTGATTTCGCGAAGCACTGTGTTCTGCAAGATGGCATCGGTAGCGAGCAGTGGTGTAAAGACTTAAAAGAGAAGCCGAAAGGTGAATGGACGGCAAACGAAGCAACAGGTTTCGCTAAACACTGTGTGTTTTAACGCTTTTCATAATTAAATTCTCGAAGCAAAAAGCAATAAACGAATCCATCGTATTCATTGAATACGGTGGATTTTTTGTAAGTGGCGTTAAGTCGCACTAGGTGAGGGTTTTCCTCGCTCTTCTCAGTATTAAGTATCAAAAAAAGCATTTTATCGAAGCATAAGGCACTAATACTGCATCGAGTCTCGTTAAACTTGAATGGTTGGCAATTTCATATCACATGAGCATATGAGGTTGAATATGAGAACAATTTAAGGACGAGCATCTATGCAGTTATTGACGGGTAAATTGAGCCACTTCTCCAATCCTTCCGCGCATTCTAGCCTTACGTATTCAGATGAACAAAAAGAGATTCTTAGTGTAGCGAGCGCTCGGTTAGCGATAGACACGATTTCTCAATGGCCAGGTTATGCGGTTACGCCTCTTCATTCTTTGCATTCCATCGCAGATGGCATCGGAGTTTCATGCCTTTGGTATAAAGATGAATCACAAAGGTTTGGACTCAAGAGTTTCAAAGCGTTAGGTGGTGCGTACGCTGTTGCTCGTCAGTTGCAGAGTGTCATTTTGCAGCGTTATGGCAAACAGCCAACAATAAAAGAGCTGCTCCAAGGTGACTGGAAGTCAGAGGCGGCTGAAATCGTAGTCAGTTGTGCCACAGATGGAAATCATGGACGCTCTGTTGCTTGGGGCGCACAAATGTTTGGTTGTGGGTGTGTGATTTATATTCACAAAGACGTTTCAGAAGGTCGAAAACACGCCATGGAATCTTTTGGTGCGCAAGTGGTTAGAATATCTGGCAACTATGATGAATCAGTGCGCTTAGCCGACAGTGAAGCAAAAGTACACGATCGTGTGATCGTTTCCGACACGTCTTATGAAGGCTATATGGAAATCCCCAAAGATGTTGCTCTTGGCTATACCGTAATGTTGTCTGAAGTTGTTGCGCAGCTTGACGGCGAAATCCCGACTCACGTGTTTGTGCAAGGCGGAGTTGGTGGGTTAGCGTCCGCAGTTTGTGGTTATTTCTGGGATCTGTGGGGAGCTCAGCGCCCAAGATTTATTATCGTAGAGCCAGAACAAGCGAATTGCCTTCAAAAAAGTGCGCAAGCAGGGAAACCTATTGTTGTTGAGGGGGACTTAGAGACCTTAATGGCAGGGTTGGCGTGTGGCGAAGTATCAGTATTAGCGTGGGACATTCTTCATAACGGCGCAGATGACTTTATGACGCTAAGCGAAGACGCAATCCCTCAGGCGATGCAAATACTGGCAAAAGGTGAAAATCATATTGAAGCTGGAGAGTCCGCTGTTCCTGGTTTTGCGGCTGCAGTGCTAGCTCGCCAAGATAGCGACTATGCAACAGCGCTTGGTTTGGGATCAGAAAGTAAGGTATTAGTGATAGGTACAGAAGGGGCAACGGACCCTGAACTCTATCGAGAACTGGTGAAATGAGACTCTGAGTCTGTTTAAAGCCATCTGATCAGTTGAAATCGTTAAACGGCGCTTGAAAGGAGGCGCCGTTTTTATGTCTACTAATGTTGGACTTTTCTCAATTTTCTCATTGGTCATCGATGGGAATTGTTAAACCCACTTTCACGTTGTCCATTACCACGTTGGTTTGAAAGCTCTTAATATTGGCATTATCGAAGAAAGCTTCTCGTGTAAACTTGTCATAACCTTCCATGTCTGCCGCAGTGACAATAAGAATAAAGTCTGAACTTCCAGTCACATAGTAACACTGTTGTACCGAGCGATTTGTTGTCATCTCTTTCTTAAAGTTATGCATCAAGTCGACTCTTTCTCTTTCCAACGTTACTTGCACAACAAAAGTCATGGTTTGGCCTACAGCCTTGGGATTAACAACAGAGACATCGGCTTGTATTACCCCTTGCGCCCTCATACGCTTTAATCGACGCTGTACCGCTGCTGGCGATAGCCCTACCTGATCAGCAATAGTGTCTGAAGTCGCTCTATTTGAATGCTGGACAATGTCGAGAATTTTGCGGTCGAAACTATCGACGGAAAGTGGTGGCGTTGACGTCATGACGATCGATTCCTTTCTGCCTGTAATGGATGGAAGCCATATGGTGAGCTAATCATGCTCTGGCTCCGAATTGTGACCTCACTCATGAGCGAATGTCTTGTTTTTACTAATTAAAGGAAAACCACTATAGCTCACCAAAAATGCAGAAAATCCGCACAATATGGGAGTCATTCGATGAAATTCCTTGTTGTCGTCAAGGCATTATTAATCTTGTAAACAAAATGTAAAGCAATAATAAATCGAAACGAAAGGCGAATTGGCATTACCAAAACGTCAGTTTCAGCAAGATATTGATGGATAGGATGCGAGCATGGAAGTGGGATCAATAGCGCTACAGAATGAACTGGATAATCTTGCGAGCGCAGGTCGTGTGGGTGTTATTTCGCTGGCGACAGACTTTAATATCGAGAACGATTTACGCCAACTATTCCCACAAAATGTCGCTTCATTTACCAGTCGAGTGCGTAACTACAACCCGCTAACCATAGATAATCTGCGTCGTATGGAGCCTAGAATCCAAGAGGTTGCGGATACGATTCTTCCTGGGACAACGCTAGATGTGGTTATCTACGCGTGTACATCGGGCACTATTGCGATCGGTGAACAGCGCATTGCCGACCTTATTCAGGCACATCACCCCGATACAAAAGTGACAAACCCAGTCACTGCAGCACTCGCTGCTTTTGAACGATTGAACATAAAGCGTGTATCTATTCTTACGCCCTATACGCAAGCAGTAAACCAAGACGTGGCCGCCTTTTTCTCAACGGTAGGTATCGAAGTACTTAACATCGTAGGCTTTGATTTTGAAGATGACACCGCGATGACGTTCATCTCTCCAAATGATATTACTCATGCGGCAATACAAGCCTGTCATCCCGATGCTGACGCCGTTTTCATTTCTTGTACCGCGCTACGAGCGACCACGGTTATTCACGATATTGAAGCTGCGATAAACAAGCCAGTGTTGTCTAGCAATCAAGTACTGGCTTGGCACACTTTAGCTTTACTCCACTATCCCAAAAACATTAAAGGTTTTGGTCTCCTTTTAGATCAGCACTTACCACTAAATCTTTAATTACCCCGCTTTGAAACTGATTTTAAAGGACTTTTTGTTATGCATTCATCTACGCCTATCGACCCTAATCAGCTCTCCTCTGAATTGATTCAAAACATGATGGAATGGCGACAGCATTTGCATCGATTTCCTGAATGCGGGTTTGATGTTGATATGACGGCTGATTTCATTGCAAGCAAGCTGCAAAGCTTTGGCATCGAAGTGGTTCGTAATATCGGGAAAACTGGCTTAGTTGGGATCCTGCGTCATGGACAAAGTAAAGCCAGCATTGGTCTTCGAGCCGATATGGATGCGCTTCATGTCCATGAGAAAAATACTTTTTCTTACTGCTCTCAGCATGACGGGAAGATGCATGCCTGTGGGCACGATGGGCATTCAGCAATGCTACTCGGTGCGGCTTGCTATCTTGCTAAGCATGGCGGCTTTGATGGAACCGTTTATTTCATATTCCAACCGGATGAGGAACATGGAAAAGGCGCGCAAGCCATGATTGATGATGGGCTCTTTGAACGTTTTTCTATTGATGAAGTTTACGGCATTCACAACTTCCCCGGATTAGCGGAAGGAAAACTGATGGTGAGGCCTGGTTCATTAATGGCGAGTGAGAGCAGCTTTGAAATTGTGATTAAAGGCGTTGGTGGGCATGCAGCTTTACCACATCAAGGGATTGACCCTTTAGTAGTAGGGGCTCAGGTTGTGTTGGGCCTACAAACCATTGTTTCGAGAAGTTTAAGTGCGATTCACGACTCTGCGGTGGTATCCGCAACCGAGCTTATCACCGATGGGACGGTGAATGTGATTCCTACGACAGTGACCATAAAAGGTGATTGTCGCTGTTTTACCGAGCAGAGCCTTGAGATCATCAGAACACGTATGGAGCGAATTGTAGCTGGGATCTGCCAGTCTGCAGGCGCTGATTATACCTTCGAATTCATCAATACATTTTATCCGACGATCAACAGCGATGAGCAAACCGCTTATGCCATCACGACGGCTCAGCAAGTTCTGGGTGACGAAAACGTGAATGGTAAGTGTGACCCGATAACCATCTCAGAAGATTTTTCCAGCATGTTGCGTGTTAAACCGGGGTGTTATGTGTTGCTTGGAAACGGCATTAACTCTGTAGGTGGGTGTGCACTGCATAATCCGGAATACGATTTTAATGACCGAATCTTGAAGTTCGGGGCAAGTTACTGGATTCAATTGGTAAGCAATCGATTGAATTCATTGTAAGGAGAATAGCTGGCGGAGGTTTTGGAAAGAAGTTGTCCTCTGTGAGTTCAGGATAAGCGTGAAATGAAGGGGTTCATTTTACGTGTCACTTGGAAGGAAAAGGAAAGAAAAGGATGAAAAAATTAAGCGCGGCAATTTTAAGCTTAGGCGTTGTGTTTGGTGTTCATGCCGAAACATGGAAGTTTGCTTCAGAAGAGGACAAAACGGACGTTCAAGATATCTACGCTCAGAAGTTTGCGGAGGTGATTAAGAAAGAATCGGATGGTGATATTCGTGTTCGTATTTACTACTACGGACAACTGGGCACTGAAAACGACATCGTCGAATTAGCAGCAAAAGGAACCATTCAATTCGTATCTGTTGGCGCAGGTCACTTAGGTTCATACGTTCCTGAAGTTCAGGCAGTCAGTTTGCCTTACGTGCTGGGTACGGATGAAAAAGTAACGCATCAGGTTTTAACGGAAAGCCCGACGATTTATAACCAACTCGCCCCTAAGTTTGAGAGTGTAAACCTAAAATTACTGTCCATGATGTCTGAAGGCGAGATGGTATGGGGAGGTAATAAACCGATTCGTACACCAGAAGATTTCGCCAATCAAAAGATCCGCACTTTTACGTCAACGATTCCTGTCGAAACTTATAAAGCATTTGGTGCAACGCCGACACCTTTATCTTGGGGAGAGGTTTATGGCTCTCTTCAACTGAAAACGATTGATAGCATGGTCAACCCAATCTATTTCATATACAACGCTAAATGGCATGAAGTTCAAGACTATTTGATGTTCCCGGGGCAGCAGCCTTATGTGAGCACCGTTTCGACCAACAGCAAGTGGTACAACGGTTTGTCTAAGGAAAAGCAAGCCATGGTTGATAAAGCGATCAAAGCCGCAGATCAGGCTGCCTACGATTACCAAATTCGCATCAACAAAGAAAATATGGACAAGATCCTCAAAGAGCGCCCAGATCTTCAAGTCGTCGTACTTTCTGATGATGAAAGAGAGCGCTTTAAAGTGTTGAGTGAAAAGCTTCATGATACTTACTTTGATGTTGTTGCGAACGCTTATCCAGCCGATCAACAGACAGAAGCTCGCCAAGGAGCGAAAGCCATTCTTGAAAATATTCTAGATGAAGTGCGAGTGGCTTCCCAAACGCAATAATGCTCTATGCGCCATCGATTATCCGTTTGATTAGCAAGCGGGTAATCGTCTTTGCTGCTCAACACGAGTAGCAGAAAAAGGATTGTACTGCTCAAGGAAGTATGGAGCTTAGTGAATGATGAAAGATCTTTTACATAAAATCAGTGTTGCAACAGAAAAGCTAGAACGCTTTCTGATCATGATTGCCATTCTTGTCATGATGACAAATTCTACGGCGAATGCGATTGGTCGTTATGCTTTTAACAAAAGCTTATTTTTTTCTGAAGAGCTCAACCAGTTTTTAATTGTGACGGTGACCTTTGTGGGTTTTGCTTACGCGGTGAGGCAAGGTCGCAACATACGAATGACGGCAGTCTATGACTCGCTAAGTTTTCGTGCTCAAAAAATCCTCACCACAATGATCGCGTTTTGCACTGCGCTTCTTATGTTCTATCTAGCGTACCAAGGTTTACTCTATGTTGAAGAGCTTAAATCTATCAACCGACTTAGTCCTGCATTGCAGTTTCCAGTGTATTGGGTGTACTCAATCATTCCTATCGGATTTGCGATTGCCGGTTTGCAATATTCAATGAGTTTTATCATGAACTTGCTACACCAAGAGATCTACGTGTCTTTTGATGTCATTGAAAACAAAACCAGTGCCAAAGGTGAATTCGAATGAGTAGCGTGACACAGTTTATCTCTGACATCATTGCTGGAGAGCCGGATATTTATGTCATGACCTTCACCTTGGTCACAGTCATGGTTATCTTGCTGTTTCTTAGTTTTCCTATGATTGTTCCTCTTGCTGTAGGGGCTTTAATCGGTCTCATCCATTTTTCCCAAGTTGAACCTGGTGTTGTCATTCAGCAGATGGTTACTGGGATTTCTCCCAATGCATTAATTGCGGTTCCGATGTTCATTTTAGCTGCGGACATCATGACGAGAGGTAATACAGCATACAACTTGTTGGGGTTAATACAGGCGTTTGTGGGACACCTTCGAGGAGGGCTTCCAATCACCACGTGTATCAGTTGTACTTTATTTGGTTCAGTCTCTGGCTCTACGCAAGCGACAGTCGTATCTGTTGGACAAATCATGCGCCCTAAGCTGTTGCAAGCGGGGTACAAAGACAGCTTCGTTATGGCGTTGATCATCAACGCAAGTGATATTGCGTTTCTTATTCCCCCAAGCATCGGCTTGATTCTTTACGGTACGCTTGCCAATGCCAGTGTTGGCGAGTTGTTTATTGCGGGCATTGGCCCAGGGTTAGTTCTGGCAGGGTTATTTTCTTTGTACAGCTATGCCTACAGTGTAAAACACAGTGATAGCCTAACCTTGGTTGAAAAGACCAATAGGGCCGAAAAGCTGCTCGCTATTAAACAAGCGATTTTGCCATTAGGTTTTCCTGCATTGATCATTGGCGGTATCTATTCTGGTATTGTCACGCCAACAGAGGCCGCATCTTTTGCTGTGTTGTATGCCATTATTGTTGAGTGCCTTCTGTACCGAAAGTTGGGCGTCAAAGATATTTGTGATGCAGCTTTAAATACGGGATTAATTACCGCAGTCGTTTTCGTACTGGTCGGCATTGGGCAAGCCTTTTCATGGTACATCTCATTCGAACAAATACCCCAAGAGTTACTTGCACCTCTTGAACTGGATAATGCGTCACCTGAATACATCCTGTTTATCATCGCGTTAACTTTCTTTGTAGGCTGTATGTTTGTCGATTCGCTTGTGGTGTTACTGATACTCACACCGATATTTATGCCTATCGTCAATGCCGCAGGAATCGATCCCATCTTGGTGGGTGTCATGGTGACGCTTCAAATGGCAATTGGTTCGGCTACCCCTCCATTTGGGTGCGATATTTTTACTGCTATTGCCATCTTTGAAAGACCGTACATGGAAGTCATTCGTGGCACATTACCATTCTTCCTCATTCTGATTTTGATGTCTGCGTTGCTGATTTTCTTCCCTGAAATCGCCTTGTTACCAAGAGACATTTTGTTCAACTAACGTCGTGTTTATCGCGCTAAAAGGACTAAAAATGAGCACATTACCTTTGATTGCCCCACCTAGAGGGTTTGAAAACGCGGAGTTTGAACAGCGTACTTATGAGCTGCAAAAGCGCTTGCGAGAACAGAACATTGATGCGGCTTTCTTTACTACGGAACCAGAATTTCGTTACTTCAGTGGCTTCAAATCTCAGTTTTGGGAGAGTCCTACGCGACCATGGTTTCTCGTTGTTCCTAGTACTGGTAAACCTATCGCCGTGGTTCCGGAGATCGGCGTATCAGGCTTTGAAGATACATGGATAGATGATGTAAGAAGTTGGCCGTCACCTCGACCACAAGATGACGGTATTTCATTATTGGCATCAACATTAGCAGAAGTCAGTTTACGAACTCATAAAATCGGCGCAATGATCGGGCCGGAAACACACTTGCGCATGCCCGCACAGAACTTCCAGCAACTTCAAACTCTATTGAGTCGGCATAATGTTGTCGATGTATCACAGATTGTCCGTGATATTCGTAGCGTTAAGTCTAAAGCTGAAATTGACAAGATTCGTTTTGCTTGTCAGGTCACCGCCGCTGGGTTTGAGTTCTTAAAGCAATACCTTGCAGTCGGCATGACAGAGCGCCAAGCTTGTAAAGCCATGCAAATTGAAATGTTACGGTTAGGTGCTGACAGTTGCCCTTATTTGATATCTGGCTCCGGTGTTGGTGGTTATGACAGTATCATTATGGGGCCGACCGATAGAGAACTAACAGAAGGCGATGTGCTGATTATTGATACCGGAGCAAACTATGATGGTTACTTTAGTGACTTCGACAGAAACTATGCCTTTGGTCAAATAGATGAAGAGGCTCAGCAGGCGTACGATACGGTCTATCAAGCGACGGAAGCGGGGCTAATAATTGCAGAGCCGGGCAGAACCACAGGTGATCTTTGGCAGGCAATGTGGTCTGTACTCGAGAAAAACGGCGCGTTAGGGAATGATGTCGGACGTATGGGGCATGGGCTTGGAATGCAACTGACGGAATGGCCATCCCATGTTCCTAACGGTGATGTGATCTTAAAACCCGGCATGGTATTAACGCTTGAACCTGGGATGGCATTCGCACCGAATAAAATGATGGTGCATGAAGAAAATATCGTCATTACTGAGAATGGGTGTGAGCTGCTTCATGAACGAACGTGGAAGACCTTACCTGTCATCGTTTGATGGGTAAAATACTAAGAAAGCCGAGCACTATGCTCGGTTTTCTTGTATCTGAAGGTCATCAACACCGGCACTAACATCGATATCTACGTCGGTGACCTTTTGTAGAGTGGGTTCAACGGCATTCTTATAGGTTCTCTTGGTGACGTTCTTTTGTAGCAAGAGGTTATTTGGGTAAGTCGAAAAGTCGCCGTCTTCATGCTTTATCAAGGTGTGAAACAAACGAATGTCTATGATCATCCCTTCAATTCCTGCGCCATCATCAATACGAATGTTATCGCCTACACGATAAGGGAAAACGAAGAAGATAAGAAAGCTAGCAGTGATGTTGCTCAGAATTGACCACTGAGCAATAAAGCTCACGCCTAGAACGGTGAACACAGAAGAAAGGAAGATAGAAAAATTCCCGTAGCCAATACCACTCACGAGCAAAAACGTAGCAAATAAGAAGACGAACAACAAAATGTTCACCGTTCTGGTAATGAATAATATTCTTGGTGGTTTGACTTTTTTATTCCGCGCTAACGTAGTGAGTGCTTTCGTCGCGATCTTACTGAAGATTTGATAAGCCAAAATGAAAATCAGACCGAGCAGTATGTCGTAGTCACTCAGGATTTGTAGAAATTGTTCAATCGATGACAGCATCACGTTCTCCTCTTTATAGGGCAAGTGTACGGTCAACAACCGGAAAAAGCGTCAAGTCTCTCTCAGCAAAAAATCATATCTCTCTCATGCCATTTTATAAGCCAAAGAAACCGTTTCTTTTGGTACGAGTTTTTCACCTTTGGTGGTTTTTAGCTTATTTAAAGCTTTGAAATTAAAGTGTTTATTTGTTTTATATTTTCTTTATCTTTTTCTTAGTGCTTTGTGATGTGGTTATGAAACGGGTGAATACAATAGCCCTCCTCTGATTAACCACAACCTTGGAGAAAATGATGACACTTATCGCGATCAAATTGCTTTACGTGTTCTACAAAGCAATGAAAAGACGCTACTCATAAGCGCGTCATTAGGGAACAACTCACCCAAAGCACCTAAGAACGGAATACAGACTTCCCCATGTTAGAGAGGGGATTTGAGCGCAAGGTAGTGCCTGCTTAGGAGAGAGTGGATATTGAATAACTATTCTTTCGTACTTTGCACAGAGAACTTAAATAATGAATCTCGACTACTTTATCGCCTTCGGCACCTTACTCATGTTAGAACTCATTCTGGGTGTCGATAACATCGTCTTTATTACCATCATGACTGAGCGTCTTCCTCCTCATTTGCGCCAACGCGTACGTAATCTCGGTATCGGTTTAGCGGTGTTAAACCGCATTGCGCTGGTATTTTCGGTATCTTGGTTACTGTCTTGGAAAGAACCGTTTATCGAATACCAAGGGGTATCGCTCTCTTGTAATGATCTTATCTTTATTGTCGGTGGCGCATTCTTGCTGTTTAAAGGCATCAAAGAGCTTTGGGCGTGGGTCGTGCCTATTGAAACTCCACCACACCAATTCTTTGCTGGGCAAGTTGGCACGGTAATATTGCAGATTATTGCGGTGGACGTGGTGTTTTCTCTCGATTCGTTGATTATCGCGGCAAGCCTAACGCAGGACATCACTATTCTTGCTGGTGTGATCATCTCTTCAAGCGTGATTCTGATGTTGATGGCGAATAAAGTTCAGGCTGTGATTACTCGCCATCCCGGATTGAAAGTGCTCGCGCTGCTATTCCTCATTGTATTAGGTGCGCTGCTGATTGTTGAAGGGTTGGGGCTGAACATCGATAAGCACTACGTTTACAGTGCGCTCGCGTTTGGTTTGCTGCTTGAGCTATGCCATATCTTAATCAGCCGACAACCTTCTTCTCGACGTGTGGCAGGACAGTACTTCTAAACTTTAATGCGAAGCTAACCACTACGGGTTAGCTTCGCTTTTTACGCTTTGCAATTCTTTAATCATGGTGTCCAAGTTGCTGTCAAAGAACAATGGGCCCGCAAGTTTCAGTGCAATTGGCGACGACGTATTTTGTGTCGCTTGCAAATACAGCTCTTTTGCCCCGCTTGTGTGACCGCGAGCTTCTTCCGCTTTCGCTAGTAATAGATAAGTTAAGGACGTTTGCTGATTGTACGGAATCGACAACAGTATTTGTGATGCCTTATCCGGATTGTCTTCCGACAGCGCCAAGATTGCGTTGGCTTCACACACTCTTGGGTTATTCCCTCGCTTCAAAACTTCAGACAAGGAAGAGGAATATTCCTTGTTGAGTGCTTCAATCACTTGCTGCTTATTGGCTTCGTCTTTGGTAAACACCCTTAACACTTCACCGATGTAGCTTACCGAAATGGTGTAGGCATTATCTGGTGCGAGGGCTTTTGCTTGACGAAAATACGCCATCGCATTCTCATAGCCAGCGTTGTTGTACAAAGCGCCCGTTCCAGACATCAAGGCTTTTACTGCTTCTGGATCTTTAGGGAAGATCGACACATTGTGTTCCAACTCTTCTTCCGGCACTTCAATGTACATCGCGCGCAGCATGTCATCGATCATGGATGGGAAAGTTTGATGAAAACGTTCAAAGTTGGTCGAGTAACGACGGTTCAAATGAGTCTGCCCTGAAACGCGATTGTGATACTGGAACAACAAACGCAACTTTTTACCATCGCTGCTCTTGCTGGTGGAGATGTTGAACTCTACGGCGGCGAGTTTTCTGTGTTCTTTAGATTTGACCACACGAATATTGCTATAAAACCCAATGTGTTCCATGAACTTAATGACGATACCGTACAATTCTGGTCGTGCTTTCACATCCTCACTGACATTCAATACTGCATAACGAAACTCGTAATGGCTTAAGTGCCCGGTGTGAGAATCAGGGTTCGGTTTTGAGTCGTTTGCGCTAAACAGTAAAAATGCCGCCTGAATAAGAACAATCAAAGAAAGTGCACCAATTAAGATGGGTTGTTTGCTCTTTTTAGGACGGTGCTCAACGGCCTCTATCGCGGGTTTAGAGGCTTCAGTTTGCGACTCTTCCTCTTCAATCACCTGATCTTCAGGTTTCTGTATCGCGATTTTTTCCAGTTTTACTTCGCCATCAAATCGATACCCACGCTTTGGTACGGTGACGATGTAGCTACATTCCTGTTGGCTGTGTTTTTTCAGCACTTTTCTGAGTTCAAATACCGCTTGGGTGACCACTTGATCGGTCAATACACTGCCGCCCCACACTTGCTCGATAAGTTCATCACGCGTGTGAGTCAGTCCTGGGTTCAGACACAAGAACTCAAGCAATTTTGAGAGACGGTTATCAATCGTAATGCATGAGTCAGCAAACTGTATTTGCCCCTCATTAGGCACAAAACGCCACTCATCTACGATAAAACTGATGTTTTTGTCAGGCATTCACACTCGCTCTTCTATTTTTTATTCATCTCATTGAGTAAATGTAGTCTCAATTGGATGATTTTGCTGACAATTTAAAGCGCGAGTAACGTGATTTTCTACACATTCCGTTATCGGAACGCCGATTTTTGCTCTCTACCTTTAATGCCTTCCTTTTTACCTAGGAAATCAACACTGAATGGCAGAAAAGTTCCAATTAACTTAGTTGTTTTACCCTCTGTTTTGATATTTAAGTTTTTGTATTTATTGATTTTATATTTTGTTTATATGCCAGTGATGAAGTTTTATTAACTGCTGAGTTTTACGTTATGTCACAGCGGCGAAAACACAGGATGATGCATCCCACACCGCAAGTGAGGGGCGAGCTTCTTAAAAGAGAAAAGGCGCAACGTTCCCTGAAGTCACTTGCAATAAGGAAATAAAAATTCGATGCATGAGCATCACGTACTGAAGGATTAGGGAATGTTAGTCAACCTTTTATATTGAGAGTTATTAAGAAATGAAACTGAACAAATTTATTCTTCCAATCGCTGCTATCTTCTTTGCTACACAAGCTGCTGCTAACCCATACATTGGTGCTAGCTACCTATATTCTGAATACCAAGTAAAGAACGAGAACACAGACTTTAGTGACCAAAACAGCGGTTACAATCTTTACATCGGTTACCAGTTTAATGACCTACTGTCGATTGAAGGTGGATATGCAGATTTCATCGATACACACAAAGACTTCGAGCACATCTACTCTGATGCTTGGCTAGCAAGTGCGAAACTAACACTACCAATCACTATTTTTGACGTTTACGGTCGTGTTGGTATGGGCCACTTCCAAACGAACCTTGGTGATTCAAACGACATCTACTACGGCGTAGGTGCAGGTGTGACATTGGGCCCAGCTCGCGTTGCACTTGAGTACACCATGTACGAAGCAAAAGTTGTTGAGAACAGCTACGCGCTAAGTGCAGAGTTCCGCTTCTAAAAAAAAAGCAACGACTTGTCCTAGTTGTTTTCCACTGCGCTTATGGAAGAGTGCGGTGGTTTTCTTCGTTCCATTTTTGCAAACCTGACTTTCTTGTCTTTATTTCGTCGTCTCGGACTGGCATGGTGATTCGGTAACTGACATTCCAATAAAGAGAAGGACTTAACAATGGAAGTACTCAAAGGCTCATGTCTGTGTGGCAAGGTGAAACTCGAAGTCGCGGATGAATTCAAATACATGGGCAATTGTCATTGCTCTGAATGCCGCAAATTTACCGGATCCGATTACTCGTCAGCAGGTGGCGTTGCACTGGATAAACTTATTGTGATTGAGGGCGCGGAACACATCCAAACCTATCAGAAGAGCGCCAATACCGAACTCTCATTCTGCCGTCACTGCGGCTCTAGCCTTTATTCGAAGAAGAACAACGGTATCGTCAATGTGCGCTTGGGTATTCTTGATGATGTGCCTTCCCATAAGCCAAGCTTCCATATTTTTGTCGCATCCAAAGCACCTTGGAATGACATTACTGATGACCTCAAGCAATTCGAAGCCGAACCCAAGCTATAAGCTGGTTTGAGGCAGAGCATCGTACCAAATCAGAAAGCATTTAAAGTTGTGAGATAGAGCCACTCAAATGAGTGGCTTTTTGCTTTTGAGTGGCAGTAATATCCGACATTATACGACTAGTTAACATCGACAGATTTTGGGAGAACATCAGTGAGCGAAGAATACAACCAAGCCATCTCTAAGCATTACGCGGCTTATCGTCCGCCGCTGCATCAAGTCATCCTACAAGCTAATTTAGGTGCGTTACCCCAGTTCCAGTTGGGATTAGATATTGGCTGCGGTACGGGCATATCAACACTGGCATTGGCTAAATACTGTCAGCAATTGCATGGTGTGGATCCGAGCACGTCAATGATTGAGCAAACCAAACCATCAGCAGGTATTGAGTATCATGTCGGGGATGGTGAGCATGTGCCATTACCAGACAACAGTGCGGATGTCGTGACGTTTGCAGGCTCACTTTCTTACGCGAAATCTGCGGCTTTGGTGACTGAACTTCAACGCGTCTCTCAATCTGCAGCGCACGTCGTGGTGTACGATTTTGAAGTGCTGTTAGAAAAGCCCCTCAAACTATTGGGCATAGAGATGGAACTGATGGAGTCCAACTATGACCACGCTATCAACTTCAGTGATTGTGATGCTTTCCAAGCGATGAAGGTTTACAAGGAGACCGTAGAGCTAGAAGTCAGCGCTGAAGAGCTGGCGCATGTGCTGTTTTCTTCTTCAAAGCGTTACAACAAGTTGGTTGAGGCATTCGCAGGAGATGACCCATTCGCAAACGCTGTTGAGGCTTTGAAGCAGCTTAGCCAAAAACACGTTATTCAAGCTGATACCTATTTCGCGATGTACCAGATAAATGCGTGAAGCTCACACCAATTAATGACTAACCAAAGCCGCTATCACAGTGGCCTTTTTGTTCCTTGAAACTGTGAAATACGCTCCGTTTTTCTTTTGTATGTGAATTTGCGGTCAGATTTTTAGTAACTGTTTCATCTGTAAGTAAATCCAAAGGAAAGTGCGGTCAAACTCTAATTTTGGAGGCAGGGGCTTGTGATAGGCTCACTTCAATTATGGGGCAGAATCACCATCAAATTAGCAAGCCTTTCTATTTGAGCACCGGGATGCTGCCTATTTCCAGATCTGCACTGTTACCTTAGGACCCCATTATGGCAAAAGCACTAAAAATCGAATCTGGTCGTTACCTGAATATGGACCAAGTTGTTACGTTCGAACTCAGCCATGATTCCATCAAAGTTACGTCGACGGTCGAGTCTTTTGCTCATGTTTATATCGGCATTGATGGTAAAACAGAATACGCCGATTGCTTTGTCTCGGTACAAGACTTTCACCGAATTAAGCGTGAACTGTGTGACTACATGGGCATCGACGAGCCAACGCTATTAATTGACTGATCACTCAAAAATGACAACAAAATTACAAGTACAGTATGCGGTGTTGCAACTTATAGTCTAACTTTTAACAACCACTGGCTAGGGTGAGCAATAACACGGCGGCGAAGATCGTCCGTTCACCAAATACAATAAGGGACGTTATGTCTGATAAATACATCTCAATGATCCAGGACTTTTTTCATGTGTTCGAAGCACTGAACCAGTACGTCTTGGATTCCTACGGTGAATTGGCAGCGTGGGAAACTCAATTGGTGAGGCTTGATATTGACCAAGGTGATAAAGAAAAGTCGTATGACGTTGCGCAAGTCGCGAGCATGCTTAACTTTTCTGAAGACGCAGTAAAATCATTCTTAGTGGTATACAGCTTCTTAAGTAATAACCTTTACGATCTCATTGGTAATCGTGAGTACGAAGATTGGGGTACGAACGGCAACAGCCTGCAAGTCGAGTATTCTGATCTGACGATCGAATCATTTGATGCAGACCAAATTGCTCCGCTGATGGAACGTCGCGTCTACTTCGAATGGACGTTTGATGCATTACAACGTACCTACGATGAAATGATGGCAATCAGCCACGGAAGAATTGCCTGACAGGTTTAATGTTTACTTAAACACCTGAGTAAACGTTAAAGCAAATACAAAAGCCGTTCATTCGTAGCGGCTTTGTTTTTGGGGCTTTCAAACGTTTCTGTTTCCTCTTCTTACAACTCTTGAATTAAAATCTACCGGCTAATCACGTATTGTGATGATTAGCGATTTACTTGTTAGAAGAACAAATATGAAAAAGACAATCTCAACAATGGTTTTAGCAATGGCACTTGTCGGCTGTGATGACGCAAGCAAAGCCATTGACCAAGCACAAGAAGCCGCAAACAAAGCAATTGATACGGTTCAAGAGCAGATGGATTCAGTAGAAGAAGCGTTTAACCTAGACCAATTTGGTGATGCAGCTGAATCTGTAGAAGAACTGGCGGCATCGGTTGAAGAAGCAATGAATGTGGATTTCAGTGACCCTGAAGCACTTATTGAAGCGAAAGAACACATTGCCAATGCTTACGCTTGTTTGGTGGAAGCGTCTTCTGAATCGACAGTGGATAAGGTGATGGATAAAGTGATGTCATCTATCGGCAGCGAAGAAACCAAATCTCTGATTGAAGAAGGCATCGAGAAGGCACAAGCCGCAAAAGAGTGCGTGATGTAATCGCTCTCAGTGAATCAGACCGATGAAAAAGGGGATAGTGATATCCCCTTTGTTGTTTCTATCTGTTGTTGTTTTTGCGTGTCATTGTTTTTACGCTGTGCCGGCTCTACTCGCTTTTCAGCTCTTGCTGGAAGTAATCCATACAAAGCTGCTGAGCTTCCGGTTTAATACTGACTTGCTCGTTCTTTCGCAGCGATAGATACAGCTCTACGATCTTTTCAAATGCAGGAATCAGCGCTTCTCGTTCTGGCATGGCGACGGTTTGTTTTAGCTCCGCCGCAAACGCAGGCATGCGTGATTCTATTTTTCTCACGCCAGAAGGAGTCAACCCTTGTTGTTTCAGGGCTAATGGCGATATCGCAACAGAGCGTAGGAACGATAAAAATTCCGCAGCCTCAAAGTATTCCCCACGCGCAATCTTGGTTGCGCCGTAATGAACCCAAATCCAAAAGCGATCTTCAATCCACTGTGGATCCGGTTGTGGGTAATGAGGCTCCGTAATTTCGAAGACTTGCGATAGCTGCCCGTCGCGTTCCCAAAGCACTTTAGTGTCATCAACACGAGTGGCTGCATCCGGCAAAGAGACAAATTTGAAATCGACATGAATCGCATCTGGCGCGTAGATTGCGATCACTAATCTTGGTTCTCCCACGTGTTCACCAGTGAAAGCCGCGACTTGACCTTCTACTTGGTCGATAAGCGCAAAGCGCTCTGCCATTACCGAATCAAAATCTTCAGGATTGATGGCGATGACCAAATCCAAATCACTGTATTTGTCCATGGAGTCAGAGGCGTAAGAGCCACTTGCACCAATACCAAGAATGCGTGAGTCAGCAGTGAATACCGCAAGAATTTTAGTTAGAAGCTGTTCATGAGTTTGAGGGAGCGTGCTTGAGAATTTCATATTTTACCTATTAATCATGGTTGATATTAGAACCATCAGCAGGATGGTTAGTGCGGTAAAATTAGCGCAGCATTACAATATGGCGTGAAGCATCTTAAGAAGCAACAAAAACCGCTCTAAATTGAACGGTTTTTGATATGGACTGTTAATTACTTCAGCGAGTTATGGTGCATAAACTGCTCGTCGATGCCTTTCAGTTTTATGTCATCCATGATGAAGTTCACCGTATTCAGTAAGCGCTGTTCGCCTTTAGGGATCAAGTAGCCAAACTGACCTTTGGTGAACGGGTCTTCGCAGCGAACCGCTTCTAAACGCTCGTCCGTGACTTGGTAGAATAACCCTTCCGGAGTTTCTGTCACCATGACATCAACTTTGCCCGCCGCGACGGCTTTCGGTACGTCTAAGTTGTTTTCGTAGCGGGTGAAATGAGCTTGTTGCAGGTTTTTATCCGCAAAGGCTTCATTTGTACCACCGATATTGACGCCGACTCTAACCGAAGGGTCGTTAACTTTTTCGAGCGTATTGAATTGCTCTGCTTTGCCTTTTGCAACCAAGAAACACTTACCAAATGTCATATAGCCTTGTGTTTGCTCTGCGTTCAGTTGGCGTTGCATTTTACGTGTGATACCACCCATGGCGATGTCGTATTTGTCTTCATCAAGGTCATTGAGTAGATCTTTCCATGTGGTACGAACCAGCTTCAATTTGACGCCTAGTTGCTCCGCAATGTGGTTGGCGACATCAATGTCATAACCAGAATAACTTTTGCCATCATAGTAAGAAAACGGTTTGTAATCGCCCGTGGTGCCGACACGTAACGTGCCTGATTTTTGGATATCTTCCAGCTTATCGGCTTGGGCGACACCGGAAAGCGCCATTGCTACGGAAGCAAGTAAAAGTGTTGTTTTTTTCATTGTCGTTGTTTGATGTGTTGTGTTTGTTTGAACACTCAAAGTAACAGGAAGTATCAGAAAAAGAGATCAAACCAATAAGAAAAAACACGATATTGAAGAAAAAAATAGCGACATTGAATGTGATTGCATTTGCTAATTTATACGTATGAAAAGCAAACTTTTTCTTATGAATGGCAGAGCGTTATGAATCGAGTTCACCCTAAAAAGTTACTTCGCAGCAAATGGACTGCGACAGAGCCGGTAAACAAAGAAAAGCACTTCATCATTTCAGAAATGGAGTTTGATGAAGAAGGCAACGTCGTGAGGTGCGTGATTGAAGCGGTTATGACCAAGCGCGAGCGCGAGCTAGATTGGCATGATTTGAAAGACACGCAACAGTGGCGACAAGGATGGAAATAAGCAGGCGCGATAACAAAAACGAGATGGAGTTAGAAAAGTCATCAAAATCAATAGGCTCGTCTTAGAGACTTTGCTATTAATTGATGAGTGATTTTATTTACATTCTAAGGCAACACCATGATCGATTTCGAAAACTCATCCATATTCAAACTCAAGCCGATTGAAACTTCAAAGGTGCGCGACGATTTCCACAAGTTCTTGATTGAAGGAGAAAGTATTTTTGCTGGCTTCAAGACCGTGCGTGACCAAGTGGTGTTCACCAATAAGCGTGTTATTGCAGCCAATGTACAAGGGATTACAGGGTCAAAAGTGGACTACACTTCTCTGCCATACAGCAAAATTAACGCTTTCTCGGTTGAAACGTCTGGCACACTTGATCTGGATTGTGAAATTGAATTGTTCCTAAGTGAAGTCGGGCGAGTGCGGTTTGAGATCAGGGGCTCTTTTGACCTCGTATCGTTTAACAAAATGATCAGTGAGCACGTACTCGCTTAGACAATGGTTTAAGCGCTAATTCAGCCAAAGACAAGGAGTCATCATGGCGACACAAAAACAAGGCAAGGAAGCATTAAGTAAACGCAGCAAGTCTCTGATATTTATCCTTGGTTTCTCTGCTGGGGTTATTTTCTATCTAATGATTCGATGAGTGTTAACGATAGATAACACGTTTTAAGGAAGCATTACATGCTTCCTTTTTTCATTCCTTTGATTTGTTATCTGAGCGAAATGTTGAAACCAGCAAGAGAGATAAATAGCCTTCTAAATTCAATTATTGATATGTGTACACTTGCTTAATGATTTGTTGCACGATATTTTCCCTATTAATGGATGAAAAATAGTGTTTTTCTCTAATTTGGAAAATGCGTTAATAATGAACATTATGGTTTTTGGCTGCTAGCGATATGAGGTGAGTTATCGATACCCAAGTTTACGATGTATTCTGTTCTGAACAAGCGCAAGGTAACCCTTGTGGCGTGGTGTTTTTGTCTCATTGGTTAAGTGATTCAGAGATGTTGTCGATTGCACAAAGTGTCGCACAACCTGTCACCTCATTTCTTAGTCATATCGATAACTGTTGGCACATTCGTTGGTTTTCTTTGACCAGCGAGATCAACCTGTGTGGTCATGGCAGTATGGGGGCTGGTGCGGCCTTGATTGCTCGCCTAAAGCAGCGTTCTGTTAAGTTACACAGTGATTATGGCGACATTACTATCGTTAAGCATGGTTGCCAGTATCAAATGGCACTTCCATCATGGGAAGGTAAGCCAGTGCCGACGAGTTTGGATTTAAGCTTGTTAAATCTGGAGCCATCGGGAGTGCAGGCAGTTGATGTGTTTACTACTCGCGATCTTGTTGTGGTGTTGGAATCAGAACAGCAAGTGAAACGTTACCACCCCGATTTTACTTGCCTAAAACAAATCCGAGATTTCCATGCGGTGATGGTTACCGCTCAACGAGGCCCTAACGATTACGTATTGCGCTATTTTGCACCCAAAATTGGAATTGATGAGGATATTGCAACGGGCTCGGCACAATGCACGTTAGCGCCATATTGGTTTAAGAAGTTGGACGTCGACTCACTGAATGCTTCTCAGCTTTCAGAGAGGGGTGGCTTTTTCCAAATTGCGAAGCTAAGTGCAGATACGATCGTGATTTCTGCGTCGGTGCATCTGAGAGTTCAGTAAAGCTTCTCTTCAAATACATCGGTACGTAAACAAATTTATGGTGTTTGCGAATCCCCTTGTTGTCGCGAAATGACAAGACAAGCGGTTTTGGTTTCTTTACCTTTCGACATTTAGACAAAGTGAAGGGCAGAGGATGACGGTTGTATTTGAAGGTGTCCCTTTGGTTAGATCGGAGTGGGTGCATTATTTAGCGGAGCTCTATAAGCGGAGTGATGTCGATGTGTATCAGCTTATAAAGGTAACACAGGCGCCAGAAGATATTCAGATTACTGATGTTGAGTTTCTACCTGAAACCACGCTTAAAAATCTTATTTTAGCGTTTGGGAAATCTTGCTCACCAGAAACCTTTATTTACACCATCTGGGGGATGTGTCGTGATTTGTATGTGCCTAAAATTTTAGAACAGTTATCCCTGACTCCATCAATGACGGTAGCGGAAGGCATCGAAGAGTTTTGCCGTGTTATTCCCCTGTTCTCAAATAACACTTGTATTGGTCTTGAGCGTTACCACAATCATCTTTGGTTTGCTCGATACAAAGATGGTGAAGCTGAATCATGGTACCAATATGCTGAGTTATTCAGTGTTATTTTCATGGATGAGTTGGTTGATGCGCTCTCGAACGCTAAGCAAAAAACGTTGAATGTGAGTCTAAAGTGCGCAGGGGTGGCACCGTTTTTTAACTGCTCTCAGCTTCAGCATATTCAGTTCTATACTAATCGTGCAGCTACAGGCATTCAGCTCGATGATGGCACCTTAAGCCAAACGGTTTGTATGCCCAGTAAAAGACAATCTGTTGTGAAAGCGGCTCTTAGTGAGATACCAACGTCTTTTCTTCCTTCTTTTCGATTAGCCATTCAGCCTTATACTTCTGTGGGACGGCTTTCTATTCTCGACGCGTCGCGTATTTTGGGGGTCAATAAACGAACTTTGCAACGGCGCTTGTGTATGGCTGGCGTCACCTATAGCGATGTCATTGAAGAATTACTGTTGGAAAGAAGTTTACGCTTATTAAAAGATTCACATCTATCAATCACAACCATTGCGTCGTCATTGGGGTATACCGATACAGCAAACTTTACTCGATTTATTCGAAGAAAAATGGGAATAACGCCGTCTGCTTATCGGAAGGCATCGTCTTTTCTTACGTCTTAGCGCATAAAGTGACATTTCGGTTAAAGAGAGTGTGCCGACGGAATAGTTCAGTTTGGTGGCACGAGGTGACAATTTATATTTCTCTCAATCCATAAGATTAGGAGTATCGAAACCAAAGAGAGAAGCAAACATGTCACATCGATTCCATGAATACCGTTCACCGCTTACCCAATCCTTTGAACACGCCATTGACTACTTAGAGTCATTAAATGAGCGACCTGTAGACAAGTGCATCACTTCTCAGGAGTTGAGACAAGCGATTGGTGGGCCACTCCCATTGACACCAACGCAGCCGTCAGTCGTTATCAATGAGATGGTTAAAAATGTTGATGCAGGCTTGATCGCAACGGGGGGACCACGTTTCTTTGGCTATGCCATTGGCAGCTCTTTCCCTGCTTCATTGGCGGCAGATTGGCTGGTGAGCGCATGGGACCAAAATGTACCGTATTACGTTGCTAGTCCAGCTTTGTCAGTGGTTGAAGAGACCGCCGCAGAATGGATGACCCAACTACTTGGCTTGGCGCCAAATTCGGGTATTGGCTTTACATCTGGTGCCCAAGAGGCGATTTATACAAGCCTTATTACCGCTCGTAATGCACTTTTAGAACGTGCAGGTTGGGATGTGGCAAGTCAAGGTATGTATGGTGCGCCGCGTATTAATGTTGTTGTGAGCGATCAAATTCATTCAACGATTAAACGTGCCCTTTCCATGATTGGAATCGGTTTGGAAAACATTGTTAAAGTTCCAACGGATGAAAACCTACGCATAATTCCAGATTCCCTGATGGAGACCATTACTGCACTTGAGGGGCCAACCCTAGTTTGCGCGCAAGCAGGCTGTATTGACTCCGGAGCTTTCGACCCTTTCCATGCACTTGCTGATGCCGTTGCTGCTCATGGTAATGCATGGTTGCATGTTGATGGCGCTATTGGGCTCTGGGCGGCAGCGAGTGCAAAACATCGTTATCTACTGGATGGTATCGATAGAGTTGATTCAATTGATACTGATGGTCATAAGTGGTTTAACATGCCCTATGACTCGGGAATGGTCATCGTGAAGAACGCAGGTTTGCTGGCTCAAGCGATGGGCGGCAGCAATATGGGTGACTACCTTAATGACGCGATGGATAAGCCAGATCGCAATGCGATCAACTTTGGGATTGGTGCTTCGCGTCGAGCTCGTGGTGTGCCTGTTTATGCTGCGTTTAAGTCATTAGGTAAGCAGGGGATCGAAGACCATGTTGACCGTTGTACTGCGCTTGCACAATGTATGGCAGAAAAACTTTCAACAGTGGATGGTATCACTATCCTCAACGATGTGGTGTCGAATCGTTTTTCAGCACAGTTTGGTGAAGGAGGCGAGGAATATCGCAATGAGCTAACGGCCCGTGTTGTACACCGACTGCAACAAGAGGGAACTCTTTATCCATCGACTTCTGGTTATAAGGGGCTTAAGACCATGCTGTTTTCTGTACTAAGTTGCCATACTTCCAAGGAAGATATCGATTTGTCAGCAGAAAAGATCATCGAAGCTTACCTGACAGAGAAAGAACTAATGAGCACCAAATAACATGTTAATGGTTGACTGTTAGTCGCCGTATCAACGCAAACCCAGCGATAATGCTGGGTTTTTTATTTTGGGTGGATTCTGGTAGGCATGCAATGACAATTAATCCGTCTTTGGTTTCTTTATTCTTTTTAAATGACTTCTTCCATTCAATAAGGATTCCTATATGAAATCAAAACTACTTACTTTTCTCTTTGGATTGGTCGTTCTAAATGGATGCTCAAGTGCCACTCCCGTTGATAGCCACCTTATCAGTGCTTCTGGGGTAGATGTGGCTTTCTTAGTGAGCAAAAATACCGACCTGTTAGGGCAGTTAGAGTATTCAAAAGCCGATACAAAGAGTCATGCTGCTCTCAACCAAACTCAAACCGACATCAAGGTATTCAAAGACGAAGAAAATACCTTAACGCTTACTCAGGTGAGAAGCTGCAACAATTGTAATTACCACTTAGTGCATGAACATAAGAATAAGCTGTCCCCAATTGGCGAGGAGCACCAACATACTTATATCGGTAGAAAAAAGCTGGCGAGCCTTTATTTAGATCATCCGGTTTATGTGGACAAAATTCGCGCTTTTATCAGTGCCAACCCATCGGTAGCAGAAAATGAGGAAGCGTGTATTGACGTGATTGTGGCTTTTTCAAAAACGAGTCGTATTGATGTTGGAACGCTCACTAACTGTGCAGCGCCATTAGATAGCCACTCAGTTAAAAACGTACAAATGGTACCATTAAGTTGATGCTTTAATGCGACAGCATCCCAAGATTCACACCAAAAAGAAGAAATACAAAAAGCATACGAATGCCAGTAGCGTTGCAGAGAGTACGGGATAAATGATGTAAGAGTCTTGCTTACTGGTGCGTTGGTAACAAAGCGAAACTAGCAAAATGTTATACACGACCAATAATAAGCTGATCATGGTGCCACTATTCAGATTAAGGCTTGGCAGTTGAGTTAGAAAGAATGCCAGCAACAGATAATCAAAAATTATCAGCCAAAGAAAGGCTTTTTTGAGCGAATCTTTTTGGGTTTTATTGGGCGCGCGTACAGGCATATCGAACTCAACTAAACAGTGATAGCAACAATTATTAGCAATGCAAACAGCAATCGAGATGAAAGGTCACACCATGTATTTGTTGTGACCTTTTTTGATTTTAGAGGTCTTGAATTTTCGCTTTTGGCGTTTCTGAGTCCACCGAATAGCGAATTACTTCTTGTCTGATCACGGGTTGGTTAAATTCTGCCTTTTGCTTGGCTTTCTGTAGTTCACTGTCTTCTTGATTACCAAAGAAGGTCTCTAGCACTTGCGCGGCTGGCGTGGTCAGGATAAATAACTCTATACGACGGTTTTCACTCGAATCGGGCTCGTCAGGATTAAGTAACGCGCGATCCGACATGCCTGTCACTTGCATCACACGCTCATCCGGCATGCCACCCTCGACTAAGGTGTTTCTCGCGACATCCGCTCGTGAAGCCGAAAGCGCCCAGTTAGATTGCTTTCCAAAGCGTTTTTTAAACGGAGTAGAATCGGTGTGCCCACTGATGATGACTGGGTTACTGATGCGCTCAAACACTGGAGCTAAAGCAAGTAATAAGTCTTCAAAGAAAGGCGTCAACTCGGCGCCACCTCGGCTGAACATATGCTGTTTGTAATCATCTTGCAGCACAATACGCAACCCTTGCGGTGTAATGGTGACATTCACGTTACCTTGCGCGCTGATTTGACCTACGACTTCATCAATTACTTTAGCCAGTAGAGCAAGTTGCTCTTGGGTGTCGAAATTGCCTGGGATAAGCGAGTCAATCTCTGGGCCATCGCCATCACCTTGGAAGAAGGAACTGACGACGTGGTTTGAGTTGTGTTTGCTTGGCACAGAAGAGTCCTGTGCCAAGTCGATAGGAGAGATACTTTGTGAGGTATCGAAAGGGTTACCGTAGCTCTTATCAAAAACGCTCGAACTATGAAGGTGCGCGACAATGGCTTTGCGCTCTTCCTTGTCGACCACTTGCATGACCCAAAGGACAAGAAACAGCGCCATCAACGCGATCATGAAGTCGGCAAACGCGACTTTCCACGCGCCACCATGAAACTCATCATGGTTATGTGCTTTCGCGCGTTTGAACACCACATGTTCTTGTTTTTGCATTATCCCTCCTGTTCAGCTAGCCACTTCTCCATTTGGTTGAAAGTTGGTTTGATGTCTAACTGAATGTGTTTACGGCCAGCGTCGATGGCGAGTAATGTTGGCTTTTTCGCGACGTAAGCAACCAAGGTGGCGCGAACGCATTCAAAAGCCGTCATGTTTCGTCTAACTCGCTGAGCCATGGCATTACTGAGTGGATCTAAACAACAGTAACAACCAAAAATACCAATGAACGTACCAACGAGGGCAGCGGCAACGTGATAACCAATCAGTGCAATGGAACCATCAATGGCTTGCATGGTGATGATGATGCCACCGACTGCGGCAAGAATACCGAATCCGGGAAGTGCTTCTGCAGTGCGCTGCATTGAGCGTGAAGGCAGTAACATCTCGGTTTGAATGGCTTCGATTTCTTGTTCTAGCAGTCCCTCTAATTCATGAGGCGACATTTGTCCCATTGCCATTAAACGTAAATTGTCGGTAATGAACGAAATAAGGCGATGATCGTTGCTCACTTTTGGGTACGCGAGGAAGATCGAACTTTGTTCCGGTGATTCAATGTGTGAATCTAGGAATTTAAAACCACGACTGCGTGCGGTTTCTAGCAGGTTATTCAGTAGTGCCATCAGCTCCATGTAGTACTCGTATTCCTGACGCGGGCCAGAAATCGTTGCACGCACTTGCTGACGCATTTCTTTTAACACTTGAGGCGGGTTACCGATGATCAGAGAGCCAGCTGCGGCTCCGATGATGATCAGAAACTCGGCCGGTTGCCAAATCGCACCAAGTTTACCTCCTGCCCACATGTATCCACCAAAGACACACAACAGGACGGTAATGGCTCCAAAAAACTTTTGCATCTTTGACTCCTAAGAGGACATTAATTGATTGAGTTGTTTAAGCGCTTGTTTGTGCAACTGACAGATGCGAGGTGGCGTCAGATCGAGCACGAGCGCGATTTCATGTAGGTTGAGTTCGTGTTGATAAAACAGAGTCAGTAGCAACTGGTCGCGCTTCGACATTTTGCTAAGTGCGCAATCTAAGCTACGACGAATATGTTCATGTTCCATCCCGTCGTATTGACCGCCGAAGTGGCTGTCTCCCCCTGTTTCCATTAATTGATCAAGGCTCTGCATTTCGCCCGCCAGCGCTGCATTTTGGCGGTTGTAGAAGTCTTGCTCATCAGTGCCGAGTGCTTTAATGATCTCGGCATCGGTAGGCATTCTGCCAAGTTCACGGGTTAGGTCACGTGTGACGTCGTTTAGTTCGTGTGCTTGTTGACGGGTCTTACGTGAGCGCCAATCTAAGCGGCGAAGCTCGTCTAAAATAGCGCCACGAACCCGACAAACGGCAAAAGCGGGGAAGTGTGTGTCATCCACATCCCCATAACGACGTCCTGCTTCGACGAGCGCAATTAGGCCAATTTGCTGCATGTCTTCAATGCTGCAATGCGAAGTAGCATGAACGCGGAGTTGGTTTACGACGCGTTTCACCATGATTTGATGGCGTTGCAGCAGTGCGTTTTCGTCAATCTGGCGAGACGGTGTATTCACTTCCTCCGTCGCGGTATAACTTTCCTGTAAGTTCATCTCCAACATAGTCGTGCTCCGTTATTGCACAACGTATTTGGTCAATAGAACATCATCGATATCACGCACGATGTCAGTTTTCGCAAACGCTAAGAGTAAGGTCTCTTTGACTTCGTTTTGCAGAATATCGATAGACCCCGCCTGCTGTAGTTCATCAAAGGTTTTATCGCTGAACAGCTTGAGCAATGAGTTTTGTACCATTGGCATGTAGTTATCGATGTTCTTAATGCGCTCTGGACGACGTGTTTCTACGGCCAGTTCCAGCATCACAAAGTGCGTCTGCTTTTTACCTTTGATAGTCAGTACCACTTTGTCCAATGGGTGAAAACTCGGTCCGTTGCTGGTCGGTTCTTCTGCTGTTAAGAACGCGAGTGGAGAATCTTCCAAAAAAGCGCTGACGCCTGATTCCGATGAGGCGGATTCTGAACTTTTATTTATGTACCAAATACCGCCAACCACCGTGGCGGCCGAAACGAGGGCACTGGTGATGATCATGGCGATAAACAGGGCGATCATTTGTTGTTTGGTCATAACCTTTTTCCTCGATGATTAAATTAGGCTTGAGTGTTCAGCCAATGCTCTGAATAGTTTGTTGTTGTATTTGATTGAAAAGTGCCGGATTCACGAGCCGCAAAAATAGTGGTGTCTTCTTGTGGGCTCTCATGGTCATGACGGTCTTGACCTTGATCCGAACCGACATTGACATCCACATGAACAAAGTTCTGCTCTTGAAGCTCAGCACGTAAACGCTCGGACACTTGCATTAATGCTTCACGCGTAGCGGCTGTGTTGGCGTTAATTTGCACGCTCAAACGATCCCCTTCGACACGAACCAATAAATCCAATTTACCGAGATCTGGTGGGTCTAAGCGGATTTTGGCTTCTTGCAAGTTTTGCTGCGCTTGTAAGGTCACACGATCGTGTAAAACCTGCATCATTTGCTCACCCCATTTACTAGAGTTGGTATCAACACGTACGGCCGCCCACTCCGCGCCTTGAGCTTGAGTAGCTGCCAGTGGTGAGCTTGGGTTCGAATGCGGCGCTGTAGCTGTTTGCGCTTGTGAGTTGGCCGCTAGCACTTGCCCTTGAGCTGGTTGATTAAGTAGAGTTTGCAAGTCCGAAGCTGATACCTTTAATACGCTCGTTGCACTGGCTTTAGGGGGGCTTTGGTTCTCCTGCACAGTGGTGTTAAGTATTGGGTTTACTTGGTTTCCGACATTTGTGCTTTGAGACGCATTACCTGCCGATACTTGCGCAAGTTGATTTGTTTCGCCTTGCTTAACCGCGGTTTTTCTCATTCCTTGGATAAGGGTTTGCGCTTGAGTGGCGAGATCCATGGTGGCAGGAACCGCAATCAACAATGCTTCAGCTGAGGTCACTTCAGCGTTGAGTTCCGATGTTTCAGCTTTTGGCTGGGTAACTTCCGTCGGTAAGGCTTGCGCATTTAAACGGAACCCCGCAACAACAAGAGGTGCGTTGGTTTGGTGCTGTTGGTTTACCGCGGTTGAACTGGGGTGCGAAAAGCCTTGCTCTGAACGCGCTTGTGAGATTTTCCCTGCTGACGACTGAGAAGGCGCACTTGCAGGCAGTGAATTGGTTACCATCATTGCGTGAGCTCCATCGTCATCGCGAGCTGATAAGCCATCGCTCGTTCTTGTTGATCATTCACCTTGCTCATCTCTTGTTTTAATTCGCTGGTGGCTTTTTCTAGAGCGGTGAAAGCGCACGCATGCACCGCTTTTGCCCGCTGAATTTCAGGAGCGAGTTTTGGATCTTTAAGATACGGCTTATGACTGATCAGCAGTTCACGCAACTGTAGGTCGTAGCGTTTCAGTGCTGGCCAATCGGCCGTTTTTGTGGCGATTTGGATCAGTTTTGATAAGTGGCGAAATCGCTCTGGCGACACTTTATGCTTGCTGTCCAAAATTCACCCATCCTTCTCGAATGTTGCCCATTACTCGCTCGACATTGTCTAAACGGGTTGCGTCGTTTTGCACGCTGGTGTAATACAGCTCAACTTGGCAGAAGTCATACAGTTGGCGTAGGTTCTCTGCAATTTCGCCGCCATTTTCTTCATCTAGGGCACTACTTAAACCAATTAAGATGTTCATGCATTTGTTGATGCCTGTGCCTTTTTCTGCCAGACGATTGGCCGCGAGATGGCCTCGAACACGTTCAACTTCATCAAGCAGACCATCAATTAACATCACCACCAGTTGGTGTGGGTTGGCGGATGCGGCTTGCGCATCCAGATCGACTTGTTGGTATGAGTCGTAGCCAGAATCCATGAGCATAATTATTTCTCCTAAAGGCTTAACCAAACATCGACATGGTTTGGTTCATTTGCGTCATTAAGGTGTTCATTTGGGTAAATTGGGAGAGGTAGCGGTTGTACGACATCTCGTATTTACGCTCTAGCGTAGTTTGCTTGTCCTCGATGCGGTCTAAGTTGGCTTGCAGGGCGTCTTTACGTGAATTAAAGGTGCCAGATGAGAATTTTAGGAAAGGTTCCGCCATATCATCGAGCGAATCCAATAAGGCTCCGTCGCCATTAAACATCGTCTCTAATCCAGCACTGTTGTTCTTCTGTGCTTCGGTAAACTTATCTTGGTCCACTTTCATTTTGCCGCTGCGGTCAAGGGTGATGCCTATTTCATTCAGTCGCATTCCGCCATGTTCTCCGCGCACCAAATTAGTCAACTGGCTTTCAATTGAGCGTAGTGTTGGGTCACTGGCGAGCACGCCACGAGCTTTGTCTTCACCGCCGATTTGAGTGTATTCATCAAGCGTCGAAACCAGAGAGTTGTAGGCTTCAACAAACTTATTGAGTTGTTCTTTTGTGCCTTCGCTGTCAGCGCCAATCCCCAGCCCTACTGCCGCTTCACCTGAGGTTTGTGCTTTCGTGACCGTGATGTCGACGCCATCAATCACGCCTTCAAAGGTGTTACTTGCGTTAGTCAACTGAAGTCCAGTGCCTTCCGCGCCGAGCCAAATCACGGCATCTTGTGGTTTACTGATTTCAGTTGTGTTGGTAAAGGCATCTTCAAACCAAGCTTGCCCCGTGCCAGAGGCGTTTACATTGATGGTGTTCGCAACGCCTGTTTCAGTGCTCGACAACATGAAATGCGTTTGACCGTTTGAGCGCACTAATGTGGCGTTGACACCGGGATTGTCAGCATTGTTATTGATAGCACTGACCAAATCAGTCACGGTTGCTTTGCCATCCCCATCGGTATCAACAGTTGATAGATCCAACGTCATGGTTTCGCCATCAATGGTGAATTCCAATGTGCCTGTGGTCGGTATTTCTGTTGTGGCATCCAAATTTGCTGGCATGCCTGTAGAGAGCTGATGTGAGGTCGCGACTTGCTCAACGAAAATTTGGTAGTTGCCCGACATGGCGTTGGCATCGGCGTTAGCCGAGAAGTATCCATCTTGAGAGAGCGTCGCCGTGTTCTTGATGATGCTACTGGTGCTGCTGTTCATCTCATTGACGGCTGTACGGAAATCACGCAGCGCGCTTTCTACTTTTCCTAGTGCTGTCAGTTGAGCTTGGTATTTATCCGCTTGAAACTGGTAGCGTTGTTGAAATGGCTGAACATCTAACGTGGCGAACTGGGTTGCCATGGTGATTGGATCTAATGAACTCATGAGGTCACTCCCTCTCTCATCTGTATTTGGCGTCTTGTGCCAGTAATAAATGAACAATCGCAAGATGCGTGCCTGTTATTTATTTTTATATATAACAGTATCTTGCAGTGGTTTTTGCTATTTGAGAGGAAGCGCTTTTTCCACCTTGATGGTTCCGCTTTCCCCTTGGTAATTCCCGGGGTTTCCCAAAGAGAAAAGGCGACCAGAATAAGCAAATGATTTAATTAAATAGGAGAGAAATGACTGGCTATGCTGATGTACGCATAGTGAGCAGATTTCGGTGTTTACTGCTAAAGGATTCGGATTTTTCTGACCCTGTCGGAAGGTGAAGTTTTGTTATCTTATGCCCCTGCAATTTTTGTGGTTGCTTACGTCTGGCTATTTCCCCCAATTAAAAATTAAAAGAACGACAGTAATGAATGAATTTGTTTTACGACTGATGAAGTGTGCACGTGCTTACGAGGCATTTATTGGAACCAAACTGCGCAGTAAACAGAACATTAATGCCGAGGAGCTGGCAAGCATCCGTATTGAAGCGGTTTCTCGTTTCCCTGAGTTAAAAAGCTACCAACGTGACCGTGGTGTTGAATCGGCTGAATTGGAGCTGTTTAATAAGGTGCTACATAACACCATGCTCAAAGCGGGTTTTCGTGTCCCAACTGCGAACCAAACTCGTGATGCTAGCGGTATCTATATTCGTCGCTAAGTGTTTGGCATCATCAAGAACAAAAAAACCTCCCAAATACTGGGAGGTTTGACTTTCGGACGGATTAAATCAACAGCCTTATTGGGGGCTACTGAGCTTAATCGTTGATTAACGAAGTAGCGACATTGCCATACCTGGCAATTGGTTCGTTTGAGAAAGAACCGTTGTGCCTGCTTGCATTAGCATTTGGTTCTTCGTCATGTTTGAAGACTCAACGGCAAAATCAGCGTCAGTGATACGGCCTTTCGCAGCTGACGTATTTTCAACCATGTTGCCTAGGTTTGTCATTGTGTGCTCAAGACGGTTGATGTTCGCACCCAATGCTGAACGTGCAGTACCGATTTGACCTAGAAGACCTGCATCACCAGTCGCGCCAGTCAGTGCTGTCATTGCAGTCTGAGCATTTGCTTCAGATGTTAGGTCGCCAACTGCTAGTGCACCAGATGTGCCGATTGAAGCGTTGATTGCTTGAACTTGCGTTGATACGTCAACCTCAAGTTGTTCGCCTGCTTGAGTACCAATTTGGAAGTTAACAGCTGCTGCACCAAATGTACCAGCATCTTGTAGAAGCTTGTTGCCACCAAAACTCGTTGAGTCCATGATGTTCGCGAGCTCTTCACCTAGCTGCTGGTATTCCTCGTTTAGTGCCGTGCGGTCGTTTGCCGATACAGAACCGTTCGAAGCCTGTGTTGCTAGGTCGTTCATGCGGTATACGATGTTTGTCATTTCATCCATCGCGCCTTCCGCAGTTTGCATCATTGAAATGCCGTCTTGCGAGTTACGCATTGCAACGCTCATGCCGCGAGTTTGAGACTCAAGACGGGTAGCAATTTGTAGACCTGCTGCATCGTCTGCTGCTGAGTTGATACGGTAACCCGTGCTCAAACGTTCCATAGACGTGTTAAGTAGGTTACTTGTATTGTTCAGCGTGTTCTGAGTTACAAGCGATGCGAAGTTAGTATGCATAGATAAAGCCATCTTGGTCTCCTTAGTTTTTCACTATTCTTTCAGGCTTCGGGATTCTCCCTTGCTCACTAACTAGAGGCGGTCGATTCGTTTTAATGATTAATTGGAAATTTAAAAATTTTATCGAAAAGCGCTAGTTTGATGGTTTTTAGTGACTTACATTCCAGAATATTGACTGTTTAAGGTTAATTAGACAGAAAAAAGGGCGAATTCTTGTCTCGGAATTCGCCCTTTTGCTTTTGGGTGGCTTATTCATCATCAAATGATTTAAACGACAATGAGGTGGGAATATCACTGAAATAGCCGAAGTAATAACTCGCACCAAGTAATCGATAGCGGTTGAGTTCACTTTGACTTGCGACTCTCCCGGCAACCCAAGAAATGTGGTTACCCCTTAAAAATCGCGCAATGGGTAGAAATGCATGTTGCTCTTGTTTGTT
Organism: Vibrio jasicida CAIM 1864 = LMG 25398; assembly: GCF_000400365.1. Classification (GTDB taxonomy): domain Bacteria; phylum Pseudomonadota; class Gammaproteobacteria; order Enterobacterales; family Vibrionaceae; genus Vibrio; species Vibrio jasicida. Next base: position 110,902 of record NZ_BAOG01000022.1, on the reverse strand, counting down.
TTCCATCGTCACGGACAGTTTGATCATATCAGGGGCAAATTCGGTGATGCGCTCGAAGTGTGTTTGATGTGTCGAGACTTCAAACCATAAGGCAAAGGCGTTCTCTTTCAATTGTTCTACCAAAGGAGTCACTCTATCGTGCAGACATAGGGTCTCATCGGCTTGAAGGGAAGGGATAACATGTTGAAAGGCCGCATTATGGAACTGAATCATCTGATTCAAGAAGTGCGCACCAGGCTGCCAGAGCAGGGCATCAATGCGGATGGGAACCACCACATTGCTGATTAAATCAGGGTGAAAGGTTTCGAGTTGGAATTGAGTCTGTCTTAGAGCTAAGTAGAAGCTGTACAGATCTAAGCAATATTGCATTTGCTCTGATAACTGAAACTGATAGACACTCTGCTCGCCGCGTAGGCCAAAGCGCAATGTAAGGTGTTGGTATTCCACCTCGCCAGTTTTAGTTTCACGGATGGCCTGACAGGCGTGTTGAATGTCGTTGTGCTTGAGTGCATCAAACACCAGTTGGTCGTCGTCCGTGACAATGTGTTGCAGCGCAAGGCCACATAAATAATCGTACATCGCTTTCGTTGATATGAGATTAACCAAGGTTTCCTACCACGTTGATCTGTTTATTTTCTGGGATTTCATTGTAGGACAATACCGCGAGTCCTTGAGTAAAGGTACGAGCATAACGAGCCAACAATGGGCGTAACTGAGGCATCACTAATAAGATTGGTGGTAAGCCCTGTTGCTTGAGTTGTTGACGAATTAAAGGCAAGTTTTGTTGGAACTGACCAAGAATGTTCGGTTCTATCGGGAAACTGTCTAGCATCACGGTGCCCGCAGCTTGTGCTTGTTGCAGAGAGGTCATCAACATTTGCTCTAACTCGTCTGAAAGCGCATAGACATTGAGCTCGTTCTTTTGTCCTGCGACCAAGTTCACCAAGGTACGTTTTAGTGCGCAGCGTACATCTGCCGCAAGTAAAATTGGGTCTTTAGTGTTCTCAGAAGACTCCAACATGGTGTTAGCAATGGTACGAATGTCCTTTAGAGGCACTTGATCAAGCAGAAGCTGACGGTAAACCTTAAGCTGCTGTGCTGGGGTCAGTGCAGCGGCTAAGGCCTCGGCTAATTTAGGTGCTTGTGCCGTGAGTCGTTGAGTCATAGCTTCAACATCGTCATGGGTAAACAATTCAGCCAAATTGGTTTTCATGATTTTGCTGATGTGCGTGGCGATGACAGTACCATCGTCAACGACTTGATAACCCATATTCAGTGCTTTGGCTTTATCTTGATGTTCAATCCAAACTGCAGGCAGTTGGTAGGCAGGGTCGCTGCCCAAAATACCGTCGACTTCACCGTAGGTTTCCCCCACGGCGATCGCCATTAAACGTTCTGGCTCAATCAAACCTTGCTCAATTACTTCGCCATTTAGCGCGATGGTGTACTGGTTTGGTTTTAGGCTGAGGTTGTCGCGGATACGAACTTCTGGCAGCAGAAAACCCACTTGCTCAGACAGGTTGCGGCGTACACCGCGAATACGCTGTGCCAAAGGGGCGCCTTGTTCTTTGTTTACCAAGTGCACCAAACGGTAACCGAGCGCCAAAGATAGGGTATGGACGTGTGGAATATCATCCCAAGTCAGTGCGGCTTCTTCTTCCTGCATCGCTTGAGAAAGGGCTTCGACTTGTTCTATTTGTGGGTCTTGAACCGGTTGTTTGCTTTGTCGCCAGCCTGCAAACGCCAATACGGCAGCAAAGGTAAAGAAGGCGAGGTGAGGCATTCCCGGAACTAAACCAATCACGGTCATGATTACCGCAACGGTGAACAGAGTAGCAGGTGTTGCTAGAAGCTGCTTGTGCATGGTTTCCGACATGCCGTTATCGCTGTCGTTAATGCGAGTAACGATAATGGCGGCTGCGGTTGCCAGTAATAACGATGGGATCTGTGCAACTAAGCCGTCACCGATGGTTAGCAGTGCGTAAGTCTTAAAGGCTTCTGATGCTGGTAAACCGTGTTCGAACACACCAATGCTGATACCACCAATGATGTTGATGAACAAGATCAGCAAACCTGCGACCGCATCACCACGAACAAATTTAGACGCACCATCCATAGAACCGTGGAAGTCGGCTTCGTTTGCCACTTCTTTACGACGTTGACGGGCGGTTTCTTGGTCAATCAAGCCAGCGTTTAAATCGGCATCGATGGCCATCTGTTTACCCGGTAGCGCATCCAAGGTAAAGCGGGCTGATACTTCGGAAATACGCTCACCACCTTTGGTGATCACGACAAAGTTTATGATCATCAAAATGATGAACACCACCATACCGACTACGTAGTTTCCGCCGATCACCACTTCACCAAAGGCTTGGATGACTTTACCTGCGGCATCGCTGCCGTTATGGCCTTCTAACAAGACGATACGGGTAGATGCGACGTTTAACGTAAGGCGAAGTAGCGTGGCGACCAAAAGGATGGTTGGAAAAATCGAAAAGTCGAGCGGTCGCTTCGCCGTGGTGCTGACCAGCAATACCAAGATCGCTAAGACAATATTGAAGGTAAACAGCGCATCCAGCAATAGTGGCGGTAGCGGCAATATGACCATTGCCAACACCATCAACAAGACGATTGGAATACCAATGTAGCCTTTGGTGGAGGATTGAAGTTGTTTTAACCGGTTAAGCATACTTTCGTGTCCTTGGGTAAACGCGGGTTAATCAGTGCTGCAAATGCTTTGGAATTGAAAAATGAGGCAAAGGCGTCGGCGCTTGTCCGTCGCCTTTACGAAAGGCTTTCAATTGCAAAACATACGTAAGAATGTGTGCAACAGCGATAAAGAGCTGGCTCGGAATGGCTTGCTCAATCGCGGTTGTGTGATAAATCGAACGAGTCAGTGGCGGCGAGTTGATGATCTCGACTTTGTTCTCGCGTGCGATGCGTTGGATGTGCATCGCCGTTTCATCGACGCCTTTTGCGACCACAAATGGGGCGTCTGAAAGTGAAGGTTCGTATTTCAATGCGACGGCGTAGTGGGTTGGGTTGGTGATGACCACATCTGCAGTGGGCACCATCTTGTCGATTTTACGTCGCGCGAACTGTTGTTGAATCTGACGAATACGCTGTTTGACCTCTGGGCGGCCTTCGTTATTTTTGAACTCTTCTTTGAGCTCCTGCTTCGTCATGCGCAGTTCTTTTAGGTGCTCCCAACGTTGGTAGGGAATATCAATCACACCAAACAGAAGTAAGGCAAACCCCATCAGTAGTAAGCCTTCAAACAGTATCGACATGACCATTGAAAAGCCTTGGCTAAGCGGCAAGTTTTGCATACCAAGTAAAGGCTGGAGGTGATTATCTAAGTAGCCATAGAGAATGCCAAAGATGACCGCGACCTTGAATGTCGATTTCACCAGTTCTACAACTGAGCGGGTTGAGAAAATACGTTTGATGCCCGAAATAGGATTGAGTTTGGAGAGCTTTGGTAACACATTGGCTGGTCGGAACATCCAACCTCCCAAGATCATGCTGCTGCCAAATGTCACGATAATGATGACTGTGAAGAGGGGCAATAGCATTTCAATGATGACCGCCAAACTCTGCCCAAGTTGCTCTACCATTTGTTTTGGATTGTCTAAATCAGCACGGGTTAAGGCCATGTTGTAACGGAATACACCTGTCATGCTTTCCCAAATACTGCTGAGCTGAGAGTAAAAGTACAAGGCGACCGCTAAGAAAATCACGGCGGTGGTGAATTCTTTTGCACGAGGAATTTGTCCTTCCTGGCGAGCTTTTTTGACTTTCTGGGGGGAGGCTTTTTCGGTTTTGTCTTGTGATGACTGATCGCTCATGCGCCCCCCAACATAAAGTTATTCAAGTGGCGAATGGTGTCATGCACTAATGCGGTGTAACGGCTAGGGACACCAGAAACGGATATCAAGACGCTGAACAAACCTAGCAGCATAGTCATAGGGAAGCCCAGAGCGTAAACGTTTAATGAAGGCGCGGCGCGATTCATCACACCAAAGCTAATGTTTGCAAGCAGCATGGATACAATGGCAGGTAGAGCCAAAGCAAGTGAAGAAGCGAACATCCAGCCGAAAATACTGACCACGCCTTTCAGCGAGAGTGCGGTTAACCCAGAGCCAACGGGCCAGACGACAAAGCTTTGTATGACGATGTCGATAACCAACAAGTGCCCCTCCAGAGCAAGAAATAATAAGGTCGAGAAGATTAAGAACATGCGACCAAGAATCGCCACCGAAAGGCCGTTGACTGGGTCATTCATCATTGCCATGCCTAAGCCCATTTGCAAAGAAACGATTTGACCAAGCATGGTAAAAACATTGAATAGCATGTGCAGAATAAGGCCAAACATCAGCCCCCATATCGCTTGTTCGAATGCAAGGAACAAGGAAGTCATAGAAAACAGTTCGACTGCTGGCATGGGTGGCATCAGTGGTGCGGTGATCACCACGATAGAGAAGGCGAGTAAGCTACGGACCCAAACTGGAATCAACGCATCGCCAAAGAATGGCATGGAAATAAAGACCGCACCGATGCGAAAAAACGGCCACCAAAGTTGACCGAGAATCACAGACAGTTCTGCAAACGTGATCGCCATTAGCCGATCATTCCCGGTATGTTATGGAACAAGAAATCAAACAGCTCCATGATTTTTCGTAGCATCCAATGCCCTGCAAAAATCACCATCAACAGGGTGACCAGTAGACGTGGCAAAAAACTTAAGGTTTGTTCGTTGATTTGGGTTGCGGCTTGAAACACCGCAATGCCAAGACCGACGATCAATCCCGGAACGACTAAGACTGCTACCATTAAAATGATCAGCCATACTGCGTCAGAAAACAGTGTAACGGTTAACTCAGGTGTCATATTGCCTCCTGCTAACCGAAACTGGCGGAAAGCGTGCCAACCGTCATTGCCCAGCCATCGACAAGAACAAATATCACCAACTTGAATGGCAATGAAATGATCAGAGGTGAAAGCATCATCATACCCATTGCCATCAATACACTGGCGACCACAAGGTCAATGATCAAAAACGGAATGAACAGCATGAAGCCAATTTGGAAGGCGGTTTTCAGTTCACTGATGACAAACGCAGGGAGTACAACGGCGAAAGAAATATCCTCGACGTTTTGGTCGATGGGTTCATTGGCAATGCGTAGCATCTGCTCTAACGAACTTTGATGCGTTTGCGCCAGCATGAAGTTTCTGACCGGTTTTTCTGCAACGGAGAACGCTTGTATTAAGGTAATTTCACCGTTGTCGTAAGGTTGGAAGGCATTATCGTAGATGTCAGTCCAAACCGGACGCATGATGAGCAGAGTGAGTGTCAATGCAATGCCAACCAGCACGCGGTTCGGTGGGCTTTGTTGTAGGCCCAAGGCTTGGCGTAAGATCGCCAAAACAACAATGATTCGCGTGAAACTGGTGGCCATCAAAACAAAGGCTGGTAAGAAACTGAGTGCGGTCATGAGCAACAGAATCTGGAGCTTAACGCTGTATTCTTGTTGCGTGTCCCCATCGGACACCGACAAAATGGTCAAGCCGTTATCTGCCGCCATGGTTGGGAAGGCAAACAACAGCACGCCAACCAACCCCAATACTAGTAACGGCAAACGACGCTGCCAAACACTCAGACAATTCATTACGCAACCCACCGGAATTTAGCGTCCAACACCGCTCAACGCTGAGTCGTGTACATCAATAAGACGAAGACCATATTTGTCGTTAATGACGACGACTTCCGCTTGCCCCATCAGAGACCCGTTTACTTTTACATCTAAAGGCTCGCCATTGAGTTTATCCAATTCGATCACGGTTCCTTCGCCCGCTTTCATCAAATCCCCCAATGGGATTTCTTTGCTAGCGACTTCCAAGGTCACAGTGACGGGAATGCTTTTGAAAAAGCTTAAATCGCGCTCAGCGGCAGGCTCCGGTTTGAAGGCTTGTTCCGTTTCAAAGTCCTCTAACTGAAAGTCGTCAAAATTTAATTCATCGGCGTCGAATGCTTGGTTCTCTTGCGCTTCGCTCATCGCTGCGATTCCTTATCTGGGTTAAAAATCAATACAAGCTGACCGTCTTGTTCTGCAACACGACCAGTGAAAAGAGGTTGATTACCGATGCTGACTGGTACGGTATTGAGCAGCTCGATAGGCAGAATATCGTTAGGCTGTAAGCCCGCTACATCACTGAGCGCCATGGTCTTTTTGCTCAGTACGACATTGAGGCGAACAGGCGTCGTTTCCAATGAACGACAAAACGGTTGATAGAGATCAGCATCGGTATGAAGCTCAAGCTGCTCAATTAAGGTTTGGATTAATGTGCTATCGAGTTTGAGATGAATGGCACCTTGGTAGTCTTCGAATGTGATCGCAAGCTCCGCATGCAAACCAATTCCGCGCGGCGTTTCGTACTCGCAGGTTTGCCACATCTCTTGGGGGGCAAGCCAGTTGGTAATGATACGGCTGATACGTTCTTGAAGGCGAAGATCACTGGCCGTCAACGTGGTCGAGGCGCGGTCGTTGCTTGCGCCATAAAAGCGGTCGGCGAGTTTGACTAAGGTATGGGCATCACTGTGGATAAAGACCATGCCACCCTCTTGATGCAGATAGCTCGATGTTTGGTCTTTATCCAACAAGGTTGGTGAGAAGCGATGTAGCTCTACCGACGTTAAGGTCGCCTCAATTTTGTTGGAGCTGAGCCAATTTTGTAACTCGTTGGTCAGGCTAGTACAAGATTCTGAAATTAAAATTTCGAGCTTTTCACGAATGATATGAATTGGCTTGCCTAGCAGTTCTACATCAAGCAATTTGATGTCAGAAATAGGCTCATTAACTCTACTTTCCATTTATATTTTACCGTGCCTTAACAAACGAAACTGTTTTAACTTAATTGCGCACAGCATACACAGACTTTTTTAGATTCTTTTAGTTTCAACTTTAAAGATTGTGACTTTAGTTCATATGTTGATTTGAATCGAAGCATAGGCACTTTTAATAAAAATTAAAAAACGGTAGTTTGAACTAATAAATCAGTTATTAATAATTATAACAAGTAGTGAGCTAATTCGTTGTTATTTCAACCAAGTGCAGTCGTGGTTGTAGAATAAGCTTTAGAGCTTGAGTTTTTTAACTCTTTGTTTTTATGGTATTAAGTTCGATTTTTTAAGCATTTCTCTAAGCTTCCTTGAACGTTTAATGACCATTTTTTATATTTCAGAATAGGGAATTAATATGATTACCTATGCCGAATCTTCTAATTCAATGGCATTTTTAATTAAATCATCTAAGTCAGAGGTATGTAAGATATACCAAGGTGGAAGGTGCTTAATTATATTTTTAAAAATAGTTTTTTTGTTTGGACTATCATCAACTAATTTCACATTGGCTGGTGAGAGTGTCACAATACCTATGGATATTTCCACTTGGTCATATAAGGGTGATAAATTTGAATGCAACTTAGTGCATTCAACTGTTCCGCAGGGGAAGTTTTATTTCCGTGCAGAGCCAAACAACCGAGTTCTCTTTATTGCTGATGTTCAAGATAACAACAATAAATGGGAAAAGGCTGTGTTAGGAAGTCAGAGTGCTCCGTGGCATAAAGAGCTTTATAGAAAGGAAAAGGCATCGCATACGTTTGCGCAGCCTACTCACCGATTTGAGTTCTTAACTGGTGCAGATTCGCTCATTCTTGAAATGGCATCAGGTAACTGGGTTACACTGTCACTAAGTGGAAGCAATCCTTCCGCCATAGATAGTGTCACGTTGCCAACCATTCAAATCCAACATGCACTAGCGTCTTTCAATCAATGTCGAGAACAGTTACCTAAGCTGTCGTTTTCTCAAGCTCGAGATCTGATTCTTCCTTTTCAGTTTGGCCAACAGGCACTGAACTCATCTCAAAAAAACACATTAGCTGCTTTGCATAGTTATGTTGTTGTTGATGAGCGCGTCACTAAAATCTTAGTTGACGGTTATACCGACAATGTTGGTGCTCAATTAATTAATCTGAAGATTTCACGCCAACGAGCTCAACAGGTCGCAGATGAGCTCATTGCAAATGGCATTGCTCCTCACTTGATTGAAGTTCGTGCGCACGGAGCTCGCTACCCAATTGCAAGCAATAACACCCAAGCAGGGCAGGCTAAGAACCGCCGCGTGACGTTGCGCTTAGTTCGAGATAACGAGCGTGTGATTACCAAAAACGAGTTTGCTAACAACAACTCAGAAGTAAAACAACAATCCCAACAAGAGAAGGTAAAGGTTCAATGATGACGAAAATGGATATTTTGTTGGTTGAGCCAAATGAACGTCTTGCTCAACCGGTACTGGATGTACTGGGGAGCGCAGGGTATACCGCTAGGCACAGTCGTACTGGGCGAAGTGCATTGCTGGAAGAGCGAGCGAGCATCACCTTGGTGAGCTCAACCTTGCCGGATATGTGTGTACGCGAGTTTGTTGCTTGTCATCAGAAACAGCGTAATTCGGGTGTCGTGATTGCGATTGTAGATCAAGACCAAGGTATTTTGGCCGCAGAGACTATGAAGTCCGGTGCGACTGATTACTTGCTTCGTCCTTTTGAGACCAATCAGTTACTCAATTTGCTCAAGCGTGTTGAGGCTCTGGGTAAACCTTTAGCGAACATTGTTGCAGAGTCATGGCGCAGTAAACAAGTTTTACAACTGGCTCATCGTGCAGCTTGCACCAACGCCAGTGTATTGATCACTGGCGAGTCGGGAACGGGTAAAGAAGTGCTGGCTCGTTATGTCCATGAGCAATCTTCTCGCCTTGATGGGCCTTTTATTGCGGTGAACTGTGCTGCGATTCCGGAATCCATGCTGGAAGCCGTGCTGTTTGGCCACGTTAAAGGGGCGTTTACAGGGGCGACCAATTCTCAAAGCGGTAAGTTTGAAGAAGCCAACGGTGGCACCATTTTATTAGATGAGATTGGTGAGATGTCACCTGCGGTACAGGCGAAGTTGTTACGTGTATTACAAGAGCGTGAAGTGGAACGCGTTGGTAGCCACAAAGCCATTCAACTCGATATTCGAGTGATTGCTGCGACCAACAAAGACTTGCGTGAAGAAGTGCAAAAAGGCACGTTCCGCGAAGATCTCTACTACCGCTTAGATGTTTTGCCACTGCACTGGCCACCGCTTCGTGAACGCAAAGAAGATATTTTACCGATCAGCCAATTCTTTATTGGGAAATATCAAGATGGCAGTCGCTGTCACCTTTCTCAAGATGCGATTGCTGCCCTAAGCCAATATCACTGGCCGGGCAATATTCGTGAACTCGAAAACGTCATTCAACGCGCTTTGGTCATGCGTCACGGTGATTACATCACTGCGCATGATCTGATGCTACCAATTGAATTGCTGACGCCAGTCCCTCGCACAGAGCCAACCTCAAGTTTTGGTCATGTTGAAGCGAAGAAGCAAGCTGAGTTCCAGTTCATCCTCGATAAATTACGTCAGTTTGGTGGAAACCGAACCAAAACCGCAAATGCCTTGGGTGTGTCTACCCGAGCGTTACGTTACAAGCTTGCAGCAATGCGCGAACACGGTATTGATTTACAGTCGGCGCTTGGCTCGGCTGCCTAAAAGGAGAAATGTAGATGGCAAGTCAACCTACCAATGCGGTCTCAGCAGAGCAATTAATGCTGTCGAAAATGGAGGCGATGCGAACGCATGTTCAGCCGCCAGAATTTGTAGTGAGTGCTAACCCTTTGGATCAGCAATCTTTGAATGCACCATTGTCTTTCTCGCAAGCAATGACCAGCGTTTTGGACACGGTTAACCAACACCAATCGGTCGCCAGTCAAAAAATGACAGCCGTTGAGACCGGTAAAAGTGATGATTTAGTAGGGGCAATGGTCGCCAGTCAGAAGGCGAGTCTCTCTTTCAATGCTTTGATGCAAGTGCGCAACAAAGTAGTGATGTCGTTTGAAGATATAATGAAGATGCCGGTGTAATCCATGTCAGAACTTACCACTCAAGTGGCCGGAAATTCTGCGATGCATTCCGGCACGACACAGACGCTTTCATCGAATAATGGGATGAATGATGTCACAAATAAAATCAAACAGTTGTGGTCTAGCAGCCAACGCAATCTGGTGTTGTCTGCGGTTTTAGCCGCGATTGTTGCTGCGATTATCGTGGTTGCATTATGGAGCTCTTCCCAAAGTTTCCGTCCGCTTTACAGCCAGCAAGAGCGCTTTGATATCGGTGAGATTGTGTCGGTACTGGAAAGCGAAGGCATCAGCTACCGCATGCAAGAGCAAAATGGACAAGTATTAGTGCCAGAAGGTGAAGTCGCTCGTATCCGCATGTTGTTGGCATCAAAAGGGGTTAAAGCGAAATTGCCTACGGGTTTAGATTCGCTAAAAGAAGACAGCTCTCTTGGCACCAGTCAGTTTATGGAAACGGCGCGTTATCGTCATGGTTTAGAGGGGGAGTTAGTACGCACTATCATGTCGCTTAATGCAGTCGCAAATGCGCGTGTGCACTTAGCGATTCCTCGTCAAACCTTGTTTGTCCGCCAGAATACAGAAAACCCTTCTGCATCAGTGATGTTAGAACTGAAACCAGGTGAAGATCTCAAGCCAGAACAAGTGGAAGCCATCATCAATTTGGTGGTGGGTAGTGTGACGGCAATGAAGGCAGAATTTGTTTCGGTGATTGACCAATATGGCCGACTATTGAGTGCAGATGTTGCCTCTGCAGAAGCGGGTAAAGTTAACGCTAAATACCTTGAATACCAAAAGAGTGTCGAGAAGCAAATCATCCAGCGTGCTTCAGACATGCTAACGCCGATTGTTGGCCCAAGTAACTTCCGCGTGCAAGTTGCAGCCGATATGGACTTTAGTCAAGTCGAAGAGACGCAAGAGATCCTCGATAATGCGCCAGTGGTTCGCAATGAACATACCATTCAAAATAACTCAATTGATCAAATTGCTTTGGGCATCCCTGGCTCACTAAGCAATCAACCTCCGGTTACGGGTGAAACGCCAACCAACGATAGCCAAAACACTAACGCGCGCTCAGAGATCAATCGTCAATATGCGGTTGGCAGCAGTGTTCGTCGTACTCAATATCAGCAGGGGCAAATTGACAAGCTAAGTGTGTCAGTCCTCTTGAATTCACAAGCATCACCAGATGGTGTGGCATGGAGCGAAGCGGACAAGTCCCAAATCTCAACAATGATCATGGACGCTGTCGGCATTTCTGCGACTCGTGGCGACAGTTTGAGTTTGATGAGCTTCAACTTCACACCAATCGAGATTGATGCGCCGCCAGCACTGCCTTGGTGGCAAGACCCAACCGTACAGCAACCCTTGCGTTATGTGATTGGCGGGATGTTGGGATTAGCGATGATCTTTTTTGTGCTTCGTCCTTTGATCATGCACTTAACTGGAGCTGATAAACCGTCACAGGAACTGGAGTTTGCTGAACCACAGGAAGAGCCGCAATACGACAATCTGCAAACGCGTGAAGAGCGTGAACGTGAAGAAGTATTGAATCGCCGACTGTCCGAGAAGGGGATTGCCGTCTCCTCTGGTTTGGACGTCAACAGCGACATGTTACCGCCAGCCGGCTCTCCATTAGAAATCCAATTGAAACACCTACAGCTTATTGCTAATGAAGAGCCTGAGCGTGTAGCCGAAATTCTGAAACAATGGGTAAACATCAATGAACACAGCTCAGTCAACGTCAAAGCAGACGCTTAGTTATGTAGAACAAACCGCGCTCGTGCTGCTGGGCATGGGTGAGGATGCCGCAGCAAAAGTGTTGCAGCACTTCAGCCGTGATGAGACCCAGCGAGTGACACGTGCGATGGCAAAGTTAAATGGCATCAAAAGTGATTCTGCTCGCGGTGTGATTCAGCATTTTTTTGAAGATTTTCGCGAGCACAGCGGCATTCGTGGCGCATCGAAAGAATACTTGTCGAACACTTTACGCAAAGCTTTAGGTAACGATTTGGCAAAAGGTCTGCTGAACAACCTGTATGGCGATGAAATTCGTAACAACATGCAGCGCTTACAATGGGTAGAGGCCGAGACATTAGCGCGATTCATTGTTAACGAACATCCGCAAATGCAGGCGATTTTCTTGGCGTATTTACCAGCAGACAGTTCGTCGGCTGTTTTGAAGCATCTGCCGCAGGACTACCATGATGAAATCGTGTTCCGTATTGCTCAGTTGCAAGATATTGACCATCAGGTTGCGAACGATTTGCACGAATTGGTGGAACGTTGTATCGAGAAAGTGTCTGCAAGTCAAAGCACCCCGTTGTCGGGCGTGAAACAAGCTGCTGACATCATTAACCGATTTGAAGGCGACCGCGCGTCCTTGATGGAAATGCTTAAGTTGCATGACGAGAATGTGGTAAACGAAATCGAAGAGAATATGTTTGATTTCATGGTGCTGGGCCGTCAGCGCGAAGAAACCATGGATGCGTTGGTGCAACAGATCCCATTGGAACTGTGGGCGGTGGCATTGAAAGGTGCCGATATCCTACTGCAACAGGCGATCAAGCGTTCTATGCCGCAACGTATGGTGAAAGCGTTAGAAGACGATATGGAACTGCGTGGAGCCGTCGTGTTGAGCCGAGTACAGCGCGCGCGTCAGGATATTATGCAGATGGTGCGTGAGTTGGATGAAGCGGGTGAAATTCAGCTACTGCTCTACGAAGAGCCAACAGTGGAGTAAGACCATGGCAGAAAAAGCAAATAACACCATGCGATTACCACCAAGTGGATACCGCTTACATCGTTTTCCTCCTTTGGCGCAACCTGTGAACATCGAAGACGATTTCGCGATGGAGAACCAAGGCTGGCAAGATACTCAAGCCGACGTTCAACAACAGCTGGAAGCGGGGTTTCAGCAAGGTTTGCAGCAAGGGCATGACGAGGGCATTCGCCAAGGTATTGAGCAAGGCAAGCAACAAGGTCTGCTCGATGGCCAAAAAGAAGGCTTTCAAAAAGGATTTGTGTCTGGAGAGCAATCTGGCAAGCAAGGCTTTCTGGAAGCGGCAAAACCCGTTCATGAGTTGTTCCAAGCATTATCGCGTTGGCAAAGCGAGAAAGAACAACAGCAACGCCATATGATCTGTGAATTGGTACAGAAGGTTGCACAGCAAGTGATTCGTGCTGAGCTGACTCTGATGCCACAACAGATTTTGGCTTTGGTGGATGAAACCTTATCCGCTATGCCGGGCAAAGCAGAAAGCGTGATTGTACATCTGAATCCACAAGACCTAGAGCGAATCACGCAAATCAATGCTGACTTACCAACCGCTTGGAAGCTTGTCGCAAACGCGGAGTTACCTGTTGGTGGGTGTCAGTTAGTGACTGAGGATGCAGAAGCCGATGCGAGCTGTGACTCTCGCTTACAAGCTTGTATGGATAACGTGAAACAACACTTGCTGGATGAAGCCGTATTGCCACAGGTTGATGTTGCACATGAGTAGTACTTCCAGCCACGAGTTGTTGAACGAACGCTTGAGTGATGCACTCGCGTCGCTCGATTCGATTCCGGTTGCACGAGTGACAGGGCGACTAATCAAAGTTAACGGCTTAATGCTGCAAGCCGTGGGTTGTCGATTCAAGCTTGAACAACGCTGCTTAGTCGAAACCGCAGAAGGCGACATGATTGAAGCGCAAGTCGTCGGCTTTGATCATACCGTTGCTTACCTGATGCCGATTCGTCGTCTAGGTGGTTTGTTTGCGGGAGCAAAAGTGATCCCGCTGGATGGCGATAGCACCGTTCAACTCAGCTCACAATGGCTTGGTCGAGTAGTGAATGGTCTAGGTGAACCTTTCGATGATGGCGCGCCGCTTAAAGGGGGAGATCGTGTTTCACTTGAACCAAAACCGATTAACCCACTTAAGCGACGCCCTGTCGATACTCCGCTGGATGTTGGTGTTCGTGCCATTAATGGTTTATTAACCGTTGGCAAAGGGCAGCGTATTGGTTTAATGGCGGGCAGTGGTGTCGGTAAAAGTGTCTTGATGGGGATGATCACTCAAAACACCGAAGCTGATGTTATTGTTGTCGGCTTAATTGGCGAACGTGGTCGAGAGGTTCGAGAGTTTATCGAACGTAACTTAACACCAGAGGCCCGTCAGAAAGCGGTCATTATCGCCGCGCCAGCCGATGAATCCCCTTTGATGCGTTTGCGCGCGACTCTGCTTTGTCACCGTGTGGCGGAGTATTTCCGTGACCAAGGTAAAGACGTGTTGTTACTGATGGATTCTTTAACACGTTATGCAATGGCGCAGCGTGAGATAGCGCTGTCTTTAGGGGAGCCGCCAGCGTCACGTGGTTATCCGCCTTCAGTGTTCAGCGTGTTACCACAGCTGTTGGAACGTGCAGGTAACAGTGAAAATCCACATGGTAGTTTGACGGCGATTTATACGGTATTGGCGGAAGGGGATGACCAACAAGATCCTGTTGTGGATTCCGCACGTGCGATTCTTGATGGGCATGTGGTGCTTTCACGTCAACTCGCAGAACAAGGGCATTATCCAGCGATCGACATTAACGCATCGATAAGCCGCTGCATGAACGCCTGTACCCATGAAGCGCACAGCACGATAGCGAACAACTTCCGTCAAATGTACTCCAATTATCTTCAAGTTAAAGAACTCTTGCCACTTGGCGGATATCAACCAGGACAAGATCCGGAACTGGATCAGTCGGTTTCTATGTATCCGCATCTTAGAGCGTACTTACAGCAGTCGGCAAATGAGTCTATTGATTACTCAACCAGTTTGACCGCATTGGCACAAATGTTCCAAAGTGAGCAGCAATGAGGTAGCAAATGGAATCAAAACTAAAAGCCGTCGGCAAGTTGCGCCAAATGGAAGAAAAGCAACGGGATAGAGTAGGGGATCAATTAAATGTGATGCGTCAGCGTCACTCTCATCTTGCCGTTCAGTTAGAACAGCTTTCCGCTCTTAAAGTTCATGCGGGACAATCGGCGTTGACAACGCCAGTGCTCAATAGTGCCACCTTGATGAACTTAAATCGTGTCGACCAGATGCTACAAAAGATGTTGCGTCACCATGAGCAAGAACAAGCGGTAATGCAGGCTGAGTGTGCTTCGGTACAAAAGCATCTTGAATACAAACATGCTCGAGTTCAAGGGTTAGACAAAGTCCTCGAACGCTGGCGCAACAAGCAGAACTACGAAAAATTGAAGAAAGAGCAAAAGCTGATTGAAGACATCATAAACTCTCGCTTAAAGCGCAAAATTTTATAGACGAAATCTGATAGCGTGAAGCGTCATAATGTGACCGCTTCCGACCTTGTAAGATGTTGTCTCTGTTCTTCGATTTCAAACAACGTATTCAAATAAGCATTCATAGGTAAGGGCTTCGCGACACCATACCCTTGTGCGAAGTCGATGCCTAAGTCTCGTAGAATCCGGCTGTGTGCGGGAGTTTCGACAAATTCAGCGACGGTTTCTAAGTGCATCTCTTTAGCGACAGTCGCAATCGAACTGACGATCAAACGATCGGTCTCGCTCTCTGTGATTTCACGAACGAATGCCCCCTCGATCTTCAAGATATCCAGCGGTAGACGACGCAAGTAAGCAAAGCTTGCGTAACCGGTGCCAAAGTCATCAATTGCGATTTTACAACCGAGTTTACGTAAAAGATTCAAGGTCTCTATAGCTTGTTGTTCATTGATCAATGCTGACGATTCGGTGATCTCAAAACAAATCTTATCTAAGGGAATATCGAAGCTGTGTGCACTCTCAATGATACGAGAAGCAAGGTTTTCCGCGCTTAGTGTTTTAGCCGTAAGGTTAATAGCACAATGCCCTATCGTATCCCAGTTTTTGACTTTGTCGCTCAGCATACGGAAGGTATTCAGAATCACCCAATGATCGAGTTTGATTTCCAATCCGAATTGATTGATCAAAGGAAAAAATGCGGAAGGTGGCAGTACTTTTCCATCTTGCTCTTTTAGGCGAAGCAGCACTTCAAAACTTTGTTTACTCTCTGCAGGGCCTGAAAGTCGCATGTATGGTTGGCAGAACAGTTCGAACTGTTCTCGTTTAAACACTTGCTGAATGTGGTTCAACTTGTCGACGCGGTCCATTTCAAAAGATTGCACGTTGACCCAATGAATGCTGCTGTCGCTCTGTGGTGGTTGATCGCACAGAATTGATACGACTTTTTCAATATCTTGCCCTTGGTTGACGACCGAGCAATAAACGGTTGGTGAGACCAAGGCGACAGACGTTCCACGCCAGTAAAACTGAAAGCTCTCTAAATATTCCACGACTTCTTGAAGCTCTTGTTCTGCAACATCGGAATAGTGAGTGAAACTCAGCAACCCTGTGGAAAAAGGCGGACGATAGCAACGATTGATGCTTTCATTTCGCGAATATAAAAACTCGCTTAATTGCATGATGAGTTGTGATTTCCCCTCATGACCTAAGTCCGTCAGCATCGACAACGTTGGTGTCAGGTCGAGATAAATCAGCAATGAATAAGACTGATGGCTGATGTCTTCTTTTAATTGAGCGATGTTTGACAGGCCGGTGTACGGGTCAATCCTTTCTGAGCGGATTTGTCGTTGAGTCATCTCGAAGAGCTTCACTGAGTAACCGCCCAACAAATACGCGAGCGTGGTCAATACCGCAATGATGACAAGCAGGCCATAAAACTGGTCAGCATAAATTCGGTCGGCATTGTAGTGACTGATGCCGTCATGAATCACCAACAGAATGAATGGAGAGCCCACAAACAGCGGTCGAATTAATCCGTGTTTGGCTAATCCAATTACGACCAGTAAAACCGCAAAGAAGCTTAACGAGTTGAGCATAAATGAGGATGAAGAAAGAGCGGCGGCAACAAATAAAATGACGCAGCTTGCCAACCAAGCTAAATACTCCCGGCAGCGAGAGTTGGACACCCTAAGCCTTTTATCGAGTGCGAGATAAGATTGAGTGTCTGTATCGGTAATAAGGCTGACCATTACATACAAAATTGGGGTGACGAGTAATTGGGTCAAGTAATTGCCAAGTGTGGCATAAAACAAAAAATCAGCACTCAAAAAGCGCCCGTCAACGAAGGTATTCACCAGCATCATTTTTATGGTATTTGCGAACGGGAACAAGCAGCCTACGATGACAAAAAATAAGCTGATCCGTTGTGCGGCTGGTTGATGAAGTGAGCGGTTATTGAGGTAGTGGAACAAACTCGAAAAAACAAAAGGCAATAGAGGGACGGTGAGAGCGTAGAGTAAGGCATGTTCTAGACTACGCCCCGTTCCGATATAGTAGGCCAATAAACTCAGAATAATGGCAGGCAGTGCACGCCATTGATAGCGCAAGCAGCTGACGATCATCACGGAGCTGACCACAGAGATAAGCTGAAACGCATCTTTCTGGATAACAAACATTTGCGAGAGGGCAAACCCAGCAAAGATGGACAACGTGACGCCGAGAGTCAGGAACAGCATCGCACTCATATGGCGACTCGATGCGGCATTATTCATTAGTTTGATCTGAAAATAGTTGGGTAGCCGATAATAACAGGATTATCGGCATCAAATGAACTGGAATATACGTACTTTTAGAGTTTTTATTCTACAAAGTGTAACTGTGGGTGAAGCTACGTGCTACAAGGGCTGGCGGCGACGTAACCATACGAATAAGCTGCCAAGCGTCAGTAGGCCAAAACCGACAGAGCCACCATCACTGCCATTATTACCGAAGTCATTGCTTGTGGTGTCTTCTGGGTCAAACCCAGAGTCGCCTTGACTGTGATAATCTTCCCTTGCCGCTAAAGCAGCGTCGTAATTTGTCTTCGCCCCAGCACTGGTTTGGGCTTCTATCCAAGGGGTGTAATTGAGCACTTCAGTAAACACGCTTGGAATGGCAGGGGACTCACAAACCGATGAGCCGTAACTGACGATACCGATTTGTTGATAATTACCGCTACCATCTTGATACGTTAACGGGCCGCCTGAATCACCACTACATATCCCCGTGTAAGCTTGGTTTGGGAAGCCGTTCGCACACAAACTTTCTTGAGAGTTAAAACCTGAAACCAGTGAAGAACATTGTGAATCTGTAAGAGGTTGGATTTCTGCCCAGCGCAGGTAATTCGGTCCTGTCGCATCGTTGGTAGAGGTTTGACCAAGGCCAAAGATTTGGAACGCTGACCGGTTACTGTAGTCACCAAAGTCCTGTGGCAATGTGATGGATTGGACGTTGTCTGTGATAGGGCGAGTTAGTTCCAATATCGCGATGTCATTGATCCACAAGTTACTCGCGTTGTAATCGGGATGAATCGTGATAGCGCGTACGTCTTTGAATTCTTCAACAAACACATCATTCATGGTTGGGTTTTTGACTAAAACTCGAAGATCATCGATTGTCCAACCATCGGTAAACACGTCGGATTCGACACAGTGTGCGGCGGTCATGATGTATCTATCATTGACGATGGTACCACCACAGATGTTGGCAAACTGACTCGAGCCAGTACGGTGTAATATCAGGCGAGCAAAGAAAGGAAGTTGATTGGCAGTGGCTTGTTGGCCGCCAATAATAAACGTTTTTAAATCCGAGTCATTTGCACCGACTGCTTGTTCTGCGGAGCTTGTCATTGGCACAATGAGTAAAACGCCACTTATTAAGACATGATACAACCTCATAAAGCCATCCTTGGAGTTCAAAAGTACTTCTTTTACTTTATACCAATTCCGGCATTAATCTATTCACTACAGAAACGAATAAATTTCATAACGCCTATAGACGACGAAACGACGGGCTGCGTTCGAATTAGCTGAACTCTTGCCTCAACCAAGATCTCAACAAATGAAATGCCTCTTGTTTGAGCTTATGGGGTGGGCATACAAAGTAAAATTGTTGATAGGGGTTAGTGATTGGCTCACCCAATTCCACTAATTGTCCATATTTGATGTCGTCTTTCACAAACAAGCGATGTGTTACCAATAAGCCCAGTCGTCGAGTTGTGGCTTGCACAGCTTGAATCGACATGTTGAAGGTCATTGGTTTTTTGTTGGTAGGCCGCAGTAATCCTGTCTCTTCTTCCCAAACTTGCCAGTCGTGCTTTCTGCGATCGTTAGTGACTTCAATAATGGGGTAAGTTGATAGCAGTTGTTGAATGTCTCGATTATCAGGTTGCGCTAATAACTCGGGGCTGCACACCAACACTAACTCATCTTCGCTCAACTTTTCACAATAGTAATCTTGCCACTCTTGAGGGCTGCCATGCACCACTGCGGCGTCAATGCCTTCCTGCTCTAAACGGAACTGCCCAATCAGATTGGATAGGCGGACATCTAACTGAGGAGCGAAATCTTGCAAGCTCGACATGCGTGGGATCCACCAGTGCAACGCAAGTGAGTTGACCATATTAAGTGTTATCCGTTTGGAATTTTGGTCGTGGATCAAGGCTTCGGTGGCATCAACGATTTGTTCAAGTGCCGGAGCTACTTTTCGGTAGTATTTTTTGCCTTCATTATTGAGGCGAACTTGGCGACCAACACGATCAAATAAAGGTTTGTTGACTTGGTTTTCTAGAGATTTAATGGCTTGGCTAACAGCGGAATGGCTAACAGAGAGCAGTTGAGCAGCCTCTGTCATGCTGCCAGTCTCTGCTACAGCAACAAAGGCATAGATCGACTTCAATGGGACTAATTTGCGCATAGTGTCTTCACTCCTATTAACTTTGTAGTTAGCGGTAGGCTGACTCTCAATCTGTAAGTTTTTCTTACATTAGCGTTTAAAATAACTCGCTATTTCTGATGAACGCCTTTGCCTAAAATACTCCATGAATTAAGGAGTATCCAATGAACGTAGAAAACAAACCCATCGTCTTCATGTTGATGTCTACATTAAGCTTATCTGTTACTGGCTTGTTAGCAAAGCAGCTTAGTAATGATTTTTCGGTCACCATGTTCAGTTTTTTACGCTTCTTTACTCCAGCGATCATTCTGTTAGTGATGCTACGGTTCAAAAGACTGAGGTTACCGACAGCCAGTACGTTTAAACCCATTTTACTTCGCGCTTTTTGTATTGGGCTGTGTCAGCTTTGTTTTATTGCCTCGTTACAAACGCTAACTCTTGTTGAAGGCGTGGTCCTTTTCGCTACTGGACCACTGTTTATGCCAATCGTCGAGAAGCTATTTATGCGCGGTCAGATACGAATATCGACCATAATGGCACTTGTTATGGCATTTACTGGAGTCATTCTGTTGGCAGGCTCAGATGGTGAGTTTACATGGCGAGTCGACCTGTTATTGGGCTTGGCGGGTGGTTTGTTTAACTCGGGTTCGCAGCTGACACTTTATAAAGCCAGTAAGAGCGGCATGTCGCCACTAGAAATCAACTTCTGGACGTTCGGTTGCGCTGCTTTACTGATATTACCGCTGGTGCTCTTCAATGATTCAAATGTTTTATTGCACTCGCTTTCATTACACGCGTTTGAAACACCGAATACATTGTTTGTCTTTTTGATGTCTCTTTTGATCATCAATACACAGGTATTTCGTTCGAAAGCGTATCAGTTAGCTAGCAGTGGCTCTCAACTTGCACCGCTTATTTTCACCAATCTACTGTTTACCGCAGTGTGGCAATGGATGTTTTTCGATGACCAAATGAGCCACAGACAAATCATAGGCGTGACTTTGATTGTCCTTGCGACAGCGCTGAACACTTGTTGGGTCCGGTTATTAGTTTCGTATAAGGCTCAAAATCGAACTGTTAATTTATTTAAACGTATTGATTAATGAACATTAAGTGGAAAATCGTTCTCGACAATATTGTTTAGAGTGACTTCAAAAATTATGTTTTATATTAATGGCTGCTTCGTATTTTATCTTATAATAACTTCCAGTATACATAGGATAATATCTTTAACAAAAATCAACTGTGTTAGCATCGGTTTTTTAGTATCGAAGGAGCTGCTAACCTGACGCCTTATTATCTTAGTGTATGATCCACTCATTACTAAAATCTATTAATCTTAGTCAGTCATAGTTAAATCTCGAAAGAAAAACATGAATGACTGTATGGCTTGTTATTGGCAAAGATATTGGTTAATAGGTTCGTTAATAAATAAAAATACAGTTTTAGTGGTGAGATTATGAGTTACAATTTCGAAAGGGAACTTGCTTCTTGGTTAGAGGAGCGAGAAATTTCTAGAAAAGAGTTGATCGCGATATTACAACAATCATATTACGATGACTTTAAAGGTTTAGACTCAATTACATTAAGTCGGTGGCTAACAGGAAAAGTCGTCCCTCCATTATACAAGCAGTTTCTTATTGCTAAGTCTCTTGAACAGGATCTTGCGGACATCATCGTTACCATTGACGAAAGTGAACAAAAGAGCCCGTCTCGTTACTCGGCAGTCCTGACGAACCTTATAAAAGCGTTTGATTTCTCGCTAACCGCTTTGTCTTATAATCGTATGCCAGACAAAGTGACCAGTGAAATTAAATCTCACACATACTATGAACATATCGAATTATTTCATGACTTCTATGACAATGTGTCTGCGCTACGTGGCTTTATTGACGAATTGTACGCGTTAAAAAATGAGGTTAAATACAAGGGAATCCTATTAACAAACAGTCAAGGTGACATAGTTGGACATTGGGCTGGCATCTTAAACTTAGAGAAGTTAGATAATCTTACATCTTTTATTCCTATTCCAGAAAACGAACTAAAGCGCAGTTGTTTGGTCAAGTTGGGCCATGCTATGAATTCAGAACATTTCTTTGAGTTAGTTGTTCAGGCTATTTGTTATTATTTGATAAGGCAATGTAAGTCTAAAGATTATGTCTATATTTTTATTGCCGGATACCCCATTCTAGAGTTTTCAAAAAAAGTATTTAATGCAGAAGAAATAAAATATTATCCCCCTGTTGATAATAACCAAAGAATGGGATTGTACCTTGTGAAGTTCGATATTATTAGATCAATTTCTAATCCTGTTTTAATTCCAAAAATTAAAAAGAAACTTCGCTGTTTGGAATTGTGTAATTTTGTAGAATGCAATAGATGTAATCTCAAGGACTTCCGTCAGGAGTGATTTTTCTCAAAGGCTCACTGCGATAGTGGTATACAAGAACCCCTGTAAACCCCAGAACTGGACATCACTTTGGGTAATTTGCTTGCGTGCCACTTGCGTTTCAACACGTTCGATGATTAATTTTGTTCGTGTCCTCTTGCTCAGTGCCAGCACTCTTTTGTAGTAATCTGCTTCATCAGAGTGTTCTACTTTCAGGAAGTGATAGAAGCCGGAAAGGAGCTCTTCTTCTCGAAAGTCAGAGTTTAAATCATAGTCGTCAACGGCCAGTAACACTTTTTGTTTTTGCAGAAACTCAAATCCTTTTCTGATCTCGGAACAGCGCTTACATGAATCTCTTTCCGTTATTTCAATCACCAAATTCGCCTTTAGATTTTCTAGGCTATTCTTGAGAATGACGATATCACACAGCAAATATTTATCGCATAGGTTACTTCGCTCTAGGTTTATGAATAGATGTTTCCCTTTAAAGTCGCATGCATGGCGAGCAATATACCTATCTAAGCGTGCGATTAATGCTCGGCTCATGTGCGGGTATTTGATTTCTCGATCATACACTTCGTTTGCTGCGCTATCTGTTAAATTAGCGGGGTTAATAAGCACCTCATATCCGAGGTTTACTCCGCCTTCATCGACAATTTCTTGCAGTTTGTAATTGATGTCGATGAGGTTGATGCCGTTGTTTTTTTTGTTTAAATAGTCTTCAATCAAAAAACACATGTGTTTGCTATTCCATTTTCTTGAACATGATGGTGATAAACTCCATCTCTTCGTCAGAGATAAGCGGTTTCTCATCGATTAACGCTTTCCTTCTAAATTCAATTACGCCTTTTATTTCGCGTAATTGTTCCGGCTTCATTTCATTAATGCATTGTTTTATATATTGAAATTCACCGTTTTTTAAGCCGTTCATGTTTTGTCCGTTGTTAGTGCTTCGCTTTGTTTCTATCTCGATCCATATGGCGAAGTTTAATGAAAAGCACCAAATATTGAGTTGGCAGAGTTGTATTTATTATGCAGCGACTGCTAAATGTCGCTTTCGTGGCTCCTTTGCATGCGAACTTGCCCATTGATGTCGGGCCTCGCAATTCTTCTTCTGGTTACAACCGAATTGTTTGATTTTTAATCAGGATGAACTAGCGTCAAGAAAGTAGCTAAGGGAGAGAACATGCTGACTTTAAATTATCACGTCGAGATTGCAGCCACGCCGCAGCGCGTATGGAGCGTGCTGACGGATATCGAATTGTACAAACGATGGGCACAAGCTTTTTCACCGCAATCTCAATTTGATGGCGACTGGGAAGAGGGAGGGGATATTACTTTTTACGACCCAGACATGGGGGGGACTCGGGCAGTAGTGGACACTGTTTTGCCATTGCATAAACTTGAGTTTCATCATGTTGCCATCTTCAATCCAGACAATAGGCAACAACTAGACGCTGACTTGGCTTCTAAGTGGATCGGATCACGAGAGATCTACCAGATCGATGTGCTGCAAGATCGCTTGTTGCTCAGTATCACCATTTCTACCCATAGTGATTTTGTGTCGATGTTCAATCATGGTTGGGAGAAAGCATTGCCGCTGATTAAAACGATCTGTGAGGAATAAGATTAGATTTCGTCCCAATATTGGGCTGACGATCACCGACATGTGGGTATACAATAGCCGCCAGTTTGTGCGCCAAGAGAGTTGATGATGGAATTTAAGGTTGATACCCACACGCATACGTACGCCAGTGGTCACGCTTACAGTACGTTGATTGAAAACGCTAAATCGGCAAAAGAGAACGGGCTGGATATGTTTTGCACGACCGACCACGCGGAATCAATGCCGGGTGCGCCTCATTACTGGTTCTTCTCTAACCAGAAAATTCTGCCTCGCTTTCTTGAAGGCGTTGCCATTATTCGCGGTGTTGAATCTAACATCATGAACACCAAGGGTGACATCGATATTCCAGATAGCGTTGATCGCAACTTGGATTGGGTGATTGCTAGCTTTCATGAGCCAGTGTTCCGCCCAGCAGATAGTGCTACGCACACTGAAGCTCTGTTGAACATCATCAAAAACGGTCGCGTTGATGCGCTAGGCCATTTAGGTAACCCCAACTTTGACTTCGATTTTGAAGCTGTACTGAAGTGCGCTAAAGAGCACAATGTCGCGATTGAAATCAATAACACCACATTGAAAGGTAACAGCCGTGTTGGCAGCGTAGACCGTTGCCATGAGATTGCCCAAATCGGTAAAGAGCTCGGTGTCTTCTTCACCACAGGCAGTGATGCGCACTTCTGCCACGATGTGGGTAACCTGAGCTTGGTGGGTGAGTTAATGGATAGAGTCGGCATCGATAGTGGTAAAGTTATTACGCACTCAGCACAACAATTCTTAGCCTTCTTAGAGCTGCGTGGCCGCACGCCAATTGCAGAGTATGACGAGATTCGCAACGCATAAACTTGATTACATTTTTGGTTATGCAAGTGTTAAGGGATTGCTTTACACTGCTGGCATTAAAAAGCCGGCTCAGAATTCGGCATTCAATGGAGAAGTGAAGATGTTACGTCCTTTAGTGTTGGGGTGTGTCATTGCGTTAGGCTCAACGTACGCAATGGCAGAAGCCGTCGACTTAAAACAAAACATGAAGCAGATGAAGATGGAATTCAAACAGGCGGCAGAAGCGTCTGATGTTGAAACCATGAAATCTGCGATTGATAGTTTGCAAGCGATCGTTGAACAATCTAAGCGTGGTAATTACCCACCAGAGAAGTTCGATATCTACTTAGAAGGCTTTAACAAGCTGACGGTAACGCTTGATAAGATTGAAGCGGATCTTGATGCAGGCAAGCTAGAAGAAGCGAAAGACCAACTGCGTGAAATCGATAGCCTTCGTGAAGAGTACCACGACAAACGCAACCCAAGTATCTGGAGCAAACTGTTTAGCTAACCGTTTATCCAACTTGAAGAAATGACCATCAGCCTGCCACTTCGGCGGGCTTTTTTGTGCCTGTCAATCGAGGTATTCAAGAAAACCTGTGAGGTAGCAGCCACTTATTGATCCTGTTTTTGAGCTACCACTCAGAATTGGTTACGCTGTGTGAAATTTGTTAAGTCACCGTTATGCGTAGATTAATTCCTTTTTACCGCTCGATGTTATTTGCTAGTGCTCTCAGTTGGGTGCTAGTGACGCTGATGCCTGTTATCAATGCTCATGGTAACAGCATGGGCGTGTGGGCGACGCTATGTACGCTTAACGGTTTTGAATTGGTTCAAATAGAAGAGGGTGACAACTTTGTCAGCCACAAAGGTAAGCCTTGTCCGTTTAGCCACTTCTCGACTTTTCATCACGATACACTTCCAACGACACCGATACTTTCAAGACTGAGCTTGGTGATTTCTGACAGCTACGCTTATTTGGCTCTAAGTGTGCGATTTGAAACACCAGTTCCTCGAGCGCCGCCAGTTTCCCTTTTCTCATAACAAAAACAATTACACGATACCCAAGTAACCTCGAGATGCTTGGTTCAGCGAGAATGACTTGGTTTGTAGACGCGGCGGCGATTTAAAGGTCTAGTGGGTCTAAATCAAGATATCGACAACAAAGTATACAAGCCAAGGCAACTCGCCCTTCGGGAGCGTGTCATTGCTCCGATTGCTGCTTCAAACAACTTGGAAAGAGTTGTCTATTACACAGCGTTGTTTTCTTTGCACTCGAATCAATGACAACGCTCTGAATCCAGCATCTTGAAGTCACTTGGGTATATAGTCAGCAACACTGCCACTTCGAGCAGTGGTACTCCCGAATCTAAGTCAAATAGCGCCGCATACGAATGCGTATGTGCAGGATGCGTTTGGCTGAATTTGGGTGTTCAACAATGAAAA
Organism: Vibrio jasicida CAIM 1864 = LMG 25398; assembly: GCF_000400365.1. Lineage (GTDB taxonomy): Bacteria > Pseudomonadota > Gammaproteobacteria > Enterobacterales > Vibrionaceae > Vibrio > Vibrio jasicida. The sequence continues at coordinate 84,924 of NZ_BAOG01000022.1, read as the reverse complement.
AAGGAAAATACACATGTTGAGAAACTCGGCAAAGCCTCAACTCAAGGAAGCCTCACGCGCAAAATCCATCTACTTTATGACGTGGCGATGGCACTTTTACGCAGGTTTGTTCGTCATTCCATTTATGCTCATGCTTTCCCTCACGGGGTTGGTGATGTTGTTTGATGATGAAATCGAACTGGCTCGATACGAAGCGACATTACAAGTTTCACCACAAGAGCAAATGGTTCCTGTCTCTGCACAATTGGAAACCGTAAAGCAGGCGTATCCCGATTTTAATGTCACTCAATTTGTACCTGCTAAAACGGCCGATATTGCCAACCGATTCTCGATTCAAAACCAAGAAGGCAGCTCGCTGATTGTTGCAGTAAATCCTTACACAGGAGACGTACAAGGCACCATTAACCGTAGTGATAGTATCTATGAACTGATGAACAGCATTCACGGCACGTTGCTCATCGGCGACCTAGGCGACCGTTTAATTGAAATCGCCGCAAGTCTGGGGATTTTGCTGTTGGTGTCTGGTTTGTACCTTTGGTTACCGAGAGACAACGCCAGCCGCGCCGGCTTTTTGAAAATTCGCCTTAACAATGGCCCTCGAATTTTGATGCGTGACCTGCATGCGAATTTAGGTGGTGTGCTGTCGATTGTTTTGTTGTTCTTTTTGATTTCAGGTTTGTCGTGGGCAGGGATCTGGGGCGCGAAAATGGTGCAAGCTTGGAATACCTTCCCAACCTATTACACATGGGGTGAGAAACCGGAATCCACACTGACACACAAAGATCTTAACCACGGTGCTTCAGAAGAAATGCCATGGAACTTAGAGCTTGCTGCTGTGCCAGAATCGAAAGATAAGTCTGCTCATGATCATGCCAATATGAAGGAAGAGGTGGCATATGCAGGCAGCCATGATGCGCTCTCCATTGATGATATCATCCTCAAGGCTGAAATGATGGGCTTTACTGGCTATAAGCTGTTTTTGCCACGTTCTGAGACGGGCGTTTATACCGTTGCAGCTAACTCTATGGGCGGCGATATTTCCGACCCGAGGCAAGATCGCACCAGTCACTTTGACCAATATTCCGGTCGCTTGTTGGTGGATGTAACGTGGCAAGATTACAGTTTGTTTGCCAAGTTCATGGCGGCAGGTGTGTCACTGCATCAAGGTGATGTCAGTGTGCTTAACAAAGTGCTCAACGTAGTGTTCTGTTTGGCGCTCATCTTAATCTCAATCACAGGCGTGGTGATGTGGTGGATTCGTCGTCCTAGTCGCAGTGCTGCATTGGGTGCGCCACCTAAGTTTCAGCAAGACGGTATTTGGAAGCTTGGCTTAGTAACGTTGGTGATATTGTGTCTGGCGTTCCCGATGGGCGGTTTGGCGATTGTTACAGTACTCGCACTGGATTGGCTGTTGTTCAACCGCGTTGAGAAGCTGAAAACGGCGTTGAATTAGTAACAGACAAAGAATGGAATAGTAAAAGAGCCAGGGACGTACTGGCTCTTTTTATTTCTGGTAAATCTCTAGCGGCAAGCCATCTGGATCTTGGAAGAAGGTAAAGGCTTTGCCTGTGAATTCGTCAATACGAATTGGCTCAACTTCAACGTCATTCGATTCTAGGTAGGCTTTCACTTGTTCAACATCATCAACCAAAAACGCGAGATGTCGTAGCCCTTGTGCTTCAGGAAAGCTCGGTCTCTCTGGTGCGCCCGGAAAGCTAAACAGTTCCACTTGGCTGCCGTCAGGTAAAGCGAGGTCAAGCTTGTAGGAGTCTCTGGTTTCACGATAGTTTTCAGCAATGACTTTCAATCCCAACACTTCAGTGTAAAAGCGTTTTGACCTGAAATAATCGCTGCAAATGATCGCGACGTGATGAATGGCATTAAACATGGTTAGCCTCCTCAGAGACTAAATGCTCCTTAACGAAGTCGATAAACACGCGCAGACGAGCAGGCATGTATTTGGTTTGTGCATACTGCATCGCGATAGCACCGTGGTAGTTACTCTTGATCATCCAATCCGGTAGCACCTCCACCACTTCACCTTGCTCTAACGCGTCTTTGATCACGAAGTCATGGAAGATCCCAATTCCCAAGCCAGACTTAACCCCGTTCAAGCGCATTTGAGAATGGTTGACGGCGTAACGCCCGCTTACTGCAATCGAATGAAAGGCTTCCTCTTTAAAGAACGACCAGATGTTGTCTTTGTCGTTCTCGGCAAGGTAAATACAATCGTGCTGCTCAAGTTCAGTCGGATGCTCAGGCATACCGTGTTTAGTGAGGTAATCTGGAGAGGCACATAAAACAAGATTGGTCTTGCTGATCTCTTTGAGTACCAGATTCTCATCGGGTTTGTCGGTGAGCTTAAATGCTACGTCGATACCTTGGCGAAAAAGATCGATCTCACCATCTGCTGCACGCAGCTTAAGCTGAATATTTGGATAACGTTCTAGGAATGGCAATACAAACGGTTGAAGCACCGAATTAAGAAATGCTTCAGGGGCTGCCACTGTGAGTGCGCCTGTTGGCTCAGCATGATCTTCCGCAGATAGCTCAACGGCTTGCTGCGCGGCATTCACCATTGCGATGCTTTGGTCGTAAACCTTTTGCCCAGCTTGAGTGATGATCAACTTACGAGTCGTGCGCTCAAACAGTTTGACCGAGAGGGCTTGTTCCAACCGTGTGATCAACTTACTTAAAGCCGATGGCGTTACGCCGAGTTGTTTAGCAGCAGCGGTAAAACTGCCTTCGTTTACCACTAAGATAAACGACGCAAGATCAGGAAGTAGGGCAATGAGTTTTGGATTAACCATAATTGTTCAGTTCTGCGCAGCGGAATAACGATATTGTCTGGTACGGTTTCACGAGGTTCAAGTGTCACCGTCTCGCTTTAACGATATTTTGCCAAAAATGCATTGAGTGCAGGCAAGCCAGATTCACCAGTATGGTATTGCTGCCAACAGTGATAAATGGCCGTTTCGTGGTCTGCAATCAATTCGATAGCTTCTCGCTCAGCGATTGAATACTGTTGTGAAGCGTTCACTTCTTCATGCCACTCTCGATATTTGACCTCATAAGGTTCTACCCACTTCAGAAGAGTCGCCACCAACTCTTGCCATGGTAAACCAATCCACTTGGTTGCATCTGCCAAGCCTTTATCCAACATCTCTTGGTGTTGACTTTCGATATCCATGCAATTTGTCAGCAGTACAGGTTTGAGCTTTTCTGCGGTGAGTTCTTCCACTTCAATCAAGGTTTGCCACAGTGTTTGTTGTTCACTTTGGTCGTAAACGCTCAAGTAGTGGTTGAAAAAAGCGATGCCGTATATTTCGCCATAGTAGGCAGACAGAACGTTATGAATCATGGTGAGAATCGTGATTTAAACAGAGAATACCGCATTGTAGGAGGGGAAAGCGCGAAGTGTAAACACCTGATTAAGAGTAAAAAAGTGCTGCTGACAGAATTCGAACAGAACTTGTGAGAATTTTATGAGAATTCGATGAAGTTGCTGATAGATTTGCTCGTCATTCTTAGAGGCAAGAACGCAAAACGTTCGAAACGTTCGAAACGTAATGCTTAACCTACTCAAGTCACGAACAAAGAAGTAAAGCCGTACACATGGGCTTGGGTAGTTCACCCCTCATTAAAGGATGGAATCACAATGAAAAAACGTACCCAACTCGGACTCGTCATGACTTCAGTCGCTATGGCACTAGGCTCTGCATCAGTGAATGCAGCGGAATTGGAAATCACCGTGACAAACGCAACCAAAGGCATCTACTTTACGCCTCTTATTGTTGCCGCACATGGTTCTGATCTTCAAATGTTCAGAACGGGTCAAGCAGCAACGCCAGAACTAGAAGCAATGGCAGAAGGCGGTGATATCTCTGGTCTTGCTAGTGTGATTGGTAACGCTGGTGGTGCGGTGGTTGAGAATCCTGCTGGTGGCATTTTGAATCCGGGTGTTGCAACCACCTTCACCTTGGACAGTGGCGACCACGGTTATCTTTCTTTGAGCGCGATGCTGCTGCCAACCAATGACGGTTTCGTCGGTCTAGATAGCTGGAAGATTCCAACGGAAGCGGGTACATACCGAGCAACGCTAAGAAGCTACGATGCCGGTACAGAAGCGAACGATGAACTTGCGTCTAGCATGCCAAACCCACCTTTCATTACCTTTGGTACTGGCGGCACAGGCGTTGAAGCAACGGTAACTAACGACAAAGTTCACGTGCATCCGGGTAACCTTGGTGATAGCGACCCAACCGGCGGCATCAGTGACCTAGACAGCAGCAGCCATCGTTGGTTAAACCCAGTCGCAACCATCACAATCGTTGTGAAGTAAGGGGGATGTATGAAATACAGAATCTTACTAGTAGCAGCTTCAGTCGGCTTGCTCGCCGGTTGTCCAAGCGATGATGATAATGACGTAGTGAAATCGTACCGTTACACCGTCAACGTGGCGAACTTGACTGCGAATCAACCTATGTCTCCGCTTGCGGTACTCACTCACAATGGTGACTACCAACTGTTTGAAATTGGCCAAGCGGCATCTGTTGAACTTGAGCATCTTGCCGAAGGCGGTAGTAACGCCGAGCTGATTGAATTGATGAACAGCAATGACAGTGTCTATCAAGGTATTTCAGGTAATGGATTGGTGTTGCCTGGCGCATCGGACGAAGTCACCATCACGGTTGACCCTAGTCGTTACGGTTACTTGTCTGTGGCGTCTATGTTCGTGAATACCAACGATGCCTTTGTTGGCGAAACGGGGCTATCGCTCAAATCGCTCGCAGTGGGTGAAAGCTATGAAATGAGCATGAACGTTTGGGATTCGGGTACAGAGCTAAACGATGAGCTTGCCGCAACCATTCCGGGCCCAGCAGGTGGCGGTGAGGGTTTAAATGCCGCTCGTAATGACAGCAGTGACGTTGTTGCCTTCCATGCGGGTGTTATTAGCCAAGATGATGGATTAGCAAACTCAGCACTCTCTGCGAACCATCGTTTCTTGAACCCAGGTGCGAAAGTCACCATCACTCGAGTCGAGTAACACAGGCTCCGATGACGTCTCCTTTCCAAAGCGCTTGTAGCCGAGCGCTTTATCCCTCATGGCGTCATCGGAACCTTTTTTGAAAGAATTTCTAATTTGTTCCGGTCATGTGCAAAGTGAGGATACTCGAAGGCAAGGAAAGGACCATGGAACAACAGGCAATCAATTTAGTCGCGAACATTTTGCTGGTGGAAGACGATGATGATTTGGCAGAACTGGTTCAGATGCATCTCAAGTTTCAAGGACACCAAGTGTCGCGAGCCACAAATGTCGCCGATGCTAAAGCGCAATATCAGCAACAACCCTTTGATTTATTGATCCTTGACCGAGGTTTACCAGATGGTGATGGCCTAGACATCTGCCATTATTTGCGTCAGCAACAAGATTGGAGTCCAGTGCTCATGTTGACAGCCAGAGACGGTGAAATGGACAAGGTTGATGGTTTAGAAGCGGGCGTTGATGACTACATCACTAAGCCATTTAGCGTATTAGAATTCCAAGCACGAGTGCGAAACGTGCTGCGTAGAGTCAGCCAAACCGCTGAAGCAAAGGTGGCAGATGAAGTCCTCGACGATGCGATGGATTTTGGCCCGCTGAGAATTATTCCGGAGTTGCACCAAGTATCCCTAAACGACAAAGATGTCACTCTTACCGCGACAGAGTTTACTTTGCTGCAGTTTCTCGCGACTCGTCCGGGCAGAGTCTACAGTAAAGATGAATTGCTCGATCACGTTTGGAACACCAGTCATTCTGGTTATCACCATACGGTGTGTAGCACCATTAACCGTTTACGCAGCAAGTTGTCTTTGTCTGATTCTGATCATCACTTCATTCAAACCGTGTGGGGTGTTGGATATAAGTTTCAGCCAAGACACTAATGCACGGAAGTAAGCCAAGACAGTAAGTCGGCAGTTGTTTTCACCGTCATTTTTCAATCATCACGGGTGTTTCAAAAACATCGCTGTTTAAGGAGGCGATAGGATGAGCTTCAAATCTCGCTTAGTGGTATTTACTAGCTTGTGGTTCTGTCTCGCGGCGGTAGTGATTGCACTGACTTACAATTGGCAAAAAGAAACCATTGAGTTACGCACTAAGCAAAGCCTGCATAAAGAGCTAGCTAGCCACATGCGTGACGACAATCCGCTGATGATCGGGACGGATTACAACCCTAAAGCGCTCAAGTCGATCTTTCATACGCTCATGCTGATCGGCCCTGATTTTGAAATCTACTTCCTCGATAGCCAAGGCAACATCACCACTCATGCAGCACCAGAAGGGGCGAAGATCATGGGAGCGGTGGATCTCAATCCCATTAAGCAATTCTTAAATGACCAACCCTTTCCTATTTTGGGTGAAGACCCACGCAATCGTGGTGAGCACAAAGTCTTTTCTGTCGCGGCGATAGAGGAATTAGGCTCTACGGTCGGTTATCTCTATGTGGTGATTGGCAGTACCCGACATGACGCCATTGCCAATGCTCAAGTCGATACCCCTTACATCGCGCTGGCAGGATTAGTGTTGGTGTCGATTTTGGGTTTTGCATTGGGTGCGTATGTGCTGGTAAAACGCAGCTTACTGAATCCCATTGAGCGCGTAACCAATCAACTTGAACAACAAGCCGAGCATGACTTCCGCCTACAACCTGATTTTACTCGCCAAGTGCCAGAGCTAGTACCGATTGCGCACTCCTATCAGATGATGGCGAAGCACATTCAGCAGCAGTTTTTACAGTTGGAGTATCAATCGTCTCATCGTCGTCAAAGCTTGTTGCAACTGAGCCATGATCTGAAAACGCCGTTATCGAGCGTGCTTGGTTATTTGGAAACGTGGCGCTTGCAACATCCGGAATCCGATCCTTTGATTGACGTCGCTTTCCGAAATTGTGAGAAGCTTTCTACACAATTGCATTCGTTACTTGATGCGGCAAGAAAAGAAGCGCCAATGCCGAATTATGAATATTGCCCTGTCGAGCTTAGCGCTTTAATGGCCGAATGTGCTGAGACAATGCAAAGCCAGTTTTCACGAAAAACGGTAGAACTCAAAGTTGAAGTGGAAGATAAGATTGAAACTGTCGGCGATAAAGGGTTGCTAGAGCGTTTAGTGCTTAACTTATTGGAGAATGCACTCCGTCACAGCCCAATTGGTTCAGCAGTGCATTGCCAAGCACATTTGAGTGAAGATAAGACTCGAATTCATTTTACCTTCATTAACCATATCGAAAAGAATGCTGAAGGTGGCTCTTTGGGCATCGGCACGAAGATTGTGCAGTCTATTTTGATGCTGCACCATAGTTACCTAGAAACCAGTGTTACCCCTTCTCAGTACCAACAGCGATTTACCTTGCGAGCCGTATCACTTCCGTCTTCGGGCGCTTAGCTTAAAAGCGCCTTACTTTCATCGACCTTCTTTATCCTGCTATCTTTTGGCGTGCATAGTGGCCTTATTTATTTCTCGGACAATGATTCAATTGATTTGTTATTTGGATGGCACTTTAATAATTGTAATGAATGAACCTGAATTTGTTACAGATTTAACGTATTCAATTTAAATATTAACCTTGGCGCCCAAATTGTGATGAAAATATTACAACGTTTATTTTTGCGCGATTCAAAGATTATAAAATGCGCCATCTTTTATGTTTGTGATAAGTGTTTCAATGAATATTTCATTATGCTCATAGTTGTTTATTGTAAAGGGGTTAAATTGTTGCTTATATCATCATATGAAATGAAAAAGTGGAACTAAAGTCACTTAATGGCAGCTGAAAGATCTAAACTATCGGGTGATGAGGTAATAATGGTTTAGTAACAGATAGTTACGGATTCATAATTAATAATATGGCTAAACTTCCGACAAGGATCGAAAAGATGAGCGACAAGGAATCTATTCAGACTAATCGCAGCCGCCGCAATTTCTTAAAAGGTGCAACTGGTGCAGTTGTGGCTGGCGTCAGTGCTTCCGCATTTTCCGGTACAGTTCAAGCAAAAGAACCGAAAATTGATTGGAGCAACAACGGACTAGGTAGAAAAAACGACAAACGCTTCTGGCGTAAAGTACAAAAGCAGTTCGTATTGGATAAACGAACGACTTACATGAATATCGGCACGACAGGTTCGATGCCAAAACATGTTTTAGAAGGGTACGAAGACAACAATAAAATCGTTGCTAAGTACCCGTGGGACATGAAAGACAAGTTTGGTGCTTGGCCTCATGTTTCTGAAATGGTGACGCAAGTTGCGCCGGGCTTTGGTGCTAACCCAGATGAAATCATTCTAAGCCGCAACACCACCGATGGCTTATGTTCTATCATCAATGGCCTGCATTTTGAGCCAGGTGATGTCATTCTAACGACTCACCATGAACACGTTGCTGCAACGTCACCAATGAACGTGGCAAAACATCGCTTTGGTGTGGACGTGGTAGAAATTCAGCTTCCGGTTTTCACTGGTACAGAAAACGTCACGGAAGAAGATTACATTCAAGCCTTCCGCGATGCGATTGAAACCCACCACAATGTGCGCCTTATTGTGTTCTCTCATATTACCTACAAAACCGGTACGACTCTCCCTGCTAACGCTATCTGTTCTTTAGCAAAGCAACACCGCATCCCAACGTTAGTTGACGGCGCGCACACTGTTGGTATGTTCGACCTAGATTTTCACGATATGGATTGTGATTTCTATGCAGGATCTGGCCATAAGTGGCAGTGTGGTCCAGGCGCGACAGGTATCTTGTATGTACGTGATAACGGTAACCGTTTAAATGAGTACTGGAGCGATCGTGAAAATCCATTGTGGTTGATCAACTCATCGCTTTCTCATGCTGATTACCTAGGCAAACAGCTACAAATGCAATACATTGGTAACGATAACTATCCGTCAAAACAAGCACTTGCTGATAGTTGTAAAATGTGGGATGAAATTGGTCGTGACCGAATTGAAGCACGCATTTTAGAATTGAGTGACCAATGTAAAACGCAGCTTAGTGAAGCGTTACCTTATGCGAAGATGTACTCACCAAACGTGGAAGGACTAACCAGCGGTCTGACGACCTTTAACCCGTTTGATGATGTGACGGATGAGGAACGACTAACATTGTTCCGTGATCGTCTTCGCGAGGACTATGGTTACATCATTCGTACGACAAGCTTCAAGTTGTACAAAGACGATTCGTTTGAAACGCATGCACTGCGTATCTCTACTCACTTGTTCCACGATGAGAGAGATGTAGAAGGGTTAATCGAAGCGATTGCAGACCTGTACTACTCGTTCTAACGCTGTTGTTAAGTATCAAAGCGCCCTTAATTGGGCGCTTTGTGAAAGAGAAGGATATTCATCATGTCAGTGAAAACAATTAAGCAAACCATGACCACTCTTGCGATAGGGATGGTCACGGTGCTACCAATTCAGACCTTTGCTGGCGATCTGCAAGACATTAAGGACAGTGGCGTGTTACGCCATATTGGTGTGCCTTATGCCAACTTTGTTTCCTACATCGATCAAGGTGAAATGCAAACATTGACGGGGTTGGATGTCGATATCATCAAGGGATTTGCTAAGTCGCTTGGCGTACGTTACCAATACGTCCCAGCCCAATGGAACAATGTGGTTGGTAAACTGACTGGGCAGCAAGTTGAATACAAAGATGCGCAATTGATGGTTGGTGAAAAGATGGCGATTGAAGGCGATTTGATCGCTAACGGCGTCACGATTCTTGATTGGCGAGCACACATTGTTGATTTCTCGGAGGACTATTTCCCATCCGCAGTCTGGCTAGTAGCACGCACTGACTCTTCATTAACTCCGATTAAGCCAACAGGTTCTATTGATGACGATATTTCAATGGTGAAGTCACTCATTAAAGGTCGTGAAGTCTTAGCGATGGAGCATTCTTGTCTCGACCCGAACTTGTATAACCTCTATGACACTGGCGCAAAAGTGATTTTGCCAGATGGTCAGCGCCGATTGAACGAAATGGTGCCTGCCATAATGAAAAACGATGCGGAAAGTACGTTGCTTGATGTTGCAGATACATTGATTGCACTCGAAAAGTGGCCGGGGGAAATCAAAGTCATTGGTCCAGTATCAGAAAACCAAAAAATGGCGGTTGCCTTCCGTAAGGACTCTCCTGAATTAAAAACCGCGTTTAACCAATACTTAAATTCAATTAAGCAAGATGGGACGTATCAAGCCTTAGTCGAGAAATACTACCCATCTATTTACTATTTTTATAATGACTACTTCTTAGAAGATAGTAAGAAAGATATATGAGAAAGTCTGTAAAAAAAATATCAAGTCAGAAGATCATCACAGTCAGTGCGATATTGGTGTCGCTCTATTTGGCGATGATTATTACGGTCACCAGTTTAGGTCAACATAAACTAAAAGAATCACAGCATCGAGAACTCGATCTAAAGGTGAAAAGTTATGCAGGTACCCTTGATAATTTATTTACGATTGCCAGTGAAGATATAGACCATTTATCGACCGATAAAACGGTACAAACCTTCTTTGCCAACCTCGCTTCAGGCATGTCGATGGAGTATGGTTTAGGCGCAAGTTTGATCAATCTAAAACGTAAACTGCAAGAGAAATCTGAAACCAAAATCGTCAATAATCAATTGATCTACAAGCAGTTAACTTTGATAGGTCTTGATGGCTCGACCATTATCACAACAGGTCAAAAGTCCGATCATCGTGTTGATACTTCGCGTTTACTGAATGATCACGACCACAGTGAAGAAGTCAGAGCGGTGCGCGAAGATGGCAAAGTACTCATCCAGGTGATAAAGCAAGTCATGTTCTCAGGCAAACCTGTCGGCTATTTGATTGCGGATATCAACGAGAAGGTAGTCATTTCCCAATTGACTAATCAGGAGCATGAAGACAGTTACAGTCGCATGGTGCTGAAGATCAATAATGTGGAAATGGAAGTATGGGATTCTATCAGCCGTAAGTTGGAACAGGAAAACATCACTGAGCCTGAAGCACTGGCTCAAGAGCTAAAAGAGAAGATCTATTTCGAAGTGCCAATCGAGCACCATCACTTTAAATTGATAGCTTGGTTTGAGTCACTTAGCGAACGCGATATCTACACGTCTCGAATATTTATTTCCGGGTTAAGTATCCTCGCAATTTTGATTGTGTTTGGCTTGTTGTATGCGTTCAACCTTAATAACACACGTGTTGAGCTGAAGATCAAACTGGAAGAAGAGAAGAAGCGCAAAGACTTCTTATCTCAGCAAAACCAACGTTTAACCAGTGAGATAGAGCGTCGTAAATCGTCAGAAATGGAGTTGGCTTACCAAGCCAAGCACGATGCATTAACCGGTTTACCAAATCGAGTTTATGGTTCTGAACGCCTTGGTTTAGAGCTGTCACGCGCTGAACGCACAGGCTCTAGTGTATTGGTGATGTTCATCGACCTTGACCATTTCAAACAAATCAATGATTCGATGGGACACTTTGTTGGTGATGAGATCCTCAAACTGAGTGCTGAGCGGCTTCATCAGGCGGTGCGGAAAACCGATTTGTTGGCACGAATTGGCGGCGATGAGTTCCTATTGGTGATTCCAGACTTAGACAATGCCGACAGTGCTAAGCGCTTTGCCGCAACTGTATTGTCTGTGTTTAACGAGCCGTTTGTTTGGCAAAATCATGAATTCTTCTTGTCCGCTAGCGTAGGTATGTCTGTTTATCCAGAAGATGGCGATAATTCAGAGCAGCTACTCGCTTGTGCTGATATGGCGATGTACCGTGTGAAGCAAGACGGCCGTAATGCATTCTGCTTCTATGACCACAACATGAACCAAGATTTGCAGCGTTTCTTAGACTTGGAAAGTCGCTTACGTCATGCTATTTCTCACGATTTGTTAGAGCTTTATTATCAACCAATCATTGATCTCGACAGCGGGGCGATTGTTGGAGCAGAAGCTCTGATGCGTTGGAATGACGAGAAGTTTGGTTTTGTGAATCCAGAAGAGTTTATCTCGATTGCTGAGAAGAATGGTTTGATTCATCAACTGGGTGAGTTTGCCATTCGTCAAGCGTGCCAACAAGCGGCAAAATGGCAGGACGTTACACCTCTGTTTGTGTCGGTAAACTTCTCAAGTGTGCAGTTTAGATACTGTGATCGACTTTTCGAACAGATCAAGCAGCACATAGAAGAGTCGGGGTTGTCTCCAGAATTGTTCGATGTAGAGGTGACAGAGAGCTTGTTGTTTAACCACAGCAGCGACCTGATGGAGATGCTAGATAACTTACGAACTCTGGGCGCGAAGCTCACCATTGATGATTTTGGTACCGGTTATTCCGCATTAAGTTACTTGCAGAAGTTCCCGTTTGATCGCCTCAAGATCGATCGCAGTTTCTTGCAGAACATGTTTGAGAATGAGTCCGACCGTGAACTTGTGAACGTGATTATTGCAATGGCGAAAGCACTGAATCTGAAGATCGTCGCAGAAGGCATCGAAGAACAGCGTCATGTGGATTACCTGAAAAACCTAAACTGTGAGTTCGGACAAGGTTTCCACTATAGCCGACCATTACCTGCTAAGGACTTTGAAGCACTTTTAGCTAAGCCGACTTGGCTATAACCCCTTTCATTACAACCTCATAGAAAAGCATTAATCAGATTCGTGCCTTAGATTCATTAATGCTTTTCCACCTTGAGGGATAATCGTTTTTCCTTCCTTGAATTACACTACACTTAATTGATAAGTAAGTGCCTGTGATCCCCGTCACATAAAGGCTCAACCTAATTCTAATCGAGTGAAAACTCGACAAAATAAACAGGAAGGAATTGCGAATGTCTTCTGCATTTTACCAACAGATTGAACAGCAAATTGAAGAAGTGAAGGCGGAAGGCCTTTACAAAGCAGAGCGTATCATCACGTCTCAACAGCAAGCGGCTGTTAAAATCTCTACCGGTGAAGAAGTACTAAACTTTTGTGCGAACAACTACCTTGGTCTTGCTAACCACCCAGCACTTATCGAAGCGGGTAAGGCAGGCATGGACGAGCACGGTTTTGGTATGGCTTCAGTACGTTTCATCTGTGGTACTCAAGACATCCACAAAGAGCTTGAGCAGAAGCTTTCTAAGTTCCTAGGTAAAGAAGACACGATTCTTTACACATCATGTTTCGACGCAAACGCGGGCCTATTTGAAACGATTCTAGGTAAAGAAGACGCAATCATCTCTGACGCACTAAACCACGCGTCAATCATCGACGGTGTTCGTCTATGTAAAGCGATGCGTTTCCGTTACTCAAACAACAACATGGAAGAGCTAGAGCAACAACTGATCGCTGCGAAAGAAGCAGGTGCTCGCCACATTCTTATCGTAACGGACGGCGTGTTCTCAATGGACGGTGTAGTAGCAAACCTACCGGCTATCTGTGACTTAGCAGAGAAGTACGGCGCATTGACTATGGTTGATGACTCTCACGCTGTTGGCTTCATGGGTAAAACAGGTGCAGGTACGCACGAGCACCACAACGTGGTTGACCGTATCGACATCATCACTGGTACGCTAGGTAAAGCAATGGGCGGTGCTTCAGGCGGTTACACGTCTGGTAAAGCAGAAGTGATTGACTGGCTACGTCAGCGTTCTCGTCCATACCTATTCTCTAACTCTGTTGCACCAGCAATCGTAAGTGCTTCTATCCGCGTTCTAGACCTACTAGAAGAGAGCGGTGACCTACGTGACCGTCTATGGGAAAACGCAGCACACTTCCGTACTCGTATGGAAGACGCTGGTTTCACAATGGGTGGTGCTGACCACGCAATCATTCCAATCATGCTTGGTGACGCAAAAGTAGCAGCAGAATTCGCAGAGCGCGCTCTGGAGAAAGGCATTTACGTAATCGGCTTCTCATTCCCTGTTGTACCAAAAGGTCAAGCGCGTATTCGTACTCAAATGTCTGCAGCGCACTCTCGTGAGCAATTAGACCGTGCAATCGATGCGTTCATCCAAGTTGGTAAGGACATGGGCATCATCTAAGTTTCGTCTCCTCTTCCTAGCCTCCTCCTAAAACTGAGGGGAGGGGTTAGATTAGAAGAAGAAAAGCGCTTACGTTTAAAGATAAAAGGCTTTCCCAACTCTTCTGAGTCGGCTCATGGGCAAAGCCTTTATTTCTTCTTTAAACGCATTAGATGAAAGAATTTTTTGTCACGCATAGAGCGGGGCAATGTTTGGTGAATACTATGAAAATTAAAGCATTATCAAAGCTAAAGCCTGAAGAAGGCATCTGGATGACTGAGGTTGATAAACCTGAAGTTGGCCATAACGACATTCTGATCAAAATTAAGAAAACCGCTATCTGTGGTACAGATGTACACATCTACAACTGGGACGAATGGTCACAAAAGACAATTCCAGTACCTATGGTTGTTGGCCACGAATACGTGGGTGAAGTGGTTGCGATTGGTCAGGAAGTTCGTGGCTTTGAAATCGGTGACCGCGTATCTGGCGAAGGTCACATCACGTGTGGTCACTGTCGTAACTGTCGTGGCGGCCGTACTCACCTATGTCGTAATACAATTGGTGTGGGTGTTAACCGCGAAGGTGCCTTCGCAGAATACCTAGTGATCCCAGCGTTCAATGCGTTCAAGATCCCTGAAGGCATCTCTGACGATCTAGCGTCTATCTTTGACCCGTTTGGTAACGCAGTACACACAGCGCTTTCTTTCGACCTAGTAGGCGAAGACGTGCTTATCACAGGTGCTGGCCCAATCGGTATCATGGCAGCTGCAGTCGCGAAACACGTTGGTGCTCGCCACGTAGTGATCACAGACGTGAACGAATACCGTCTAGAACTTGCTCGTAAAATGGGCGTAACGCGCGCAGTAAACGTAGCTGAAGAGAAGCTAGAAGACGTAATGGCTGAGCTAGGCATGACAGAAGGCTTCGACGTAGGTCTAGAAATGTCTGGTAACCCAGCAGCATTCAACTCAATGCTAACCACAATGAACCACGGTGGTCGTATTGCACTACTAGGTATTCCACCATCAGACATGGGTATCGACTGGAACCAAGTTATCTTCAAAGGCTTGGTGATCAAAGGTATCTACGGCCGCGAAATGTTCGAAACTTGGTACAAGATGGCTTCACTGATCCAATCTGGTCTGGATCTATCGCCAATCATCACGCACCACTACAAGATTGATGACTTCCAAGAAGGCTTCGACGTAATGCGCAGCGGTATGTCAGGCAAGGTTATTCTTGATTGGGAATAAGGTCGCGATAAAGCAACCTAAAACCTCTTGATATAAGATTAATAAAAACGCCCCAAGTTAACCTTGGGGCGTTTTTGTTTTATCGAGTTGGTTTGAAACTCGCTACTGCTTATTTTCTATTAATTCAGCCTTAGCGGTTTATCGCGATGGTTCCGGTTTCAACTACGCGAGATTCCTTCGAAACCATGACTTTTACAGTGTGCTTTTCTGAGGAGAATAATGTTTTAGCCGAAGTCGTTGGCCGCCCAAGTGCAGGTGCATGCTCTTGCTTTTGATAATGGATTTCCCAATGACGAGCTTGAATGTTGTAGCGCATAAACGCAAAGCCATTCACACTCTTGATGGTGGTGTTCCCTATTTGGTAGAAACCGTAGTCGCGAAAACTCATATAATTGATTAAACCGTTGCGATGGTCCTTTACGTCATTGTATTGCTTATCTTCTTTGCTGCCTTCCACGTGATAAACCCTAATTAGATCATCACTCCAATCATCAACAACAAAAGAGCAGCCGCTGAAGTTTGGTGTGAAAACATACAAATGATCGCGATGAGGATCAGGGTGTTTAGGTATATCGAGATACTTGCCTTGCGCGACCCAGTAGGCCATCTGTGATGTTTTTTTGTCGGGTTGTTGCCCTGCAAAGGTATCAATGACTTCGATAGTGCCTACTGTTCCATGTGCGTGTTTATATTGCATGCCACTGAAAACAAGCTCACCACTTTCTTCTACTTCTTTCTTTGTCGCTGGGCTGAGAGATGTCATCTGGTGAGCAACGATCTCAGCGCTGACGCATTGGTTATTAAAGCTAGAGCCTAGCAAGTCTGACGGCAGCACACGTGTTCCGGTCGCATCGTTCATTTCCTTTCTTGATGTCGGCATCGGTGACAGAATTGCATCGGGAAACTCACGTTCTTCGCCTACGTGAATATGGTTGTTCTGCTCTTCTACTTTACGGTCCGCGACTACTTTATTTCGATTATCATTCCAGCGCTTATAGTCGCTTGATGAATAAGTTAATTCAGCTCTGCGTTCTTGCTGCTGTCGCGCAGCTCTTTCTATTGTTGTTTCTTGCGTTTCTTCAGTATTAACAGGTGCTGATTGATATCGCATGGTAGGCATTCCAATAAGAAATAAATAAGAGAATACCAATGATTGTCGATATATCAGTAGGTGACTGTATAAAAGGTGATATTTACTAATAAAACGCTCAAAATGAAATTGTATTTTAAGTTTTACTATGTGATCAGGTTTGTTTTTGATAGGTTAAAACACTAATAATAATATTTTATGTGTCTCTTTTGATTTATTTTAATTATTTATATCTCAATGGGGATATTAAGATAATAAAAGAAATGGCACATGAATATAATCTTGTTATTTATATATCTAGTGGTTTTTTAATGGTTTAATCGCTGTTGTAATTTTATATTCTTACGTATTCTAAACGTAGGTTAGGGTGATCTTCTGCTGTGATATTTTTGTACGTAGCCGTACCTTTACGCTCTCTAATCGTCGACTTATCAATTACATAAAATGTAGAGATCATTTCCAAAATTAGCAGGTAAACATAGATTGCACCGTGCTAGCTAATCCAATTCTGTCATTCCTTTGCTAATACTGCATGCGATGAACGTAGGTATATAAAAACGGTTCATTAATCAATAATCAAAAAAAAGGAAATGAAAATGAGAAAGTCACTGACAGCACTTGGTTTAGCATTGGTATTTGCAGGCTCAGCAAACGCGGCAAACTGGGGGTATGAGGGTGAGCACGGCCCTGCAAATTGGGGGGAGTTCGCTTCTGAATGTGCGAAAGGTCAAAACCAAAGTCCGATTAATATTGAATCAGCGACTGAAGCCAAGCTAGAAAAACTGGATTTTGATTACGAAGGTAAGGCGATTTCACTGCTGAATAACGGCCACACTTTACAGACCAGTTTAGAAGGCAAAAACACGCTCACTATTGATGGTAAAGAGTTTACGTTAAAACAATTCCACTTCCATACGCCATCTGAAAACCATGTAGATGGTAAAGAATACCCACTAGAAGCACACTTTGTGCATGCCGATAAAGCAGGCCATCTGGCTGTTGTGGCGGTGTTCTTTAAAATGGGTGACGCGAATACAGCTCTAGCTAAGCTGCTCGCTAACATCCCAACTAAAGATCAGGATGTAGCCATCCAAGTCCCATTTGATGCGGATGCCTTAATTCCAAGTGATAAAGAGTACTACCGTTTTAATGGCTCTCTAACGACACCGCCATGTTCTGAAGGGGTTCGTTGGTTGGTGATCAAAGAGACGCAAACTATCTCTCCAGAACAAGTAAAAGCCTTTGCGAAAGCGATGGGGCAAAACAACCGTCCAATCCAACCGCTTAACGCTCGAATGATTCTAGCGCAGCAATAATGGTTGAAGTGACTAGTCATAAAAAAGCCCGCTGATTTAGCGGGCTTTGTATTTGGTATTTTGAAATTAGAAACCACTGTCGTCTTGCGCTTGAGCTTTCGCCATTTGAATCGGGTCGAGCTTGAGTGTTTGTGTTGGGAACGCAATATCTGCTTCGTGCTCTTTAATGATCGTCATGACTTGCAGGAGAACATCTTGCTTCACTTCATGGTAGCGAACCCAGTTCACCGTTTTGGTGAAGGTATAGATGAAAAAGTTGAGTGAAGATGGACCAAACGCATCAAAGTTTACGATCAACGTTTGGCGCGTATCGATGTCTTTGTGGTTTTTGAGCATATCGCGAACCGCATCAATGATTGCGGGTACTTTAGCGGCATCGTCGTAACGTAAGCCAATCGTCTCGAAGATTCGACGGTTTAGCATGCGTGATGGGTTTTCTACCACAATGTTACTGAATACTGAGTTTGGTACGTATAGTGGGCGCTTATCAAAAGTGCGAATGCTGGTCATACGCCAGCCGATACGTTCTACCGTTCCTTCTATTTGACGGTCGGGAGAGCGGATCCAATCCCCAACCTTAAATGGACGGTCGAAGTAAATCATCAAACCGCCAAAGAAGTTTGATAGGAGATCTTTGGCTGCCAAACCGACAATCAAACCGCCGACACCACCAAAGGTCAGCAAACCAGAAAGGCTAAGGCCAAATGCCTGCATAACGGTCAATACGCCGATGACGATAAAGAACAGGCGAGCTACTTTCGCGACGGCTTGTACGGTTGTCTCGTCACGGGTTTTCTGCTCCAGCACGTAGTCTTCGACGTTGGTGATAAGACGCATCACAATCCAAACTAGGATGCTGATAACAAGAATGAGTTTAAGAGTGCTGAGCCAGTTGAACTCGTTCCCCAACTCACTTTGCAGAACAATGCCCAAAGATACCGTTGCAGGCCAACACCAGATTAAGGTACTGACGGGGGTTTTGAGTGCTTCTAATAAAAGGTCATCCCAATGAAAGGGGGTTTTATCGACCAAAATAGCTAATCGAGAATGCAATACGCGCCACGCAATCCAAGCAAAAAAGCTCGCAATCGTAATGAACAGTACGCTGCTGCTCCAGTCTTGATGATGGGCCATGATGTAAGTTTGAAGTTCTGTAAACCACTGTGGCATAAGTAAAGTTTCATTTTTTGGAACAATGAGTGAAAGGTAGCAGAGTTTGAGTTTCCGCCCTAGCAAAATGATGTGATTCGAATAATCCGTTCTTGTCTTCTTATCCTTGCTGTTAAGGAGAGGAGTGTTTAGAGTGATGTTAATGATTGATGTGTAAATACAAGGTGATGATACGTATGGTGAAATGTAAAACTCGTACTGTTCAACCTACACGGTGTGATGAAACTCGAACTTTGAAAGATAAGCGCTATCATTCGAACCATCAATTGTAGGTTCTTTGACTCATCGCTAACATTTATCAAGCTCAAATATGAGACTTTAGTGTCACTTTGACATACGGAGATAAACCATGGAATTCACAGAGCTAGATAGAAATGCGCTCTACGACATTTGGATGTCGCAAAAAGCAAAAATGCACCTCACCCAAATGGAGATGGCAAAGCGCCTAGGTTTAAGCTTGCATGAGTTCTCTGCTTTGTTACGTGGGAATGCTCCGCTAACGCTTGGCTTCGTGAAGCAACTTTGCGAACAATTGCATGTTCGTCCTGGTCAAGTGATTCCATCTATGAGCAAACGCGATATTTCTTCTTCGGGCTCCGTGTATCTACAAAACCGTATCACTGTAGATGGTGAAATCCGTAATGTCTTCATTGAAGGCAACCAAGTTGTGATTGAGTACGAACACACGGTGAACTAACCGATTCCATCCGTGTATTTTTTTGTCGTAGACAATTTATTCACATCTCTACTGATAAAACTAGCAGCCATGATGTCCCTTTGAATGAAAGGAATGGCTGTGAAGACTTTTCTCCGTAATTTCGATAAACAACGTCGTCGTTTGACGCACCAACTTGAGCCTAAACTTGCAGGTTGGTTGAATGACGACTCTCTCACTGTTCACGAACCAATGCCGCACGATCAGGTGAAACGTATTTTGATCGTGAGAAACAACAGTCGTATCGGAAATATGTACTTCCTGCTTCCGTTTGTTCATCAGGTTCTGCGCTTATACCCAAATGCGAAAGTTGATCTATTGTTGAATTCGCCTTGGCAAGGTGAAGTTTTTCAGAACCTTGGTATCAATCAAATTCATTACTCCAACTTGTCATTCAAATCGCCAGATAAAGCACTTGCGACCATCCGTCTGTTAAAGCGAGAGAAATATGACCTGTTGTTCGCACCGACGGCGGGCGCGTGTGACACTTTTCTTTCCGCTGTGATTCCGGCGAAGAACAAGATCGCTTTTAAGAAAGTTAAAACAGAGCAAGTATTTACTCACTCCTCGGTCGCCGATTCGCCTTTTCGTCACGGTGCCTACAAGCCACTTTCTATCCTTGAAGCGATGGGACATGAGCTTGATAACACCTTAGACCATCATATTGTGTTTGATTCAAAAGAGCTTTCCTCTGGTATTCAGCAAGCACGTAAATTACGCGAAGAAGGCAACCCAACATTTGCTTTCTTCCGTGGTGCGCGAGGTAAGAAAAAGCTCAGTGATCGTGCTTGGTTAACCATTCTGGCTGAATTTGAACGCAAGCAAGGTCAAAGTGTGAATTGGGTGGAAGTGCTAAGCCCAGATATCCAACAACCGCTGTTAAAGGACTCCCGCACTTTGGCATGCAAGGGCCTACGTCAATTGGGGGCGACGTTGCGCTACCTCGATGGATTTCTTTGCTGTGACACTGGGCCGCTACATTTAGCGGATGCCGCAGGCGCGACTTGCTTTGGTTTTTATACGGAAACGTGCCCACAACGATTTGGGCTGATGGGCGAGAAATGCCATGCGATTCGATTGTTTCTTTCGGAGGAACAAGCCGAGTTCGAGCCTGTGTTAAGAATGGCGTAACGCCGGATGAAATGAAAAAGTGACAGCCAATTGTGCTGTCACTTTTTGTATGAACATGGTTTAGGGCGATTTGCCTAAGGAATCTTCACCAAAGAATCACGCGACAGGTCAGAGATGGTTTTCGCTCCTGTAAGCGTCATTGCTACGCGCATTTCCTTGTCGTAAAGGTCAAGCAAGTTCTCTACGCCAGCACCGCCTTGCGCTGCGAGTGCGTAAACAAAAGAACGACCCAGAAGCGTACAGTCTGCACCGAGTGCTAGCATACGAACGACATCCAAACCGGTGCGAATACCTGAATCGACGAAAATCTTTAGGTCGCCTTTTACGGCATCTGCAATGCTTGGCAGCGCTTTTGCTGTTGAAAGGACACCATCAAGCTGGCGACCGCCGTGATTCGAGACAACGATACCGTCTGCTCCGAAGCGAACTGCGTCTTTTGCATCTTCTTCATCCAAAATACCTTTGATGACCATCGGGCCATCCCAAAAGTCTCGAATCCACTCTAGGTCTTTCCAAGAGATAGAAGGATCGAAGTTTGCGCCTAGCCAGCCAATGTAGTCTTCCAACTTGGTTGGCTCACCACGGTAAGTAGAGATATTGCCT
This sequence comes from Vibrio jasicida CAIM 1864 = LMG 25398, assembly GCF_000400365.1. Classification (GTDB taxonomy): domain Bacteria; phylum Pseudomonadota; class Gammaproteobacteria; order Enterobacterales; family Vibrionaceae; genus Vibrio; species Vibrio jasicida. The sequence goes on along the minus strand of NZ_BAOG01000022.1, from coordinate 63,617 downwards.
AAGTCGTGAGGTTTACCTAATACACCGACATCCAACGCCCAACTTGGGTGACGCATGGCTTGGAATACTCGGCGTATCGCGGCATTAGGGCCACTCATACCAGAGTGCATGTCACGGTAACGAGCCCCAGGCACGGGCATATCCACGGTGAAGACCAGCGTTGTTACACCAGCGGCTTTCGCGCGCTCAAGTACGTTCTTCATAAAGCCACGGTCTTTTAGAACATACAATTGGAACCACATTGGACGTTCAATCGCAGGTGCCACCTCTTCAATTGGACAAACGGATACGGTCGACATGGTAAAAGGAATGCCTTTCTTTTCTGCCGCTTTTGCTGCTTGAACCTCACCACGTCGCGCGTACATGCCGGTCAGACCAACAGGCGCTAGCGCGATTGGCATTGCCAACTTCTCGCCGAAGATTTCCGTTTCTAGGCTTAGATCGCTCATATCGCGCAGAACACGTTGACGCAATGCAACGTCACCTAGGTCATCAGTGTTGCGCTTTAGCGTGCGCTCATCGTATGAACCGCCATCAATGTAATGAAAAAGGAATGGAGGCAGCTTGGCTTTCGCGGCAGCGCGGTAATCTGTAGAAGCAGAGATAATCATATTCGTGTGTCCTGGCTGTTATTCTAAGATTGCGTCCTGAGTCAATGAGCACCTGCTCTGTCAGTGTTTCACTGACTGCCATCCTTTCGGCAGTCGACATCAGAATAGAGTATAGATAAGTGATTGAGCTGTGAGACATTCCATACACGGAACAATCAATTATCTGCACTGAAAAAGACTGGCACATCGGTCGGGGGATTGATGCAGCAAGCCACACCAAAAGCGTCGGGGTAGTAGTGCTGACCGCTGTGCCAGAGAAAGTGCAGGGCGGGGGAGACCCTGCATAAGTGTTACTTCATTAAGGCGTCGGTCAGTTGGAATCCGTAAATCAGAATCAAACCGATGATGCCTGTCACAACAAGATAGTAGAATGTTGGGATTATGGTTTTACGCAGTGTCGCGCCTTCACGTCCTAGTAGGCCGACCGTTGCAGAGGCCGCCACTACATTGTGGATAGCAATCATGTTACCGGCAGCAGCGCCAACCGCTTGAAGGGCAACCACAATGGCACTTGAGATAGTCAGTGTCTGTGCCACTTCGAACTGGAACTGGCTGAACATCATGTTCGACACGGTATTAGAGCCGGCGATGAATGCACCAAGGGCACCAACAGTAGCACTCAACGCTGGGAATGCTGAGCCAACGAGGTCTGCTGCAAAGTTCGCCGTCGTTACAGGCATACTTGCTAGCTCGGCGCCGTTGACACCTGAGTTAATAAAGATACGAACCATAGGGATGGTGAACACAAGAACGAAACCTGCGCCGATTAGTGTCTTGCTTGATTCGCCAAACGCTTTGCCAAGTGACTTAGCTCCGCCACCTTGCAGAAGAACAGCAATTAACGCTACGAAGACTAAGATGCCACCCGGAAGGTATAAAGGTTGAATTGCCGTGCTGATACCAGTTTCGCCAAGAATATTACCAAACGATAGGCTTACACTCTTAAGCAGACCTTTGAATTCAGGGCTTACGCGGCTTGCTACTAGGATAACTGCTAGCATCACGTATGGTGCCCAAGCCTTGGTTAGGCTCATTGATTTGCCTGGGTTGTCATCAAGATTGATCTTTAGAGAACCTAGCCATTCTGCTGGCCACTTATCTTCGCTTTCGAAGTCCCATTTGGTTTTTGGAACGAGGAAACCTTTCTTCGCTGCAGTAACTACAATAGCCAGACCAACTAGACCACCGATTAATGACGGGAACTCAGCACCTAGGAATACGCCTGTTAGTGCGTAAGGCACGGTAAAGGCAACACCTGCGAACAGCGCGAAAGGTAGGATGTCTAGACCTTCGCTCCAGCTCTTATTCTTACCGAAGAAGCGCGTCAGCATCATCGCCATTAGCACTGGAATCATAGTGCCAACCGTTGCGTGAATCATTGCCACACTTGCTGTGATTTGCTGTAGGTACGCGTCCCATGTTGAGCCATGAGCAACCAGTGCTTCACCGATATTGTGCGTATCTAAGCCTTTGTTCACGCCGACAATGATTGGTGTGCCAACCGCACCGAAGGATACTGGCGTAGATTGGATCATCATGCCCATCAGTACTGCTGCAAGTGCGGGGAAGCCAATGGCTACCAATAGAGGAGCGGCGATAGCAGCAGGTGTACCGAAGCCTGATGCGCCTTCAATAAAGGAGCCAAAACACCAAGCAATAATGATGGCTTGTACGCGACGATCGGCTGAAATATCGGTGAATCCGTTACGGATAGTGGTGATCGCGCCGGTGTGTTTTAAAGTGTTGAGCAAGAAGATGGCACCAAATACGATCCATAGAACAGAGACAGTAATACCTAATCCTTGGAAGACAGACGCCAGTACGCGAGTAGCTGACATATCCCAAAACATTAGGGCGATAGCGACGGTTATTCCGAACGCAACGGGCATGGCTTTTTTCGCAGGCCAGTTGAGACCAACCAATAATATGGCGGCGACAACAATTGGCGAAAACGCCACAAGGGCAAGTAGGGTTTCACTCATTGGTACATCCTCGTACGCTGACTTCTCGAACGGCTTTATGCTGTAGAGATGATTTTTGTTGTAATGGTTTTGTTAATTTGGCGTGAATTTACCCCTTTATTTTTTATAGATATAGGGAAATAATGAAATTAATTTATTCCAAAAGTGACATAATCGATGCGTGCAGATGACCTAATCCTGTTCTCTCAGGTGATAGAAATGGGTAGCTTTAGTAAGGTGGCGGAAGAAAATAACCTTACAAATTCAGTAGTTAGTAAGAGGATTGCTCGGCTAGAAGAAGAAATTGGTGCTCAGCTATTATATCGAACAACACGTAAATTGACCCTGACCGAAGCGGGAAAGGTTTTGTTACACAGTGCTAAAAATGTGAAGCAAGCCACTCAAGAGGCTATGGATGCAGTTTCAGGCTTTGGTGAGAATGTTAGTGGCCATATCAAAATGTCGGTACCGACTATCTCGGGTGATTTGATTTTAGCGGACGCGGTCGCTGAGTTTTGTAATATGCACCCAGGCTTAACGGTCGACATGTCATTGGATAATCGTTTTGTGGATTTGGTGGAGTGTGGATATGACTTAGTGATTCGCACTGGTTATCTCGAAGATTCTAGCCTGATTGCGCGACATATTTTGGACTCACAATGGGTGGTTTGTGCCTCGCCCTCTTACATCGCGAAGAATGGCAAACCGATTGAGCCTATCGACCTAACCGCACACAACTGTTTGCAATACGCCTATCAAACTACCGGTGCTACCGATTGGCAGTTCAAAGGTAAACAAGGGGACTACATCGTCAAAGTGTCGGGTAGCTTTTCTACGGATAACGCTACTGCACTAAGAAAAGCAGCCCTAGGTGGGCATGGTATCGCCTACGTACCACGTTGCTTGGTTTATCACGACATTCGCAGTGGTGAGCTGGTGGATATTTTCCCTGAATTAGTCGGTAAAAAGCTGGGTATCTACGCAGTTTATCCATTTACTCGTCAACCTCCGAACAAAGTAAAACTCTTGATTGAGCACATTCGAGAGCGATACCTCACTATTTCGCATTACTTTTAATTAGTTCATAAATACAAGAAATGTTTCAATCTATTGGTTGAAATTCTATACCTGAGCCCTAAGGTAGGTATTGAGAATAAATCTCAACAAAATAATAAAACAAAACACTTAACTTCAAACGGAGTAACACGGACGTTATGCATTACCCAAAAACTCGTAAAGATTCCGTCGTCGACACTTATTTTGGTCACGACATCGCAGACCCATACCGCTGGTTAGAGGACGATCTCAGCCAAGAAACCGCAGAGTGGGTTTCAGGACAAAACTCAGTGACCTTTGATTACTTAGGTCAAATTTCTTTCCGCCAACAAATTCGCGACTTAGTGGCGAGCAGCCAGAACTACGAAAAGTACTCTCAACCTTTTGTTCATGGTGAATACACTTACTTCTACAAAAACGATGGCTTGCAGAACCAGAGCGTTTTATACCGTCATAAAGGGGATGAAGAAGCGGAAATCTTCCTAGACCCGAATACCTTTTCAGAAGAAGGAACAACATCACTTGGTGAAGTGAAGTTCTCTAAAGATGATTCTCTTGTCGCGTATTCTATCTCTGAGGGTGGCAGCGACTGGCGTAAGATCTTCGTCATTAATGTAGACACCAAAGAACAGCTTGAGCCTGAAATTGTCGACGCTAAGTTCACCACAATTTCTTGGTTTGGTAGCAAGGGCTTTTACTACGCGAGCTATGACAAACCTAAGGGCAGTGAGCTTTCGGCGCGCACTGAGCAGCACAAGCTTTACTACCATGAGTTAGGCACGCCGCAGGCAGAAGATAAAGTTGTATTTGGGGCATCGGACTCACAAAAGCACCGCTATGTATCAGGAGTGACAACCAAAGACGATCGTTTCTTGATTATCACAGGTGCGGAATCTACGTCGGGTAACAGGCTATTTTATGTGGATCTCGCTTCAGAAGAGCAAGACGTAATCACGCTTCGAGATACAACCGATGGTGATACACATCTGATTGATAACCAAGATGACACCTTAATCTTCTATACCAACCTAGATGCGCCGAACGGCAAAGTGGTTGGCTATAACACTCAAACTCAACAATGGACAGAGATCATTGCCGAGCAGGAGCAACCACTTGATATCAGCAAAGGTGGTGGTTACTTGTTTGCGACTTACATGGTTGATGTTCTCTCCAAGGTTCAGCAGTTTACTTACCAAGGTGAGTTAGTGCGTGAGGTCACTTTACCTGACCAAGGCACTGTGTATGGTCTGCAAGGGAAAACAGAAGATAAGACACTTTACTACTCTTTTACCAATTACGTGACGCCACCAACCATTTTCTCTTTTGATGTAGAAAGCGGTGAGTCTGCGCTTTATCAAGAATCGAAAGCACCGTTCGACCGTAAAGAATACGAGTCTCAACAAGTGTTCTACACCTCAAAAGACGGGACGAAAGTACCGATGATTATCTCGTATAAGAAAGGCACAAAGTTAGATGGTACAGCGCCAACCATGCTGTATGGCTATGGTGGTTTCAATATCAGTTTGACGCCGATGTTCTCAGGTAATGTCGCGAACTGGTTAGAACTTGGTGGTATTTACGCGGTGGCAAATATGCGTGGCGGCGGCGAATATGGTAAAGCTTGGCACAATGCGGGTACTCAGCAACAAAAGCAAAACGTGTTTGATGACTTTATTGCTGCGGCGGAATACTTGATTGAGCACGACTATACGAGCTCAGAGCGCCTTGCTATTCGTGGTGGTTCGAATGGCGGCTTGTTGGTTGGTGCGTGTATGACTCAGCGTCCAGAGCTGTTTAAAGTGGCGATACCTGCGGTTGGCGTATTAGACATGCTTCGCTACCACACCTTTACCTCTGGTGAAGGTTGGAAGTATGATTTTGGTACCTCTGAGCAAAGTGAAGCGATGTTTAAATACATCCTAGACTATTCGCCTGTGCATAATGTGAAAGAGGGCGTGGCATACCCAGCAACGCTCGTAACGACCGCGGATCATGATGACCGAGTCGTTCCCGCTCACTCATACAAATTTATCTCTGAGTTGCAAGATAAGCATCAGGGAGACAATCCGGTGCTGATTCGTATTGATGTGAATGCTGGTCACGGAGCAGGTATGCCGCTGAGCAAACAAATCGACCTTACCACAGATGTTTACGCATTTGCCTTGCATAACATGGGCATTGAAACTCTCGATATTTAGTACAAATCACTGATTCGATACAATAAAAAATGCCGCGACATCCATCGCGGCATTTTTCATGGTTGGGGGAACTCAATGTGATTGCTAGGGTGACTAAGCCTAACTTTGAACCAACCAGTCTCGGCGGCCAAACCGAATGGCAGCTATACCATTTTTCGTAGTTATGGCGAAAAATTCGCCATACTTTAATCCTAGTTTATGAATATGAAATTGTGATGAATCTAGGCTGCATCATCTTGATTTTCATTGTTTTCAAGATCAAATGAGGCATCAATCAGTTTTCTTGTGTAATCACTTTGCGGGTTGTGGAAAATTTCTTCTGCCGTTCCTTGCTCCATGACTTCACCCTTTTGCATCACCAAAACACGGTCCGACAGCGCTTTGACTACAGAGAGATCGTGGCTAATAAACAAGAAGCCGATGTTGTGTTTCTTCTGCAGATCTTTCAGAAGATCAATGACGGTCAACTGAACAGAACGGTCGAGAGCAGAGGTTGGCTCATCAAGCAAAATGAAAGAAGGCTCAAGAATTAACGCACGTGCAATCGCGATACGTTGACGCTGACCACCAGAAAACTCATGCGGGTAGCGGTTAATAGATGCTGGATCTAAGCGCACCTCTCGCAGAACATCACGTGCTTTTTGCATTCGTTCTGCTTTGCCCATTTGAGGTTGATGCACTGTGAGACCTTCAGTGATGATATCACCGACCGTCATGCGAGGAGAAAGCGAACCGTAAGGGTCTTGGAACACCATCTGTACATCTTTCTTTAACTGAAAACGCTGTTTGGCAGTAAGTAGGGAAAGATCCTGACCTTTGAATTGAATCTTGCCACTTGATGGCAACAAACCAATCAAAGCTCGTCCTAGTGTTGATTTACCGGAACCCGATTCACCAACAATACCAAGCGTTTCGCCTTGTTTTAACTCTAATGAGATGCCTTTAACTGCCTCAAAATACTCGTTTTTGCTGGCGATGAAGTGAGGCTTAACAAGGAATTTAACTCGGATATCATCGGCTTTAAGAAGTTCAGCGGCGTTTTCTTCAATCGGGTCTTTGCTGCCTTTAGGAATCGAGTTAATCAGCATCATGGTGTAATCATGCTGCGGTTCGGAGAAGAGTGCTTCTGTGATGCCTTCTTCGACCACTTCACCTTTACACATCACCAATACACGGTCAGCAAAGTGTTTCACTACGCCTAAGTCGTGAGTGATGAACAAAATCGCCATGCCCATCTTGGCTTGGATCTCTTTGATCAGATAAAGCACTTCTGCCTGAACGGTAACGTCTAGCGCCGTGGTTGGCTCATCGGCAATCAGAATGTCTGGCTCGTTGATTAAAGCCATGGCAATCATGATGCGTTGCAACTGACCACCAGAGAATTCGTGCGGATACTTAGTGTAAGCTTGTTGAGGATTTGGTAAATGCACCAAGTCAAACAACTCAAGCACCTTGTCTTTCGCTTGTTTCTTACTCACTGGACGATGACACATAATGGCTTCCGCCACTTGAATACCGACGCGCATGTATGGGTTTAGAGACGTCATTGGCTCTTGGAAAATCATACCAATGCGATCGCCACGGATGCTTTGCATTTGGCGTTCGGTTTTCTCTAGGATTGATTCGCCTTCAAAGACGATAGAAGCGTCATTATGCAAAATGGCATTATCTGGCAGCAACCTCATCAACGCATTGGTTGAGACAGATTTGCCTGAGCCTGATTCACCAACGATAGACAGTGTTTCTCCTGCTTGTAAGTCGAAGCTCACATTCTTTACTGCATCGACGATACCATCGTTTGTCGTAAAGCTGACAGACAGGTTTTTCACCGAAAGAATGGTTTGTGCGGACATCACGTTTCCTTGTGTATCGAGTTGTTATGTATTGCCTTACTTGCTGTTCATACAGTGCGGCTTTAATTATGCGGTACGGTTTAGTTATATAGCTGAGATGCTCCCGCTTCTGCTGAGGTCATCGCTTGTAGATATAAGAACTGCTCATGAGCTCGTGTGACATGGTCTAACTCAATCATCCATTGCGCATTGCGCTGTGCAGAGCAAAATGCGGCCATGTGCGCTAACAAGTCTTCACTTTGTTTACTAAGTAATTGGCTTACACGGCAAATTAGATCATGGCTTTCGAGCTGTAAGAACTGAAATAGAGCATAGGATTGATTGAGTGCAGCGAACGCTTCTTGATGCAAGCCCAGTTTGTTTAGAATCTCTGATTGCGCGACGCTTGCATCACGCAAACCACTTATCAAACAAACGAACTGACACGGTTTGGTTTGTTCATTGTCGAGTGCGGATTGAATATGGTTAGGTAGATGATTGAGCACGTCTTCATATAGACGGTGAGCTTCAGGCCAATGTCCTTGCTCCATCAATTGCTCTGCTTTCAAATAGCGCATCCAGCATTGCTCAATATTCATGTTCATCTCCGCAAAATTCGATTTGAAGAGATATTAAATGAAAATTATTATCAATTGCAAGTGCGACTTGTTTTCATTTTGTTGCTGAGTGACTGCTCGTAAAATGTCCAAACGAACTGGTGTGGAAGATAAATCACTTAATTTTAAACAAATAATCTCTACACTGAGGTAACGACAATAAGAAAAAGGAGGCGAGTATGGCAGTACAAAGATTGGAACCTAAACAGCTGTATTCTGTAGCGGATCTAGAGAATATGCCATGTAAGTCGACCAAGGAATTGCCTCCGATTGATGAAATCGTTGGACAAGAGCGCGCTCAAAAGGCGGTCGAGTTCGCGATGTCAATCAAGGAGAAAGGGTACAACATCTACGCTATTGGTCAGAATGGTCTGGGCAAGCGCACCATGATTCTGCGCTATTTAAATCGTCATCAACATGATGAAGCGGCACTGTTTGATTGGTGCTACGTGGCGAACTTTGAAGACACACGTGTTCCCAAAGTCCTCAAGTTACCTTGCGGTATCGGTAACAAACTGAAAGCTGATATTGAAAAGTTGATGGGGAAGTTGCTGAACGCACTGCCTTTAGCATTCGATAACGAGATGTACTACAGCCGTGCCGATCGCCTAAAAAACCAATTGGCGAACAAGCAACAGCTTGAATTGGACAGCATCAGTAAAGAAGCAAAAGAAAAAGGCATTAGCTTAACGATAACGACTCAAGGTGATTACCAGTTCGTCGCGATGGATGGCGAAGAGTTGCATACCGAAGAGACGTTTGATGCTCTGAGTAAGAAAGAGCAAGAATACTTCTCCAGTAGCATTGATGAACTAGAGGTCAGTCTACGTAACATGATTCGTGAGCTGACCGAGTGGGAAGAGTCGTTCAGTGAAAAGATCAAAAAGCTCAATGATGATGTCACGCTGGATGTAATTACCCACTTCATCAAACAATTGAAAGTGGATTATGCGGAGTACTCTGAGATCAAAACGTATCTCACTGATCTGCAAAAAGACATCGTTGAAAATGCTGATATTTTCTTGGAGCAGAGTGGAGAGCAAGGTGAGATTGCCACAGCTTCTTTAGATAAGAAGTTACCACGTCGTTACAAAGTGAATGTGTTGGTCAATCGCAGCAAGTGTGAATTTCCAATTGTGGTGGAAGAAAACCCGAACTATCACTCTCTGTTTGGCTCGATTGAAACCGCAACTTTTAAAGGCACAGTATTTACTGATTTCTCGTTAATTCGAGCGGGCAGTCTACATAAAGCCAACGGTGGCGTTCTTTTGATGGATGCACAAAAAGTACTTGAGCAGCCTTACGTCTGGGATGGTCTCAAACGAGCGTTGCGTTCGCGTCAGTTAAGTTTTACCTCTTTAGAGAAAGAGGTAACGCTAACTGGTGCGGTGTCTCTCGATCCAGAACCGATCCCTCTTGATATAAAGATAATCCTGTTTGGTGATTACCGCACTTACCAGTTGCTCCAGCATTATGATCCGGAGTTTGGGGAGTTGTTTAGAGTAACTGCAGACTTTGAAGATGAGATGAAGCGTACACCTGACTCAGAGCTGCAGTACGCGCGTTTTATCTCAAGTGTCGTGAATGACAACAACATGTTGCATTGCGATAAGAAAGCCATTGCACGCATTATCGAATACAGTTCTCGCTTATCAGGTGACCAAACGAAACTGTCACTGCACTCTGCGAATATTGCCAACTTGCTGCGTGAATCCAACTACGTGGCTCGCCAAGCGAACTCGAACATGATTCGCATCGGACACGTGGAAGAGGCGCTGAGCAATCAAGAAATGCGTGTCAGTCGCTTACAAGATAGCGTGATGGAAACCTTCGTCAATGGTACTACCTTGATTCGCACTGAAGGCATGGCTGTGGGCCAAGTGAATGCGCTCTCTGTATTAAGTACCAGTGACCACATGTTTGGTGCGCCAAACCGAATTACGGCAACGACGTGTTTCGGTGACGGTGATGTGATTGATATCGAGCGCAGCGTTGATTTGGGTGGCAGCATCCACTCTAAAGGCGTGATGATTCTGTCGGCTTACTTATCTTCTGTATTTGGCAAAACCGCTCGTGTTCCACTAACGACCACCATCACCTTCGAACAATCGTATGGTGGTGTGGACGGAGACAGTGCGAGTATGGCTGAGTTCTGTGCTGTCGTTTCTGCGTTCTCGAAACAACCAAACCGTCAGGATATTGCGATTACCGGTTCAATGAACCAGTTTGGTGAGTCACAACCTATCGGTGGTGTGAACGAGAAGATCGAAGGCTTCTACGATGTTTGTGTTATCAAAGGCCGTCACGAGGGGCAAGGGGTGATTATTCCGCGTTCAAATGTGCACAACCTTATGCTTCGTCCAGATATAGTGAAAGCAGTAGAGAAGGGGGACTTCCATATTTGGGCTATCGACCACGTAACGGAAGCAATAGAGCTATTCACAGGCAAAGCGGCTGGTGAAGCAACCGACGAAGGTACATACCCAATCGACACCATCTTCGGGTTGGCACAAGCTAAGTTGAATGCGCTTAGAAAATAAGCACTCATTGGCGTAAAAGCTGATAAAAAAGTGTACAAGTTTTCATAATTTGTCATAACGACAATATCCCGTCGCAGTTGACGGGATATTGTCACTAACGTTATGAAATTGATGACTTTTCGCTCTGGACAAAAATGTGATCTACCTCTAGTATTTGCCCCCTTGTCTATTCGTCTGGGAATAATCCCATCGCAAGGAAGCCACACGCAAATACCTGAGGTCACTCATGCAGCTATCCCTGAAAAATTTGTCGGTTCGAACGCAAATTTTGGTTCCAGTTCTATTCACCGCGATCACTTTGTTTATTGCATTGTGGATCACGCAAAACAATCTAGAAGCAGAGCAAGAATTGGTTGCTTCTAACTCCGAATCGCTCGTGTTCTATAAAGACACACTGGCTCAAATTGACGACCAAGTTTACCCACTACGTATTAGCGCGGTTTACGCGATTTATGATGCGTCTCGTCGTGATGCCTTCCTTGCTGATCTTAAAGCAGGCGCGAAAGCCATTGATATGGATATCGACAAGATTGATGCGCGTGGCACTTTTGCATCAGAAGCGGAAAAAGTACGCCAAAGCATCGATACATACATCGACTATTCAACTCGTGCGGTTGAGTTCTTCAATCGTCATGATCGTGGCTTGGTCTCTGATGGTGAATACACAAACTTTATTTCTGGTTACCGTCGTGTCGGTAATGAAATGGTTGCAACGATCAATGCGCTGTCTCAACGCGTAAACCAAATTGCAACACAAGCGACAGAAGCAAGTGCTCGTGAACACGTTCGCGTACAAAACAACGCAATGATGTCAGTGATTGCTGTTTTTGCCTTCTCCTTGCTAGGCGCGTGGTTCTTGTCAGGCATGATTGTTACGCCAATCCAAAAACTACAAGAAGTGATGCGTAAACTCGCGGGTGGTGATCTGTCAGTACGTGCAGACATTGATGGTGACAACGAGATCGCTCAGCTAAGCAAAGACGTTAACCAAACAGCGAAACAGCTTCATGATACGGTTGATCAATTGATGCGTATTAGCGAAGAAGTCGCGTCTGCTTCAACTGAACTTGCGGCGGTAATGACGCAAGCTGAAGCCAATGCGCAGCAAGAACTGGCGGAAATCGAACAAGTTGCATCCGCTGTTAATGAGCTTGCAAGCACGGCAAATAACGTTAGCGATAATGCTACATCAGCAGATGCGACAGCTCGTGAAGCGGATGGTCTAGCGCAATCTGGCCTAACGATCTTCCAAGAGAGTGCACAAGCAAGCGAGCAAATGTCTCAAGCACTTAACGATGCGGCGCAAGTGGTTCTTCGTCTGAAAGAGCAATCGGTTCAAATCAACGATGTTATTGAAGTGATTCGTGGCGTATCTGAGCAAACTAACCTTCTAGCACTGAATGCGGCGATTGAAGCAGCACGTGCTGGTGAATCTGGTCGTGGTTTTGCTGTTGTAGCAGACGAAGTTCGTATGCTGGCAGCGCGCACTCAAGATTCAACGCAAGAAATCTCTTCTATCATTGAAGAGCTTCAAGCACAGTCTGGCCTTGCAAATGACAGTATGCAGGTGAGCTTAGAAATGCTGAACCGCAACAATGAACTAACGCAGCAAGCGAATGATGCGTTGATTGGTATTACAGAATCTGTTGCCAACATCAACGATTCAAATACGCAAGTGGCAACAGCGGCAGAAGAACAGTCTCAGGTGACTCAAGACATCAACCGCAACGTGGTAAACATGTCTGAGCTTGTGAACCAAAACGTAGCAGGCATCAGCCAAAGCGCGAGCGCAAGTACAGAGCTTTCTCACCTCGCTGAAAAGCAAAAAGAACAGTTGAGCTTCTTCAAGCTTTAATAAAAAGCGGTAAGTGATAAACATCGACTGATCGAAAAGAATCCCTGAGCGTTGGCTTGGGGATTTTTTTTACCTTTAATTCAATATTGATAAAATCAACATCATATAAATCAGATGTTTACATGAAATTGTGTGTGACTGATGTCACATTTATAAATCTTTTGAGTGTATTTTTTGCGTCAAAATTTTTTTGACACACACACATTTTCCTATCTATCCGCTAACTTGATGGTTTTGCTGTATTCATATTGCCATCTCGCATGGTGTTTTCTTCTATATATCCTGTCTATTCAACTTGTTGCGCTATAAATCGAGGCTGCTACTATGCCGTCCGTTTTCTCGTTGGTACAGAAATGTCCTGTTTTCTGGTGAGGAAACAACTAAAAACAAAGATATGGAAAATTAAAATGAAATTGAAAACATTAGCTGTAGCAGTGGCACTGTTAGCATCTGGATCTCAAGTTGTCGCTTCAGAACTATACAACCAAGACGGTACTTCACTAAACATGGGCGGCCGTGCTGAAGCGCGTCTTTCTATGATGGATGGCAAAGCAGAAGATGCTTCTCGTATCCGTCTTAACTTCCTAGGCAAACAGGAAATCAACGACAGCCTGTACGGTGTTGGTTTTTGGGAAGGTGAATTCGAAACTTCTGAAAAAGGCGCTGTCGATGAGAGCAGTGATCTTGAAACTCGCTACGCTTACGCAGGTCTTGGTGGCAAGTACGGTGAAATCACTTACGGTAAAAACGATGGTGCACTAGGTGTAATCACTGATTTTACAGATATCATGGCTTACCACGGCAATACTGCAGCATACAAACTAGCAGTGGCTGATCGTACAGACAACATGGTTTCTTACGCTGGTCAGTTCGAGCAACTAGCATTGCGTGCAAGCTACCGTTTTGCTGACCGTACTGAAGAAGCGAATGGCTTTGGTGATAACGATGAAGATGGCTTCTCTCTATCAGCAATCTACGCATTTGCTGACACTGGTTTCGAAGTTGGTGCTGGCTACGCAGATCAGAACGAAGGTGACGAGTTCATGCTAGCGGCTGCTTACACTGTTGGTAACTTCTACGTTTCTGGTCTTTACACTGGTGGTGATAACCTAGATCAAGATGCTAATGTGGCTCCTGCTTCTGGTGATGTTGACTACAAAGGTTATGAGCTAGCAGTAGCTTACACAATGGGCCAAACAGTGTTCACTTCTACGTACAACAAAGCAGAGCAAGATAACGACGACAGCGTCGATAACCTAGCGGTTGACGTAACTTACTACTTCAAGCCTAACTTCCGTGGCTACGCGTCATACAACTTCGACCTAATGGACAGCAAAGGTACTGAAGAGAAAGACGAGCTAGCACTAGGCCTACGCTACGATTTCTAAGTCGAATATGACTGAAAATATACTGCCTTATTTTTAGTTGTTTAAAACCCCTTGCCAGATGGTAAGGGGTTTTTCCATTGTAACGTTAAAATTCAGAACAGAAGCTTTGCGTCAACCTTTCAGCTTTAGCTTGGTACCATCAAATTTTAGGTGGCTTAATAAGTTCTTAGCGTTTGCTTTGCCAAAGTCATCAAATTCCACGCCGTAACGCGCGTAATGCACCGATTTTTGCAGATTACAAATTTTCCCTTTTAATGGTGCAAGCAGACGTCCATTTCCTGGCATGGTGATATCTAACGTAATCTGATCTCCGACTTGAAGTGTTCGACTCATTGGTGAAGTTACAAAACGGCAACCACTCTTTGATAGGTCGCGTATTTCACACTCAGCTCGGTACTGTTCAAACTGAAGTCGAGAATGTAAATTTACTTCGTAACGCACTTCTTTTCTTAGTTGATACACTTGCATGGTATTTGGCAAACTCAGCACCAGTAACGGGTATGGATCACCCAAGCGGTGCTGTAATTGTGCTCTGAAAGGGATAACCGCACCTTCGCCGCGATGCGAATACGCTTTTACGTTAATCCAAAAACCTTCTTGGAAATAGAACTTCAAATCTTCATCTGAAATGTTTGGAATTTCTATCAGCGCGGTATTATTTGAATGGCAACCCATGAAGGTGCTCGTGGTGATGAACTTCGTTCCAACAGGTGTCGTCACGTTCAATGTGACTTCACTGCCGTGTTCCACCATTGCCATTGCATCGGTGCTATTTAATGTGCTTGCCTGACGTTCTGGGGCGTTTTTGTTCTGTAGAGACGCTCGACTGTCCCTGGCGCTCGCCATCATATTTCTCATTCTTATTGTCGTACCTGATTCGAGAAGGTGTTCCGCGCTATGATAATTAGTAGGAATTGACTAGATTATTGCGTTGATATCATTCTATGCAATCATATAGATTGATTCAATAAAACAGAGGCTAAAAGTGGGAGGTAGATAATGCAGAAAGTGACACATGACACAACAAACCAGATTTTCTGGGTCGATTTAGACCAAGACCATAAAGCGAAAGTGGCTTATAAACTCGAGAATGGGGAGATGCATATTACTTCGACGCTTATTCCGGAAGAAGCTCGCGGCAAAGGTTATGGAAACGTCATGATGGCGTCGGTTCTACCTGAGATTAAAGCGCTTGGTTACACTATTGTGCCCATTTGCCCATACGTGATTAAATACATGGCAACACACCCAGAATGGTCGCATTTACTCGCTTGATGGAATCAATGAATAACCCACATTATCAAAGCATCGGAGATGAACTGGAACTTGGTTTGCTTCAAGGTGTCGATGTGATCCAGTCTTTATGGGGCGGATACGGAGAGTTGGTCAGACTGACCTTTTCGCAGCGCTCCATTATCGTAAAGCATGTTCAATTACCAAAACCGTCTGAGCATCCGCGAGGCTGGAATACCGACCGCTCCCATAAACGTAAGCTGCATTCTTACCAAGTTGAAGTGAGTTGGTATCAATACTTCAGTCAAACAGTTGATGAGCGTTGCCGCATTCCTCAAGGGCTTAAATGCTTTCAGAATGAAACGGAATGGTTGATCGTGATGGAAGATCTTACTCTGGCGGGGTATCCAAACGTAATGAAAAGTGCAGGAAAAGCCCAACTAAAAGCGTGTTTAGAATGGCTTGCTAACTTTCATGCGCGATACATTGGCGTTCATCATGATGCTTTATGGAAAACGGGAACGTATTGGCACTTAGATACTCGACCTGATGAATTGGCAGTCCTTCAAGATGCTCGGTTGAAAAAGAGGGCAGGGTTAATCGACCAAACTCTAAAACAAGCGCGATTTCAAACCTTGATTCATGGCGATGCGAAGCTAGCAAACTTCTGCTTCAATTCGCAAAACTCGGCGGTTGCCGCGGTCGATTTTCAATACGTCGGTCATGGTTGTGCGATGAAAGATGTCGCGCTATTTATGAGCAGTGCTGTCGATCCTGATAAATGTGCTGAAATGGAACCTTGGGTGCTTGATACCTATTTTTTTGCGTTAAATACAGCACTGAAACATTATCAAACCGAGTTAGAACCATCTGAGGTCGAACAAGAGTGGCGACCTTTATTTGCCGTGGCTTGGGCGGATTTCCAACGCTTTGTAAAAGGATGGAGTCCAGATCATTGGAAGATTAACCCTTATACCGAAGCGCTCACCAAACGTGTCCTGGACTCTTTGGGGTAGAAACAGCGAAGAAAACAAAATCGACCCGA
Organism: Vibrio jasicida CAIM 1864 = LMG 25398; assembly: GCF_000400365.1. Classification (GTDB taxonomy): domain Bacteria; phylum Pseudomonadota; class Gammaproteobacteria; order Enterobacterales; family Vibrionaceae; genus Vibrio; species Vibrio jasicida. The sequence continues at coordinate 47,281 of NZ_BAOG01000022.1, read as the reverse complement.
AGGTAGATATACCCAAGTATCTCGAGGTTACTTGGGTATATAAAGGCAGTTTTTAGGTCAATAGACGTTAGTTTTTCGGTTTATTGATACGGGCTAGGCTGTAAGTATTAATAAACTCACCGTCTCTAAAAGAGGCATCGACCAATTCACCTTCTATTTCAAAACCGTGTTTCTTGTATAAGCCAATGGCAGCTTCGTTATCGGTGTTCACTTCGATTTGAATACGTCGAACATTGAGCCAGTTGTCGGCGAGCTCCGTTACGGTGCTGATCAACGCGTTGCCGACCCCTAAACCGTGAAACTCATCGTGCACACCGATTCCAAACGAGGCCGTGTGTGATGTTCTTGGGCGCTGGGAGTGATGAAAGCCAATGTTTCCGACCACCTTACCATCGATTTCTGCGACATAACTGTAAACACCTGTGGGCATGTTGGATAGTCGGTCGACCCACATCGCGAGAGATGGCTTAGGGAGTTGCAGGGTTTCACGTTGTGCTTTCGGTTGTGAATAGATTTCGACTAGTGCAGCAGCGTCTTCAACAGTGGTTGGACGTACGATGATTTCCATGCTTCTCTCCTTTGGTTTATTGGAATTAATTTCAATCTAACCAGAGAAATGCGGTTTGAATAGTATTTTTTTAGCTTTAGGCACCAAACTACTTTTAATTTAGTATGTTACGTATTTCTAATTTTAAGTTTTCATAGTGGATTATCATTGAAAATACCAATGAGAGTGATTTTGTGTTGAATTTTTATACTGAGTAACTCTCATTTTATGGAGAATAATGGTGAACTTTGAAATAACGAAATAAAGCCATTTTCACTAAAGTGTGAAGTCGGTATCTGCAACGAGTTGATTTTAATCAAGAGACACTTGAGTTACCTCTTATGGGGTATGGGGAGCACACCTTTTTAGCGCTATTTATGCTTAACTTATTTAAGAGCAATTAGAGCGTGTTTGAGGAAAATAATAATGAAATCCTCTCAATCAAAAACCTCGCAAAGTCGACGTCGATTCTTGCGTGACACTGCCCGTACCGCCGCTGGTGTAGGTGCGGCAGCGTGTGTTCTTGGTTTGCAGTCTTTGCAGAGCCAAGCACGCGAAACTAAAGGTGTGCCTATTCGTCCGCCTGGCGCTTTGCCAGAAGGTGATTTTGAGTCTGCCTGTATTCGTTGTGGGCTGTGTGTTCAGGCGTGCCCTTATGACACTTTGAAGCTTGCGAGTCTGCTATCCCCAGTTGCAACTGGTTCACCGTACTTCACTGCGCGCGATATTCCTTGCGAAATGTGTGAAGACATCCCTTGTGTCGTGGCTTGTCCTAGCGGTGCGTTGGATCATGATCTTACCGATATAGACGATGCGAGAATGGGGACGGCTGTGCTGATCGACCACGAGACCTGTCTGAACTGGCAAGGTTTGCGTTGCGACGTTTGTTACCGTGTCTGCCCGCTAATTGATGAAGCGATAACGCTGGAGAACATTCGTAATGATAGAACGGGCTATCACGCGAAACTGATCCCGACCGTCAATTCTGATGTGTGTACGGGTTGTGGCAAATGCGAACAAGCTTGTGTGCTTGATGTGGCTGCGATCAAAGTGGTGCCAACGGATCTAGCGAAAGGTAAGGTTGGTAGCCACTACAATTTTGGCTGGCAAGAAATCGACAAGCCGCTTGAAAATGTCTTACCAGCAGATAATCCAGTGCCAAGTGGTGCGCTTGAGTCGCTCAAAGGAGGTCAATAATGGCCAAGAACTTAGCGCAAGATGCTGGCAAAGAAGCCATCGAAAAACTGGGCTGGTGGCGTGCGCATCGTTTTCTCATTCTACGTCGATTATGCCAACTGACCATCATTGTTCTGTTTATGGCAGGGCCAACATGGGGCATTCTGCAAGGCAATTTGTCTTCCAGTATGCTGCTTAATACGGTGCCATTAAGCGATCCTCTGATTGTATTACAGTCTCTCGCCACAGGTCATATTCCAGAGTTTAACGCTTTCCTAGGTGTAGCGATTGTGTTGGTGTTTTACGCGATTCTTGCTCCGCGCGCTTTTTGTGCTTGGGTATGCCCACTCAATATCGTGACGGATTTTGCTGCGTGGCTGCGCAGAAAACTCAATCTCAAAGCGAGTTATCGTTGGTCGCCAAATATTCGCTATTGGTTAATTCCTGCATTGATGTTTGGCAGCGCGATTTCGGGCTCAGTGCTTTGGACTTGGTTAGACCCAGTAGCGGCATTGCATCGAGGCCTAGTGTTTGGCATGGGAGCAGGTTGGGTACTTATTTTGCTGGTGTTTGTTCTCGATTTATTGCTCGTAGAACATGGTTGGTGCGGACACTTGTGTCCACTGGGAGCAACGTACAGCGTGATTGGTAGCAAGAGTTTAATGCGAGTCACTGCCGTGCGCCGAGAAGACTGTACTAAGTGCATGGATTGTTTTTATGTTTGCCCCGAGCCGGAGATTTTGCGTCAACCATTAAAAGAAGGCGACCGTCGCGTGATGGATCAAACCTGCATGAGTTGCGGGCGTTGTTTAGATGTTTGTCCTGAAAAGGTGTTTGAGTTCCAGAATCGACTGAATGTGAAGAACATTGAGTAACAAAACAAAGAGTAAGAGAACAAAGAGCGAGTTTAGCTGGTAGGCAGTCTAGTTTTGCTTAATTTTACGATGCCATCAAAATATTATTGAGCTTAATTAAGATTCATCACTGTTATAGAAATAGCGTATTCTTTTTTATTAACCACCCTTGTATCTGGGTGGTTTTTTTTGACTGTTATGACGTGAATGAAAGACTCTATTGTTATGAAAAGCCTCTTAGTTCCTCTTGTTTTACTTGGCGCTGGTTGTGTTAACCAAGCTCAACCCACTGGTCGTGAAGTTGACATCATCGTTGTTGCTCCTATGAAGTCTCAAGTCAGAGTCACTTATCAAGAGCACAATCTATTGAATACCGTTTACCTTAGTGGCGAAGCATGCCGCTTTGATATTGGGCCTACGACCATTAAAGGCGAGGGGGCTTCGGTTGAGCTAAAACCAAATGGCCAGTGTCGATAAACACTGGCCATTTTAGGAAGGAATGGAAGGTGGGCGCTTAGTCCGACTTTTCGTCTTTGATAAGACCTTTTCTTTCTAGTCGCTTCTTAGGGTTAACGCGATGGTCGACGCCTAGCGCTTCTTTCGTAGTATCCGCGATCGTCTCATCAAGCGTACAACGGTTACCTACAACCTTCGTTACACCTTTAGCCAGCTTCTTAGGGCTACATTTTGGGTCGATAGGGCCAGCGTTTGCGACCACAGGAAGCAGTGACAATAACATCACTGAAAATGCGTATTTCATCTCATGAATCCTAATCTCTCAATTCGGTGCTTAATTTAGCATCGGTACTAAAAAGGGTTTAGGCATTCCCAAGATTGTTCATCATCCAGATGACTATAGACGTTTAGATAGGAACAGAAAGTTGAAAGCCCTCTCTCTTCCGTGAGAAAAGGGCTTTCGATGAGGCTTTACCTCATTATCACTAGGCGTGCGGTCTGCTTGTTTAATGGAGCAGGTAGTCCATGCTGACTAGCTGACGCCAAAGCATCGAACTGCCGACCACAACCCACAAAATGGTCTTCGCGATTTTAGCGTTTCGCATGGGTATTCTCGATTATCAAAGATGAAATATTGATTGAGCCGTTTATTGGCTGATGTTCAGATGATACCTCAATGAATACTAGCCGAAGTTATCACCTTTAAAAGATATAGGACTGGAATGCCTACACACTGCATTTTTTGAAAAAAAAGCCCACCCTAGGAGTGGGTGGGAAAGGCTTATGTGGAGTCACAAACTGCTACTAGCTGGAGTCGGGACAATAAGTAGCAAATCGAGTTCAACAATATCGTGTTGGTTACGGTTGCAAAAGGCATCTTGAATAAAGGGTATTTTAACGATGCTCACCACGAAGGCATTTCACTTGTTCATGGGGTATTTATGATATTGGGTTGTACCCAACATGACGAATTGAAGGTGATTTTTACCAATATTATCAGCGTCTTATTTGTAAGGGTGGGTTGGGTTAACACCAAGTTTTGATACTGACTTGTCGCTGACAAAGTGATACCGCTCCAAATCATTTATGCAGCGGTTTTTCATCGAGGCATCAGTATGTCTTAAGCTGAGTGAAAAAGGTTATTGCTCACTTTGTTGTGCGGCTTTCAAGCGGTTCTTTTCAATATTAATGATGCCTGGATTACCGACACGCACTATTTGGAGTAGATGCTTAATCCACATAGGAAGCGAAGGGGAAAGACGATAATGGATCCATAAGCCATGGCGTGTATCTTTTAAGAATGTCGTGTCTCGTAGCAATGCTAAGTGACGAGAGACTTTTGGCTGGCTTTCGTTCAAAGCGTTTTTGAGATCGGTGACGGTTAAGTCTTGTTCATCTTCTAGCAGCATCAATATTTTGAGTCGCAACGGATCGCTCATCAGTTTAAAGAAACTACTTGGATCCACTTGTGTACGGTTTTCTTCACTGTTTACTAGTAGAAATAGACTGATGCGCTCGATCAATTCTTTGGCCGTATTTTGGAACGGTTCTGTGCCTTCGAGTGGTTTTGGATCGACTAGGTTCCAATGTAATTGGTCGATGTTTTGTTCGAAGATCACGCATTCATCTTTGGCGTTATCGCACAATGTAACCACAAAGTCATAAGACTTGTTCGCAACGTCGGCATAATCCTTCGAATGCAGTGACTCGCCAGAAATTGAATGTGCATCTAATACTTCAAACACCCTTGGGTCTACTTCGCTAGGGTGAACACCTGCACTATCAGCATGAAAGAGCGTGCCCGCCATATGGTTAAATATCGCTTCAGCAAGTTGAGATCGTGCGGAATTACCAGTGCAAAGAAACAGGACTTGTTTTTTCATAATATCGAGACAAAAAGTGTGGCTGATGCCGAAAAGAAAGACGAATGGCAATAGTATAACTCTGCACGCGTTCAACAAGAAGCTCACAACCTTTTATCTCCAGGCATAAGCTTCAATTGTTGCCGACGAAAACGGGTTTGTTTCAAAGGAAGAGGATGTAAAGAAATGTTTAAAAGTAGCAAGATTGCAATCTTAGTAGTGAGTATTTTAAATGGAATTTGTCGCTAAGTTTAGGATAATGTTACGAAAGTTGCTAGGTAAATAATTTATAAGGATATTGCGATTTTGTTACATTTGGCGGTATGATGGCGGCTTCATATTCTAAGGACTCATCATGAATACGCCACATAAAAGCTGGAGAACGCCACAGAACTTTCTTCTGCTGATTTCCATTATTGTTCCTATTGCCTTCTCCACTTGGATGGCGCTACTGAACAACTTCGTTATCGAAAAAGCCAACTTTGATGGCGCAGATATCGGCTTACTGCAAAGTGTGCGTGAGATTCCCGGTTTTCTTGCTTTCACTGTTGTCTTTGTTTTGCTGTTTATCCGCGAGCAACGTTTTATGTTGGTCTCGCTCGCTATGCTGACACTGGGCACGGCAATCACAGGTTACTTCCCATCTTTGTTTGGACTTCTTTTTACAACCTTGTTGATGTCGACTGGTTTTCATTACTTTGAAACGTTGAAGCAATCCCTTTCTTTGCAATGGCTAACCAAAGAAGAAGCACCAGAAATGTTAGGCAAGTTTATATCGGTTGGTGCACTAGCGTCTTTGATTACTTATGGTGCGATTTGGATTCTGCTTGAGCAGCTCAAATTAGAATTCAAAACGGTTTACTTGCTGGCGGGCGGTATCGGTTTTGTATTGATTCTGGTGATGGCGTTTGCGTTCCCTGAATTCAAAACGGAAGTTCCACAAAACAAAAAGTTGGTGCTGCGTAAGCGCTACTGGCTTTATTATGCATTGACCTTTATGAGTGGTGCTCGCCGTCAAATCTTCACGGTCTTCGCTGGTTTCTTGATGGTGGAGAAGTTTGGCTATTCGGCTGCGGACATCACACTGCTTTTCTTAATCAACTACTTGTTCAACTTCCTGTTTGCTAAACGTATTGGCCGCTTTATCGGAGCCGTTGGTGAGCGCAAAGCATTGATGTTTGAATATGTGGGACTGATTTTTGTCTTCGTCGGTTACGGTTTAGTGCAAACTGCGGAGTGGGCGGCAGCATTGTACGTGATTGACCATTTGTTCTTTGCACTGGCACTTGCAATCAAAACTTACTTCCAGAAGATAGCCGATCCGGCGGACATGGCATCAACCGCTGGTGTAGCGTTTACCATCAACCACATTGCAGCGGTCGTGATTCCGGTAACCTTTGGTGTGATTTGGTTGGTTTCGCCTTCAAGCGTGTTTTACATTGGCGCAGTTATGGCCGCAGTGAGCTTGTTACTGTCCTTGAATATCCCAGCTAAGCCGGAAGAGGGTAACGAAACTCGTGTGTTGAGATGGAACTAAGTTAGTACTTACTACTCAATAACTTACCGAGAAATTGGGTTATAAAAATGGGATGCAGAGGCATCCCATTTTTGTATTCGGTTTTCAACGTGAGACTGGTTCGTTTAGAACGGATACCAAAACAGTTGAGTGTCTATAACGCGTTTGCTAATCGCAGCGGTGATAATCACGACGATGCCTGCCATACACACCATATCGGCTTTGGTCAGCGGCTTTAGGCTGTACCAAGTACGAGACGAATGACGACCAAAACCACGCAATGTCATCGCGTTAGAGATTTGGTCAGCGCGATCTAGGCTAGAGAAAATCAGCGGACCTAAGATCTTAGAAACGTTCTTCATACGGGTAAAGAACGGCGCTTTCTTACTCAGTTCAACACCACGAGCTTGTTGAGCGTGCATGATGTTCACGAAGTCTTTCTTCACTTCTGGCAAGTAACGCAAGGTCAAACTGACGGCATAAGCGATTTTGTAAGGCACACCCATGCGGTTCAAACTTGCTGCAAACTCAGTAGGATGCGTGGTAAATACAAACACCAAGGCAATTGGGAACATACTGAAGTACTTCAGTGTCACGGTGACCAGATAGAACAAGGTCTCTTGGGTGAGTGAGTAATTACCCGGTAACGACAACAATACTGTTGTTGAGCCCATGTATTCACTGCCTTGTTGCGGCGCTAATGCAAACATAAACAGCGCATTAATCAACAAAACACTGCCTGTACCGATCAGTAAAGGCTTGTACACATGGAAAGGTACCTTGGTCATTTTTAGCAAACCAAGACCTACAACGATCAGTAGAGTAATGATGCGCAAATCAAAGGTTGTAAGTACCACCGTTACCCATGCAATGAACATCAAAAACTTGGTGATGCCATTGAGTTTGTGCAGTGGCGATTGGGTATCGATGTAGTTGATACCAAACTTCATCTTGTTGTCTTTCATGCCACTACTGTCTCAATGTTTTTAGCATCATTATTTTGTGAATCTTGAGCTTTTGAAGCTTGGATATCGGCGTTGTTTTCACGTTCTCGACGCGCTTTTTCAACGTCAATAAAGTGCTGCATAAAGTCGTTCGTGTTCTCAATACCTAACTCAGTAGCCAGTTCATACAAGCTAGTTGTCGCCAAGTTCGCTTGGTCTAACAGTGCTGGGGAACTAAACACTTCGATCATTGGTGCGTCGGCAATCAACTTGCTATCAGCAATCACGATGGAACGAGTGGTGTATTCCAAGACCAAGTGCATGTCGTGCGAGATGATCATCACCGTAATGCCAAGTTCACGATTAAGCTTCTCGATAAAGCTCAGCATTGATGTGTAGTTACGGTAATCTTGTCCAGCAGTAGGCTCGTCCAGAATCAAAAGCTCAGGCTCTAGGGCAAGAATCGATGCAATTGTCACACGCTTCTTCTGACCGTAGCTTAATGCCTCAATTGGCCAATGGCGGTACTTGCTCAAACCACACAGTTCAAGGACTTCCAATACCTTCGCTTCGACTTGTTTCTCTTCAACGCCACGGTTACGCAGGCCAAAAGCCACTTCGTCGAAAATCATGTGATGCGAAATCATATGATTTGGGTTTTGCATTACCACGCCAACCTTTTGACTGCGCTCAAAAATGCTTAGTTCATTGAGGTCCTGACCATTCAAGATCATCGAGCCGTTATCTGGTTCAATCACGCCCATCACAAGCTTAGTGATGGTGGATTTCCCAGAGCCGTTTTTACCCAATACCGATAAAAACTCACCGCGTTTGACATCAAAACTGACCCCTTCAAGCGCGTTCTTTTCGCCATCGTATGAGTAAGTAAGATCACGAACTTCTAGAAGCGTATCGTTTGGGGTTGCAACCTCTGCTACTTGTGAGGCTTCAAACCATGCGCTGACGGTGGATTGGTATTGCGCCAATGGCAATGTGCTTAAGCTCGATGGCTTTGCATCGCCTTCAATCGCGCAGCCTGCTTCTTTCAAAGCAGAAAGATAAAGAGGCTCACGGATACCGTATTCTTCAAGAAGCGGGGACGCTAAGATCTCATCTGGTGTGGTATCTGCGATGATTTCACCACTTTCCATCAGAATAATGCGGTCAACAGAGCGATGCAGCACATCCTCAAGACGGTGCTCGATAATGATGATGGTTTTGCCCGTTTCGCGGTGCAGATCATCGATAATCTCGATGGTCTTCTTACCCGTCTTTGGATCAAGGGCAGCAAGTGGTTCGTCAAACAACAAGATGTCGACGTCATCGACTAAAATACCCGCCAAAGAAACGCGCTGTTTCTGACCGCCTGATAAATCGTGAGGGGAGCGATCTAACATCTGTTCCAAATCGACCATTTTGGCCGTCGCTTTGACCAATGGGTACATGTCGATGTTAGACATCAATTGGTTTTCCAACGCGAATGCGATGTCTTCACCAATACTCAAACCAACAAATTGGCTGTCCGTATCTTGCAGTACGGTACCAACTTTTTCGGTGAATTGGTGCATGTCAAAAGGGGCAGTGTCTTGACCATTGATGGTCAGCTGGCCACTGGTTTCCCCTTTAATCGCATGTGGGATCAGTCCGTTAAGACATTGGCCAAGGGTAGATTTACCACTACCACTTGGACCGATAATGACGATTTTCTCTCCTTTCTCTATCCTTAGATTGATATTTTTTAGCGTCGGTTTGTCCAGCGACTCATATCTAAAAGAGAAGTTAGAAAATTCGATTGTCATTCGACATTAAGCCTCTGTTAAGTTGCGGCTTTGCTTGTTACGTTTTGCGACAGACTTAAGAATGAAGAAGCCAACAATAGCAATAAGAATGGTGTTACCCAGTGCGATGATCGACAGCTGTGTAAATACCTTAGTGAACGGTTCTGCATACAAGATGGTGTCTAGGAAGGCTGAGCAGCCGTAACCAAATACGTTACCCAATAGAGCAAGCACCACGAACAACGCGAAATCTTTCATATTGAAGTCCCCTGTCTCTAAGCGATTACGTGTTAGAGAAGGGAAAAGACCGATGATCAAACCGACAATACCTGAACCAAGTACCCAAGTTAGCCATACGCCCCAGCCTGCAAATAGGTCAGTAACCCAGTGGCCAATGAAGCCAACCAAGAAGCCTACAAGAGGGCCGAATAACACTGAGAACAATGCCAATACCGCCATTGCTGGTTTCAGCGTCGTGTTTGCAAACACAGGAATGCCAAACATTGGCAAACCGCCGATGCCGTATAGCGCAGCACCGATTGCAATAACCACTACGGTTTTAGCAGAAAGATTCATAGATAACCTCAGTTCAATTGTCGATTTTAAAGAACGTTCACTTGCTTTGTTTTTATAGCGCTGATTGTGTAACAAAGTTTGGAAACAACCAAGCTGCTTATTGTTTGCTCTATCTTTCTTCAAGAAATGTGTGATTGGATTCACGCATCCTTTTGACTGGCTTAGTTTTACAGCAAGCATCAAAAATAAGGCGCGCATTATACAGAATATTGATAAAAGTGGGAATGCTATCTGTCTGGATGGCTAGAATGCAACCAGGGGCTAACTGTCAGCCCCTGATTACACTTTTTAGTACGATTTTTGTTCGTTAAATTAATGATCTAGGTATAGGTAGTTTTGCCAGCTCTTCATTCGGATAAGTACTTTACGCATGATAGAAACGTGGGTGAAACTGTCCGAGTAAACTGCGACTTCTACGGCTGTACCTAGTGGTAGATGATATTCAGTTAGATCGTCAGTGATTTGAAGCGTTACAAATACACGTCCGCTTGTACGGAGGGCCTCTGTACCAAGTAGCGCACCACGAGCTTGGAATTGGCTTTCACCGATTGCCGGCAGTACTTCAATCACTTTGCCTTTGAATACACTACCAGGTAGTGCACGGAACATGAATTCCGCTTCAAATCCGGGTTCTAAACGTTGCAAAGAGTTTTGGCGGAAAGCGGCTGTGTACAGTTTTTGCTCGGTATGCACAAAAGTCATCACCGGTGCTAGCGGTAAAGGCACCGCCATCACTCCCGGGCGCAAAGCAAGCTGCGTTACATAGCCTTCGGTTGGGGCTCTAACAACGGTCTGATCAAGATTGAATTCAGCCTGGCGAAGTTCTGCTAGCAATGAGGCAACTTGCGTATTCTCTCCACCAACTTCCGAGTCAAGTGCGATTTGTGCTTGTTCTCGTTTAGATTGCGACACCTCTAGTGCTGCTTGGGCGGCTTTAAACGCTTGTCGACGAGTATCCAGTTGTTGCTCAGTGAACGCGCCACGATCAAAACCACGTTGATAACGGTCGAATTCGCGTTGCGCTTTATCACGCTCTGCAAGGGCTTTGATGACCGCAGCTTCTGCTTCTTGAACGCCCGACTCTAACCCCAATGCACCTTGGCTTGCTTCTTTCACTTTCGCGCGTAGCTTATCGACCTCTGCTTGGAACGGAATCGGGTCGATACGGAAAAGAACATCGCCTTTTTGCAACGGTTGGTTTGCTTGAACAGGTACTTCAATCACTCGACCACGGACACCTGATACCACCGGTGTGGTTGAGAATACTTGGTTACCAATCTGTGTGAATGGGTGGTTGTAGTTCATCAGTAAGATAAGTGTACCGACCAACACTACGCCACCGAGTACAGCCGTTGGTACTGTCCACTTATTCAATGGGATATTGAAGATTTTAAAAATCGCGATACATAGCGCTGCGTAAGTCAGAACCAGTAGTAAATCCATTATTGTTCCTCCTTACCTTGTTCTTTTTGAACTGAAACGCTTGATACAGGTTGTTTACCTTTCAGCGTTGAGACTTCTTTTTTCAATTCGTTGACTTCATCAATTAGCTCTTCAAGTCGATGATGTATATCATGTGTTTCTTGTTCGAGCTGCTTAAAGCCCCAGCCACGTTCTTTACGCCACAAGGTTGCCCAAATCCACAGAAACGGCCAAAGTGCATGTAATGTGAAAAGGCTAACCCAGCCTGCATAATGAATCGCATCTTGGTGAGGATGCTCGCGCTCTTTCGCTATTTCATAAGGAATATCGTGAATCACAATGATTCCGTAGAAGATAACCAAAGCAACGAAAATGAGTAACCCAAGTGCAAAATAGTCTAGAAACATCTTACTTCCCTGTGCTTGTTGCCAAATAGAAAAACTTACGTAAATTAACTGTTTAAGTATTTGATAGAACAATAAGTGAATCAAGTTATTTATAATTTGATTCACTGTTATTGAGAGATACGGCATGCAATACGAAGGAGTAAGCAGTGCAATATTCTGGTGAGATCGCGGCCATTGGCGCTGCGATAGTATGGGCTTTGGCCACTTGGATATATAGCCAATTTAGCCACCGCTTTTCGGCGATGCAGCTGAACATTGTGAAAGGCATCATTGCATCAATGATGATGCTGGTGGTGATGCCATTACTGCCGCAAGGTTTACCTACCCAGATCGAGCCTCTGCATCTGGCGGTGTTGGCGGTGTCTGGGGTGATTGGTATTGCGATTGGTGATTCTGCCTATTTCGCCGCGCTCAAGCGCATTGGGCCAAACAAAACCTTACTGTTGGAATCTCTAGCTCCGCCGTTGTCTGGTGTGCTTGCGTTGGTTTTTTTAGGTTCGGAGTTAACCTTGCAGAGTTGGCTGGGTGTGGTGGTTACCACCGCAGCGGTGACTTTTGTTGTGTTCCAGCCTTCTTCTTCCGGTGAGGCGACAAATTGGAGTGGCATTGGTTTTGGTTTATTGGCCAGTGTCTGCCAAGCTTCAGGTGTGGTGATTTCTCACTATGCCCTCGTCGCGGGTGATTTGCCGCCGCTCTTAGGCGCATTGATTCGATTGAGCATTGGTGTGCTTGCCGTGTGTCTTGTGATTAAGGTTGTCGAACCTGAACCATTTAAAGGGATTAAACGGCACATCACAACAATGGGGAATAAAGCCATGGGTTGGCTATTGCTGGCGATTTTCGTTGGGACTTTCCTAGCGTTATGGTTACAGCAAGTTGCATTGAAATACGCCAATCCAGCGATTGCACAAACTCTCATTGCAACCAGTCCGTTGTTTATCTTGGTGATCTATGCTGTGCGCGGGGAAAAGGTGGGTGTGAAAAGTGTCATGGGAACCTTGATGGCGTTGGGCGGTATTTCGCTTTTCTTCCTGTAATATTGTTGATTGAATCCAAAGAAAACGCCCCAGTTGATGCTGGGGCGTTTTTTATTGATTGCTTTAAAGCTCCGTACACACTTGGTTCCGGCCGTTGGCCTTGGCTCGGTACAGGGCTTTGTCAGCGCGATAGAAGGTACGTTGTGTGTTCTCACCTTCACGATGAAGTGTGATACCGATGGAAACGGTCAAGCCACGCTCACCTAATATTTCATGCCAACCAAACTGATAGATACGTTCGCGATAGTTTTCTGCGTGCATCTCTGCACGGGCAAGTTCTGTATTTTCCAGAATCACCAAAAATTCTTCACCGCCAAAGCGAACGCAAGATGACCCTCGGAATTTAAAGTAGCCAGACAGCTCTTTTGATACGTTCTGAATTGCTTTATCACCGACTAAATGACTCAGTTCATCGTTAATTGATTTGAAATGGTCAATATCAATCACCATCAGTGCAAATGACGTGTCATGCAACAACAAGTCTTTCAGCTTCACTTCTAACCAACGGCGGTTGTGCAGCGAAGTGAGTGGGTCGGTAAATACATCCTGCTGTAGCTGCGCTACGGTATTTTTGTGTTGTTTAGTGGTTTCTTTCAGCTCTTTGTTTTCAATCTCAGAAAGAATCAATTTAAGCTGCAACTCAAAGCGAGTGAGGCGACGTAATTGGGCTGCACCTAGCTCACCGATTGGGATATGTTTGATGAGGTCGGATTCAACACGGAATGCTTTTTTCTCGTAGTTGAGAGCTTCTTTAAATTGGCCTTGAGAAGAGCACACTTGACTCATTGCATTGTAAAAGCGATTGGCGATCAGTGGAGAGGAATACTCATTAATGCGCTTGCCTGTCGAGGATAAAAGCAGGTTTGCCAGAGATTGGTGTCCGATTTCGTTCAAGCAGTAAGCCGTTTCGATTTTCACCATGGTCGATAGCCATTGAGTGTGCTGCTTACCTGTCGAGTATTGAATATGTGAAATCGCAATCAGGGCTTGGTTGCACTCGTTTTGTAGACGCAATAACTTAGCACGGTATAAATGAATTTGGCTGGTGAGGTTTTTGTCACTCACCAAAATACTCAACTCTTCACATTCGCTAAGTAAGTCAGTTGCTGAACCAATGCGCTGTATACTGATATAGCAAGCTAACATGTAAAGCTTGTAACGCAACCTAAGCGAACGACTGCCAATAGCATGGTCTATAGCATCAATCTTTTGGTAGTAGCGTAGCGCCTTGTTATGGTCACCATAAGCGTCACACAAGTTGCCCATGCCAATAATGGCAAGTACGTATTCGTCGATATAACCGTATTCCACCGCAATGTTGGTGGAAGCTATGTATTCCGTTAACGCTGCGTTGTAATCGCCCTTTTCAACCAGACGATCGCTCAGGCTCGCTTTGACGGATAGAATGTCTTCGACATCCTCAGGCAATTTGAGTAAGTCTAAAGCTTGTCGAAGCTCTTCAATGCTGGTACTCAGCTGTTTGATTTTGCTGCGATATTCTGCGCTGATGATGTGGCAATGGGCTTTTTCACGATTTGTTGACGCGATATGAAAGCGGATATGTTCCCAAAGGTTCAGCGCTTCTTCGCCAGTAACAGAAGAAGGGTCCATGCCTGCATCGGTCACTTTACTAAGCAGTTGTTCCATTCTTCATTACCTCAATGTGGCTTTCTTCCAATTGCTCCAATGTGAACGGGAAGGTCAGGATATCTTGCAGATAGAGGGTCGGTTTAGCTCCGGCTAAGCCACGTCGTTTCCAAGGGTAAATGTCTAACATGGCACAAACCGTGCGGTACAAGTCTTCTGCCGCTTGATCTTTCTCTGCGATCAACATAGCTAAGCGATCGCTGCTCAAACGAGAGATCAAGTCACTGGATGTCGTTAATGAGTGAACGAGCTCAGTACACACATCAAGGAAAGCTGGCTCAGTATGGCGGATCATAATGATCGCGTGGTTTGATTGCTTAAGCTCTGTTTTGAATAGAACCAGTTGCTCCCACCAATAGGTTTCGGATACAACGTTGGAGAACTGTTTTTCTGGATCGTATTCATGCTGGGCACGAATACGGTTAATGAGCTTTCTCGCGCGTTGCTCTAACTGACGTTTAGATCCTCGCGCTTTATCCATACTTACTCGATGCGTCTGCTCCTTGAGCATTTTAAGCGCATGTTTGCGATATTTTTGGAAGGCTTGGAAAGCGCCTTCATAATCGCCTTGTTCTTCTGCGACGCGCGATTGCTGAAAGCAGATTTGGCTGAGCAGTTCACCATTATCAAAGCTCAGGGCGGACTGCTCTGCAGATTGCAGTAAGGAGGCGGCGTTTTCGGTATTCTTGCGCAGCAATTCGAGTCGGGCTCGGCTGATGAAGGAGTGCGCCTTCATCCAAGTTAGGTCTTGTTCAATCGCGAGTTGATGTGCTTTCTGAGTCGCCTCTTCTGCTGCATCGAGACGTTCTAATCCCAGTAATGCCAATCCCTTAAAATCCCAAATTTCAGCTTGCCATGTGTTGTCGTCATGATCACGAAGTACCTCGGTAGCGCCATCTAGCACCGTCAGCATTTCAACGAAGTTATTCAGCAGATAATAATCCCATGCGAGTAGGATTCGAGCTTTGCCTTCTAACCATGCAATACGGACGTTGTTTGCCACTTTGACGGCTAATTCGTGTGTGGATGCGGCTAGTTTGTGTTCGTTGGTGATGCGCCAAACGTTACCAAGTCCGATAAGGGCCTCGATTTGGATTTCAATGTCATCAACCAATGCGGATTGTTCTAACGCATTTATCCAGTACTGTTGGGCGGAGTAGTATTTAGCTTGTCCCCAGTATTGCAAGGCGAAGAGGTGAAGGATTTCAGGTAAATGATCGTCGGTGTCGAGTTGAATTTGAAGGCTGTAGGCGTCTTTGACGAGTTTGAGCCCGTGTCGGTAGTCCATGCTACACCAACAGGCATGTGCCATGATGATCAATGCTCGAATTTCGCCATCAACAAATAGGATTTGCTCCGCACGAATTCTGCATTGTTCGGCGATTCGAAATGCGCGTTCCGGATCAGATTTTATCTGGCCATCGAGGGCGTTTAGCTCTGCTTCTAGCTGAATTTGGCTTTTATCCAACGTTCACATCCATGACTATCGAACTGGAATTTACACCTAAATATTATGTGGTTAGATGCGACTATCATTTCAGGTGTAGGAAGAATGCTACACCAATAAGGTATTGGGTACCGTAATATATACCGTGGTCAGCATCTATTTACCACATTTAAATGAGTAAAGTGTTAAATAGTCACGACAGCAGTTGTTTGATCGTCAGAGGTGCGTCCGTTACTTTCAGCCTCTGAGCGGCGGTAAGCCCTTGCTTATCTTGATAGCACAAATTATGCCAAGCTCTGAATATATCTAAAAGAGGTAATATGCCAGCAGGTCGTAATTTGCGACGTGGCTCGTTGATGAAGCTCTCAAACAGAAGCTGAAAACGATTTTGATAGAATTGAATGTGGCGTGTTGTCGCAACATTGAACCATGACTCAGGTTCGTTATTGTCGCCAGCTAAGTAACAAATGCCTTTGTTTGCTTCGTATTGACGTGAAATCGCCCAACGATCTCGCCACCAACTCATGTAAGCAATGTCTACTTTGCCAAATGGCGCAGTCATATCCCAGTTTGCATCTTCTTCAACGTACATCAAGTCAACGTTTTTCTCTTGAATACGAGATAAACAAACGCTCAACGCGGCAGAGCGGAGCAGGGGATCTTGAGGCATGTAAATAGAAACCCGTTTCTCTGGGCAGCACATATCCAATACATGTAGGTAGTGAGCGTAAGAGGTGTAAGGCGGGCGAATCAAAGCACCTTTTGACGGGTAATGGAAAACAGAAAGGTTGCCCAGTGGGTCCTCTACGTTACCACGCGCCAAAATGGTTTGGTACTTCTGGTCGATACGCTCGCGAAGTTTCTTCGAAGGTTCGCCGGGTGCTTCACTTGCTTCTGCGGTGTATTCCTGTGATACAAAACGTGACACTTCATCGTAAGGGTTATGATCCAGTGCTGCGACCGGCTCATCATTAGAAGAATAGTTCACATGCTGACATAGAATATAGCCAGAGTGTGCTTCACCAGAAGCGATCCAGTATACGCCGTTGTTGCTATGTGGTTGCAGGGAAACATAGTTCGACGCCAACTCATAGTGCTCGGCATGGTTTACCCAGCGAGCATCGATCGTTGCCAGTTTGCGGCGGCAGCGGCTAGCAATATGATCAACATGATCGTAAAAGGTTTTTGGATTAATGCTGAGTTTACGGCAGATCTCGCGAACGGAATAACCGGTAAACAACAAGCCCATCAAGTTCTCTTGGAACTGAAGCTTTTTATTGGCACCAGACCATTTATCGACAAAGGTACTTTGACACACTTTGCAGCGGTAACGTTGGCGGTCGCCACTGTAACCGAAAGCGTGATAGAGGTGTTTATGAGTATGGACAGAAAGCCCAAAGTTATCGCAGTCATCGTTGCGACAAGCAGGTAACCCGTCACTGTGGACGTGACGCAGACGATGAAGTTCGTTCACTACATCGCGGTTATTAAGTAAGGGGGGGAAAGCTCCACACTCACGGCATACCATCGCCGGACGTTTAGGGTTAGCATGTTGCAAAACGTATCGCTTCGCATCACTCAATCCAAAGTTGTCACACGCCAATGTTTTACAAAAGTTGAGTTGTAACCCATCTGCGTCCCTTGGCAGTTCGCCGTTAGACACAATCGCCCCCTCGGGATAATTCTTGCAGCCGGTCAGGCCCCGGCTGCTATTTACTACTTAGGTGTTTCTTAGATGTTGATTGCTGTTTCTAGAGCAACTTTCATCATGTCGTTGAACGACTTTTGACGCTCTTCAGAGCTTAGTTTTTCACCACGGATGATGTGGTCAGAAACTGTTAGGATAGTTAGAGCTTTCGCGCCTAGGTCAGCAGCAACGCCGTAGATACCAGCCGCTTCCATGTCTACACCTAGGATGCCTAGTTTTTCCATTTTCTCGAACAGGTCTGCTTCTGGTGTGTAGAACAGGTCTGCAGAGAATACGTTACCAACTTTAACCGGTACTTCTTGAGTACGTGCTTGGTTAACCGCTTCTTCTAGAAGACCGTAGTCAGCGATTGCAGCGAAGTCGTGGTTGTTGAAACGGATACGGTTAACTTTTGAGTCTGTAGATGCACCCATACCGATAACAACGTCCATTAGTTTCACGTCGTCACGTACTGCACCACAGCTACCTACACGGATAACGTTTTTCACGCCGTACTCAGCGATTAGTTCGTGTACGTAGATACAGCAAGATGGGATACCCATACCGTGGCCCATTACAGAAACTTTCTTGCCTTTGTAAGTGCCAGTAAAGCCGAACATGTTGCGAACGTCACAAACTTGTTTCACATCTTCTAGGAACGTTTCTGCGATGTATTTAGCGCGCAACGGGTCGCCTGGCATTAGAACTGTTTCAGCGAAATCACCTGGTTGTGCGTTAATGTGTGGGGTTGCCATAAGTGCTCTCCAAAGTTTTGTTCAGGTAAAACGCATCAATTATAGAATGCTATTACCAATTCTGTTGAACTTGTTCGTTTTCGTTGAGGCCATAATATCGGGACAGGGTAAGGGGACTTGAGAGTTAAGTCACAAAACGGTCGGTTTTAGTGTTTAAATATTCTGTTGATAACTAAATCTGTTGAAAGCAAAAAGGCAATCGATTTGCTTTTGAGCAGTTTGTCGATTGCGCGCACAAATTCTTCCTTTCTTCGCCAAAATTTTTTCTGAAATTGTGCTGATCGAATTCCCATATAAGTGAGTAAAACGGTTAAATTGTACAATTTATTTTCTTGTACAATCTGGAAAGGCTTGCTATAAGTTATACAACAAAACATTTTGTATAGGGATGCGTCATCATGGAATCGTCAATCAAAGTAGGTATCAGCTCTTGTGTGTTAGGTGAACGTGTACGTTTCGACTCTGGGCACAAAATCAGCAACTTCGTTACTAAAGAATTAGATGGGTACTTCAGCTTCGTGCCTGTATGCCCGGAAGTCGGTGTTGGCATGACAGTGCCTCGCCCAACCATTCGTCTAGTGAGCAACGAAGAGCGTATTGCTTTGGTCGAAACAAAGAATCCTGAAAACGACCATACCGATAAAATGCTGACGTACTCAGAAAACAAAGTGAACGAGCTCCAAGGGGAACAGCTGTGTGGCTACATCGTATGTGCTAAGTCTCCAACTTGTGGCATGGAACGAGTGAAGGTTTACAGCAAGAACAGTGCTGCGAAAGAAGGCATTGGCTTGTACACCAAAACTTTGATGGAAAAAATGCCGTGGTTACCGGTAGAAGAAGACGGCCGCCTTAACGACCCAGTATTAAAAGAAAACTTCATTACGCGCATTTACTGTTTGAACGACTTCTATGAATCCATGGGTGGAGAACCAACACGCGGTAAAATCATCGCTTTTCACTCTCGTTACAAACTGACGTTGATGGCACACCACCCAGAATCCTACCGCTCTCTGGGTAGGTTGGTGGCAGATGTCGCGAGCTATGAGATTGACGACTTCTTTAACGAGTATCGTTTGGGCTTAATGAAAGCGCTGCAAAACCGAGCGAGTCGCAAGAACAACACCAATGTTCTGATGCACCTACAAGGTTACTTCAAGCGTTCATTAACTGGTAAAGAAAGAGAAGAACTCGCGACAGTCATCAGTGATTACCGCACAGGATTGTTACCATTACTTGCCCCGTTAACGCTTATTAAGCATTATCTCAACACATACCCAGATGAGTATTTGCAAGAGCAAAAATATCTAGAACCATACCCGCAGGAGATGAGATTACGTTATGGATTGTAGCCAAGAAGAAAAACTCTACGCCATTCGAGATGTATCTGAGTTAACGGGTGTTAAGCCCGTTACACTCAGAGCTTGGCAAAGACGCTACAACTTGATCCAACCTCAACGAACCGAAAAGGGTCATCGTTTATACCGCCAACAAGATCTAGATACGATTAAAGAGATACAAGGTTGGTTGTCGAAAGGGGTTGCCATTGGCAAAGTAAAAGGTCTGCTTGGACAAGAAGAAAATGCTGATATTGCTGTTAGTGTGCAGCCTTTAGAAGAAGTGGAATCTTTGCTCAAAGCTCTTGCCGAACTAAACCGTGGTAAAACGGAGAAGCTTCTAACCAACGTTTTGAAAGAGTACCCATTAACTATTGTCATCGATTCGCTGATCACGCCGGTGGTGGAAGCTCTTGAACTCGTGAAGGTCTCACTACGCTCACTTCAGTCGGGCCTCTTTCAAACTTGCTTAATTACACGCCTTGCAATGGTTGTTGAGTCTGAAAACAAAGCCTCTTCGAAAGGCAAATGTCTGCTTATTAGTTTCGAGCAAGCTCGAGAATTTGAAAGCTGGGTACAAGCGGCAAGATTATGCGAGCAAGGCTTCCATATTAGTTTGATAGACAAAGTCGAAGATGTTTCGGGTCTTATCGATCATGATGTAGTGGCTCTATACCAAAAACTTCATTTCTTCTCAAACAAGGCCCTGCCAATTAAGCAAGTAGAAGCGTTATCCACGCTGAAAACGCAATGCCCTGAGCAAGTTCAGTTCTCTGAAGTTATTGAGAAGTTGCATTTTGCTAACTAGCTTACCCTCGTAAGGAGACGACATGATTCTGGTTTGGTTTCGACGAGACCTTAGAACGTTAGATCACACTGCATTGAAGGCCGCCCTTGATACTGGGCACCCTGTGGTCGCTTGCTATGTTGCAACGCCAGAGCAATGGAAAACGCACCATATGGCACCAATGCAAGCAGACCTCATTGCGAGACGTTTAATGCATCTCGAAGAAGAGCTTGCTGATCTTAATATCCCGCTTCTGTATAAAGAAGTGCATGAATTTACCGACGTGACTGAGGTCATCAAGAGCTGGGCATTATCGTTGAGCGTGAAAAGTGTCATGGCGAATATTCATTATGAGGTCAACGAGCAAGCTTTAGATAGAGACGTAGCGAGAGTTCTGGCTGAAAGCGAAGTTACGTTTGAAGCTTTCCACGACAAATGTGTTCATGCACCAACCACGGTGTTAAACAAGCAGGGGCAGTATTTCAAAGTCTTCACACCATTTAAACGTGCATGGTTGTTGAAATTCCAACTGCCAATGGTGTTCAAGCCACAACCGCAAGCCGAGCTGCCTAAACACGTGCTCCAAGAGGTTGAAGCCTATCGCTATCATGCTGATGTGCCTTTTTCTTATCCGCGCGAGTCCAGTGAACGTTGGCATGCCTCAACCACAGACATTGTCCAGCAACTGAGAGAGTTCGCCCGTGAGCGCAGCAATGCATATCAATCTGAGCGAGATCTGCCTGCGGTTGATGGCACGAGTCAGTTATCTCCCTATCTTGCAATTGGCGCGCTGTCACCAAGACAATGTATCGCAAGGCTTTATGCAGAAAACCAAATTCCTGATCTCACTGAAGGGAAGGCCACTTGGTTAAGTGAAATTATCTGGCGAGAGTTTTACCAACACCTATTGGTGTTTGAACCAAAGCTTGTTAGAGGAAAGGGCTTCATTCCATGGGAAGAGAAGATCCAATGGTCTTATGATGAGCAAGCTTTCGAACGCTGGAAAACAGGCACAACAGGGTACCCTATTGTTGATGCTGCTATGCGCCAACTGAACACGACTGGTTGGATGCACAATCGTCTGCGCATGATTGTCGCGAGCTTTCTGACCAAGGATTTGCATATCGACTGGCGTTGGGGGGAAGCGTACTTCATGAGTAAGCTGGTGGATGGTGATTTCGCGGCAAACAATGGTGGCTGGCAATGGTCAGCGTCAACGGGGTGTGACGGCCAACCTTATTTCCGTATATTTAACCCGACAAGCCAAGGCGAAAAGTTTGATTCCGATGGGATCTTTGTTCGCCATTGGGTACCGGAAATAAAAGAGGTACCGAATAAATTCATTCATAGCCCTTGGTTATGGAGCGGCTTTAATTTACTGGATTATCACAAGCCGATGGTTGATCACAAGGTAGAAAGAGAGATAACCTTACGGCTCTTTAAAAACGCCAAGGAATAGAGAGAGATGCCAAGCAAGAAGCGTCCTATGAGTATCGCAAAGCGCACCCTGTTGTCGATATCGTTGTCTTTAGTGAGTGGATTGTCATTCGCCAAAATGTATCAACTGCCAGAAGACGGCGCTCGTGTGATCGGCCGCATGGAAAACCACGTGGTTGAACAAGGCGAAACCATGGCAAACATTGCTAAGCAGTACGATGTTGGCATGCTGGCGTTAATGGCGGCCAACAAAGGCGTGGACCCTTTTCTGCCAAAAGAAGGCCACGTTCTGACTATTCCTACTCAGCTTATTCTCCCAGACGTTCCCCATAAAGGAATCGTTATTAACTTGGCAGAGCTGCGTCTTTACTACTTTCCGGCTAAAGAAAATGTGGTTCATGTATTCCCGGTAGGTATTGGCCGTATTGGTCGAGACACGCCAGAGATGACAACGAGCATCAGCCAGAAGCGTCCAAACCCAACCTGGACACCACCTTCATCTATCCGTGCGGAATACAAGGCGAAGGGCATTGACCTACCTGCAGTCGTACCAGCTGGGCCTGATAACCCACTCGGTATGTTTGCGCTGCGCTTGGCGTATGGTCATGGTGAGTACTTGATCCACGGTACTAACAAAGACTTTGGTATTGGCATGCGTGTAAGTGCGGGTTGTATTCGTATGGACCCTAACGACATCGAGTGGCTATTCGACAAGGTACGTCGTGGTGAAAAAGTGAAAATCATCAATCAGCCAGTTAAAGTCACGCTAGAACCAGACCGCAGTGTATTTGTTGAGGCGCATGAACCATTGACTCGCAGTAACGGCGAGAAAGATCACCTACAAATTCCACAAGAGTTGAATTGGTGGTTGGATGAATATGGGATGACGAATGCGAAAGCTAAAGCAACGATTGCTGCTCAGAATGGTGTTCCAGTAGAAATAACCGCGCCTTAACAAGCGTTAAAGCGCGGAATCACATCTTACTTAGTGTAAGACTGAGCGATGTTGTCGATACGCTCGTTAGCACGTGCAGCTTCTTCTTGAGCTGCCATAGCCGCGTCGTTAGACTTTTGAACGTCAGATTGTAGAGACTGAACGTCTTGGCTTAGTTGGCTAACTTGGTTGCTTAGTTCGTCTAGTTTAGTAGCTGTTGCTGCTTCGTCAGAAGAAGCACAACCTGCTAGTAGAAGTACTGAAGTTGCTGCAGCTGCGATCAACGTTTTGTTCATATTAGAACTCCTTGCCTATAGTTAAATTCCTACGCTATACGTTTTGTGTCATATAGTCGTAGTGGTAAATGTGAATACATTCTATCAGTACATGATGTAGCAAAAGTCAAAAAAATCCAAGGATTTCATAGAGTACCTGATACGGACGCTAACCTTTAATTTACATAAGTGAGCGTTTACTCACCTTTAACGCCTGTATCAGGTAGTACAGCAACTCTCTCGCCACGTTCCTGATATCAATAATTTAGACGATATTGACGCAAATGAAAGTTTCTAACATGAAACTTTATTATTTCTTGTACATTTAGTTTGTGTGATCTCTATCTATACTCCTATGATTTGCGGTATTATACCGAGCTTTTATTTTTTGCTGCGTTAGAGCGGAAACGACACCGAAAAAGCGCTCAAACGATGACTATTTATTGGAGAATACTTTGCAATTTAAAGATCTAGGCCTAGACAACCGATTGTTGAAGAACCTAAAACACTACGATTTCAAAAAAGCGACTGATATTCAGCAGCAGGCGATTCCTGTTGCGATTGCAGGCAAGGATCTATTGGCATCTTCGAAAACGGGCTCTGGCAAGACTTTGGCGTTTGTATTACCAATGCTTCACAAGTCATTAAAGACGAAGTCGTTTTCTGCGAAAGACCCACGTGCGGTCATTCTTGCGCCAACGCGTGAGTTAGCGAAACAGGTATATGGCGAGCTACGCTCAATGTTAGTTGGCTTGTCTTACGATGCTACTTTGATCTTAGGTGGTGAAAACTTTAACGACCAAGTAAAAGCATTGCGTCGTTACCCTAAGTTTATCGTTGCTACACCAGGACGTTTGGCTGACCATCTAGAACACCGTTCATTGTACCTAGATGGATTGGAAACGCTGATTCTTGATGAAGCTGACCGTATGCTCGATCTTGGCTTTGCACCAGAGCTTCGCCGCATCCACAACGCAGCTAAACACCGCCGTCGTCAGACGTTGATGTTCTCTGCAACATTGGACCACGCAGAAGTGAACGGTATTGCATCAGAGATGTTGAATGCACCAAAACGCATTGCTGTAGGTGTTTCAAACGAAGAGCACAAAGACATTACTCAGAAATTCTATTTGTGTGATCACCTTGACCACAAAGAAGCGATTCTTGAGCGTGTGTTGGAAGAAGCTGAATATCGTCAAGTGATCATCTTTACGGCGACTCGTGACGATACTGAACGTTTGACTACTAAGCTTAACGAGAAAAAGCTAAAAGCAGTCGCATTGAGTGGTAATTTGAACCAGACTCAGCGTAATACCATCATGAGTCAGTTTGAACGCGCAGTCTTTAAGATCCTCGTTACGACAGATGTAGCGTCACGTGGTCTTGATATCTCAACAGTTACGCACGTTATCAACTTTGATATGCCGAAACACACAGAAGAATACGTGCACCGTGTTGGTCGTACAGGCCGTGCTGGTAACAAAGGTGATGCGATTTCGCTGGTTGGCCCTAAAGACTGGGACAGCTTCAAGCGTGTTGAGCTCTACCTACAACAAGATTTACAATTCTCGGTATTTGATGACCTAAAGGGCAAATTTAAAGGTTTGAAGCCGCGTAAACCTGATTTCCGTGGTAATAAAGCAGCACCGAAGAAGGCTCGCCCTCAAGCGAAGAAAGTGGCGAAGAAACCCGCTCAGCGTGATAAAGGTTTCTATCAAAACGTGGCAGTGGGTGACAATGTGTTTATCCCGAAGAAAAAGCCAGCGGAACCAAAAGCTGAAGATTAATCCTCAACTCAGCGTTAGAGGTTAACTGAATTCAAATCCGAGCTTACGAGCTCGGATTTTTTATATCTGGAATTTGTCTTCTCAAGGGCTATTGTTTAGCTGCTCTAAACAAGGGTTAAATAGTCTTTGATTTTTCTGAACGCCAATTTTGCTTAGCATAGGTTTCCAGAAGAGGAGACAGAATATGTATCAAGAAGAACAGTGGTTAGAAGACATCGATCTGAGCCTTACAGAACAACAATGCAAATCGTTAGGTTGGGGAAAGAAAGACGTTTGGGTTGAGATGTTGGCGTTTCTCTGCGTAGCGTTGGTGAGTTGTACCTTAGTACACAATCGCAGAGGCTCACATGATTACTGAAAAGTCTCAAATGGGTGAATTGATTAAATCGGTCGTTTTTTCCTCCCTTTATTTTGTTGGATTTCTTGCTTTACTTTGGGTTGTAACTAGTCATCTTTTCTAGTTTTTCTACCTCTTTTGAGCTACTGACTAAAGTAAAAAAGTTACCCTCGTCACCTTCTTTAGGTGACGTTTTCATTTCTAGATTCTTAATTGCATAGCAATAGATGACTTATCTAACAATAGCTTTGCATCACAGTGCATTCATCCATGATTTAAACGTTTGGCATAATAAAAACCGATAAAAATGTCACGAAAATATGTAAATGATAATTGATCTCATTTTTATTTAAGGGCAGAATACGCGACATAATATTAATCCTATAAATAGTTGTGCCATTTATATGAAATTTAGTCATGTTTTTTTGGGGCTTTTAGTCACCTCTATGCCCAGTGTTGCCTCGGATAACTTTGATTGGCTGAGAGACGATTCCAGACAAGATGAGCGAGTCCTTTCTTACCTCAAGCAACAGAACCAAAAAACAGAACAATTTCAGAAACGCTATGACGAGATTACCCAAAATCTCTTGAGCCAATGGGAAGCCATGGCAGCAGAAAAAGGCGAGAAGCCTTGGGTGATTAAAAACGGCCAAGAATGGAATCTCACTCGTCGACAAGGCAACTTTGTTTTGCTTTCGCGAGCTGATAACAACGCGCAAGAGAAAGTGGTTTACGATTTCTCTTCTCGCCAAGAAGAACGTCAGTATTTCCAAATTGGTCAATGGCGTATTCAAGGCGATTCTTTGTTGTTTACAGAAGATATTGATGGCAGCGAGCAGTATCGTGCTATGTTAGTTGATCTAAAGAGTGGTGCAGCACGCGAGCTTATCAGCAACATTGATAATGGGGTTCTGCTTTCATCAAATGGCAAGTTTGCTTTCGCTGTATCAAAAGAAGCGAAAGCTCAGCGTCCCTACCAAATCGTTCGAATTAATACTCAAACCAACGAGCAGAAAGTACTTTGGCAAGAGGACAAGACCGATTGGCTCATGTCCTTCTATCCCTCAGCCGACGCGCGTTTCGCACTGGTACAAAGTAACAATGAATCGACCACCGAACAAAAGATCCTAAACCTTGATTCTGGAGAGCTAACGGCCTCGCTACGTAAACCAGAAACCGGTGTGGAGTATTATGCAGATGTTGCTCAAGACCAAGTCTTTATCAACAGCAATCTTAATGGTCAGTTTGGTTTGTTTGAAGCTACGATGCCCGAGAAACATGCGGACACTGCTGAATCTAATTGGAAGTCTTTCTTACGCTCGGAAAATAGCGTAGAGCAATTCTATTTGTATGAAGCGGGACTTGTGGTATTAACCAAGCAAGACAATCAAACGACAATCTCGGTTTACTCTTACGATGGCAAGGCGAAGAAATCTCTGCCTTTAGAGTCGGAAGGTCGCGTTGCTTGGTTGAGCACTCTTGGTGACTACCGCTCCAACAAAATCCGCATTCGTAGTATGTCGATGACGACACCGCCGCTGTGGGAAGAGTTTGATGTTAAAGCACTGACAAAGGCAAATCTCTCTCAAGATGTTTATCACGGCTTCTCCAGCCAAGATTATGTTTCTCAACGCATTATGGTCAAAAGTCATGGTGTGGAAGTGCCCGTTTCTCTTGCTTACCGCAAAGATAAGCTCAGCGACAACGCTCCTGTTGTGCTGTACGGCTATGGCGCTTACGGGTTTACCATGAAACCTTATTTCATGCCTCAAACCGTGAGCCTACTAGATCAAGGCGTTATCTACGCCATAGCGCATGTCCGTGGTGGCGGTTACTTTGGTGCCGACTGGCACGAGCAAGGCCGAGGCGTTCTTAAAGCTAACTCTATCAATGATTTCACGGCGGCTGCACAAGCACTTAAGCACTTTGATGGTGGTGAACGTGATGTCTACGCGATTGGATCGAGTGCGGGTGGTACTTTAGTTGCCGGCTCGATCAACCAAGCTCCGGACTTGTTTGCTGGCGCGGTGATGAAGGTTCCGTTTGTCGATGTCGTTGCTAGCATGTCCGATACGACGTTACCACTTACCGCACAACAATATGGGGAATGGGGGAATCCGACACTCCCAGAGCAGCTCAAAGCGATGCAAGCTTATGATCCTATTCTCAATATCCACAAAGACGCTTATCCACCCATGTTGGTTCAAGTCGGATTAAACGACCAACGTGTGCCTTATTGGGAAGGCGCGAAGTATCTCGCTCAAATTTCGTCGACCAGTGAATCGACAGGCCCTTATTTGTTGCAAACGGATTTTCACTCTGGCCACCGCATGGATCCAAGGCAGGCAAAAGAGCAACAAGCGAAGGAATACGCATTTCTACTATCACTAATTAAAACATCTAAAGCGGAGCAGTAAATGAAGCTTACCCCAGTGTCAGCGGCAGTACTTTCGGTACTTGCTGCCAGTCAAGTGCACGCCGAATCTAAGGTTTTCTCAATGGAAGAGGTGGTCGTAACCGCTAATAAAATCGATCAGCCATTGTCAAAAGTGGCAGGTAGTGTCGCGGTTATCACAAACGAGCAAATCGAAGAGCGAGGCGAAACCGAGCTTTATGATGTGCTGCGTAGCGAACCTGGTGTAAGCGTGACGGGCGGTGCAGGACGTCCGCAAAACATTACCATCCGTGGTATGACAGGTAACCGCATTATGATCGTTCGTGATGGCATTCGTTCTGCGGATGGCTTCGGTGCGAACGACATTAATGATGCAGTTGGGCGAGATACTTTTGATTTATCCAATTTTGAATCGCTGCAAATCATTAAAGGTGCAAGCTCTTCGGTGCATGGCTCTGGCGCGATCGGCGGTGTGGTGATTTTAGAATCCAGTCAGCCGGGTGATTTCTTAAAAGACAAAGACTTCTACACCGATGTTTCTGGTACTTACACCGATATCAGCAACAAGTACAAAGGTACGAGCAACCTAGCTTTCCGCTCCGGTGATACAGAGAGTTTGTTCAACGTTTCATATTGGCAAGGGCAAGAGACGCGTAACTTTGATGAAGATTTGTATAACCGCGATCTAGATGGTTACAGCGGTGCTTATACGATCAACCACTTTTTCAATGAAGAGGTGATGTTGAAAGCCAAAGCGGAACTCTACACCCAGAATCAAGAGCGTTTGGAGGGTTCACCGTCCATTCAACCTGATGGAATCTGGCACATTGAAGACTTTGCTGAAGATGAAACTTCCGAAGAGTACAGTGCTTACATTGGTGCAGAGGTAACCCCGATTAATCCAACTTGGTTCGAAGAGTTGGATACCAAAGTTTACTGGCGTCACACCGAAGTCGTGGAAGACACCAACCGTTTAATGCGCCAAGTGGATCATAATGGTTTGGTCACCAAACGTCGCGAGCTGGAACACAAAACCTTCATCGACGAGACAATTGGTTTTCGTGGCGACTTCACCAATACGATTTATGCAGCAAATGCTGAGCACCAATTGGCTTACGGTGTTGAGCTTGCTACTGACTATTATGAACGCACAGATAGCGATTCCAAGATTGATTGGAACGGCGTAACGCCTTCGACCAAACAACCTTTCGCTCCTGCTCGTGCTTATAACATTGGTTTGTACGTTCGAGACATGGTGGAACTGGATAAATGGACCATCACAGGTGGCCTGCGCTTTGATTCGCACCGTTTAACGCCGGACGGTGAGGGCGAAGTGGGCGGCTTCCCATTAAAAGACATGGATAGCTCAGAGGTGTCTCCAAGCCTGTCGGTTTCTCGTGAAATGTTTGCCAACAACATCGTTTATGTGTCGTACAACCACGGTTACCGTGCTCCGGAATACGACAAAGCATATGGCTTCGTGAACCATGATTTCGTACCGCTAACGCCTTTTGTTATCGCACCTAACTTAGACCTAGAAGCTGAGACTTCGGACTCATTTGAAATCGGTAACAAGTTCGATAACGGTCGTGCGTATGTCTATGCGTCTGTGTTCTACAACAAGTTTGAAAACTTCATCGATGTTGTGACCACAGGCTTTGACTCAAGCACTGGTAATTACATCAAACAGTACCAAAACCTTGATGGCGTAGAGACTTATGGCGCAGAGCTTTCTGCGGGTTACGCGCTCACCAAACAATGGGACATCAGCACTAAGTTTGGCTACGTAGATGGCAAAGACGCGGAAGGCGAATACGTTCGAAGCATTACGCCATTCGAAGGTAACGCTCAACTGAAATACGCCAACCAAGACTTCAACGCTTACGTGGCTTGGAACTGGGCCGCAGCTATGGATCGCGTTCCTAAATGCCAGACCACGCTTGGCCTAGCGACAGAGTGTGCGCAGACAAGCGCGTGGAATACGTTTGATCTTGGCGCAACTTACCACGTTTCCAAAGACCTTCGTGTTAGCGCAAACATCGTCAACTTGTTCGACAAAGAGTACATCCGATACCAAGACGTAGCGGGTATCGCTGAGGAAAGTAAGCGTTACTCAACTGAGCCTGGGCGCTACTTCACGCTAAATGCAAAATACGAATTCTAGGACGAAATCATGAAGCTAAAACCATTGGCGTTTTCACTGCTTATTGCATGTACCCCAGCGGTGCAGTCTGCAGAGTGGGATTATCCCGCAACGGACTCTGTGGTAACGAATGAAGCGCAAGCGAAAACTTATCTAGACAGCCACTACTCAGAAGCGGGCGAGTTTAAGTTCCGTTACAAAACCCAGTCTCAGCTTGGTGAGCATTACAATTTTGATGTTTGGGTAAACGGTGAATATCAAGCACAGCGTGCCCTAGTAGTAACAACCGATAAAAATCATCACGTTGTGCGAGTGTTTAAGAGCCTTGAAGATACGATAATTCGCAACGGTAAACCAACGGTTGCAATGGAATTGGAATCGCCTCGCCAACTGCAAGCACAAGAGCCACCTGCTCTGAGCTCTGGAAGTCTGGTTGATGTTGAGGTTTCTTTATTCAACCCAGATCTTCGTACCATGCAACAGCAAGCGGCACCAGAATCGACGTGGTCAGCACTGTCCGATTACCCTCAGCCGATCGAGTACGTCACCAAGTCGATTGAGGTTTTACAGTCGGGCGGCAAGTTCTATTTGTCTAACCCAAGATTAAAGCAAGTGGATGCGACGGGTTTATTTGCAGCCCCAGCACCTGGTGAAGCACCTGTACTTGATACGTTGGACTTTCTCAGCGCAGAAGGGGTTCAAGCATTTGACAGTGTTGATGAGATGCAAAGCACCGAGTTTGGTGACAATGCGTTCCCACAGTTGATGGCTTTTTATCATCTTGATAGCTCGATCCAATATTTGACAAGCCTGACTTACGACTTGTTTGACGAACCGCTTCGTTTTGATGCTCGCGGTTTATCAAAAGATAACTCTACTTACTATTACGGCCCGAAAGCACTCATGCTGGGTGTCGGTGGTGTTTCTCCGGATGCAGTCGATGCTGATGTCGTGATACACGAGCTTGGGCATGGCATTCATTACCAAATAGTACCGGATTGGGCGTACGGTCACACTGGTGCTATCGCAGAAGGTTTTGCTGATTACTGGGCGGGCAGCGCGAGCTACCGCACTCAATATTTGGATGCTTCGCGTCGTGGTCAAGAATTCGAGTTAGATACGGTGTTCAACTGGGACGGTGTGTTCGGAACACGCAAAACAACTCGTAGCTTATGGAACCAAAGAGCGCGTTACTTTGAGGGCTCAGAGTATCCAGCGCACGTTAGTGTGGGCGGTGAACTAGGTGACGAGCTATGGTCAACGCCACTGTTCCAAGCACTTAAAGCATCGGTTGAACGATACGGTGATGATACCGATAACGTGTTCCGAGAGTTTGACGCCATTGTTCTTGAAGGCATGTATGGCATTGGTCGTGGCGTTAAAATGCATGATTTGGCGGAATCGACCGTGTTTGCCGCAAATACCTTGTTCCCAAATAAAGATTACGCCCAATTCCTGACGGACAGCTTCAACAGACACAACTTACTTAAAGCGCCTCTTCGCGTTCGCTATGACGCTCGATACATCGCACAAGGTCAAGACGTTGGTGTGAGCTTGAGCCAAACTGGCCGCGAAGCGAGCATCAAAGGGCAATGGCAGCTAAACAACGCATCCGTTTTCGACTTTGATGAAGCGCTTTCTGACTCGACCTCAATGAAGGTGGCGTTACCAAGCGGGCTGACATGTGGTACGCAATTCGATTCCTCTATTTCATTGGATTACCAATTTGCAGAAGGCTTAAAGACTCACCAGTGGAGTGAAAAGGCGATGTTGGTTAATGGTACGCCAGAGCTAGATATCCAGCCTCAATCAGTGAATTCCGCTTTGCCAGAGCAAGGCGACAGATTGTTCTCTCAGACGCTATCGGACAAGTCACTCACGATTGATGACTCGTTTGCGGTTTACCTGAACATCGAACATGACTCACTGCAGGATCTGCAAGTGACGATTGTGTCTCCACAAGGCAAATCGGTCGTGCTACTTAGTCATCAATCAAGCAATACCAATGGATTTAAAGGTTACTTCACAGCTCAGTATGACGAGGAGTTACAAGCACTTGTCGGTCAACCGAGTTGGGGAACTTGGCGTCTCGAAGTGTCTGACCGCGTGTCAGGAAACTCTGGGGTGTTGAAAGAGTGGGGTGTGAGTCACTTTGCTCAGTATCAGTGCAGTGCTGATACCACTAAAGAAAGCAGTGGTGG
Organism: Vibrio jasicida CAIM 1864 = LMG 25398; assembly: GCF_000400365.1. Classification (GTDB taxonomy): domain Bacteria; phylum Pseudomonadota; class Gammaproteobacteria; order Enterobacterales; family Vibrionaceae; genus Vibrio; species Vibrio jasicida. The sequence goes on along the minus strand of NZ_BAOG01000022.1, from coordinate 15,540 downwards.
TGGTTCAGGTGGCAGTGGTTCGCCTTGGACCTTGTTAGGACTTTTCCTGCTTTCAATGGTGAGAGTGATTCGCTCTCGTTAATTAAAATCAAAAGAAGATAAAATCTATGAAGTTTCAATATTCTTTCGTTGCTATGTCACTAGCCCTAGCTGGCTGTGGCGGTGGTTCTGGTGGTGACACGTCGGCACCGACCTATGATGTAGCTGGCACCATCGTTTCTGCAGGTACACTTCTTGATACGCCAGTGTGCATCGATTTAAACCAAAACTACGTTTGTGATACGACCGAGCCGAGTGCTAAAACGGATAATGCCGGTAAATTTAGCCTGACTTCAAGCGACAAAAACGTACTAACCAGCACCATTCTTGCTCAAGTTAATCAAGGTTCGAACCAAACGTTGCGTCTTGCGGCTCCGGGCCAAAACTTAGCAACGGGTAACACGGTCAATGGTGTAACAACGTTGCTCGCAGGTCTTGTGGTTGACGGTAAAACCGTTGCTCAAGCTGAAGAGATTGTGAAAGCGCAACTCACCGATGCCGGCGTTTCTCTGTCTGGTACGGTGATGTCTAACGCAGAAGCCAGCGAGCTAGATAAGCTAGAGCAAAACACGGTTGCACTATTAGCTGCGATGCAGCCACAACAAATGACCAAAGGTGTAGCGCTGCTTGCTCAAAGCCTTAGCTTCCAAGGTAAATCGTTGGCCTCTTCTCTTCTGTCTGAAGCGGAAGTGGTTGCATTTGCAGAAGAAATTGCAGCGGTTGCTGAACAAACGGTTGGCAGCAACGATACGGGCGCCGTTCTCCATTTTGCTGATGGCGCAGCAGACGTTGCTGAGGTTCAAGCTGCTTACCCTGGTCAAGATGCGGAATACGGCTTCGACAAAGAGGACAAGCAAACGTCGACAGGCGCTGGCTTTAAGTTCGTTAAGCTAGATTCACAAGGTGCTGCTTTAGCTGCAGATGCGACTGAGTGGGCTTGTACTATGGACGAGCGTACTGGTCTTGTTTGGGAAAACAAGAGTGCGGATGCGAGCTCGGTTCAATTTAAAGACCGCCTATTTGCGTTTGAATCTGAAACATTTAAGCCATTTAGCAAAGATGTAGAGCTTGCAGGTTGTAAAGACGCTGGTGATGAAGTTTGTACCACTAGCCAATATGTTGAGTACATAAACAAACAATCGTTATGTGGAATCAATGGTTGGCGCTTGCCTACTTACCGTGAAACGTATGACTTATTAGATTTTGGTGAACAAACACTGTTCGCTCCGAACGAGGAATATGCGCCACACAACGTGTATGGATTTAATGTTAAATACTTCCCACAGCAAACGATAGGCAGTCCTTATTTAGAGTATGGTGCGTTTTGGCATAGCGACTTTACGTTTGTGAATACATCACCACAGCTCGTTGATGCTGAGGTTTATTTCCCTGCTATTATCTCTCGGGGCGTAGATAGAGGCACTATTTCACTCGTCGATATTCGCTCAAGCAACACAAGTGCAGACGCCGATGACTCATACCAATTTCCAATCCGTCTAGTAGCAGTAAAGGGCCAATAAGATGAAGAAATTAATAACTGTACTATCTCTTGCTTTGGCTTCTCAAACTGCAATGGCTGCACAAGAGTGTTCTACTGACTTTGCTAAAACGGCACCTAACACGCGTTATACATATTCTGATAACGGTACCGTAACTGACTTAAAAACAGGTCTTACATGGATGCGTTGCCCTGTTGGCTCAACGTGGAATGCGGCAAATGAAGCCTGTGATGGCGCTGCGACTAAGATGTCATGGCAGTTAGCGCTATCAACCGCTGAGCAAATCCGTAATGAATCTGGTAACCATGCTTTGCATGACTTCGCGGGCAAAAAGAACTGGCGCTTACCAAATATTAAGGAGCTGGTCGCGTTGACGGAGCGTGCTTGCCACAGCCCTGCGATGAACGGCACTGCATTCGAAAGTGGTTACACGATAGAAGCGGGTGACTATGCAGGTTACATCTGGAGTAACACACCGAACGGTGATGGCTCAAACGTCATGGTGTTTGATTCAGTTAATGGTGAGGTTTACAACTGGAGCCCACTAGAACCGACCTATATATTCTCTCTTCTTCTAGTGACAGACGAAGAGTAATCGTCACCTTAAACAGTTAATAATGTTGTTACTAAGAAGCTCCGCCAGTGCGGAGCTTTTTGTATGTGCCGATGTTCTCATTTTTTCTAATTCAGATAGAAAGGATATGTAAACCGTTATTATGCCTAGAGCTTCATATTGGGTGCGTTGCTAGACTGACCTTTTACCCTAAAGGATAGGAAGTTGCTTTGAAATACAATGTACCTAAGCCTAATAAGTTAGGTGGAGGCTATGCGCCAGTGCAAGACACAACAGCACTGACGCCGATGCCACTTATGAGTGACGACGACGAAAGCAAGGACGCTGAGTTTGAGTGTCGCATTAAGATACATGCACCCAAAGTAGATTTGGAACAATTACAAACGGGCGTGTTTTCACTTAGCAAAACCAGTAACGAAGAAGAAATTACTGCTTGGAGTAAAGAAGAAATCAATGAGCCATATCGGCACGTCAATTTAGTTTGTTCCTGTAATGAGCAGGAGGAAAAATCTCTAGTTCATGAACTTTTTTCGATGGTTGGTATGAGTGAGCCGTTCAAGATCAACCCACAAGAAACTGACGAAAAACATATTAATGCCGAGTTTGTACCGTTTATCCCAGCAGTAGATGTGAACGGACAGTTAGGTTATCCAACACATGGTTATTTGTATTACTTTGTGGATGGGAAGCTAGTCTATGAAATGGATATTTTAGGGGAGGGGCGTTGGGCTTGGCGTGTCACCCGCTCGACATATGATATTATCAGCGACGACTACGTGAGCGATAAGGTTTATACATCGATCACTGTTCCGGTATCTATCGAAGGGGCTGCGCCTCCAACGCAATATATCTACTACACTCGCGCGCGATTAACCACTGACGGTTTAGGTGAAGTTAATCAATCATGGTTAGACAAGAACGCCACACTGATCGACCCGTGCTTGCTGGTTGATGCAGTAGGGCAACCAACAGATGAAGGTTCAATAACGACCGTCGAGGTGGGGAAAGCGTGCCCGTTTGGTAGCGTCAGTAAAGAACATGATGATCCGAAGTTGTCCCCGACCGTTAAACATATTTACCCGCAATCAAAATCGTTAGTGAATACTCCGGTAATGAACGTTAAGCAAGTGATTGAGAAGGTGCTGCGCATTGGTGTGTTCTTTGATGGTACGGGACAGAACAACTTAAACGATGCGTACAAAGAACAGCGCGGCGTGAAATCGCGGACCAATGTGGCACGATTATTTGAGGCGTATCCGATAGATGAGGAACACGAAAAAATCTACATATCCGGTGTGGGGACAGTTGATGGTGCGTGGCAAACCCCAAAAACGATTGATGATGGTGATGATGAATCAAATGCTGCGCAAGCCTTTGGTGTAGACGTTAACAATGTCAGTGATTCGTTGTTGTGGGAGATTTCTTTACCGAATCTCATTGCAGATTACACCAGTTCAAGAACAGGCGCGTTCTATAAATGGCAAAAGTGGGCTGATGAGTATGCAAGAATCACGGATACGTTAGAACTAAATGGAGAATTCGAGAGCATCACTCATATTGAATTTGATGTCTTTGGGTTTAGCCGTGGCGCAGCGTTGGCACGTCACTTTGTTAATGCACTTAAAGATGGATTACCAGACGTAGCCAAACCAAGAGACGGTGAGATGTTTGGCAGCGTTCACCCCAACTTGCTCGGTAAAGCATCTATTGAGCAATATGATAATAATCAGGGGTATTACCCTGACGAAATTCGTACAAGTACAGTACGATTCTTAGGCCTATTTGATACGGTTGGTTCGTTCTATATGGCGGGTAATGAGGATGAGGGGAACTTTGAACTGGATCTCGATATGAATTGTGCCGAGCGGGTATTTCAAATCACGGCACAACATGAGTTTCGCAAAAACTTTCCTTTGACTTCAGTTAAACAAAATGGCGTCAACCCTGCACATTTCTTCGAAGAAGAATTTGCGGGTAGCCATTCTGATATTGGTGGTGGTTACCCATCGAAAGAGCAGTATGACAAGCAAGGTTTACCTGACCGTTACGGTATGCCTCTGTCTTCGACATTTAACCGTCAGCTCATAAATACTGAATCAATCGCTGGCCAAGTGCGACCTTATGACAATGCTCGCTCTGATCTTGGTACACAAAAACGAATCGCAATTCGCAAGCAAGAACAAGAGCGATGGTCCGTAATCTGTAAACAGAAAGGTTTATACGGTGAAGTGAAGTTAGACCGCGATATGCTGTATTACTATGAGCTACAGCCAGTCAGTAACGGGCTATCAGCGCTTGCACTCGAACGAATGAAACAACAAGGCGAACAGATGGGAATTTCTTGGCTGGAGCGTAATTACATCCTTCCTCAAGATTTTACCGCTTTAAAGGGGATTGATTCCAAATTGGTCGAGTTAAACCAGAAGTTACTTGCGCAGCCTCTAGGGGAAGTGACACGGTCCCATTGGTATAGTGAAATTCGTCAATATGGTTCAATGTGGATACACCGACCTCATGATGCGTTAATTAACGTTGGTTATGATTCTGCTTATGAAAAATTAGTCAATGCTGTGACCAGAGAAGGAAACGAATTAAAACGAGTGGTGTATGAAAATGAAGGGTAAAATAATCACAGGGCTTATGTTGTTTCTGTCAGCTTGCTCTATAGCTCAGCCGGACATTGTGGCGACTTCTGGCGGTGCGGGAACATTAGGAAAACCGCATTGGATTTCGAAAATGCTTGTCACGGATGTTCGCGGCAAAGGTTCGGGATTTATAGCGGGGGCTGTATCTGGTTGTTGTGCGCGATCTGGTATTCAATTAAGTGTACCAAATGGCATTGAAGGGGAATGGTCACAAGGTTGGGATACTGGCGGCGAATGGGAAGAAAAATGGCGTCAGCGTTGGAAGCCTGCTTGGGGAAACTTTGAAGAAAACTATATTAAAGACAAATGGTTTTATATCAAAGATACGATAGACAGCGATCTTGCCGCCAAGAAAATTGAGATAATGGATAACTATTTCAATGAGGATGAGTTAGGCCGTGGAGCAATGGAAGTATATGTTGACGGTAAGCGGGTTGTATTAGCCTATGTCAAGCTCTGCAACCCTAAGCGAGGGTATGACTGTAGTATTAAAGAAAATGCCGATCCTCATGGCTGGGTTGTGCCACCTCCTTGGAGTAAGACCGGAAAAGGAACCGCTGTTATTCTCTATGATGGATACGGTGAAGAATCCGATAAGCCATTCAGTGAATCATATTAAATAAAAAGCTCCGCCAGTGCGGAGCTTTTTATTATCTAACCTTTTCACTCACCGTGCTGGGATCACAAGGCATTGTAAGGCTTAGATTTGGAACTGCTTAAGCTGATGCTTTTGGTTCTCCGCTAACCCAGACAGTTCTTGCGCGGCAGCTGCGGATTGAGTAATACCGGTTACGTTCTGGCTCACCAATTCATAGATGGTGCTCAAGTTATTGTTAATATCTGAGGTTACTTGTTTTTGTTCCTCTGATGCGGTCGCTACTTGTGTGTTGATAGCATTCAAATCGGAAATTGCATTATTGATGTCACTAAGTGAACGACTTACTTCGGTAGCAAGCGATTGGTTGTCTTCTAACATGGCTAAACTTGAATGCATGCTTTCGTTTGCGTGACCAGACTGTTGCTGAAGTTCTTCAATAATGGTTTGAATTTCTTTGGTCGATTCTTGAGTTCTTGCTGCCAGCATACGTACTTCGTCAGCAACCACAGCAAAGCCTCGACCACTTTCCCCTGCTCGTGCCGCTTCAATCGCCGCATTCAATGCAAGTAGGTTGGTTTGCTCAGAGATGCTCTCAATAACTTCAATCACTTTACCAATCTGTTCGGACTGATCTTTTAGTGACGTGACCACGTTTGCGGCTTCGTTCAGTTGGTCTGCCATTTTCGCACTCGCACGCGTGCTTTCTTCAAACATGCTTAGGCTCTGTGACGTTAGTTTTGTGGCTTCGTTAGATGCGCTGTCGGCTTGCTGTGCATTGGTTGAAACTTCCGCAGCAGTAGATTCAAGCTGGTTAATTGCAGAAGCTACTTGTTCTACTTCTTGTTTCTCTTGGTCTGAGTTGGCACTGCTTTGTGTCATTACTGTTGCCAGTTCAGTCGAAGCCGAGGCGACGTCTTCACTGATTCGAACTAGTGAGTCGACGGTACCGCGGAGTTGGTGGATGGTTTGGTTTACGTCTTGTGCCAGTTGCGACACCTCATTTTTACCTGTTTCTTCTGCTTCTACTAATAAGTTGCCTTTTGCTACTTCGCGCATGGTTTCTTGTAGGTTACGAATAGGCGCCACGATGTAGCTTGCTAACAACCAACTGATCAAAGAGGCGATAGACAAAATAATGACAAGAGAAATGGTGCTGTAAGTGATGGTATCTGAGTGCAGTGCACCATTTTCTGTGACTTCGTCTGTCACGATTTGATTGAGCTTCTTAGACAAGTTGTCAATGGCGCCAATCATTGCTTCACCTGCTAAGCGGTATTGACCCATTGCTGTTTCATATTCTCTCTCGAAATCTAAGGACACGTTGTTGGATGAATGTTTAGTGTTCAGTAGCGGCGTCATGGTGATTCGAGTGAAATCCACATAGTGGTTCATCGCATCGCGCATGGCGTTGACTTCTGCTTGGATGCCTTCAATTTGGTCGATGGAGCTTAAAAACTCACGGTTGGTTGCCTGACGATGTTGTAACTCTTGGTTCAGTGTTTGGACATCTTCTGCTCTGAACAGGCTGTAGATTGCCTTAATGCGCATGGCATAAGTGTTGTCGACGATAGAGCTGAGTTCTTCTTTATGCACGATAAGGCTATTGGTTGAGACCGTGACCTTGCCGAATGCCTGCTCTAACTTTCCGATGCCGATACTCAACCCAATGACGAGAAGTATGACAGTGAATAATACGGGTACGAAAACCTGTGACTTAATAGACAGCGTACTCAGTAATTGACGCATGATTGACCCTCTAAAGATTGGAACTATTATCATTTTTGTAAATAAAGCAACCCGATTCTAATTATTAGGCTTGATATATCAATCATTTAACGATGTTTATTTGTTATGAAATATATTAAAAGCGATGTAGTTGGCATTTTGTTATAACCAAATAGAAGCAATATATTTTGAGCTCGAAAGGAAATAAAGTTTGATTGCTGTTTTATTAAGCAGAAATGACAACGTGTCATAGAGCTTTCAACTAAGTGAAACACAACTGTCATATTTGGATTCTAAAGTGAGCATCGTTCAAGTGAAACACAACGGCAATAAGGCCACTTAAAGGAAATTGTGATGAAAAAGACAGTAATCGGTGCAATCGCACTTCTAGGCGCAATGGCAGTGACTCCTGTTTCTGCTAAAGAAACTATCTCTGCAGTGGGTTCTAGCAGCGTAACTCCACTGATGGAAGTTTTCTCTGAAACATACATGAAGACAAACCCGAACGTATTTGTTGAAGTTCAAGGCCCTGGTTCATCTGCGGGTGTTAAAGCAGCGAAAAACGGTTCTGCTGACCTAGGTATGTCTTCTCGTAACCTAAAAGATTCTGAAAAAGAGCCGGCTCTAAAAGAAGAGACAGTTGCTCTTGACGGTATCGCAGTTGTTGTAAACCCACAAAACAAACTATCGGGTCTTACTGCGGACCAAGTTACTGCAATCTACAAAGGTGAAGTAACAAACTGGAAAGACGTTGGCGGTGCAGACAAGCCAATCGTAGCAATCACTCGCGACACAGCTTCTGGTACTCGTGGCGCGTTCGAAGACATCATGTCTCTAAAAATGAAAATTTCTGGTAAGAAAGTATCGGCAATCTCTCAACGTGCTCAAGTTGCTAACGGTAACGGCGCACTGAAGACGATGGTTGCTTCTAACCCATACGCTATCGGCTACATCTCTCTTGGTACAGTTGATAGCTCTGTAAGTGCACTTCCAATTGACGGTATTCAAGCTTCAGTAGACAACGTGAAAAACGGTTCTTACAAAGTTGCTCGTCCGTTCCTTGTTCTTTACAAAGAAGGCAAGCCATCAGCTGAAACTCAAAAATTCCTAGACTGGATGCTAACTGATGAAGCGCAAGCGCTAGTTGACCAAAAAGGTTACATCTCAGTTAACTAATCCCATCGGGACTCTAAAGTTTGCTCAGCCCACCATTTCGGGCTGAGCCTTTTCTATCCATTGTGTTCAAGGGCATTGCCTAGAACCGTGAGATTTTTATGACCATCGCAACAAATAGTGAAAAGCTTATGACTACTGACGCTAAAGCGATCAGCAAGCCAGGCCTACGCGAGAAACGCCGCGTTGACTGGAGAGAGCGTATCTTCCACGGCTTGTTTTTAACGAGTGCTGTTATCGGCATCGTTTCATTAGCAGTAATCGCATACTTCATCGTTCGAGAAAGTATTCCAGCCTTCCAAGAAGTTGGCGTATCAGGCATCGTACTCGGCCAAAACTGGCTGCCACCAGCACTTTACGGTGTCGCAACTATGATTGTTGCTTCTATCGTTTCGACAGCTGGTGCAGTATTAGTTGGTGTGCCAATCGGCGTGTTGACTGCGGTCTTTATCGCAGAAATTGCACCGAAACGTTTGGCTGATGTTATCCGCCCAGCGGTTGAGCTCCTTGCCGGTATTCCTTCGGTGGTTTACGGCTTCTTTGGCTTGGTTATTATCGTGCCGCTTATCCAAAACGTATTTGATGTACCAGCGGGTAATACTATTTTGGCAGGTATCATTGTACTGGGTGTGATGATTCTTCCTACTGTCATCACGGTTTCTGAAACGTCTATTCGTGCAGTCCCTCGCACTTACAAAGAAGGCTCTTTGGCTCTTGGCGCTTCTAAAATCTACACCATCTTTAAATTGCTCGTTCCAGCGGCTCGCTCAGGCATCATGACAGGTGTGATTCTGGGTATTGGTCGTGCGTTGGGTGAGACTATGGCGATCATCATGGTTATGGGTAACGCGCCGGCAATGCCAGAAGGCATCCTTGATTCGGCTCGTACGCTAACCGCAAACATCGCTATTGAAATGTCTTACGCAAGTGGTGTTCACGCGAACGCTCTATACGCTACAGGTGTGGTACTACTGGTCTTCATCATGTCGTTGAACGCTGTACTACTTTACCTAAACCGAGAAAAAGCGAAGTAATCGCTCGTTAAAGGTGACTATTATGGATCGCGCAAAATTAAAACAGGCACGCCAGTTCAAAGATAATGTATTAAGCGCATTTGTCTGGGTCTCGGCAGCATTAACGGTAGGTTTTTTGTTCTGGATTATCTGGTACATCCTATCTAACGGTCTACAACACGTAGATTGGAACTTCATTACTGATGACTATACGCGCACAGGGGACGAGCACGGCATCTTCCCGATGATTGTGTCGACTATCTACATGGTTATCGCTTCTATCGCAGTGGCAGCACCACTCGGTATCATGACGGCAATCTACTTGACCGAATACGCGAAAGTAGGCAGCCGTTTAGTGAAAATCATCCGATTCTGTACCGAGTCATTGGCGGGTATTCCGTCGATCATCTTCGGTCTATTTGGTATGACTTTCTTCGTAGCGATTCTTGGCCTTGGCTTCTCGATTCTATCGGGTGCTCTAACGCTAAGTATTCTTATCCTGCCAGTGATCATCCGTACCACGGAAGAAGCATTGATGGCAGTACCGCAAACGTACCGCGAAGGCTCTTATGGTCTTGGCGCATCGAAAATTTACACTATCTGGCGCTTGATTCTGCCGAGCGCAATGCCAGGTATCTTAACCTCGGTCATTCTAAGTATTGGTCGTGTCATTGGTGAATCTGCTCCAGTTTTCTTGACAGCAGGTATGGTTGCTCGTATTCCGGATTCTTTATTGGATTCAGGCCGTACACTAACCGTTCACCTATACAAACTGACTACCGAACTGTTTACCATTGAGGAATGGAATCAGGCTTACGGTACCGCGACAGTTCTGATTGTTGTTGTTCTACTGATCAACATGGTTACAAAACTGATTGCACGACGTTTTAACACAGCAACTTACTAACAACACAAATTAAGAACGCACGTTAAAAGACACGAATTCAAGATTTAAGAGATTAAGAAAATGAACAAGTTTGATATTGAAAACCTAGACCTGTTTTACGGTGATAACCAAGCACTGAAATCAATCAACCTGCCTATTCCAGTACGTCAAGTAACCGCACTAATCGGTCCTTCTGGTTGTGGTAAATCTACACTATTACGTTGTTTGAACCGCATGAACGATCTTATCGAAGGCGTTAAGATCACTGGCAAACTGTCCATGGATGGTGAAGACATTTACGGCAACATCGATGTCGCTGATCTTCGAATCAAAGTGGGGATGGTATTCCAAAAGCCAAACCCATTCCCAATGAGCATTTACGAGAACGTGGCATACGGTCTTCGTGCTCAAGGCATTAAAGATAAAAAACACATTGATGAAGTGGTTGAGAGCTCACTTCGTGGTGCAGCACTTTGGGACGAAGTGAAAGACCGTCTTAAGTCACATGCATTTGGATTATCTGGTGGTCAGCAGCAACGTCTATGTATCGCTCGTACAATCGCGATGGAACCTGATGTGATCCTAATGGATGAACCAACATCGGCACTTGACCCAATTGCAACACACAAAATCGAAGAATTGATGGAAGAGCTGAAGAAGAACTACACCATCGTTATCGTGACTCACTCAATGCAACAGGCGCGTCGTATTTCTGACCGCACTGCGTTCTTCCTAATGGGTGAGTTGGTCGAGCACGATGACACACAAGTGATCTTCAGTGACCCGAAAGACGATCGTACTCAAGGCTATGTAAACGGCGACTTTGGTTAATTAACGTATTTATCAGCATATACATGAATAACTATAAGCGATGGTACTCTTGCCCCTCTTGATGAGGGGCCTTTTTCGTTTAAGGTATGTGGAATTTTCTCAATACCAATAATGTTCATGTTGATTCACTTTTGCGCCTAATTTTGCAGTATGTAATTCGGATGAAACACCTGTCTAAAAATGTTGAAAGGTTCTCGATTGTGAAATTAAGTACAAAATTTTTGCGAAAGACTTAACAGCTCAACTTGGATTCCATTGATTGCATATCATGGCCTAAGTAGTTTTTTATCGAGAATAAAAAAGTAGATTAGGTTGGCCAGGTGAGTTTAAAAAGTTTTACAAGAACGGTCTCTTCTACCAGAGACCATAGATTATTGGCGGAAGCCATATTCGAGCATCTAGAACAACGCTTTTCCCCCAGCGCGATAGCGATCTTTGACGATCCGCTCACCAATCCATCAGGGGCGGTGAGGTTTTCTCGTGGTGATTTGACTCCAATCCGTCAGTACCCTGAAGCCTTCTGGGGTTGGGCGAGCCAATTTGATACTTCAGAAAGTATTATTCCGCTGGCCATCAATACCTGTAATTGGAACCACACCCAAGATCTTGGCGGCGAAAGTTACATCATGATGCTCGATAACACGCCGATCAAACGTACCTACCTACTGATTCAAAACGTCCAAGCTCGCTCCGCCCACAATATCTACGAAGAAAGTTACGATGCAATGCAACTTGCCGCGGCTCGCTGGCAGTGTATTCGCGCAGAAAAAAGCGCATCGCAAGAAATGAAGCATCGTGATGTCCGAGAGGCCCAATACGTCGATGAACTTAGCCAGCGAGAACGCTTCATTGAAAACATGAAGCTCGTACAGCAAGTGGCGTTGGACATCTCTAATCCTGACTCTCTTAAAGATCTCTATTTAAAAGCGGTTGAAGCCTTGCGTGAACGTTTAGGTTTTGACCGTTCTACTTTAATGCTGTTGGACATGAAAAAGCGTAGTTTCAGTGGGACCTATGGCACTAATGAGGATGGTATCACGATTGATGAGTTTCACACTCAATATGATCTTCACCAGTTGAGTGAAGAGTACATCGCAGCACTGTCGAGTACAGAGCGTAATCTCGTCATTGTCGAAGATGCGCCGATTTATACCGCCGGTAAAGTCGTAGGGCAGGGCTGGAATGCGATGTTAATCCTACGAGATGGTAATGAGCCTTTTGGTTGGTTCGCACTGGATAACTTTATTCATCGTAAGCCCGTGACGGCTTATCAAAAGCAGATGCTGGAATCTTTTGGCTCACTTTTCTCGCAAATCTATATCCGTAAGCGTCAAGAACAAAATGTGCGCATGTTGCACTCAAGTATGGTGGAGCTTTCTCGATGTACTACGGTCAGTGATGTGTGCAAATCCGCAGTGACCTTTGCCATTAAAAACTTGGGCATCGACCGTATGGCGGTGTTCTTGACTGATGAAAATTGCTCTTATATGCAAGGTACGTGGGGGACCGACATCCAAGGCAATGTGGTGGATGAATCTTATTTTTTTGGGGAGACACAGGACTTCTCTTTGATTAATTTAGCCCGATCTATGCTGAATGAGGTTGCGTTTGAAGAGTCGGTTCCCATCTATCACGATTGCAATATTGTTGGTTTCGGCTGGGCGGCCATGACAGTGCTGACTTCCAATAGCAGTGGGCCTATTGCTTTTATCGCCGTTGATAATCTATTAACTCGTGCGCCGCTTACCTCCCAGCTTCGTGAAGTGATTCGGATGTTTGCATCAAGCCTTGCTGAAGTGCTGCAACGTACACAAGCACAAGAGGCGATTCGCGAACTTAATGAAAACCTAGAGCTAGAAGTACAAAATCGGACTAAAGAGCTGGAAGAAGCCAATCGACAATTGGAAGTATTGTCTAAACTCGATCCTTTGACTCGCCTTGGTAATCGACGAATGTTAGAGCACGTCATGCAGAAGTACTGCTCGGTAGAGCATGATGAAGTCATGTCATTTGGATTGATCTTGATTGATATTGACCACTTCGGCTTGTTCAACAACCACTATGGACATCTAGAAGGTGATATCGCGTTAATGCGAATTGGTAACATCCTTGAACACCATACTAAAGATGAAGATGAAGTCTTTTGTCGAATTGGCGGGGAAGAGTTTGTTTTGTTGATGATTGGGTCACACCAAGAAGAGGTCAGGTTGAGAGCCGAATGCATCCGTCGTTGTATTGAGGAGGAGGGGATTAAGCATTGCCATAATCCAGAAGGTGAGTTACTTACTGTTTCTGTTGGTTATTCTTGCTACCTGACACAAGGTAAAGACTTTAACTTCGATCATTTGTATCAACTCTCCGATAAGGCTCTATACCGAGCTAAAAACAGTGGTCGAAACTGTGTTCGGGCGGTTGAAATAGAGAAGCAGAGTGTTGCTTAGCACTAAAAACAAAAATGGCAGCTTGAAGATAAGCTGCCATTTTTATCTAACACTTAATTGTTCGTTAAAGCTTCTCAAGCTGGTGGCTGGTTTTGGTTGTTTTGTCTTTGCTGAGTTGTTTGAGTATTGCCAGCAAAGTATCACTTTTCCATGGTTGCTGAGTGGAGCTAAATCGAGATTGATTCATCACATTCAATTCAGTTCTTACTGCTTGCACCGCCTTTGATTCGATATCAGCGTAGTGAGTGTTTAAGTAGTCGTTAACTACTTTTTCAATCTTGATACTGTCACCTTGCGTTATGACATCCTCTATATCTCGAATGGAGGCGTTATGAGTACTCATCATCACTTCTGTTGATTGTGGCGCTTTGCGTTTTCGCCATAAGCCAATGGCAATAGCGGAAGAAACCAACCAAAGTACCGCAAAGACGAATGTTAATGTTTGCCAAATCGTATCAACGCCACCTTGTGGAGCGGTTGGAGATGCCGTTTGTGTTGGTTGTGTTGGCAGTACACTTTCTGGCAGGGTTATCAGTCCAGTATCACTTTTCTCGACTTTAAGATTTAACTCAGCGATTTCTGATTCTCTTGCTTGATCACGATTGCTATCCCACCAATTTAGCTTGTAACCGGGTAAGGTAAGGTCACCAGCTTCCGTTGGGATCAGCACTTGCTTCATTGTCATGGTGATGGTGCCATCTCGAGCTGTTTCGAACTGAGGTTGCTCTGGGTAAACACGCAGTGTACTTGGGTAAATTATGCCAATACGTGGCAAGTATTCTGCTTGTGTGCCTCGCGCTCTCACACGAATCGTACGGGTAATAGATGAACCTTGTTTAACGCTATTCACCGCGTTTGCAGACAGAGGATTACCTTGCTCATCTTCCCAGCTTTGAGTCATTTCTAATGCTGAAGCTGGTAGCCAGTTGCCTTCAAAGTCTTTCGGGATCGGTTTGACTGTGATAGGCATTTGCTGAACGTTGGTTTTTATCGGCATGATCTTTGTCGAACCCGTTAAACTGTCACCATAAATGTAAGAGCCAGTTAATTGAGGGCCGTTTAACGAAAAGCTTCCTGGTTTTTCTGCGGTAATACGGAATGCTTGTTCAACGACAGTAACTTCTAAGCCATCAATGATTCGCTGACCTTGTTTCATGTCACTAGCAGGTTCAATCTTCATTCCATCAATGCTAGGCGGAACGATTTGTGGGTTATCCAAACGACGTGGATCTACTTTGATGGCCAACTGCATACGTAACGTTGCTGACTGTTGTGGGTACAAAGTGTGGTTATCCACGCTCATGTCAAAACTGAATAAATCATCCAGGTTTGGCTCTGCTTGGCTTTCTGTGACGCGCAGCTTAATTGGCTCAGTCTTCATCCCTTCAGCTGTGAAGCTTGGTATGGTCACAACGCCTTGTTTCATCGGCGCGATCGAAATGCTCCATTCCGTTCGGACTGTTTTATGGCCGTTAATGTTATTGCTTGAACGGCCGTAACGAGGCTGCCCCAAGAAAAAATCTTTCTTTAGCGTATCAAAATTTATGGCATCAGAACTTAACTCAGTGTCTGCCATAATGCGGAGATTGATGACTTCATTCTTTGCGACTTGGGTTTTATTCACACTGGCTTGAAGGCTTTGGGCAAAAACCGAAAAGCATGTTAATAGGCTGGCCACCAGAACAAAGACCAGTTTTGCGCCTTTTTTCATCATGGAGTTACCATTCCTTATTTGTTTGTTGTGGAGGTCGTTTTTGTTGAGCTTGCAACTGCATTTGTGCTCGAATCAAAAAGCTTGGGTCACGCGCACTTTCTACCGCTTCTAAACGGCGGAACTCAGGATCGTCCTGATGCGTTTTTTCTGCCTGAGCTTGAGCTTGCATTGGTTCCCCTTGTTGCTCGCCTGGTGTCTCTTCTTTTTGCTTTACTTTTTGTTGCTCGGTTTTCTCTTTTTCTTTTTTATTTTCAGTGTCTTGCTTGTTTTGTGACTGTTGTCCTTGCTCTTGTTTAGCATCATTCTGAGACTTTTGTTGCTGCTGTTGCTGCTGTTGCTGCTGTTGCTGCTGTTGCTGCTGTTGCTGCTGTTGCTGCTGTTGCTGCTGTTGCTGCTGTTGCT
>NZ_BAOG01000023.1 GCF_000400365.1 Vibrio jasicida CAIM 1864 = LMG 25398 | reverse complement strand
TGTGTATGCAATGGAGGACGGGCAAAATACTGCGGCATCTGCAAAGAAATGGCAAGAAGCGAAAGACTATTGTCAATGGCTAGGTGATATCAGCGCATTACCATTTGATCTACCAACGGAAGCGCAATGGGAATATGCAGCAAGAAGTCGTGGAGAAATGGTTTATTTCGCGACAAATAATGGTTATCGTCAAATGTACAATTCTCATTATTTCGATCCAGAGATGGGGCGTAACGTGGATTACAAAGAGAGTGAAGTCAACAGCTCAACAGATATCGAAAATGTTGACTCCTATCCCCCAAACCCGTTGGGAATAGCAGGCATGTCTAATCAGGTAAGCGAGTGGGTCAATGATTGGTACTCACCAACATATTACCAGAATTCACCGGAACATAATCCGCAAGGCCCTGACTCTGGCACGGAAAAAGTGCTTCGTGATGCGGCAGGAATGACTATGGTCTTTTCACGTATACATGATATACCAGTCTTAGAGTGGTACTTCCCATCAGTGAGCTTTCGTTGTGCACTTCAGCAAGCCTCTCCAGTCAAGTAATTGCGCGAAAGAGAGGAAATTTACCATAAGGTTCAATTTCCTCTCTTAGTAAGTTATCGATACGGTAAGTATTCATCATTGCGCGTGGTAATTTGAGCTTTTTTGCGAGTGAGTGCTTCACCGCTTAACGGTGTGTAAGGCGTGCTGGTAGCATCCCGTTTATTTTTCTCTGCTAACTGCGTCACCCACAAGTTAAAATCATGCTGCTGTGTGTTGTCCAAAATTGCATTAATGCGCGCAAGGTTATCAAACATTACCTTATCCCCCCGACCAGCTTCTCCGTCTGGGTTCATGCATTGCAAAATTTCTTCGAATTTATGCCAGCTGTAAGTGCTTTTGCAAAGTAATTTATGTATTGCGCTCTCTTGCTGCTCATTAAAACTCAGAGGGAATTCCTCTACCAATATATCAAGCATAATCCCAATTGCCTCGGGTAACAATTGCTCAAATGGCACACCAGATAACGTTGAGTCATCAAGAATATGAGTGGCGAGAATCGTCGCTTTTTTCTGCCGTTCACGTACTTTGTTAAATTCATCTCTCCATATCATCACCTGCCTCTCACCGTTAACTAATACCTTTTCAAAGGTTTGTGAAGGATCGGTAACCAAGCCTCTAGCAAACGCGACCAACGTTGAGTTGAGCAAGTGCTTGTATGCGTCTTCATTTATATTATAGAGATAACGGTAATCGACGTATTGCAAGGCTTTTAAAATAGTTAGGGTCAGCTCCCACAGTTTCTCGCCATCAATAAGTACGCCAAAACCGCCGCCGCCGCCTACGCCCCAGACCAGCTGGCCTGAGCACATTAAATAGAATTTGCCGCCAGTGAGGGCTAGTTGAAAGTCCGCACCAAAACCACCTCCCGCGCCAATATTTCCGGCCAAACTCACCTTAGCAAGCGCATTGAATGAGCTGGAGTTATCACCCTCTGGTGCTTGCCACTCTATTGCTCCGGTTAATTGGCCGCTCACTTTGCCTCCGGCAAACCCTTGAACTTTGAATCCCACCTGTCCCTTTGGGGATTTCGCCATGTTAATTCGAGGAGTGAAAAGGACACCGACACTTTCACCGTTTTCATTTCCGTTGCCTGCACTCCCTCCGCCTTCTGCTGCTATTCCGACAAAGCATCCAATGCCTACCGACCCATTTAACCGAAAACAACCAAATGAATAAGTTGCGTCCTCTCCATTAGCATCGCGATAGCTTAGCCGAGCAGCAAAACCACTTTCATAAGGTAGAAACAGGTTCGCTTCTGCTTTGGCTTCTACAAGCGATACACTTGCATCAGCACCAACACCGATGTCAATTTTACCTTTCGTTGGCTCAAAGTTACTGGCTGCGGTAGCTTGAGCTCCCCAGCGAAAAAGCTGCGCCTCTGCGCTAACGGCAAAAATGGCATTGCCTTCATACTGCAATAATTTCTGAGTCGCTTTCCACTCAACCCATTTATTCCCTTCTGCCTTCCACTGCGCTAACTGCGTGGTAATTTTAAGATCATTTTTTGTCTGTTTAATGTCTTTAGCAACGGCGTTACCAAAGCCTTTGTAATCTTTTTGCTCAAGAGCCTTCATCGCATTTGTATGCGTATATGAACGTTGCCAGCGTTTTTCCTCACGCTCATGAAAGTGTGAGCGTACATATACGTAGCGGCCTTGTTTAACAGAATAGACTTCAGCAACGTGCGTTTTTACTTTACGTGTTTTGAGTTCCTTTTTGACAGTGTTGCCATTGAGACTAACCTTTGTAACTGTCTCATTTGTTTTTTTGCTTTCCGCCTGATCTTCTAAGCCCTGATAGTAATCAATCTCGCTTTGAATACTTTTGAGGACTTGCTGTCTTAACGCCTCTGTCGAGCCTTCAGCAAAGAAAGTTGTCTTGTGGTATTTTTCAACAAACGCTTTACGCTCTTCTAGCGACTTCTTGGATGAACTCGCTCGCTTTGAATTGAAGTTTACTTGGGGCTGGCTTTCTCTTATTTGTGCCGCTCGTCGGCTTGCTGGATTATTCTGAACCTCTTCTGTTGCAAACATCCCTGCATAATTTGCATCGGCAAGCCAAGCTTCTTTTTTCCGTGTATGCGCTTCCATCGACTCACGAGTGATCTCGTCTCCTTTTGGCGCCGATTCTAGTAGTGTCTTGTAGTTATCCAAAAGAAGGTCCGTATTTTGACTTTCTTGTTCAAGTTCTTTGGCAGCTTTCTCATCTAATAACCAATACTCAAAAGGGCTGTCCCCAGTTAAGAAGATAACATCGTGAACATCAATAGGTTGACAGAGAGGGGGAGCGAATAAGGGGCTGTCCGAAGCCAGCTCTCGCATATCTGAAACTGGCTCTACAGGGTGCTCGGGCTCAACGACTTCTACCGGAGTGTCGTCTGGTAGCGTGAGCGCCTCGCCGATACGGATAAAGTCAGGGTTCGATTGGTATTGGGGGTTCAATTCAAGCAATGTTGTGAAGTCCACGTCTTGCTCAATCGCGATTTTAAGTAGAGTATCGCCTGCGTTGATGGTGTAAGTTTTGCTCATTAGGCGCTCACTCCTTGCCAATGGGCTGAGATTAAGTTCATGGTTTGTATTTGTGACGGCGTTAGATCCCAAGTCACTGGAATATTCTGACTCTTCTCTGGCGTTTGCCATGAAGCGCCCAACCACTGCCGGTCAAACCATTGGATTCGAGTCAGTAATGGGAAGAACTGCTGCCTTTGGTTCGAATTCAATGAACCAATGAACATGACAAGTTTACGAGGCTCATAAAACCGCATCATAGCTTGCGCTTGACCATGCCGGACAAAAAGACGATTTCGTAAAGATGTGGCAAGACTTTCTATATCTATCGAATTTGCGGTAACAACAAGGCAGCCAGAAGGCGTTGCTTCTAGGTGGTTTTGCACAGTCTCTAGCTTCTGTTTCTCGAGAGTTTCCACTAACAGAGGGCCATTACCAACGGCTGCGAATCGAGTTTTAGCAAAAAGTGGAACAGCTTCACTGTCGGATAACGATTCCTCCCACTCAGGCCATAATGTAGGTTCAATCAGCACGTAAAGCTTTTCGTCACCCGACGAGAATAATGGTGGAATAGGTTTAATATCCCATTCAGGGTTTAGCTGTGTAATTGGCATGTTCTTCCACTCCCACAATCACAAATTTCTTGTAGTAAACTGCCTTCCTCAACCAATCCGGCATACGCCGCGGGTGACATCACAGGCATCGGTTTCATCGCCAGCGATGGTTTCCTTGGTCTTCTTGTAGAAACCCTGTTATTACCGTTTGCCGCGCCGCCCGGATTGATGTCTACTTTTCCACCCGTTGCGGTGACACTACTCGCACCATCAATGGTAATGGAGGTGCCGTTTAAATGGATGTTGCCGCTGCTCTTTAGCACTAAGCTGGATGCACCAACGAGGAACTTGATTTCATCCGCTGAGACCACCGCCGTTTCGCCATCAGAGCGGATAGAGGTGTTACCGTTCACTTCGACACTGAGGGTATTGCCGATGCTATGTGTGTCGTCAGCCCCCACATCAATAGAGCGCGATGCCATGATTACCGTGTTTTGGTCTTGCCCTACATCCAGTGAATCATCTTTGCCAATCAAAGTTTGACGATTTTCGTCGATGTACAAATCTCGGTTGTTGGCTATTTTCTCGGATTCATTAGCGTTGTAAGTAACGTGAACATCTTCTTCAACTTGCTCCATAAAGGTTTGCTTAGTGATGGAGGTTTTATGCCCGTCAATCACTTCTTTACGGTCGCCTAAGATATTATTTTCTTGGTTGTTGCCGACTTTTAGCTCCTCATCATTACCGATATCCCGGTAACGGTTATTGAGCACTTTAGTCTTCATGTCTTTTTGAGCGCGGAAATGAACTTCTTCTTGGTTATTCTCATCTTCAAAGTACATTTCGTTGTAACCTTCGGCCTTGTGGCTTTGGGTTCTAAACACAGTGCGCGTTTTATTCTCTGGTAGCGGGTATGGTGGCGTGTGTAAACCGTTGTACACCGCCCCCGTCACTAACGGGCGGTCTGGGTCACCTTCTAGGAAGGTCACAATCACTTCATGCCCAATTCGCGGTAAATACACTGCGCCCCAGTTCGGTGCTGCCATTGATTGACTAACACGTAGCCAACATGAACTATGCTCATCGCTTTGTGCGTAGCGGTCCCAATGGAACTGAACTTTGATGCGTCCATATTCATCGGTGTAGATTTCTTCACCCGCAGGACCAACCACAACCGCAGTTTGAGGACCATCAACGACAGGTGACGCCATTTTAGGCGCACGGAATGTTACGTCTCGAGGTAAGCAGACAAACTGATTGTGATAAGTCGTAGGCTCATCGCTCGACTCTTCTTCGTGCACACGAGGGTTAAAGCCCGTGTGCATCACCGTCAACATGAGGTAATCACGGTTGATGCCTAAACGAGGATGCTGGCTGATATCGAAGCTGTAGCCTGCGGTGAGACGCATGATATCGCTCGCAGCTTCAATCTGATGGCTGTCCACCGTGTATTCGGACATCCACTCCGTTACACGCTGCTGCCCTAAGTCTGGTGAAGTATAACGGCCAAGATAGTCGTAGCGCTGCAAATCAAAGTTCGGGCCTTCATCGGCGCTTTTTCCTTGTGGGATTTTCGGCGTGAGATAGTTGTAATCGCCATAGCTGACGATGCCAGTGCGAGTACAATGCGCTTGTTCGAGGTCGAAGATGTGTTCTCGATCTGGCGTGCCACCACCTTGGGCATGATAAATCACAGGTCCTAGGTAAGAAGCATTAGTAGGTGAACTGATGAGCTCAGGTATCGCATCGTTGCTATCGACAATGACCATGGTATGTCCAGCCTCGTTATGCTCGAAATAATACCAAAGGCCGTGCTCTGCCATTAGTCGCTGTACAAAATGCTGGTCGTTCTCACGGTATTGAAGAACGTACTCTTTCGCTTCGTATTGCGCTGATAGTTCAAAGCGGTAATCGCTCATGCCTGCGTCATCAAAGACCTGACGAATGATGTCGGGAGCAGCTTGCATCTGAAAGATGCGACAGTCCTGACGCTGAGTGAGAAACCAGAGGTGTGGAACCAAGGTAATATGATAACGCGAGAAGCGGCGGCCAGAGCCTAAGTAACGAAGTTCAGAGATACTGCCGTTAAACTGGCGAGCCGTTCCTACACCTTGACCAAACAGGCTCAGGACGCCCATTTTTCGGCTTAAGGCTTCAAACGTGATGGCATCGTCGCCGGACAACACCGTCAGGTTCATTTCAAAGGGAGAAGAGACTGTTTCCGTAATCCGGAAGCTTTCGACTTTAAATGCACCGGAGAACCCAGAAACATAAAAGGTGAAATCCACATCATTTACCATACTGTTCGACTCTTATGACAATGAAGAAGTGTGTTAACACCCCTACAGGCACTAAATTGACCAAACTGTATCAAGTTATATGACGTCCATCACCGTGATGAATTAACAGATAATTTGCACGTTAGACTAGGTATTTATTGGGGAAAAATACACCAATCATCTGTGACACCAAAAATATGACTTTTTGTATGGTTATTTAATCGGTCATGTACCGATTTTGAATGTGTCAGTATGTGACGTAACTCGGCAAGAATTGTTCTGAAGCTTTGAACACGCCTTTAATTACTTACCACTCATCAGCAATCACATCGTAAACCACGTCGACAAGTGGCAAAGCTATTACGACAACAGCCCCTCACAATGAGGGGCTGTTTTTGGGTAGTATGGCAAATAACAGGCTTAGATTAATGCCACTCCATTTCACCACTTAGCACTTTCGCGCCCAGTTCTAAATCGCCTTCTGTGGCAGCAAACTTCGGGTACTTAGCCTTCATCGCTGCCGAAATCTCGCTTGATGATGGCTTGCTTAATTTTTCTAACGTCTGCTCGATGTCTGCGATGTAGTTTATAGTGAATTGAACACCTTCCACACCTTTCGGCATATCACCTAGGTAGTGTCCCGGAATGACGTTTTTTGGTTTCAGTGCTTTCATGCGCTCCAGCGATTGGGACCATTGAGCACGCTCTTGTTTCGACTGAGTGTCCGCCATCCAAACATGAACGCCACTGTAAACCGATACTCCACCAAATACCGTTTCCGCCGAAGGCACCCAAAGGTAAGCATCATGAGTATTGATTTCTTTTACTTCAATGCGCTTACCTTCAAGCGTCAAAGTCGTGTCATTGAGTACAATAGGCACAACAATTTTTGACGGTGCCCCCTCTTCCAAAATAGGTCCCCAGTACGCCAGTTTCGCGTCTTTTGTTCGCTCGATATGTTTAACAACCGCTTCGCTCGCAACCACTTTTACATCAGGGAAGGCCGCAACAATAGGCTCTAAGCCAAAATAATAGTCGGGGTCACCGCTGCTGATGTAAATCATCGACAGCTCTTTGCCACTCTTTTTAATCTGTTCCACTAACTTTTTTCCGTCTTTGACGTTAAATTGTGCGTCAAACAACATCAGCTCTTTTTCACCAGAAACAAGCACAGAGCTTGCAGGAAAGATCGCATTTTCACCGGGGTTGTAGTGGGTAATCGTTAAGTCCGCAGCCGACACATAGTTCGATGCCGCTAGTGCTGTGATCAGTAGAGTAATTGAACGCTTATTCATCATCTTATTCCGTATTAGAGAACCAACTCATGCGGCTCGTTTAGTGTTGAGGCCATCTTATTTGATTGGTTTTAGATGAAATAGACAGCAAATTAACTTTCACTATTGCAAAATCCGGACATATACTGTGACGGTAATTTTCTTAAGGTGAAGCAGCAAAATGGACAGACTTGAGGCAATGAATGTCTTTGTCACGATCGTAGAGCGAGGAAGCTTAAGTGCGGCCGCTGAGCATCTCGATCTTTCGCGAACTAAAGTGACACGTTATTTAGGTGAGCTCGAAAAGTGGATGGATACTCGTTTACTCCACCGCACAACTCGAAGCCTCAGCTTAACCAGTGCAGGGAAAGAGACGCTTGAGATTGCACGAGAGTTACTTGCACTTGAAGAATCCCTAAGCGGAATCCGAAACCAAAATCGAGTGAACCTAAAAGGTCAATTGCGTATTACCGCTAGCTATTCCATTGTGAGTAGCTTCCTCATTGATGCAATCACAAGCTTTGTTGAACAATGGCCTGATGTGGCGATTGATATTGTGTCGACAGATGAAACCGTAAACCTCGTGGAATCACGCATTGATCTTGCGATACGCATCACCAATGAGTTGCCTGCTAATGTGGTAGCAAAGCGATTAGGTGAATGCCGCTCGGTGATATGTGCGTCCCCCAAATATATCGAACAAAAAGGCGCACCGTTAAACGCCCAAGACCTAGGACACCACAACTGTCTGTCCTTTAGCTATTTTGGTCGTTCTGAGTGGATATTCTCTGGACCAAACGGTGATGAATCAGTCTCCATCAAAGGCAATATCAGCGCGAATACCCCGGAAGTACTGCTTGCTGCCGCTTTAAATGGTAACGGAATCAGCTTACAGCCCTTCCCAACCGTGAAAGATTTGATCACTGAGGGTAAACTGATTCAACTGTTACCGGAATGGCACCCAAAAACATTAGGCGTTCATGCCATCTATGGCACACGTAAACAAGTCACACCGTTATTAAGAGCCTTTATCGACCACCTCTCCATTAGCATGTCAGAATCCAAGCGCTGGTGAGCACTTTTCTGAACATTCACGTTAAAACGAACATCCAGTGGTTACTTAAATAGAAAGCCGCTGATCATCTCAGCGGCTTTTTCTTAGAACTTCAATTCACGTTATTGAAGCGGTGTGATGCGGATATCAGCAATCTGCGCTTCATTCATCTCGCCATCTACGCCACCTGAGTAAATGTAGGTTTCATTAGATTTCAAGTAACTCATATTGAAATGGTCTTTGAGAACCAGTCGGTATGATTTGCCTTGTTCCAAGGAAACTTCAATCGGTGTTGAGTAACGCATACCTTTGTTCTCACCAATATGGCCCATTTGAATGTAACCTTTACCAACTGACTGACCAGATTCGTCGAGAACTTCGAGCTCTTTCACTGCGTTAGTAATACCGGTGTTTAGTTGACCTAGGTTATTGTTATACCACGCCGCCAATTGGTATTGCCCGTTGGTAGGGACGGTGAAAGCACTCAGACCATTTACATCACCACTATCTTTGCTGACAGTGACTACCGATACATCGTCTTTTAGCGGTTGGTAATCACCCTCGAGTTTGACGCGAATATCTTCGCCAACACAAACCGGTTCACTTGGGTTAGAACGGAAGCCTTGTTCATTAATACTCTCAGCCAAATAACACGCAAAACCGCTTAAGGTATCGCTGTACTCTTTTCCGTTAACATTACTTTGGATCAGTTGACCATTGCGGTACAAGTTAATGTTGTAGTCACTAGTTACACCAATCGTCACATTATTGTTGGTGCGAGCGACATCGAGCTCAGGCTCTTTTGGAGAAAAGACTTTTTCACTTTCCGTTGCGTAAGGTTTGACTCCATCAACCACTTTTATACTGCTGTCGTCAGCAACAAGACTACCCAAGGTGACTTGGTAGTGGCCATCATCAACCGTCACCTCTTCCACTGGATAGTAACCGTTTGACTCACCTTGTACTTCTGGCAGGTGAACCGTCACAGAGTAGTTTTTCCCCTTGAAGCTAAAGTTCTCCAATGTAATCTGATCTGATTGAGCAAAAAGTTGATTGCGAACCCACCCTGTAATGAACGGTTTAACTTCCAATTGTCCTGTTTCAGTGTGTATACCAAAGATAGTTTCGACCACCATATTGAGGTAACCACCTACCGACCATAGCTGGCGCTGGGAGTTAATTACTGGGCCATCAAGAGAAGCATCTGCACCATGATCGCTATGAATAATGAACGATTTGCCAGACAACCACTCCAAGTTTTCCATATTTGATAAGTTCGTTGCGGTACCGCGAACTAAAGATTGAATCGCATTGTTCGCCGCTTCTACGTTTTGAGTTTGATGTGCAGCGCGCAAGCTATATGCGGTGACAAATGGCCAAATCGCACGGTTATGATACACAGGAACATCAGGTTGTTGAGGGAAGTAAACTGGCACACCAAACTTACTATGAGGGTAGTTTTCCATAATTTGCTTCGCCTGAGCATCACTGGCAATGCCACTTATAATTGCAAGCGCTTCCCCAAGCATGTCATATTTATCGACCGCAATATCCTGCCCATTGTCAAATAGGTAGCTGACGTACATACCGCGGTTCTCATTCCAAAAATGCGTATTAATTGATTGCTTCAACTGATTCGCCCAATCGGTATATTTTACGGCGTTTTTAGAGTCAAATTGTTCTGCCAACTTCGCCGCTAAGCGCATTGCTCGATAGTGAACCACGTTAGTAGACAACGCTTTGCTACTACCAATCGCATTAACATCATCAGGCGTCCACGTAGAGTATGTCTGCTCACGCCAGTCCAAGAACGACTGTTCTCCCGTGTAAAGGCCTGAGTCTTGATCAAACGCCGCTAAACGGTCGGCTTCTAGCGTGTTGCTAACTGCGTTGTAAGCGCGCTCTGCAAATTGGTTGTAAGCTTCGCCATCCAGTGCCGACAGTAAACGTTCTGCGCCTAGCGCCCAAGTTGTTCGATCGGTACTGATCGGCCAACTGCCACCAGTGCCTGTATCTTGGACGATTTGCTCGCCATCGTATTGTTGATCTGTTGAGTCTCGGAAGGCTGATAACTTGAATTCCAAACCGTTTTCAACGCGCGTAGGATTCATCAACGCAAGGGAAAGGTCGGCCGCATATGCCAAATCACGAGTCCAAACGTAATGCCACTTGGCACCTGTCTCAAACACTTCTGCCTTTATTGGTTTGTTGTAGTTGTAATTGCCGTCTTTGATTTCAGACACCGCAAGTTGATCGAGCTCTTTCATAGTCAAAGCGAACAGTGCATCAAACGCGAGATCGCCAGATACAACACGCGGCCCTTCTTTCTCCGTAATCACCATGCCTTGATCCAGAGCGTCTCGCAGTTCCGTCGTGGTAGAGATGCCAAATTCACGCAGATCTGCTTTAGGATCCTTGACTGAAAATGTCACTGTTTCATTGCTGTCATCATAGTTTCGGAACAGTTTTAGTTCTTTATTTTGATGCCCCTCATGCACCATTTCAGGATCCAAAATAGCATCTGAGTAATACTTCTCTGCCTCTTCCTGCGTGGCTTTTGTTACGGTCATCGTCGCGCTGCTTTCATCCGCAAAACTCACAGAGAACTTATAGTAACCTTTATCTTCAAACGTGATTTCCGAATTGCAGTCGTCATTCATACACGCTTCATTCGTTTCTGGTTTTGGTAAGTAGTCCTGAGCCTCATCAAACATCGCAGGCTGTTCAAAATGAGTGTATTGGATTTGCCAGCCAGGATCGGCAATCTTGAATTGATTACTACCTCGCGCTACACGCAGAACCGTCTCATATTCGTTGTTCCCTAAATAGTTCAGCTTCGCGTGTTCCGCAGTCCCCCAATCGCCATTCAATCCGCGCAAGTAAAGATCTTCCGAAATAATGGGTTTATCGACGATCTCCGTGGTATCAGAATCTGAACCACATCCAACTAATCCCATCGTTGCAGCAACAGCAAGCGCAATAAAACTTGGTTTCATGTTCATCCCTTAGATTGTTATTTTGGCGACAGTCTAAGGAACACGCTCTTCAGAGAAAAATAGGTAACAGCGCCAGCTTTATAGACAATATCTATATGTTGCTCACCAATAGTGATTTAGATCTATGAAACACTAATAAATTCAATTATGTCAGATAGCAGATTTGTGATTTATAAAAGAAATTGTGCACAATACCTTCAAGAAACCTTGTTTAAAAAAGGGAATAACAATGGACAAATCTCTACAGCAATTTTTACTGATTGCTCGCTGTCAAAGCATAAGTGCCGCCGCAAGGATGGCCGGACTAAGCCAACCGACAATGACGAGTAATTTAAAAAAGCTGGAAGAGTCTCTTGGCGTCACACTCTTTGAACGCCACCAAAGCGGCATGGTTCTGACCGAGTTTGGTCGTATTCTCTATCGTCATAGCGATGCGATGCAGCACGAATATAATCAAATGATGCAAGGCATTGAAGAAAGGAAGCAGTATCAAGTCGGCAAAATAAAAATAGGAACCGGAGATGCGTGGTGGCCTTTGTTCGTAAAACAAGCCTTAGATGAACATTTATCTCAGCAACCATCCGCATCTACACACGTCGAATTTGGCAATCATTTGGGTTTAATGGATTCTTTGATTAATGAGCAAATTGAATTCTTCATTGGTCATGAAATTGTAGGGTTGTCGTCAAAGTGTGATGTTACTTTTATTCCTTTATTTCAAACTGTTGACGCCTACTTTGTCTCTCCCAATCATCCACTTTTGGGTAAAATGGTGACGAAACAAATGCTCCATGAATACCCCGCCCTATCCGTCACCTATGATGCAAAAAAGTTTAACCATGTTTTAGACAACCCGATTCCCAAGCAAAACGAAAGGGAACGTCAGCAACTTGATAACCGTCCAACTTACGAAGTCGATTCGTTACTTGCGAGTATTGATGTACTAAAAAGCGGCATAGCCGTGATGTCTTATACCAGCTACCTGAGCGATTACTTACAATCGTTAGGGTTGAAAATCTTAACCGTGGAATCACAGCCTAAGCCGGGTACTGTCGGCATCTATCGTCATAGAAGGGAAACCTCAGAATCTCACTTGGCTTTGATTGCACACATCACTAAACTAGCCCAAAATTTAAGCTAATCACTATTGAGGTAACCCAATGACATACGATGAATTTAATCAATTCTGCGGCTCATTCACTGCCACTTCTCATGTTGTTCAATGGGGTGATGCGCACGTTTGGAAAGTAGGCGGAAAGGTGTTTGCTATTGGTGGCTGGAGTAAAGACAAGCAGCCTGCATTTACGTTTAAGACTTCCCCTTTAAACTTCGATTTTTTAAGCGATTATGAGGGTTATATTCCTGCCCCTTATTTCGCTAACCGAGGTATGAAATGGATTCAGCAAACGGAAACCTCCGGACGCCTAGACGAAGATCTAAAGTACTATTTATCAGAATCTTATCGTTTGGTTGCACTTGGCTTGAGTAAGCGAAAACGCGATGAACTAGGCATTGAACTGCCACCAGCGAAATAATACCGATGTTTGAAGAAAAACTTGCCCAGTTGTTGGCAGGAAATCCACTTCGCATTCAAGCATTGGAGTGTGTTCGATCACTGGCTTTGCCAGATTGCTACATTGCTGCGGGCTTTGTGCGAAACTTAGTTTGGGATAACCTTCACCAGAAGCAAAATCCAACACCATTAAACGATCTTGATGTTGTTTATTTCGATCCGAATGAGTTGGCCGAACAAACCTACCTCAAATACGAAGCGCAGCTAAACGCCTTAATGCCAGAGCTCAACTGGCAAGTGCGCAATCAAGCAATCATGCACCTAAGGAATGGTGATAAGCCATACCAAAGTACCTTAGATGCGATGAGTTACTGGCCAGAAAAAGAGACGGCGGTCGCTGCCAGATTGAACGAAAAGAACCAGATAGAGTGCATTTCAGCGTTCGGATTTGAGTCTTTGTTTGAAGGTCAGATTACTTACAACCCCAAGCGAACATGGGCGCTGTTTCAATCTCGGGTAGAATCCAAAAACTGGTTAATCACATGGCCTAGATTACGGGTTGCCGTCTAAGTCTTGCTTATTCCGGAAACTGGTTATGAAAACGCTCAATTAAGAAGTCCAAAAACAAACGAAGTCGCTTGGGTTGATACTGGCGGCTCAGGTAAATCACGTTCAAATCCGCGCCTGCAGAAGAGGTCGATGCGTTGAAGTTCTTCATATAGCCATTTAACACCGTCACTAAACGCTGCTGTTTGATGTCCTCTTGTACATCGAGAATCGATTTCAACGCAATACCGGCCCCATCTAACGCCCATTGACGAATCACTTCGCCATCATCAGAAAAACGCTTCGGTACGACAGTAACAACATTGTGCTGCTCTTCATCTTGAAAGTGCCATGTTTTCAACTCTTCATTGCTGCGAACCATGGCTAAACAATCGTGATGTGCTAAATCTTGTGGCGTGATCGGCGTGCCTTTCTTTGCCAAATACTGAGGAGAAGCACAAAGCACTCGGCGACTGGACGCCAGTTTGCGAGAGATAAGGTTGCTGTCGGCTAGCTCTCCATATCGGATAACAATATCCAAACCGGACTCCGCCAAGTTGGATAAGTTATCGTTCAAATACAGATAAGGGATCACATCAGGATAGAGCTGACTAAATTCCGACAGTATTGGCGAAATATATTGCTTACCAATATCACGAGGAGCCGAGATTTTAAGTGTGCCGCGCACTTCTTTGGTGCCAGTTTGGAGCAAGTTCTCCGTCTCTTTAACGCTGTCGATGATTTCCAAGCATGCCTGATGGTACATAGCGCCAGAGTCCGTCAGTGAAATATGCCTTGTACTGCGATTAAGTAATTTCACCCCATAACGGTCTTCCAGCGACTGCAATCTTGCCGTTACTGTTGCCGGCGATAAGCCGAGCTCTCTGCCAGCTGCCGCCAGCCCTTGGTTCTTCACTATGCTGACAAACAGCGTCATATCCGAAAACTTGTCCACATTCCCTCCTAAAACCTAATTATTCGACTGAACTGAATAATCAATTCAAATATTACCCAATTATCAAATTTCTTCCAATCAATATACTGGCTCCAACGAAACGAGATTGGAGAAACAAATCATGAAAACAGAAAAAACCGTTTATGTAGTACTCGGTGGCACATCAGGTATTGGTGCTGAACTTAGCCAACAACTTGCAAGCGACAATGCGGTTGTCCACGTAGCGAGCCGCAAAACAGGGTTAGACATCAGCGATGAACAGTCGGTTTACCACTACTTCGAAACCATTGGTGCTTTTGACCACCTGATCGTCACCGCAGGTTCTTATGCTCCGGCAGGCAAAGTGGTGGATGTAGAAGTTTCCCAAGCAAAATACGCGTTCGATACCAAGTTTTGGGGCGCAATCAACGCGGCGAAACATGGCGCACGCTACATCAAGAAAGGCGGCTCAATCACGCTAACTTCCGGCATGTTATCGCGCAAAGTTGTTGCTAACACCTACGTCAAAACTGCCATCAACGCGGCCATTGAAGCGACCACGAAAGTACTGGCGAAAGAATTGGCTCCTATCCGAGTAAATGCGGTCAGCCCAGGTTTGACTAGAACTGAGGCGTATCAAGGCATGAACGAAGACGACAGAAATGCCATGTACCAACGCACACAAAATAGCTTGCCCGTAGGCAAAGTTGGCGAAGCCAGTGACGTTGCAAAAGCTTACTTACTTCTGATTGAAAACAGCTACATGACCGGCGCCGTGATTGATGTTGATGGTGGCGCACTGCTTGGCTAACAACACCCGCTTAGCTAACCGCAAATAAAAACAAGGTGCCAGAGCAATAAAAAAGCATGGCACCAATGGGTTCAAACGAAATAAAAAAAAGAGACTCCCCCATGAATAAAGAAAAAATGCCGCTGCAGGTATGGATCCTAACGCTTGCAGCTTTTGCTATCGGTACCGCGGAATTTGTTATTGCTGGAATCCTTCCCCAAGTCGCCAACTCTTTGTCCATCACGGAAGGGCAAGCGGGTTACCTAATCAGTGCCTACGCACTTGCCATTGTGTTCGGCGGCCCACTACTTACGATTTACTTAGCACGCTTTAACAAGAAAGCCGTACTGGCTGGGCTAATGGTGCTGTTTATTCTCGGCAACGTATTGTCCGCTTTCGCACCTAACTACTTTGTGTTGATGGTCAGCCGAGTGATCACGGGCTTGGTTCAAGGCCCTTTCTACGGCATCGGTGCTGTGGTGGCGACCAATTTGGTTTCAGAAAAAATGGCAGGTCGTGCGGTCGGACAGATGTTCGCAGGCCTTACACTGGCTAACGTTTTAGGTGTGCCTGGCGGTACTTGGATTGGCTTGCAATTCGGCTGGCACACCACTTTCTTGACCGTTGCTGCTTTTGGTTTAGTGGCTCTGTTCTTCATCACTTCAGTGATCAAATCGACTGGTCATGGCGAAGCAAAAGATGTCAAAGCGCAATTGGCTGCGTTCAAAAACCCAATGCTACTTATCAGCCTTGCGATCACCGTATTTGCTTGGTCGGGGTTTATGGCTTTGTATGGCTACATCGCCCCTATCGCCATGCACATCACTGGCTTTGGTGAAAGTGCCGTGACTTGGATTCTAGTTATCGTTGGTGTCGGTCTGATTGTCGGCAACACCATGGGTGGTCGTTCATCAGATAAAAACCTACAAAAAGCGTCCATGTTCTGGGCTATCGCGATGATTGTGTCACTGGTACTGGTCGGCCTAGCTGTCGACAGCAAAGTTCTGTTTATTGCCACCGCCTTTGTATTTGGTATTGCGTCATTCGCTAACGTGCCAGCAATGCAGCTTCGAGTAATGAACCACGGTGGTGAAGGTCAAGAGTTAGCAGCGACGGCAAACATCTCTGCGTTCAACTTAGCCAATGCCTTTGGTGGTTTCTTAGGCGGCATGGTGCTCGATAGCCAAATGGGCGCAGGCATGATCCCTTACGCAGCCATCATTGTTCCATTGATTGGTTTGTTATTCATCGCCAAGGCGAACCGCAAAGAAAGCAAACAAACCGACTTAACACCAAGCTTCAACAACTAATTTCATCCCTACTGGTAGCCCTGACTTAACGCCTCCCGAACAAGCGGGGCTACCCAATACAAATCACCAGGAAAACACTATGAAACTCTACATTTACGAACATTGCCCATTCAGTGCTCGCGCCCGCTACGTTGCTGGCATGCTGAATATCCAACTCGACATCATCAATATTGCTTATGACGATGGCAAAACCACAACAGACCTGATTGGAACCAAGCAAGTACCACTTCTTATCAAAGACAACGGTGAAGCGATGGCAGAAAGCCTAGATATCATCGCTTACCTCCTTGAACTGGCTACATCAAGTGAAACAAGCCAACCATCTCAGCAAGCGCTGGATTGGCAAAAAATTGCGTTTCTTCCATTGCAGAAAGTGGGTTACCCACGTTGGTCAAACATGGATTTACCAGAGTTTGCCACTCAGTCTGCACAGCTCGCTTGGCGCGCGAAAAAGGAAACTGAAGCACTCAATTTTGATGCACTTCTGCAAGACACACCAAACATTGCCAAAGAGGTAGAAGTGCTCATCGAACGTGTGAAAAGTGTGTTGAATCTCGATTCCTACCAGCATGTGACGTTGGTAGACGAAGCGATCTTATTTTCTATTTTGCGCGGGTTCTTCAGTGCCGCAGAAATCCAATGGGACAACACCGTGAAAGATTGGATGGAATCGGTAAGCAACAAAACCCAAGTACCACTACTTAAGTAAGGAACCGATCATGAGCAAACTATTTGAACCAGCACAGCTGAAACAACTAACTCTGCAAAACCGCGTAGCCATGGCTCCAATGACCCGAGCACGCACCAGCCAACCGGGAAACATTCCAAACCAAATGATGGCGACTTACTACAAGCAGCGCGCTACCGCAGGGTTAATCATCTCTGAAGCGACCCAGATTTCAGACGATTCGCAGGGTTACTCATTCACACCAGGCGTCTACACTGATGAACAAGTGGCAGGCTGGAAAACCGTCACTCAAGCAGCAAAAGAGCAAGGCGCAGCTATGTTTTGTCAGTTATGGCATGTTGGCCGTGTATCACACCCGACATTCCAAAAAGGCGAACAGCCTATTGCCCCATCAGCACTAAAACCTGTAGAAACCCAAGTGTGGATTGCCGACGAACAAGGCAATGGCAACATGGTCGATTGTGTAGAGCCACGAGCCATGACTCAAGCCGATATTAACCGTGTAGTGAGTGATTTCGCCCATGCCGCGAAACGTGCGATTGAAGCTGGCTTCGATGGCGTTGAAATCCATGGCGGTAATGGTTACCTGATTGACCAGTTCCTACGTACCAATTCAAACCACAGAACTGATAACTACGGCGGAACTCGCGAAAACCGACTTCGCTTTTTGTTAGAAGTGGTCGATGCGGTGAGCGAAGCCATTGGTGCCAACAAAGTGGGAGTACGACTCGCACCTTTCATCACTTTCAAGGACATGAACTGCCCAGATATTGTGCCAACCATCCTTGATGCATCGAAACAACTTCAAGCTCGTGATATTGCGTACTTACACCTGTCTGAAGCGGATTGGGACGACGCACCAGTGATTCCAGAAAGCTTCCGCATCGAGCTGCGCGAATACTTCACCAATACGATTATCGTGGCTGGCAGTTACACCCAAGAGCGTGCCGACGAGGTGCTTGAGAAAGGTTATGCGGATTTAGTCGCTTTTGGACGCCCATTTGTGTCTAACCCAGATTTGGTGGCGCGCTTACAGCACCAACAACCTCTGGCAGAACTGGATAGCTCTACGCTTTTTGGTGGCAATGAACACGGTTATACGGATTATCCGGCGCTTGGTTGAAGGGCTTTACCCGCCTCTGATAGCGATTCATAGCGTGCCGTATTTCTCAAATTAATCAGTTGTTATCCCATAAAGGGAAAAGCGCAACGCAGCTCAACGTTTTCTTCAGTTTGAGTGTAATAAACTGGCTGCATATTCAGAATGCAAATTTAGGAGAACGCTCGTGTCTGATGAAACTACAAAACAAGAAGTGACGGTTGTTGATATTAAGATGCCATTTATGTCGATGGTGATCTTTATGGTCAAGTTCGCTATCGCTTCCATTCCTGCGATGATCATTCTAGGGATCATCTTCAGCATTTTAGGGATGATATTTGGCGGAATGTTCGGTGGCATGTTCCACGGTTCTGGTCACATGTAAGCGCAATCACCGCTGATGTGGTTCTGTAAACTCGGCATGAAACCACGCTGTCTCTTTTACCAAAAAATCACTCCCTATTTTCTATTACTCGTTAAAAGTAGATAAAAAATGAGTAAGGGAGTGATTTTTAGATGATTCACCTTACAAGGTTTGCTGAAGCGCTTGTTTAAGTTCCGCCTCTGCTCGCTCAATCACTTGCTGAGCCTGCTCGCGTTGCGCTCTGCCTTCCTTCACTCGAGATAGTGTATTGTTCAACGTTTCTATCGTCAGTTGATTCACGGTCTCTAGAGAATCGAGATCGAGAATGCCACGCTGGTAGTTTTCTGCAATTTGTTCTTCTAACGCCTTCAGTTTCTCCGCGTTTTGCACATATTGCTTATTGGTGTAATCCTTCACCGCGCGCGTTACCTTCAACGCTTTCTCTTTTTCGTAATTAGAGATCGCAATCAAGAATTGGCGCTTCCACAATGGGAAGGTGTTGTGAACGATATCTTGAATGTCTTCCATCAGCATTTTATTGCCTTCTTGAGACAATCGAATCTGGGGCGCAGTTTGGATAGCAGCAAGGCGAGTAAGCTCAAGGTTATGCACGCGCTTTTCTAAACGCGCAACGGCTTGGGTCGCATCCCGATATTTCTGGGCATCCAACGCGTCGCCACTTTGCTCAGATTGCGCCAGTAAGCTTGGTAACACATTCTGAGTAAGCTGATTTAACTTATACCTACCAGCGGCGATGTACTGCTCTAATCCGCCGAGCAGATCTAAGTTATGATCATAGAGTGTATCGAGCTGGGTAATATCATGAGCCAACTTCATCTCTTGTGCTTCTAAACGCCCTGAAAGCTGTTCCAATTGGCTTTTCACTGAATCAAAACTTGCCGAGAATTTTTTGAATGAATCAAAAAGCTCACCGACTAGAGGAAGTCTCGATAATAAGCTGGTTTTGCCTAGATTTGAGAATTCAGCGCTGTCCATGGACGATACCATTGCATGCAAAATATCGCCCGCTTCACCGCTGTCGCGAACACGGACTTGCTCTAACACTTCGTCAGAGAAAGCGGTGATTTTTTCTAGTGCTTCTTTACCAAAAGTGATCGTCGCTACACTGTCAAACGCATCAAATTGCTCTGCTAGCGCGACGATTTGAGGAGTAGCGTCCACCTCAAGTACCTGATGTTCAGAATTCATCAATTCGGTCATGGGATCTCCCTATATTTATGACGGCTTATGACAAGGGAACTTTTGCCATAACGTTTCAAATTGTCTTGAGAACGCAGAAACAAACCTGCGGTCGTCGGTAAGCGTAATATCTTCCTGATTGTATTTAGAAGCACTGCGTGTCCAGTTAAAGCTGCCATTGATCAACCGCTGTTGGTCGAATATCGCGAACTTGTGGTGCATATGATATCGAGTGGTATCAATTTTAACCGCCACACCTTGTGCTGCAAGATATTCAACATCACTGCCTTTATCGTACATTTTGTCGTTGTCGGTCACGATTCGGACCGCCACGCCTCTTTTATGCGCCGCAAGGATCTGATCGGTTAAGTCATTATCTGCAATCGTGAAAACGCAGATATCCACTGAATGACGAGCCAGTTTCAGCTGTTCAATAATGCCGGATGCGCACGCTCTACCCGGTGAAAACCAACTCGACGCGGTATCTGCCGAATTCGCACTCATTACATTGTCTAAGACTTTGACTACTCGCTCTAACCAGCGAACCAAAGCGGCTGAATCACCTTGGTTTTGTATTTCTTGTTGTACAAGCTTAAAGCTCAAATTCCGCAGGTACGAACGGTCTTCATGACTTAATACCGAATCCTGCAGCTCCGATTGGAGCTCTCTTCGCTCACTATCATCTAGGCGGTAATCTTGTATCGAGGCCTCCAACCATGCAGACCATTTCTGTCGATTCATTTAGTTGCCCTCCTGTTCATGGTTACCAAAGCGAGCAACGTGCTGATTCAGCATGGCAAGTTGCTGCACCACCTGTCCGGCTCTGTCTTCTGAATCACCCATCATTTGCTGACGCTGATACCCTTCTTTGATTTCAGACCAACGAGCTCGCTGTTCATCCGTCATGTCACCACGTAGCTCTGCAAGCTTAAGTAGGTTCTCTTCAGTGCCCGCAGCCAGCGTTTGCGCTTCACCCTGATAGTGATCTTGAAGCAGCGTGTTCATCTCTTGGTCGGTCATCACTGACGAGATTTTCTCCGCCAGTTTATTCATGTTTCGATACGAGCCTTGCAGCTTGAATGGCGGTTCGACACGATACTGATCCGCTGTTGCGGCTGACTTGATGTACTGCTGATTCACCTTCAGCACAATTTGCTGAGCCATGATCAGTTTTTGTAGGGTTGTCACGATCTCGCCAGATTCGATTGCTGAGTACGAATGGCTCATCTCACTCAGCGCGATGCTTTCTCCCTCTGCCATTCTGACAAAGCGGTACAAATCATTCAGATCTCGCGTTGCTAAAGGCGCAAGAACATTGTTGGAGGTGAGGGAGTTTTCGATAAAGCTTAAGTCGAAGATCGATTTTTGGTCAGACAGCATGTCACCGAGGTTGTAGATGTCCGCACGGTTAGCCAACATATCTGGGATTCGGAACGCTTCACCACTCTCGGTGTACGGGTTACCCGCCATGACGACGGCAAACTTTTTGCCACGCATGTCGTAGGTTTTCGTTCTCCCTTTCCATGTACCTTCTATGCGGCGAGTACCGTCACAGAGTGAGATGAATTTCTGTAAAAATTCAGGATGGGTATGTTGAATATCATCCAAGTACAGCAACACATTGTTGCCCATCTCGAACGCGAGGTTAATTTTTTCAATTTCACGCGCCGCATTTTGATCAGGGGCGTCGGCTGGATCGAGGGATGTCGCTTGATGACCGATGGATGGGCCATTGATCTTCATAAACACCAAACCTAATTTGTGCGCAACATACTCAATTAACGTCGTTTTACCGTAACCAGGCGGAGAGATAAGAAGTAGCATACCCATCAAGTCAGTACGCTTTTTATCGCCTAACGTGCCCATTTGCTTAGCAAAGTTGTCGCCAATAAGAGGTAAGTAACTCTCACTGATCAGCTTGTTGCGCACAAATGACGTTAATGGGCGAGGTTTAAACTCACTAAGACGGAAATCTTCTTTAGCAGAACTCAACAACTGAGTGCGCTGGGATAGATAAGCTTCAAAGCTCGGAACCACAGAGCTTCGGTGATGTTCGTTTCTTTGAATAAAATCATCCAATACGAGCTCTAAACTGCCTTTGCTAATTCGAGTGTGCTCTCCCAGTAATCCTTCGACATGACACACCAATGAAAAATCGATACTGGCTAGCCTTTTCTCTGACAAGGTATTCACCACAGCAACCGTCGCCGCTTCGCATGCGAATGCCTGACCGTATTGCTTTTTCGCAGTGTACGCGCTTAACCACTGATGATGATCGTTAAATGATTCGGTAAAGCTGAGCGGTTGAGGTTGCCAGCCCAAACTGCGTCTAAATTGCAAATAATCTTCACAGAGAGAAAGAGAATCCTGGCTCACTTCAATTTGCCAATCTTGCTCACTCAATAGCTGCGCAAGGTAGTCAGCGGCTTCATGTTGATCATCATTTAGGGAATCAACCAGTTGTTTTTGCAGCTCTTGATACGCTTGCGATGCATTTAAATGCTCTCGCAATAACTTCGCGTTTTGCGCCTGTTGTTGATAGTGAACTATTTGGTCAGCATCTTGCTCCAGTAACCACAAGATGGCTTTTGAGCGAGCAGTTTGGCTGTAACGCAGTAAACCCGCTTGCTGATAAACAGGCAGCACTTTACGTAAAATGTTGACTGCATCGTGGTCGTGGATACCTTTGACATACCCTTCTCGATAACGTGGCGCCGCAAAGCGTTGAACGAGTTCATTCAACTTATCTTCTTTCAAAGCTTCATAAAGCGTTTCTAGGCTCTGCCCATCTTGATTGATAGAAGCTTGATGCAAGATCAAATACGCCAGATATTCCGCTCGATAGACATCTTCACTTTCTGAGGCTACGTCTAAACGAGAAACGGTTTGCAAGTCGAGGAATGCTTTATCTTCAACTGCTTGGTAAAAATCCGTACCGGAAATGTGTAACGCCAATTCACCACTTTGATCGACCAAACTAAGGTCCAGTGGTTGCTGGTTCACACTGAACCTATGCTTGCCTAAACGCAGAACGGTTCCACCTTTCTCGAAGATGTCTTGGTTATCACGTAGCGCACGCAAAGATTGGTCTTGAAGCGATTTCAATTTTGCGTCAACACTGTCAGCTTTCACACTGTCGCCAAGCTCACGAATAGTCTGAGACAACTGTTGTAGCTTGAGAACCATTGCGTCGGTGGCAAAGTAGCTGTTCAGCCCTGCAACATCATCGAATCGTTCAACGCGCTTTTCTACGCTGCTCATAGTGACATTCGCCGCTTGGAGCAAGTTTTGAACTCGACGTTGTTGACCCGCTATGAGCTGTTGCTTGTGGTTATCCAGTGTCGATTGGATCTCATCACGCTTTGAATATATTTCGGTCAAAAACTGGTCGAAATCTGCAAAACGCGACTCTAACTTATCCAGTTGCCCAACGAGCTTAGCAAGCTGGGTATCACAATCATCTGGCGTTAACGCTTGCTCCATTGCACTGCTCACCGACTGGCTGAGTAGCTTAAATTGAGCACTAAATTCCGCTTGAGCTTCTTCGCTTTGTAAGCCTTGAGATTTTGCTCTTAGCTTGGCTGAAACAGTGTTAAGCAGCGACGTTACTTCTGTCGTAAGGTCTAAGATCCGAGTTGCTTGTGTCGGGTCTTCGGTTTCGATGTCTGTAACTTCTTCCGTCACTATTTGAAGCTCATGACGAAGTGTTTCAACTTCTTCGCTTAGTTTCTGAATCTCCGCAGTTTTGCTCACTTCTTCGAGTTGTAACTCGATTTTCTGAATTTGCTTCTTGAACGGGACATACGCTTTTTCGTCCTGAAGAAGAGTGAGCAAGTGTAGGTTAAGTGACTCACGCTGTGCCTGTAATTCTTCAAGCAAACGGTCAACTTGAACCTCATCAATATAATGCTGCTGACGGAGCGACATAGTCACGCCAACTTGCCCTTTTACCTCACTAAGTAAACTCAGTAGCGTGTTCGCTTGCTCTTTGGGTGCCAGTTTGATTTTCCCGATAAGCTCGGAAACCGCAGATTTTTGCTTATCAAGACTGCTTGCTGCATGTTTTTGTAGCTGTTGAACTTTGGCAAACTCATCGATGATCTTATCGGTAGTCCCCATGAGTTCATTGATCGCACTGCCTATTCCACAAGCGTAATCATGATTGAGCCAGGTGTAGTGATCGAGCGTTGAACGACACTGCTTTATCAGTACCTCATAGGCCGCTTGAGTCACCTCTTCACTCTGTGCTAATTGGCAAATCGAAAGTACAGAAGACAGTGCTCGCACTAGCTCAGTATTACCAAGATTGAACAGTGGACTGCTGCCTTGAGTTTGCGCATTGACCTTCGCATAGTGCTCTGGTGTAGAAAATGGCGTATCCCAAATTCTCATTGGGTGGATGGTAGACGCCTCTTCATTTTCTGACAGTTGAAACACTAACCAGCGGCCATCTGGGTATAAGCTGTAACCGTGGCTTTCCATTGGCGCTTCAAATTTCTTTTCAATCAAGTTGTAGGTGTAGGCGATGTAATAACCTTCAACGGCGTTGAAAAAGATATAAAGAATGTCTTCACCATTCGGTGACGTGATCTGTTGGAAAAACTTGAGCTGGTCAGCTTCAAAGGCGAACTGTTTGTCTTCGCCATTTGATAAAACATAACCATTAGCGTAAAGCACACCATGATCTTCAGGTAACGTTTTTGCACTTGCCCTTAATGCATCAGCCCTTACGACGGACTGATTCACTGAATTGTAGAGGAAGTATCGAGCGTGTTTTTCTCGGTTTGGCTTTACTCGAAGCGCGATTAAGTCTCCGACAAACGCGTAGTCGATCTGTGCATCAGCAACGCTTTGGTGAGGATCTTCAACGTCCTCTCTGTAGATACCTTTGCCATCTTTGGTGTTGTCTTCCACCTTGATGGTTAAGTCCCCACCCACACATTCAACAAACAGCTTATCTTGAATAGATACATGCGGATGATCGCCAAGCACATGATCATCTCGCGTTGTTGGGATCCAATCAAAATCATGTTGAGGAACACTGGTTAGCGCGTTTTGCCCCAAAGAATCAATGTACTCGATAGAGTGGGCGTTGATCTGAAAACGAAATACTTTCCTGTCTTCCGGGCGCATTCCGATTTGGAAGGCGAGGTAAAGCGTGCTTTCTTGACGAGAGATTTGAGAAAGCCTCGCGTCTCGGTAGTAAGTAAACAGTTCCGTCAATTCATGGGTAAAACGAGAATCCGATAAAAAACTGGATTCAAGTGGAAGGCGTTCTACACGGAACGTACCTTCATTTTCGTGAAGCTGATAAAGCCCGAAGACATCATCTAACGAAGGGGTCGCTTTCATCCCGACTTGGACATGATAACCGAACAGTAAATGCTGGTTTACCTGAGCCATGTCGATCGGAATACACTTGGCATCGGTTTGAACATTGACCTTGCCGATCAACTTGAAATCTTGACCGCCAAACGTTTCTTGACGTTGCTGATTGAAGGATTGGGAGAGAGACTTTAGCTGGCTGCCTTGCTGCAACAAACGCGTCTTTAAAACATCGTATGCACCAGCATCACTCACCGCTTTTTGAGTCATATCTGACATGCTAATACCTATAAATCCCGCTTACGATGAAGCGGGATTTTTTAGAGAGAATGAAAGGTTAAGATTTATCGCTGGTTGTTGTGTCTAATGAGCTTTGAATTTTCTTCATCAGCTCCGCGGCGCCACCTTGTGAATTCAGCAAACCCGCTAAAGCAACGTTACTCAAATCACTACTTTTCAGTTCCGTACTCTCTAACACGTCTTTGATGTCTTGCGGCAAGCTACGGTTGCCATTTACGTAATCTGAGACCAGTGGGTTAAGAACCTCTGATTCGTTAAACTTCGCATCAACGACAGCAGCATCCATGATAGTGCGGCGGATTTGCTCCATCCCTTCACCACCA
The DNA here is from genome assembly GCF_000400365.1 of Vibrio jasicida CAIM 1864 = LMG 25398. Taxonomy (GTDB): domain Bacteria; phylum Pseudomonadota; class Gammaproteobacteria; order Enterobacterales; family Vibrionaceae; genus Vibrio; species Vibrio jasicida. Next base: position 92,094 of record NZ_BAOG01000023.1, on the reverse strand, counting down.
AACAAACGGATATCTGCCTTCGATAGCGCCTCGCCCAAGGCTTGAGCATTCGCTCCGACCACAGTCTTCTGAGCATCAATACGCGCCAATTCAAGGTCTTTCTCTTGCTGTAACTGCATCACCCACTTGTCGTGTTCACGTGTGTGATCATCATATTGCTGAGCCGCCTCGAAACGAGCTGTCTGAGCTTCTGCTTCTGCCAGGCCTTTAGCACGTAGGGCTTGAGCTTCGGCTTCACCGGCACTTTGCAAGGTGTAAGCTTCTGCTTCACCCGTCTCTTTTATCGCAAGCGCACGCTCACGCTCTACTTCCACTTCAGCAAGACCTGTTGCACTAATCAACTCTTTCTCTGCTTGTGCCATGCGCTCTTTCGCTGCGGCTTCACGATCTTTCGCCACAAATTCTGCTTCCGCACGTTTGGTTGTGACCACCTGTTCCGCTTCAGCTTGGCGAGTCTTCACTGCCAACTCATTTTCCGCGTCACGAGTCTTCACTTTCATCTCAGCTTCGTTTTCGATCAAGATACGTTCAGAACGTTCACGAGCTGCGTCTTTCTCTGCACGAGCTGCAACCAATAGTTCGATCTGAGCAGATTCCGCAACCGCTTCTGCTTCCGTCAGCTTGATGCGTTTTTCACGGTTTACACGCTCATTCACGCGCAAGTTTTCCGTTTCTTCCTCTTCGCGCGCAATCTTACGTTCGATTTCAACGCGCTGAGAACGAGTCTCTGCGACAGACTTCATCGCTTCTTCAACCGTCGTCTCTTTCTGCATTTCTTTTTCAGCGACTTCCGCTGAAGTGCGAACTCGTTCAGTCTCGACGGAACGATTAAGCTCTTCTTGTTGAATTGCCACTTGGCGCTGATTTGCAATACGTGTCATTTCGACTTCCATCTCGACACTTTCGCGTTTCTTAGCAACTTCTTCCTCGGTTTCAAGTTCAGCTAGCTTAGTAATTCGCTCATATTCTTCACGTTTTTCAGCAGCCAACGCCTCTTCTTGCGCTTTGATAATATCGATTTCACGCTGAGTACGAGCTATGCTCTCTTTCTCTTGTTTATCAAGCTGGAGACGATTCGCTTCGGCCTCAACGTTTTTCTTCTTGATGGTCGTTTGCTCATCCTGACGAATCGCGTTAGTTTCCGTGTTCTTTTGCGCGGTAATAGCAGAGATTTTACGAATGCCTTCTACGTCGAGAATATTGCCTGGGCTGTGCGCATCTAAAGCCGTTTGGTCGACTTTATCGATCACAACATCATAGATTTTAAAGCCATCCATTTCGCTACCGATTACATCAACAACGGCATCACGAAACGCACGACGATTAGTTAACAGCTCTTCGAATTCAAACTGTTTTACCGCCGTTTTAAGAGCTTCAGAAAACTTAGGTTGGAAGTGCTCTTTTAAGCGGTCTAGGTTAGAAGCATCATGAGCAGTAAAGAGTTTAGCAACACGAACAATGTCTTCTTCTTCATGATTCACACCGATATAGAAATCGACTTTAAGGTCCGCACGAATATTATCTCGGCAATGCAGGCCCTCATATTCTTCGCCTTCTTGGTCTTTACGACCACTTCTAACGACAGAGATTTTTTTACGAGTAATATCCATGAACTCAAATTTATTGATCACTGGCCAAACAAAAGTACCAGTTAAAGAAGCGCGAGTAGCATGCAGTCCGTTTACAATAAGCGCGTCGCCTTCACCTCGAACTTTTTTATATCGGGTGGTAAGAAACACAAGAATAATCAAAAAAATCCCGATACCAATTCCAAGGAATATCAGACTTGGAGAAATCTGCATAGCTGCTCCTTAATTTTCTAGCTACTGATTAATAATGTAATATTTTTTTTGTTTATTTAGAGAAACGATTACGACATCGTTACCATATTCAATGGGTGCATCCGACTCTAATATTCGGGCATCCAGTAAGAATTCACTGCCATTATGATGGACAATAATTTCACCGCGTTGAGCATTCACTTCACCACTGTGCACTTTTGCTTTCATCCCTACAAAATCGACCTTTGCAAACGCCTTACTCTTATCAAAGAGTGGCGCTAATGGGCTTAATAGCTTGGCACTAATATACAAAGACAAATAGAAGTTAACAGGGATAGAAACGACTTTCGCAATCATCGCTGTAGTAGTGCTAATGTATTGATCTATAAAAGAAGAAAAATAGAAAGACAGAATAGTGGCAAAGAAGAAACTCACGCACAGGCCCACCGCTAGTGGGACTTTAGATAATATAGGGGGCAATAAGAGCCCACCACTAAATAGATTTCCCGATTCAAATAAATCGATATCTGCGACCGCCACATCTACAACATTAAAGATGAGATCAATGCACATAATCAAAAGAAGAAAAACAAACGGCACAAAGAACACATTGGTCGGAAAGGACAGCAATATATCGATCATTACAAATAATAGATTTCAACGATGAGGGTTATCGAGTTATGGTAAAGGATCATAAATTGAGTTTTTTTCCTCTGCCTTTTTTTTGTGACTGACATCGACAAAATTAAAACCAACAAAATACAAATCAACTACATCAATGATTACTAATATTATCAACCTCACAATAAATCAAAGAATAAATAACAATAAGCACACTAAAGTAAAGGCCGTTTGAATTATCTAATAATTACTCAATTATATTACAGAATGATAGTCTCTTTATTTTTACTATTTTTTATCGAATCAAGTTCTATATTTTAACCATTGCTCATTTCGATTGTTCTCCTTACCTTAGCGAACTCAATATCAATGAGAAGGACTTCTCCCTCTTCCTTTGCGTCTTCTGACTGGTTAAAATGCACAAAATTGCGCACTAACCGGATAGAACATGGCAAAACTTACCCTTCAAGAGCAGATGCTAAAAGCAGGCTTGGTTAACGAGAAAAAACTGAAGAAAGCTAAGAAAGGCTCTAAAAAATCACGCGTTCAAGCCCGCGAAGTAAAAGCGGCGGTTGAAGAGAACAAACGTCAGCAGTTAGAACGTGACAAGCAACTTAGCGAGCAGCAAAACAACGAGCGTTTGAGCAAAGAAGTTAAAGCGCAAATCATTCAGCTGATCGAAATGAACAAGCTTGATTTGAAAGATGGTGACATCAAATACAATTTCACTCACGGCACGCTAGTGAAATCTCTCTATGTCGATTCACTTGTCCGTGATCAGTTGATCAAAGGCATCTTGGCAATCGTCATCGTTGGTGAAAGCTATGTGGTCATTCCTCGTCCTGTTGCGAACAAGATTGCTCAACGTGACGAGTCTGTGATCATCGAACAGAAAGAACCAGAAGCGGATATCCCTGCAGAAGATGACCCGTACGCAGATTTCGTAGTACCAGACGATCTGATGTGGTAATGCTCCATTTCATGGAACCAAAATTGAAAAAGGTCGCAGTAATAGCGACCTTTTATCTTGTTAGACTTCGTTATTCTGCAAGTAACTTCAGCCAGTTTTTATCCCCGCTCGCAATATTGCCCGGAATGTCCTGTTGCCAAGAGGCTTGAACGGATTTGCTGTAGTTTAGGTAGAGCTTTCCATCGTGAATGTTCCACGCATTGGGGTCTATCTTGGCGGTATAGCCTTTGCTCACTGCCCAAGCACAATAGCCGCCATATTGCGGTGCAAATTTCTCAGGATTTTTCACGAATGCATCTCGATTTTCAGCCGATGAAAAGTACCATTTGGCATCATTCCAACGGTAAGTAAAGTCGCTGTCACCTTTGACTGGTTTTGATTGAGTGAAGTAGGCGACAGGGTCATAGCCACGAATCGCTTTACCGAGAAAGTCGCTATAAACAGGATCAAGAGCGAAAGCAGGAAGCGTCAAACTCCCCCAAATGAAGAATACGCTCAACAGTTTCAATATCAGCTTCATAACCTTCCCTCTCTACGTTATCCGATGTTTGATAATCAATCGCTTACCTATATAGACAGGGAATAGGAGAAGAAACTTTCAGGTTTATAGCATCTCTGCGTCGAAACGTGCCGTTCGAGCTTGGGCGATGGTACAGTTGGTTTCCGACATTAGCTCCGCCAAAGTAATGTTTGGATTCTCCAAGACGAATCGAATCAGCTTGGCTTCCAAAGGTTCAAGCTTATCGCGGTGCTTAGCCAGGCCAACTTCCATTTTGTTGATCACAAATCGCATCGGCTCAGATTCTTCTGCTTTGATATGGTCGAGGAACGCTTTTAAATCCAAAGCCTCTCCAGCGATTTGCCAATTACGCGAGCGTCGAATGCGCTTCAGTTCGCACTTGTTCTCTGCGGCTATAGCTTTGGCTCGCTTAGCATGGTCACCACCAATTCGATGAATCAAAGATGGTAGAGGGATAGTAATCGTTGTGTCTTGCATACCGTTAAACCTCTACCACAGACACATTCTCAGCTACCCATTTTAGGAGCTGTTTTGCGGCTTTGGACAGCACTTGGTTTTGGCGAACAATGTAGCCAAAATCGGTGTTGGGGAAGCTGGGTAACGGCGTCACTTTTCTTGATAGTTTCAATCTTGGATCGAGGGAGAAGTCCGGCACAATTGCGGTTCCGAATCCGGCTTCTGCCCAATCAATTTGAGCCTCTACACTGCCCACTTCCATGACTCTATGTTTTGGCAGGTTTAGCTCTGGCAGAGACGCGTCAATCAACTCACGCGTTCGGGTATCGTGACCGAGCAAAATCAGCGTTTGGTTTTCTTCGCTATTGTCTCGCCAATCAAAAATATTGTCACCGAAGGCACACCAATGAATCTGGGTCAGCGACGTAAAGTGCAGTGGTTGACTCTCTTTCTGCGCAATAACAAAACCGATGTCAGCACGAGCACTTTTTACCAAATCCACCGCTTGCGATGAAGTGGTGTTGAACAGTGCTAAGTCGATACCAGGATACTCGTTTTTGAACTGCTGGAATGGCTTGATAAGTAACAGACGCGAGACAATGTCACTCGCCGCAATCGAGAGCGTTCCTTGCGTTAAGTCATTAATGGCATTGAGATCGGATTGGCAGATTTGCAGCTCATTCAACATGTGTTCGGCAGTGTCTAATAACCGCTTACCCGCCTGAGTCAGTTGTACAGGGTTGCGCTCTATCAACTTGGTACGAGTGGCTTGTTCTAGTTGCTTGATGTGAAGACTGACATTTGGCTGCGTCATGTGCAGTTCAATCGCTGTTTTTCCGAAATGTTTTACTTCTGCCAAGGTGACAAACGTACGTAACCAGTTCAAATCCAACATAGAAAATTACCCGATATGACTTTCTTATCAAGTTAATGAGTATAATTAATTTCTCTTATTCATGCGAGCATCCTAAGATTTTCCGGTCTGTTTTTGGAGAATGAATTATGTCGTCTATCGTTGTTGTGGGTGCAAACTGGGGTGATGAAGGCAAAGGCCGCATCGTTGACTTTTTGGCAGAGCAAGCTTCTGCAAGCATTCGTTTCCAAGGTGGTAACAACGCGGGTCACACCGTAGTTAACGACCTAGGTACGTTCAAGCTGCACCAGCTACCAAGTGGCGTTTTCAACCCTGACTGTTTGGCAGTTTTAGGTCCGGGTATGGTTATCAGCCCTGCGTCGCTGTCTGAGGAGATTGCGGAAGTCGCGGAAGCGGGCGTTAAAGTGAACATGTGCATCTCTGATCGCGCAACACTGTGCCTACCTCTGCACGCACTAGAAGATACGCTAGAAGAACAACGCTTAGGCGACAAAGCATACGGTTCAACTCGTCAAGGTATTGCACCTGCATACGGTGACCGTGTGATGAAAAAAGGCATCCTAGTTGGTTGGTTGAAACAACCAGAAGTTCTAGTAGAACGCATCAAGTTCTGGATGGACTGGAAACTTCCACAACTACGTGCACTTTACCCAACGTTCGAATTCGAGCAAACCGCAGAAGAGATGGCGAACTGGTTGCTAGAAGTATCAGCTCCTTGGCGTGATGCTATCTGCAACGTAACGCTTCCACTAAAAGAGCTGCAAGCAAAAGACCAAACTCTACTGTTCGAAGCACAGTTAGGTGCGGGCCGTGACCTTGTTTACGGTGAGTACCCATGGACAACATCTTCAAACGTTGTGTCTATGTACGCAGGTATCGGTAGTGGTCTTCCTGCTCTGCGTCCAGAGCGTGTTATTGCAGTAGCAAAAGCGTTCAGCTCATCAGTAGGTACTGGTACGCTAATCACTGCAATGGAAGAGCAAGATGCATTCCGTGAACTAGCGGGTGAATTCGGCGCGACAACAGGTCGTCCACGTGACATGGGTTACTTTGATGCAGTAGCGACTAAGAACGGCGTTGAGCTTCAAGCAGCGACTGAAATCGCTCTGACCAAAGTAGACTGTCTAACGGGTCTTAAAGATCTAAAAATCTGTGTTGGTTACGAAGGCGAGCACAGCGAAAACCCAATTTGGCCTCAAACGGCTGCTCTAGCACCAATCTACGAGAAGATGGAAAGCTGGAGCGAAGACATTACTGGTTGCCGTAAATTCGAAGAGCTACCAGTTGCGGCACAAAAATACGTTCTACGTATTGAAGAACTAATGGGCGTGCCAGTGAAAATGGTTTCTGTTGGTCCTGGTCGCGAGCAAATGATTATGCGTTAAGACGTGGATTAACACGTCTATATCCAAGTCACATTAAGTACTTGGTTATATTAGCAAGCGGCTTTTTATCTTTTCCGGGGTAAAGCCGCTTTTTTTTAACTTATTTATCGTTAGATACATCGAACCAGTGTTGCAGAAAAGAATGCTTGTAGGTTTCTCGTATCAAATACCTAAATCACTCATCGGCCTGACAATCGAACCGTGTTGTTGAGCCAAAAAAGAAAATTCAACTTCCTGCCCACAGCCGCAGTGGAAGTCATATCCCTCCCCAACTAAGAACGGTGTAGTTCGGTCAATAAACCAATCTTTCGATTGTTGAGTATGCAGCTCACCACAGCACGGACAAGTCACTTTAACAGAGTAAATTTTCGCGATCATTTCTCTAACCTCTTGATAGTGGAATATCACACAACGAAAACGTTTGCCGAGACTAAATTAATCGAAGTTATTTGTGTTTTCGTTAGGACATTGTCAGAGCACTCGTGAAAAAATGTGCGTTTCCATCGCATTTTGTGTAAGTCATTTTTTGATGATTATCTACTGAATGAAATGGTAAAAACCGCTCTAAAGCGTTCATGCATGCACATGCATTAAGCTTTAAAAAAGGTGAATGAAATCGACATTTTTTATTTTAAAATAGTAACTTAGCTATATTTTATAAGATAGCGATCACAGTTTACGCTGACCAAATCCTAAAACTGAGACGGTTAAGATAGTTTTATGTCATTACCTGCTTGCACGATTTAATTCTGTGACCAATCAATTCTTTAAAACAATGTCTAAGAAGTGGAATAATAATTTTCAGTTGGTCGGTGTTGGCCTACTATCATTTACGATTTCAATGTTGGCTTTTATCCCCCTCGCAAATCAACATCATAAAAAGCTCACAGAACAAGCAGTTTCGGCGATCGAAACTGAGTTGCGCGATAATGTGCAGCAATTGCTCCCTTTGTTAGATGACAAGTACTTCCTTAAATCATGCGATGAACTAATTCATGACTTACGAACAAGCATCTTTAGCTTAGGAATGGCGAAAGATATCTCTACGTTCGATCAGAATGGCAATGCTCTATGTACCAGTAGTGAACGACATCCTTCTTTTCGTATCTATTCCAGCATATTGAATCGTTTGGGAGATAGCGACATACATGCTACGTTATCATTTACTCAAAGGGCACTTACCAACAATCAAGCCTTGATCCTTTTCTTCACTGAACAAAAAGATCGAGGTATCAGCGTCGTCTTTCCAAAACAAGTCTTGCAAATATTGGTTGCCGATATCTTCCGCTTTGGTGACATGCATTATCGTATCGACATCATTGATAGAACGGCGATAAACACCATCACTCAAAATGAACTTAGGCAAGAGCAAGCCACATCCAAACTATTACCATTTACCGTCTACTCAACAATAGGCTTTCCATTTTATTGGCAATACTTGGCAAGCAAACTCTGGATCGGACTATTAGGCATGGCTTGTGCTCTGGTCATACACCTATTTTTCTCATCAAAGAAGTTTGCCAAAAACAGTTTAGAATTCTCACTAACACAAGCTATAAAAGGCCGTAATTTGAGCGTGCACTACCAACCAATTGTCGATCAGCGAGATAGAACTGTAATTGGTGGAGAATCATTAGTCCGTTGGAACGATCCAGTACAAGGGTTTATCTCTCCGGGTATTTTTATTCCTTTGGCAGAGAAAGTCGGTTTGATAGACCAAATCACTTACTTGGTTTTAGACAATGCAATCACCATGATCAGCGAAAACAAAATCATGTTCAGTGAGCGCTATATCAGTGTAAACGTGAGTCGCTCTTTGATACTTCGAGGAGATTTTATTAATGAAGTCGAGTCTCGATTGAAGTATCACTATCTAGCTAGTGAACGTTTGGTGTTTGAAATTACCGAAGAGGCTATATTCAATGATGACGAATTCTTGACCTTGCGTGCACACTTGAACCGCCTATCAAGGCTCGGTATCCGAATTGCTGTTGATGATTTTGGTACCGGTTACTCAGGCTTAGATTTCATCACTCAGTACCCATTTGATATCATAAAAATCGATCGTGTCTTTGTGAACAACTTGAGTAACGGACATACCATCCAGCCTTTGCTCGAAGCCATTCATACTCTTTCGCAAACCTTAAATATGTCGGTCATAGTCGAAGGTGTGGAAGATCCTTCTCAACTGAGAGTGTTACATGAGCTTGAGTTCTATAACATTCAGGGGTTCTACTTTTCAAAGCCTATACCAAAACAAGACTTCCTTGAGTACGTACAATCAAGCCAGTCATCCCAATTGCAAAAACTTCAACCTGTATTTAACTGAAGCACAGACCATTAGAACTACACGGAACTTTGGTTAGGCGGAACTGCTCTACCACTTCCTGTTCCCGACCAGTGGTACAACGGCGCTTCTTTATTTACTAATGAATCAATTACGATTAATCAATTGTTGACCAGATTACTGGAAAGGCTCACTTGTTAATCAAGCACGTCGATTACGTTAACCATCTGATTTGATATTCTTTAAGTGCTTGGTTGATCACTATTTTTATCTGTAAATTGGTGAGGTTGTGCTCAAAAAATCTACCGTACTGTTTTTAGGATAGATAACGCTTCCCCCAACATCTAACCCAAAAACAGGTGATCCCTATGAAGAAAAATCTTTTCCGCCTCAGTGCGATAACACTTGGTTTGTGCTTCAGCTCTTTATCATTTGCTCAGTCGGATCTTCCGAATATAAAGATTCTTGCGACTGGTGGTACGATTGCTGGCGCTGGACAATCAGCCACTGAATCCAGCTACACAGCTGGTAAGGTCGGAGTAGATTCTCTGATCAACGCGGTGCCTAGCATGACAAAGATTGCAGATATCTCTGGTGAGCAAGTTGTCAGTATCGGTTCTCAAGATATGAATGACGAGGTATGGTTGAAATTAGCGAAGCGCGTCCATGAATTGCTCGCGCAAGATGATGTCGACGGTATCGTCATTACTCATGGTACGGATACATTAGAAGAGACAGCCTACTTTCTTGACCTCACCGTAAAAAGCGACAAACCCGTCGTCATCGTTGGCGCGATGCGACCTTCTACCGCGATGAGCGCAGACGGCCCAGTGAACCTCTACAATGCCGTTGTGACCGCAACAGATGAAGACTCACAAGGCCGCGGCGTTTTAGTCGCAATGAACGACACCATATTTGATGCCCGTGATGTCACTAAGACCAACACCACTTCGGTCAGCACGTTCCAATCACCGAACTTTGGTCCACTTGGCTACATTCATAACAGCGACGCGAAATATCAAAGAAGTCCAGAGCGCAAACACACTACTGAAACCACTTTTGACGTATCTAAACTTGATAAACTGCCTCAAGTGGGCATTGTTTATAACTACGCCAACGCGTCTAATTTGCCAGTCAAAGCGTTAGTTGATGCGAAGTTTGATGGTATTGTCAGTGCTGGTGTGGGCAATGGGAACTTATACCATAGCGTGTTTGATGAGTTAGAAAAGGCGAGTAAAGATGGCATCATGGTTGTTCGCAGCTCTCGCACGCCTACTGGCTCTACTACCCTAGATGCTGAAATTGACGACGATAAATATGGCTTCGTTGCATCTGGTACATTGAACCCTCAGAAAGCTCGTATTTTATTGATGTTGTCTCTGACACAAACTAAAGATTATCAAGCCGTGCAAAAGATGTTTGAGTTTTACTGATCACCTAAGTAAAAGGTCAATAGAAGCATGACATAATCTGCAACCAATGAGGGGGCGAATACTATGCCTCCTCAAGGCGTACTCACTATCTCGTTGATATGAATTGCTCTCTGACATCAACGGAAATCTTTCATATATTGAGCAGGAGGTTTACCTAATAATTTTTTGAAAAAAGTGATGAACGCACTAACCGACTCATAGCCTAAATCTTCGGAAATTCGCTGAACACTTTCTCCTTTCGACAGTTTTTGTATCGCGACAATCGCATGTAATTGCGCTCGCCATTGGCCAAACGTCATACTCAATTCTTGTTGAACCAACCTTGCTAAAGTGCGCTCGCTCATCGCCAATGATTTCGCCCATTGACCAATGTGTATTTGATTGTTCGGATCATCAATCATCCAATACGCTAATTTATTGAGTCTCGGCTCTCTCGGAATTGGAAAATCAAACCGCTCTGTCGGCATGCTAATAAGTTCATCGATTAAAACTTGAGCTAAACGCCCAACTCGTCCTGCTTCATCATAATCTTTCTCTTCGCTGGCAAGCTTTATGACTAACTCTCGCAATAAAGGAGAAACCGATAAGGTGCACGTTTTATTGGGTAAACCTTGAATAACCAGATCGACAAACAGCATGCAAATATCAGTATTTGCCGCAATATCATTATTGTGGGGAATGTGGCTCGGAATCCACACCGCGCAATGATTTGGCACCATCCAAATCGCATCTTCTATCTGACTCTTTACAAATCCGGTCAAAGGCATGATCAATTGCCCCTTGCGATGCTGATGGTAAGGCACTTCATCTTGCTCGATTTCATGCATCCGTAGCGCAACCACTTTTTGGTGATAGTCATCGGAGTCAAAGTAAGAGCTAGGAAGGGGGTTCGCCATATTTGTCTGTTTTTAGCAATAATATGTCAATATCAATAAATTCAGATTCTAATCGAAGACGTACTATGACGCCACTATCTAGGAGGCGACATTATGTCACATAAAAATAAAGTAAAGCTCAATCATCCTCTGCTCCTGATTCTTGGCATTATGCTTATCGCGAGCACGCTAAGAGCACCAATCACCGGGGTTGGTCCCATTCTTGATTTCATCTCTAAAGACTTAGGACTTTCCCCCACTTTCGCTGGCTTTATTACAACCTTGCCTTTGATCGCCTTTGCAGTATTTTCTCCAGTGTCGTCAGGCGTTGCGCGTAAAGTAGGGCTAGAACCAGCATTGATGTTTGCGCTCGTGGTTATCTCTCTCGGGATTATCCTACGCTCACTTGGGGCAGTTACTATGCTTTACCTTGGCACTCTGTTGATTGGCATTGGCATTGGCATTGCTTTTGGGAATGTACTTTTACCCAGCCTACTGAAAAGAGATTTTCCTCATAAGGTCACGACACTCACCTCTATGTATGTCTTGATGATGGGCGTCGCATCAACATTCAGTGCAAGCGCAGCGTATCCGATCATGGATTGGGCAACCAAATGGCATATTGACCAAATCCCACACTGGGGATTGTCATTGGCTAGCGTCTTGATTTTCCCAGTTCTTGCGATTGTGCTGTGGCTACCGCAAGTACACCAACATACTCGACCAACGGCAGATACCACCACATTGGAAGGTCATCATTACCTTTGGCGCACACTCGCAGCATGGCAGATCACGGCTTACCTCGCGCTTAATTCTTTTATGATGTACATCTTCGTAAGCTGGTTACCAAGCATATTGCTTGAAAAAGGTTATTCAGAAAATGAAGCCGGCGTCTTACATGGGGTGCTTCAACTTGCCACTGCTGTTCCTGCTTTGGTTCTTATCCCTCTTATGGCCAGAATGAAAGACAAACGCGGTTTAAGCAGCATGATTTCAGCTTGTGCTGCATTGGGGCTTATCGGGTTAATGCTATTGCCTCAGCTTGCTGTGGTGTGGGTCATTGCGATCGGGTTTAGTCTTGGTGGCGGGTTTATTCTTAGCCTGTCTTTTGTTGGCTTACGCACGCACGACGCACACCAAGCGGCTGCGCTGTCCGGTATGGCGCAATGCGTCGGGTATTTATTTGCCGCCACCGGCCCGATGATTTTCGGCTTTTTGCATGAATCCTTTCATTCTTGGCAAGAGCCTTTGATTTTCCTATTTGCGATTTCCTTGGTATGGACTGGCATCGCTTTCATTGCAGGCAAACCACAAATGATCAAAACCCGTTAAGGCTCCCAGCTTACTTAGTATCAACGCTATGAATTGAGGCAAGATCTCCATAAAAAGACACACCCATAAGAAAACAAGGTGCCGATATTGGCTATCGGCACCTTGTTAAGTTCTGTACTCAAGTAATATCCGGAAATGTCCTTAAAATAGGCGACGTTTCATTCCTGCTCTTTCTAATATACGCGTGGTGATTTCTTCCACCGACAGCGATGACGTGTTGATGTAAGGGATAGCTTCTCTTCTGAACAGCGCTTCTACCGTATCAAGCTCCAACTTACATTGCTCAGTGCTGGCGTATTCGCTGCCTGATAAGCGGTTCTCGCGGATTTCATTCAACCGTTCTGGGTTGATGGTTAAACCAAACAGTTTATGGCGATGGATTTCAAACTCAGGCAATAAACGCATCATCTTGACGTCTTCGGCGATAAACGGGTAATTCACTACGCGCATACCAAATTGCATAGCCATGTATAGACTGGTGGGCGTTTTACCACTTCTCGACACACCCAGCAAAATAATATCGGCCTCTTCTAAGCCTTTTAAAGTGATGCCATCATCATGAGCAAGCGTGTATTCAATCGCAGCGATTCGGTCGAAATAAGTATCAGAATCTTTACCAACACTGCGTGAACGTTGCAGCTTTGGTTGTGGCTTCATTTGAATGTCGTCTCCTACTTTCTGCACAATGCTCTCTAACACGTCATAACAATTTGCAGGGGCTTTGCGAAGCAATTCACGAAGTTCTGGTACCACAATTGAGAAGAATACCAATGGCTTAACGCCTTCTCGCTGGTAGGAAATTTCAATTTCTTTAATAACATCGGCAACTTTGTCTGGCGTTTCGACAAAAGGAAAGGTTTTTTCATTAGCAATGAAAGGAAACTGACCCAGAACAACATGCCCTAATGTCTCACATGTTATGGCCGTTCCGTCAGAAACATAGAATACATCACGACTTTGGCTATTTATTTGCATTTTTGTTTATTTTTTCAAATTCATTTGAGTAGGATGGTTTACATAATATTAATAAATCAATTTGGCTTGCAATTACGTTCCCCACAGCTTTGAAAATTCCTTGAGAATTTTTTTTAGCCAATACGTAATCGTTTGCCTTTAAGTCCCCCTACAATTGCTGCAATGTTTCTGGAGAAAGACATGCAAAAGAACACCCTCTGGTTCAATGGCCTATCCATGGATGATGTCGACAAAGTCGGCGGTAAGAATGCTTCACTTGGCGAAATGGTTTCTAACCTAGCCAATGTTGGCGTATCAGTACCAAACGGTTTTGCGACCACCTCTTATGCGTTTAATCAATTCCTAGACCACGAAGGTTTGGATGAACGTATTCACCAACTACTTGATGAACTAGACGTTGAGGATGTAGAAGCACTGCGTGAGACAGGTGCAAAAATCCGTCAATGGGTATTAGAAGCGCCATTCCCTGCGGATCTTGAACAAGATATCCGTGATAACTACAAAGAACTGACAGACAATCATCCTGAGATTTCTGTTGCCGTTCGCTCTTCTGCAACTGCAGAGGATCTACCGGACGCGTCATTTGCTGGTCAGCAAGAGACGTTCCTAAACGTAAAAGGCATTGATGCAGTATTAGAAGCGACCAAGCACGTTTACGCTTCTTTGTTCAATGACCGTGCAATTTCATACCGTGTACACCAAGGCTTTAACCACCGTGGCATTTCGCTATCGGCAGGCATTCAACGCATGGTGCGCTCGGACAAAGCCTCTTCTGGCGTTATGTTCACCCTAGATACGGAATCTGGCTTCGACCAAGTCGTATTCATCACCTCTTCTTGGGGCTTGGGTGAAATGGTGGTTCAGGGTGCGGTTAACCCTGATGAATTCTACGTTCACAAGCCAATGCTAGAAGCGGGTCAACACCCTATCGTTAAGAAGACCTTTGGCTCTAAGCAGATCAAAATGATCTACTCAGACCGTCAAGAGATCGGTAAGCAAGTTGAGATCATCGATACGTCAGTAGAAGAGCGCAACGCCTTCTCTCTGAATGATGAAGAGATCAAAGAGCTAGCAAAACAAGCGATGATCATCGAAAAGCACTACAAACGTCCTATGGATATTGAGTGGGCAAAAGATGGCATCGACGGCAAGCTTTACATCGTACAGGCACGCCCAGAGACAGTATGTTCTCAAAGCGAGCAAAACGTGATTGAGCGTTACGAGCTAAGCAACAAAGCAGACGTTTTGGTTGAAGGTCGTGCGATTGGCCAACGTATCGGCAAAGGCCCAGTGCGCTTAATCAACTCTCTAGACCAAATGTCATTGGTGCAAGATGGTGATGTGCTGGTGACAGACATGACTGACCCAGATTGGGAACCGGTGATGAAGAAGGCGTCTGCGATTGTCACTAACCGTGGCGGCCGTACTTGCCACGCAGCGATCATCGCACGTGAGCTTGGTATTCCGGCTATCGTTGGTTGTGGTGATGCCACCAGCAAACTGACGGACGCTGAGACAGTGACTGTGTCTTGTGCTGAAGGTGAAACGGGCTACGTTTACCAAGGCGAGCTGGATTTCGAAATCAAACGCTCTGCGGTTGATGAGCTTCCGCTGCTTCCAACCAAAGTAATGATGAACGTGGGTAACCCAGACCGTGCATTCGACTTCGCTCAAATTCCGAACGAAGGTGTCGGTCTTGCGCGTCTTGAATTCATCATCAATAAGATGATTGGTATTCACCCGAAAGCGTTGCTGAACTTTGATGCGCAAAGCGATGAGCTAAAAGCGGAAATCACTGAGCGTATTCGTGGCTACAAAGATCCAATCGACTTCTACGTTAGCAAGCTGACCGAAGGCATTGCGACTATCGCGTCTGCATTCTGGCCAAAACGCGTGATCGTTCGTATGTCTGATTTCAAATCGAACGAGTACAGCAACTTGGTGGGCGGTAAAGGTTACGAACCGCACGAAGAAAACCCAATGCTCGGCTTCCGTGGTGCGTCTCGCTACATTTCTCCAGTGTTTGAAGACTGTTTCGAGCTAGAAACTCAAGCAATCAAACGCGTTCGTAACGAGATGGGTCTGAAGAACGTTGAAATCATGATCCCATTCGTACGTACACCAAGCGAAGCGGCATCGGTTATCGACCTACTAGCCAAGTTCGACCTACGCCGCGGCGACCAAGGTTTGAAAGTCATCATGATGTGTGAGCTACCGTCAAACGCAGTACTTGCTGAAGAGTTCTTAAAGTACTTTGATGGCTTCTCTATCGGTTCAAACGACATGACTCAGCTTACGCTTGGTCTAGACCGTGACTCTGGCGACGTTGCTCACCTATTTGATGAGCGCAACCCAGCAGTGAAAGCCATGCTGCAAATGGCCATCGATGCGGCAACCAAAGCTGGCAAATACGTCGGTATCTGTGGCCAAGGCCCATCAGACCACGATGACCTAGCGGAATGGTTGATGGAACAAGGCATCAGCTCTGTGTCATTGAACCCAGATACGGTTATCGATACTTGGTTGAAGCTAGGTAAAGTGAGCAAGTAATACGCTCCTTTCCAACTCGCAATGCAAAGCCCTCAAGCCTCGGTTTGAGGGCTTTTTCTTTGTCTATCATGTCAAAGCTCTGTGAGTTCGTGACGACAATCCCAACCTAAACGGCGTGCTAATTTTCCCTCTGAGATTTTTCACCTAGAATGAAAGAATCTGATTTCATAAAAGAATGGACCTATGAAAAAGCCACTTGCACTTGTTGCCGCTTTAACGCTACTCGCCTCTCCGGCTTACGCAGATTGGGACGACATATCTAACAGTCTCTCAGACCTTGGTGACGCCGTCTCTGATACTGCAAAAGACACATGGGATGACACCAAGGCTTTCTCTAAACAAGCTTGGCAAGATTTCACTAACTGGTCTGAAGATGCGATCAACACCGCGGGTGAATGGACTGATGCCAGTATTGAGACCAGTAAAAAGTGGATCGACGATGCCGATAAGAAAATCGATGAATTGATGGAAGGTGATACGCCAGAAGAAGCGCGCCAAGCAATTGATTTAATGGCGGATAGCACTCTGCTAAAGCTCTTCAATGAGAAACCAGAAGCGAAAGATCTTTACGATAAAGCTTACGGTTATGCGGTGTTTGATTCTCGCAAACTGTCGCTGATGTTCCATACCAACTCCGGCTCTGGTGTTGCAGTGAACAAGTCGACGGACAAACGCACTTACATGAATATGTTTGGTGCGGGTGTTGCCCTTGGTGTTGGCGGTAAGTTCTACCAACAAGTGGTGTTGTTCGAACATGAAAAAGACTTCAACACCTTTGTCGAAGAAGGCTGGGAAGCATCGAGCGAAGCTTCTTTAGTCGCTGGTGAGGATGGCGAAGAGATGACAGCGCAATTCAACAGCGGCGTGGCCGTGTATCAGCTAAACGCCACTGGCTTGCTGGTTGATGCGAACGTTTCTGGCTCGAAATACTGGGTCAACAAAGAGCTGACCGATTCGCAGTAATCGCTTGGTTACAATGATTTATTGATGGGGAGCACAACGCTCCCCTTTTTGATCACTTTGGGATCATTGTCTGTTGCGTTATGCTTATCTCAACCTTTATCGCACACTCGAATTCCCATGCCTAACGACGCATTCAACACTCAACTTGCAGAGACAATTTCTGCCCTTAATTCACCAAGCTTTACGCCCAAACTGATGCGCGTTATAGCTTCGTTATTGAGTTTTGATTGCGCGGTGATCCTCGGTTACCGCGAAGGCAAACACCCTATCTATCTTTATGATTCGATTGAGAATGAGCGCGAGCTTTTGTTTCAGCGTTACCTCACCACCTCTTTTCAAAACGACCCGTTTTACCAGAAGCTTAACGCCAACAAAGAGCAAGGCATCTTTACGCTCAAAGATGTGGTAGGCAAAGACGTCGCGCGTAACGATCTCGATTACCAAGCCTACTGTCAGCAGTTTTACCATCAAACGGGCTGGAAGGACGAGCTCAGCATGCTGATCGAAATCGAGCCGGCACGTTGGGTGATGCTCTACTTCGGTTTTATGCAAGACGACAAACGCTTCACCAAACCTCAAGTCACCAAGCTCAAATCTTACTTCGCGATTATTCAGTCTTTATGCCAACAACACTGGAAACAAACCGAGTTTACACTCGCCGAACCAGTCTTCAGTTCTAACGCTTATTCAGGACAAATGCGTGCCGCGATTGAATCCGCACTGACATCTTTTGGCCAAACCGTCCTCACCAAACGAGAACAAGAAATCGCGGCATTGATCGCGCAAGGCTTTGACAGCAAAGAGATTGCAACGCATCTCGATGTCGCCGAAGGCACCGTTAAGAATCACCGTAAACGCATCTACGCACAGTTAAATGTCGCGTCGTTAAGCGAGTTCTTTCAGTTGTTTCTCAACCACCTGATCACTCAATCAAGATAACAAACTGTCCCTTTAGGGATATATCTCGATTCCGCATCGCCTTTTAATCTGAATGCAACCAAACCAGATAAAGATAAGACGATGACACTGATTGAAGATTTACAAGCTCGCGGTTTGATTGCCCAAGCGAGCGATTTAGACCAAGTTCAACAACTGCTATCTAAGCCACAAACCTTGTACTGCGGTTTCGATCCAACCGCAGGTAGCTTGCACATTGGCCACCTTGTGCCACTGATTATGCTCAAACGTTTTCAAGATGCAGGACACCAAGCCATCGCCCTGATCGGTGGAGCTACGGGTATGATCGGCGACCCAAGTTTTAAAGCCACTGAGCGAAGCTTAAACTCAGAAGAAACCGTAACGGGTTGGGTACAAGATCTGTCGAATCAAATTCAACAGTTGATGAATAACCAAGTCAGCAAGCCAATGATCATGGTAAACAATGCGGATTGGGTGAAGCAGATTAACGTGATCGACTTCTTCCGCGACGTAGGTAAGCATTTCTCCGTAAATACCATGATCAGCCGAGAGTCTGTTAAACAACGTTTACAACGTCCAGATCAAGGCATCTCATTTACCGAGTTCAGTTACGCACTGCTGCAATCTTACGACTTCGCAGAATTAAACCGTCAGTACGGCTGCCGCCTACAAATCGGTGGTAATGACCAATGGGGCAACATTGTTAGCGGCATTGACCTCACTCGCCGTCAAAATGGTGAGCAGGTCTTCGGTCTAACCTTACCTTTGATCACCAAATCTGACGGCACTAAATTTGGTAAAACCGAAGGTGGCGCAGTGTGGTTAGATCCAAGTAAGACCTCGCCTTACGCTTTCTACCAATTCTGGTTATCCGCGGAAGATGCCGATGTTTACCACTTCCTGCGCTACTACACCTTCTTGAGTTGCGATGAGATTACTGCGATTGAAGCACAAGACAAAGAGAGCAAAGGCAAACCACAAGCACAGCGTATCTTAGCGGAGCAAATGACGCGTTTTGTCCACGGTGAAGAAGGCTTAGCAAGTGCGGAGCGAATCACTCAAGCGCTATTTAGTGGCAATGTGCAGCAGCTAAGTTTGAGCGAGCTAAAACAGTTGGAACTCGATGGCTTACCGAGCATGCAAAGTGCTGAGCAAGACTTGGTCGAGCTTCTGGTTGAATCAGGCTTAGCCAACTCAAAGCGTATTGCTCGTGAACTGATTGGCAACAACGCCATCAGTGTGAACGGCGAGAAAGTTGACGCAGAAAACCCAAGCTTGAACTTCCCGCTGTTCGATCAGTACTGGTTGCTTCAGCGCGGTAAAAAGCACTTCTACTTGGTGAAACGCATCGCCAATTGATAAAAATTAGCGACCATAGTTACTTTCGCCATAAAGACTTTGGGAATTGTTCCACGTGTTTAAAGTTTGGCTGCATTATTTCTGGTTACCACTCAGCAAATACATCGCTTAGCGAAAAGTGGGAGGCGTTATGGCGATCTTTCGAATTTGTCACGTTTGAAACGCTACCTCTTACGTGCGACCAAGAACAAACAGATATCTTTAACGTTAGAGCTAGCCGCTTTAGTTTGACGAAATAGCCTCTGTCATGAGGCTGTTTTACTTTTTCCTCGAGCACAATGTGTCGCATTGCCACAGAATCAAGTGCAATCAATTGACTACAAATTGAATAGGCGTATAAGTTGTTGCTACACAACGCGTGTGGAGGATAATATGTCGATTGAAAGCGTTGTTAGCTGGGCTAACAAGTTAAAAAAGAACCTTTGGTGGCGTCATGCAATCAGATTGGCTGCTGAGAAAGGTGAATTAAGGACGAATGACTTACAGCTCCTTTTCACCGTTGCAAAGATGGAACATGGCCTAGAGGCGCAGAACGAATCTTATCCAGGCTACATTGCGCCGCTCGACCTTACAGGTTTTGGTGAAGAAGGACAGGCTGTAACCTTAAAGAGTGTTGGTAAAGTTAACCACGTCTCTGCTTTGGTATCAGATGCTCTTCTTGAATTTAACACGAGCGGATTAACAGCCGTTTACGGCGATAACGGTTCAGGTAAGTCGAGCTATTCGAAAATTCTGAAAAATGCTTGCCTAACTCGCGGGGAAACTCCAAACATCTTGTCGAATATCTACTCTGATGTTACCGGCAATCCTGAAGCTGAAATTTCCATTATTATTGATGAAAATCTGCACGAGATCACGTGGGCAAAAGGCAACGCTGCGCGAGAAGACTTGAAGTCTATTCGCATCTTCGACAATACGTCGGCAGCACACTACATTTCTGGTGAAGACACCATCGAATATAAACCTGCAGGGACTAAGCTCCTTTCGCAGTTAATTCGAGCATGTGAGTACGTCCGAAAGGAAAATGAGAGAGATAAACAGCCTTACAATATTTCTCACCCTATTCCTCCATATATGTCTGGTGGAAAAGTGGCGGCATTTCTTTCGACCTTATCTTCAACAACCAAACCAGAAAGTGTTGACGCTCTTTGCCTCACGCAAGAAGAAATTCAATCCATCGAAGTCCATCAAGCTGAGTTGATTAAGCTAAAAACTCAGACGCCAGAGCAGATTCGCAAGTCATACGCCGACCAGCGAAAGACAATGCAGCCTTTACTTGATCACTTTAACAAGCTTAAAGCGAAACTAGATCAAACACACTTTGATGCCATCAAGAAGTCTTATGATGATTACAAGACTAAACAAAATGCAGCTGAGCTCGCTCGCACTCAGGCTGTAGATGGACACGCAATCGAAGGCATTTGCTCACCAGAGTGGAAAGAGATGTGGACTCACATCAGGATTTTCGTGCAAACACATAATGCAAAGCATGTCTTTCCACCAGCTGCGGGGGAACCCTGCCCTACTTGCCTTCAGCCTATTTCTGAAGAGGCAGCAGAGAAACTGAAGTCTTTTAATGATTATCTAAAAGACCGAACTCAGGTTGAAGCAGATAAAGCGAAAGGCTCATTCGACGCTTACATACAAAATCTAAAACTACTTAGGTTTGACCTCCAACCATACGAATTGTCTCTTAACATGATCCGCGACTATAAGCCTGAATACGCCAACAAGATCATTGAGCTCAACAACAAGCTGGAGACCCTCTGCACCAATTTAGTCAAAACGGAGCCTGATTTTACTCAGTTGGAAATTGAGTTTAGTCCGATTGAATGGATTAACGGTCAAATTGAATCTTGGAAAAAGAACGAAGCTGCGGTTGCGACAGATGATGGCTTGACTCAACAGGTTAAACAACTCATTGATTTGATTACAGAGCTCGAAGAGCGCAAAAGCTTCACGGCGATTAAGCAGAACGTCATTAAAGAGATCGACCGCAAGGGGATGGTCATTCTGTTTGATAACGTGAGCAAGTCTTGCCATACAACATCTGTCACAGGTCAAGTTACTAACATCGCAAAGAGTGGTGCGATTGGCAATCTTGAAGCGGCATTCAGCAGCGAACTGAAAAAATTAGGCTTCCAGAACTTCGCTGTTGGCACGAAAACTAGAGGTTCCCAAGGTAAGCAGTTGCTCAAACTTAACTTAACTGGCAAAACAAACGGAATTTCTGATGTCGCGAGCGAAGGTGAACAGAAATGCGTAGCACTCGCCGGTTTTATGGCAGAGTTAACAGTTGATGACAGAAAATCAGCGATTATTTTCGACGACCCTATCAACTCTCTCGACCACAACTGGCGTCGCTTGTTCGCTGATCGTATCGCTCAGGAAGCTTTGGCGCGTCAGGTTATCGTGTTTACGCACGATATGGCTTTCTTGAAGATGTTGGAGGAGTCCACTGGAATAGCTCAAGCTGAATTGAACATAATTTCTATCCGAAAACTGGGTGATATAGCTGGTTATCCACTCCAAGAGCCTCCTTGGGATGCCAAGAATACAGGCGCTCGAGTTGGTGAATTAAAGAACCTTGCACCTAAACTCAAAAAAATGGAAGCATCAGGTGATTTCAGTTACGAAATGTACGTTAAACATGGCTATGGTTTAATGCGTGAAACCTATGAACGTCTTGTTGAAGAGTGGCTACTGAGAAAGGTTGTTGAGCGATTTGGCCGCGCGGTTAAGACTCAGAGTTTAAAAGAGATTGTCGACGACGTAACCTCTGAGGATAACGATATAATTAACGCTGCAATGTCTAAGTGCAGTACCTATATGTGTGGTCATGACAACGCGACAGGTTTAGCAGTTGATTGCCCTCGAGCGAGTGAGTTTGAGAAAGATGTGAATGATCTGGATGCATACTTCAAAGCATTGAAACAACGACGAAAATAATAATAACTAGAGCGCTTCGGCGCTCTTCTTTTAGGATAAGTTTTGAGTTGAAATCAGAAAAGCTCTAGATTTAATTCACGACAGGTGGAATGTTTGCATTAATTTGATGTTGATTGCTCTTGCAAGCGTCAAGGGTTAACGATTCCCATCTAACGACCTACGACCTCCGACCTAGCTAGACCAACAAAAACGCGAGCCAAAGTGCTCGCGTTTTTGATTCCCTATTTTGTGAAGCCAAAAGCTAACTTTAGAGTGGATGCCCGTTATAGTGTTGTTCTTCAAACACAACAAAATATAACAACAGCTCAAAACCATGGTCAGACACATTCTACTCATCAAATTTAAAGCATCTGCCACCAGCGAAAAAATCCAACAACTTCGAGAGCTATTCGAAGCCATGCCAACGAAAGTGGAAGGTGTAACCGACGTTGAATGGGGCTTAAACAACAGCCCAGAAGGAAAGAGTAAAGACTACACACACGCCGTGATGATGACATTTGCTGATGAAGCAGGTCGTCAGAACTACCTACCTCACCCAGAGCACGATGCATTGAAAGAGGTATTTAGACCACTGCTTGAAGACATCATCGTGTTTGATTACGAAATCTGACTCTCTCAGGTGAATGTTCGGACAATTAAAAAGCCACCACGACAATTTTCATCATGGTGGCTTTTCGGGTTATTTCACGTGTTTAAAGTTTGGCAGAATCGTTTCTGGTTTCTGCTCAACAAACGCCTTGCTTGGTGAGTAAGCGCGGAAATACACAAACCAGTTTTCATCTGGTCGAGTTTGTACCCAGTTTGCTTCATTCACACCTTTTGGCTTGGTTGGTGAAAAGTGGAACGTGTAGTTACCGTCTGCGTCTTTCACTGTGCCCGGAACGTTTGAGCCGACATCCGCACGTTGAATATCATTATCGATGATGGCGCGGTTTTCCACGTTGTACACCGTAATGGTCCAGAACAAATCGGCGTAGTTCACATCGCCATCTAATGTCAGCGTGTAGTGATTGCTACCATTTAGACCATAACCTTCGCCGTCACGATAGTTATCAAGGTATATCTGACCCCAGCCACCATTTTCAAAACCATGCATCGCAATGTCGTTCGTCACCGCTTCATAAAACCATGCTGCGCGACCATCGAGATCCATGCCATAAGCGCGATCTTGGTTTGGTGTTGATGCTGTTGCGACTTCCCAACGGTTCCCTTCAGGCCCATATTCCGATTGATGTAAACGACCCGTTTTGTTGAAGTCGATATTCTTAGTCATGGCCTCACCAAGCACTACCGCTTCTTTCATGATCTTCACTTGCTCGGCATTTGGCTCGAAAGGTTTACCCTTCTCAATACCCAATGGACGCAACATGTCATGCATCATGCGATCGCGCTCTGCGACAGGTTCTGTTTGAATGGCTTCGTTGAGCACTTGCCAAAACTCCATACCACGTGGGTGTTTCGCATCAAGACCTTTTTTCGGGAAGTTAACACCTCGATCGCTTAGGGGTTTGCCATCCAGATGCGTGATTGACATCGACTCCAAGTCCGTCATGCGCTGTTTCTCCGTTTTCGCCATTAAGCGCACACCAAAGAAGACATAGTTAGTATCCGATTCAAGTACCACCGCACCTTTTGGTAGGTTCTTTGGTGTTTCGCTGCCCTTAGCTTTTATCACGTATGTGCCTGGTTTAGTCATCTGTGCAATGCCAATCTGCCACATGGTATGCACCGCACCACGCAGTTCATCGGTCGGGATGTTCACCACAACGGGCTCTTTCTCTACGTTAAACCATGTAATCGCGTAGGGCGTTGAGGTGTTGTAAGTTAAGCCACCCAATTTAGATTGATGCGATGCCACATAAGTAATTTGGCCGTCTTCTGAGCCCATTTTTTCATACGCCGCCTTCCACGCGTAGTTAGACGTCAGCGGAATAGACCAAATGTAAGCTTGTGTCGCGCGCTGAAAATCCATCAGATTAAACAGTTTCTTTGAGCTTTCCTCTGTTGGAATGCCATTGAGCACACTGGTTTCAAAAGCAAAATCACCAGAGCGGGTGTGCATGTTCTCAATCTTGATGTTGTTGTCTGCGTATGCGCTGCTGGTTAAAGCGGCAAATATCAAACCAGAGATAAGGGTTTTCGTTACTTTTTTCATGTCTATTCTCTACTCGTCGTTTCAGGCGGTATCGGGAGGATGAAGTTGAAATCAGTCATTTCTTGACCAACTCAATGTGGCGCAGTATAAAAACAAGCCAAGACTGAAAATTGACATTTTGAGAATATTTGAGTGAAAAACGAATATCGATTGAGCGCGTTATACCTCTCTGCTTTCCCTAAATTGTGCAGACGATATGGTGTTGAGCCTCACACCTTAACCTCAAAGCTCAATATTCAAATCTCAACCTTACACGATGAAAACCAAGAGCTTAGCCATCAGCAATTTGCAGAACTGCTGAACTTGGCCGCCAAAGAGACTAAAGACCCGCTGTTCGCCCTAGAGCTCAGTACCTTGATTGACTACCAGTCTTTGGACATCGCTATGTTGCTGATTGCTAGCCAGGAATCTCTCGCAAACATCTATCCGGTTTTGTTTGGCCTGTACAGCTATCAGCAACGCGCTTCTCGCCATCAACTTGATATTCGTGAAGACATTGCTCGCCACTTTACTCAGTTCTTATTCGAACCCAATGTCGATACAAACCAACACGCTTTGCTTTCCATCGGAGGCATTATTACAACGTTCAAGATGATACTGGGCGAACGGTTGAAGTTGCATCAAGTCCATTTTAAAGCGCGCTACCAAGGTGAATCAGGAGCACAGCAGCAAACACAAATCGAACGTCTTGAACGTTTCTTTGGATGCAAAGTGATATTGGGTAGTCAGTTCGATGGTTTTGAGTTCCCCAAAGCCCTACTCGCAGAAAAGCCCGATTTGGAGATGGCTATCACCAATCAAATGCGACGCAAAGTCTCTCACGGTCTTCAACATCACAACACGCTGTTGGAAATCACCACCAACTCGATTCTGTTATTGCTTCCTCTCGGTGATATCAGCAAAACCTTGGTCAGCAAAATGCTCGGCATCCACCCCAGGACATTGCAGAACTTGTTGAACAAAAATAACCTCACCTACCGAGATATCGTGAATTCAGTCCGCGACACAGAGAGTAAGAAGCTACTCACCAACAGCGAATGTCCAATCCGCACCATTGCTGACATGCTTTGCTACGCTTCTGCCGATTCTTTTATCCGCCAATTCAAACGCACCAATGGCATCACGCCTTTACAATATCGAAAACAGCATCGCGTGTGACGGCTGGCAATCCGAACTTGCAATTCGATTTAGTTATTATCTGAATTACATCAATTCATTTCTGTCATCACTGGCATATCGATAAAGTGAGGTCATCTCTTAATGACGACCTCAAGGTAAGCGACATGAAAAAGACCATCTTAGCGACTCTTATTGCCATCACCTCTATGCAGACCATGGCAGCCGTTAAAGTGACCGACGAAAACTTCGCCCGCGCAGAAACTGATCTGTACTTCACTCAACAACTAGAGCGCCAACCAATCAATGTGTTTGACCAAAACCGAGACAGCGTCACCGTTGATAATCAGATGATCATTCGCTCAAACACCGACTTGCTCTACTCCACAGCCGTGGTCGATGTGTCGAAAGGGGCCACTTTCCGTTTAGCGAAAGGTGATGCTTACCAAATCATGCATTTCTTCAACAACAATCACGACAACCACATGGCGATTTATGGTGGTGACGAGATCTACATTGATTCGAAAATTGCAGGCTCGGATTACATTTACATCTTAATGCGTACCGCTACGACGGCAGGCATGGAAGAGGCACATCGCTTACAAGATGCCGCCGTGATTGATGCAAAATCCGCAAAACCATTTAAGCCAGCGCAAGATTGGGACAGCGCCTCTCGCGACGCGGTACGTGCGAAATGGGAGAAGCAAGTCAACACGATTAAGACAGAAGAAGCCTTCACTACTGGCATTACTGCAACACCAGATAACAAGCAATTTATGATTGGTACCGCTGTAGGTTGGGCTGGCTTACCAGCAGAATACGCGGTGTACTCTTCACGAGCAGGTACTGGCAAAGTTGAGTGTGCTGACATCACCTTCGATAAACCGTCACTGAGCTACGAAAAAGGCGGTTACTGGTCTATCACGGCATACTCAGGCAAAGGCTGGTTGATGACAGATAACAACAGCGCAGACTCAACCTCCGCTGTACCAAACAAAGATGGCTCTTACACCATTCACTTCGCACCGAAAGGCGAGACCTGTGGTGCCGCGAATAACGTAATTGAAGTGAACGATGCGGGCTGGAACTTTGCGTTGCGTGCTTACCGTCCAAGTGACAAAGCCAAAGCGATTGAAGAAATGCACAACTTCCCGAACGTGACGGCAAAGTAACGCAGAACAGGCTGAACCCCTTCAGACCAGTCCTATGAGAACAAGCCTCTCAATGGAGAGGCTTATCGTTTTTCTTGGATGATAACTTGAGAAGTGGTGATGATTTTTCGTTTGAGCCACTGATGCATGGGATGCATGCGCTTATTGTGCGATTCCACCAGCACAATATTTTTTAGCTCATCTGGGGTGTGATTAGGAAAAGAGGCATACTCAAACTCACCGTTCAAATAATGAGCAAGCTGCCGAGAGCAAGGCAAGATGATCTCACTCTGCTTAACCACATCGAGCAAGGTATGCAAATAGGAACTTCGTGCTTTTACTTTCAACACTTCACTTGAAAGGTGCTTAGCAATAAAGGGCTGAGTATCATTCCAACTCGGCACCACCAAACTGGCGTATTCTGCTTGATTGATTTCAGCTTGAGACAAGGTCTTTCCTGCCAAAGGGTGGTTGATTTTCACTAACCCAACAAAATCATCTTCACCAATCACTTGGTGGGTAAATTGCTTATTGGTGTCGATCGGCGAATAGTTGATGGCCGCTTGAATCTCACCATCGAGCAACTTTTTGAGTGTTTGAGAGCCCCAATTCACTATGTTTACTTGTGCGTTTGGTGCCTCTTCAATCACCGCGATACACAAACGTGCACCGAGCCAGTTGGAGATAAAACCATTAATCGCAATGGTAATGTTACCTTGGTAATCGGCAGGCTCAAACGTTGGCGAGTCTAGAATCACCTCATCCAAACTCTCCATGATCATCGGCAGCTTGTCACCCAGCTCAAGTGCACGAGGCGTTGGCTTTAAGCCAGAGTGAACACGAGTAAACAACTCATCATCAAAGTAATCACGCAGCCTTCCCAACGCTTTGCTGACTGCGGGTTGGCTCAACGCTAATTGGTCACCTGCAATGCGCGTGTTCTTAGTTTCGAGTAACACCAGAAAGATGCGAAGTAAGTTGAGATCCAGTTGCTTCATCGTGATTCGTTCCCTAATACAACCCTGTTTAGTATCGGCTATTCATTCCGAATCGGTGCGACATGTCATCGTCCATACGACCGCCTTTCCAACCACCCGAACCAAGTAGATTCAGTACATCTTGTGCGGTGTAATCACCACCATCGAAAAAGTCATTCGAGACATCGGCACGCAAGGAAGTAAGCTCAGCTCTAACTTCTGCGCTCAGTTCTTGAGGATCAGCATATAAGGCCAAAGCGATCTGTTGTTGGCGCTTGCTCAACTCGCTTGTGCTGCTTTGCACTTGTCCGATAGAGAAATACTCGCGACTTCCATAGCCCTTAATCAATCTGGCAGAAAGCAACTTAATGACCTTCTTGATCCGACGACGTTGAATAACTCTCAGCACACTAATTCCCTATTTCTCTTTTCAAAAAAGTATCGGTTATCAAAAGTCACGTTATATTTTGTGCATAACGTTATGATGCTTTAGAGTGTCACGGTTTAGTACAGTGTTCAATAAGCATGGAGCGCCAGTGTGAAAATCGACGATCTTAAACTCTTCATTAAAGTGGTCGAGCTAGGAAGCTTTACCGCCGCAGCAAACGCATTGGATCTGCCGCGCGCGAATGTGAGTCGACGAATTGGCGAATTAGAGCAATCCTTAGGCGCTCAACTTTTCCATCGCACCACACGCAGTTTATCGCTCACCAATAATGGCGAAGCCTACTACGAGAACCTGCAAAAAGCGCTGACGATGCTCGATTCGGCGAACGAACAAGTCAGCAACGATACCAATGAAGTTCGCGGCCGCATCAAACTTGGGTTATTGCCGGAAACCGATGAACTGGTTCGCCCAATTCTGTTTAACTTCCACGATAAATACCCACACGTTGAGTTGGATATTCGCAACATCAACAATGGCTTTAGTGACATGTTCCAACAGGGCTTGGACATCGCTTTCCATGGTGGTGCATTGTTTGATTCCGACATCGTTGCACGTAAGCTTTTGACACTCGACCGTTGTTTAGTCGCTTCTCCCAATTACCTTGAAACACACGGCATGCCAGAGAACCTAGAACAACTGAAGGAACACCAGTGTGTCTGT
Source organism: Vibrio jasicida CAIM 1864 = LMG 25398 (assembly GCF_000400365.1). Classification (GTDB taxonomy): domain Bacteria; phylum Pseudomonadota; class Gammaproteobacteria; order Enterobacterales; family Vibrionaceae; genus Vibrio; species Vibrio jasicida. Next base: position 63,339 of record NZ_BAOG01000023.1, on the reverse strand, counting down.
TTTCGTTGGCCAAATGGCGAGGTAGACAATGTCTGGCACTTCCAAGAGCAAAGTGTACAACTGCACCCGAAGCTTATTTCCAACAACATTGGCTTTATTAAGAACGCGACGATTTTAGATCGTGGCATCACCTTTATGCCCAAACTACTGGTGAAGCGTGAGTTGGAATCCGGCAGTTTGGTGCAGCTATTGTCACAATATTCTGTCACTGAAGAATCGGGATGGTTGCTTTACCCTCAGCCTAAGACATTGAGTCAGGCGAGCCGCTTACTTATTGACCACCTCATTAAAGAAGTCCCAAAACTCGTTTAGTTGAATACATTGTCTCGTTTTTTGAGACAGTGAGTCTCATTGCCGAGTGATTATCTGAACATTGTACAATTGTATGATGGCACCAAAATTATGGAGCCATCGTATGAATCGTCTATTCAAAACTACTGCATTAGGTGCCGCGACATTGGCACTGTTTGGCTGTAATCAAAGCCAAACCACGTTCACCGAACCAGAGTCCCCTCGCCCAATTCAAGTTGTTGAAGTCACGGGTGAAAACGCGGCATTGAACAAATCGTTTAGTGGCATTGTTCAAGCAAAAGAGACCGCATCCCTTTCTTTTCGCGTTCCTGGTACCGTTGACCGCGTTTTGGTGAAGAAGGGCGATCATGTCGAGAAAGGACAGATCATTGCTACGCTTGATCCACACGATTACCAAGTCTCATTGGAAGAGTTGCAAGCGCGTATGCTGGAAGCGAAGTCTGCGCATAAACTGGCAAAGGCTGAGCTAAAACGCGTGAAACAAGCCACCGATGATGACGCGATTGCCAGTGTGAATTTGGATAGAGCCATCAGCGGTTATGAGCGTAGTTTGTCTGCGGTTAAAGTGGTCGAGAAGAATATCCAACGCGCGGAAGATGCCTTGGCATACACTACACTGCGTGCGCCATTTTCTGGCAGCATTGGCGAAGTACGAATCGACGCATTCGAGCAGACATTGCCGGGCGTAAGCGTCGCCACTCTTCAACAAGACGGTCAGTGGGAAGTGGATATCGATGTGCCTGAGAACATGATTCGTCAGTTTAACCTTGGACAAACAGCGGCAATGTCTTGGTATGGTTCAGAGCAAACATACCGTGCGAACGTCGCTGAAATCGCGCCTAAAAAGCATCTCATCAAACAAACTTACCCTGTCACTCTAGCTATCGATTCAATTTCTAACGAGCTGTTCAATGGCAAAGCCGTTACGGTCACAACCTCATTTCAGCCCGATCAATCCAGTCATTGCTTCCCCTATTCTGCGATTTTAGGTGAAAAGAAAACGCTACACGTAAATGTCGTTCGTGACGCTATTGTGCATACCGAGCCAGTGACATTGCAATCCATCGACTCGCATCAAGCTTGTGTCTCTGGCGCTTTCAGTCAAGGCGACTATGTGGTCATCAGCGGCACTCATTATCTTCAAGCTGGCGACAACACGCCGAATTTAACCATCAAAACGCTATAGGTTCGAATCATGATCAATTTAGCTGAATTCGCGATAAGACAGCGCACTTTCGTGTTGTTCTTTATCGCATTAAGTGTGGTGGCAGGGCTGTATTCTTACTTTGATTTAGGCAAGTTGGAAGATCCAAGCTTCACGGTTAAAACCGCCGTCGTTGTCACCTTGTATCCGGGCGCCTCGGCGGAAGAAGTGGAACAACAAGTCACCGATACCATTGAGACCAAGCTGCAAGAAATGGCCGAGTTGAATCGCCTGCGCTCATTGTCTCGTCCGGGCATGTCAATGGTATTTGTCGACTTGAAAGAGAGCCTAAATTCCAAAGCGCTTCCGCAGCAATGGGATTTACTGCGCCGCAAAGTAAACGACGTAAAACTGCAACTGCCATCTACAGCGCAAATCAGCATTGTTCAGGATGAGTTCTCTGAAGTGTATGGCATGCTTTTCTCTATCCATAGCCAAGACGCCGCACCAGAAGAGTTACGCCGCTATGCAGAAGAATTACAACGCCAAATCAAAGCCGTAAAAGGCATTAAGAAGATTGAGCTACACGGCGTGCAACCACGAGTGGTCTACATTGATATGCCTGACGAACGTCTGGCTCAATATGGCTTGTCTGTCGCGCAGGTATGGAACCAACTCAGCACACAGAACATGACCTTTGAAGCAGGCAAGTTCGATGCTGGCACCGAGCGCATTCGCATCACTCAAACCAGTGAATTTCAATCACTAGATGATATTCGTAACTTGGTCATCAAAGGTGGCGTGAGTGAGCTAGGTACAGGCTTGATTCGCTTAGGTGACATCGCCGATGTATCCATGGGCTACCAAACACCAGCACTAACAGAAAGCCGATTTAATGGTGAGCCTGCGGTGACGCTAGCGGTCAGCCCTGTTGAAGGCATTAATGTGGTCTCACTCGGCGACACGATTCGTGACATCATCAAAAACTACCAACAAACACTGCCGCTTGGCGTTGATATTTCTACTGTGGCTTACCAACCTGAAGAAGTACAAAAAGCGATTGATGACTTCGTCGGTAACCTGCTTGAAAGTGTCGGCATTGTGTTTGTGGTGCTGTTAGTCTTCATGGGCTTTAAGAGCGCGACAATTGTTGGTTCGAGCTTATTGCTGACCATCCTGCTCACGCTGATCTACATGAATATCGCGGGCATTGATTTGCATCGAGTCTCGTTAGGTACCTTCATCCTTGCTTTAGGTATGTTGGTAGACAACGCCATCGTGATCACTGACATGATGATCGTAAAACTGGGCAAAGGCATCGAACGCACACGTGCTGCTATTGATTCAGTTAAGGAAACCGCCGTCCCTCTGCTTGGCGCGACCGTCATTGCCATCATGGGTGCAAGTCCGGTTCTGTTCTCCAAAACCGACTCAGCCGAGTTTGCGGGTTCAGTGTTCTACATCTTAGCGTCTTCGCTTCTTCTGTCTTGGTTGGTCGCGATGACCTTTACCGTGCTGATGTGTTGGATGTTCATCAAACCAACATCTATCGATGAAGACGCAAAGCCAAGCCGCTACAAGCAGTTGGTGTTTTGGACGGTTGATAACCCAATGAAAGCACTGACAGCATTGATTCCCCTGCTTTTAGTGACTGCCGTGACTGTGCCTTACGTGGCGGTGAACTTTATCCCGCAATCGGATCGCCCTATCGTGTTTCTTGATTACTGGCTACCGAATGGCGCCAAGATCGAGCAAACCTCAGCAGACATGCGCAAAGTCGAGCAGTGGCTACTCAAGCAGTCAGAAGTAGAAAGCATCTCTAGCTACATGGGCGCAAGTGCACCGCGCTTCTCGGTGACCGTAGAACCAGAACCACTTGATCCTGCATACGGGCAGATATTGATAAACACCAAGGATTACGAAAGCATCAGCCAACTTGTTGAACGTGGTGACAAGTGGTTGCAGAACACATTCCCAGACGCGGAACCTCGCTTTAGAGCATTAAAACTGGCGACCTCAGACAAGTACGCAGTAGAAGCGCGCTTCTCTGGCCCTGATGAAGCGGTGTTGCACCAACTGGCGGATCAAGCGAAAGCCATCTTTGCTACTCACCCTGATGCCAAATACGTTCGTGATGACTGGCGCCAAGAAAGCAAGGTGCTCAAACCCATCATCAATCAAGACAAGATGCGCCAAGCTGGCATCAACCGAGCAGACATCGCCTTTGCTTTAAAACGCGCTTCTGATGGCATGCCATTAGGTCAGATGAACCTTAATGATGAGTTGATTCCAATTCAGCTGCGTGGCACTTCGCAAAATATGGCGTCACTAGAAACATTGCCCGTGCGTTCGCTACTTGGCATGCACAGTGTACCTCTCGGCCAAGTGGTTGATGGCTTTGAGCTAGTTCCAGAAGAGAGCATGATCTGGCGTCGCAATCGCGTCAAAACCATCACAGCACAAGCAGGTGTTGAGCGTTCAACCACACCAGCAAGAGTACGCAACGCGGTGAAAGATCAAATCGAAGCGATTCCTCTGCCAGCCGGCTACAGCTTGGAATGGGGCGGCGAATACTACGATGAACACAAAGCCGTTACTGACATCTTTAAACAGCTACCAAAAGCCATGCTGATCATGGTGATCATTCTGGTCGCAATGTTTAACGGCTTTAAGCAACCGATCATCATTCTAGCCACACTGCCTTTGGCGGCTACCGGTGCCACCTTTGCTCTGCTTGGTTTTGATAAACCATTCGGCTTTATGGCGTTGATTGGTGCCATTACCCTGACAGGCATGATCATTAAAAACGGCATTGTGTTGATGGACCAAATTGAACTTGAACGTGCGAACGGCCGTCCATTATCGGATGCCATCAAAGAAGCCACCGTTAACCGCACCATGGCGATTTCGATGGGTGCACTGACAACCGCACTCGGCATGATCCCGCTGCTTTCGGATCTCTTGTTTGACCAAATGGCAGCCACCATCATCGGCGGTCTGGCAGCAGCGACCGTGTTGTCACTGTTCATCATGCCGGCACTGTATCGCTTGGCATACAGAGAAACATCACCAACCACGCAAACTGACGCTGAATTGAAGGAGGCGTAATCATGAGAAAGTTCGTTATCGCGCCACTGGTATTGGCAATAAGTTTATCCGGTTGTGCCGTTGGGCCAGACTATCAAACGCCAACCACCAGCATGGCAGAGACTTATTTGTATGCCGACCAGAATGGCGTCAGCAACAATGATGAGAGAGAAGCGTTTTGGTGGACAGAGTTTAACGACCCTACGTTGAACGATTTGGTGCTTGATATGCAAAGTCAAAACATCCCGCTTAAGGTCGCGGCAGAACGCATCAAAATGGCAGAGAGCTATAAGACCGTTGTCGAGTCATTCAAGGTGCCAACCATCAATGTTGGTGCCGGATACGTCAATTATCAGCTGAGTAAGAACGATTCACTGCTTGGCCCTGCGCTGAATCCGATTGGTGATTCCGCCGCAGGCCTGCCACCACAAATTGGCAATACAACCTTGTTGGACAACCAGCATGATGGTGTATTTGCCGGCGCAAGTATCGCTTGGGAATTGGATTTGTTCGGTCGCATTGATCGTCAATCCAATGCGGCGCAAATACGTGTTGAGCAAGCAGAAATCTATCAAAGCGGGCTGACGACTTTGCTTACTGCAGATTTAATTCATAACTACTTGCAGTATCAAGGGGCAAGCGAGCGTCTCGACTTAGCTAAATCAAACCTTGAAGACCAAAGAAAAACCATGGACTTGGTCAAGAAAGTGGTTCGCAGCGGTTATGGCTCGGATCTCGACTTAGCGCAGGCCAAAGCGACGCTTGCAGCGATGGAGTCAATCATTCCTCAATTGGAAATCGCGCAGCAAGTACACAAACATCGTATCGCGGTACTACTTGGTGAGCCTTTATCAAAAGTCGAAGTGCGACTTGCAGAGACTCAAGGTGTACCTGCAATGCAAAATGTCGTGCCAATCGGATTACCTTCTGACTTACTGCAGCGACGCCCTGATATCCGCTTAGCGGAGCGAGAAATTGCAGCCATCAATGAAGAACTTGCGGCAAGTATCGCCAATCAATATCCGAAGTTCTTCTTAACCGGCGCTCCGGGCGTGTCTGCTTCTAGCTTTGATGACCTGTTTAGCAGTGATTCTTTCGGCTGGGTTGGCGCGGCAGGCATCAGTTGGAATGTCTTTGATGGTGGTCGTGGCGATGCTTTAGAAGACATCAACCAAGCTCGTTTTGACGCAGCAACACTGACTTACCAACACGCCGTAGATTCGGCTTTTGCTGAAGTGGATTCCACCTTATTTGCCTATGGCAGAAGCCAAGAGAATCAGCGCCGCATTGATGATGCTCTAGTTGCGACAGATAAAGCCGTGGGGAAAGCCAAATCTCTCTACCGTGCTGGGTTGATTGACCACTTGTCGGTACTGGATGCTCAGCGCCAACAACGCATGATGCAAGACCGACAAATCGCAGCCAAATTGCAAACGGCTCAGGTCACTGTCGCACTCTACAAATCACTGGGTGGCGATTGGGCATTAGAGCAATCTCCACAAAGTTAAACCGAATGAGTTAAGTAACGATTTTGGGGAGTGGGTTAGCTTCAACGGGGACCTCGAATCTAACCCCTCCTCTTTTTTATTGGGTATAAAGTCGCGCATTGGCTCGCGTTTCCTATAGTTAAAAGGATTGAAATCAGAGAGTAAGGAAGGAACTCCCTCATGATGACATTAATCTTTTTGCTGTTATTAATTGCGATGCTCAGTGCATTTTTAGGTAAGAAAGCGGTGGGCTATGCCTTCTTTGCTTCCTCGGTGATCATTGGATTGTATTGGTTCAATCATCACGCCACCGACCCTCTATCCATCTTGTTGTAAGGGGGATTGCACATGAATCGAAACTATCTGGCTTTGCTCAATACCCTTGGTTTACTGGGCATGACAGCCGTTCTACTGATTGGCTTTGTTCTGCAATTTGTACTGAACGAGTTGCCTTGCCCTTTGTGTTTATTGCAGCGCATTGGCTTCATCATGATCATGTTCGGTTTCTTGTTGAACGTGGTGTATGGGCCGCAGTCGCGACATTATGGTGTGGTCCTTATCGGCGCACTCTATGGCGTCGCTACGTCACTGAGACAAGTCTCTTTACACGTGATTCCCGGTACGCCTGGATACGGTAGCCCTATCTTCGGGATGCACTATTACACTTGGGCGTTTGTGTTGTTTGTTGCCACCATTTTCGCGGTCGCCGTTATTCTGATGCTCACCAGTAAAGAGGAGTCTCCAGAACCATACGAAATGAGCAACCTAGGTCGCATCACATGTTTGCTGGCGATTTCTGTTGTGGCACTCAATGTTATTGGGACTTTTGCCGAATGTGGTCCTTATCAATGTCCAGACAATCCAGAAAGCTACTGGCTATTTCACTAACGAGTTCTTAATCGAAGCAAGAGGAGTCATGCATAGGTACATGTGACCTTGTATTACTCCTCTTTTCTATCGGTTACGAAAATACGATTCTTAACACAATCCGACTTGGTTCAAATTCGTTGGTATGCAATTGGATGTCATACAAACATGTCAGTATGTTTAGAGATAAACGTACCGATTAATTCTCTCATCATGTTTTACCAAAGCAGGAGTGGTTATGAACTTTGTCGACGGTGTATTACAGGTCGAATCTTTTCTCGCGGTGACCCTCGGGATCATCGTGTTGTTTTTAGGCAGGCGCCTAACCCAAGCCAGCAGTTTCTTAAAGGAATTCAGTATTCCTGAACCCGTTTCCGGCGGCATCTTAGTATCAGTGTTGTTCGCCGTTATCCATTACGTCACTCAAATCGATGTCCAATTTGATCTTGCTACCCGAGACTTGTTGTTGGTGTATTTCTTTACCACTATCGGCATCAACGCCAGTCTGCAAGATCTGTTCAAAGGCGGTAAGCCATTATTGATCCTGCTTTCGGTCACCATCGGTTATATGTTGATTCAAAACCTAACCGGCATTGGAATCGCGACCATGTTAGATCAGCCAGAGGCGGTTGGCTTGTTGAGCGGCACGGTATCTCTGATCGGCGGACATGGAACCGCGATTGCGTGGTCACCTCGCATCGCTGAAATATTCGATCTTGATACCGCAATGGAAATCGGCATCGCAAGTGCAACGTTTGGCTTGATCTTAGCAAGCTTGATGGGCGGGCCGATTGCAAAATACCTGATCAACAAACACAACCTAAAGCCAGCTAAAGTGGAAGAAATGGACGTGGGTACGGCGCAGGATGAACCGCAACCGTCTATCAATGCTTATGACTTCTTAGATGCGATGTTAGCGATCCATGTTTGTATCATCTTGGGCGCGATTTTAAACGAAGGCGTAAGCAGCTTAGGACTGGAATTGCCGTTGTTTGTGACCTGTTTGTTTGCCGGTATCTTGATTTCTAACCTTATTCCCGCCTCTTACCCTCGCCTTACAGGTACTCGTTGGCCAGCAAGAAAACCAGCGGTTGCGTTGATTGCGGATATGGCGTTGGGCGCGTTTTTAGCCATGTCACTGATGAGCATGCAGCTATGGGCTTTGGTCGATTTAGCAGGACCTATTTTTATCATTCTTGGCGCGCAGTTCTTTGTGGCTATTTGCATCGCCATATTCGTCGTTTTTCCTCTAATGGGAAAGAACTACGACGCTGCGGTTGTTTGCTCTGGTTTTGGGGGGATTTCTTTGGGTTCTACCCCAACCGCAATGGCGAACATGTCGGCCGTTGCACAAAAATACGGTAACTCTCACCAAGCCTTTATTATTGTGCCTTTGGTGTGTGCTTTCTTTATCGATTTGGCGAACGCGCTGATCATCCCTTACTTCATCCGGTGGATTGGCTAATTAAGATGCTAACCGGTTAAAAAGGGGTCACTTCGGTGGCCTCTTGATTTAATCGTGCAAATATTGCTACCACCTTGCCCCTCACTCAGTTGTATAATGCTTGTCTTGTAATATTTTGTTACGAACGTCGTAACCCTTGAGAAGACGCATGAACAGCAGCAGATGGGTTGGCTTAACAGTCGGCACACTTTTTTTAATTGGTACATTAATTCTATTTGGATCAACTGTGCATTCCGCGTGGTACAAGATCCCAGTAGAAGCCGTAAATGGTATCGCATTCACTCTATCCTTCGGATTGGGGCTGAATCATCTTGTTGCCTATATATCCGCTTTTTTCACACTCGCTGCGCTATTTTATCTTGGTTACGCGATGGGTTACCGTATCCATCAAAAACTCAAGTAGACACCTCATACTTTAGACTGAATTTAAATTCACTAGTAGGATGTAAGTACTAGTTTTACCTCACTAAATTTGCCGTTTACCCACTTTTTATGCGGACATATTGAGATCGGGGCATTTTCCCGAAAACCGTATAGTTTTATGCAACCCTGCCTCATAGAATAGTTTATAAAAACGGCAGTAGGTATCGAGCAACTTTATGAAATGCAGTGTCGCTTGCAGACGAGAAAAACGCCCAAAAAAGCACATGCGCCTGGCATTTACAGACTCATGCGGGGTAAGTCGTTTCGTCTTTACAAGTCATCCATCCACACTCAATCCATACAGAATCCTCTCCTAGTCTGCCCATTATTTGCTGTTCCTTTGAGACATAACTATGGACAGAACACAGTTCACCAAAATTTTTACGCGCTATTACATGCGCTCTACGAGTTTGGGCATTCTGATTACCCTATTCGCTTGTGCAATTAGAGGGGTAGAATTTGTTGTATACCTTCCTTACCTGTTCGCCGCTGTCGCCTGCCTAACTTATCTTTGGGCTGGGCGCTTTTTCGTTCTCGAACAAAAAAACAAAGCGGTGGTTATTGCTCTTATCCTCGCATTCACACTCACTTTTTACCTATATTATTTTTTAGGCGGGCATTTTCTCTTTTCGTCGTTAGTGACGGTCAATCTCCTTTTAGCCTTAATTGAATTTGGCGTATTTTGGTCGCTAATTGCATACGCACTATCAATGGCTGCTTGCTTTAACATAGATTTGATAGTTGCAGGTAGTGACCCGTTTAAACTACAGGGTTTAAGTGAGTTCTCCATTCGGAGTACGTTTCTGTACCTGTTCAACCTTTTTATTTACAAAGGATTGCTTTCTATAGAGCGTTATTGGCAAAACGCTTGGCAAATGCAGTACGAACAGGTCGAAAAACTAGAAAGACTGCTCGAGATAGACGAGCTGACAGGGTGTTATTCCCGCTTTAAAGGCCATCAGTTAATTGAACATCAGATACAACGCGCTCAACCGTTTACTCTGTTGTACATCGACTTAGATAGCTTTAAAGCCGTGAATGATAAGTTCGGCCATGATGCCGGCGACAAGGTTTTGAAAGTCACCGCCCAACGGATCTTACAACTGCTGGGTAACGATCAATTTGCTACACGAATTGGTGGTGATGAATTCATCCTTTGTCTTCCCAACCTAGAAAGTACAAAGGATTTAGAACAATTTCAGTCTTTACTACAACACGCATGTAGTGCACCTATTTTCATCCATTTTCAAAACGTTCACATCGGTTTGAGTATCGGAATGGCGCGCTTCCCTCATGAAGGGAGTAACAGTGACGCGCTTATCCAGCATGCTGACCAAATGATGTACCTCACTAAAAAATCTAGAACATAGAAATTTGGCCCATCTCGGGCTGCTTCAAGCAATCAAAAAATATAATGAGTTCAGGACGTAGATATATGGTTAGCAAGTTAGAATTTTCGCATGCTGTTGCTGCAATTCGAAAGGAAAGGGGTTTGACTCAAGGCCAGTTAGCCGATGAGTTAGCAAGGAGTTACAGCGCTTTCGAAAGCTTAAATCAACCAACATTAAGCCAGTGGGAAAGCGGTAAAGTTACACCGAGTCTATTAAAGCGACTGGCCTTTTCACACTTCATCGGAGAACAATATCAATACACCTCCAGCGAGTATAAAAGAGTCAAAGCTTCTCAAAGTAAAAGTATTTATTTGAGCTTTAAAGACATTGTGTACGAATACCAAGTTACCGATGTAAAAAGTTGCTCCCTCAACCAAATCAGTGTGTCTGAATTCGAGCAAATCAACGCTGTACATAAGCAACTGATAACGCCAGGAGGCGTGGAAGATACACTTAACCAATTCGACCAATCCCCAAGTAAAGCTCGGCTTTATTACTGTAAAGGTATGTTAGTCGGACACATGATTTATCAGGAGCTGAGATCTGAATTCAGGATTCTTAGCCTATGGCATTTAGGCCGCTCAATTTTGAAGTTTTTGGTCTCTGACATTATTCAAGTAATGGGCAACGCGATCATCCACTTTCCTGTTCATGAGCCCGTGATTAAACAACTTTTGTTCGACATTTTTATACGGGATTTCTACCACCATCGGCGAGTCACCTTTTTTAAAGCGCCTGCTGCCAGGATATTTGAAAACCCCATGGTGAAACATTGCTTTGACGGATTACTCGATCTGGTGCTCTACCGCTTTCACCAAGTAGGAAATGAATTTATGCAGTCTCGACAGGAGGCAAACTAATGATGTACGACAATCCAACCAACAACACTATTTTATTGTTCACCTTCAACAATATTCAAGGCAGAGGATTACAAACTGCAATCGAGCAGCGCTTAGGGCAACCCGTTTTATTAGCCAAAGGGGCGGATGTGGAACTACCCGTTCACTATGACGAACACTATGTCGCGATCGTTGACAGCTCTCTACCCGACCTCTGTGATGTTAAAGTCACATTGAGTGAACTTCACCACGTCGACGCTACGATATTAGTCAATGCCGAACCAAACTTAGGTGTAGAGAGTTTACTCAGCTGGTCTAACCTAAAAGGTTTATTTTATTTTGAAGACGATTTCGACAAAGTAATCAAAGGTCTTAAAGGAATCTTAAATGGGGAGAACTGGTTATCTCGAGATATTCTTAATCGATTGATTGGCTACTTGATGAACTTAAATCACACCGTTACTGAGTTAGACAGTAAGCTCGATATTGAGCTCACGCGGCGAGAAATGCAGGTATTGACCGCACTATGTCAAGGAGGCTCGAACCTGGATATCGCAGACTCTTTGTTTGTGAGCGAGCACACGGTGAAATCTCATCTATATAGCATTTTTCGAAAACTGGAAGTCAAAAATAGAATGCAGGCCATAACTTGGGCTAAGCGTCATTTGTTTTAGCGAACCCAAGAAACAATAAAGGGAGCCCGTAAGCTCCCTTTTGCTGAATGTATTGTGCTTCGACTCGCTTAAGCTTTCTTATTGCATTAAATGGTAAACACGAAGTGACTCTGCCATCGCCGCCACATCCTTACCAAAAAACGTCACGGTTACAGGTTGTTCAGCAAGTAACGTCAAACTGGATTCGGAGAATCGACCATCCGTGTCCGCTTCTAGATGCACAAAGAATGCTGGCTTATCTGCCACCAGCGTGATTTGGTTGGCTTCTATCGTCACTTTGATGTTCGCCTTCTGCATCGGCAGGGTTTTCAGTTCATGAGTGCTAAACCATGTGTTCGTGATTCGCTCTTCGCCTGCTTGTCCCTCTACGTAGAGGAAGCCTGACTTCAATTCAGACGAATCAAACTGCCCATCCAACTGCCAGACAACCATGTTGCTGTCACTGGAAACGGTGTGCTCTAGCGACCAAGTTTGCTTCACTTCACCTTGCCAGTTCACCCAATGTAATTGCGCACTCACATCAACGGGTTCTTTGGCATCGTTTAGCAAATGGAGGCTCAGCTTACCGGTGTGCTCTGAGAACACCAAATACTGGGGCGCAAAGAAGCGTTTCGCATGGTAATGCAATTGCTTCCAACGGCCACTGTACTCCAAACTAGACCAAGAACTCACTGGCCAGTTGTCATTAAGCTGCCAATACAACATGCCACGACATATTGGAGAGATGGCGCGCCAATGGTCACAAGCAGTTTTGATTGCCATCGCTTGCTGAACTTGGCTTAAGTACAACATCTCCTCGAAGCCTGATGGGAAGCGGAAGTAACGAGTAAACATCTCTGTGATGATACTGTTACCACGAGGGTTCTTTTGGTGCTGCTCAAACGTTGGAGAGGTGACGTTCCAGTCTTGCTCTGGCACAAACTTCTTTGCCTCTGCAAAAGACGGCCAAGATTGGAAGCCAAACTCGGAACAAAAACGCGGGTTAATGTTTAGATAAGCATTAAACGATTTGCCTGAGTGCCAAACGTCCCAGAAGTGCATGTCACCTTTACTGTCATCATGCCACGCATCGCCAAAATCCAACTCGCCATTACAAGGTGAGCTCGGCCAAAAACGGCGTGAATCGTCTTGCTGACCAATGACTTGTTCGATCATTCGATTTAGACGATCGTAATTCACTGTGTATTTGACTTTGTTGTGCTTGGATTCGTCATACCAGCCAATCGCACCAATCACTTCATTATCGCCACACCAAAGTGCAATCGAAGGGTGCTCTTTCAAACGTGGGATTTGGAATCGCAACTCTTGTTCCACATCTTTCAAGAAATCGTCATCGGATGGATACAGCGAGCAAGCGAACATCATGTCCTGCCAAACCAACAGGCCTAATTCATCACACAGGTTGTAGAAAGTTTCGCTCTCATATTGGCCTCCACCCCAGACACGAATCATGTTCATATTGGCATCGATAGCACTCTGTAACAGATTGCGGTATCGGCTTTCACACTCTCGCCCCGGCATGGCGTCCACCGGAATCCAGTTTGCACCCTTAGCATTGATTGGCACGCCGTTAACGACAAACTCCATCGCCGAGCCATGCTCATCAGCTTGGTTGTTTAGACTCAGCTCTCGCAAACCAATCATGCGTGACAGTGATTGCTCACCACAAGCGACCGTTATCGGATAAAGATGCGCTTCGCCATAACCCGCAGGCCACCAGCGTTTTGGCTTGGAAATATGGAACTGACAGTGATAGTGACCACTTCCTTCGGTTTGAATCGATTGGCGCTGACCATCAAATTCAACAACAATTTCATGATGTTGGGTATCCGCTTCAACTTCGACTAAGACATCGATCTGCACACTGCCGTCAGCTTTCCATTGTTGCTCTGTCGCGAATCCTTTTAGCCACACATCTTCAACGACATCAATTAGAATCGGGTCATAAATACCAGAGACCATCAAGCAAATGCCCCAGTCCCAACCTGAATGACATTGGGTTTTACGAATCAAGTTCATGTGCGGGATCTGGTTGTTCCCCATCGCCGAAGGAATAGGGAATGGCAGTTTCTTTGCACGTTCTAGCCCTTCTAAATCCACACGGACAAACTCAACTCGAATCGCGTTAGTGCCTTGCTTTAAGTAAGGTTTGATATCAATACGTTGCTGGGCAAACATGTTGCTGCTAGTTAGTGCTTGCTCACCATTGATATAAAAGGTCGCTAAGGTGTCTACACGGGTTAGCGTCATCCACACTTGTTTGGCAGAGAGCACAGAACCATCGACAGCAAACTCGCGTTCAATATGCCAATCGCATTCTTCAATCCAACGAACCTTGGATTCATTATCTGCCACATATGGGTTAGGAATAAGCTCTGCTTGCAAAAGTGCAGAGACATTATCGCCAGGCAAAGTCATCGGAATATTGATGTCTGGACGCTGTGGCGAGGTAAGTTGCCACTGTCCATTGAGTTCAAAATGAGCCATAGGGTAAGACCTTTAATTTTTATTAGAACAGGTTGGCTCAATGTAATCCTGCGGTGTCCTTACAAGAATAAGGGAAATGTCATTTACATACGAAATGCGGCGCACTTCACGCAAAAAATCTCTACCTAGAAATCAGTAATTTGCCGCTTACGTAGACAATTATTCCGAATCTACGGTTATATTGAGGTGCTCAACGTGCTAGTATCAGCGGCTTTTTGATCATCCTCACACTTTTCGACCTATTTGTGTGAGGGAAATGCACGGCTTCCGAGCCCTAAAAAGCGAAGTAATTATGTCAAATATGACGAATGCCGCCTCTCATGCTCCTATTCAGGAGGCAGACTATTCTGCGATTCATCCTCCTTCCCTTATCAAGCGCCTTGAACTCACTAACCCTGTATTTTGGTTAAGTGGTAGCTTCCTTACTGTCTTTGTTCTGCTCGCTTTAACAAATACAGAATCTCTGACCGCGATGGTCAACGCAGGCTTTGGGTTTGCGACTCAATACTTCGGTGCCTTCTGGCAAGTATTACTCCTTCTGAATTTCCTTATTGGTTTGGCTATTGCACTAGGTCGTACGGGTTACGTACGTTTAGGCGGTTTAGCGAGACCTGATATCGACACCTTCAAATGGCTGTCGATCGTACTTTGTACCCTACTCGCTGGTGGCGGTGTATTCTGGGCTGCTGCAGAGCCTATCGCCCACTTTGTTTCTGCACCACCTCTGTATGGCGAAGCGTCGCCAAAAGCATCTGCAATCAATGCACTTTCTCAGTCTTTCATGCACTGGGGTTTCCTTGCTTGGGCTATCCTAGGTTGTCTTTCTTCAGTCGTTTTGATGCACCTTCACTACGATAAGGGCTTACCACTCAAACCTCGTACCCTGCTTTACCCAGTATTTGGTGACAAAGCGATCAACGGTTGGATTGGCGACGTCGCAGACGCATGCAGCATTATCGCCGTAGCCGCAGGTACTATTGGTCCAATTGGCTTCTTAGGTTTGCAGATCAGTTACGCCCTGAACTCGCTATTTGGCTTACCTGATACCTTTGTTACTCAAAGCTTAGTGATCGTCGCTGCGATTTTGATGTACACCTTGTCTGCCCTAAGCGGTGTAAGTAAAGGCATCCAGCTTGTGAGCCGTTACAACATCGTGTTGTCTGTGGCTCTAATTGGTTACATCCTGTTCTTCGGCCCAACCAGCTTTATTGTCGATGGTTACGTGCAAGGCATTGGCCGCATGGTAGATAACTTCTTTCCAATGGCGCTTTACCGTGGTGACACCGAATGGCTAAGTTGGTGGACAGTCTTCTTCTGGGGCTGGTTCATTGGTTACGGTCCGATGATGGCAATTTTCATCGCGCGAATCTCACGCGGCCGTACAATTCGCCAATTAATCCTTTCTATCAGCATTGCTGCACCATTGATCACGTGTTTCTGGTTCAGCATCGTTGGTGGCAGTGGCTTGGCGTTCGAGCTAGAAAACCCAGGTTTGATTTCATCGGCATTTGAGGGCTTTAACTTGCCTGCCGTTCTGCTTGCGATTACTTCTGAGCTACCATTCCCGATGGTGATTTCAGTATTGTTCTTGATCCTGACCACGACGTTCATCGTGACAACGGGTGACTCAATGACATACACCATCAGTGTGGTAATGACTGGCTCTACAGAACCAAACGCAGTGATCCGCTCGTTCTGGGGCTTAATGATGGGTGTGGTGGCGATCGCGCTTATCTCGATGGGCTCTGGCGGTATCTCGGCATTGCAGTCTTTCATCGTGATTACAGCTGTTCCTGTGTCTTTCATACTGCTTCCAAGCATCTGGAAAGCGCCGAGCATCGCTAACCACATGGCGAAAGAACAAGGTTTGATTTAATACACAACCAAGACTTTCGCGTCACTAGATAAAAATCGGCCCCGATACAAGTTATGTATCGGGGCCGAATATTATGGGTTGGATGCAAACAGCTTCACTACTTTACAGATGAAGTTTACGCAGCTCTTTCTTATCCACTTTACCGACGCTGGTTTTCGCAATATCGTCAACCATCTTCACTTTCAGTAGTAACGCTTCTCTGGCTAGAATGCCTTTGCTGATGAAGTCTTTGGCGAAACTTAACAACTCTTTCTCCGTTACTTCTGCATCATCTTTTAGCGTCACTAATGCCAACGGCACCTCGCCCCATTTGTTATGAGGCATGCCAATCACGGCGACTTCCGACACGGCCTGATGCTGGTGTAGAATGTCTTCCAGCTCCAAAGAACTGACCCACTCACCAGAAATCTTAATCATGTCTTTTACGCGGTCGGTGATCTTGATAAAGCCTTCATGATCGATATGCGCGACATCGCCAGTGTGCAGGTAACCACCACGCCACAAGGCTTTAGAGTTCTTGTTGTCTTTGTAATAGCTCGGAGTCAACCAAGGAGCGCGAACCACAATCTCACCCGCACTTTCGCCGTCGTGGGGGAGCTTGTTCATTTCATCATCAACAATGTAAGCGTCTACCAGCGCGACTTTCTTACCCGTTTTAGAGCGGTACTCCGCTTGCTGATCGATATCGAGTTCGAGTTGCTCAGGAGTCAGTTGAACAATAGACAGAATTGGTCCTGTTTCGCTCATGCCGTAACCCGCAAACACATCAATATCGCGCTCAAGGGCTGATTTACACAATGCTTTCGGTAGCGCGGCACCACCAATCACGACTTTCCAACCAGAGAAATCCATCGACTTGGATTTTGGTGAGCTCAACAACAGATGCAGGATGGTTGGCACACAGTGCGAGAACGTCACCTTCTCCTGTTCAATCAAGTTAAGAAGAACATCTGGTACATATTTGCCCGGGTAGACTTGTTTCACGCCAAGCATGGTCGCCATGTACGGAAGCCCCCATGCGTGGACGTGGAACATTGGCGTAATCGGCATGTAGATATCACCTTGATGCAGTCGACCTTGTGACGCATTGGTGCCGATGGTGCTCAATATGCCCATGGTGTGCAGAACCAGTTGGCGGTGAGTAAAGAACACACCTTTAGGGAAGCCCGTCGTACCTGTCGTGTAGAAAGTGGTCGCAACGGTATTCTCATCGAAATCAGGAAAGTTGTATTCCGTACTTTCTTGCTCCAGAAGGCGCTCGTATTCACATTCATCGTTATCGCGCAAAACCACGTAACGCGTAACAGTATCAATACGACCTTTGATCTGATCCAGAATTGGCAGAAATTCTTCGTTGATCAAGATAATGTCATCTTCTGCATGGTCGATGGTGTAAAGGATCTGCTCTGGAGACAAGCGTACGTTGATCATGTGTAGCTTTGCACCAATCATCGGGATGGCAAAGTAGCATTCAAGATAACGGTGTGAGTCATAATCCATTACCGCTACCGTATCACCTTTCTTCACGCCCATTTTGGTTAGTGCGTTTGCAAACTGTCTCACACGGTCATGAAACGTTTTATAGCTGTGACGACGGTGGTTCGCGTAGACGATTTCTTGCTCGGGGTTGAAAGCAACTGGGGAAAACAGCAAGTTTTTAATTAACAACTGATAATTGGATGGATCATTTACATACTGGTTCATATCGGGGATTCTTTTTGTATTTTTCTTAACGTTCGCTTTGCGCGAGTGGCGCTATTATCACTCAAAGACAAGACTGTATTCAGTACACAATATTGAGATCAGGTTCGAAAGACGCCATATATCTAAAGTACGCGGTTTCTAAAGTACCTCTGTATTGTAGCCTTCTATCACCAAGTCAGAAATGCTTCATCCCACGACTTAGTCATTAAGTTTTGTCGTGGTCAGAAAAAGTGCAACGAAACCGTCACAGTTTGTCGTTAGCATACGTCCCACACTCGTAAACCTCGCTCTATACTGACCGACACGTTACATCGACCTCAATCCAAACTGTGAGAAGCCAACTATGTCCAAGCCTTTGTATGTTTTTGATCTGGATGAAACCTTAATCAACGCTGACTGCGCAATGATTTGGAATGAATTTATGGTCGAGAAAGGTATCGCCATTGCGCCTAACTTTATTGAGGAAGATAAGCGTCTAATGGGCTTGTACGCAGAAGGCAAAATGGACATGGAAGATTACCTAACGTTCTCCATGAAGCCGCTAGAAAACATGCCGATTCAACAGGTCAACGCCTTGGTGGAAGAGTGCGTTGAAAACCATATTCTGGCTAAACAATTCCCGCAAGCCAAAACACTGATTGAACAACTGTCTCGTGATGAGATTGATATGGTCATCATCTCTGCCAGTGTCACTTTTTTGGTTGAAGCGGTTGGTCGACGTATCGGTATCCCTAACGCGCTCGGGATTGATTTAGTCGAACAAGACAACGGCTACACCGCTGAAATAGAAGGTATCCCGAGTTATCGCGAAGGCAAAGTTACACGCTTAAAACAGTGGCTAGAGACTCAACCTGAGACCTATTCAGACATTCATTTCTATACAGATTCGATCAACGACTTCCCACTGTGTGAATACGCCGGTTACGCCTATCTGGTCAATCCATGCCCTCGCCTAAAAGAACAAGCCGATAGACCGAATTGGACTGTGTTGAGTTGGGGGTAAAACAGCTCAACATCACTTACCCTCTTCACCAAATATCCAAGAGCAGGTCTAACTGCTCTTTTTTTGTGTCTCTCCTTCACAAATTAATCACTTGATTAAATACTGATTAATTTTTCACATGTCGTATAAGAAATCAGCACCTTATAATTAATCATATGTTTAATATTCTGAGAGACGATTGTGACGCAAGTTCATCGAAAGGCGGGAAGACCCACAGATAAAGTCGACGCACGTGAAAAGCTAATTTTCCATGCACGCGAACTCTTCACCATCATGGCCTACGACAAAGTGTCTACCCGTTTGGTGGCACAAAAGGCAGGGGTGAATGTGGCGATGATTCGCTACTACTTTGGCAACAAAGAAGGGTTATTTGAGACCATGCTGCGTGAAACGCTGTCACCGATGCAAAAGCAAATGCAGGCCTTATTGTCTGACAGTAATGAAAAGAACTTCCTCGACTTAATGCGTACCTACTATCGTGAGATGATCAAAGTACCGCAATTCCCCCGCTTGATTGCTCAAGTCATGCATATGCCCCCCTCAGAGACTCAACGTAAGTTACTAGAAAAAGTCTTTGCTGACATCAGCAAGCCGATGCAAGGCATTATGTTCGATAAGCTCATCGATAGTGGCGTTCTGCGAAAAGACGCCGACCCACAACTGTGCCGCGTTTCTTATATTAGTCTCATGGTGTTCCCATTTATGGCACCACCGGCCTTACTTGCGATTCATGGCATTGAGCTTTCTGAAGCCTTCTTGAACCGATTATTCGAACACAACATACAACTGATGAAACATGGATTTCTAGACTCGGGCGACCAATATGAAAATCAATAAAAAGCTTCTGTTCTTTCCTGCTCTTGCTGTCGGCGTCATTATCCTCTTTCTTGCGATTAGCCTTAAACCAGACTTACCCGTTAAACCCGCAGGTGATAGAGCAAGGCTGGTCGAGACAATTCCACTAGAGCTTAAGGCGATAGCACCTGTCGCAATTGGCTTTGGTAAAATCGCTCCGAAAGTTGAATGGAAAGCGATAGCCGAAGTGACCGGTAAAGTTGTTTACCGTCATCCGCAACTGGAAAAAGGACAAGTGCTGCAAGCAGGAACGGAAATCTTGCGCATCGACCCACTCGATTACGAATTGAAACTGGTTCAAGCTCAAGCCGATCTCAAATCTGCCCAAACCTCTCTGGCTAAGCTGAACCAAGAAGAAGCGAACCTCAAAAGCACACTCAAGATAGAAGCCAACCGTCTGGTTATCGCCAACAAAGAGTTAGACCGTAAACAAAACCTGCGTAAGAAAGGCCTAACGTCTCAATCAGATGTAGATCAGCAAGAGCAAAGCGCGCTCTCTCAACGTAAGTTAGTTTTGGACATAGAAAACCAAATCGGTTTGATGCCGGATGAAAAGCGTGTCGCAGAAGCCCTAGTTAAGGTCAATGCATCAAAGGTGGATGAAGCAAAACGTTCGCTTGATAAAACCATTATCACCCTTCCTTACAACTTGCGCATTGCAGAAGTCGAGATTGAGCAAAACCAAGTGGTTAATCTACAACAGACCATGGTGACAGGGCATGGTATTGATGTCATGGAAGTGGAAGCTCAACTGTCCATTCATGACATGCAAACTTTGGCGACGAGCATCGGTGAGTTTGTTCGTGATGAATCTGGTATTCCACAACCTGATATGAATGCGATTCATGCCAACATTGAACTCAGCAGCGGTAACCTCTCTGCAAGCTGGCCTGCGAAAGTTGCACGAATCAGCGAAACGGTTGATCCAAGCCAAGCGACGGCCGGTGTGATTCTGGAAATTGAACAAGACTACCGTGCATTAAACCCAACCTCTGCTCCGCCACTGGTGAACGGCATGTTTGTGCGTGCCTTGATTGAGGGACAAGAGAACCCGAGTTGGGTTATTCCAGAGCGTGCGCTTCATGGCGATAAGATTTACCTAATGGGTGATGACAATCGTCTGCAAGTGGTGACAGTTGAAGTGTTATATCGCCGAAATAACCAAGTGGTGATCGATGGTGAACTAGAGCAAGGCCAGAAGCTGATCATCAACGATTTGCTGCCTGCGATTAACGGTATGCTATTGAAAGAGTCCCCTGAACAGTCCGAAGCGGCTATTAAGGAGTCTGATTCATGATCCGATTCTTCGCCAAGCACCCAACAGCAGCCAACTTGTTGATGCTAACGCTGTTGATATTGGGGATTTCTTCGCTTTCCACGATTAAGCGGGAAACCTTTCCTGAGTTTGATCCGCCCTACATCCTCGCCGGTGTGGTTTACCCTGGCGCTTCCCCGCAAGAAGTCGAAGAGAGTATCTGTGTCCGCATGGAAGATGCTGTTGATGGCCTTGCTAACATTGAAGAAACGCAATGTGAAGCGATTGAAGGCTCTGCGCGTCTTATCTTAAAACTGAATGAAGAAGCCGACATCGGCCGCATGTTGGTCGACGTTCAAACTCAAATCAACTCGATTAATGACTTCCCACAAGAAATTGAGTCTCCCGTAGTCCAAGAGTTGGATTGGAATGAGCCAGTTGTGGATGTTGCGATCACCGCAGACACCACATGGCCAGAGCTAAAAGCTTATGCAGAACAACTTAAGCGCACATTGAAGCTCGATTACGATGTGTCTTTGGTTGAAGTTGCAGGCTTCTCTGACCACCAATACCGAGTAGAGTTAGATACTCAAGCTATTCGACAACTTGGCTTGAGTGTTGGTGATATTGCTGAGCAGATTGGTCGTCAGAACGTCAAGTTGCCAAGTGGTAATGTCGAAACGCCAGATAAGAACTTTCTGATCCGCTTTGACGAACGACGCGTGACGCCAGAAGAGCTTGAGACTATCGTCGTTGGCTCTGGTCCAAATGGATCAATCATCCGTCTAAGAGACATTGCGACGATTACCGACCGATTTGAATTAGATGAACAGAAAGTCCTCTTCGATGGTCACCCTTCTGCCCTATTAAAAGTCAGCAAAAACAAAGAAGACGACGCGCTGCGTATCAAGGAACGAGTTGCTCAATTTGTCGAAGAACAACAAGCCATCGCGCCTGACGGTGTGATGCTACAAATGACCAATGATCTTTCATCCGTGCTTTGGGATCGCCTGACCATGATGGTCAAAAACGGCTGGCAAGGTATCATTTTGGTCTTCGCCACCATGTGGTTGTTCTTTAGTTTTCGCTATTCCTTTTGGGTCGCAGCTGGTTTGCCCGTTGCCTTCTTAGGTGGGTTATTTTTGATGGCGCAACTTGGCCTGTCCATCAACATCATGTCTTTAGTCGGGCTACTCATGGCTATCGGAATCATGATGGATGACGCCATCGTTATTGCCGAATCGATTGCCGCTCACCTCGACCGAGGAGAAGAGATCGATGATGCCGTGATTAAAGGAGTGAAAAAGGTACTGCCGGGGGTGATTTCTTCCTTCCTAACCACGGTGTGTATTTTCGGTAGTTTGTTATTCCTGCAAGGTGAAATGGGTGCGGTGCTTAAAGCGGTTCCTCAAGTTCTGATCCTCGTACTGAGTTTAAGTTTGGTGGAAGCCTTCTTGATCCTACCTAACCACCTTTCTCATTCACTGCATAAACAAAAACAAGAGCGAAAGACACCGAAGTTCAAACAAAAGCTGCTCGCTTCTTTTGAAAACTTCCGCAACACCACCTTGGTCAACGCAGTGGATAAAGTGGTCGAGTATCGCTATGCCTTTATGGGTGGCGTGGTCGCCTTGCTTCTTATCTCCGCAGCCACGTTAGTTGGCGGTTTGCTCAAGTTTCAACCCTTCCCTGAACTGGATGGCGACATTGCAGAAGCGCGCATTATTCTTCCTCCGGGTTCTTCTCTGTCTCAAACGGAAGCTGTCGTCGATAAGATCGTCGCTTCCGCTCAAAAGCTAGATAAAGAATGGACAGAAAAAGTGGAAGACGGCAATCCATTGGTTCTGCACATCACCAGTCAATTCAATGCTAACGCCGACGCGAATGAATCTGGCCCTCACATTGCCACGGTACGTCTGGATTTGCTGGGCGCCGAGAGTCGTAACACACTCATCGATGAATTTATCGACGCATGGCGTGAAGACATTGGTGAACTTGCCGATCCTATCTCACTGGTATTTAAACAACCGACCATGGGGCCGGGTGGACGAGCGATTGAAATTCGAGCGAAGCATGATGATCTGGATGCGCTCAAAGCGGCCTCTATCGACATTCAGCAATACTTGAATGAGTTTGACGGTGTTCATGGCGTGTTGGATGACATGCGCATGGGTAAAGAAGAAGTCTTGGTTAAACTGCGTCCGGGTGCAGAAGCTTATGGGATTAACGGCCAACTCATCGCCAATCAATTGCGCGCGGCTTTCTTTGGCCAAACCGCAGACGAAATCCAAGTTGGGGTTGAAAACATTTCCATCGAAGTTCGCCTTGATAAAGCGCAAGCTGGTGACTTACAGCAATTGGCAAACTTCCCAATTATCTTGTCCGATGGCAGTCAAATTCCACTCGCGACCATTGCGACTTTGGATTTCCAACGTAATTACGTAAGAATCCAGCGCATCGATGGCTTGCGCACTGTGAGCGTATTCGGCGATATCGACAATACGAAAGCCAACTCAACCGCCATTATTCGTCAGTTCCAACAGGATGAAGCGCCAAAGTTGATGCAAAAGTATCCTGGTCTTCGCTTTGATTTTGAAGGCGAAGCCAAAGATACCGCGGAAACTGGGGCATCAATGGGTAAAGGCTTCTTGCTTGGTTTGTTTGGCGTGTTTGCGATTCTGAGTTACCAATTCCGCAGTTATTTGGAACCATTCGTCGTCATGCTTGCGATTCCCCTCGCCTTTATTGGCGTGGTATGGGGACACATCCTACTTGGTCACTCATTAAGTATGCCAAGTATGATGGGCTTCGTCTCACTAGCGGGGATTGTGGTGAATGACTCGATTCTGTTAGTTCAGTACATACGCCATCATGTCGATGAAGGGGATAATGTGCACGACTCGGTAGTCAAAGCCAGTCGAGAGCGCTTTAGAGCAGTATTCCTGACATCAATGACCACTGCAGCAGGTTTGCTTCCGTTACTGACTGAAACCAGCCTGCAAGCACAGGTTATCCAACCGCTGGTGATCTCCATCGTGTTTGGTATTTTTGCATCCACTCTGCTGGTGTTGTTTATGATCCCTGCCGCGTATGCCATTTTAGCTGACTTCGGCCTAGTCCATAAACACGAAGAAATCTAAAACGGACTGATAAGTAAACTTATCAAAATGAACAAGAGCGGCTTAGGTCGCTCTTTTTATTTTCAGTGAAAAGCGTTAAAAACAAAACAAACACTTAACAAATACAGGGTTATTATGTGGCATTAAGTGCAAATATGAACAATTGAGAATGCGGTATGTCGAGTTTTATATAACCAACCCCAATGATCACCGTAGGATTTATGATAAGTTTTATTATCAAAAACGACATTTAGCACAGTATAAACACACACAGACAACACATTCACAATTTGAACTAACGATAATGAAATCATTGATTGAAGAATTAACATTTTAACAATGATTACAACAATGTTAACTTTAGCCTCGTTGGTCGCACTGGTGGTAAGCCTCTCACCAAGCCTATTGTCAGTATGATATGGACGTTCGACCATCTCCAAAATGAATAGACACCCAATTTGGTGCCCTTTTTTCGCCCGTGAAGGTATTCTTCGCGGGCTTTTTTCTATCTGCCGTATTTCTCCTACTCGATTCCCAGTTTTAGCGCCCCCTCCTCAACCAACAGGCATAAAAAAGCCAACCCATTAATAGGTTGGCAAATAGAGCAACAAGGTTGACGCTGACTGCTCACTAACGTCGTGCTTGTATCGGATGCACTCTGGTTAATCACTCGTCCTTGTGACTAACACGGAATCTTTGTCGTCAGAGGTTATGACTTGGTTGCCTCTGTCTTCTGGCATTTGATCTTTACCAGTTGAGCTTGTTGTTCTTTGATGTGTTTAACAATGCGTTCATCGCGTTCATCAATAGCGTCCATGTTCATTTGTTGGATGTCCGCAACCGCCTCATGCTTCATTGTTGTAAATTCTTGACGTAAATCCGCACTCCACTCTTCTTTGTCTAGAGTGTTAGCAGCAGCGATTGGTGATGACATTACAGCAATAAGACCTAGAGTAGATAGAAATACGCTTTGCATAATAAGCTCCTTAGGGATTAGCAGTTCATTGGGTTGCGCTCTATACATTGCACATAGAATGCCAACTTTTTAAACCTTTAATATCAACAACTTAAACAAAAGTTTATTTTTCTACCATCTGCTCAATGGCGAATTTCACACACACAGTGTTAAATTAACCAACGATATTTATGAATATTTAACCATTCACCCAACTTATAGTATAGATAGTCCATTTCAGTTAGCCTAAGGCACAAAAAAAGCAGCCCGAAGGCTGCTTTAGATTTTCGCTTTAGGTGAAACTAGCTTTGAGTGCCTTCGTTACCGACAGTGTTTGATGACTGTGATTTGAACTTACCTATCAAACGACCAAAGAATCGTTTAACAATGCGGAAGATATTTTTAATATCCTCGAGCATCAGGTACAGACAAGGCACCAGAATCAAGGTAAGGACAGTTGCAAACAGAACGGCAAAACCAAGCGCGACCGCCATAGGGATAACAAAACGCGCCTGCAAGCTGGTTTCAAACATGATAGGAAGTACACCAGCGAAGGTGGTAATAGACGTCAGCGTGATCGCTCGAAAACGAGCACAGCCAGCCTCAACAACCGCTTGCTTAATGCTCATGCCTTTTTCTCGCACTTGGTTAACGTAATCTGTCATCACCAAGGAATCGTTGATAACCACACCCGCTGCCGCAATTAATCCAAACGTCGACATCATGCTGATGTCCATATCCAGCCAGAAGTGTCCCCAAATCGCCCCCGTTAAGCTAAACGGAATCACCGACATGACGATAAGCGGTTGGGTGTAACTCTTAAGTGGCACAGCTAGCAAGATGTATACGATGATCATGCCTGCAATGAAGAACATGATTTGCTCGTTGCGCTGCGCGGCTTGCTCTTCGATGTCACCACCCAATTCCGTTTTCACACTTGGGAAGGCTTCCTTCATGTCCGGTAAGATGTTGTCATCGATGACTTTCACGACTTCTTGAGGTTCAACCAACTCTTCATCTATAGAGCCATAGACATAAACGGTTTGATAACCGCCTTCACGTCGAATGGTACTCACACCCGGTTGCTCGTTGATTTTCACCACATCACCAAGCATGACCTTTTTGCCTGCTGGTGTGGTAATCACAGCGTAACGTAGTGATGAGAAGGCTTCACGCGTCAGTTGCGGGTAACGCACCATGACCTTAATTTCTTCGCCATCACGAATAATGCGCTGCGCTTCACCACCGTAGAAACTGCCACCTACTTGCTCTGCGATCATGGTGAGATCCAAGCCCAAATCATAAGCAACAGGAGCTAGTGATAGCAGTACCTCTTTACTACCGGAATCGATAGACGAAGAAATATCGTACAGACCTTCTTCTTGCTGGAGGCGACCAATCAAGTAGCGACCCGCTTCGTTTAGCTCGTTAATGTCCGAACCAAACAGAAGGTAACCAAACTCGTCGCGGTCACCACCACCTGCACTTTGCTCACGGATCTTAAAGCTCTTCATGCCCGGAATAACTGGCATTGCCTCACGCCAGCGACGTGCAAGTTCAAAGGTATTGAATGGACGCAGTTCTTCATCCACAAGCGGCACAAGAATACGACCTTCAGTACGGCTGCGGTTGTAAGAAAGCACATCACGAATCATCCCCTGACCATGCTCATCAATGATCTGGTTTTCGATTTTCTGCATCACGCCTTCAATGGTTTTTAACGCATTGATGGTTTGCTCGCTCGATACCGTGTCATTCATCTCAATCGTAATCGCCGGATAATCCGTTGGTACTTTCGGGTTTGGAATCACACGCACATAGTTCGAGCTAACTAAAGCAGCACTAATCAACAACAGACCACAGAAGAAAGCAAACACGGTCCAACGCCAATGGGTACAAGCTTTAACAAAGCTGCGGTAAGGGCCATTAACAAAGCCGAAGAAGCGCTTGTTGAAATTATCACGCCAACCGCCCGCTTTGATTGGCGTAAAGTTGGTGTGGGCTAAGTGAGCCGGCAAGATCAGCTTAGATTCTATCAAGCTAAAGATAAGACACAGGATCACCACACCCGCAATGCCATAGAAAAAGGCACTATCAATCCCACTTGAGAGTAGGAATGGAGCAAACACCGCTATCGTGGTTAACACACCAAAGGTAGCCGGAGTCGCGACACGTTTAACACCCGTCACAACATTCTCAACACCACCACCCTTTTCTTCGATCTCACTGTAGGCACTTTCCCCGGTTACGATGGCGTCATCCACCACGATACCGAGCACCATGATAAAGGCGAACAAAGACACAATATTCACGGTGATACCCAGCATTGGCATCATCATTACTGCGCCTAAGAAACACACTGGTAGCCCCAACATTACCCACATTGCTAAGCGGAAACGAAGGAATACTGAGAGCATGATGGCCACCAACGCGGCACCTTGAAGAAGGTTTTTCAGCATCATGTCGAGACGACCATTTAGGTAGTAAGTCATATCGACGAGAACTTTCAGTTGAATGTCATCAGGTAAGGTTTTGTTCTTTGCTTCGATGTAGTTACGAACGGATTCAGCCACTGGGATGATGTTTTGATCACGCGTGGCTTGAACCGCCATGTAGATCGCGTTTTGACCCGAGTATTCGAAGTAACGATCTTCTTCGGTGAAGCCGTCTTTAATCGTTGCGATGTCTTGTAACAGAACTTTTGCACCGTTTGCGCCAAGCTTAACAGGGATATTGCGGAACTCATCACCACGGTAGTATTGGTTCTCAATACGTACTGCGATCATACCTGCGTTGGTTTTTACTTCACCTGCAGAAAAGTTCGCTGAATAACGACGAATCGCGTTGCTCACATCACTTAGCGTCAAGTCATATTTACGAAGAATCAGCGGATCGACTTCTATAGCAATCTCTTCTTCTGGTGCATTGAGATCCACCAGCATGACATTTTTCAGTTGGAGTAATTCGTCTTCGACTTGTTTCGCAATAGGTTTGAGCTCTTCCAGTGGTCTATCGCCCACCAAGCCCATTTCTATCACCTCTTGTCGCCATTCCACCTGATAAACGTTGATGGGTTCCATGCCTGCCGGCAAATTGGATAAGGTGTCTACCCGTTGCTTTACATCATCCAACACGCGTTTGATGTCGGCATTCACATCCACTTCTATCGATACATAAGCACTGCCTCGAGAAGCTCGTGCCACGGTCTTTTTGATGCCAGTGACGTCTTTGATCGATTCTTCGACTTTAACCAAGATACTCTCTTCAATCTCCTGCGGAGAGGCGCCAGGATAAGCCGCTCGAATGTTGATATAGTTAACTTCAACGTTCGGGAACATTTGTCGTTGAATGAACATGAAGCTCACGATACCCATCACGATGATGAACACCATCATTAGGTTCGCGGCGACAGAGTTATTCGCAAAATAGGCAATGATGCCCTTTTGTTGATTCTCTTCCATGATTGACTCCTACTTACTGTACGACGGTTTCGGAGTCGTCATTCTTTTTTGCGACTTGGACAGCCATGCCTTTTTGCGGGTACTCAGGTAACGTCAGAACCAGCTTATCTGATTGCTCAAGACCTTCCCCAACAAGTAGGAACTCGCCCTCTGCACGAAGTACGTTAACCGTTCTAGGTTGCAGTTCATTTTCGCCATTCACGACCCAAACGGTGCGGTTCTTAACTAGTTCCTGAGGGAGACGATAAATGTGCTTGAGTTCTTTGCCAGTAAAGCTCACTTCAACGTATGAACCAAACTTAATCGGTGGCTGATTGTTGTCTAGACCATATGGGTCACGAACTTGAATCACCATATTGATCATGCGCGTCGCGCTGTCGATCATGCCGAGATCGCGAACGACTTTGCCTTCACGAGTCGTCGATAGAATGCCTTGTTGCGTTACAGTCGCACGTAGCTCTTTCAAAGATTCAGGAAGGAATGCGCTGTCAAAACCAGCGATAGGAACGTGGATCTCTGCCACTTCGATATTATTCAAAGTGGCAACGCGGGAGCCGGAAGAGACAAACTGTCCCACACCGATATCACGCTCAACAACAAGTGCATCGTATGGCGCAATCACTTTACAGTTTTCTAGGTCACGGTTAGCTCGCTTCAACGCTGCTTGTGCAGACTTAACTTGCGCCTGAGCACTCAAGACATGGGGCTTACGTAGGTAAAGGTCTGTGACTTGTTTGTCGCTTAACTTTTTCGCTTGGCGTTTTGCGACTTCCGCTTTGGCTTGTTCCTCGATCAACGCAGCACGTGCACTTGCCAAGCCCGCTTCTGCTTGTAGAACGGCCGCTTCGTAGTTATCACTTTCAATCGTGAATAACACTTCACCACGCTTTACGATTCCACCCGTCACAAAATTTGGGTGCCAACTGATCACTTCGCCGCTAACTTGCGCTGCTAGGTGCGTTTTTTCGAATGGACGCATTTCACCGTGACTGGTGATAACAACTTTATGATCGGTAGGAAAAAGTGAAGAGGTTTGTACTGTGGGTTCAGTAATGGTGTCTTTGATTGACTCTTTTTCGGGCGCAGTAGCGGCAATCGCGGCATAACCCGCATAAGAACCACCAACTACGACGAAGGGTAAAAGCCAACGTAATACTGGTTTTGCTAACATCAAAAATCCTTTTTTATTTTTGTATTCTCCTGTTCATCCTCGTCAGGCCTTCGCCTTAGAGCTGAATTAACAAACGGAACGTTCGATAACCCAATCTCCTACTCCCCGCGGACAAACAGTGAGTGTTTGCATCTGAAATAGACAACTTTATAAGAGCGCCGTGCTTCTGCTGTGTTTCGCGATTATCAATCACAAAAGAACTATCCATGGCAAGTTAATAAAATTAACAAAAACTTAACCATCTCCGCAAGTTACGACCTCTCACGCTCACTGTTTATACGCAATCGTCATGCCAAACGATTACCCTTTAAATATCAACAATTTAAGTTAAATCGGTAATTTCTCTCAGTGCAGTGTTGGTAATTACCACCAGATATTAGTGATATTGACCATTTCTGAGCAAAACATAAGTAAAAAACATGATATTGTCCGCCCGAATAATATGCTTTCCAAAAACCATATCGAGTCATTCAGATTCGGTTGCTTTATTGAGAAATCTGCGACTTGGCTACAATCACTCGCGTTACCCAGATTTAAAGCTTGATATATAATCAAAGAGTTACGTTGTGTATTAACAAGGAAGTGTGCATTGCTACGTTCTCTCTCTAAAGCCTTACTCGGTTCAATGCTTGTACTTGTCTCGGCTTGTTCCTCAATTCAGCCAAGAGATCCAAGTGAGAAATCCACCAGTTTTCAGTTCGGATATCAAAGCGACTCATCGTTGGCAGAGTTCTTTGAAAGTTACGACAAAGACCCTAACTCAGATACTGGCTTTTACCCTCTTAATCAGGGAAACGACGCGCTATTAGCTCGAATCGCACTGATTGAATCTGCCGAAAAAAGCCTAGATTTGCAGTACTACATCTATCGCAGTGACGAGACCAGTCAACTAATGACGTGGCGTTTGTATGAAGCAGCACAACGTGGCGTACGCGTTCGCCTACTTCTAGATGACATGCAAAAGCGAAATGATGCAGGAATGGCAGAGTTGAACGCTCACCCAAACATCGAAATCCGATTGTTTAACCCACACCAATATCGAGATGCGCGTGTATTTGCATTGGCAAGTGACTTTGACCGCCTTAATCGTCGCATGCACAACAAGGCTTTGATTTCCGATAGTGTGTCTGCCATTGTCGGCGGCAGAAACATTGGCAATGAATACTTCTCTTTCGAGTCCAATGTCGAGTTTGGTGATTTCGATTTGATGCTTTATGGCGAGGCAGTGACGCAAACTGCGGACCAATTCGATTTGTATTGGAATAGTCTCTATGCCATCCCAATGGAATGGATTGTGCCTGAGTCTGAAAAAGTGGCAGACGATGCGATTCAAGCGCAAGTGAAAAAGCTAAAATTGGAAGAGAAGTTTTCTACTGGTCCCTATAACTTCAAAGAGTTAGACCTGTACGAGGAGCTCCAACAAGGCAAACTGAAACTGTATTGGGGACAAGGCCAAGTGTGGTTCGATTTACCCGATAAGATTGCCACTCAAGAAAGCCAACTGGTCGCAAACTTAGGTGAACTCCTTGATAGCGTTGAAGATTCTTTTGTCCTGATTTCCCCTTACTTTGTGCCAACAGAATCCGGAACAAAAGCTCTGACTGATGCAGCAAAACGAGGGATAGATATCACCATCGTGACGAATAGCTTGGCATCAAACGATGTGTTCGCTGTGCACGGTTGGTACGCCAAGTACCGAGAAGATTTAGTTAAAGCGGGCATTAAACTATGGGAAGTAAAAGCCAGCGCGAAAATCAAAAGCAAATGGAGCTTAACCGGTAGCAGCCGAGCGAGTCTGCACGCCAAAGCCATGATGATCGATGGGAAAACCTTGTTTGTAGGTTCGATGAACTGGGATCCGCGTTCGGCTGAGCTCAATACAGAGATGGGCGTAGTTATAGAGCAACCAGAGTACGTGCAAAAACAACAAACCGTTTTACCAGAGCAGTTGAAAGAAAATGCCTATCAACTCATCGTCAAAGATGGCGATATCGCATGGATTGATCAAGCAACAGGCGAAGAATTTGATTCAGAGCCAGAAGCCAGCGTGTGGAGAAAAATGGGCGCTTGGTTCTCGGGCATTCTACCAATCGAAGACCAGCTTTAGCTTCCCAACGAAAGACGAAGTCAACAAATCTAAATCAAAACGCTATTCAACACTGAGTAGCGTTTTTTACACATAAGAAAGGAATCTCAATGTCAGTAACATGGAACGATTACTATCAAAAGGTTGCGAGCCAACCTCACCGACCAAACGTAGAACGTGCCGCCAACCTGCTTAAGCTCAACAACAAAATCGCCATTGATGCAGGATGCGGTACCGGTCGAGATTCCAACTATCTCCTCAATCAAGGCTTTACCGTTTACGCGTTTGACACTCATCAAGATGCGGTGGAAACTTGCTTGACGCGTTTCGAAGGCAATCCTAACTTTTCCATATCGCAGTCTTGCTTTAGTGACTTTCATTACCCGTCATGCAGCTTGTTCATTGCCAGTGCGAGTTTGTTCTTCTGCCCTAGTGAGCACTTTGAAAGCGTGTGGCAGAGAATCGACTCGGCATTAGTCTCCGGAGGTATTTTTTGTGGGGATTTACTGGGCATTAAAGACTCTTGGGTCAAAGCAAAAACGCATCCAGACATCAGTGCATTCACCAAAGACCAAGTCAAAGCATTGTTTGAAGGGTATGACATTCTCCACTTCCATGAGCGGGATGAAGATGGCAGCACAGCCCTAGGTAATGCTAAACATTGGCATATGTTCAGCGTCATTGCGGTCAAACGTTAATTCGTTACTCTTATTCGTACTAAAAGGAGTGTTATGTACCATTTCCAAGGCGTCACATTAAGACGAGCCGTTCCGGAAGAAGCCAAAGCGCTCTATAAGCTCATCACTGAGGATGAACGCTGGGCGCAATTCAACGGTCCTTACTTCCCTTATCAAACACCGACATTAGAAGGCTTTCGTAACCACACCTTTCAACGCCTACTGAAAGGTGAAGACATGTTATTGATTGAGTTCGAAGGTAAGCCCGTTGGTTCAGTGAGTTGGTATTGGGAATGTGAGAGCACTCGCTGGCTTGAAGCTGGCATCGTCATTTACGATTCAAACTCTTGGGACAAAGGGTTGGGGTTTTGTGCGCTAGTACCTTGGATTAGCCATATATTCGAAACCCAAGACATAGCACGAGTTGGTTTAACAACGTGGTCTGGTAACCCAAGAATGATGCGTTGCGCAGAAAAGCTTGGCATGCAACAGGAAGCCCGGATTCGTAAAGTACGTTACTACCAAGGCGAGTACTACGACTCCATCAAATACGGCGTATTAAGAGAAGAATGGCAAGCGCTGCTCCAACAACTCTATAGCCAAGAACAATTGGCGTAAATCATCATATTTAGTGAAAAGGCTTGGCAACGCGCCAAACCTTTTTAATTGGGTTACTTGGATATAGGGTAAACAACTCTAAAATGCTCAAGCACCAATAAACGTTGATCGTGCCACTCGATGCCAAGCTCCTCACATTCCGCTTTAAAGAATTTAGTGTGCGCTTCTCGCCACCAAGCTATCGTGCGATCACCTTCCCCTTCAGCTTGGGCAAATTCTTCACTCACGTCCGAATATCGGCAGGTACTGACGTCTGTAATTTGAATAATACAAACAGGTTCGTCGTCCCAATTGGTCACCACTTGTAAGTGCCCGACTTGAGGCATCACCTCTCCGTGTTCGCTGTACCAGAGCTCCATACTACAAGAGGCCGTTTTCTGGCCAATTCTAACCAGCTCAGCACAAGTATTGGCGTTGTACTCGTCAGCACAATAATAATCAGCGCTTACTGAGGGAATCGCTGCTTGCGCTTGTTCAGAGAGCGTCTCCATATAATGGGTAAGATAAGCTTGTGCTTTGGCATCCATACTTCTGTTCCTTGGTTCTGCTTTTCCATCGCTTTACTAACCGGAAAGAGTATCCATTCATGATCAAAAGAACAAGATATGAGCCCATCAGAACACTTTATAAAACAAGCATTTTTCATCTGATTTTTGCTAAACCTAGTCTGTATTTGCTATGGTTTCAGAGATCCATCCATTCTCGACGCAAAAGGACGTTCTATGCGCTTATTCATCGGCATCTTCTTCGCTGCTCTGCTCTCCTTTCCAACTCTTGCATCAGAAGAAAAATACTCAGAGTCCGAGATGCTAGACAGACCATTGATGGAACGCTACATCCTCGATGAACTGAAATCACTGCGTCAGGAACAACAAGATCTGGAGCGACGAATGATCGTCGAAATCACCGATCGTGAACTGACTGTCGCGGACAAATCGTTGAACTACGCCAACGTAACGGTCACTTACTTCTTCTACATCATTGCTGGTGTCGCTTCTTTGATCGCCTTTGTTGGTTGGCAATCTCTTCGCGAATTTAAGAACAACACCACAGAAATGGCGGACAAACGCCTCGAAAAAATTGCTCAAGAATATGAGAAAAAATTCCTAGAATTAGAACGCGATTTAAAACGCAAAACGCGTATCATCAGTGAGAACAACAAAGAGATTGAGAAAATCAACGAAATCCACAACTTATGGTTGCGTGCACAAAGCTCACAAACACCTGAGCAGCGTATCGATATTTACGATGAGATCTTACTAGTTCGACCTGGAGATTTAGAAGCACTTACATACAAAGCAGACGCAGCAATGGAAATCAAAGAGTACCACTGGGCATTGAGCCTTTGTAACCGCGTACTTGAAGTCGATGACACCAACGGCCCAGCATTGTATCAACGTGCTTGTGCATACTCTCGCTTAGGGATAGAAGAACAAGCGATTGAAGATCTTGAACGTGCGATAGACACCAGCCCATCAATTCGAGATCTGCTAGCGGAAGAGCAAGACCTTGAACTTCTTCATGGCCATGAACGATTCGAACGCTTGCTGTACTCAGCCGCAGAACAATAATCCACATTCAAATCTTAAAGTGTGCAGGTGGAGAAGGCGTTCACCCTTCTTCATCTAGCGTCAAATTCGACCCTGCATGATCTTTCCCTAATACGTCTTCCGGGTTTCTTAATGCACAAGTTTCTAATGACAAACAACCACAGCCAATACAGCTACCTAAGTCACTTTGCAATGCCTTGAGTTTCTGAATTTTCTGCTCTAGTTGCTCATGCCAATGGCTTGCCATAGTTTCCCATTGAACTTTGTTCGGTGCTTGGTGCTTAGGTAATTCTTCAAGTGCTCGCTTTATCTCTTCTAATGACAAGCCCACCTGCTGCGCGGCTTTAATGACCGCTACACGACGTAGCACACTACGATGATAACGGCGTTGATTTCCTTGATTCCGCCAACTTGAAATTAACCCCTTTTGCTCGTAAAAGTGCAATGCAGATACCTTAACGCCAGAACGCTTTGCCACTTCACCAACACTGATTTCCATCTCTTCATCCTTTTTCTAAAAGCGCTTTACCTCAAGTATGCTTGAGGTTCAAAGTTACACCACGTTAACATATTCAAGCAGACAAAAATGAAGAAAATACAATCATTTCAACGATGTTTGGTGCGATATGATTTCCTCTCACAAACCAGAACCGCACATCCATATAGAGATGCAATCCTTAATGAAGTAAATTAGAGATTCTCATCTTGCTCAATAAACGCAAAGGAAAGCGCAGTGAACTTAAGACAACTGGAAGTCTTCTATGCCATCATGCAAACCGGAACAGTCTCTGGCGCTGCACGTTTGTTACATGTCTCTCAACCAAACGTCACTCGGGTGCTTGCGCATACGGAACAGCAACTTAGCTTTGCTTTATTCGAACGCGTCAAAGGTCGCTTGGTGCCAACGCAAGAAGCCAAAGCACTGTTACCAGACGCAGAGAAGGTCTACCAACAACTCGGCCAATTTCGCTCGCTCACCAATAAGGTGAAACAAGGCACTCAACACTTGAGAGTTGGAGCTCCCCCCGTATTGGCTTCCCAATTGCTTGCTCCAACCGTTGCCACTCTTTCCAAGCAACAAAGTATCTCGTTTGAACTACTAACGGCAAACCGTGATGAGCTATGTTCAGGCTTGCTTAAGCACGAATTGGATGTGGCGATTGCCTTTGGCGAAGAAGCCCCTCCCGCGATTTTGAGTGAGGTTTTACTTAAGCAACAACTTGTTCTAATTGCACCAAAAGAAGCGCTCAATTCGGACAACGACACCATTTCGTTTGATGATTTGATTCAGCACGAATTGCCAATCATCGGCTTGGACAGTCGTGACCCGCTTGGTTTATTGCTGCACCAAACCTTAACCGCTCGCGACGAACACTACCAACATCCAATTACGGTGCGCAGTTACGCTGCTGCGGCAGAGTTAGTCAAACACCACGCGGGTTTCGCCATTGTTGATCCTTGGACCGCAAAACAATATCAGCATGATGAAGCAGTCAGCGTGCGCTCACTCTCTCCTACATTGTCGTTTTCAGTGTCTATATTATTTGCCGAGCACACCCCACAGTCCATTTCTACCAAGCTATTTATTGATTCCGTAAAGCATCAGGTGAATCAGTAATTTAGTGCTTACCTTTGTCCATAACTTCAAGTTATAGGCGCACAACAAATAGGCATTCGGCTTCCCTCTTCAAACTGGCTACATTGTTTGAAAACATATTGAATGACAGAGGGAACCATCATGCAAATCGCTCAACCTTACTTGCTATTTCTCGGCGACGTCACCGACCCACTCGCCGCAAAAACCGCGCGAGGCATTCATCAATGGCGTCCTGAAATTTGCTTAGGGCAGCTTCGTCTTACATCAGAAACCGTTTCATTAGGTTTAACCGACATGACGCTGCAACAGGCTCAGCAGCAAGGCGCAAAAACGCTTGTCATCGGTACCGCAAACCCTGGTGGTGTTATTCCTGAATCATGGCAGGCGACGTTACTGGAAGCGGCGGAAATGGGTTTTGAAATTGCCTCGGGTATGCATCAACGTCTTTCTGAATTTGCGCCTTTGAATGACTTACAGCAACGTGACTTAACCAAGTTACACGATGTACGCCATTACGATGAACCGTTGAAAGTGGGCAATGGTAAGACGCGCTCAGGTAAACGCTTACTAACGGTTGGCACCGATTGCTCGGTTGGCAAAATGTTCTCAGCCCTCGCTATTGAGAAAGCCTTACAGCAATCTGGTTGTAAAGCTGAGTTCAAGGCCACAGGTCAAACAGGCATCTTAGTCGCGGGCAGTGGTATTTCGATTGATGCGGTTGTCGCGGACTTTATCTCTGGTGCGGTGGAAGCCATTAGCCCTGAGTTTACAGACCATGAATGGGACATTATTGAAGGGCAAGGTTCACTATTCAATCCCTCTTTTGCTGGTGTGAGTTTAGGCTTGCTTCACGGTGCTCAAGCAGACGCTTTGGTATTGTGTCACGAGATCGGTCGCCCGCACATTCGCAACCTTCCTCATGCAAAATTACCAAGCATCGAACAAACCATTGAAGCCAATTTGCAAGCCGCACGTTTAACAAACTCTGACACACGTCTTGTCGGAATCTGCTTGAATACTTGCGCAATCAGTGAAGATGATGCCGCACAGCTTTGCCAAGACTGGACTGAGAAATACCAAGTCCCTGTTACCGATCCTGTGCGTTTTGGCGTAGAGCAAATTGCTCAACACATTATTGCGATTTAAGGATTGTAGACGCGATGAATATTCATGTAGAGCCGGTCACCATTGCAATGGCGACGCCTTTTCGGATCTCCCGTGGCAGTCGAACCGAATGTCACGTGGTGCGAGTAACCATAGAGCAGAGTGGCATCAGTGCCAAAGGTGAGTGTACGCCTTACCCCCGTTACGGCGAGTCGGTGGAATCGGTGATCAAAGCCATTTCTCAAGCCGCTCATGAACTACAAGGTTTATTTGCCAAAGGTGACGC
The DNA here is from genome assembly GCF_000400365.1 of Vibrio jasicida CAIM 1864 = LMG 25398. Taxonomy (GTDB): domain Bacteria; phylum Pseudomonadota; class Gammaproteobacteria; order Enterobacterales; family Vibrionaceae; genus Vibrio; species Vibrio jasicida. Next base: position 25,846 of record NZ_BAOG01000023.1, on the reverse strand, counting down.
GAACATAGTCTCCCTCAGAGAAAAGCTGCAAACCCTTCTCCCTGGTGGTGCGGCACGTAATGCACTCGACTGCGCGATGTGGAACTTACAAGCTAAGCTAGCGGGCAAGCAACACACTCAAGATTTATTTGAACTGCCAGCATCGATTGTCACTGCGATGACCGTGTCGATTAACACGCCAGAAGCGATGGCAAACCAGACTCGTAACTACATCAAACAAGGCGCAAAACTACTTAAAGTGAAGCTCGATGGCGAACAAGTGATTGAGCGTGTACGCGCTGTTCGTGAAGCGGCAGGCGATGCGATGATCGTGCTGGATGCGAACGAAGCATGGCAAGAACTGGATTTAGACGCCACCTTTGCCGCGCTAGCGCCATTGAATATCGCAATGATTGAGCAACCTTTGCCATCGAATGACGATGACAAGCTAAAAGACATTTCGCACCCTATTCCACTTTGTGCCGATGAAAGTTGCCATACGCGCCAACAATTGCATGAATTGGTAGGCAAATACGAGATGGTCAACATCAAGCTCGACAAGACGGGTGGTCTAACCGAAGCCCTACTGCTTGCAGAAGAAGCGAAACGCCTTGGCTTTACCTTGATGTCTGGTTGCATGCTAGGCACTTCATTGGCGATGCGAGCAGCACTACCTATCGCTGTTCAATCGAAAGTGGTCGACTTAGATGGTCCGGTTTTACTGGGTCAAGATGTTGAGCCTGCTTTGGTATATCGAGAAGGTGAAATCGTCCTGTAAAGGATCAGTGATCACCCCATCACCCATTTCATGACCTAGATTAAAAAACAATCACCGTCAGCATGAAATAAGTCACATAAATTACGGGGTTATTACGGCATGCTAATACCGTAGTAACCTCTAATGCGCTTTTTCAGCAAGGTGGTGGTTGTATGTATAGAGTCATCCGAAAAATGACATGGAAGACGAAAAGGCGGTAAACCCGCCCTACTCCAATGCAGTTCGTGCCTGATATCAGGTTTGCTTTGGAACCGTTGATTGGCCGCTAAAGGCTCACTCGGTTTCTCACGTCATTTGCAAGGAGGCTCTATGCCTATCAATAAGATCCGCAACGTCGCCTTTGTCGGTCAAACGGGTACCGGCAAAACCACACTGATAGAAAAACTGCTCTACGCCTGCCAAGCTACCAACCATTTAGGTTGTGTAGAAAAAGGCGATACGGTGACCGATTTCGACCAACAATCCATCCAATATCAACACAGTATCGAAGCCACCCCAGTCGCCCTAAGTTGGAATAAACATCGCCTTAATCTCATCGACACTCCGGGACAGAACGAATTACTCGGACGCACGCTCAGCGTATTCCCTGCCGTGGAAACTTCAGCGTTGATCATCGACCCTCAAATGCCCATCAACCAAACAGCTGATCGCTTATTTACCTTCGCGAAACAGCAACAAAAATGCCAGATGATCATCATCAACAAGCTAGACAATCACGGTAATAAGCTTGAAGCCGTGATGGAAAACATCATTGAGCATTTTGGCGATAACTGTTTACCAATCAACTTACCTTCAGCCGATGCCAAATCCGTGGTCGACTGTTATTTTGAGCCAGAATTAGAACGTGACACTTTGCTTTCACGAGTTGAAGATGCTCACGAAACTCTGATTGATCAGGTTATTGAGGTCGATGAAGCCTTAATGGAACTCTATCTCGAACAAGGCTCAGAACTGACAGCAGAACAACTGCACGACCCATTTGAGGAAGCGTTAAGAACAGGCCACGTCATCCCAATTTGTTTTGTTTCTTCTGAAACGGGCGCAGGCGTCGAACTGCTCTTAAGAACGTTGGCAGAAATCATGCCGATGCCAAATGAAGGTAACCCACCACTGCTTGAAAAAAATGGCAAAAAGGTCAAAGTAAATTGTGAAGCACTCGAACGCAGCGTCGCGCATGTATACAAAATCAGCGTCGATCCTTACATGGGTAAGTTAGCCTATTTGCGCGTCTATCAAGGCGAAATAAATGCCGGTTCTCAACTCTACATAGGCGAAAACAACAAAGCATTTAAAGTCGGACACCTATACCAATTGCAAGGCAAAGACCGTAGTGAAATCCCTAAAGCGCTGGCGGGTGATTTCTGTGTGTTAGCCAAAGTGGATGAGCTCGAGTTTGATGCCATTGTGCATGACTCCCATGAAGAAGATGGCGTGCAACTTAAAACCCTCAACTTCCCTGATTCAATGTACTCGCTGTGCCTAAAACCCGTTAAGCGTGGCGACGAACAAAAGCTTGGAGATGTGCTGAATAAAATCGCCAGTGAAGACCCATCGCTTAGAATTGAACATCGCGCACGCACCAACGAGACCATCATTAGTGGACAGGGAGAATTCCACCTCAAAGTAGCGCTTGAGAAAATGTCTTCTGTTTACAAACTGGAAGTGGAAACCAGCCAACCAAGTGTCGAGTATTTTGAAACCATTACTAAGCCTGCTGAAGGACATTACCGCCATAAGAAACAAAGTGGCGGAGCTGGTCAGTTTGGTGAAGTGCAGTTGAAAGTGCGCCCCCTAGAACGGGGAACTGGCTTTAAGTTTGTGAATAAAGTGGTCGGTGGAGCGATTCCAACCTCACTTATCCCTGCGGTAGAAAAAGGCATTGTACAAGCTCTTGAAGAAGGAGCTATTTCTGGCAATCCAATCAAAGATGTCGAGGTAACGGTTTACGATGGTAAATACCACTCGGTTGATTCAAAAGAGATCGCCTTTGTGATCGCCGGTAAAAAAGCCTTTTTAGATGCCATCAATAATGCCGGACCAATTGTATTGGAACCGATTGTTCAAATGGAACTGCATATTCCGACATCGAATGTCGGTGATGTGTCTGGCGATCTTTCAGGGAACCGAGGCTTGATTGAGGGTACTGAGCCTATCGATGCGAACTTCACCATGCTAAGAGCAAAATCTCCAATTAACGAACTGCAAGATTATGCTCGACGATTGCGCTCAATAACTGGGGGTGAAGGCAGTTTCAATATGACGCTCAGCCATTACGAACCAGCGCCGCCAGCCATACAAAAACAAGTGTGCGACGAAGCAACGCAGTAAAGTTAAGTTAGCACTGGTTTCAACAAAAACGCCCTCAATCTAGAGGGCGTTCTCATTACTAATCAAATTACTTATCAAGTGACAAACCTATCTGGCTGAGCTTGCTTTCGAACGCTTCCACACTTTCGGCCTGATAAGTTGGAGAACCGTTAAAGTAGCGAGGTTTCTCTGGCAACATCGCGTTTTTCAACTCTTTTTCCTGATCGACATTGTCATGGTAAACCGTCACGCGATTTGGAATATCCTGTTTCATTACAGCCATTTTGGTTCTCCTTTATTAAGACGAACTTAAAGCGTAGATGCGAACAAAAAATGCGCAAAAATCGACCAGCGAAAATTTGATCTTCTAGACAATATTAATCTAATTTCATTTCCATAATTCGCTCAATACTGGTTTGCACGGACAACACACAAGCTAGCAAATACATTGAATGGATTAGACGCTCATAACTAAAATGACGTGAAGCCGTCGAACTTTGAGCCAAGCGCTAGCGTTTCGAGCGTGGTTCTTGGATCTGATATAAACGGCGTTCGCTCTCAGCACATGTAATTTCGCAGTTACAGACCTTATCCACACCCACGTTATTCAAGCCACCGCAACTGCCTTGAATACGTTTGTTGTGAAAGATCACGCCCAGTGACATCAACAAAATGATGGTTAGGAAACCTAAAAAAGTGAATAGCCAAACCATTACTTCACCTCTTTCACGTAAGAAGAAACCAATGCTTTAAGCTTAGCCGGACGCAGCGCCATGAGTGCTTTTTTTGATTGAGGTTTGGGATTGAGTAATAACGAAGGCACTTCTTTGCTTTTACTGCTACAACCTCTACAACTGTCTTTTTTGGCGTGATTGGTTGAAGGTCGACCCTGCGTGGCAACCGTGAGAGGTGAACGTGGTACTCCTAAAACATCATCAAGTGAACTGCGAGTAGACAACTTAAACACTTGCTTACCACTACTTAGTAACTTGCCTAAAGCGCGTTCACCAATATTGCGAACCAAGACCGCGTCGACTTTGTACTCATGCAAGGATTGAATAAGCTGAGACTTCGCTTTGCAGCCAGCTTGAGGCATAGAAGCGATGTTTGCTAAGTTCTTTAGTAAACCGTCGGAATCTGAGTAAATCGCAATATACGGTGCTTTGACAAAATGGCTGGCGACGCGTTCGCCGTCGTTTGGAATGGCATAAATCATGAGTTTGACTCCTGGTCAGGAAAAACTAATGCATGACCCTCAACTAGGCTTTTCGCAACTTTAAAACGTGCGCTTTTCACCGTATTTCCGAAGGTTTGGCGAGAGACGCCCATTTGCTCGGCCGCTTGCTGTTGGCTTAATCCTTCAAAATCAGACAAACGCAACGCTTCCAATTCTTCTGGCAAAATATCGACTTTTTCGAGTTCATAAAATGGAACTCCATTGGGTTTAAAACAATGGTGTGCAGCACGTCCACATATGCGTCTTTCTATTTTTGGTCTCGCCATGACAACCTCTCTACATAACGCCTTCACATTACGCCTATTTATGGCATATGCCAATTACAGTTTTTAGCATATGCCAATATCTTAGTTTGCAAAAATCGACGCTTAAGCGAAATATTCTTTAGACATCTAACAAATTAGCGCTCAGCATTACAAACCACCATACGATTCATCGCACTTCACATCAGAAAAACCTTTAATTTATGTGGCTATTTTCATCTAATTCTCACGAACACATTCACACCAATTAACAATTGAAACTATAATTCATCTAATACATTAGTTTGAACACTAATGATTAATTAGTTACCCTAAGTAGGCTATTTAGAGAAAGGAAACTCAATATGACGTACAAAACTCCCTTACTACTAGCGATTGGTGCGCTAGCAGCGACCAACGCAAACGCAAGTGAGTGTGGAACGGTTACCATCGCAGACATGAACTGGAACTCTGCGACACTGATTGCTAACGTGGACCGTTTTATTCTTGAGCACGGCTACGGCTGTGATGCCGAACTCATCCCTGGCGACACCATGCCAACCGGCACCTCAATGATCGAAAAAGGCCAACCAGACGTTGCTCCTGAGCTTTGGAGTAACAGTCTCAAAGATGCGTTAGATAAAGGTGTGGAAGAAAAGCGCCTTCGTTATGCCGGCAAAGCTCTAGTTGATGGCGGTGAAGAAGGATTCTGGATTCCTGCTTATCTGGTTAAACAATACCCTGAAATGAAAACCATCGAAGGTGTGAAGAAACACGCTAAGCTGTTCTCTCACCCAGAAGATAAAAGTAAGTCTGCTTTCTACAGTTGTCCTGCGGGCTGGAACTGCCAAATCAGTGCGGGTAACTTATACAGAGCGATGGATCTTGCAAGTGCCGGTTTTGACATTATCGACCCAGGTTCAAGCGCTGGCCTATCCGGTTCTATCGCAAAAGCTTACGAACGTGAACAAGCGTGGTTTGGCTACTACTGGGCGCCGACGGCTGTGTTAGGGAAATACGACATGGTGAAAGTCGATTTCGGTAGCGGCGTCGATTTAGAAGAGTTTGTGAACTGTACAACTCAACCTGAATGTGATGCACCAAAACCAACCATGTACCCACCTTCACCTGTTCATACCATTACTACAGAAGAGTTCGCTTCACGTTCTCCTGAGGCTTATAACTATTTCTCTAAGCGTGGCTTTACGAATGCGGACATGAACCAGCTATTGGCTTGGATGGAAGACAATCAAGCTGACGGTGAAGAAACTATGTTCCATTTCCTAGAAAACTACCCACAAATCTGGACCGCATGGGTTCCTCAAGACGTAGCTAAAAAAGTGCAAGGCGCACTGTAAGACTTAGACGTTTCGTAAACGGTATAGGAATACCGCATTTGTTGTATGCCGAGGCTCAATAGAGCCTCGGTAAGAAAAGGAAGTAAACATGTCTGACTCGAACTGGCTGAGCGAATTTCCAGAGATGGATCGCTCCGATCTTAGAGCCATCCGTAAAACGCTCGATGGTGCCTACCGTGATTTTTCTCGTGAATATGGCGACCTTATTGAATCCTTCTTCGACCCATTACTCTCATTCCTCGTTTGGTTCGAAAAACTGCTTATCTCTACCCCTTGGGTGATCATTCTCGCCGTCTGCACCGCATTAGTTTATGCAGCAAGTCGATCTTGGAAACTTGGTGTCGCGTGCTTTGGCTCTCTCTTGCTCATTGGCTATTTCGGCATGTGGGAAGACACCATGCGAACACTCAGCATCATTACTGTGTGTACTATGCTCGCCATTGCCCTTGGCATCCCCATTGGTATTGCGATGGCCCGCTCTAACCGAGTGCAATCCGTCGTAACACCACTGCTGGACGTAATGCAAACCATGCCAGCCTTTGTCTATCTGATTCCAGTCGTTATGCTGCTTGGTATCGGTAAAATTCCGGGATTGATTGCGGTGGTCATCTATGCGATACCGCCTGTCATTCGCCTTACCAACCTTGGTATCCGGCTTGTAGACAAAGAAGTGCTTGAAGCCGCCACCGCTTTTGGCGCGAGCAAGAAACAACGCTTGGTTGGAGTTCAACTCCCACTGGCAATGCCAACCATCATGGCGGGCATTAACCAAACTATTATGATGGCGCTTTCTATGGTCGTTATCGCTTCGATGATTGGCGTAAAAGGCTTAGGTCAGCCTGTATTGAAGTCGATTACCAACCAATATTTTACACTTGGTTTGTTAAACGGCTTGGCCATTGTGGCATTGGCAATTTTATTCGACCGTGCATCACAAGCCTACGCGAAACGAACTCAAGCGCATTTAGGAGATCTGAAACATGACTAAGCCTCTTATCGAAATCAGCGGCCTGTATAAGATCTTCGGCCCGAAACCACAAACCGTCATTGATCGTGTGAAACAGGGACAAAGCAAAGACCAAATACTTGCTGATACGGGTCATACTGTCGGATTGAAAGACATCAATCTACAAATCAATAAAGGCGAAATTTTTGTCATCATGGGTCTATCTGGCTCTGGTAAATCGACAATGATTCGCCACTTCAACCGCTTGATTGACCCAACGATGGGGCAGATTTTGGTTGAAGGTGTCGATGTGATGAAACTTTCACCAAAAGAGTTGGAAGAATTTCGTCGTCACAAAATGTCAATGGTATTTCAACGCTTTGGCCTGCTCCCTCACCGCACTGTCGTAGACAACGTTGCTTATGGCCTTGAAATTCAAGGCTTCAAGAAAGATGAGCGCCTTGCAAAAGCGAACGAGTGGTTAGAAACCGTTGGTTTAAAAGGCTACGAGAACCAATATCCAGCCCAGCTCTCTGGTGGTCAGCAACAACGTGTGGGGCTAGCGCGCGCATTAGCAACCGATGCAGAGATCCTATTGATGGACGAAGCTTTCTCCGCTCTCGATCCTTTGATCCGAAGTGAAATGCAAGATCAGCTTATCGAACTGCAAGAGAAGCTGCACAAAACCATCATCTTCATTACTCATGATTTGGACGAAGCACTTCGTTTAGGCGATCGCATTGCGATCTTGAAGGACGGCGAGTTAGTACAGCAAGGTTCTCCAGACGAAATTCTGCTTCATCCTGCTGATGAGTATGTAGAGGCGTTTGTTAAAGACGTGAACCGTGCCCGCGCGCTCACAGTTGAAACCGTAATGCAGCCACCAGCGTACCGCATTGCAGCAACAACTATCGAGGAAGCCCTCATCGAAATGAAGCGTGTGAAGCAAGATTATGCCTACCACGTGACCGACGAAGGCTATCAAGGTGTTGTCACCAAAGAAAGCTTATTGGACGCAGCGAAGACTGACGGTGCGCAAGAGTTGGATGACGAGATTTACGAGGAAGTACCTGTTGTCTCTCCAGACACGGTTATTGAACAAGTTCTGCCTGACACCATGTCATGCGATTACTCACTCCCAGTGGTTGATGACGAAGGTAACCTGCAAGGTGAGCTAGAACGCAGCGCCGTAGCAGAGATCTTCACTGATGCTTCAGAAGAGGAAGCACCATCAAAGGAGGTCAAAACCCCTCCGCCAATGGATAAGGCGTCCTAATAGGTTAAAGGCTCATCATCTGATGAGCCTTTTCTATTTTTCTAGCTATCTCTGTCTTGTTACCTACTGGCTCTCATTAAGAGTGCAACCATATAAGTAAGGCAAAAACCAACAGACACAACACAATACCAAACAGAAGAACTCGCCCTTTCATCTCTGGTGATACCGGTCGATGAGGCCGTTTACCTAGCGTCAGAATATACAATCCCGCATACCCAATATGATAAACAACGCTATTTAAAATGAGTTCAAACATGAGCCAACGAATAAGCGAACCCAATACTCGGGCAGTTCCTATAAGTAATTCTTCCATTTTTACTTCCCTGTCTTTCTATTTGCAAATCACTGACGTTAAAGAGTTTTTCTAACAAAGGAAGATCAATGGTTTGCTTTCTTCTGACGCAGGTGTAGGAAACGAGTCTATTATTAAGACCATATACCCAAGTGACCTTAGCATACATGCTTCGAGATCATTTCGGTATATCAACTTGTTGATTAAAAGAGGAATAAAATGAAAAAGACACTATTAGCACTCACCAGTGCCGTATTTATTTTAGCCGGTTGTCAGGACGAGAAACCAGCAGAGACAACCACAGTTGACGTTCCTCAGGCGACAGAAGTTGAAAGTACGGTTGATGCAACTTCTATTGAAGAAGAGCAAGTGATCACGACTGATACGTTTGTCGATTCTGGCCACAATGCGCAAAATGCACTGGATTGGAACGGCATATACAAAGGCAAGCTTCCATGTGCAGATTGTGCAGGAATCGACACAACGCTAACACTGAATGAAGACGGCACTTACTCATTGGTAGAGCTGTATGAGGGTAAAGAAGGTGAACCAATCAAATCTGAAGGTAAGTTCACTTGGAACGAGTCTGGCAATACCATTACTTTGGTCGACGAGTCAGGTCCAAACCAGTATTTCGTTGGTGAAAACATGCTAATGAAACTGGATATGAATGGCGAAAAAGCAACAGGCGAGCTAGCGTCATTCTACAACCTAAGCAAAATGCCTTAGCGCTAATTCATCATTCAATTTAGTCCTGATAGAACATAAATCCGAGCTTCCCCCGCTCGGATTTTTTATTTCTCGTTATTTAGAATGAAAATCAAAAAAAGTCATCCATTAAGAAAATTAACAAATTCATCAATTGACGCAAACGTTTGCTATTGATAGATTGCGCCATCTTTTCCTTTTGTAAGTATGTCGTATGCAAATTCTTAAACGTTTCGCCGCACTGGTTCCTGCCGTGCTTTCATTCTCTGTTTTCGCTCAAACTCAACCAATCCTAGTTCAAGGTGCAATGGATATTGAAACCAGCACGCTTGTAGAAGCCCTAGATGACGCAAAAGAAACCACCGTTGGTTCTTGGACTTTCTGGCAAGGTGAAATCGACGGCTACCCAGTCGTGGTATCTCGTACCGAAGTTGGCTTGGCCAATGCAGCCGCTTCTACCACGATTGCAATTGAACACTTCAATCCTAAATACATCATCAACCAAGGCACATCTGGCGGTCATGACCCTAAGCTTTACCGTGGTGATATTGTTGTCGGTGAAGCAAGCTTCAACATGGGTTCATACAAGTCTGAATTTACTGAAAAAGGCAAAGGCATCGACCCAACGAAGTGGCAGAACTTCGACGTAACCATGCGTTTACGTGAAGACGGTGAGTTTGTTGAACATAAACAGTTCAAAGCGGATCCGGCATTGGTTGAAACTGCTCTTTCTTTGTCTGAAGGATACAACAAAGGCAAAGTTGTAAAAGGCTTGATTGGTTCAGCGGACGAGTGGAACCGCGAAGTAGACCGCATCAACTGGTTCCATGAAACGTACGGTACATCTGTTGAAGAGATGGAAACCTCATCAGCGGCTTTGGTTGCTCAAGCTTACCAAGTGCCATTTGTTGGGATTCGCATCTTGTCGAATACTGACCAGCACAAACAAGACTTTGACCCGCAAACCGCTGTCGATTGTCAGCTATACACGATTGATGTGATTAAAGCGCTGATCAAAAAGCAATAGTCGCTTTTTTGAATCGCAAAGGGAGGCACAACGCCTCCCTTTCCTATTTATAGGCACTGCTGCTTGAGCCAGTTTGTCAGTTTTATAATTTCGGTCTGACGGACTCGGCTCTTTTTGTGCACAAAGTAAAAGCTATCTCCCGTCTCCAAACCGTGCGAAGGGATATAAACCAAATCTTGAGCCTTATCCCGTTCATTCAACATGAAGTCATTGGCAAACGTAATGCCCTGATCGTAACGAGCGGCTTCGATAGCCAGCAACATGTGGCTGAAGTGCTGCATGTCGATGTTCTTTGGAAGCTCATAACCACCCACGCTGCACCACTCTGCCCAATCTTTACCACGTTCACGATAGATGGAGTCAGTAGAAAGAATCGGATAGTTCCAAAGCGCATCCGGCAACGGCTGGTCTTGAATCTCCTTCCAAAGATTCAAACTACAAACTGGGTACAAAGTCTCATCATACAAACGTACCGCCATGTAATTACGCTTCGGTTTTTGAACCGTAATGAAACAGTCTCCGACACTGTCCGTTTGTTCAGGATCACCCGCAACCATATTCAAGGTAAGGTCGATATCGGGGTGTAACCGCTTAAAATCCGCCAGACGTGGTATCAACCATTTCACCGCTAGCGAACTGTATATCGCCAGCCTTAAACTGCCCTTATCACCCTCTCTCACCTTCTGACTAGCCATTGCGATCGAACTGATGGCGGGGCTGATGTCTTCAAGATAACGAGCTCCCGTTTCCGAGAGTGACAGTTTGCGTCCTTGACGAATAAACAAAGCTTCACCGAGATAATCTTCGAGCAAACGTATTTGATGGCTTACCGCACTTTGAGTCACGTTAAGCTCCTCTGCAGCGAGTGAAAAGCTTAGATTGCGCGCGACCGATTCAAAACAGTGTACCGCTCTTAAAGGTGGCAGTTTCATTATCTAAAAATCTCATACTTAAACTAATAAATATCATTTCACTTCATCCTATGACATCCCCTACTCTTTGGCAAAGAATGAGGAGAGGAATAACGTGAAAGTCACATCTGTCGGTGCAGCCATGCTGCTATTAATTGTTGGTAACCTAATTGCGGTGCTCTCAGACGCTTTGATCAAAAGCGTCGGTAACGAGGTGCCGGTTTTTCAGTTCGTATTTTACCGACAATTGTCCGCTGTGATGATGTTATTGCCCGTGTATTTATTCACTAAACAAACCCCTCTAATGGAAGGCTTTAAATGGCATGCTGTGCGTGCTCACGTGTGGTTGACGGGTGCTATTTTTATGGTTTTTGCGATCTCTTCAATGCCGCTCGCAACCGCCAATGCGATCTTCTATGCAGCTCCACTTATCATGTTGCCACTTGCCGCATTCTTTTTTGGTGAGAAGCTCTCTGCTCAATCTATCGCCGCTGCCGTCATGGGCTTTGCTGGCGTGCTTGTAATTATTCGTCCTGACCAAATTGATTGGGCGGCATTATCAGCATTAGCGGTCGCGATAACACTAGCCATCAACAACTTATTGATCCGTAAGCTGCCAAAGAATCAATCCGTAGTCCACACGCTACTTATGACCAACCTCGCGGGTATTCCAGTATCTCTGCTGCTTGTGTTTATCGAAGGGGAAGCATGGGATTGGAGTTCATTCCCAGTCGCGACAGGATCTAGCTTATTCATTATGATTTATGCGGCAACTTGTGTACTGGCTTACCGCTCTATTGATAGCAACAAAATTGCCAGTGCCGAATACAGTGGTTTAATTGGCGCTGTCTTCGTTGGTTTAATCTGGTTTGGTGAAGTACCGGATATCTTTATGGCGATTGGCACAGTGATGATTGTCGTTCCTTTGATTTGGCTATCCAAACGCGAGCGTAGAAAACAAAAACAAGCGCAAGCCGAAAAACAATTGGAAGAACAAAATCACCATCAAGCACCTGCGGCGTAAATGGACTAAAAAGCCGAGCATTCATCGCTCGGCTTTTTTACTTTAGGACGAGACAGACAAATCTTGCCTCTCGCTAGTTATCAACTTACTGGTTTTTGATGGCGTTAATGGTTAACGCTTTTTGCTCTAACGCTTTAAAGTCAGCGCTCTGCTTAATTTGGTTCAATGTGTCAGTAACATCAAACGTACCAACCACCTGCTTTGCGGCCTCAAAGGGTGTCACTCCTTTTTGCAATTGAAGGATGTCATAGCCTGCCGCCTTCAACGCATAAATTGCGGCTGCACCACTTGGATAGAAATACCCCCAACCAAACTGAGACTCCACACTTTCACGGTTTTGATACTGAGTCGTAAACGCGTAACTATCGACGAACTTGAGCTCGGAAAAATTTGGTAGCGCATTTCTCAATGCCATCACTTCAACATACCAAGCGCTGCCTTCAAACAGCTCTTGGCCTAATCCCATGTTCTTCGCATAACGCTTACTGCTAGTATCAATATTGATTTGCTCCTGAGTCAAAGCGATGTATTGCTTGAGCATGGTTTTCGCTTCGTCTTGGGTCATTGTTTTAGGCAAAGATTTAAACAGGTCCAATACCGCTAGCTTGTAAGTAATCTGCTGTACATTCACAGGGTAACCGTTGAGCTCGTTGAAGTAATTGGCAGGGTCGCGAAAATACTCCAGTTGATAATCATGAAACATCTCATGCACAGCTAATGCAATGGTGTTGCGTTGATGCTCACCTTTTACGAAGGTCTCTGAGGGCTTATACACTTGGAGATAGTACTTCGCTCCGTTAAACGTATATTGCCTTTCATACGCCCCATTACCTTTGTTTATTACGTCATGAAAGACGTGCATATTGGTTTCGTACTGATAGATATTCAGTGCGCTACTTTCATTGACGCCTAACTTTTGTGCTTCTCCTGGGACTTTGGAAGGATTGACCAAATAGGCAGTGACTGGCGTGCTGCTCTTTTCATCCAAACTTAGAAAGTAAGCTGGCGTACCTGATAAGTAGTCCCCATAACCGCCCCAAACGGATTGGAATTTCAGTGCATTCACAGAGGCATTAAGTTGCTCGAAAAGCTTACTATCAACCTCACTGGTCAAAGACGTTTCGCCTTCAGGGGAGGCAAGTTTACCTAGGCCGTATTTGGTTATCTCTTGCTCAGACATATTGTGTATGTTTTGTGCCGACGCTGCATTAATCGTGAAGTAGTAGAAACCTTCAGGGTCTGGCAAACCCATCTTCTTGTAGTAATCAATGTAAGGTTGATGATACTTGTGACCGACAGGGAAATCCGTTGCGACTTGGTCTTCGGTTGCCCATGAATGAACGCCAATCGTTGCACCGCTTTCAATTGTTCGATTTACACCAGCCAAAAATAAATCTGTACCGCCAGAGGCAATCTGCCCACTGCTCGCAATATGGGAATCCAGCTGTTTAGCACGAACTTGGTAAGCCAGTTCCAGGTTTGATTCATCATCAACGGAACCATCAATACTAATGAACTTAAGCTGCTTCACGTTACTGTGTTTCGCCATCATTTGCTCGAACGCCTTTGGGGAGCCCTGACAAATCACCCCTTGCAATTCTGCGATGTCTCCTTTCACCACAAATGACAAGCCAGATTCTTGAGCTGACAGTTGGTCACCACACTGGGACGTAAATGTGTTAGATTCCGTAGCGCTTCCATCTTTCCCTTCTGAACCACAGCCAGACACCGCCAAGGCAATGCTCATGGCCAATACTCGTTTTTTCATTCCTTTCTCCAATAAAACACCGTTCAATATTGAGGAGCATGATAAACAAAAAAACTGCACTTTCTTCTGATTCTTACGTTCGCTTACACGCGCTTAAGAAACCTTCAGTAATGGCGTTTTTGTAAGTGAGCAATGTAAGTGCTTGCATGTCAGTCACTGGTGAAAGTCGTTGTTAGCATCAACTGCTATAGTTAAAACAGTAAATAAAAACTAGGGCAGTGCTGAATTCGTCATCGTTTCCATTAACTTCTGATCATGTTTACATTCTAGGGTGACTCATCGCCGTGGATACAATTCATTCACTGCCTCTCCTTTGAGGGCCTGTGCATGCAAAATGGTTTCCAAACGACACTTCAATACCTAGTCGCTTCAACACTTTGTTTCTTTGTTTTATTCAGTACTTTTTCTCATGCAGCTCAGTTAAAAGTTGGGACCTATCCATGCCCACCCTTTGTGATCGGCTCAGTCGATACTCAACTGAATGGTTTAAGCGTTGAGCTGTGGGAATTGATTGCGAAGGAGATGAATGTGGAGTTTTCCTTCGAGCATCACCCGTTAGATGATCTGCTCAATGCCATTGAAGCAGGGCAAATAGACATTGGTGTCTCCTGTATATCCATCACACCAGAGCGTGAACTTTTCGCTGATTTCTCGCATTCTTTTTATGAAACCCACCTCGCCATAGCAGTAAAAAATCAGGGGTATTTTCATACCCTACAATCCATATTTTTAAACCCTGCGTTATGGCTCATCATTGGTGTCATTGTTCTTATTGCTGGTGTTATTGGTGCCTTCTTCTATGCATTAGAGAAAGGGAATAATGAGAAGCTCTACTCAATGAAAAGCCGCTCAGGCCGCTGGATAGAAAGCTTTATTCTCGGCTTACTCTTTATCACTCGCGGGCCGTTTAACTACTTCGAATTTAAAAGTTTAACCGGACGAATAGTTACCGTGTTTATTGGAGTGTTCAGTATGCTTTTCATCGCGAGTATTACCGCGGTATTAGCCAGTAAGCTCACTCTCAGCCAAGGCGCTTCACAGATAAAAGGGATTAACGACCTTGCCAACGTTGAGGTTGGTGCAAAGAATGCCACCACTTCCTCTCTGCTTTTGACGAGTTTCGGACTTCGTCACAAAACATACCAAGATATGCCCACATTGCTTGCTGCACTAGAGAATGGTGAAGTCGAGGCCATTGTTGCCGATGATGTCGTACTCAAATACATGATTGGTAATGGCAGAATATCAGGGCAATTTGATAATTTAGAGGTGCTACCTTACCAGTTAGAAAAGCAGAACTATGGCTTCATCATTACGGAAAACAACACGTATGAAGAAGAAATTAACCGTGCGCTTCTGCAAATTCGTGAATCACGGAAATGGCGCAAAACGTTAGTTGATTACTTTGCCGATAAGTAATGTCGAGTTGCCATGAATCTTAATTTTCATTGAAATAAGAAAAGCCCTTTTAATCTAAAGGGCTTTTAGGTTCAACTAAGTTGGCAATTATTGCGGTAGTACTACTTTGCCATCTTGAATTGGGAATGTCTTACCTGCTGGCTTGCTTTGCATACGAACGGTTGTTGGCGCGCCAGCAACTTCGTAAGTGACATCGTAACCTACTACTTTCTCAGAAGTGGTGTATTCTGTGTGACATTGCTTTTCAGTTGACGTGACTACATCACCTTTCTGCACATTGTCTTGAATCTTACGACCTGTCATTGCACCTGCAACAGTACCGGCTGCAGTTGCAATCACTTTACCAGAACCACCACCAATTTGGTTACCTAAGGCTGCACCTGCTGCTGCTCCGCCTACAGTACCAAGTATCTTGTTGTTGTCTGTTGGTTCAACTTTGTGAGTTACGACTACATCTTTACATACTTGATGTGGGTTCTTCACCGTTTCCGTCACAGCTTCAACCAGCGTGATGTTTGCTTCTGTTGGTGCTGGTGGTGTCTTGTCTTTACAGCCTGCTAGAACGGCTACAACCGCAGTTGCGATTGCGATAGATTTCATATTCATGGTTTACTTCCCAGTATGGTTATCTTTGCTTGGCGGTATAGTAAATCTAGAAGAAAAATTCACATCAGGTGAAAACAAACGTCCGGTCATTAGCAGGTTAAAATACAGCGTTTTATAAACGCTGTGTTAGAGAAAACTCAGAGAAAGGTCAATTGGAGCGAGATCACATCAGTTTGAGCAATGAATATTGCGTTAAATACAATGCTAAGTTGAGCAAACTTTAGGCAGGCACCATCCAGCGAGTCCAAAATGCTAACAGCATGGTTGCAAAAAGTATCCAGACCAGAGTTGCGGCGGTGAGTGTGCCAATAAGGCTCAAACGATAGCTGAAGTAAAATACCGAAATCAGATAAGCGGCGTAAGGAATCAAAGAATAGATGCCAAACAATGCCGTTTGGCGAAGTGCTTCCATATCTCGATCACTGCCCACAATAAAATGCGCAATTAATGCGAAGGTCGGAAACAAAGGCACCAAACCAGCAATATAGAAGCTTTTTGATTTAGAGAGCATGGCAATGATCAACACAGCGCAAGCTCCGAGTATCGATTTTAAAAATAGACTGGTCATTAATAGGTTAATAAAGTGACTACGCTAAACTCAAGAACAATTCATCATCCGTCAGGTATTTATGACGATGGCTGAGCGTTCGCAAATGCATAAACATAAAATCAGGAAATCCTGGTGCAATCATATTGTTCGGCTCCCAAAAAATGCCGCCAACAAACACGTAACGCCCTTGTTTCTCTTCTTCATGTAGTGGGTTATTGATTGGTGTAGTAAGCTCTGCACGACAGCCTTCAACAACACAAACAATCTGACCTTTGAAGATCCCGATCACTCGTTTCACAAGATTCGCTTTTATTCCACACTTCCAAGCTTGGCGCGTTGCCCACTCATAGCCGTGTTTGTTGATCGCTTTTTTCTGTAGATGCACAACCAAATTCATCGTTCATTCCTGACTTGACCTTTGCTTGTACTATAACCAAATCGCCTGTTAGGTTTGCCGATATTAATTTATCGAAACCATAGAAGGTAAAAATCAAGAAACGAGAGCGTTACAACAATTCGCCTTTTACCTAACGATTTTTAGGATTTTTCTGACATCAGAAACCGCGTTGTGTTGCATAAAATGGCTGCATATTTATAAAAATAATGACAGCGATAGTAAAGGTGACGTATGGCTTTTGATGACTACTGGAAAAAGGTGCGCGAAAAGCACCTGAAAAGTGCCAATCTAGAAGGGCTTATTGTAAAGAGGATACGTGCGAACACAGGAAGTAAGCGTCTTCCCTATCGCATGAAATGTGGCGCACTATGCGAAATAAAATACAACGAAAGTTGCGCCACAGAGAAAGAGTGATGACAAAACATCACCCTTATTCATCGATAGCTTAAGCGTCGATAAGGTAGTTATCGCCTTCGTCTTCGAGGCGATCAATCAAAACACGGCACTCATCAAGATCGAGCGGTTGCTCAAAACGACGCTTCAAATTCATCAGAAAGAAGATATCTTCGCACATCGCTTTCTCTGGCTCATCGCTGATTTTCGCAACAGGTGAGCCGTTGCATGACACCATTTTAATAACGATAGACAGAGGTTTGTACGCAACACTTTGTGCGTTCACGTACTCGCCCATATCGTTGGCCAAAAACGTACCAATACCAAAGCTGATTTGTACTCGACCTTGGAAGTGCTCACAAATATCCAATGCTTGGTCAAAGTTCAAGCCGTCTGTAAACACCAAGGTTTTGGTCATAGGATCGATGCCAAGCGATTGGTAATGCTCAATCATCTTCTCGCCCCATGTGTAAGGGCAGCCACTGTCATGACGAACACCAGCGTAAGCATTACTTAGCTCTTCATCGAAGTCTTTTAAGAACGCGTCGATACCAATGGTGTCTGTTAAAGCAATGCCTAACGCGCCATTAAACATCTTTTGCCAACGTTGTAATGCTACCTTTTGTGAATCACGAACATTCACGAGCGCTTGGTGCCCCATAAACCATTCGTGTGCCACCGTACCGATTGGCATGAGATCGAGCTCTTTCGCCAAATGGTAGTTACTGGTTCCAGTGAGGCTGTCAGGCAACTCTTGGCTCAGATACTGCAGCATTGAACGCTGTGCTTGGAAGGAGAAGCGACGACGGGTCGACATATCAGCAAACTTAAAGTTAGTGATATTGCGGCGTTTTAGTTCGGATTTTAGATGACTAACTTTCTCTTTAAGAACGGATTGGAATTGCTCGACTGGAATGTCTGCCCAACGTGCACGGCTACGCACTTCGGACACAATACTCATGATGATGGTCTCGTAGAGAATGGTTTCTTTCCAAAGACCATTGATGGTGATGCGTAATTGGCTTGTGCCATCAGCCATGGTTTTAGTATTGAAAGAAACGTCACGTTGAGGGTTAAAACGAAATGCATGCAGAGCGTCAACAAACTCAGAGCTAAGATAAGGCGCGACACCTTTCATGTACTCGATTTCTTCTGCCGAGAAAGTGATGTCTTGCAGTTTTAGAACTTCCGCTTTCACATCTGGCAGTAGTTCAGACAGGTCTTCTTCACTGCGAACAATGAATTTGTAGGACACCATCGCATCTGGATAAAGCGTTGCAACAGCACTCATCATATTCACTTTGTATACGTCAAAATCTAACGCACTTTGAATGATGCGAGACGAAAATAAATTGGTGGTCATTCGGAGCCCTTCTACACGCCCTTTTTCGTTTATACCCAAATTCCCTCAGCACGGTGCAAACCGCATCTTATTGTTTTCCCAACGAAGTTGGCGGGAAGTTCTCAACAAGGCAAACTTGGGTATATAACTTGTTGTTACTAACTAAATTGCGTAAACAATAAACACCCACTATTAGTTTGTCAACTTTTGTTACTAACCACTCTTTTTTATAAGGTTTTTACGCACAATAATCCAACAACTATTGTGGATAACCTGAACATATACGCACATTCATGCTTAAACAGTATCACGAGAAAAACGTACGTACGTTTCTAACAATCGGTTACTTACCCATTGATTGACTACTTGTTATGCGCTAGATTACTTACAAATCAATCTCAGGACCCAATCATGATCGTAACTGTCGACATCATTCCATTCAGACTATCTGGCTGTGCCGATAAAGGGTTGGAAGTGTTGCTGATCAAACGTTCAAATCCAGAACGCCCCTACCACGGCGTGTGGGCTTTGCCTGGTGGATTTGTGTTTGATAAAGACATGACGCACGAAGGTGGACGAGCAGCAGACGAAAACTTCGAAGCAGCGCGACGTAGAATCTGCCGTGAAAAAATTCACACCTACCCTCGCCACTTTAGCGAAGCTTTTGTCGATGGCGATCCAAAGCGCGACCCTGAAGATTGGAGCCTGAACATCACCCACTACGCCTTAGTAGACCGCAATAACAAAGAACAAATCGACAATGCTGGCGTACCAGAGTGTCATTTGAAGTGGTTCCCGCTGCAAGCAATCCTTGATAGTGAAGAAACCCTCGCTTTTGATCACCAAAAGATGATTGAAAAAGCGTGGCAGAAGCTGCGTGCCTCTATTGAATACACCTCAGTGTTGTTGTTCGCACTCGATAAAGAATTTTTGGTCGCAGACATCATTGCCGCATACCAAGAGTTTGGCATTGATATCAGTCGAATGACGATCAAACGCCGCTTGATTGATTCTGGTGTTCTAAAGTCAACCAACAAGGTCGCTTCCACCAACAAAGGTAAAGGCGGTAAGCCAGCCATGGTGTACACCCTAGCAAGCGACGAAGTGACCTTTTTCCAAAACTGTTTGCGTGGTTAACGCAAGCACAAAAGACAGACAAGGAGTCTGCCATGACCGTTCGAGTTAACTACCAAACCACTGCTGTGATCGACGTGGATCCTGAAAAAGGCTTCACCGAACTTTGCCCTGGCGAATTACCCGTCACTGGCGCATTAGACATTGTTCCTGAGCTATTAAAGAACCGCACTAAAGGTCGCTTAAAGCTCGTTAGCCGTGATTTACACCCACCAAAAGCAGCTTGGGATGCAGAAACGCCAGCGAATATGCTTGAACCTGTCGGCCTACCTAATGTAGACATTAAGTGGAACCGCCATTGCGTGCTTGGTACTACGGGCGTTGAACTGCTGGACGGTCTACCTCCTGTTCTGGAGTACGATTTCCAAGTCAACAAAGGCATGGACCCAGACGCACACCCTTATGGCATCTTTTTCCACGACGTGGCTGATACCAAAACCACAGGTGCGAATGAGTTCCTTAAATTCAACAACATCGATACGGTTGTTGTTGGTGGCTTAGCGCTTGATTTTTGTGTGAAGAAGTCCGTCACTCAAGCTCTCGATTTAGGTTTCAAAGTGATTGTGAACTTAGCCTCTAGCCGCGCAGTATTGCCAGATACTATCGATGCAGTGATTGCGGAGATGGAAGAGAAAGGCGCAGTATTTGTTAGCAATGCAGATGACATCATCGTTGAGAATTTCGCGTAATTTGCGTCGGTTTGAACCTAAGCCCATCAGCTTTTGCTTAAAAAGAAAACGGTCCAACTTATCTGGACCGTTTTTTGTTTGTGGCATCTAAGAAGGGGATTACTTAATCACACCACACACAATGCGAGCACCGCCGCCGCCAAGTTTCGCCGGATGGTCAGAGTGGTTATCGCCCCCCGCATGAACCATCAAAGCACGACCTTTTACGTCATCAAGTTTTACTCGTGGTGCCAATACTGGCTGATCCGCGACACCATGAGCATTCACATAAAGTGCTGGTAAATCGCCAAGGTGATTGTCGTCCGTCCAAGGGAAGCCATGCTTACCTGTTTTTTCTGGGTCATAATGCCCTCCGGCAGCACCGCCAAGTATCGTTTTACCTTCTTTGGTAATGCTGTCGCACGAGCCGTTAGTGTGTAGGTGGAAGCCATGCGTACCAGCAGGTAAACCCTGTAGTTTCGGCGTAAAAACGGTGCCGTAATCACTGTCGCTGATCATCACACTACCGGTTGATTGCCCAGAGCCAAGGTCAATCATTTCTACGCTTATTGTCTCGGCAAAAGTTGGGGAAGAGAGAAGCGTAAGTGCAGCAAGCCATGTTGTTTTATTCATACTGTGGGTCCTATTTATTGTTATTTATCATTGTTGAAGTGATTTCAACACATTGGATTGACCATAGATTTCGGCAAACTCTTTCAAATTTAACCCTGCTTTATTGCGCAGCTCTGGTGAACAGTCCGCTTGATAGAGGTCTTTCGCTATGCCAATTTCACGCTTGATGAGTGCTCCCATTAATGCAGTGTTACCACGTTTATCTTGCAGGCAGGCGTTAGCGCCAGAATCGAGCAGCAAGCGAACGGTTTCTCGATGTCCTTGATACGCTGCCACCATCAATGCGGTATAACTTTGAGTGTTACGTTGGTCGATTGGGAAGCCTTGAGAAACAAATGTATCGACCACTTCGTTATTGCCAATTCGCGCTGCGTCAAAGAACAGTTCAACCAAAGATTGGTATTCCTCTTCTAGTTCGTCTTCGGCAGCTAATAAGCTCAGCGAGAAGCTTAAAGAGAACAGAACGGCACTGAGCAAAAACACGGTTTTCATTTACTCACCCTCACTAACAGAATTTGAGAATGACCCACGGGAGCCCTGATTTTCGGGCAGAAAAGAGCAGATAAATCTCCCGCAGGTCAAAACTTATTGCTTACATCATCGCTTTGTTTTTCACTTGCTTAAGGTTGGTATCTGTCGCTTCAGCCAGACGCGTACCGTACTCTTTATCTGCGCGATAGAAATAGCTCACCATGGTTTCCTTAACGTCTTTATCCATCACCTTGTTCAGGTCACCCGCTAAGTTAGCAATCAAATCACTCTGGTCTTGCTCGCTCATGCTGCGGAACAACACACCCGCTTGGTAGAAGTTGCGAGGATTGCTGATTGCTCTCTGTTGAACAGTGCCAACCAGCTTGGTTTCAACCGCTTTAAATTGCGTGTCTTCTGCCAGCGCCAATTTACGGCTTGGTTCGTAGTTCACATCACCATTGCCTTGCTTCGCGTTGTTGCTCAATCCATCTTGGTTATGGTTGTTCACTGATGCTAAAGGACGGTTTACTGGCAGTTGGAACAAGTTCACACCCACGCGGTACAGCTGTGTATCTGCATAAGCGAACAAACGGCCTTGTAGCAAACGGTCTTCCGATGGCTCGATACCAGGAATCAAATTCGAAGGCGCAAATGCCGACTGTTCAGTGTCTAAAAAGAAATTTTCTGGTAGGCGGTTCAACGTCATAGTGCCGACTTTTTGATCCGGTACATTCAGCCATACTTTGGTCGCATCCAACCCGTTGTAATCCAGTTTGCTCAGAGCTTCTGGTGACAGCACCTTCACGTAGAGATCCCATTTAGGGTAGTTACCACGCCCAATTTCTCTGTACAGATCATTGGTTAAATGGTTGAAGTCCTTACCCTGCATTGCGGTTACTTCATCAGGGCGCAGGCTTTCGATACCTTGTTTGCTCTTCCATTGGAACTTCACATAGTTCACATCGCCTTGCTTATTAATCCACTTATAAGCGTGCACACCAAAGCCGTCCATCGTGCGATAGCTTGCTGGCGTACCTAGGTTGCTATAAACCCAAGTCAGCATGTTGGTCGCGCTCGGCTCATGACTGAAGAAATCAAAGAATCGGTTTGGATCCTGAACGTTGGTAACAGGAGACGGTTTTAGAGAGTGCACCATGTCCGGAAACTTAATTGAATCGCGGATGAAGAACACAGGCAGGTTGTTCCCTACCAGATCCCAGTTACCCTGTTCAGTATAAAATTTAGTGGCGAAACCACGAGGATCGCGAAGTGTCTCAGGTGATCCTTTTGAGTGAATAACGGTCGAAAAACGAACGAAAACAGGGGTTACCTTTCCTTTGTTAGTAAAAGGAGCGGAAACCGTTAAGTCACTAAAATCAGCCGATGCAACAAACTCACCATGAGCACCTGTACCACGAGCATGCACAACACGCTCAGGAATACGCTCTCTGGCAAAACGCTGCAATTTTTGGATCAGGTGAACGTCTTGCAGTAATACGCTGCCGTTTTCACCTGCTGTGATTGAATTCTGGTTGTCACCGACTGGTGCACCGTTGTCTCTTGTCAGGGTTTGCGCCTGCAGAGATGTGCTGGCTAAGCCAACTGTAATTAATAAAAAGCTTTTTGACATCTGCATGGTTGCTCTCCAATGCGTGCTAACCATTTGACCAGTCGAGTGGTCAATGGATACTCAAAAGCTCTTTTCTGCCCACTAAGAATATATCTTCAATGATTACATTTGTTTAATGGGAAATAACGATAGATTTAATAGGGATAACCAATGAAATTTTTGAGGTTTTATCAGTTTGATTAATAAAACCTAGACTCGGGCTGAGAAACTCGACGGAAGAGTTAATACACTGACAGAAAAGCACAGCGATGAAAAGGACACCAGAATGCACCAACATGAAAAGTTAAATTACGTTGAGTTTGGCACGCGAGACATCAATGCGACTAAACAGTTTTTCGAGCAAACCTTTGGGTGGCGCTTCGTTGATTATGGGCCAGAATACAGCGCCTTTTCAGGTCAAGGCTTGGACGGTGACTTTTATGCAGCAGAGCAAGTGAGCCAAACAACAAATGGGGCAGCACTATTGGTGTTCTATAGCTCAGATATTCACACCACGTTAGCCAAAGTCGAACAGTTCGGGGGGCAAATCATCCGCCCTATCTTCGAGTTCCCGGGAGGTTGTCGTTTCCATTTTGCCGAACCAAGTGGCAACGAGTTCGCGGTCTGGTCTGAAAGCCAATAATTAATGACAGGTAAAACAATAACGTACCACCGCATTCGATAATTGACTCGAAGAGTTACAAACCCGCTCGCCCCGCCTTTTCATTTGTTGATAACGCGAGGCTTCTTGACTGCGCAAATTTTATACAATTGTTTTTGTTCTTTAAATCAAAAGCAAAGGTAAAACATGGAAGTTTTGAAGCGTTGGTTCATCGCCCTTTCTTTGGGGCTTGTGTTATCAGCATGTGGTGGGGGAGATGGCTCCTCTGTTGACAGCAGCTCCGCGTATGTTCCTGCGGAAAAAGTACAAGACAATATCTTTTCTAATATCACTGGCGTCAGCTATCCCTACGACATCTACTTGCCAGAAAACTATGAAGAGCGCACAACATCTTTGCCCGTTATCTACGTTTCCGATGGTAATGGGACGGGTCAGGGGTTTGGCAACCTTGTCGCCAATGCCGAACTCGATGTCATTCTAATCGCCATTCATGAAGGTCCTCCTGGACGCAGAAATATTGATTATTTGCCACCAGGGGTCGATGACTTCTACCTTTTCTTAACCCAAGAACTCATCCCAGTTGTCGAAGCCGAATACGATATCGATCCAAATGAACGCACACTGGCTGGACATTCATTTGGAGGTGCAAAAACAGCACATATCATGGTATCAGAAGATATTGGGAGCCAGTTTTTCAAGAATTTTATTATCGCCGACGGTTCGTTCTGGCGTATTGAAGACACCATCTATCCTTTGGAAGAGGAACGTTACGAGGCTTCGCCATGGTTAGAAGTCACCGCTATATTCAGCTCAACACACATAGGAAATCACCCCTCCGTTGAGGCTTTCTATAAACATATACAAACCAAGAACTACATGGGTTTCAATTTACCGACTCTTATCGAGTATAAAAATTTAGATCATGGAAAAATGTGGTATCACACCTACAGGGACAGCCTCCCAATCTTGTTTCCAAAAGAAGAAATTTAAGACCATCAAAATAAGTCAGTGGTAGCCAGATTCGGAACTGGCGTTGCATTTCTGGTTGATCTCATCCTTGGTTTAATCCACTGTTAGCGCAACAATTAATCAATGGGGCGCTAGACCTCGACCAAGGATGTATCATGACTGCAGCCAGTTTTTTTCGCTTACTTTGTCTCGCTGCTATTTGGGGTGGCTCGTTTCTGTTTATGCGAGTCGCCGCTAATACGTTCGGACCGGCTTACTTAATCGAGTTTCGTGTTGCATTTGCGGCAATAGCATTGCTCTTGATAGCTTTCTATCTCAAAAAGAAACTTGCCTTCACAAAACACATTAAGCACTTTTTCATTATTGGCTTATTTAATAGCGCCGTGCCCTTTCTGCTTTTTGCTTACGCTGTTCAAACACTTAATGCGTCGACCTTAGCCATTCTCAACTCAACCGCACCGATATGGGGCGCATTAATTGGTTTTGTTTGGTATCGCAGCCCTTTAACGGCAAAAGCCATTCTAGGTATGATGATTGGTATTGGCGGTGTCGCTGTACTTGTCGGTTTGGATTCTTCAATCATCGGCAGAGAGGCTACCCTCCCTATTGGGGCAAGCTTAATGGCTTCTTTCAGCTATGGGATTGCAACCAACTACACTAAAAATGCACCACAAGTCCCAGCTTTTGACAACGCACACGGCAGTATGTGGGCAGCGGTTATTTGGGTACTTCCGCTACTGCCATTTTTACCAATGCGTGCAGAACCAACCAGTATAGAGTGGAGCTCTGTGGTTGCTCTCGGTGTGGTTTGTACAGGTTTGGCTTATTTGCTTTACTTCCGCCTAGTTTCTGAAATTGGCCCTGCTTCGGCTCTCACCGTCACTTTCCTTGTGCCCGTTTTCGGTATTCTATGGGGCTACCTAGTTTTGGATGAGCCAGTCGGTTTCAACACCATCATAGGGACCATTCTGGTGCTTAGTGGGACAATGTTGGTGACAGGCTTCTCTCCTGCCGCAATGTTGGCGAAACGAAAAGAGAAGTTGCATAGACGTTTTTAGTCGTCACAAAATCGAATAAGGCCGCTGTTCAAGCGCAATGTAGTTCACTTAAGCGGAGCTGCTTTGCGATTAACTGGGTAGCGAGTCTTTGACATTTTTACCGCCCTAGGCCGATTAGGCTT
>NZ_BAOG01000024.1 GCF_000400365.1 Vibrio jasicida CAIM 1864 = LMG 25398 | reverse complement strand
TCCCAACGTGGACTCCGAATACATTAGCGCAAACCAACTCCGTTATTACTAAATTGTAGTTGCAATAACGGGGCGGACCATACATTTTATGTGTAAGAACGGAACTTATTGATTCGCAATACAATACGGTGACGAGCATAAAAAACGAGCGCCAAATGGACGCTCGTTTCTCATATTGATGATATAAAGCTTTTGCTAAGCAACAGAAGGTTTCTGCACTGCGTTTTGATACGCCGGTAATTCTGATCTTAAGCCTTTAATCAAGCTCACACACATGACCAATAAGACTAAGGTGAATGGTAAACCCGTTGCGACAACGCCAGATTGCAGTGCTTGCAGTGCCTCTTTACCACCAATCCAAAGCATGACGGCAGCGATAGAGCCTTCAATACATGCCCAGAAAATACGCTGTGGTACTGGTGCATCAATTTTGCCGCCAGCGGTGATGCTATCGATAACCAGCGAGCCAGAGTCTGATGACGTAATAAAGAACACCAAAATCAGAACGATAGACAGGATTGAAATGACTGAACTAAATGGCATGGCGTCGTACACATGGAACAACGTCAGTGAGATATCGGTTAAGCCATTTGCGCCTAATTCACCGACTTTATTGACTACTTGGTCGAGTGCGATACCACCGAATACGGCCATCCAAACTAAGGTTACTGTGGTTGGAATCACGATAACCGCGAAGATAAACTCTCGAACGGTACGTCCTTTCGATACACGTGCGATAAACATGCCCACGAATGGTGACCAAGATACCCACCACGCCCAATAGAAAACAGTCCAACCGTGCATCCATTCAGTGTCTTCACGACCTACAGGGTTGCTGAGTGCAAAGATATTCTGTGCGTAAGCGACAGTGGTATCCCAAATGGATGTTGTCGCGATATCGAAGCTAATGAACATCACGAACGCCAGCAGTGCAAAAGCCACCGCCATGTTGATGTTACTCAGTAGTTTGACACCTCCATCGATACCTCGGATCACAGAAAGTACTGCGATAAAAGTAACGAATGCGATAACAATCATTTGCGTACCAATGCCACCTTCTAAACCAAATACATGGTTAATGCCACTGGTTGCTTGTTGTGCACCTAAACCGAGAGACGTCGCTAGACCAAATAGAGTGGAGAGTACCGCTAGAATATCGATAACGTGACCTAACCAACCCCAAGCGCGGTCCCCAAAGATTGGATAAAACGCTGAGCGCAAAGAAAGTGGTAAACCTTTATTAAAAGCGAAGAAGGCCAGTGAGAGTGCAACAATGGCGTAGATCGCCCAACCGTGGATGCCCCAGTGGAACATGGTTGCGGCCATCGCAAGTGATTTTGCTTCTTCGGTATAAGGCTCTACGTTGAGAGGAGTACCGAACCAATTGGTAAAGTAAGCGGTTGGTTCTGAAACACTCCAGAACAACAGCCCAATACCCATACCGGCAGCAAAAAGCATAGATAACCAAGAAATGGTTGAGTGTTCTGCAATGGCGTCTTTACCGCCGATTCTAATTTTTCCGAGGGGAGAAAAAAGAATCGCGATAGCGAATAAGATGAAGAAGTTTGCTGACCACATAAAGAACGAGTCGAAATCTGAAATGATGCCGTTCTTTAGGCCGTTTAGGGCATCACGAGCAGTCGCAGGGTCAACAATGAGAAGAGAAGCAAGACAAAGAAGAACAAGACCAGCACTAATTCCGAATACTGGGTTGTGGATATCGAATCCCCACTTTTGAACGTTGTCTTGGCCAACCTGATAGTCGGTGGTGTCGATACTATATTTTTTTAGTGCATTATCCATAAATACAACATGTACGCTTTTTAAAAGTGCTGTCCTTTTTCAAGAAAAACACCAAAACCGCCCTCCATTTATTTTGAGTTCAAATTAAAAAATGCGACGAGATAATAATGTTTTATGTAAAAATATGCAAATCTACGCTTTTTTTGTCCTTTTATGCGAGTTTTGACCGTGCATTTAGGGTTGAAAAGTTATGAGGTGTAATGTTTTGATGTGTAATCTTTTTGGGTCTTGAGCACAGAGAGTAAGGGCTAAAAGGACGGGGCTAAGATGGAAAGTTCAGCTCTTTGCTATTAGCGCTTTGGTATTTTGAATGGTGATAAATGTTAGTTGTCTCATATGCTTGACTAGCGTATTCATATGCCGGTTTTGTGTGCAATATTCTACGGACATCGCATTCTTTTCGACAAACATCGAGTAAACGTAACGAATCGTAACAGAGCTGCTGTAACTGAACAGCGTTTCAATATACTCCACTTAGTTTGTAAGCCACAGAAAGCTGCTATGAGAAAAAACACTTTAATCAATGCTACGTTAGCGACTGCTCTGACTGCAGTATCTACTTTTAGTTTTGCTGCACCTACCGTTGTTCCTAATGCTCCGGAGCTTAGCTCACGCGGTTACGTTTTAATGGATTACCACACCGGAACTGTATTGGTAGAAAGAGACGCAGATAAGCGTCTTAACCCCGCAAGTTTGACCAAACTGATGACCGCCTATGTTGCTGGTCAGGAGGTTAAATCAGGCAACATTAGTCTGGATGACGACGTGGTGATCAGCCGAAATGCATGGGCAAAAAACTTCCCAGACTCTTCAAAAATGTTCATTGAAGTGGGTACCTCTGTTTCTTTGTCTGATCTATATCGTGGTTTGATTGTTCAATCGGGTAACGATGCCAGTGTGGCTATCGCAGAACACGTTGCAGGCAGTGAAGCTGGGTTTGTTGGATTGATGAACAGTTGGGCGAATCAGCTTGGTTTATCAAACTCTGCATTTACCAACCCACACGGATTGGACAGTGATGGTTTGTATTCGACACCTCGTGATATTGCGACTCTCGGCCGTGCCATCATTCGTGATTTACCAGATATCTACCCGTTGTACAGCGAGACTTCGTTTACTTACAACGGCATTACCCAATACAACCGGAATGGCTTGCTACGCGATCGCAGCATGAGTGTGGATGGCATGAAAACCGGTTACACCAGTGGCGCAGGTTACAGCCTTGCGACGTCGGCAACTAATGGTGACATGCGTTTGGTCGCGGTTGTAATGGGCGCAAAAAGCCCAAGTGTACGTGAGTCAGAAAGCAAACAACTACTGAGTTATGGCTTCCGTTTCTTTGATACGGTTGTACCAACTGAAGCTGGTAAAGAAGTATCAACAGCGCGCGTTTGGATGGGCAATCAAGATGAATTGAAAGTCGGCGTCGATCGCGATATCTATCTAACGCTACCAAAAGGCGATGTAAATAAGCTGCAAGCGGAAGTTGAATACAACGGCGATTTAATTGCCCCGATTCAAAAAGACCAAGTGGTTGGCAAGGTTTTGTATAAGGTCGACGGTGACGTCGTGAAAGAAGCTGAGCTAGTGGCGTTAGAGCCCGTTGATGAAGGCAGTATCTTCAAACGTCTAATGGATTGGTTTAAGCGCTTGGTCGCGAGCTGGTTCTAAATCTCGATTACACGCAAATTGATTTACTAAGGCGGCCGAAATGGTCGCCTTTTTTGTTTTGAGCACTCATTAAGAGAAACATTCAGAACAAAAAAACGGAGTTACGTGTGCGCAAGATTTTATCTTTGGCCTTGGCTTTTTCCCTTACTGGCTGTGTGCTGCCGCAGCATCAACCAGTCGATTCTGGGCAATGTGTTGGTGTTATGTCATCGCAAGATGCTTATGGATACCTCAACCCAAATCACTACACGATGCAGGTACTGGCACTCAAAAAAGAAAAGGATGTCAAAGAGTACATTCGCTATATTGATCCGAAACATCCGGTTTGGGTGAACTGGAAAAACAGCCGTGGTACACGATGGTATACCGTGACGGTTGGGGATTTCAAAACCAAGCAAGACGCTTATAACGCACTGTCTTCGTTGCCAAGCCGCGTTAAGCAATCTTCCCCGTTTGTGCTGACGTTTGGTGAAATGCAGCGCAAGCAAGAGACCAGTGTGGTGCGAATGCGTTAATACCTAGGCTTTGATTCGATTAGGGGGTTGCACACAATTCAGAGTCTTTCGATACATCGGTAAGGCTCTTTCTATTTTTCAGAACGCCACTTCTTCAATGTACGCGCAAGATCACTGATCTGACGTGCTTTTCACTTTACTTCATATCGAGTATTTTCTAGTCTTCGCATCCCACTTTTTCGTTGGAGTCACCATGAAGCAAGAAATGTACACCACCTACGCAAAGCAATACGATTTAGCCGCGCAAGATAATCTGTACAACGCGCATTTTGAGCGTCCAAACTCCCTTGAACTAGTCGGTGATGTGGCAGGCAAAAAGGTGCTGGATTTAGGTTGTGGTTCTGGTATTTACGCGCAGCTTCTTCTTGAGCTGGGCGCAAGCTCAGTAACCTGCATCGACGCTGCGCAAGAGATGATAGATATCGTAAAAGAAAAGCTAGGTAGCTCGGTCACCGCTTACGCGCAAAACTTGGCGCTCGGTTTACCTGAAGAGGCGGACGGGCAGTACGATTTAGTCATTTGCCCGCTGATGGTTCATTACATTGAAGATCTTCGTCCCTTGTTTAACGATATTCAACGAGTATTAAAAGCCGGTGGTCAGTTTGTCTTCTCAACCCATCATCCATTTGCGGATTTCGAATGTTCGGCTTCTGGTAATTACTACGATAAAGAGCTGGTTGAAGATATGTGGAATACGGTAGGAGAACCGGTTCCTGTGGCATTCTACCGCCGTTCATTACAAGACATTACCGATGCGATTACGGGCAGTAACATGGCGATGCTGGCGATTTCAGAAGGTAAGGTGAATGAAAAGATTCGTGAAATCTCTCAGGAGCATTACCAACGTTTGGCGACGTTCCCGAACTTCATCTTCATTAAATGTGTGGCGCTGAGCTAGTAAAATCAGTGAGTTCAGATAGAAAAAACGGAAGCGCAGAGGCTTCCGTTTTGTGATCTTAGCGTTGAGCTTAAAGTGCAGCTAGAATGGTTTCTGCTTTGCTCGCTTCGAATGTTTTTGGCTCTTCAACATTCAGCGTGGTTACTACGCCATTTTCAATGATCATTGCGTAACGCTGTGAACGAACACCGCCAAAGCCGTCCGTGTCCATTTCTAGACCAATTGCTTTAGTGAAGCTTGCATCACCGTCACCCAACATGAGTAACTCAGAAGCATTTTGCGCTTCGCCCCAAGCTTGCATGACAAAGGCATCGTTGACCGATACACAAGCAATAAGATCAACACCTTTCGCTTTCAGTTGGTCTGCTAATACAACGTAGCCAGGTAAGTGAGCTTCAGAGCATGTTGGCGTAAATGCACCTGGTACCGCAAACAACACGACTTTCTTGTTGGCAAACAGTTCGGTTACTTCGTGATTTACCATGCCATCCGCAGTCAGTTCGCTAAGCGTTGCGGCAGGTAGTACTTGGCCTTGTTGAATCATCATTTTCTTCCTTATTTGGGTAGCTTTATATAGCTCACTCAGTCTAGCGCCAAAAGTGTTTGCTAACCACAGACGAATTGTAGGGGCATCATTGACTTCATAAAAACAAACCGCCTCTGTGGGCGGTTTGTTTATTCTCTACATCGCGTTCAAGTAAGACTTATAAGAGTGAAGGCGAACCGTTGCTGCGCCAATTACATCAATGAAGCCAAACAGGCTGTGTGGTTTATTTGCGGCAATCCACGCTGAGCCAGTTGCACCGATTGGGATGGATTTGCCTTCGGGTTCGAAGATTTCCAAAATCACAGTTCGACCATGGCTACTGGTGTTTGCTCCCACGTGCTGACGAACGCTTTGCGGCCCTTGCAGAGGAGAGACAGAAGATTCTCCGGTACCCGCCGTGATACTGTGCACGCGCGCACGGAACACTTCACCAGGGTATGCGTCGACGTAAAACTCAGCAAACTGCCCCGCTTCAACGTAACGATAAGTTTGGTCAGGGATGCGCATTTCTAAAAACTTACGTGAGGTGTCGTATATGTGCATGTTACCCACACGGCTGCCGTCAGCGACGTTAACGACGGCTACTTGGCCATCATAAGGCGCTCGTACCGTTTTACGCTCTTGCTCAAAGACAGTCTTCTCAAGGTCAGCATGGAGTGATTTTAATGACGCTTTGGCGACGCGTAATTGTGATTCGTAGTATTCCAGATCGCGGCCTTTGAAGATTTCTGGTGAAGTTTCACCACGCACGATGTCACGCTTCAACTGAGCGATGGTCTCTTCTTGCTGCACAATCCCAGCCTTAATCTTCTCGACGTCGGCTTGCGAAGTGGTATCCACTAAGGTGTAAATCACATCGCCTTTCTTGACTCGTTGGTTGTGCTGCACATTGATGTGGTCGATTTGCTCACGAAATAGGGGAGACAACACGGAGTGTGGTGCTTTGACTGTGGATGAGTAAGTGAGATCAACCGGAGCCCACAAACGGGATAGAATCCCCAGCACTACAAGAATGAACGTGCCGCCAGAAATAATCCAAAACGCGCTTTTAAGTGTCCATTTGATCGCGCCAGTAGAGACCAAAATCCACATGATCAAAATGTACGGAATCATTACCTCTTTCATCGGTTATTCCTCCGTTGCTTTTGCTGGCGTTTGGGGTTGTGTTGACAGGCGGCTATTGCGAATAATGTTGCTAAGTGATTGACCAATGTGTTCCCAGTTAGCGAACGCAATGATAAGTGCCAATACCCACCATGCTTTATGGATGAATAAACCACATAAAGACAAAGCAAAAACCAATTGAATGTGAGAACTTTTCTTTTCTTCCGCTCGGTGCACTGCAACTTCATGGATCTGCCATAGCAAATAGATAACAAAAAGGACAAGGGCTATGGTGACAGAGAACAGGTACCCGCTGAAGTATTCAGAGTTAAAGATCACCATCATGGTGTCGTTGGGCGTGTTGGTAAATAAACTCATATCAATGTCTTTTGAATTGATCGTACCTATAGGTGCAAGCAAATAAGCACCGCAAAGCATCAGAGCCATGAAGATCGAGAACTTTAATAGCACCATAAAAATCGCAAATATCACGCGACCTATGGCTTTTATGACGTTCATAGTTATACCTTTTGTCGATGTTTGGAGGGTAGAACGTTGAGCGAGTGATGGTTGTTTTGTTTGTTTCATCACGTGCGCGCAATTGTATGAAAAAACGCCATAAGTTGAGTTATATGTGATATAAGTTATGGCTATATCACTAGGTAAATTGGCAAGAATACATAAATTATGAAGCACTCAGATTACAGCCTTATGCCGACCTTCGTGGCGATTGTCGAAGAGAAAAGTTACACCAAGGCGGCGCAACGATTGGGCATTAGCCAATCAGCGGTCAGCCAAGCGGTAGTCAGGCTTCGTGAGATGTTTAACGACGCACTCTTTATACGTGAAAGCCA
Organism: Vibrio jasicida CAIM 1864 = LMG 25398; assembly: GCF_000400365.1. Taxonomy (GTDB): domain Bacteria; phylum Pseudomonadota; class Gammaproteobacteria; order Enterobacterales; family Vibrionaceae; genus Vibrio; species Vibrio jasicida. The sequence continues at coordinate 36,727 of NZ_BAOG01000024.1, read as the reverse complement.
CGGTGTGTCACCGACGGCGTATGCTCTGGATATTTACCCAACGCTTGCCAGTGCAGTTGAAAGTATTGCGTATATGTTGCCTGAACATTCTCGATTTGACCCTGCCCAATGTGATAAGCGTTTTGTGATCTCGTCTTTGAGTGTGTTCGGTTTTACCTTGTTACCAGAGTTGTCTGCAATGATTAGTCATACTGCGCCAAAAGCGATGACACGGATTGAGCCACTCTATAGCATGGACTTAACCAACCTTTTGCGAACTCAGCAATGTGATCTTGTGATTGAGGCACACACTAACTTGCATCCTCATTTACGTTCTCAAGTGTTGATGTCTGATAAGTTGACGGTAACGTGCCGGGCTGACCATCCACGCTTACTAGGCAATACCATTAGCGTGGATGAATATTTAGCAGAAAAGCACGTCACTTTATCTCAACTTGATCAACAAGGAGGGTATTTGACTGGACGTGGGATTAAAGACGAAAAGATATTAGCTCAGCGTGACGTTGCTTGGCAGAGCAGCAGTATTATAGAAATATTGCCGGTGATACAACGTTGCGATTATATCGCCCTTATGCCTCAAATATTGTTAGAACAGTACAAAGAGTTGTATCAATTGAAAGCGTTAGAGATCGACTTTCTAAAAGAGCCTATCGATGTTGCCATGTATTGGCATTCATCTCGTACCAACGATCCAAGTCATAAATGGTTGAGAGAACAATGTGCATTGGCAGCGAAGAAGTTTTCAATAAACTATTAAATTTCGACCGTTTTTCATACTAAACCACATAGCAGACTCTTTACTAACAAACTAGACTATATGCATATCCTCACACTTAATAAGGACATTTGTGTATATCGCAGGGTTTGCTTTCCGAAGTGTAAGAACCAAGTTTGTCGTGACGTATTCCGTAATGACGATTTGTTTCGTCCTGATTCTTTTCGCTGTGTTGTACTTTAAAGAGCGGCAACGGATCTTTAGTGTCGCCTTAGAAAACTCCATTCAACTTTCTAACCTCCATTCGGACGTCATCAGCCAAGAATTGCAACGACATGTGGCGTCATTGCAAACCATTAGTGGTCACCAACGTGTTCAAGAAGGGGATATCGACTTTATTGTCGAAGAGCTCAAGTGGCTCAAAAGTATGTCTAAGAAGTCAGTGATCAATACGCTTTTCGTCGATGAGTATTGGAATCTGATTGATTACAAGGGTAGAGCCATAAAAATCGAGTGGCCGGAATTTGTTGGAGATGCTCGATGGAAGCACGGAGATTATCACATCACAGCGCCGCACGTTGGCTTACTGGTCAAAACGCCCGTTGTTGCCCTTGGTGTACCCGTGTATGACGAAGCGGATAACTGGAAAGGGATTGTTGGTGTGTCTATTTCCGTAAACTACCTTGCGCAGCGTTTGTCGAAAGTGAAGTTAGGCAACAGCAGCTATGCTTGGATCTCTGATAGCACCGGGACAGTGGTTTCTCATCCCGACAGCTCTCTGATTTTGCACGCCAATATTTTTGAAGGTGAACGAGTTGGTTTTGAAGGCTTTGCTGACATTGCGGTGCAAACCAATTGGGAGAATGTTGGACACGGCCACTACTACGACAGAAAGGTCAATGAAGCCAAGATCGTGACTTTCGCTAAAATCGATACTTTGCCCAATTGGACGCTCTTTGTGACCACGGAAGAGTCTGATATTTTCCTCGATATCAATGAGCTACTGGAAGATGTTGCGATTACTTCATCGGTGGTGATTGTTGTTTTCATGCCTATCGTGTTCTATCTCACCAATTCCATCACAAGGCCGATTTTGGATCTGACGTACGATGTCGAAAACGCAGTGAACAATCATTACACCGCGTTTTCTGGCTACGATTCGAAAGATGAAATAGGTCAGCTTTCCAATGCGTTTAAAAACACTTTTGATGAAATCCATCAGCACAATAGAAAGCTAGAGGAAGTGGTCGCACTCAGAACACAAGAGCTCAATACTGCGAACCAAGAGTTGGCGTACTCGGTCAATTTGCTCAATGCAAACAACCACAAGCTCACTTGGTTGGCCATGCATGATCCGCTCACCAACTTATTTAACCGTCGCGCACTGATCACCAAAGTCAACGAGCAGCTTCAAAAGGCACGAGCGCACAGTTGGCCTGTCTCATTGATTTTGCTCGACCTTGACCACTTTAAAGAGGTTAACGACACATTTGGGCATGATGTTGGGGATGACGTACTAAAGCATATTGCTGATTTTCTTGCCCAAACCCCTTTAGAGGAAGGTATGTTGGCACGATGGGGCGGGGAGGAGTTTGTCATCGTCGCTTCCGAGGTATCTTTAGAAAAGGCACTGCAATGGGCACAAAACCGTTTAGAGGCGCTTAAGGATGAAGATTTCAGCCCTGTTTCGAAAGTGACGTTTAGTGCGGGCATTGCCACATTAGGGTTAGAAGACAGTTTTGATGAACTGGTCGCCAGAGCAGACAAGGCGCTCTATGTTGCAAAAAATGCGGGGAGAAACTGTATTCAAACCGAACGAGATACATCGTGAGGTACGTAGTAAAGGTGTATTTCAAACAACAAAATAAGGGCTAGATAGCTAGCCCTGATTGGTTTGTATTTATAATCAGTGATTCGCTAAATAATCAGCGACTTGAGCACGGTATTTGGCTTTCAGCGCTTCGCTGATGAAGCTCGCATTAATCGCATTGATGGTGAACTGAGCTAGCTCTGGCTTTGTCATCGGGTGTGCATTGCTGACTGCCAAAAAGTTATCCGTCATGTAACCGCCAAAGTAAGCCGGATCATCCGAGTTAATGGTTACCGCGACACCTTTACGCAACAAGTCGACAATGTTGTGCTGTTCCATTTCATCAAACACGCAGAGCTTGATGTTCGATAGCGGGCATACCGTCAGGGGCATCTTGGTCTCGATTAACGCCTCGACTAAAGCGGCGTCTTCGACACAACGCACGCCATGGTCTACTCGACTAACACTTAGCATCTCTAGTGCGTCAACAATATTCTGCGCTGGACCTTCTTCGCCAGCATGAGCAACCGTCAGCAAGCCCGCTTCTTTTGCCTGTTGAAATGCACGCTTAAACTTCTCTGGCGGATGACCAAGTTCGGAAGAATCCAAGCCAACACCAATGATTTTATCTTTATGTTCTAAGATCGATTGCAGCGTTTCGATCGCGCTTTCTTCAGATAAGTGACGTAAGAAGCAAGCAATGATTTGTGAGGTGATACCGAGCTTTTCTTGTCCGTCTTGCATGGCGTGAGAAATACCATGAATGACAACATCAAATGCAATACCGCGGTCGGTGTGCGTTTGCGGGTCGAAAAAGATCTCAGTATGGATAACGTTGTCGGCTTTGCAGCGTTCTAGATATGCCCAAGTCAAATCGTAAAAGTCTTGCTCTGTACGCAGCGCATTTGCCCCTTGGTAATAGATATCGAGAAAAGATTGTAAATCTTCGAACTCGTAGGCTTTACGCAGTACTTGAGGTGATTCGAATGGGATGTCGATTTGGTTGCGCTTTGCTAGCTCAAACAACAATTCTGGCTCTAGCGAACCTTCTATATGTAAATGTAACTCTACCTTTGGAAGACCTTGAATAAATGCGTTCATAATAAACTCCCACTTTTTCTTATGGTTGTTGTGGATGCAGTTACTCTAAGAATAGGTATAGATTGGAAAAAATCGAACGCTATTACAAAGAGTAAGATCCACAGTGATCTCAACTCTTCGTAATCAGCACTTTAAGGGAGCTGGTAGAGACCCCCAAACCATATCATTGGGGTTATACGAAGCAAACGGTTGCGATTATACGCAAAAAATCGGGGTTGACTAGCGTTGTTAGAAAGCAGATGGGTGATAGTAAAATGGAGAAGAAGGTTAGTTTTTCGGGTGTTGTAGAGGTTATTTCATCGCGGGGTGTTTCGGTTCCAGCACACACCGAGCTGTGAATCGAGTATTCAGAGGCTAATTCTGAATGACACCTTGCGAGAAATTTGGTGTTTAATATCGGGTTTCTGTGCGTTGCTCATTGTGAACTGAGAAGGGGTGGCGATACCTTGCACATCGATATTTTTAATAGGTAAGAGTAATGAAAAGAGTATGGAGGGATTTCATTTATTCGTTTAAACATTAAAGATCAAACAATTTATCAAATTCTCTTTGCTCCATAATGTCCTCAATACGTCGGCGTGTTTGTTGTTTTACTGCAGCGGCGTTTTGTTCAGACTCTTTCTTTTCTTGTTCTATTTGTTTTTTACTTTTTCTGGCCATTTGAATACCTTCCTAGTTATTCGCATTACTAATTAATGCATCAAAATAGACTTATTTGATACTAAAACTTCCTAACTTTGAACCTGAGTCACACAGTATTTCACCTGAGTAGCTCTTCTCACAGTATTTAAAATCAATGAGATAACAAGTTGATTGAAGCTTTGGCAGTATATGGCGCCTTAAAACGTCACCGTTAAGTTGATGTATTTTGGCGTTCCAAGAAATGTCGGGTTGTTTTAAACGGAATTCAATTTCTAACATCTATTCTCCTGTTTCTTTGTGATTTTTTCTTTATTTGATAATTGATACCAGTGTCGTTGACGACCAGTTCTTCTAGACATAATTTTTCCTAATTTTAAGTAAGTGATATACCAACGATTACAATAGTGTTCTAACGATAGATACAGTGTGCTAGTGATGGATATCATGTCCGCAACCCATTTATTTTAGGCAGCAGAAAACCGAGCAAATTTTATTGAATATTGCTGAGTGTTAAGTGTGAGGAATTTTTGAAGGGGGAGGAGAGTTTGGTGCAGCAAGGAGATGCTGCACCAAGAAAAGCTATCTTATAGAGGAGTAACTTCAGTCGCTTGAGGACCTTTTTTACCATCTTCTACATTGAAGCTTACTTTCTGACCTTCAGTCAAAGTTTTGAAACCGTCAGCAACGATAGCGTTGAAGTGTACGAATACATCTTGGCCGCCGTTGTCTTGAGATAGGAAACCAAAACCTTTAGTTTCGTTAAACCATTTTACTGAACCAGTTACTTTAGACATAAAAACCTCTGAATTTAAACAATAATATACGAGTTTTAGTGGATCTTTTTTAAGCTATTGAATGTGCAATCAAGAGGAAGTTTTACGCAGGTGTCTGAATTGAGGGATTCAAGAATTTACTGAGAGGGAACTTAAACTAAATGTAGCATTAACAGCTCTCTTCTAAGAGCCAGCCGTCACTATACAGCGTGTTTGAAAAATAGCTACCATTATTTTGAATTTATTTTTGTTCGAAAAAATCGATGGAGTAGAACAACTTCATCCACTCATGATTTTCTCCCGCCCTTTCTACAATGGAACCATACCAATAAGGGAGGCAAGATTATGAGTACATTGAGAGAGATTCGTCAGGTTATCCGTTCACACGCAACCGCGGATGGTGATGGTGTAAAGATTCGTCGAGTTGCCGGATTCAACAATGCCAGCTTTTCTCCTTTTTTGATGGTGGATGAACTGAAGTCTGATCAGCAAGCGGATTATGTTGGTGGCTTTCCACCACATCCTCACCGCGGCATAGAAACGCTAACGTACATGATGAAGGGCCATTTCCAGCATCGCGACCATATGAACAATGTTGGTGAACTTCGATCCGGTGGAGCCCAATGGATGGCCGCAGGGCGTGGCGTTATTCATAGTGAAATGCCAATCATGCAAGATGGCGCTTTGCATGGATTTCAGATTTGGATTAACCAGCCAGCGCGCAACAAAATGACGCCAGCGCAATACCATGATTTTCAACCTGAAACGATCACTGAGTATCACCAAGAAACACAAGGTTTGGTGAGAGTGTTGTCCGGCGATCTGAATATAAATGGTGAAGTGATTCGAGGTCCACTGGATAAAACCGGTGTGCCCGTTACGGTTGCTGATTGGCGTTCTGCCGCCGGGGACTGTTTAAATCTTATAACGCCCTCGCATCACAACATGATGGTGTATGCCTACAAAGGCAACGTAAGTCTTAGTGACCGTGTTGTTAAGCAGGGGGAAATGGCCTTGTTGTCTCAAGGTGATACGGCTGAGTTAAACGCGAATGAGGCTAGCGGTGCGCTTATCTTCATCGGTGAGCCGATTGATGAACCAGTTGTACACTATGGTCCTTTTGTAATGAACAGCATCGAAGAAATCGAACAAGCGATTCAAGATTACAACGCAGGTTTATTCGAGACTTATTAAACCGTAAGGAAAACATGCTGTTTGGCCGCTCAGCAAGATGGAAAAAGCGCACAATGATTTGGAACTCCCTTATTGAGTTCAACTGCAAGCAAAGACGATATCCACTGCCATCGAATTTGCAACAGCCACGCCTAGTCGGTGTGGCTTTTTTTATCTGTTTAGTTCTTGATTCGTGCTACCTAGTTCCTAATTTTGTTCCAGCGTTCAATGGCGTGTTGACCAAATTCAATGCCAAGCTCATAAGCTTTACGTAGTGGCTCTGGAGAGCGACTTAAGCGCTTAAGTTTAAAACCTTCCGGAGGGCAAATCTGGATGATCTCAACACCTGCTGGTGGATTCTCTATTAATTCCAAAGACTGGTTATAACGAACGTGGCGAGTGAGCATTGGCTCGACCAACGCAGGGTGATCTTTCAATAGACGCGCGGTGAGTTTTTCAAACTTTGGTTTGGATTTTCGATAACTTACAGGTCTGCTCCGTAAGACCATGATTTTGGTCGCCCCGCGCTTGATGGCTTCTGCGACAGGAATAGCGTCGGCGACCCCACCATCGACATATTTTATCCCTTTCAACGCGACACCGTTGCGATACAAAATAGGTAATGCGCTGCTTGCCTTCATTGTTTCCGCGAGCATATCAATTGTTGGGGTTAAGTACTCTGCTTGTCCGTTGTCTTGGCGAGTGACACCTAAAAAGAAAGGGCGAGCATCAGCAGACAGTACCGCTCTATCTATATCGAGTTCTCTGAGCGTGATGTCCCACATCCAATCTAAATCCATCATGTCTCCGCCACGCACAAGCTGCGTTGGAGAGATAAATTCATTACGTAGGCTGTAATCGAGATAAATTTTAAGGTTTCGCCCCGGCATATTTGCAAGGTAAGCCGCTAGATTGCTTGCTCCCGCAGATACCCCCCAAAAGCTATCAAAGGGTGAGAAGTTATTAGCCATGAAGTGATCGAGTATGCCGCAGGAAAATACGCCGCGCATTGCGCCGCCTTCTACGATGAGAGCGCGAGAGCCAACTTGTTCCATCCTTGCCATCCGTTTTGATTGTTATGATTTGGGATATCAGGCTTCTAGAGTAACGGATCTAATTCATATACCCAAATCGCCCTTAGGCCAAGCGTTGTTGGTTCGTGGACCTCTGCCTTATCTTGGATACTTCTGTGTTAGCTTGATGAACTTTTAATTTATGTTATAACATAACAATTATTATAAAATATATTGGGTGGCATAAATGTTTTGTGAGGTGGGTAATGGGCGATATCGACGCGGTTATTAAGCATGTAGAGAAAATCTGTAAAGCTCGAGGCAAGCAACTGACATCAAAAAGGAAGCTCGTCTTAAAAGCACTGGTTCATTCTAACAAAGCGTTGTCAGCGTATGAGTTGATGGACTATTGCAAAACGCATTTTGATCAAAATATTCAGGCCATGTCGGTTTATCGTATTTTGGATTTCCTTGAAAGTGAACATTTGGCGCACAAGCTAAAGGTCTCTAATAAGTACATTGTCTGTTCTCATATCCTGTGCGACCACGAACATGGTATCCCTCAATTTCTGATTTGCTCTAAATGCGACAAAATCAGCGAGCAAACCATCGATCCTGCCATGATTACTGGCCTTCAATCGAATGCGCGACAAGAAGGTTTTACGGTTATCAGCCCTCAATTGGAAATCAGTTGTGTCTGCGACGATTGTGTCAAATAGAGGTGTGAGCTCACTCTACCTACCATGAGCGCACAAAACTCACTTTGTGCGTCATTCATTTTTTCATCCCTAACAAAAAGGAACCGGCGAAACGTCATGCCTGCAACGCTGATTAAGAATGCCCGTGTGGTAAATGAAGGAACGATTACAGAAACAGATTTGCGGATTGTCGATCAGCAAATTGAAACCATAGGAAAGGATATTATGGTTCGTCCAGGTGATGCAGTTATTGATGCGAGAGGCTGTTATTTGATCCCAGGAATGATTGATGACCAAGTGCATTTTCGTGAGCCAGGCTTAACCCATAAAGGCTCGATAGCGACAGAATCTCGTGCAGCGGTCGCGGGTGGTATTACCAGTTACATGGAAATGCCGAACGTAAACCCAGCGACAACCACAATTGATGCATTAGAGCGGAAGTTTGCAATTGCCGAGAACAACTCACTTGCAAATTACTCGTTTTACCTCGGTGCGACAGAAGACAATCTGGACCAAATTAAGTTGCTCGACCCAAGTAAGCATTGTGGTGTAAAAGTCTTTATGGGTGCTTCAACAGGGGATTTATTAGTTGAAGCGCCGCAAGCTTTGGACGCGATTTTCCGTGATTCGCCTGTGTTAATTGTCACCCATTGTGAAAGCGGCCCTAACATTGCTCAAAACAAGCAAAGGTTGCTGCAAAAAAAGTCGGAACTCACAATAGAAGATCACCCAGTGTTACGTGATGACGAAGCTTGCTATGCCTCCTCTTCTTACGCGGTTGAGTTAGCGAGAAAACACCATAGCCAACTGCATGTTTTACACATTACCACCGCAAAAGAACTTGCCTTGTTTGAGGCTGGCTCCATTCAAAATAAGAACATCACAGCAGAAGCTTGTGTTCACCATCTCTGGTTTAGCAATGAGGATTATGCGGAGCGTGGGAACCAAATTAAATGTAACCCAGCAGTGAAATACCCAAGCGATCGTGAAGCGCTTCTAAAGGCATTAAGCACAGGCCAGATTGATATTATCGCGACGGACCATGCACCACACACTTGGGAAGAAAAGCAAGTCCCTTACGACCAAGCACCTGCTGGCTTACCTTTGGTACAGCACGCACTACTGACGCTGTTTGATCAAGTGAGTCGTGGCCACATGACGATGGAGCAAGTCGTAGAGAAAACCGCTCACAACCCTGCGATTCGTTATGGTGTTCAAGAGCGCGGTTTTATTCGCGAAGGCTACTTTGCTGATTTGGTTCTTGTTGATGCAGCAGTACCAACGCCGGTGACGAACGACAACAGCTTGTACCACTGCGGTTGGTCGCCGTTTGCTGGGCATACGTTCTCATCACAAATCAAAACAACGTGGGTAAACGGCGGTGTGGTTTATGCCAACCAACGAGTGATTGAACCAAAGGAATATGGCATGCGACTGTCATTTGAACGTCGGTGCTAGGTTTATCTCTGGGCTGACTTTTGACCTTCATTTTTGAAAGCTTATTTGTACTCCCTGTTTTTTAAACCTGATTTGTAGAAGCTGTAATGCTTGAAGTTAGACGTTGTAGTTTGAGTGTTTAATAAGACGCCGAATAAAGAGAAATCAATATGTTAAGAAGAAATCCAACAGGTCACATGCCGGAAGTGTCGGAAAATGCATTCATCGATCCGACTGCTATTATCTGTGGCAAAGTGATCATTGAAGATAACGTTTTTATTGGTCCTTATGCGGTGATTCGGGCTGATGAAGTCAATGAACAAGGCGGTATGGAAGCCATCGTGATTAAGCGTGATACCAATATTCAAGACGGTGTGGTTATTCACTCGAAAGCGGGCGCTGCCGTGACCATTGGCGAGCGTTCTTCTATTGCGCACCGTTCCATTATTCATGGGCCTTGTGAAGTGAGTGACGATGTTTTTATCGGCTTCAACTCGGTCGTCTTTAACGCCGTGATTGGCGCAGGTTGCGTGATTCGTCATAACTGTGTGGTGGATGGTCTAGACTTGCCAGAGCATTTCCATGTACCACCGATGACCAATATCGGCGCTGATTTTGACTTGAATAGCATCTCGAAAGTGCCACCAGAATATTCGGCGTTTTCGGAGTCTGTTGTATCTGCCAACCATGAGTTGGTTCAAGGTTATAGGAGAATCGCCAATGAGCTCTGATAATCAACCTATTTTAGGGGTACCAACCAACATTATTACTGGTTTTCTCGGAGTGGGAAAAACTTCGGCGATTCTGAATTTAATGGCGAATAAGCCAGCGAATGAACGCTGGGCGGTATTGGTCAATGAGTTTGGTGAAATTGGTGTGGATGGCAGCTTGGTTCAAGGCCAGCACAGTGGGCAGCAACAAGTTTTCATCCGTGAAGTCCCAGGTGGTTGCATGTGCTGCGCTGCCGGTTTGCCAATGCAAATCGCGCTAAACCAACTGCTTAATGAAGCGAAGCCAGACCGCCTGCTGATTGAGCCAACTGGGCTTGGTCATCCAAAAGAAGTATTGCAAGTACTGTCGACGCAGCATTACCGAACCATATTATCATTGCAAAAGAACATTACGTTGGTGGATGCGCGTAAGCTTTCTGATGCTCGTTACACCGACCATGAGACCTTTAACCAACAAATTGCCATTGCCGATACCGTGGTGGGTAACAAACTCGATCTGTATCAAGAGGGCGATTCGGAAAAACTAAAGGCGTATGTTGAAAATGTTAGTCGTCCGAACACGAAGGTGATTTTTGCGCAGCATGGTGTGATTCCATTTGCCGAGTTCGAAGGGAATACCACTATTCATGAGAATCCTCCTCATCATCACCATCATCATGCGAATGAAAAGCCATTGGTTTCTGAGATGCCCATGCCAGAGAGTGGCTTGCTGAAAGCGATGAATGAAGGTGAAGGCTTTCAAAGCGTTGGTTGGCGATTCTCTCCTGAGAAAGTGTTTGATCGCCAGCAGCTCATCGTATTATTGGTTGATCTACAAGTAGAACGTATGAAAGCGGTCTTCATCACCAATAGCGGCATTTTTGGTTACAACCTTACTCCTGATGGTTTAACGGAAGTGGAACTGGATGACTGTGCAGAAAGCCGAATCGAATTGATTGCCGATAGGATTGATGAGCAATTTGAAGACAAGCTTCTCGCCTGCGAAATGCGATAGAATCACATAACTTGGGCGTTAAACCTGATAAGGTTCAACGCTCTTCTTTGTTTTTCCTCTCTTCTTCCTTTTTCTCTTTTTCTGACGATCTATCCTGACTTTTCAAAAATGCCTTTCTCTGCAATTCATGCGGCTCATCGGGCAATGTGCTTTTAACATCATTTATTTTCCGCATTGACATTGTTTGATTGTCAAACTAAATTAAAGTCAAATAATTTGATAATCAAACTAAAATTGGAAGGTAAGTGTCGCAATGGCTGTATCGCAACATTCACATGATTTCGTTTCTCACAACCAAAAGGGTGAAAAACGCACGCTCTACGTATTGATTCTAACCGTGACCACTATGGTGGTGGAGATTGCTGCCGGAACCATGTTTGATTCAATGGCATTGCTGGCAGATGGTTGGCACATGGGCACACACGCAGCGGCATTTTGTATTACTCTCTTTGCTTACCGCTACGCGAAACAAAATGCGCACAATGACCGCTTCTCATTTGGTACGGGTAAAGTCAGTGTACTTGGCGGTTTTACCAGTGCGATTGCGTTGGGGATTGTGGCACTGATGATGATGGTCGAATCGATTCATCGTCTCTTTAATCCAGAGAGTATCCAATTTAACGAGGCGATCATGGTCGCGGTGATTGGTTTAGTGGTGAACCTTGCAAGCATGCTACTTTTGCAAGATCACCATCATCATGGGCATGACCATCACGATCACGAACATCATCACGACCACAACTTAACCGCTGCGTATTTCCACGTGCTAGCGGATACATTGACGTCTTTGTTGGCGATTGTGGCGCTGATTGTCGGTAAGTTTTACGGCTGGGTGTGGTTAGATGCCATGATGGGCATTGTTGGTGCTGTTGTGATTGGTAAATGGACGTTGGGCTTGATGAAGCAAACCGCGCCAGTACTTTTGGATGAGAGTATCGATAAGAACTATCGTAAAGAGATAAGAAAGTCTTTAGATCCGTATGCGGAGGTTGTCGACTTACATATCTGGAAAGTCAGTGGTCATCATTATTCTGCGGCGATTGCATTGAAGAACAAGAGTGATAAAACACTGGATGAATTTAAGCAAATACTGGCTAAGTTTGATAAGATTCATCATCTTACTTTGGAAGTTCAAACGACTGAGTGATGCGCGAATTAGAAAAGCTGAATCAAACGCTTACCGAGTTTTATGACAAAATGTCTTCTTGGGAGCAATCTGTAGTGAAAGGCACTGGTTATTCACTGGCTCAAATCCACACGATTGAAGTGTTGGGTGGGCATGGTGCACTGCGTATGAAAGAACTGGCGGAGAAGCTGGGGATTACGACCGGTACATTGACGGTTCAAATTGAAAAACTAGTGAAGGCGGGGTTGATTGAACGTTGTCCTCATCCAGAAGACCGCCGTGCTATTGTCGTGAAGTTAACACCGAGTGGCGAAGAAATTCACCACCACCACAATCAGCTGCATCTAGATTTGGTTCAGGACTTAACGCGTAATATCGACCCCGAGCATCAAGCCATTCTGTTTGCGTGCTTGCAGAAAATGAACAGAGAGTTTTGATTAGGCTTTTCGTTTCCTAACACAAACCCTGAACACCAAATTACAAAAAGTAGAGCACCGAAGTGCTCTACTTTTTTATAAGCTCGATAGAATTTGTTCGATTGGCAGTTGTGTAAATGCGTACGTCACGCCAACACAGAATGCAGAACCGGTAATACCGATTCCAACAGTTGTTGCGAGTAAGAGAAGCGTAATTTTAGGCATTAGAGGCTAAACTCCTTTTTGAAGGTAGGGTACATCACCCCATTTGCTTCTTGATAAGTTTTAAAACCATAACCGAATGCTAGTGCTGCCATAACAATGGCAAATGCTGCAATATTTCTTCCTTTCATCCCTAAACTCTCAACTGTTGGAGGCAAAGTGACAACCACTCTGCCCATTGCGTTTCTATCGTTTATTGATCTTGGACGCTCAATTATTGGTTAAAGCACACGAACAGAACCCACGCTGTTGCCAGCACAAGTAGTGGTGTGAATACTTTTTGAATTGATGCACCATCGGTCAAATCGTAAATCACGATCGACTCTTTATAGAATGCGCGTTTGAATGAACTAAAGCTGATTTCATTTTTTACATCAGATTGCTCGTAACGTTGACGCGCAGAGTCTGCCATTTGAGATTCAAGATCTTGCATCTCATATTCTTTGTTAAAAAATGCATCCCACGCCGAAATGCGAGCAATAGCTTTTGGTGAGCGATTGCCCTTTAGTTTTTCTAGACGCTTAGCGTATGCAGCTTGATATTTATCCACGATAAATTCCTACATGAATAGACTGTTATGCAGAACACAGCTTGAGATGTTCTGCTCAGTGGTTGTAAAAGCAAAAAATGGGAAATTAAAGGTGTACTTTCACATATAAAGATTGGGATTAATCGGTATGCAGCATCTGATTGTTAAAGAGCGAAAGGAATGTCATCCCTTGTGTTGCGGATAATATGGGCTGCTCTTGGATGCGACAAACAAAAATAATTAGTGAGAACCACAAGCAATTTTTGTTGCGGACTTTTCCATTCTGAGCATCGCGGAGTATTTAATATGGATAAATGCTAAGTCTACCAAGGGCTTGAGATGCGTTTATTCGTGGGAGTTTTTTAAGCACTTGTGGTGAAGAAAGTTCGTAACTGCTAATTATAAATACATCAAAAAGCGATATTATTTTTCTCGTTGGAGTAGTTATATAAGATTGGGAATTTTGATTTTCTCATGCAATCCGCCGCAGTCTTTACTCCTTCTTTCACTCAATCCGTGGTATTTCCCCCCTCCATGGATGATATCCGGATTGAGTGTCTTTTTTGGAAAACGATAAGAAAAGAGTTATGGAACAACAGCAGTTTAGAACCTTGAAGCGCCACCTAAATAACTTAACGTTATCGCAATTAAATGAAATTGATAGGCTGATTAAAAATGCAAATAGACAGGAAGGAGCGGTAGAACTTAGCGAAGAAGAGCGCCAATTTATCCATGGTTTGTTTACCAAAGAGACATCAACGCCTTCTTATTCATAGTACGACACCACAAGCGGTTTATTCGTTAGTGTTGCTGCCATTTTTTGCTTGTACAATCAGGCTCGCGAGTTGTGCAAAACCAAACCCACCGTATTCAGAAGTAAGATATTTCGGCTGATGCGTTAAGCTATCTAATAACGGGCGAATATTCTTTACGCCGAAAGTCACGGGTAACCATTCAAACATCCCTTCATCATTTAATGAATCTCCTACGTACGTCACTCGATTCAAATTGGGTAACGTCCCCTGATTAAATTGCTTAATGTAGGCTTCGCTGCTGCTTCGTTTGCTGTGGCTTCCTATCCAAGCATTGATATGAATGGAGCTTAGGGTCGCGTTGACTGGGTTAGATTCTACGTTAAGATGCAAAATACGGTTGAGGATCTCCATCGTAATTGAAGCTGCGACAGGGGAACGATCTTGGGCAATGTTGACCGCTACATCGCAGAACCGAAAGCTCTGATCTTGGCTTAACTCAACTTCAGAATACTCCGTCAAAATGCCCTTTATAGTTTCTTGCAATGTGCGTTGTTCTTTTCGCATCACTTCCGCTGGGCGCGCAAAGGTAGTTCTGAATCCTGCGGCGTCTTTTCTCATCCAAAAAGCGCCGTTTTCACCTATGATCCCATGCAGCGGCCACATCTTTGCCATTTGGTCACACCAACCAGCACATGCGCCTGTTACAGCGACCACTTTTACACCCACGCGCTCTAGCTCTGCGAGCGCAATTAAAGTGTCTGGCGGCAGCTTTCCTTGCCAAGTTAATGTGTCGTCTACGTCGGTCAACAACCATTCAATGTTTCTCAGATACTCTGTATTGAGCTCTGATAGTGGACTAGGCATTCACCACTCCTCGTTGTGTCTGTTTGTCATCTATCGTACTTTTAGCTGGCGTTGATAATGCCGCTTTGAGTGAGCAATCAATGCGCTTTTCGGTATTGGCATTAAATAAGTGAAGGTGCTTGGGTTTGATATCTAAACCGAGTTTGTCCCCGATTTGAATCGGCGTATGTCCCTCAACTCGAACAACCAGCTTTTGTGAATCACCGCCTTCTGTGCGGCAGTAAAGCAACAAATCAGCACCGAGCGATTCAATCAATTCCACTTCTACTTGCAACCATGGTTTATCTTGGTTGATTTGTAAATGCTCCGGACGAAGACCTAGTTTTACTACCCCCAAATCCAAGTTTGTTGTGGATGTAGGAAGCAGTGCGTCACCAATAGTAATGCCGTCGACGGTAACATTGGCATCCAAGATGTTCATGGATGGTGAACCAATAAAGGTCGCGACAAACAGAGAAGCAGGGTTGTCGTATATCTCTAGCGGTGTACCCACTTGTTCTACATTGCCTTTGTTGAGCACCACGAGTTTGTCCGCCAGTGTCATGGCTTCTACTTGGTCGTGGGTAACGTAGACCGATGTAGTTCCGAGGCGACGTTGCAGCTTCTTAATTTCCAAACGCATTTGAACACGCAATTTGGCGTCTAAGTTAGACAGAGGCTCATCAAACAAGAACACCTTTGGTTCACGTACAATTGCACGCCCCATCGCGACACGCTGACGTTGCCCGCCAGATAATTGCCCCGGTTTTCGGTCGAGTAGATGATCCAACTCCAGCATCTTTGCTGCTTCGTGAACCAATCGCTCGATTTCCGCTTTTGGTGTTTTGCGGTTGCGCAGACCATAAGCCATGTTGTTGTACACCGTCATGTGTGGGTACAAGGCGTAGTTCTGGAATACCATAGCAATGTCGCGTTCACCCGGTTCGAGATCGTTGACGACTGTGGTGTCGATCTTGAGCTCACCAGAGCTGATTTCTTCTAGACCCGCAATCATGCGAAGTAAGGTGGATTTACCGCAGCCACTTGGGCCAACCAGCACGACCATTTCGCCGTCGCAGATATCAAGATTGAGTTTTTGGATCGCCTGATAGCCGTTCGGATAACATTTAGCGATATTAGAAAGAGTTAACGTGGACATTTATTTCTCCGAATCTACCAGACCTTTAACAAAGGCTTTTTGCATTGCAATTACCACAATCACGGGTGGCAACATGGCGATAATGGTGGTGGCCATAATTTTGTTCCATTCCACAACACCATCAACTACTCCAAGCATCTGTTTAATGCCCATCACGATGGTGTAGTACTGCACGTCAGTGGTGATCAGCAGTGGCCATAGATATTGGTTCCAGCCGTAAATGAAAGTGATGACGAACAGTGCGGCGATGTTGGTACGCGACAGAGGCAACAAGATATCGAAGAAGAACTTGATTGGTCCTGCGCCATCAATGCGTGCTGCTTCCACTAACTCATTCGGTACCGTTAAAAAGAACTGACGGAACAAGAAAGTAGCGGTCGCACTGGCAATCAGCGGAATGGTTAAGCCGTAAAATGAGTTGAGCATGTTGAGGTTCGTAATCACCTCAAACGTCGGCATGATGCGAACTTCAACGGGTAACATCAGCGTGAAGAAAATCATCCAGAACGCCAGCATTCGCCCCGGAAAACGGAAGAACACCACTGCATACGCTGACATGATGGAAATGCTCAACTTACCGATGGTAATGCACATCGCCATAATGAAAGAGTTCAGCAGCATGCTGCCAATCGGCAAAGTATTGTTGTTGTACTGAGTGTCGTTACTCAACAAGTCAGTAAATACACTAAAACCCAAATCTCCAAACCAAAGTGGAGTGCCAGTCGCGAATGCGCTGTTTTCATGGGTAGTGGCTACGATTGCAATCCAAACCGGAAGCGCAATCGAAATGATGCCAAGAATCAAAATGACATGGCAAAACAGATTGAAAAACGGTCTTCTTTCTACCATCAGTACGCCACCTTCTTCTCAACATACTTAAATTGAATCACAGTCAGGGAAGCGACCAAGATCATCAGGATTACGGACTGCGCGGCCGATGAACCTAAATCCAACCCGATAAAGCCATCGTTGTAGACTTTGTAAACCAAGGTCGAGGTGCTGTTACTCGGACCGCCTTGTGTCATCGCGTGGATGATGGCGAACGTATCAAAGAACGCATAAACAAAGTTCACGACCAACAAGAAAAAGCTGGTTGGTGAAATCAGTGGGAAGCTAATGGTGATAAAGCGTTTGATCGGACCGCTACCATCAATGGCTGCGGCTTCGTGCAAAGACTTCGGCACGGATTGCAGCGCTGCTAAGAAGAACAGGAAGTTGTAGCTGATTTGCTTCCACGTCGAGGTGATGATCACCATCCACATCGCATGGGTGCCATTGAGCGTTGGATTCCAGTCTACGCCAAACAGGTTCAACAGTTCGGTCATCACACCGATGGTTGGATCGAATAAAAATAGCCATAACGAACCTGCGACAACCGGAGCGACCGCATAAGGCCAAATCAAGAAGGTGCGATACATGGTCGCGCCACGGATGATTTGTTCGGCGAAAGCGGAAAGAACAAGTGCGCTGACCAACGCGAGCACCGCAACGCTGATGCTAAATTGCAGCGTGGTCATTAAAGAATCTAAGTAAAGGGGATCATGGATGAGCTTTTCAAAGTTCTCCAAACCCACAAACTCACGGCTCATGCCGAAAGCATCTTCAAGTTGAGAAGATTGGAAAATGGCTTGTCCTGCCGGCCAGATGAAGAACACCAAGGTGATCACCAACTGAGGTGCGATCAGCGCAACCGGAAGCCATTTGTGTTTAAAAACAACAGGTGAGGACATACAAATACCAAAGTAAAACAGGCAAGGTGTGTGAACGAATTCCCCACCCAAGATGGGCGGGGAGAGTGCGTATCTGAGCGGTTATTTGAATAAGACTCAGCGCACCATTGTTCGTTATTAATGTTCGTTACTTCTGTGTGCGCTCAAAGCGACGTAGCTGCTCGTCACCGCGACGGACTGCATTGTTTAGCGCAGCTTGTGCCGTTGCTTTGCCTGCCCACACTGCTTCTAGCTCTTCATTGATGATGTCGCGAGTTTGCAGGAAGTTACCGAAGCGAATGCCTTTCGAGTTTTCTGTAGGCTCGGTTGACGTCATTTGTAGAACCGCTGTATCTGTGCCAGGGTTCTTAGCGTAGAAGCCTTGCTCTTTCGTTAGCTCATAAGCCGCTTTTGTGATTGGTAGGTAACCAGTGAACTGGTGCCAATCTGCTTGGACTTCTGCACTAGAAAGGTAAGAGAAGAACTTCGCCACGCCTTTGTATTCCTCGCTTGAATGACCACGAAGTACCCAAAGTGATGCACCACCGATGATGGTGTTTTGTGGCTTAGCGACGATCTCTGAATCGTAAGGCAGTTGCGCTACGCCGATATCAACGTCTTTCATGTTCTCTTTAATGCCAGCCAGACCTGCCGAGGAGCCCATAGTCATTGCACACTCTTGGGTGTAGAACAGTGGCATACCATCAGATTGGCGACCGCCGTACTTAAATATGCCTTCTTTCGACCATTTGCCCATTTGATCAATGTGACGAACAAATGCTGAATCATTGAACTTAAACTCAGTGTCTAAGCCAGCAAAGCCGTTGTTGTTATTGGCAACAGGAACGTTGTTACGCGCACCGAAGTTTTCGATTTGCGTCCATGATTGCCACGTTGTGCTGAAACCACACTTCGCACCAGATGCCAGCAGCTTACGGGAAACTTCTTCCATCTCTTTCCATGTCTTTGGTGGGTTGGCTACGCCAGCTTTTGCGAACATGTTTTTGTTGTAGTAAAGCACAGGCGTTGAGCTGTTAAATGGCAGGGAAAGCATGTTGCCTTCATTGGTGGTGTAGTACCCCGTTACGGCGGCAAGGTAATCATCAGAGTTGAACGACTCTTTGGTGTCTTCCATCAATTGATAAACAGGATAAATCGCTTTGTCTGCGCCCATCATGGTCGCCGTACCCACTTCGAATACTTGTACAATCGCTGGCTGCTCTTTTGCTCGGAACGCCGCGATAGCACTGGTCATGGTTTCTGCATAGCTGCCTTTGTAAACCGGTTTGATCTCGTATTCTGATTGGCTTGCGTTAAAGTCTGCTGCAATTTCATTAACCTTGTTACCTAGCGCGCCGCCCATCGCGTGCCACCACTCAACCTCTGTTTTTGCTTGTGCTTGCGTGCTGATGAATACCGCTGCAACTGCAAGTCCGGCGAGGTGTTTAATAGCCATAATGATTCCTTTTCATTGGATGATTTGAACAGGTGTTTCCTTGCGAATGTTCATTTTGATTATGAATTCGCTCCAAAAAATTCAAATGAACATTAAATGAGCCAAATGACGTTCTAGTTACAAAAAAATGAACTTATTTGAACATTGTTTTCGTCACCATTTTGTAATCAAAGCGTCATTGAGGGTTGAGATAGTTCATTTGAAAACAAATGAAAAAGACGGAATAAAAAATGAAAATAACAGCACACCGCGGCTTATCCAGTTTGGCTCCAGAAAACACGTTATCGGCAATACAACGCGCCATTGAGTTTGGTTGCGAATGGATTGAAATCGACGTACAGCTTAGTGCGGACAACATTCCTGTTGTCATCCATGACAAAACGGTCAACCGCTGCACGAATGGTCGAGGCAAAGTCAAAGATCTGACTTGGCACGAGCTGAGATCGCTCGACGCAGGCTTGTGGTTCGGTGATGACTTCGCAGGCGAACCTATCCCTAGTTTAGAAGAGACGCTTGAGCTGACTTCAAGAGCGGGTGTGAAGCTCAATATTGAATTGAAGGTTTACTCCGGTGACGAAATCGACCTGTTGTGCGAAAAGGTTGCGCAGGTGATTGAGCATTTAGGTGTAGAAGCGGACGCGATTCTGTTTTCTAGCTTTAACACAGAAGCCTTAATGATGATGAAAAACTACCTGCCGGAAGTGAGAAGAGGGCAGCTATGGCAAGAGATTCCAGATGATTCCGCTGTCGTGCTACAACACATCGATGCATACAGTATGCATTGTGATTACCGCTTCCTGACCGAATTGCAAGCTCATAAGATCAAGCAGTATGGTTATCAACTCTTCTGTTATACACCAAACTTTCCTCAATTAGTTGAAGCACATTGGCATTGGGGCGTGGATATGATGATTACAGATACGCCTCAACGTTATAAAGTAAAAGTGCCTTCAGCCATACGAGAACTCGCACTGAATGAATAATTTAAACGTCCGTCAACAAAGCATCATTGAACTGGTTCATCAGCAAGAATATTGCTCGATAGAAGAACTTGCCCAACGTTTCGAAGTCACAACACAAACCATTCGTCGCGACATCAATGAACTTTGTCGACTCGGACTCACCCGACGCCATCATGGTGGTGTCGGATTGCCCGCCACTTTGAGCAATCGCAGTTATGCCTCCCGCCAAGTCACCAATCAACAGGAAAAGCAGATAATCGCCGATGAAGTAGTCAAAGCTATCCCAAACGGAACGACACTGTTTCTAGGTATTGGTACTACGATTACTTTGGTTGCCGAACGTCTAGCTAATCACAGTGAGTTACGTGTGGTGACCAATAACTTCGAAGCGGCGCATATTCTTTCTCACTTTGAGAACATCGAAACTTGGATTCCGGGTGGTCGTATTCGTACTAACGATCGCGACGTGGTGGATGGTTCGGCAGAGCAGTTTTACGGCCAGTTTTCCGCAGACATCGGAATTATTGGCTGTGCAGGTATCACCGAAATCGCGCAGCCTCATTCAGAGATGGTCAATTTTGGTCGCACAGAAGTTGATACTCAGTTGTTTGCGATGGAACATGAATTGAGAGAAGCCAAGGTTAGCCAAGCAATTTTAGCCAACTCCGAACAAAAGTGGCTAGTGGCGAACAAGAGTAAATGGCAGCGAAGAGCCAATACTAAGGTGGCGCCACTCAATTATTTCGACCGCGTTTTCAGTAACTAAGCTTTTACTTACCATCCTTGTCTAACTCGTAGGAAAATCCGTTATTGATTCGACCAGCGTGATGCTTTTTCATCGCGATTCGCTATGCTTAGATGATTGAAAATAAAGAGGTCCTGTCATGTTTGAATCGGATAAAACCAAAGTAAGAAACTTGCTTGTTGCGACACGTTTTGGCGTCTCTGCCTCTGAAATGCCAACCATTATTGGGGTGAAGCAAGAGAAAGCGCTCAAGCTGATTAATGAGCTGAAGCAAGAAGGGGAAGACATTCACTCGTTAGGGGAAGGGAACAACCCAGAAGAGTTGGTGCTGTATTCGATTGGTGAAATAGAGCCTTAATTGAGCTAACAAGAACAACAAAAAAGCCGCCCATCGTTGGCGGCTTTTTCGATCGTTCAGTCAAACTAGTCGTGAATCGGCACAACCAGAATATCTACCGGAGACTTGTTGACCAGATGTCTTGAGTAAGAAATGATCTTACTCCAGAAGTCTTGATGGTGGCCACAAATAAGCAGATCAACTTCTTGCTCTTTGATGGTCACTTCCAGTTTGTCCGCCAAGTCACCCGTGCCAACGAAGAAGTGCTTCAATGGCTGCTCCATGTAATCGCTAAAGGACTTCAAGCACTCCATTGAATGTTCATTCAACGGTCTTTGGTCTGGGTTTGCTTTGATATCGACAAGCTCACGATAAATTTCGCCATGAGTACCATCGATATGAATAAAAGAAATCTCGGCACCGAGATAACTCGCCATAGATACCGCTCGGTCAATCAACACAGTACTCTCATCAGACAGTTCCAGTGCGACTAGGATATGTTTGTATTTCATAACCACGCCCTCTTGTGGAATACACTACCAATAGCATAGTACGCCTTTAACAAAAAATGTGTTGATAAGATCCCGAAATCGCTCAAAGTTTTGGCAAATTATCACCAGCCTAAGAGCGAGAGGATATTGAGGGGAGGGCGAAAAAAGAGCCGATACTAATACCAGCTCAATTCAATCTCTAGTGGCATGTCACAGCGTATTGTTTCTCCACACATTTCATCGGATGCGTTGAGGTGAACCAGTTTTGCAGAGGAGTATCCTTCTCCTCGAAAGTGATCTCTTGCCTCGCAGAGGCTGGCAAATTTGAGCGGGCTTTTGTGCTCGTTCAAGATCAATGATCTTGTTTGGTTTTCTACGTTGTAAGCGAGGTAGATACCACCCTCGACCGATTCAATCAAAAGATTCATAGCCGTTTCCCATTGGTGTTTTCACTCTTTGGCTATTACGGCGAGCGATGGATTTTAGTTCACTTCTGGATCGAACCGATTCATGTGATGACAGAAGTCGCTTGCTTTTTATACAAGAAAACCTTTAGACTTTGCCCATCACTTCTTTAGGAGATTACGCCAACATGAACAACTAAACCTGTCATCCAACTCTCATTTTATTTTTTTGGATTTACAGGGTTAGTAGGCGTAGCTCACTTTCCGATATTTCTTTGCAGTTACCATTTTTCTGTTTGAAGCGCTTCTATGGGCGCGTGTATTTGCATCGATCTCATCTCTAGATTTATCTCAAGCTACGGCTGTTGTCCCTGTTATACAGGAGGCAAATTATGCCAGTCTTACAGGCTTACAATATCAGTCATCAATTTGGTAACGGCGAAGCGCTTTTTCAGCAAATCTCATGTTCAATGACCAAACGCCGTGTTGGGTTAGTCGGACGTAACGGTGTCGGAAAATCGGTGTTTGCATCGATACTCAGCGGTGAGCAAACCTCAACCAGCGGTAAAGTAACCTTACCAAGGTCCTTTGCGGTGTATCGCCAGCAACCATCTCACTTGTTGGGGGGAGAGCTGTCGATTGCCCAGTTTTTAGCAAAGGACAACGTGTTAAGCGCGCTCAAACAGATCGAGATGGGCGATTGCTCGGAGTATCTGTTTGAGGTAGTAGGTGAACAATGGGATTTGCCCATCCAACTTGCTAAGCAGTTAGAAACCATGGGTTTGCCGCCACAGCCAGACTTTCCTTGTTCGCAATTGAGTGGCGGGCAGTTAGCGCGTTTGCAACTGTGGCAATTGTTCGAAAGCGAAGTGGAATTACTGATCCTTGATGAACCGTCGAACCATCTTGATACACATGCCAAGCAGTGGTTGATTCATTCGATGCGCAATTTCTCAGGAGCGATTTTGCTCATCAGTCATGACAGGGAGTTACTGCGCGAAATGGAGGAAATCTGGGAGCTATCCGGTTTAGGCTTACAAGTATTTGGCGGTAATTACGACGTGTATGCCGAGCTAAAGCGCACCGAGCTGCAAGCGGTGGAACGCCAGTTAGCTGCTGTCGATAAACAAAAAAAGCAATTGGAAGAGCAAGCTCAGCGCAATCGGGAGAAAGCAGAACAAAGAGCGGCTCAAGGTAACAAGCTGAGAAAGGATGGCAGTCAGCCGAAAATTTTACTGGATGGTATGAAGGATAAAGCCACAGCCCGAGCAGCTAGTCGTAATAAAAACGAGCAACTTCGCCAAGCGCATCTGCAAGAGAAAGAGCAAAGCTTGCGAGTGCGCAAAGAGCAAATCAAAGGGCAAAAACTGTATTTGGCAGACAGTCAAAGTCGTTCGCGAAAAGTCGTGTCGCTTTTAGAAGGCGTGCTGCCATTTGGTTCGGCTCAACCCATCACTGCGCAAGTTCATGCGGATGATAAATTGCATTTGTTGGGCAAAAACGGGTGCGGTAAATCGACTTTACTGAAAACACTCTTGGGTGAGTTCTCACTGCAAAGTGGTGAGCTGCAAATCAATACGCCGCTTTATTATCTCGACCAGCACTTCGGTGCGATACAGCCTGAACTCTCCATGTTGGAAAACCTAATGCAGCATTGTGAGGGGATGAAAGAAAGCGATGCCAGAACATTATTAGCAGGCATTGGCTTTCGCCGAGACAGTGTCTTTCGTTTGGGCAGCGTATTGAGTGGCGGCGAGAAAATGAAGCTCGCGATGCTGATTGTCAGTCATCAGCCAACGCAGCCTTTGTTGCTTTTGGATGAGCCGGATAATCACCTAGACTTGGATTCGAAAATCATGCTTGCTCAGGCGCTAAGCGCGTATCGAGGCGGCTTTATTCTTATCAGTCACGACCAAGATTTTGCCGTGGAGTCGGGTGTATCTCGGAGCATTGAACTGAGCTAACAAGCTCTTGTCTATAACTCCATATTGAGGGAGATCACCGAAGCTAAGCGGCTAGTTTGGCTTTGGTGACTTTAAAACTTTCACCAAGCAATTTTCTCAAAGCTATTAGAATCCTTACTTCGATATGGGTAAGATGCTTGATGCATTACACAAAACAAAAACAGAAAAGGAAGTCTATGAAAAAGAAAACCTTAGCACTGGTGACCGCGTTTGCGATGACTAGCATATTGCCGAGTGCTTATGCCGAAGACTCAAAAAAGGAGTTGGTTGAACACGTACACAAAATGGCGGTGAAGTACCCAACAACAAAGAAAGTCGATGTGGTGGATGAGTATTTTGGTACCAAAGTTAGTGACCCATACCGTTGGTTAGAAGACGACCGCAGTAAAGAAACGGCTGATTGGGTAAAAGCGCAGAACCAAGTCACGTTCGATTACTTGGCGCAAATTCCTTATCGTCACCAGATTGAAGAACGCTTAACTCAGTTGATGGATTACGAGAAGTTAGGGCGACCATTCAAAGAAGGTAAATACACCTATTTCTACAAGAACGACGGTTTGCAAAATCAAGATGTGCTTTATCGCCAACTTGACGGTGGCAAGCTTGAGGTCTTCCTCGACCCGAATACCTTTAGCGAAGATGGCACGACCTCGCTGGCGAATGTGAGCTTCACCAAAGATGGTTCTTTAGTCGCTTACAGCATTTCAGAAGGCGGTAGCGATTGGCGCAAAGTGATTGTGCTTGATGCTGAAACCAAAAAGCCTGTCGGTGAGACTTTAGTGGATATTAAGTTCAGCGGCGTAAACTGGCTGGGGAACAAAGGTTTCTACTACTCAAGTTACGACAAGCCAGAAGGCAGCGAGCTTTCGGCAAAAACTGACCAACACAAGCTTTACTACCATGAGCTAGGCACTAAGCAGAGTGAAGATAAGCTTATCTTCGGTGGTACGGAGGCTGAGAAGCACCGGTACGTTCGTGGTTACACTTCGGACGACCAACGTTACCTGTTTATCTCAGCAAGCACTTCAACGTCGGGCAACAAACTGTTCTTGAAAGATTTGATCAAGCCAGATAGTCCGCTGCAAACCATTTTGGATGACACCAATTCTGATACTTGGGTGATTGATAGCAAAGGCACCAAGCTGTATTTGGTCACTAACTTAGATGCACCAAACAAACGTGTAGTGACGGTGGATGCGAGCAACCCTGAGCCGAAGAATTGGAAAGATTTAATTCCTGAAACTGACAACGTGCTTAGCCCATCAACTGCAGGCGGTTACCTGTTCGCAAGCTACATTGTTGACGCGCTTTCGATGGTCAAACAATACGATATGGACGGCAAGTTCATTCGTGAAATCAAGCTACCAGACATCGGCAGTGCTTACGGCTTTTGGGGTAAGAAAGAAGACGCTGAAGTCTACTACTCTTTCACCAACTACAAGACGCCAAGCACGACCTATCGCCTAGACATCAAAGACGGTGACAGCGAGGTTTACCACAAATCGAACGCACCATTCGATCCGGCAAAATTTGAATCTCGTCAGGTGTTCTACAAGTCGAAAGATGGCACCAAGATTCCAATGATCATTACCTACAAAAAAGGCACGCCGATGGACGGCAGTGCGCCAACGATCTTGTATGGTTATGGTGGTTTCAATATCAGCCTGACGCCTTACTTCAGCCCAAGCCGAGCGGCATGGTTGGAAATGGGCGGTATCTACGCTGTCGCGAACATTCGTGGTGGTGGCGAGTACGGTAAAGAGTGGCACAATGCCGGCACCAAATTAGAGAAGCAAAACTCGTTTGATGACTTTATTGCCGGAGCGGAGTTCCTTATCGATAAAGACTATACCTCGTCAGACAAGCTCGCGATTAACGGTGGCTCGAACGGCGGCTTGCTTGTTGGTGCAGTGATGACGCAGCGCCCAGAGCTGTTCAAAGTGGCGCTGCCAGCAGTGGGTGTATTGGATATGCTTCGCTACCACACCTTCACGGCAGGGGCGGGCTGGGCTTATGACTACGGTACAGCAGAACAAAGTAAAGAGATGTTCAATTACCTCAAAGGTTACTCGCCAGTGCACAACGTCAAAGCCGGCGTTAAGTACCCAGCAACTATGGTCACAACGGGGGATCATGATGACCGCGTGGTGCCAGCGCACTCTTACAAATTTGCGGCTGAACTACAATCGAAGCAAGCGGGTACAAACCCAACTTTGATTCGAATCGAAACCAACGCAGGTCACGGTGCAGGCACACCGACCAGCAAGGTTATTGAGAAAACTGCTGATGTTTACAGCTTTACTTTGTTCAATATGGGCGTTGAAAAGCTGTAAGCGAGAGGGCGGATTAACCGAAGAGCTTAAGCTCACTCACATTGGAATTAAAACGCAGTCTTCGGGCTGCGTTTTTTTGTTTAAGGTAGAACAGAAAAATATGCGATGCCAACGTAGTTCACATAAATGATATTGAAGAATTACCAAGAAGTGGAAGTATCGAACGCCAAGGTGAAATAACATTTTATTAATGAAAATACTTTACAGTTGTAGAATATATGTTTAATCCAACATGATTTATTTATTGGTGAAATTGCTGTGAAAGTATATAGCTAAACGCCTAGGTTGTTTCATTTCCCAATTGGTCGTTTATTTTCTCTTTGATTTTATTTCACATGTTCAATCTATATTAACTAATTATTCATTGTTTGTTGTGATATCTACTATTTAGATAATTGTTAATCTAAATTTCATTTCAAATCTAAACCAAAATTTAGGTTATAACTCATATAACCATAGGTGATTGAACTTACCGTTATCCTCTATTTAATTTAAATGCAGCGTTAAACAACCTGTTATTTGTAAATTCGCGTTGGAAATCGAACTTTCCGAGGCTCGATTCAGTTCGTCCGCGATTTATGCAGGTTTGTTGACGCGTGCGTTTAATTGAATAAAAGATGGATAAAATCCTATGAATATCGTGAAACCGTCTGTTGTCGTGATGGCAGCAGCAATCCAGTTTGCGTCCCCCGTTTTTGCTGAGACAGATACAGATAAAGAACTACAAGATATGTCCGATCCTCTTGCGGTTTATACCCAAGCTGGCTTTGGCATTACGGACAAAGGGGCAAACATCAAGATAGGCCAAACTTATAAAGCGTCTCAATCGGGCACGATGGCGATGAACGTTATCGAAGTCAAAGGTATTGGTGGCGAACTGTTTGGCATTCGAGATGAAGATGACCCGTTGTACAGCAAATTGGATGACAGTATTGATTCCTTCCGCCTGCGTAATTTCCAAGTTGAAGTTGCGAAAGGATTGGGACGTCAGCTTGATGTGAACTACGACGTGGATGCTGACAAGTTGGATGCGTCGTACAGCTTCATCAAGGCCTTACCGAAGCTTGGTGTTGTCCAGCTATACCCATTAGCTGGTGCAGGTGTGACGATTGCCAATGACTTCAGTGGTGAAGACAACGGCTACGAGATTCCAGGTACATATACTGTGGTTGGTATGTACTCGAAAATCGATATTACCGACAAAATTTGGATCAACTACAACCCGATGTATATGCACACCTTGTCGGGCTCAAGTGATTATAAAGACACGTATTATGCGGGTGAGGATAATATCTTAACGCATGAATTTGCGATTTCTTACCAAATAACACCGCGTTCAAATATTCGTTACTTCGCTAACTGGAATGAACAAGTAGACTTTGGCGATGGTGACCACCGTATCGAATACAACTACCAATTCTAATACGACTCATAAGATAAAAATAATTTACGCATTTTTGCTGTGTGATGTTTGGTCACACATTAAGTGGAAATAACAAGGCGCATCAAATTTTAAGCGCGTTCGTCGTTGGTTTTATTTCAGGCGACAAGATGAAAACAAAAATAGAAGAAAGACTAATCGCTTAGTCGGTTTTATTTCTCATTCAATCCACAAATTGCCTGTGCTGTGTGTGATGGTCAGTCCTTTCACTGATATACAACCAACGCCGCAGTACGGGTTTTCTCCTAACATACTTATAGGTTTTAGTATGAAAAATCTTACCAAAATCGTTGCTGTGGGGTCCCTCATCTCGTGTGCAGCAGCGCAAGCAGGAGGTCTATATTTGTATGAGACTTCCACCACAGACATTGGTTTAGCGTCTGCGGGTATGGCGGCAAGAGCGCAGGATGCCTCGGTCATGGCGGCGAACCCTGCGGGTTTGTCTAATGTGGTGGGTCAGTCATTTTCAGGTCACTTGATCAGCTTGTATGGCGACACAACACTGGACACATTTGGTGGCGGTGACGCAGGTAACATCATTGGTTACGTGCCACTTGGTTCTGCGTTTTATAGCCAACAAGTGAACGATAAGTGGACGCTTGGTATTGGTATGTACGGCAACTACGGCTTGGGTCTGGAATACGACAAGCTGTTCAGCCGTATTGATATTCCTAATGCAATTACTCAGGCCGTGACGGTTCAACCTTCTGCTTCATACCGTATTAATGATCAATGGTCTGTAGGTGCTGCATTGGGCATCCATTACGGCATTTTAGATATGGATGTCAAAGTTGATGGTACGGCAATCGCTGGTGGCATTGAAGATACTGAAACTCAAGTCAATGGCCGCGTTGGTGTGCTGTATGAGTTGAATTCAGGTACTCGCTTAGGTCTGTCTTACTCGAATGAAACTGAGTTCGAATTCGATGATAAAGACTTCTCGACCAGTGCCGTTGCGCCTCAGCAGTTGGTATTCAGTGCTTACCATGAGCTCAATGACAAACTGGCGGTGATGGGTAACTTGAACTGGCAAGATTGGAGTGCTTACCAAACACTGATGGATGTAGAAACACAAGACACCTACCAGATTGCTTTGGGTACACAGTACAAGGTTAATAGCAAAGTGATGTGGAATGCAGGTTTCGCCTTTGACTCAAGCATGTACACAGACCAATCCAACGGTGATCTGACTATCCCAACTGGCAACGCTTACCGTCTGGGTACAGGCATTGATTACAAGATTGATGAAGCAAGCACGGTGTCAGTTGCCTTTGAAGCGACCTTGATTGAATCGTCTGAAGTGAAAGGTCGAGCGGGTAACACGATTGCAAGCTTTGATGATCCAGCGTTGTACTTCCTGAGCATCGGCTACAGCTGGAAAAATCAATAATCCGGCGTTAACGCAATCACTAGATTAGCGATACGACGAAAAGCAGCGGTAAGCACGTCCTAGGCTTACCGCCGTTTTTGTTTGTAACGGGACCGCATCAATTCAACTGAATAAAAAGCACAAAGTAAAAAGACGATAGCGAATTCGTCGAGGAAATTTAAAATGAACAACACGTTTTGGCTGGCATGTGCAGCGTTAGTTTTAAGCTCGTCGGCTCTGGCTAGTGAACGCGTTCCCAAAGAGAACAAAAACAAATTAGCCGATGACCCTACTAAGGTTATCACTAAGTTTGGTGCATCTTATTCCAACAACTATGATTTTGATGACCAGAACATCTCATTTTCTGGCTCGCTGGCATTAGATGAAGCGCGTAAAATTAACGTTCGCATCAATGATGATGCAAGTGAGTGGCGCGTGGGCGGCTCTTGGCTCTTTCCGGTGGGTATCGTGAACTTCAACTTTGGTAAGAATGAATACACCAACGGTGCCGATCAAACCAACTACAGCGTTGGAACCTTTGTACCTTTGAGCTATTTTGGCATCGAGCCAGCAGGCTTTCAGATCTTCCCTATGGCTGGCTACACTTATAACGATGGCGATGTGCCAGTTTGTGATGGCGCAGTGGACAGTGCATGTTCAGCCCCTGGTTTTACTGGCACACCTAGCCCCGAGAATGGGTTCAACATGATGAACTCTTCAGGCAGTAGCGGTTATCTGGGAGCATTCACATTGAAACCCCTAACAGAGCAATTGACCTTGATGGGGTTTGCTGGTGGATCTTACGGTTCGGAAAACAGTGAAGGGGATAATTACCAAGGCGTTTTTGGTGGAGTAGGCATGAGTTATCTGGTGCAGAAACGTCACTCCTTTAATGTGATGACGTTTGCCATGGACAACAACACTTATCTCGATGACCCTGACAAGCGTGTCATCTTCTCATACCAATATCAGTTTGAATAATCGAGCATGTGTCATACCACTCGCTACTTCACGAGTGGTATGTCCAATCTCGTTCACCCAACCGTGTGAAAGGGATTTGCGCTTATTGGTCAATTTCAAATTTTGTACGAAATTGATTTTGCAAAATGTACATACGTTTCACATCTCTATAGCTGCCATTAATGAAGAACTCTTGCACTAAATGACCTTCCTCAATAAAGCCACATTTCTCATAGAGATGAATCGCCTTTTCGTTGTCGAGCGCCACCAACAGATAAATTTTGTGCAAGTTTAAGATTGAAAACGAATAATCAAGTGCACGATTAATGACCTCTTCCGCGTAACCTCTACCTTGATGATCAGGGGCGATAATAATTTGGAACTCGGCGCTACGGTGAATATAGTTAATTTCAATTAGCTCTACTAGGCCAATAAGTACGCCTTGCTCATCCTCTACTACAAAGCGACGTTCTGCATCATCATGAATGTGCTTTCTGTACAATTCTTCTAATTCATCATGCGACTCATACGGTTCCTCAAACCAATACGTCATGATGTTGCGGTTATTGTTGAGATCGTGAATAAAACGCAAATCAGAACGTTCTAAAGCGCGAATTGTGAGTCCATTTTTCATTGTCTTTCTCCCAATAGGATTCGATATCCAAGTTGCCTCAAGAAACTAAGTTTTAGCGAGGATGACTTGGTTTGGTTAACCTCATCATAGCGTAATAGGGGGAAATCTCCCCTTTACTTATGCGAAGCTGAATGCGTAAAAGCGATCTCTATCAAACCTTAACAAAGCCTTGAAAAACAAGGCTTATAACAATAATAAATGTTAATCATAACGACAAAAAACCTGATTAGGCTAAGGGGGCGATTTCAGCTTAAATACCGCCAACGACTTAAGGTCATAATCTACATAAACAGGGTATTAAATATGTTTTCAATCGGTGACGTAGTAGTAGCTACTAAAGGTATCGATCTTGGTGAAATGGTTGTTACAGGTCTAAGCAGCGGCGGTTTTTACGTACGCGTTAAAGCTGGCGAAGCAACGCTAACTTACCCAGCTAAAGACGTTAAGAAAGCATAATTTAATTTGCTGACTTGCAAAAAAGGTAGCTTACGAGCTGCCTTTTTTTGTGCCCATATTATTTTCCTTTACCCCTTCCACCATTCTTACTTTATTTCGTTCTGAATTATTTTTAATCGAATTTAATATGTTTGGTTAATATATTGGAGCTCCCGTCATTTTTGACTCATATCAATAAAAGTTCTAGTTTTAAGTTGTTGTTTTTATGTTGTATTTTTTACGTTCGTCGGCAAGTGTCTGTTTTAAAAACTATTAGATGTTAAATCCGCTTCTCATCTAAATATTCGATTAATATCTATTCCTTTTTCCCATTTTTAAAAATATCGGTATTTCAATAACTTTCGCCGCAACGGATTAGGGGAAAGTTATGAATAAAAAGAAAATTACGCTAGGGATCGTTGGAGCAGGCTTAGTGGCTTACTTAGGTACTGTCTACATGGTGAAGCAAGACGATCAAAAAGTGGCTCAACAACAGTTAGTGCAGTTCAGTTCTCTGGATAAATCGACGCTAGATTATCAAGCAATGAAGGTGCTCTCAGACAAAGGCTGTGGTTATTGTCATACGCCAAACAGCGAAATGCCTTTCTACTCAGAAATGCCAGTAGCAAAACAAATCATGGAAGCGGATGTGAAGGTGGCCATGCGTCACTTTGATATGACCAACCTGTTTGATGATGTCAAACAAGATGATTTGGTCTCTGAAGTCGCATTAGCTCGTTTAGAAAAGGTGTTGTACGACGATTCAATGCCGCCAGCGATTTACCTCACGATGCACTGGTCAGCGAGCATGTCCAAAGACGAAAAGCACACCTTGTTGAAGTGGATTCGTGAGAAGCGTGCAGAGCGTCATGCACAGTCTCCGGTATCGGAAGAACGTAAAACCAAAGTTCTACAACCAATTTACACCACGTTCGAAACCGATGCAGACAAGGCTGAACTGGGTAAGGTGCTTTATCACGACACGCGACTATCAGGAGACAATAGTGTCTCATGTGCGTCATGCCATAGCCTTGATACAGGCGGCGTGGACCGACTCGTAACATCTGTTGGTATTCATGGCCAGGTGGGTGGCATCAACGCGCCAACCGTGTTTAATGCTGTGTACAACAAACTGCAATTCTGGGATGGCCGTGCTGCGGATCTGCAAGACCAAGCGGGTGGTCCTCCGTTTAACCCGATTGAAATGGGTTCTGTGGATTGGGATGAAATCGTCGACAAGTTAAGCCAAGACCCAGAAATGGTTGCGATGTTCAAAAAGGTTTACTCAGGTGAGATTAATGGCAACAACATTACGGATGCGATTGCCGAATTTGAGAAAACCCTAACCACACCAAATAGCCGCTTCGACCAATACATGATGGGTGATACTCAAGCGCTGGACTCGCACGAGAAATACGGTTTAATGTTGTTCAAGAAGTACGATTGTCAAACCTGTCACGCAGGTGAAGCGATGGGTGGTGAAACGTTTGAAACCATGGGCATGAAAGCGGACTACTTTGCTGAGCGTGGTACTGATATGACGGACGCAGACCTTGGTCGTTACAACTTCACTGGTAACAAAGAAGACAAACACAAGTTTAAAGTGCCAACCTTGCGCAACATTGAACTGACACCGCCATACTTCCACGATGGTCATGCTGATACGCTAGAAAAAGCCATCTACGACATGGGTAAATACCAAGTCGGAGTGGAAATGTCGGATGAAGAAGTTGATGCCATCAAAGCGTTCTTAAAAACACTGACGGGCGATTACGAAGGCCGTCCTTTAAGTTAAGCTAGGGCATAACCAACAAGTTTGTTACCGATAAAACGATAGACTTCGCAATCGAGACCACCTTTGATTAAGGTGGTCTTTTTTATGGAACAAATTCAATCAAGTAGGGATAGATATGATTGATCATTTTGAAATTAAAGTTGTGGATTTTGACGCCTGTGTCGCTTTTTACTCCAAGGTGCTTATCACTTTGGGCATCGAACTAAAATGGTCGGACGAAGCAGCGGCAGGCTTTGGATTAGTTGGTGAGTCCAATACGCGTTTCCTGATAGAAAAGAGTGACCAAAGTGCCCCTTGCCACATTGCGTTTAAAGCGAATGACAAGGCTTCCGTCGAGGCTTTTCATAGAACAGGTATCGAAGCTGGGTTTACTTGTCATGGAGAGCCAGGTTTACGTGAACACTATGCGCCAAATTACTACGCAGCGTTCTTTTATGATCCCGATGGTAACAACATCGAAGCGGTGGTTTTTTTATAGGGCGTTAGCTATGGGATGATCCAGAGGGTATTTACTGATCGAACGATCGTTAGGTCATTGGTTTTACGATCAAGATAGAAGATAATCGAGCTCCTATTTCATCCCTATAAAAAGAACGAAAAATACTATGAAAGTTGTCGTCACAAAGGCACAAAAACAGCACGCTCAAGGCATTACCGAAGTTCTCAATCCCATCATAGAAGAGGGCTTATACACAATCCTTGATACCACCTTCACCCCAGAAGAGGAAGAAGGCTTTATTGGAAGCTTTCCTGAAACGGGTGTGTTCAATGTGGCCTTGAATGTAAAAGAAGCGGATGAGGAAGACAGCGCCGTGCTGGGTTTCCAAAACGTAGAGCCTTTCGCCAGTTATACCAAGGCATTCGCTCACGTTGGCATTATTGGTACGTTCGTCGATGCCAAATGTCGTCGACAAGGTGTCGCTTCAGCGCTGTTTACTACTACCTTTGCTGATGCTAAATCCAAAGGTTATGAAAAGTTGTTTGCTTATGTCCGAGAGGACAACCCCAACGCGCTCGCAACGTATCTAAAACATGACTTTGAAGTGGTCGGAACCGCAAAGAAGCATGCCAAGGTTAACGGCCAGTACATCAATGAAGTTATGATCGAGAAGTTTCTCTAGCGCCTAGAAGGAAAGCAAGATGCACAAATCAGCAGGTATCATCATCAAAGACGGCGCGTTGTTAGTGTTGCGCTCAAGAGGCAAAGACACCTCCTATGCGCCGGGCGGAAAACTGGATAGTGGCGAAACACCAGAGCAAGCGTTATGTCGCGAACTTCAAGAAGAAGTGAGCATTGTCGTGGCGGAAGATGCCTTGACGCTGTTTGGTCGCTTTGAGGCGCCTGCACACGATAAAGACGGCATTACTTTGGTCATGGATGTGTTCTTCGTTAATGCTTATTCGGGCGAGGTGGTTGCCAGTAACGAAATCGAAGAGTGCCAATGGGTAGATTCTTCAAACGTGGATGACATCGCGATAAGCACGATTTTCCGCCATGAGGTCTTCCCGAGCTTGGTTGAGCAAGGACTAGTGAAATAGCGCCTAATCACGAACAGAATACAAAAACGCCCACAATGCGAACGTGTTGTGGGCGTTTTACTTCTTGAATCTTTTTCTACAATTCATGTTGACCTGTCTATAACTCTACAGTTTAAGATGCTTTCATCAGCGCTGAGGAAAATTACATGTATCGGATATCGGAACTGGCAGAGATGCTGGGCTTGTCTCGCACCACATTGCTCTATTACGAGAAGATTGAGCTCATCAAAGGACAACGGTTAAGCAACGGCTATCGCGCGTATAGCGATGCGGATCTACAACGCTTGCGTTTGATCCAGCAATTGCAGAGTGGCGGACTGACGCTCAAGGAGTGTAAAGCCTGCTTGGAAGCCAAAGTAGATCGCCAGTTGATGCTCGAAAGGCTCAAACAGCTCGATGAAGAGATTGAGCAAAAGCAGAAATCGCGCCAGCTGTTGGCGGCATTGCTTGGTGAAACACCGTTAACCGATTGGCATGAATCGTTGGATGAAGTCGCGCCGGATGCGCACTTGAAATGGCTGATGACGCAAGGTTTTAGCGAGAAAGAAGCCCTTCACTTACGTTGGTTATCAAAAGATATGAATACTCACGACGACTACATGGCGGACTTCTTCTGCGTATATGAAGCCTTGGAGTTTTGGGGCCCAGGTTCAGGGCAAGATACGTTGAAAGCATTGAGCCTATTACCAACTCAACCTGATGAAATATTGGAAATCGGGTGTGGGCAGGGCATTGCGACTCGTACTTTGGCAAAACATGCACACATCACTGCGGTCGATAACGACGAGCCGTCTTTGCAACGCCTACAAGGTAAAGCTGAGGCTCTTGGCTTAAGTGACAATATCACCACGGTGTGTGCGAGCATGACAGAACTGCCGTTTGCAGAAGGCTCGGCTGATGTCATTTGGGCAGAAGGCAGTGCTTACATCATGGGTGTGGAGAAAGCATTCAAAGCATGGCGCCCATTGCTTAAAGACGGCGGTATCTTAGTGGTGAGCGATTTGGTATGGAACACGGATACACCAAGCGAAGATACGGTGGCGTTCTGGCAAAAAGAATACCCAGATGTGGGCAGTGCTGAGAAGCGCATTGCGCAGGCGAAAGCAGCAGGCTACCGAGTGTTAGAGACATTCCCGATTAGCCAACAGGCATGGGATAACTACTACGTTCCTTTAGATGAGCGTGTGCAACGTTTGAAAGCTGAGATGCCAGCATCACAAGCATTAAAAGACATACAAGTTGAATTAGATATCGTTAAACGCCGTGGTAATGAAGTGGCGTATCAGATGTATATCTTACAAAAAGATTGATAGAAAAATGAACGAAACAACAAACCAAAATACTCAAAAATCTAACTACACTCTTTCTCAATACGAGAGAGGCATGAGCAGCGAGATGATCGCTTTGTTTACTCAAACCTTTTCTGATTCTGAAGGTGAGGCAGAAGGCAAAACCATTGGCTTACTCGTCGGTGATTTGTTAACGACAACGCCAGAGCAAGAATTGAAAGGCTTTGTTGCGAAACAAGGTGAGCGCTTGATTGCAGGCGTGTTGTTTACACCGCTACGTTTTGAGAATGGTGAAGTGGGTTACTTATTGTCGCCAATGGCAACACTGACAGAGTGCCAAGGTAAAGGTGTAGGACAAGCCCTGATCAACTTTGGCCTTGAACACTTGAAACAGCAAGGTATCGAGTTGGTGTTTACCTACGGCGATCCTAACTTCTATTCGCGCGTTGGTTTCCAACAAGTGACGGAAGCGCAATTCAAAGCGCCTCATACTTTGAGCTTCCCACATGGTTGGTTGGCACAATCACTTGTAGGTGAATTGACGCCAATCCAAGGCACATCCTCTTGCGTGCAAGGTTTGGATAGCCCTGCTTACTGGTAACTCATGAAGTTCCGGCAATGGTTGATCTAACCTGAACAAAAAATGTATGGTCCGCCCCGTTATTGCAACTACAATTTAGTAATAACGGAGTTGGTTTGCGCTAATGTATTCGGAGTCCACGTTGGG
>NZ_BAOG01000025.1 GCF_000400365.1 Vibrio jasicida CAIM 1864 = LMG 25398 | reverse complement strand
TTAGCAGGCTTTCGTCATTTTAGAGCTTATTACATCGCTTGGACTGCATTAGTCGGCGATATTTCAATGGAGTTGAACCCAAGTGGGGTTCGCCTGAAGTTAGAATATGGCTCTTCATCGACCGCTATTTGAAGCCTCAGTCGAAAGACTGGGGCTTTTTTACATTTCTCATCCTCAAAAACTCTCACGCCGCTTTCAATTCCACCAAAAATGTACAGCTTTGGGAGCTTTTGACCACCCATGATCCAAATGCTTTTCGAGCTGATAAAAGAAACCCCAGCACGGAGGCTGGGGCTTTGTATTTCTTGAGTTAAGTGCTTTATTGAGCGAGCGTTTTTAGAATTTCATTCAGCTCAACGGTCTCTTTTACTTCATAGTTTGGCTTGATATCGGTTGGGTTTACTGTGCCTGCCTCGTTAACCCACACACTCGGAATGCCCATATTGTTGGCACCCGCAATATCGGCTGGTAGAGAGTCACCAATATGAATCACTTCTTCTGGTTTTGCGTCAACAAGGTTGAGTGCTTTGTGGAAGATACTTGCAGCAGGCTTCTCTTCAGGCTCTTCGCCACCGACGATGATGTGATCCACCCATTCACTCATTTGTGTCGCTTTGAGCTTTGGATGTTGCGAGAAGATAGGGCCGTTAGTGATTACCACCAACTTGTAGTGTTGGCGTAGCTCCGTAAGCATTTCCTTCACGCCAGGGAAGAACGTAAAAGCACCCATGCGAGCTGAATCGAAGAAGCTTTGTGCCTGCTGGGCTTGTTCTGCATCGATCTCGATACCTTGTTCTGCCAAGATGGTTTGGATTAAACCGCAGCGGAACGCATTTTCATTAGGTAGAAGAGCAATAAGTTGAGGGAATTCGTCGTTTAACTTCTTATATACGCCTTGCAAGTAGCGCTGTACGAAGGCTGTGGAGTCAGCGACCTGAGGGTAAGTTTGAGTAATCCAATCGGCAAACTCTTGCCCTGCCACTTTATCGGCTTGAGATGTGCCACATAAAGTCTCGTCCATATCAAAAAATATCGCTTTAAGCACAAGGGCTCCTTCATTCACTACTCGACGTTGGGCTTTAATTATCTCTTATCTTACTCAAAATGACAGTGGAAAGCGCAAAATCACCAGTTCAACACGTGCTTTATAAGGGCTAATCAGGTTGCTGATACGGAGTTTTCTACTGCATCAAAATCACTTTAATCACAAAATCGCATAACTGACGCATAACCAAGGTTAGGTGACAGATTTCATTTGTTTTGCAGATCTGCTCACGTTTTCACCTCTATGTGTGTAGGGGGATTTTGGCTTTTTATGTATGCAGACTATTTTGTTAGTAACATTTTATGTCGAAAAGTCCCAATGGGAACGGAATATTGTTTGGTAAATGTTAATGATGGCGCGTGAATAATAGGGATACTATCAATAGTGAGTTTATGCGTGAATTTAGAGCATTTTTCTGTTTTTATTGGTGCGTAGCGCACAAAAATGGTGTGTTATGAAAGTGGTTAAATACTTGTTAATGCATTTCTATTCGCTCATTGTGCGTGTAAATAATGTTTTTTCGGCGGAATATACTTTAATTGTTGCTTTTTTGTGTGATTTTTGCCAAATTGTTTCCGCATTAAGATTTCAGAGTATTATTCTGAATTTGAACGGATTCATTCAGGTAATGAATGGCGCTTTTATTGCGCGATTCGATACCACAGACAAGGCAGTAGAGGTCTGAAATGTCACTATTAGAGGTGAAAAACCTTCGTATAGAATATCCATCCCGTCACGGTGTCCATGCGGCCGTGAAGTCGCTTTCTTTTCATATCGATCGTGGCGAAATTGTGGGTGTTGTTGGCGAATCAGGTGCGGGTAAATCCACCGTTGGTAACGCCGTTATTGATTTGCTTAGCCCTCCGGGTCGTGTTGCCAGTGGTGACGTGTACCTTGATGGAGAGAAAATTTCTGGTTTGACGCCAGAAGCGATGCGTAAGGTTCGCGGCTCTAAGATTGGCTTTATCTTCCAAGACCCAATGACCTCGCTTAACCCTCTATTTACGGTTGAGCAACAATTGAAAGAGACCATCCACGCCAACATGAAGGTGTCGGATGAAGAGGCATATCAACGTGCGCTTTCTTTAATGCAACAGGTTGGCATTCCGCAACCTGAAAACCGTCTTAAACAGTACCCACACCAATTCTCTGGTGGTATGCGCCAGCGTGTGGTTATTGCTATCGCACTGGCTGGTGAGCCAGAACTGATCATCGCAGATGAGCCAACTACGGCACTCGACGTATCAATCCAAGACCAAATCCTAAACCTTATCCGTGAACTGTGTATCAAGAACAACGTAGGTTGTATGTTGGTGACGCACGACATGGGTGTGGTTTCAAACGTGACTGACCGTGTTGCGGTTATGTACCGCGGTGATTTGGTGGAGTTTGGCCCAACCGCTAAGGTATTGGGCGATCCTGACCACCCATACACACGCAGCTTGATTTCTGCGGTTCCTCGCTCTGACATTAAACTCGATCGCTTCCCGCTAGTGAGCTACATCGAAGAAGCAACAGAGCTACAAGAACTGGACATCAAGAACCACTGGTTAGGCCAAAGCCAAGACCAACGCGAATACACAGGCCCTCTATTGGATGTGAAGAACGTAAATCTACGCTTCGTGACCAAAGATTCGTTGTTTGAAAGCCGCCGTGAATACGTACAGGCTTCAAACAATGTTAGCTTTGAAGTGCACGAAGGTGAGACGTTTGGTTTGGTGGGTGAATCTGGCTCAGGTAAGTCGACCATCGCACGTGTGATTGCAGGTTTGTATGAACCAAACTCAGGCCAAGTAAGCTTTGAAGGCATTGACTTAACGGCGCTGAAATCAGAAAAAGCACGCCGTCCGCTGCGTCGTCAAATGCAAATGGTCTTCCAAAACCCATACACTTCAATGAACCCGCGTATGAAGATTTTTGACATCATCGCGGAGCCAATTCGTTTCCATAAGCTCACTAAGAATGAAGCGGAAACGCGTCAGATTGTGAATGACCTGCTTGATCACGTAGGTTTGGGCAAAATGGCGGGCGTCAAATACCCTCATGAATTCTCCGGTGGTCAGCGTCAGCGTATTTCTATTGCGCGTGCACTGGCGACCCGTCCTCGACTACTGATTTGTGACGAACCGACATCAGCGTTGGATGTATCGGTACAAGCACAAATTCTGAACTTGCTGAAAGATCTGCAAAGTGAACTGAACCTAACGATGCTGTTTATCAGTCACGACTTACCTGTTATTCGCCAAATGTGTGACCGAGTGGGTGTGATGCAGATGGGTACGCTACTGGAAGTGGCGCCGACTGAGCAACTGTTTACCGCTCCTCAGCATGAATACAGTAAGAAGCTGATTTCTCTGATGCCTGAATTCACAGGTTTGAGAGAAGAAATCAAAACGGCATAAACCAAGTTTTTCGCTTGGCTGACCATCAAGGTCAACAAACCTTAGTCATAACAAAGACGCAAACACAACAAGGGATTCGAATTCCCGCATGAAGGAGTTATGCAAATGAAAACCATGAAAAGCAAATTAGCAGTGGCGCTAATGGCAGCGGGCCTAAGCTTTAACGCAATGGCAGCAGATATCAAAGTTGGCTACGCAGCTGACCCAGTATCGCTAGACCCGCATGAGCAGCTATCAGGCGGTACGCTGCAAATGTCACACATGGTATTTGATCCACTAGTTCGTTTCACACAAGACATGGACTTTGAACCTCGTCTAGCAGAAAGCTGGGAACGTGTGAACGATACAACGGTACGTTTCAAGTTACGCCAAGGTGTTAAGTTCCACTCTGGTAACGACATGACGGCGGACGACGTAGTATGGACTTTCGAACGTCTACAAAGCTCTCCAGATTTCAAAGCTATCTTCGACCCGTACGAAAAAATCGTGAAGGTTGACGACTACACAGTGGATCTAGTGACTAAAGGTCCTTACCCGCTTGTTCTGCAAACGGCGACTTACATCTTCCCAATGGACAGCAAGTTCTACTCTGGTAAGACAGAAGATGGCAAAGACAAGTCTGAGCTAGTGAAGCACGGTAACTCATTTGCATCGACTAACGTATCTGGCACGGGTCCATTCATTGTGACTTCTCGTGAGCAGGGCGTAAAAGTGGAATTCGAACGCTTTAAAGATTACTGGGACAAAGAGTCGAAAGGTAACGTTGATAAGCTAACGCTTGTACCAATCAAAGAAGACGCAACTCGTGTAGCTGCGCTACTTTCTGGCGGCGTTGACATGATTCACCCAGTAGCGCCAAACGATCACAAACGTGTGAAAGATGCAGACGGCATCGACCTAGTAACACTACCTGGTACACGTATCATCACGTTCCAACTCAACCAAAACAGCAACGAAGCACTGAAAGACGTTCGCGTTCGCCAAGCGATTGTTCACGCAATCAATAACGAAGGCATCGTGAAGAAAATCATGAAAGGCTTCGCAACGGCAGCTGGTCAGCAAAGCCCAGCAGGTTACGTAGGTCACGATGACAAACTGGTTCCTCGCTACGATCTGAAGAAAGCGAAAGAACTGATGAAAGAAGCGGGCTACGAAGATGGCCTAACGCTGACGATGATCGCACCGAACAACCGTTACGTGAACGATGCGAAAGTAGCGCAAGCGGCAGCGGCAATGCTGTCTAAGATCGGCATCAAGGTTGATCTGAAGACCATGCCAAAAGCGCAATACTGGCCAGAGTTCGACAAGTGTGCAGCAGACATGCTGATGATCGGTTGGCACTCAGATACGGAAGATTCAGCGAACTTCAACGAGTTCCTAACTATGACTCGTAACGAAGATACTGGTCGTGGTCAGTACAACTGTGGTTACTACTCAAACCCAGAAATGGACAAAGTGGTTGAAGCTGCGAACGTAGAAACGGATCCAGCGAAGCGTGCAGAAATGCTGAAAGGCGTAGAAGCAACACTATACAACGACGCAGCATTCGTACCGCTACACTGGCAAAGTGAAGCGTGGGGCGCGAAGTCTAACGTGAAAGCGGCAGACATCGTTAACCCAATGGTTA
Organism: Vibrio jasicida CAIM 1864 = LMG 25398; assembly: GCF_000400365.1. GTDB lineage: Bacteria > Pseudomonadota > Gammaproteobacteria > Enterobacterales > Vibrionaceae > Vibrio > Vibrio jasicida. The sequence goes on along the minus strand of NZ_BAOG01000025.1, from coordinate 239,634 downwards.
TGCCTTACTTCGGTGACCTAGTGGTTGAATAATCACGGTTAGTCGATTTTGAGGAGGGGTGGATGTCCCTCCTCAACTTAAAGCACTCTACTCAGTTTTGTTTCAGTCGGACTGAGTTGGTTTTACAGACTGAATTTTCTCTCTGAATAGAGATCTATGGATAGTTAAGGGGCAAGGAATGTTTTCGTTTCTGGTCAAGCGCCTGTTTCAGGCACTGATAGTGATGTTTGTGATCAGTTTGGTGGCGTTTGCCATTCAGGACAACCTGGGTGACCCGCTGCGTGAGCTTGTAGGTCAGTCGGTTTCAGAAGCGGAGCGTCAAGCGCTGCGTGACGAACTGGGCCTGAACGATCCCTTTATCACAAAGTACACTCGCTTTGTGGGCAATGCGCTACAAGGTGATTTAGGTACATCTTACTTCTTCAAGCGACCTGCGGTTGAGGTCATTCTCGATAAGCTGGTGGCGACGTTAGAGCTCGTGTTTGGTGCGACGCTCATTATCATTCTTCTCTCAATTCCTCTTGGGGTGTACTCCGCGATTCATCCGAAGAGCATCTTTACCAAATTTGTCATGGCGATGAGTAGTGTCGGTATCTCGATTCCGGTGTTCTTAACCGCGATTATGCTGATGTATGTATTCTCCATTGAGCTGGGCTGGCTGCCTTCCTACGGGCGGGGTGAAACGGCTAATATTCTTGGTTGGGAATCTGGCTTTTTTACCATTGATGGCATCAAGCACTTGATTCTACCTTGTGTGGCACTGGCTTCGATCATGTTGCCGCTGTTCATTCGTTTGGTACGTTCAGAAATGTTGGAAGTGCTGAGCTCGGAATACATCAAGTTCGCCAAAGCAAAAGGCCTGAACTTAAACAAAATTTATTACCAACATGCACTTAAGAACACCATGCTACCTGTTCTGACGGTGGGTGGTGTGCAGATTGGTACCATGGTGGCTTACACCATTCTTACTGAAACCGTGTTCCAGTGGCCGGGTACGGGCTTTCTTTTCCTTGAGGCAATCAACCGTGTAGATACACCGCTGATCACTGCCTACGTTATCTTTGTTGGTCTGATTTTCGTGGTAACCAATACCATTGTTGATTTGCTGTACGGCATCATCAACCCAACAGTGAACCTAACTGGAAAAGGAGCTTAATCATGAGCCAATCAAATGTAACGGCCGCTCCTGAAGCAGTACCTTCTGCGTGGCAACGTTTTAAAAACTCGGATTTCTTGTACTACTTTAAGCGCGATAAAGTCGCGATGGCCAGTTTCACTGTCTTTATGGTGTTTTTGGTGTTGGCGATTGCTGCCCCTGTACTTGCACCGACTGACCCTTATGATCTCACGTCCATCGATATCATGGACTCGGAGTTGCCGCCTTCTTGGATGGAAGACGGTGACGAGCGTTTTGTGTTAGGTACGGATGAGCAAGGTCGCGATATTTTATCGACCATTCTTTACGGCTCTCGCCTGTCTTTGACTATCGGTTTTCTTGCGGTTGGTCTTCAGTTAGTACTGGGTATCATTATTGGTTTGTCGGCGGGTTACTTTGGCGGCCGTATCGATAGCTTCTTGATGCGCTTTGCAGACGTACAGTTATCGTTCTCGACCATGATGGTGGCGATCATCGTCTCGGCAATCTTTAAAGCCAGCTTTGGCAGTGACTTCTACAGCCAATATGCGGTAGTCATGCTGGTGGTGATCATCGGCGTGGCAGAATGGCCGCAATACGCACGTACCATTCGCGCCTCGGTATTGGCAGAGAAGAAGAAAGAATACGTCGAAGCGGCGCGTGTGATGGGCTTTAAAGCACCTCGCATCATGTTCCGTCACATTCTGCCGAACTGTCTATCTCCAATCTTGGTTATCTCGACAGTACAGGTTGCGAACGCAATCATGTCGGAAGCGGCACTGTCATTCCTAGGCTTAGGTCTTCCTGTGGACCAGCCGTCTCTAGGCGCGCTAATCAGCATCGGCTTTAACTACATCTTCTCTGGTGCATGGTGGATTACCGCCTTCCCAGGTATCGTACTCGTGACACTGGTATTGGTGATTAACCTACTTGGCGACTGGCTACGTGACGTGTTCAACCCGAAAATCTACAAGGGTTAATCACTAAAATACGCACCTATACGTTGCCTATTTCATAAAATTCTTTCTAAACTGAGAGCCGGATGCAATTCCGGCTCTTTTTTTGCTTATCACTTTTTATTCATGTTTTATTGACGCTTTGTCGCGATAATTTCATCACCTACTGTTCAGAGTGAAGCGTATGGAAATGAAGAAGGCACAACATTCCTCTCGTATCGTCCAATCCGGCTTGAGCCTTGGATTGCTGTTGGCGTGCGCCCAATTTTCGACACCGGTATTCGCGGAAGGTTTTCTTTGCCAAGCCTCTCAAGCGAGTAACAAAGAACTGCCAGTACTTGAGCAATCTTGTCCGATCGGGAAAGGGGTATGGGGAAAGAAAGTGCCGCAGGGAGGCAATGATTTCTTCTGGATTCAATGTGGTTTGTTGCCAAAACCGATGTCTTTAGCCAAAGCCAAGCCGATCTACGGCAAAATCACCACTGATGTTTGGATGAAGCCGGAGCAAAAAGGCTACCGATGTCTTATTGGTCCTTATACTGAATTTGCCAAAGCCTCGCAGGACTTACAGCGAGTCAAAACCTTGTCGACATACAAAGAAGCCTTTATTCGTGTGGTTGGCAAAGGTACATCAGAGCCAGTGAAGCAAACTAAGCCAATGCCCAAGCCAGTTTCGAAACCAAAACCAGTCGAGCCAGTGGCCGCTTCTCGACCTGATACGGGGGCATTTCAGGCCAAAGAGGCACCCGCAAAACAAACTGTTAAGCAAACTTCGGCGATCCAAGTTGCCGCAAAGCCTGCTCAACCTGCGATCAGCAGTAAGAACGTTCAGGTTCGTTTGAAAACTATCTTACAAGGTAAGACGTTTGTGGTGCCGTACTTGGTCGAGAATAACAACCAGTTCTACATGGAACATGGCAAACCGTGGAATCGCTTAAATTACGCGAGTTCGAAGCAAGTGTGTCAGCAATTGGGAATGAACTTGGCGAGCGCGCCTGAGTTTAAAACGTTGCGTGGCTCTGGTGTGATGGAAAAAAATAATTGGCCATTACAATTGCCGTACTGGGGTAAAGATAAGAAGGGGCTATTTGCTGACCGAGAGCCCAATCAGTTAACAGGCACCTCGTTGCTGAATGTGATTTGTGTGAAGTAGTTAAACTGATACAAAAGAGCCCCGCTTGAGCGGGGCTTTTTTTGCGGCCTCAAACAGAGGAGCTATTTGAGACTGGTTTCCCTGTGACAATTCGCGCAACAGTATACTTCTTTGATACCTTTGCACTTTTCCCAGAAAGTTCTGCGTCGACGATGCAGGTGAATCTGGCTACAACAAGGTTTCGATAGTATTTGTTTATCTTTACTCATTAGTCTTCAATTAAAGGCAGTGATTCCATCACTTTTTCTATTGCTTCTTGAGAGTGTGAGTACAGACCGAACTCTGGAGCAGATACCCAACCGTTTTGTTCAACGCTTGAGTTGATTCCGATGTAGAAGTCGCCAAACTCTCGGTTTACGTTACGGTGGCGAGTCTTGTAATCAGAATCTGCGCCAGTTTCTTCTAGAATCAGAGTTTCGCGGTTTGTTGTGCTATCTAGAGAGACTGTCCAGTTACCTGGTGTGTAGAAGCCTTCTGGTTTGATAGACTCATACTCGTAAACATCGCTTGCGTATTCAAACTTACCCGCTGCGTAGAATAGCTCTGTTTCCTCTTCTGCAACGGTCTCGCTCTCTACCGTCATATCAAATTCAACCTTACCGTTTGCGACCTTTTCGCTCACTGGTAGTGCTTGTGCGAAAGGTGCATCTGTCGAATCCAACCAGAATAACTCGTCACCATCGATTTTCACTAGGATTTGGTCGCCATGCGCGGTTTTGTTTTGGTAAAGCATTTCATACTCAGAACCTTCGTCGTCGTATAATTTGCCATCTTTGATCTCTACATCCCAACAATCTTTGTTTTGGTAAGCCGCGTAGCTTGGTAGCTTGTCCAGTTTTGCCAAAATCGCGTATGGGTCGTACTCTGATTCCCAAGAGTTGCTTAGGTTATCACTGATGTTTGCCGAATACTCTTCGCCTTGCTCATCATCGTTTGAACCCCAACACCATAGTAGGCCTTCGGCATCTTTCATAAGAATCGCATGGCCAATTTCGCCATCGTTGCGTGCAAAGCTGCCCATTTTTGCCGCTTTACCGTTAAAATGGTCGATAGTGAAGCCTAGTGTTGGTACGACTGGTGGTGGTGTAGTGCCTTCTTTTACTTCTGGTAGTTTAAAGGTTACACGAGCTTCACCATCTTCGTTGTCTTCTACACTAACGGTAAATGTTTGACCTGCAGCGTAAGCTTTTTCTGGGGAACCTTCGACAGTGATGATTGCGTTGTCGTTTTCATTGATAGACAAGCCTTCGATAGAGATCGACTCCGCTGAATACTCTTCTAGTTGGCCATCTTCGTCTTTGAACAGACCAGAAATGTCTAGAGTTTGCTCAAAAGCTTCACCTTGCTGCAGTTGCCAGTCATCAACGATGCTTTGAAGGCGTTTTTGCTCTGCTTCAATGACGATTGGCGCTTGGTTAGCGGTTTCGATATCCAATTCGAATACTGTGCTTACAGTAGCTAGTGTTTTTCCAGAAGAGTCTTTATCTTCTGCTGTAAGGATGATTTCAAACTCGCCCGCTTTGGTGACTTCAGTTGTTGGTGAAAGAATCAGTTGTTCACCTACAATGCTAACTTCGATACCTGTGCCAGTAAGGTTGTGAGTCAGTTTCGGTGTTACTAAGTTTTGGTCTTTGTCTTTGAATAGACCTTCAATGTTTAGTTCAACACCATCGAAGCCTGCGCCTTTTACGATTTCTGGTAAGTTATCTAGCTTATCTTCGGCTGCTTCTTCAACGTTTTCGCTGACAACAAGCTTGTTGTTGACTACGGTTTCTGGCGCTAGGTTTTCGCTTTCTGGTGTGCTGTCAGTGATCACTGGGCGTAGGTTTGGATCATTGATATCTGCACCAGACTCCACCAGACGGTCTACTTCTTGATCAGCTGCTTGCGCGAATTCAGTCGCTTTTTTCTCGTAGTTCGCAGGGTTTTGCGCTTTAGATTCAGTCAGAATCTGAGCGGTTTTATGTAGTTCGGCACTTTTATCTACGCCCGAAACGAAGTCGCTGTATAGGTCGATAGGAGCCTCTTCAGTACCACCAAGTGCTTGGTTAACTTTTGCTGCGGCTTCTTCTTCTGTTAGCGCGTCGTTGTTTGCCATCTCAATCGCGACAAGGTCTGTGATTGGTGAAATAACGTTAGACGAGTTTGGTGCTCGGAAAACCAATTCGTGCGCCATTGCTTGGCTTGGGTGATCCATATCTACGGTGTAAGTGCCTGCATGTTTTGGATCAAGCTGAATAAGTTGTTTCTGCTTTAAGCCGTTTGGCGTGATGGTTTGTAGAGCCAGCGTCGCTTCTGGTTTTGCTTTGATGGTAAGCTGACCTTTCTCATTCGTCAGACCAAGGAAGGTATCAGAGGTATCCCATTGGCCGTTGTTGTTCAGATCTTCAAATACCACCGCGTTTTTGAAGTAACCATCAAAGCCTGTGATCACTACACCAGAATTACCACCGTTTGAACTACTATCTGAACCACCACAACCTGTTAGCGCGATAGCCACTGACGCTGCTAGTAAACTCACCTTATTCATTGTTTTTAATCCTTGTTTCGTTTCCGAATGAGAAAGTCGCTTTTTATTGTTTTATCTCCAAATCTCACTAGTGAGATTGGAAAAGCTGCGCATTTTGGATCGATTTTGGAAGCAGCTTCAAGATACGAAAAACCGCAAAAAAACCGTAAAAAAACTTTGAATATTTTTTTGTTGAGTAGATTAGTTGTTTAAATTATCAATAGTGGTGCTGGTTATGGAATACAACGACTTATTTTGAGTTTTTAGTTAATTTTTGATTGGTTTTCGTACCAAGAGGATCGTGATAAATCATATTGAGCTTAAGTTCTTCAACTTCACTGGCGTACTTAGGTAAGGGACGTAAAATGTAGCTGTAAGCTTCCCCATGAAGAAAGACGTCATTGGCATGGTAATCATTGTTGAAGTAAACAAAGGCATACGCGGACGGTATTGGTGCAGTGGCACAATGGGTGTTGTTGGAATAAGACACGATATCATTGAACATGCCTTCGCCCGCGACAATTGAAGCGTCCCAAAATTGGCACATTTCATGACTGAAGAAGTCGCTATTGGGTGCACTTATGTTGAGGTCGGAGTCGAAACCATCGTAATACTCATCACCTTGAGCAAACCGCCTATCAAAAATGTAGTTGTTGGCGAGTGTATGGCGATAACCCCCTTCAGTCGGGATGAGCAAATCAAACAGTGTGAAGTGCTCAAGATCCTTTCCAGTATTGACGTTCAAACGTTCTTCCATCGAACGTTTGTTTTTCTGCATGGTGTAGCTTTCGAAACGATTATTGTCGAAGACAGTAATAAAGTAGTTTTCGGTTTCTTTATGCACACGCGAGGTATAGACCTTTTTGGTGGTCCATATTTGTTGCGTTCTGTTGGTTTGCACAATCAGTGAATCATCGCTGATCTGATAGCTGCCCACTTTCTTTAGTTCATTCTCTTCTGGGCAACGAGTTTTGTTGTTGGCTGCGGCATAAAAAACGTCGTCATCGATAAACTGAAATGCCTCGCAATACACGACTTCATATTCGAATTTTTTCCCACCAAGCAAAGTTGTGGATTCAAGACGATAGACAATGCCATCAATGAGAGGGTGCTCAGTGTTATTTTGTTCTTCAATCACCGCTGGCAGTTCAAAACGTGTGGTAACCCAAGCATGATCTTCCGAGCCATGGTGGTCATCTCGTGCAGATACAGCCAAGAAGGTGGTTTGATCGAAGGCTTTTGGCGCACCTTGAAGCATGATTTGCCCCTGATTGAGCACACTTAACCCGTTGGCATTTTCTAGCCAAATACGAGTTGTGAGCAGGTCACCTTCCGGATCTTCAAATAGCTGATCTAACCCTAGCGAGTAGTTGATGGGGTTGTTTTGTGTAAGCTCCCAACCAAAGATGATCGTTTGTAGTTGTTGTTCCACGGCGAGGTTAATGATCGGTTTGCCGTTGTTTGTCGCATCGTTGTTTTGGTTGCTACTGATGTAAGTTTGAGTCAGGTCTCCGGAGTAATTGACCACCGATGATCCAAAAGCATCTTGAACCTGTTCAGGTTGCTCTGATAACGCAGATTCGAGTGCTTTTTCAAAGGCAAGATCGTTGTTTCTCTCTAGTAATGAGGAGGTTAAGGCTTGCTTTACTTCAATCAACGAAGTGCGCTCACCTTGGGACGTTTTTCTCTTATCTAGGCCATTTTGTGCTGGCTCTATATTGGCAGCCGCAGCCGCAGCGGCTGCTTGTTCGTCTGAAAGCCAGTAGCTTGCTATTAAGCAAACACCCAGTGCGCCTGCAATCCAGTATTTTTTCGTCATGATATTACGCGTGCGCCATTCTAGATTGCAGCCAGCTGCGCGAGAACTTAAGGTCTTTTTCAATCAAACTGGCGCTGCATTCGAGCAGTTCACAGATCTCTTGGTTTTTCATGCCCATCAGATACTTGAGCTTTAATGCGTTAGATTGGCGCGGATAGCGTACACTAAAGTTGTCGAGCGCTTTGTCCATGATGATGAGTTGCTCGAAGCGATCTTCTTCCTCTTTCATCAAGGTGATGTGTTGGCGCTTCTGCGCTTGATGAGCACGTGCATTGTCGATCAAGATCTGGCGCATTACCTTGGCGGCCATCAAGAAGAAATCGCGCTTGGTTTCAATCTCACTCATGTCGCAACTAGACATCTTTAAGTAGGCGTCATGGATTAGCGCCGTGGTGCTGTTCACGCTGTCTGCCAGTACCTTATTGTCGGTGCCGTATTTTTCGGCATTGCGTTCGCGCTCTTGCTGAGCAATTTTACGCAATTGAAGATAAGCGAATTGGTATAACTCACTTTCCGCTTGTTTGTTACCAGCTTGCCATTGCTGAATGATTTGCGTCAGGGTGGAATTGGAAGCCATGGTTATACGTCCTCACTTACTTTTACAAACTCAGAGATGGTGTGGGTTTCAATACGGTCAGAGCCATCACGGTTACGACTGATGTCTTGCTGGTAGCGATACAAAATACCTTGTTCCCACGTTTTGCCTGCTGGCAGGTATTCCCACGTGGTGTAGTTGATTTCAGAAGGGGTTGGTGACCAACGTACCATCACATTCATCTGCGCTAGTTCTGCGCTCGGCTCATCGTTGTTGACCCACCACATATCCAAATAGTCGTTGGTGACATCTTGGGTATATAAGCGGGTGTCGGTAGGGCAGGTGATGGCATCAACAGGTAGACGCAATACTTGGTTGTAACGCATCAACAAACAAGATTGTTTCATTGAATCACGTAGGTACTGGGTTTGTTGCCACACACCTTGGTAGGCAATTTGGCTATCGATGGAATCGGGGTAGGTGAACCATAGCATTTCAGTACGGTTTTGGTGCTGGATGTGCTCGTTTTGACCTAACCCTTGCACTTTTTCCATCAAAAGTCGGGTGCTTGGGTCAAAGTTGAGGGCAACAGAACGATATTTCCAATCGCCTTCATCGTCGTAGTCTTCCAGTGAGAAACCGTTGAGATCGTTACGTGTGCAGCCGGTATCGGAACAGCCAACCAAGCTCTCCCATTCAGAAAACTTTTCGATAGGCTCGACAATGTCTTCGGTTATGCTGTGGTTACGTGCTAAGAAACAACCTTGGAAGTAATCACCAATGCTTGGATGCTGAATAAGAGACGTTTCGGTAATGGTGAAGTTAACCTCGCCAATCGGTGGGCGATAACGTGGATGATGTTGGTAACGAATATCAAATGCACAAGCGCGGCCTTGCCAGTCCTTTTTCTTGATGATGATGTTCTTAAAGCGCACGTTTTTGGGCTCAAAGATGATTTCATTCGAAGCAAAGTTTTTCTCAATATAGGTTTGGCTTTCATTGAGATGCTCCACCGCTTCTTCTACCGAAACCCAATCTAAGTTGAGCTGATGTTTGGCATTATCAATGACATTGAGATCGAGGCGTTTGAGTTGCGCTTGGAAGGCTGGGTCAGAGAGAACCTTGTTGGCTAACACAATCTCTTGACGATTTTCTGGTGTGCTATCGAGAGAAAGCAACAAGCGGGTCATATTGATACTGCGACTTGGCTTGGTGGTTGCCATGGTTGGAGTCAAGACTTCTTGGCTGGACATAGTCGTCAGTAGATAGCCTTTGTCGTCATTACCGAGGAAAAAGCTGATGACATCACCTGGATGATAATCAAATGCACCTTTCTGTGTAAAACCAGAAAGGTTGGAGGTCGTTTTGTAATACAGTCCCGTCACCGGAGAGTCGATGAAAAAACCTTGCTTGATGGTAGGCGTGACTGCTTCTGACACCTCGGGTGCAGAAGTCATGTTCGCCCAAGCTGGGGCCATCGCTAAAGCGGATAGCCAAATCGCCATGGAACGTGTGTACATCTTTGTGTTTAAGCCTTTTTGTGTTTTAGCCTTTCTGTTTAGTGCGAATATCAGGCGCACAATTTGGCTGACAACTTATTGCGTTTGTTAGGTGCTTCTCTGGCACCGGTGTCATCATCGCCAATAACATTTTTTGTTTTATGTGTTTGGGGATATCTGGATTAGACAGAATCCGCCTACGTGTCAGCTCCATCATGGCACTGACGGACATATGCTCGACATTTTGCCCCTTGGCATGGAAGACAAGGCGTGTTACTTCGTACATGATGTCTTCTGCAATCTTCTTCTCTTGTTGCAGTTGGATGTTCTTTTGAATCAGAGTGTTACTGAACAACAAACCAGATAACACTAAGATTGCGGACAATACCGATGGCAGCGGTCGGCGCTGTACTAGACGAAGTATGCTGTACAGCGGCCAGTGCTTCTTTTGTTCGATTGGACGGTGCTCAAGAATGTTCTCAATATCTAACCGTAAGGTGCGCACATCGCGGTAGCGTTGCTTTGCTATAGAGCGAGTTGCTCGACGGATCACCCAATACACATCAGACCAAACTGGTGTGTTTGGAAACATCAGCGCCAGAATCTTACCCAGTGAATACACATCACTTTGCTCCGTTAAGAACTGGCCTTTTTGTTGTTCGGGGCTGGCGTAATGTTCACTAAAGGCGATTAAGCCTGAATGCGATTCTTCAGAATTCGACTGTGCTTTTTGTGTTAGGTTAAAATCGAGCAGTTTTGGCCGCTTGTTGCGATCAATCAGAATGTTTTCCGGTTTGAGATCCGCATGCAAGATCTGATGCTGGTGGGCGTGTTCCATGGCCTCACAGATCTGCTTGAACAGCAGTAACTTATCGTCGCCTTCCATTGGCAGTAACGAAAGGTAATCGTCCAGGGTTTGGCCAAAAACGCGTTCCATCACGATGTAAACCGAATCATCGTGTAGACCGCCATCGAACACTTTGGCAATGTATGGGTGATTCAAGCGAGCCAGCAACTGCGCTTCATCAAACAATGCTCGTTGTCCTAAAACCTGACTCAAATTGCTTTGGATAAACTTGATTGCAAGGTCTTGCTCAAACGTCTCATCAGCGCGCTGTGCCGCATAGACTACCCCCATACCACCACGACCTAATTCATGGGTAAGGCGATATTTACTGATCACTTCTCCACTTAGATCGACTTCATGGCTCGTGGCCTGATGCGCGCAAAAACCGAGCAACTGAGTGAGTTGTTCCTGTTGTTGGTCGATAGCCAAAAGAGGGGCGATTTGGAGGTAAAGCTCAGGTTGACTCTTCTGCAATGTTGCTAGGTATTGCTGTTGTTGAGAGTCGTCCAGATCAAGCAGGTGATAGTAAATCTGGGTTTTGCTGGAGCCTAACTGCACTATACTTTTTATCTTATTTTTTTAGGTACGGCAGTTTATAAGAAACTTAATATTAATGTCATTTATTTATTCGGCTTTGAATCACAATTATGAGAGCGCAATTTGGTTACTGTGTTTTTATTAAGCTTATGATTTTGTTGATTATATGGTGAATAATCTCTACTTGGCTTGTCGCGAGCGGGCGTATTGGTCATAATGTTACTAGTAACATTACTGATAAATTAGATATTTATGGCTCAACATAATAAAAAATCACGAACGACATTGCAGGATGTCGCAGACAAAGTTGGCGTAACTAAGATGACGGTATCGCGTTATATGCGTAATCCGGAATCTGTGGCAGAAAAGACTCGAGTAAAGATTGCCGCAGCGATTGAAGAGATGGGCTATATCGAAAACCGTGCTCCGGCGATGTTATCTAAGTCTTCCAGTAAAGCGATTGGTATCTTACTGCCTTCACTGTCCAACCAAATTTTTGCTTCTTTTGTTCAGGGCATTGAAACGGTCACTAAAGCTAATGGTTACGAAACACTGCTCGCACACTTTAGTTATGACGAATTGGAAGAAGAACGCAAAATCGCGTCGCTGCTCTCTTACCAAGTTGATGGCTTAATCCTAACCGAAAGCCACCATACCCAACGCACTTTACAGATGATCAAGAACGCCGGTGTGCCCGTGGTCGAAACCATGGAACTGCCAGAGCAGCCGATTGATATGGCGGTCGGCATGGATCACGAAGATGCCTCTTACAGCGTCGTAAAGCGTATGTTGGAATCTGGCAAGCGCACCATCGTTTACTTCGGCGCTCGCTTGGATACGCGAACAAAATTGCGTATGCAGGGCTATGACCGCGCAATGACTGAAGCGGGTTTGGAGCCAAAACACGTCCTAACGGGTGATCACTCAAGCTTTTCGCTAGCGCATGATTTATTAGAGCGTGCACTTGCAACCTACCCTGCTCTTGATGGCGTTTTCTGTACCAACGATGATATTGCTATTGGTACCTTGTTGAGTGCTCAACAACGTGGCATCAAAGTACCAGAACAACTTGCGGTCGTTGGCTACAACGCTTTAGACATTGGCCAAAGCATCAGTCCAAAACTGACCAGCGTGGATACGCCGCGTTTTGAAATTGGTGAAAAGAGTGCAGAGTTGTTGATTGCGCGTCTAAAAGGGGAAACTCAAGAAGACAAAATGGTCGATATGGGTTACCGAATTACCGCAGGCGAGAGCGTTTAGTCCGCCATTATTTCAGTTTCATCACTAGGGTGCCGTTATGCCACATCAACTTGATGCGCTAGACCTCAATTTAATGCGCTTACTCAAAGCCGTGGTGGATAACCGCAGCATCAAGTTGGCGGCGATGCAGCTTGGTATTTCGCAACCCAGTGCCAGCCGTGGTGTGATGAAGCTGAAAGACGTGTTTGATGATCCATTGTTTGTGCGTAAAGCGCACGGGGTGGAGCCATCCCCAATGGCAATTAGCTTAGCTGCGGAGTTTGATAACATGCTGTCGCCGCTAGAAAAAGTGGTCCAGGAGTTTTCGGACTTTGACCCGCTCGAATACCAAGGTCAGATTGCGATTGTGACCGACCCCTATTTGATGGATGAACAAGGTCAGCGTTTATTGCGCGGTTGCCATCAAGCCTTTCCTCAAGCTTCGTTTGTCTTCTCTAGTTGGAATATATATTCCCAAGACGAGATGTTAGAGGGTGAGCATGACTACTGTATTCTCGACCAAGAAACTGAGTTGTCGAAAGACATCTACATGCGTCCATTGTTTGTCGAAAAACGGGTGATTTTGGCTCGTAAAGACCATCCAACCTTATCTCAAATCAGCAATGACTGGGATACGGTGTCGGAATTGCCACTGGTCTCTCTGCCTGCTCCTGCGTCTTACAATCCACTTTGTACAGTTGAATCTGAGTATCGCCGTATGGGTTACGAGCCTGTCGTACTACTTAAATCCTACAATTTGCGCGTCGCTTGCCAAATGCTGCTTGAGACCGATGCCATCATGTATGCCAGCCAAAGTACTGCACATTTGATGCACGAGCTTGCCTCTTATCCAATGCCGATGGTCAACCGAGAGTTCAGCCAGTTTGTTGTTTCGGGGGGGTATTTACAGACCTACCGTAACCACCCATTGCACCGCCATTTGCACCAAGTGGTGCAGCAAACCCTCAATACGCCATTAACGTGATCGGATAAGCAAACTGTCCTTTGAGATATTCAAAAATGAATATCTCAATTACCTGTCTGTTTTACTGAAGAAGGGCTAATCTGACTGCAAATAGTCAGGAGAAGCGGCTCTTTTTATATAATCAATTCTTTGAATGTCTGATTCTTAAAGGACATTCACCATTCTCCGTTATGCAGTTTTTTAATTTCTGGGGAGGATGAATCATGCTCATTGCACGTCTATTTTTATTGCTTGCCATTGTTGCCGAAGTTGCTGGCACCAGCACCATGTCGTATATCGGCGAAAGTAATGCGTGGGAAGGCTATCTGGTGATGTACGTTCTGATCGCCATTTCCTATTACTTCCTGTCGAAAGCAGCAAAGAAAATCTCTATCGGTGTCGCGTACGCAACGTGGGAAGGCTTGGGTATCGCCTTGATTACCCTAGTTTCTATCGTTTTATTTGATGCCAACTTAAGCGCGCAGCAGTTGCTTGGTTTGGCGTTGGCAGTGGTCGGTATCGTGTGTGTGACGCTCGGTGAATCACACGGTCAGCCTCAACAAAAAGATGAGTTGTCACGCTCATCGAATGCGAAGTGTTAATCATGAGCCAATTTTTTACTGTTTCATTTGGATTTGTTGTTATGGCGGCGTTGGTCGACATCATGGCGAACATGGCGCTGACTCGTTCTAAAGGCTTTAAGCACAAAGGGTGGGGCATCACTGCGATTGTATTGGTGATGGCGGCGTTTACGTTGCTTGCTCAAGCGGTAAAAGAGATTGACCTTGCGATCGCATACGCCTCTTGGGGCGCGATAGGTATCTTAGGTACCGCGATTGGTGGCGCTTTGCTGTTCAAACAAAAGCTTAAGCCAATTGGCTGGTTTGGTATCTTTGTGGTGATTGCAGCAGTTGTGGTGATGAAGACGGCTTGATGATTGAAAGTTATCTACGAAGCAAAAAGCGGAGTGCACAACACTCCGCTTTTTCTGTTTTTGAGGGGCTTCCCACCCTACACAATAAAGCTTGCGCCTTCTTCTGCGCTCGAAACGCTCTGACGAATCACGCTAAAGAAACCACGACCCCAAGTCTGTTGTTTCGCTTCAGTGTCCATCTCTAACAGTTCACGACCCGCAACGTCGCTTAGGTTATTCAACTCGCCAGTTTGGCAATCAACGCGGATGATGTCGCCATTGCGCACCAAGCCAATCGCGCCGCCACGAATCGCTTCTGGAGATACGTGGATTGCCGATGGAATCTTACCGGATGCACCCGACAGTCGACCGTCTGTCACTAGCGCGACTTTAAAGCCCGCTTTCTGCACGTTGCCGAGAATTGGCATCAGTTTATGCAGCTCTGGCATGCCGTTCGCTGCAGGACCGTTGTGCGTCACGACCACGATGCAATCTTGGTTTAGCTCACCGCGTTTGTACGCTGCTTCCACTTCGTGTTGGCATTGGAATACGATTGCTGGTGCTTCGATGATGCGCTGATCTTCTTTCACCGCAGACACCTTCACTACTGCTTTACCCAAGTTACCGTTGAGTACGCGAGTACCACCGGTGTTTTGGAAAGCTTGCGTTGGCGCAGCAATCACTTCGCCGTCTTGGCTGCCATCACATGGTGTCCAAGTCAGTTTGCCGTCAACTAGCGTAGGTAGCGTCATTTGGTCTTCGAATTCGCCGAATACCGGTTTCACGTCACGATGAAGCAAGCCCGACTCGTCCAAACGATGCAATAGCGCAGGTACGCCGCCCGCTTCTTGGAATGCGTTCATGTCAGCTGGACCATTCGGGTAAACGCGCGCCAACAGTGGCACGACTTCAGATAGGTCACTGATGTCTTGCCATGTCAGAATCAAACCTGCTGCACGCGCCACTGCCAACATGTGGATAGTGTGGTTGGTGCTACCGCCCGATGCCAACAGCGCAATAATGCCGTTGATTAGGCTCTTTTCTGTGACCACTTCAGACAATGGACGGAAGTTGGCTGAACCCGCATTCATTGCCGCGACTTTCAGAGCTGTATGATCGGTTAGCGCCTTGCGTAGCTCAGTATGTGGATGGATGAAGGCCGAACCTGGTAGCATCAAACCCATTGCCTCAAACACAAGCTGGTTGGTGTTTGCGGTGCCGTAGAAAGTACACGTGCCCGCTGAGTGGTAAGCGCGACACTCCATATCAAGCAGTGCGTCTTTGCCAACTTCGCCCGCCGCGTATTTTTGGCGAACGTCGACTTTCTCTTCATTGCTGATGCCCGTTGCCATCAAACCTGCTGGCACAAATGCCGTTGGTAGATGTGCGTAAGACAGCGCGCCCATCAATTGTCCTGGTGCGATTTTGTCGCAGATCCCCAGAAGCAAAGTCGCATCGAACACGTTGTGGCTCAGTGAAAGTGCCGTAGATTGGGCAATTAAGTCACGAGAAAACAGCGACATGTCCATGCCAGCTTGACCTTGAGTCACGCCATCACACATTGCTGGAACGCAGCCAGCAACTTGCGCAGTGTGACCGTAGCCAGACAGCACTTGTTTGATTTGATCAGGGTAGTGTTGGTAAGGCTGGTGGGCACTCAGCATATCGTTGTAAGCACTGATCAGCGCCACATTCGAATGAGTGAAATCCAGAATGCTTTTCTTTTCTGAAGAACAAGATGCCGCAACGGCGTGCGCCAAGTTACCGCAAGACAGACCGACACGACCTTTGCCGGCTTCTGCTTGGACTTCAGTGCGAGCAAGAAACGCCGCACGCGCCTCTTGGCTGCGCTCTACTAAGCGTTGAGTAACATCTAAAATTACTTGATGAGTCATACGGTCACCTCATTTTGAGCTCGAATGAGTTCAGCTGCGTTAGCTACCACTTCTTCGATCGTGGCATCAATATCAACAAAAATGGTACGAGGTTCGTTCTCTGGGCGCTCAAGCGTTTCAAACTGGCTGTTGACCATGTTCTCTTTCATGAAGTGACCTTGGCGAGCACGCATGCGTTCAAGGATCAATTCTTTGCTGCCGTCTAGGAATAGGAAACTAACGTTTTCGTTACCGTCGCGGATTTGGTCACGGTAAATCTTTTTTAGTGCCGAGCAGACAATAATGCCGTGCTCGTTTTTGCTTTCTAAGCTATAAGCAGCGTCGCGGATACGTTCTAGCCATGGTTTGCGGTCGTCGTCATTCAGAGGCTGACCTGATGCCATTTTCTGAATGTTTGCTCGTGGGTGAAGGTTGTCTCCATCAATGAATTTACGTCCTAGCTTTTCTGCTAAGTGCTCACCAATTGTGGTTTTGCCACTCGCACAAACGCCCATAACGACGACACTACTACCAGCCATAACTTATCCTCATAACAAATTTGCGCGTGATCTCAATTTTTGAATTCACTTTAAAATATGGGTTTATCTTATTCATGTTATCGGTAACATGTTACCGGTAACTCAAATAAATGTGAACCACGACACAAACAATAATTCTTAAAGGTGAACCCATGGAACAGCTAACCCAAGCTCCAGACCCTACGTTCCTACTAACGATTGCCGTCCTCGCGATTGCAGCGTTACTTGTATTGATTATTAAGCTAAAAGTGCATGCTTTCGCTTCCCTAACTATGGTGAGTTTAGGTACTGCGATTGCCACTGGCGTTTCTTCTGATCAAGTTGTCCCAACCATGATGAGTGGTTTTGGTGGCACACTGGCATCAGTTGCATTGCTGGTTGGTCTTGGCGCAATGATCGGTAAGATTTTGGAAGTGACTGGCGGTGCAAAAGTACTGGCAGACACTTTGATTGGACGCTTCGGTAAAGAGCGCGCACCGTTAGCATTAGGTGTGGCATCATTACTGTTTGGTTTCCCAATCTTCTTTGATGCTGGCCTAGTGGTTATGATGCCAATCATCCTAAGTGTGGCTGCACGCTTTGGTGGTTCGCCAATCAAATACGCGCTACCAGCGGCGGGTGCATTTGCTGTAATGCACGGTTTTGTTCCTCCGCACCCAGGTCCTGTTGCAGCCGCTGAATTCCTAGGCGCAAACATTGGCCTACTGCTTGTTGTTGGTATTCTAGTCGCTATCCCAACTTGGTACCTAGGCGCTTACCTATTTGGTTTGTACGCAGGTAAGAAATTCGATATTCCACTATCAAAAGCGTTCTTCAACGGTGAAACACAAGTTGATGAATCTAAGCTGCCAAAATTTGGCACAGTAATGACCATCCTAGTACTGCCTGTACTGCTAATCTGTCTAGACACAGTACTGAACACGCTAGCGGTTGCGGGTGTGATTGATGGCAAAACAGCTCTGGTTGAGTTCCTACGTATGCTAGGTAAAACACCAGTAGCACTTCTGATTACGCTGCTTGTAGCTCTTGCGATATTCGCAAAAGACTACGGCATGGCAAAACTTGAGAAGCTGTGTGGCGACTCATTAGCTCCAATCTGTGGCGTTATCCTAGTGACAGGTGCGGGTGGTATGTTCGGTGGCGTATTGCGTGCAAGTGGCATCGGTGATGCGCTAGCAGACGTTCTGACTGATACAGGTATGCCAGTAATCGTAGCAGCGTTTGTTATCTCTACCTGTCTACGCGTTGCTCAAGGCTCAGCAACCGTAGCACTAACGACAACCGCAGCACTTATCGCGCCGGTCGTAGCAGCATCAACAGGTTTGAGCGAGCTAGACCTATGCTTTATCGTTATCGCGATTGCAGGTGGTGCAACAGTGCTTTCTCACTTCAACGACTCTGGTTTCTGGCTAGTTTCTCGTCTACTAGAGATGGATGAGAAAACAACGCTAAAAACTTGGACGGTAATGGAAACGTTACTTGGTAGTATCGCGTTTATTATCGTAGCAACATTAAGCTTTATTCTTTAGAGGTTACCCATGACAACACTTGAACAACGATTAAGAGAAATCAAAATCGTCCCAGTTATCGCAATCAACGATGTAGCACACGCTCTGCCACTGGCAAAAGTGTTGGTAGAAAACGGTTTACCATGTGCGGAAGTGACATTCCGCACTGAAGCGGCGGCTGAGTCGATCCGCATTATGCGTGAAGCGTACCCAGAGCTGTTGATTGGTGCTGGTACCGTGCTGACAACAGAGCAAGTGGACATCGCGATTGAAGCGGGCGTGGACTTTATCGTGAGCCCAGGCTTCAACCCAACGACAGTGAAATACTGTCAGCAACGTAACGTGACAATCGTACCGGGCGTGAACAACCCAAGCTTGGTTGAACAAGCGATGGAAATGGGTCTACGTACTCTGAAGTTCTTCCCTGCTGAGCCATCAGGTGGCGTAAACATGCTTAAAGCACTAACGGCAGTTTACCCAGTGGAGTTCATGCCAACAGGTGGTGTAAGCCCATCTAACGTGGAAGATTACCTAGCGCTGAAATCGGTTGTCGCTTGTGGCGGTACTTGGATGGTGCCAACCGCTATGATGGACAACGGCGATTGGGAAGGTATTGCTGAATTGGTTCGCGCAGTTAAGTAAAACGCGCAAGCGGCTCCGAAATACCCCCGAACGTTTTAAAACGTGAATAGAAAAAGGGTCATCAAGTAATTGATGACCCTTTTTTTATATTGCTTCACTAGTCGCTTTTGAGGATATTTGTCTTACTCTAAACGTAACATATTTGTATTTTGATAAATCTATAGTTCGAGGTAATAATCCCGAGATTATCGGAGATAATAAAGAACTATATTTATTTTCTTTTTCTGAATTATCATAGATTCTCCAGAATAGAGAGCTTTGTTGAAACAACTTCATTAAAACAGGGTAATTGCCCAAATTTTGATAGTAAGCCCATAATTCTTTGTGAGATGAGTTGAATAATGATGTCATTTTTTGAGAAAAACTATATACGTAACTGGAATGTAATAGTTTTAATTCAACTTGATTAAGTTTATCGATATCATTACTTCTGTCTAATAGACTACCTTTTCTAGTCACAGCGCGGAATTTGTTATACTGATCATCTTTGCTTTGTAATACCTTGTTCAACCATTTCATTTTTTCTTTTGAAGATTTTTCTAAGTCATATAATTTTATACATATGTTATTTGCAGTAATGGTATTATTGGTATTCCTAAAGTGCTCTTCCAGTTCTTTGAGTTCTTGAATGCTAGTATGTTCTGATGTTGATGCAACTATATACCTAGCTCCAACATGATTCTTATCTATTGCTAATAGTTCATTCGCGAATTTATTAGCGTTATCATAATCTTTATTAAACTCATATAGTAATGCTATGCTATCCAGTAATGATTTTAATAATCTTTTTTGTGGATGTTCTTTTTCTTTTAACCTCTCATATGCATAAAGAAGGGTTTCTTCTGCTTTTTCATCCTGATCTAACATTCTAAGCGCTTCACCTAAATTAACATCCATTTGTATTGATGTTTTTGCTTTTTCATTTTCTTTTATGATCGCTTTTATTTGCTCAGTAAATTTAATTAATTCTCTATGTCTGTTATTTCTTGACAAATACTCTCCATAAGCTTCACTTATAACTAAGGCAGAGTTAAATCCACGAGTATTGTTCAATTCAATTGAGCATCTTAATAAGTGCAAAATTATAATGTGAGTACTTCCAATATTAGTAAGCATATCTTTAGATATTGCACATAAATTAAGGTTTCCACTTTGCCACTTTTTACCAAGGTGCACGTTAGCAAGTTGCTTTACAATGCTGTATACTTCTTTAGTCGTCAATTGACCATAAACATAATGTCGAACTATTGGTGGAAGTGAGTGTATTTTTTCATCACCTAAATATGATGTTGTTTTTAAAAAGTTCTTGCTTACATTTACAGATTCTACCAATTCTAAACTATATAATTCCTTTAAGTGGGAAGCTTTGAAGTTAAACTCAGAATTTGCTTGTTTTAGATTTGTAAATGAATCTCCATTTTCTAAAACAGAAAGTATTTTAACTAACTCATAACTACGTAAAGAATGAGTCTCATCACTAGATAATAAAGACTCTATACGTTTTCTTAGCTCGTTGGGGACTGATCTATCCGGGTCATTTTTGTATGTTTCTGGGGAAAAGTGGGCATCATAGAGCTCATCTATTGATAAAATTTCTAATTCACCTATGTATTTATCTAGGAGAGCAGGAATGCCCTGAGATAGCTCTAGCAAAGACTCATATACATGTTCATCTGGTTTAGAATGGATTGCTGGGTGATGGCTTATATATGAGCGAACGTCAAACTCCTCTAGTGCGTATAATTTTACTGCTGGAGTTTTAGAGTTTAAAAAGCTTTTACTACAAATTATAATCTTACAATCTAAGTTAAACTCAGTAACAACATTAATAAGCCATTCAATAGTAATTAATAACTTGGCTTTATCGCCATCTCTTAATGTTGAGTCAAAATTATCTAAACATAGAACTGATGGAGAAGAACTCATGCCACTAATAAAGTCTTGTAGGCCAAAGCCATAGCTTAACTCTATTCTATCTAAAAGATCTTCTTTTGTTTGTACGTCCTCTAAATCTATTCGATATAGATGTGAATTTAATATCGGTGAATACGTGTCATTAATTAGTGATAATATAAATTCATCTTTTCCTAAACCCCAATCACAAACAAGATTTAATACTCTAGATGTTTGAATTATCTCAAAGCAACTTGCTCTTTCTACTTCTCTTATATGCTGATGAGCATTGTTAAAATTAACATCCCAAGTAGGTGTTGTAATTAAAATATCTCTAAATAATATATTATCATCGGAAGAGTTAGATATAGAAGTTTCTTTTTTATTTATATTGCATATGGTTTTGTTACTTTTTTCTGAATTTAATATATAATTAGATAGTTCTGGAATGAATTCATGGCAATTAATTCCACCATAAATTCTAAATCTATTTCTCCCTATAGCTGGCTGTACTGATTTTATTAGCTTTTCATATCTGTTATTTATAATGCTTTCCTCATTTTCAAAGAAAGCCCAAATAACATTGAAATTCGCACTATCATCATCCATTAAGTCTCTTAGTGCTTGCATAAATATATCATCCCAACCACCATAACCTATTACAAATAGAGTCTTATTTTTTAGTATGTTGGATAATGAAGTTTTTAGCTTAGGTCTATTTAACCTGAGTTGGCTCTGTGTATGCATAGTATCTGATTTTATCCAGTCACCATGCATATGAACTATGTTAATTATATCGGATTGAAATTGTTCTAAACTACCATCACCATGCAATACAACCTTGTTTGACTCACAAGATATTTTTCTTAACGCTATTGATATCAAAGGATCAAAGTTTGTGGTAAGAACTGGCCCTGATTTGAATTTTTGCGATGTTAATATTTTTGCCAATGACTCTATAGTTTCTGAAATATGCCAAGATGAAGAGTCATTTTGTAAGGATAGTAAATTTTCATGATCTAATAAATCATAGTCTTCTGAATTAGAATAGTTTGCCTGCAGTACTGCTTTTCTGACGATTAAGTTTAATGTGTCGGGATCTGTATAATCAGCGAGAAATTCAAATGCTTTCTGGTATTGAATAGTATCATCTTGATATTTATCTATGACTTCATCGACATATTCATCTTTAAGATCTAACTCTTTGTCGACGTAACTTTCAATTATATCGAGTACCCCTTTTACACCAGGGACACCTTTTTGACCTTGCTTGGCTGGAGATGATAAAGGTGCACCAACTAGCAGGGCTATTTCTTTCCTGCTTTGTTTCAGAGCACTCATCAGAGCTTTTTTGCTCGCTACACGAAAACTACTCACTAGAAACCTCACTACGTATTGCGATATCTCAAATAGTTATCGCGATTTTTATGCAATTAGTTATCTAATATACTACTACGTGCATTTAGAGAGATCTTTGAAGTTAACGTGGTTTATTGAGCTATCTGTTTTATCTTGGTTCGCAGGTTAAATTTATTGATTTGCAAAAACCGATTAGAGATAACTCTAATCGGTTTACTCTTTTTAGAACTTATACTTTTAACGCATTGTCACGAACTCTTCTGAGCCCGTTGGGTGGATAGCCACAACAGAGTCGAAGTCTGCTTTGGTTGCGCCCATCTTCATTGCTACGCCGAAGCCTTGAATCATTTCATCAACCGTGAAGCCGATGCCGTGTAGACCAACAACCGTTTCTTCTTCGCCAGCACATACTAGCTTCATCTTACATGGTTGACGGTGCTTAGTAACCGCTGTGTACATCGCAGTAAAGCCAGACGTGTAGACTTTGATGTTGTCTTTGCCGTATTTCTCTTCTGCTTCTTGAGTCGTTAGACCGATTGTGCCGATTGGTGGGTGGCTGAATACCACGGTTGGTACCAATTCGTAATCCATCTTCGCGTTAGTTTTGCCATTAAATAGGCGTTCAGAAAGTTGACGACCCGCTTTAACAGCCACTGGCGTTAGCTCAATACCACCTTCCATGATGTCACCCACACAGTAGATGCCAGGAACGTTAGTTGTTTGGTATTCGTCTACCTTAATGTAGCCACGGTCGTTCGTTGCAACGCCAGTTGATGCTAGGTTGATAGCATCTGTAGCTGGGTGGCGACCGATTGCCCAGATTAGGGTATCTACGTTTTGGCTTTCACCGTTTTCTAGGTGCAGAGTTAGGCTGCCGTCTGCTTCTTTCACCACTTCTTTTGGTACAGAGTGGGTGTGCAGCGTTGGGCCTTCCGCTTCCATTACTTCTACTAGCGTTTCGATGATCATTGGGTCGAAGCTACGTAGCGGTGATTCTTTACGGCAGAACAGGTGTGTTTCTGTGCCTAGTGCATGCAGAACGCCCGCGATTTCAACCGCGATGTAACCCGCGCCGATCACTGCAACGCGTTTTGGTTGCTCAGCAAGCTCGAAGAAGCCGTTTGAATCGATGCCGTATTCTGCACCTGGAATGTTTGGAATTGTTGGACGGCCACCCACTGCGATCAGGATATGATCCGCTGTGTAGTGTTCACCGTTTACTTCAACTGTTTTCTCGTCAACGAACTTAGCAAAACCTTTGATAACGTTTACTTTGTTGTTGCCAAGAACACGGTCGTAAGATTGGTGGATACGACCAATGTAAGCCTGACGACTCTCAACCAGTTTGCTCCAGTCGAAACCTTTTACATCTACATCGAAGCCGTAGTCTTCTGCGTACAGGTTCATTGCTTCTGCAACTTGCGCGCCGTGCCACATGACTTTCTTAGGCACACAACCAACGTTTACACAGGTGCCGCCAAGGTCTTGAGCTTCGATAAGCGCTACTTTAGCACCGTACATTGCCGCACGGTTTGCTGATGCGATACCGCCGCTGCCGCCGCCGATACAGATATAATCAAAATGAGTCGCCATTACTTTCTCCAAGAGCTTATTAATTTTGTCTGACAATAATTACATTGGGGTGCTGGGTGATGAACTCAACAGCCCAACGGAATTGTTGTTAATTCCATGCCCCTATCATAAATCGAGTCTAGCAATTTCCTAAATGGGAAAAAGTGACATTGCTTATGACAAATAGCGATGAAAGGATAGCAAAGCGGAATAAGGCGCTATTCCGCTTGGTGTTTTTCATCCTCAGGGGAGGGGAAAACCATTAACCGCAGCAGCTTGATGTGCCATAGCCTGACTGGGTTTGCACGTCTTTACCATCCGCTAGGTAAGTGTTGGTTAGGTAGAAATCGCTAAACAGCTGCACGAAGTCTTCCGATACTGTCTTCTCTACTAATCCTGATTCTAGGATGTGCTTTTGCCATGCCTGCATTTTTGGCAGACCACAGAAGAAGTCGTAACCAGAGTGCGCTTTGACGATGGCAGCGCGGTGTAGAAGTGGCAACCACGCCATGTCTACATTGCTTAGTTCATCGGATTTGAAGAACTTGGTTTCACCAGACAGTTGGTTTTCTGCTTTTTGGAAAGCTTTGATCAGCTTCTCTACTCGCTCTTCAAAGGTTGCTTGGTCTTTGCTGCCCATGGTGCCGCACTGAGGCAAGTAGTGTTTAGAACCTAGGTAGCTCCATGCTCGGTCGAGTGCGCGTTGTTCGTTTGTCACGCCTTGCTCTAACGGACCGTATTCGTCTTCGATGTATTCGATGATTGCATCCGACTCAAACAGTGCCGTGCCAGATTCTGTCACCATCATCGGCACTTGACCGTTTGGTGAGATATCTAGGAACCATTGTGGCTTGTCTTTTAAACTGATGTATTCAATCTCGTAAGGGATCTGTTTTGCTTCTAGTGCCGCGGTTACGCGCTGAACAAATGGGCAAATTTTAAAACTGATAACTTTAAGCATGGTCATTTCTCTCTATGTTTTAGCTTGTTTACATCCCTAAGACGCAGGCAAAAAAGAAAAGACGAAGCGCAGACGAAAATTTTTAGAAAATAAAAAAGCGCAACGAGGTCATCGTTGCGCTTAAAGATTCTTGAATTCAGTGTTTTTTTATTCTGGAACGATCCAGTCAACTTTCCAGTGGCCGGTTGCTGGCGCGATCGCTTCTTGTAGGAATGGCAGAATCTCTTTCATCTGGCTTTCCAGTTTCCACGGCGGGTTAATCACGATCATACCCGATGCGGTCATGCCGCGTTCGTTGGTGTCGGGAGAGACACCAAGCTCGATTTGCAGGATTTTAGTGATCCCCAAGCCTTCTAGGCCTTCAATCATATCTTCGATATCGCAGCGGTTTACCACTGGGTACCAAATTGCGTAGATACCCGTCGCCCAACGTTTATGGCTTTGGAAAATCGCTTGTACTACGTCACGGTACTCTTTTGCGAGCTCGTATGGAGGATCAATCAGCACCAAACCACGGCGTTCTTGCGGTGGCAAACTGCCTTTCAGACGCTTAAAGCCATCTTCTTTGTAGATGCTCACTTGGCGATCGCGGTGGAACTCTTGCTCAAGCAATGGGTGATCGGCTGGGTGCAATTCAGTTAGAACCATGCGGTCTTGCGGGCGGATTTGCGCACGTGCAACGCGTGGTGAACCTGGGTAGTAACGCAGGGTCTCACCGTTGTTCAATGTTTTGATTGAATCGATGTAGCTTGCGATCTCTTCAGGGATGTTTGGGTTGTCCCAAATGCGTGCGATGCCTTGTTTGTATTCGCCCGTTTTCTCAGACCATTCGTGAGTCAGATCGTAACGTCCCACACCCGAGTGGGTATCGTGATAAACAAACGGCTTATCTTTCTGCTTTAGTGCATCAAGAATGAGGCTTTGAACGATGTGTTTTACCACGTCAGCATGGTTGCCAGCGTGGAAGCTGTGGCGGTAACTTAACAAATTAAACTCTCGAAACACTCTTTGACTGAGTGTGGTCTGTGATTTTTGCGCGATGGCGGTATTATACTCAAGTAACTTGAAGATGTAGAACTTCGATTCAAATCAGTTGAACTGATAGAAGGATGGTATTGAAATTTCTTTAAGTCACCCATACTTAGTATGAGTAAACAAATTAAACCTAAGTCGAATTGCCATGCTCCAACAGAGTGCTTAGCTTGACTTAGGCATAACAACACTCAAGGACAGAGTAAGCTCTCTTTGGCCCCTTCGGTCATCGCAGCATAGAGAAAGGGAACGGAAATCCCCCCATCCATGTTGTTGGCTTGCCTGTGCATTGGGTGCGCTTATTTTTATGCAAATACGAATAGGCAATTACAGAGCCAAAACACAAAAGGAATTATTCATGTCTAATCCACTTCTTACGTTTACGGATCTTCCTCCGTTTTCGCAAATCAAACCAGAACATATTAAACCTGCAGTCGAGCAGGTGATTGCGGATTGTCGTGCCAAGATTGACGAGGTACTGAAAGACAACGCCAACCCAAGCTGGGTAAGTGTTATTGCTCCTATTGAAGAAGCTGATGATCGTTTGAGTCGTGTTTGGTCCCCAGTCGGCCATATGAACTCGGTCGTAAACAGTGAAGCGTTACGTGAAGCGTATGAAAGTTGTCTCCCCATTTTGTCTGAATACGGCACTTGGGTTGGTCAGCACAAAGGTCTGTACGAAGCGTATAAAGCGATCAAAGCCAGTGAAGAGTACACGACGCTGACGCGTGCACAGCAGAAGACTATTTCTGATTCACTGCGTGACTTCGAGCTTTCAGGCATCGGTTTACCATCAGACGAGCAACATCGCTACGGTGAAATTAGCAAGCGTATGTCTGAGTTGAGCTCAAAATTCTCTAACAATGTGCTGGATGCCACCATGGGATGGACTAAGCACGTTGCCGACGAAAAAGATCTTGCGGGTATGCCAGAGTCAGCGCTTGCTGCAGCGAAAGCCGCAGCAGAAGCGAAAGAGCTCGACGGCTACCTAATTACTTTAGATATCCCTTCTTACCTGCCAGTCATGACGTACTGTGACAACCAAGAACTACGTCGAGAGTTGTACGAAGCATACGTAACGCGCGCTTCTGATCGTGGCCCTAACGCAGGCAAATGGGACAACTCAGAAATCATCACAGAGCAGCTAAAACTGCGTCATGAAATCTCTCGCATGTTGGGTTTCAACACTTACAGCGAAAAGTCACTGGCAACCAAAATGGCCGAGAATCCTTCGCAGGTACTTGGCTTCCTAAACGATTTAGCGACCAAAGCGAAACCACAAGGCGAACGTGAAGTGGAAGAATTGCGTCAGTTTGCTGAGAGTGAATTCGGTGTGACTGAGCTAAACGTATGGGACATTGCCTATTACAGCGAGAAGCAAAAGCAGCACTTGTTCCAAATCTCGGATGAAGAACTGCGCCCTTACTTCCCCGAATCAAAGGCAGTAAGTGGTTTGTTTGAAGTGCTAAACCGCGTATTCGGTATGACTGTGACTGAGCGCGAAGGTGTGGACACTTGGCACGAGTCAGTACGCTTTTTCGATATTTTTGATAGTGAAGGCACATTACGAGGCAGTTTCTACCTAGACCTTTACGCACGTGAGCACAAGCGTGGTGGTGCATGGATGGATGATTGTCGTGGTCGTCGAGTGACACTATCTGGCGAGCTACAAACGCCGGTTGCTTACCTAACGTGTAACTTCAACCGCCCTGTAGGTGACAAGCCAGCGCTGTTTACGCACGATGAAGTGGTGACTTTGTTCCACGAGTTCGGTCACGGCATCCATCACATGCTGACGCAAGTAGAAACAGGTGCGGTATCGGGTATCAATGGTGTGCCTTGGGATGCGGTTGAGCTACCAAGTCAGTTCTTAGAAAACTGGTGTTGGGAAGAAGGTGCGCTGGCGTTCATTTCTGGCCACTACGAGACTGGCGAGCCTCTACCAAAAGCGATGTTAGATAAGATGCTTGCGGCGAAGAACTTCCAGTCGGCGATGGGCATCCTACGTCAACTTGAGTTCGGCTTATTCGATTTCACTCTGCACACAGAGTACGACCCAGAAGTGGGTGCTCGCGTTCTTGAAACCTTGGCAGATGTGAAGCAGAAAGTTGCGGTACTGCCTGCGGTTGAGTGGGCTCGATTCTCACACAGCTTTGGTCATATTTTTGCTGGTGGTTATAGCGCGGGTTACTACAGCTACCTATGGGCAGAAGTATTGTCTTCAGACGCGTTCTCTCGTTTCGAAGAAGAAGGTATCTTCAACAAAGAAACGGGTATGAGCTTCCTGAACAACATCTTAGAAATGGGAGGCAGTGAAGAGCCAATGGAGCTATTTAAACGCTTCCGAGGTCGTGAGCCAGAAATCGATGCACTACTGCGTCATTCCGGTATCGCAGCATAATCTCGATTGAGAATGAAAAAGGGCAGCCAAGTGGCTACCCTTTTTATTTTTTGATTCGGCTTTTATTTTATGGATTCAGCGTTTTATGGATTTACGTTGCGATTAATTGGGTTTTGCAGCGAAATCAGGGTTTCTGTAGATTGGACTTCATCAATAGCCTGCAGCTTATCAATCAATACAAACTGCAGTTCTTCAATCGATTTGCACATCAATTTGACGAATATGTTATACGCGCCCGTGGTGTAGTAAGCTTCCACCACTTCATCGAGGGCGTTGAGTTTTTCCAACGCAGAGTGATAGTCACGTGCGGCATTGAGATTAATGCCAATAAAGCAACACACGTCATATCCTAGCTTTTTGGTGTTGACGATCACCTCAGTACCTTCGATGATGTCCGCCGCTTTCATTTTCTCGATACGAACGTGGATCGTTGCAGGGCTAACATCAAATTGTTTTGCCATTTCTGCATAAGGCGTTCGAGCATCGGCCATCAGCGTTTTTAGAATGGCACGATCAAGATCGTCGAGTTTCGGCAGCGTCGCATTCATACAATGTTTTCCGTTGGGTATGAGGTGTAAAATTCATTTTATACGCACAGCGGGCCGGATTCACAAGGTTTTAGCAGGGATAACCGCGAGGTAGCTCTGATGTCATGGAGTTGATGTGCCACTTTTTCTGTTTTTTATCGCGATGTTGTTCAGTGCGATCGTATCGGCGCAAGAGCAAAAAGTACTTGTTGTACATTCCTACCACCAAGGTTTCTTTTGGACCGACTCTATTCAGCGCGGTTTTGCCCAGCAACTTGAAGATTACCCACTCGATATTCGAGTTTTGTACCTTGACTCTAAGCGCAGCCAAAGCCAGCACTTCTTCAATCAACTCGAATCACTTTATCGCACCAAGCTGAGCGAAGAGCATTTCGATGCGATTGTCGTCAGTGATAACAATGCACTTGCTCTGATGCAGCGTTTGTCAGACGTATTGCAAAATACGCCAGTCATTTTTAGTGGCATCAACAATTACATTCCTACTTTGCATCAGGGACTAAAAGCCACAGGCGTGATCGAAGATATTGATTTGCTTGCCAACCTTACGCTTATCGAGCGATTACACCCAAAGCATAAGCAGATTCTTGTCGTTAGTGATCATTCGGTCACTGGATTAGCGCTTCGAGCTCAAATAGAAGAATTTCTTGATAAAAACCCGCAATATCGCGACAAAGTTCGTCATCTTGTTCCTGACAATGTCGATATGTTGAAACAGGAAGTTTCGCGACTGAACATTGAGAATGTGGTGCTATTTTGGACTTACTACCGCGATATTAATGGCAATGTTGCCACGGACAAGGATTGGCGAGACATCAATCAAGCATCGAACGCGCCTTTATTTATGGTGCACGATATTGGGTTGGGTCATGGTGCTGTGGGTGGTGTGATTCAAAGTGGTTATCGTCAAGGTTTTGAGGCGGCAAAGTTATTGGCCTATGTGCTGGGTAACCCAACGCAGCCGTTGCCAGCGGTAGTGCGCGCGGAATCGGACATTAAACTCGATTACCAATCGGTCGTCCGCTGGGGATTGGGGGCTGAACAAGAGGCATCGTCGGTGTTCTTCAATAAGCCCGCAGAATTTACCGAGCGCTATGCAAAAGAGATCAAATTGTTTGGTAGCCTATTTATCGTCATGGTGATGGTGATTGTGCTGCTGAGTTACTACTTGCAGCGTATTCGCCGTAGCGAGAGTATTGCCCGTGAAAGCCAAGCGATTTTGGAGTCGGTATTCGACCAGAGCATGCAGTATATGGGGATTCTCGACCACCATGGTTTGCTCAACTCGGGCAACGATCGTCTGCAGTCTTTGCTTTATCATCAGGATATACGTCTCGATCGTCCACTTTGGCATCATAAACACTGGAGTGAAGACGCACGTCAGTTGCTCGCAAACTATTTTCAGTCTCAGAATCGTAATGTGGCGACCTTTGAAGCTGAAATCTGGAGCACAGAACATGGCGCGATGGTACTGGAAGTGTCGTTAAAGCCGTTTTCTCAACAAGTGGGTGACCAAGAACAATACTTGTTTGAAGCGCGTGATATCACTAGCCGAAAAGCAATGGAAGACAAGCTTTATCAGCGTGAGTCGAGCTTGCGTAGTTACTACGAACAGCAACCTGTGATGATGGTGACATTAGATAATAATAATCGGATTCAAGAGGTGAACCGCTTTGCTCAGCAGCTTTTAGGTTATCAACCGTTGGATATGCTGGGTCATCACTTGTGTGCATTCTACTCTGACGAAAAAGCACTGTACCCCCGCCAAGTGCTACTTCAACCACAGCAAGTGATGCATGGGGTTTGGCGTCGTGAAATTGAGTATCGTCATGCCGATGGTCATTCTGTTTGGGTTCGTGAAAATATCCGTCCATTGAGGGATTCTGACCAATTGCTGATCGTCGGTGAAGACATCACGGAAACCAAAAAGCTTGCTAAACAACTGGAATATCAAGCAAGTTACGATCTGCTGACCGATACCTACAACCGCAACTATTTTGAACTCGAACTGCAAACGGCGTTACGAGAAGTGGAAAGCCATCGTCGTGTGCATGCCATGCTTTATCTCGACCTCGATCAGTTAAAAGTCTTGAACGATACGGTGGGACATGACGCAGGCGATGCGGCCATTCAGTTTTGCGCTAGCATGCTTGAAGAAGTGCTGCCTCATAACGCGGTGCTTGCGCGCATGGGTGGTGATGAATTTGCCGTATTGCTCAAGGATTGCGATGAATATGGCGCGATCAGCGTTGCTAAACACATTATCTCAACATTAAGCGAGCAGCTATTTCGTTGGGAAGACACGCGTTTGTTCATGAGTTGCTCGGTGGGCATTCGTATTATTGACCACACCGCCGAGACGCCACAAATGGTTCACGCTCAGGCAGACTCTGCGTGTCACGTCGCCAAAGAGCAGGGTCGTAATCGCTATAACCTGTTCAGTTTAGACAATGAAGAGCTGCAGCGTCGCCAGCTCGAAATGCAGAGCGTTAACTTAGTGCATGAGGCATTGTCGAATAAGCGTTTGGAATTGTTTGCTCAACAAATACTGAATTTGCGTGGTGAAGGTTCGCCGCTGTGCTTTGAGATTCTAGTACGTATCCGTGATGCTCAAGGCAACTACTTGTCTCCAGGTATTTTTATGCCAGCTTCAGAGCGCTACAACATCGCGCACTGGATTGATAAGCAAGTTATCACCCAAACACTTGAGTGGTTTGAAGCGCGTCCCGAGGTGGTGGAAAAGCTCGGTCGCTGCGCGATTAACTTGTCCGGCCAATCGATGGGTAATCAAGAGTTTATCGACTTCTTATTGGAGCGTTTGCAGCTGTCTTCTATTCCTTGTGAGAAGATTTGTTTAGAGATCACCGAGACCGCTGCTATGAGCAATATTGATCAAGCGCTTGGCTTCTTCACTCGGGTTAAAGCGTTGGGATGCTTGATTGCATTGGACGATTTTGGTTCTGGTCTATCTTCTTTTGGCTACTTGAAGCAACTTCCTGTCGATATCGTGAAAATTGATGGCCTTTTCGTGCGAGATATCAACACGAACGAAATGGATCGTGTCATGGTGCGCTCGATTAACGACCTTGCGAAGCAATTAGGTAAGGTCACAGTTGCTGAGTTTGTGGAAAACGACCAAATTACCGAACACTTAAAAGCACTGGGTGTGGATTACGGACAAGGCTATGCGATTGGTCACCCTCAGCCATTGGCTGAATTGGTCGAAGCACTTCAACCACTTTAAACGGACGACACTATTCTCTACCTAGATTGTCCTCAACCTAGCAATTGGAGGCGGGTTGGGTATACACTCAGCGCCAGTTAAACCGATTTTTACTGGAGCCTCCTTTTGCAACTGCAATTGATTTGTGAAGACCCATCTCAACAGTCTCACCTTGATGAACTCGCTGCGCGTTGGCAGCTTTCTCACACAGACGACAGTGACTTTGCTTTAGTTCTAACGACAGATCGTTTAGAGCTACGTAAAGTGGACGAGCCAAAGCTGGGTGCGATCTTTGTTGATTTGATTGGCGGTGCAGTGGGGCATCGTCGTAAGTTCGGTGGCGGTAAAGGGCAAGCGATCGCAAAAGCGGCGGGTCTAAATAAAGGAGCAACACCAACCATTCTAGATGGCACGGCCGGTTTGGGTCGTGATGCATTCGTTTTGGCGTCATTAGGTTGCAAAGTCCAAATGGTGGAACGTCACCCTGTGGTAGCAGCGTTGCTGGATGATGGCTTGGCTCGCGCGAAGCACGATCCAGAAATTGGTGCTTGGGTGTCAGAGCGTATGTCGCTGATCCACGCTTCTAGTCATGACGCCCTCGACCAATTAGCGCAAGATAAAGACTTCGTGCAGCCAGATGTAGTCTACCTTGATCCAATGTACCCTCATCCTGAGAACAAAAAGAAATCGGCACTCGTGAAGAAAGAGATGCGTGTGTTTCAATCGTTGGTGGGTGCCGACCTTGATGCAGATGGCTTGCTGGCACCAGCAATGGCATTGGCGAGTAAACGTGTGGTGGTGAAGCGCCCTGATTACGCCAACTGGCTAGCTGAACAAAAACCAAGCATGGCGATTGAGACCAAAAAGAATCGTTTCGATGTCTATGTGAAGGCGTCTATGGCGTAATTCGACTAAACGACTGACAATAAAAAACTTCTTCTCACAGCGCCCGATTTGGCGCTGTATTTGTATCTGGCATTTGCTCAGCTTATTGATACTTTTCTCTTGCTAATTCGGCACTCTGACTGTATATCTAACTAAGAATTATTATTATTACACTTTGTTTGATGCAGTCGCTGATAGTCAGAAATTAGATAGCTGGAGTAGTAGCATGGCGAAACGTTTATGTAAGATGAGCCGAAAGCAAATCGCTGAGAGTTTGGGTGATATTCACCGCTTGGTGGTTGCGCCTAAATTCGTTTGTCGTTCTTGTGCCCGCTCTTCTGCATCAAAAGATTCTTTGTGTAAGCCTGCTGCTATTCCTCCTCAGAGTTGCCAAGATAAACCAATTGCCGAACAACAAGCTTGTGGGTTATTGGCAGAAGCGTTGCCAAGTCATTCTCTTGCTCAAGAGGCACCTATTATGATGACGGCTGAGCAAAATATTGAAAAAGCGGCGATCGTTAAGCGCGTAGTGGAACGAGTTAAAGAGAAAAAATTGGCAGCGAAAGTAGCAGCCGCAACTACCCAGCTAGAGACGCCAGCTATGTTTGATTTGTCAGATAAAAAAGCGCTGAAAAAGGCGAAGAAAGCGGTTAAGAAACACTATAAGCAGCAAAAGAAGTTGCTTAAGTTAGCCAAAAAGCAGCAAAAATTGCTCAAACGTCAGCGCAAGCTTGAAGCGCGTAATGCCAAGCTAGAAGTATTGTTACCAACGCCATCCACTGCGTTGGTGAGTGCAAGCTCGCAAGCCAAAATGCATTAATCGAATCGACAAATAAAAAACGCTCTCCAGTTGGAGAGCGTTTTTTATTGTTGGAATGTTTGTTGGGATCGATGTGTTACTTATTGGCGTAACTCATCTCTACGCGCTTCTTCACCCAAGTCTCGTTAATCCACAGCGACAGCATGATGATTGCGCCGCCAATGGCGAGTCGCATTACATCAACATCACGGTTCCAAATGACAATGTTCACTATCAAACCTGCTGGAACTAACGCATTGTTCATTACCGCAAGTGCACCTGCGTTGACCATGGTTGCCCCTTTGTTCCACGCAAAGTAACCAAAGCCTGATGCAATCAAACCAAGGTAAGTCAAAATGCTCCATTGCGTTGCTGTTGTCGGCATCTTGTCTAAGTTACCCATCAAAGCAAAGGCGACGGTCGCTACGCACAATGCCCCTAAATAGAAGTAACCAAATACTGTGTGCTGTGGCAATTCCACAGGTTCGGTTTCCATAATGTATTTATAACCTACCTGGCCAATAGCAAAGCACAAATTGGCGCCCTGTACGACCAAGAAGCCGATCAAGAAGTTCTCATTGATGCCTGCAAATTTAATCCACGCAGCGCCCAGTACTGCAATTGCTGCTGTGACCAAATACCAAGGCGAGAAACGGCCTTTCAAAAAGTCATAAATCAAGGTGACGTAAATAGGGGTAAATACGGTGAACAACAGCACTTCTGGTACAGAAAGGAGTAAGAAAGATTGGTAGTAGAAGCAATACATTAACCCGAGTTGGAAGCCACCAACGATCATCAATTTCGCGATCAGAGATTTGCTTACGCCACGGAATTTTAAGAAAGGTATGAACACGACGCTCGCCAGTGCGACACGCATGAAGACAGAAAACCAAGAATCGACCTGACCGGCAAGGTAAACGCCGATCAGGCTAAATGAGAATGCCCAAAGTAGGGTAACTGCGGATAGATAAGCCATAATAGATGAGAATCTTTATCAACAACAAAGGTGCCCGCAGTCTAACCAAGTTTTATCGTTGCGCCAATCCAAATTAGTCTTTTAGCGGTACGACCAGCATATCGACAGGCGAGCAGTTAATAAGTTGACGCGTCGAGGACAGAATCTTGCTCCAGAAATCTTGGTGGTGCCCACAAACGACCAAATCGATGTTGTAGTCTTGAATGGTATCGCACAGCTCATTATTCAGATCCCCACTACCCACTAAAGTATGCGTAATTGGATATTCTGCGAACTCTTCAAAATTGGCCAGCTGTGTACGGGATGCTTCCATCGCTTGATGTTGTGCCTCGGCCATATTGATATCGATAAGACCCGTGTAAAGCTCGGCGTAATTCACATCGATATGAATGAAAGAGACTTTCGCATCAAGAGGCTTAGCCAGTGATACGGCTTTCTTAATCAATACTTTACTGTCGTCTGAAAGGTCGACTGCCACAAGTATGTGTTTATAACTCATATTGATATCTCCTTGATAAGGTCATAGTGTCAGATTAGCACTAAGTGTCAGATAATTTTGCTGAAGTGATCTCATATCAATATCGTGGGTACAAACTCTTGCCTCAGTAATCATGTTATAGTGGGTTATACCCAAGTGACTTTAGACCAATCATCCTCGCTGAGCCTGCTCAGCTCGAGGTTACTTGGGTATATTGCATGCACATTAATAGGAGTTAACATGCTGTCTCAAACTATGGTTGAACAATTGAATGAGCAAATTAACCTAGAATTTTTCTCATCCAATCTATACTTACAAATGAGTGCTTGGTGTGAAGACAAAGGTTTTGAAGGTGCGGCTGAATTTTTACGTGCACACGCCGTAGAAGAAATGGAGCACATGCAACGTCTTTTCACTTATGTAAGCGAAACCGGCTCAATGCCAATCCTAGGTGCAATTGAAGCTCCTAAGCATGATTTCGCAAGCCTAGGCGATGTTTTCCGTGAAACCTACGAACATGAGCAAATGATCACGGAAAGAATCAACAAATTGGCGCATGTTGCATTTACAAGCCAAGACTACTCAACGTTTAACTTCCTGCAGTGGTACGTGGCTGAACAGCACGAAGAAGAGAAGTTGTTTAAAGGGATTTTAGATAAGATCGAATTGGTAGGTGAAGACGGCAAAGCATTGTTCTTCATTGACAAAGATCTGGCACAAATGGCAAAAGAAGGTTCATCTTCAATTATGGATGCTCCAGCTGCATAACGCGTTCTCAACGCGCTAAGTAGCGGGTAAAGGACGAAGCATTGATCGTCTTTTTCTCTTGAGCATCATTGAAGATGTAGGGAGGAAAAGATGATCAGTGGAGACACAATCTTATTTGCGCTAATGGTGGTGACGGGAGTTAATATGGTCCGTTATCTCACCGCTCTTCGTTCTCTTATTTACATCATGCGTGAAGCGCATCCTTTGCTTTATCAGCAGGTGGATGGCAATGGATTTTTCACCACCCATGGCAATGTCACTAAACAAGTGAGGTTGTTCCATTACATCAAAAGTAAAGAGTACGACCATCATCATGACGAAGTCTTTACTGGCAAGTGTGAAAGGGTTCGCGGATTATTCATTTTATCGACCGCTTTACTCGGTGTGACCCTACTGGGGGCCTTTATTCTCTAGGTCATCAAGCAGTGCTTGGAATTTAAGCGCTTTTCCCATTCGACATTTGTCGTTAGAATAGCGCCCGCAGAAAGCAAGGATGTGCAATGAGCACATCCTTTTTTATTTGTGGACTTATATACCCAAGTGACTTCAAGATGCAGAGTTCAGAGCATTGTCATTGATTTGACTTCAAGGAAAACAACGCAGCGTAATAGCCAGCTCTTTCCAAGTTGTTTGACGTAGAAATCGGGTCAATGACACGCTCCCGAAGGGCGAGTTGCCTTGGTTTGTATACTTTGTTGTCGATTTTTGATTTAGACCCACTAAACCTTTAAATCGCCGCCGCGTCTACAAACCAAGTCATCCTCGCTGAACCAAGCATCTCGAGGTTACTTGGGTATAAACCAATTTAAATAAGTAATTGAGCGTTACCAATGAGTAAGAAATTTGATGTTGTTGTAATTGGCGCAGGTGCGGCAGGTTTGATGTGTGCGGCAGAAGCCGGCAAACGTGGACGCAATGTGCTCGTGCTGGATCATGCAAAAAAGCCAGGACGTAAAATCCTTATCTCAGGTGGTGGTCGTTGTAACTTCACTAACTACGACGTCTCAGCGAGCAACTACTTATGTCAAAACCCACATTTCGTGAAATCGGCGCTATCGCAGTACACCAACTGGGACTTTATCTCGATGGTCAGCAAGCATGGCATCGAGTTTGAAGAGCGCGATCACGGACAGCTGTTCTGTGTTGATGCATTTACCGCAAAAGACATCGTTAAGATGCTACTGGCAGAATGCGACATGCCAAATATTCAGCAGCGTTACCAATGTGATGTACATTCAATTGAGAAAACCGATGCAGGCTTTCGTCTACATGCCGGTACTGAAAACATCGAATGTGAATCTTTGGTGGTGGCTACCGGCGGTCTGTCGATGCCCAAGCTTGGCGCGACGCCATTTGGCTACAAGATTGCTGAGCAGTTTGAGCTTCCGGTGATTACGACTACGGCAGGTCTGGTGCCATTTACGCTGCACAAAGAAGACAAAGAAGATTTTGCTGAACTATCGGGCATTGCGATTCCAGCAGAAATCACGGCGCAAGACGGTGCTATGTTCAAAGAAGCGTTGCTGTTTACTCACCGTGGCTTGTCGGGCCCTTCGGTACTACAAATCTCTTCGTTCTGGAGAGCGGGTCAAAAGGTGACGATTAACCTCGTTCCAAACGACGACATCGCTGAACTACTAGAACGCAGTCGCGAGAAGCATCCGAACCAATCCCTAAAGAACACGCTAGCAAAAGTGCTACCAAAGCGTTTGGTTGAAGTGTTGATTGAACGTAAAGAATTAGCAGACAAACCACTTAAGCAGTTCAACCAGAAAGAGATGACGACCATCGTTGAGCGTTTAGAGAGCTGGGCAGTAGCACCAAACGGTACAGAAGGTTACCGCACTGCAGAAGTGACCCTAGGCGGCGTAGATACTGATCACCTGTCTTCAAAAACCATGGAATGTAAGAACATCAAAGGCTTGTACTTCATCGGTGAAGTGATGGACGTAACCGGCTGGTTAGGTGGCTATAACTTCCAATGGTGTTGGTCGAGCGGCTTTGTCGCTGGGCAGTGGGTTTAAGCAAAATTTTCTGCAGGCTGAGCGTCGTCTCAGCTCAGCCTATCCTTCACTTCAAAACACCATATAGTCTCGTGGGCATGTCGCTTTGGTTGGGAACTCTTTTTCTGAGTTATGCAGCTGCACATCGATGTGCGATATCAATGCTTGGCTATTTTCTATCTCATATTCAATATTGAACGTGATGTGCTCATCGTTTGAGTTTTTGCCATTCACGCTAAGGCAGCCATAGTCGTTGAAATGCACCTCATAGACACTGCTTGTAGACCTCATCAAGTGTTTGAACAGTAACTGTTCTTTTGTTGTTGGAGAGCTTACCTCAATATCTGTGAGTGCCTCCTCCGAGAAATACTGCCAATAAGTCTCTGAGATATTTTCCTCTGATGCGTTTGCCAAATAGTTAGCATAGGTTGCGAGTAATGAGGGCGGGGTTGGTTTGCTAATTGCAGTGAAACTCCATAGCAACGTAGCAGCGAGCAAAAAGAAATTCTTCATTTCTACATTCCCATTGCTGTAGCTAGTTGGCGCTCTATCTGAGCTGGTCTGTTCTTGTAAGCCCTTGCCGCTCTGCAAAGTAATCCAGAGCAAGACAGGATAAGCTCTTCTGCATTAAAAATACCTTTAACGGAGACGCTGAAGAACCCCCATGTCATCGTCCCTGAGTATTCAACGTTTCCATCTTCGGCAATTTTAAAACTTACCCCAATCCTTTTTACTTCGACGCCAAGCTCTTCCAGAACACCTTTGCCTTTGAAGGTAACAATTCCTGCTTTACCAGAAAGGACGCAATCACCGTTTTGATTGACAGTTAGTTTTGCATTTCCGGCTTTCAACATGATAGATGTCGTTATTCCTTTTTTGGACGAGTAAGCCACTTCAATGAGCTTGGCTATGGTGATTTTGAACTCAGTTTGAGAGACAGAGCTTTTTTTGACAGTCATAATTCTTCCCCTACTTAATTTGAAGTGAGGGTGCTCTCATATGCATTCGTGTGTCTAATAAGTTGGTAGAAGTTTTGAGTTACCCCCCATGAAATAAGATTCCGTTTCATTGGAGGGTATATTTTTTGCGAACGATCTCTAACGAAACAACTTCTCTGCGCGAACTGGGGCGCTAAAACGGAAGCCTTGCCCGTAGATACAGCCGTGCTCATATAGGTATTGTGCTTGTTCGTCGGTTTCGATGCCTTCCGCGACTACCTTAAGTGATAGGGTTTGGCCCATGGCGATGATGGCATTCACAATCGCGTTGCTGTCGGTGTTGCTTGGTAGATCGCTAACAAAAGAACGGTCGATTTTCAGCTTATTGATTGGTAAGCCTTTCAAGTACGACAATGACGAATAACCAGTACCAAAGTCATCCAAAGAAATCTCAATACCTAACTCGCGTAGTAAGTTAAGTGATGCGATCGCTTGTTGTGGATCTATTAATAAGAAGCTTTCGGTGATTTCTAACTCTAAACGATGAGCTGGGAATTTTGTCTCTTTAAGAATGACGCCCAGCTTAGTAATAAAATCGGATTGCTGAAGTTGGAGTGCCGATACGTTAACCGCGAGCTTACCAAAATCAATGCCGCTATCTAGCCAAGCTCGCCCTTGTAAACATGCTTGTTCAAGTACCCATTTCCCAATGCTTTGAATAAGGCCTGTTTTTTCTGCAATTGGAATGAAGTCTGCCGGAGAAATAACCCCAAGCTCTGGGTGCTGCCAGCGCAGTAATGCTTCGACGCCAACCAACTCGTTCTCACTAAGGTTGTACTGCGGTTGGTATGCCAAATGCAGTTGGTTTTTCTCGATGGCTTCATGCAAGGCCGATTGCATTCTGACATGAGTGACCGACTTATCTGTTAAGTCTGGAGAGTAAAATGCGTAGCCATTTCGACCGTTTTTCTTCGCCAAGTACATAGCGGTGTCTGCATTCTTCAACAAGGTTTCGCTGTCTTGGCCATCTTGCGGGTAACGTGCTACGCCAACGCTGGTGGAGATGCGTAACGCTTCGTTTTTACTGACTTCAAAAGGTCGATTGAATAAGCTAAGAATGTCTTCAATGGTGTCGATAAGTTGTGATTCAGAGTCGATATTCGGCAATATGATGACAAACTCATCACCGCCTATTCGTGCAATGTGCGCGCGTAAATGTAGGACTTCTTGAAAGCGTTCTGCGAGTTTCGTTAGTAATTGATCACCACAGAAGTGCCCCATGCTGTCGTTGATGTGTTTGAAATGGTCAATGTCGAGGAATAACGTTGCAAAGGCGTGGTCGTGCTTTTGTCCACTTTCAATGTGTTGCTCGAGAAGGCTAATCAGATGTGTTCGGTTGGGAAGGTTTGTTAGTGGGTCATAAAATGCCATGCGTTGCAGCTTTTCTTCGTGCGCTTTACGTACTGAGATGTCTTCGAACACGCAGATGTAGTTTATCAGATGATTTTTATCGTCCATCACCGCACTGATAGTGGCTAATTGCGGGTAAATGCTGCCATCTTTTTTGCGGTTGATGAATTCGCCTTTCCATTGGCCTTTGGTTTCCAACTGGTGCCAAAGTGTCTTGTAAAAGGCTCCATCATGATGCCCTGACCGCAGAATATTAGGGTTCTTACCAATCACTTCTTCGGCTGCATAGCCTGTAATATGAGTAAAGGCACTGTTTACATCGAGGATGTTCGCTTTGCGATCAGTAATCACCATTCCTTCATGGGAGTTGTCGAAGATTTTCGATGCGAGTGAGAGCTGAGTTTCGACCATTTTTCGGCGTGTGACGTTTCTTGTCATCCCCAAAATACCAATTAATTCACCACTGTGATCTCGGATCGGCGATTTGATGGTTTCAAGCCAGGTGGGGTTGTTGTTGTCATCTATCAGGGTGCATTCTTCAACGGTGTTTTGGCTGCCAGTCGCGATCACTAATTGGTCGGTGTCGATGAACTTCTTAGCTCGTTTGCTGCTGAACAATTCAAAGTCATTCTTACCAACAATGTCGCTGCCGGTCATTTGCCATGAGTTTTCCACGCTGCGATTGGTCATGGCATAGCGACCGTCGGTACTCTTTATCCACGTATGATCTTCTAAACAATCGATGAACTCTTGCAGGGTCGGCAGCGATTCTGGCAATTGAACTTGATGGCGCTGTTGTTCTTTAAGGTAGGTTTGGCTTATGTCAAAGCTAATTCGTCCAGCGATGGCGCTTAACCAAGCCGCCACCGTTTGCTTCTGTTGGTTTGGATGAACCAAAGCCAGAGCTGCAAACAATTTTCCGTTGGGCAACCAAACAGGGCAGTAGCTTAATGTTTGTGACTCAAAGGAAACTTGTTCAGCATCGAAGTGAGCAGGTTGGAATCGGTCGGTCGCGATATCTAAAATCGCTACAATTTCGCGGTGGTGCTGCGGTGATGTGGCGACTTCACTCAGTCGCCATTGATGAGTGTAGCTAAATTTATAGAGCTGACCGTGCGCCTTAGTGGCATCACAGCACTGTTGCAGAGCGAGTTTCCAGTCTGTCATCAATGCAGGAGAGATAGCGAAGCGAAACATAGTTAATAAAGCATCCTGAGCGCCCTTGGATTTGTGTTGTTAACATCTGATTAGACGTTCATATCGGGCTTTGGCTATATCGTATCCAAAGCCCGAACAAATCCAAGCAAGGAACACTTCATTAATCGAGTAAACTGTTAGCTAGCTCTCTTTTTTATAAATCGCGTCTCATTTTTGCAATGGTTTCGGACGTCATCATTGAACGGTGTTCGCCTGTTTTTGCTTTTTGCCGAACTTCACTTGTTGAATCACCAAGCCACTGATGATCAGCACTAAGCCAATCAAAGTGGATGGGTGAATCTCTTCACCAATGATGGTCGCAAGCAGCATGAGCGAGATGAATGGTGAAGCAAAAATCAGGTTGCTGATGCGTGCGGTGTTCTCGGTGAGCTTGAGTGCCGTTAGCCACAATACAAAGGTGATGCCCATTTCAAACAAGCCGACATAAGTCACTGCTGCCCAGCCTTTGGCTGTGATTTGGCCCCAATTCGCGCCTTCATAAATACTTAAACCAATCGCAAATGGAATCGCAACCAAGAAGCCAAGTAAGACACCTACCACAGGGTCGGCTTTGTTTTTGGTATTAAGAATCCAGTAGCTTGCCCAAAGCAGGGTCGAAAGTAATGCCAAGCCAACACCAAGCGGACTTTCGAATTCCATTCCTAACACGTTACCTTTAGTGGCAATCACGATGACGCCCAAATAACTAAAACCACAAGCAATCCAGTCTTTATTGCGGATCTTCTGACCCAAGAAAACCGCCGCCATCAAGGTGAGCGTGATCGCCCAACTGTAGTTGATCGCCTGCGCTTGAGAGGCTGGCAGTAAGTCGTATGCTTTAAACAAGATAAGGTAATACGCCAGTGGGTTAATCAATCCGAGCAGTAAGTAGTACCAAGGATTGGCAAGAAACGTTGAGCTGAGCTGATTCAACTTGCCCTGCACGCCACATACCGTGATAAGTGCGATAGCCGAAACAATACTCGCTATGGTAAGCATCTGAATCGGTGAGAATTCCGCCAAAGTCAATTTAAATGCGGTCGCTACTGTTGACCAAAGTAATACCGCTGATAGCCCAAATCCTAGGGCGCGACGCTCGTTCATGATGCCTCTGTGTGATGATGTACCGCTCATCGCTATTGGTTTGAGCAGGTGTGAGTATGTTGTACGGAGCGCCTAGTGTATGCGAGGATTTTTCATCCAACAAACTGGACATTTATCCAGTATGTAAATACCATTATTAAAGATACAAAACACAGGCTAACTCGCTATTATGCAATGGATTCTTGAGCATCAATCTCTCATTCTGTCTTCTCTTTTTACCGCGACCATCAGCGGTGTTGCAGTGGGTTGGTGGGTTAAACAACGCTTTGCCACGCAAACTCAATTGCTCGAACAACAGCTCTCCTCTGAAAAACAGCTTCATCAACAACAACTTGAACAGGTGAAGCAAAGCCTCGCCGATGCGCAGCAAGAACTAGATGAACTTGATGACGAGCGCGACAAAGCAGCATTCGAAGTGCGCCAAACTCACGGTAAATTGATGGCCGCGATGGAAAAGCTGCGCTATTTCGAAGCAGTGAAGCAAGAGCGTCAGCAGTATTTTGATGAACTAGGGCAGATGCGAGAGCATAAATCGCGTCTTGAAACCCAACTTGGTGAGCAGCAAGCGCGACACGAACAAATCAGCCAAACCAATGCTGAAAAACTGCAAATTCTTGAGCAAGCAGAAGTGCGTTTGAAGCAGCAATTTGAACACCTAGCGAATCAGTTGTTTGAAGAGAAAACCGCCAAAGTCGACATGCAAAACCGTCAGAGTTTGGAAGGTTTGCTGTCTCCACTCAAAGAGCAACTGGAAGGGTTCAAGAAACAAGTCAACGACAGCTTTAGCCAAGAAGCCAAAGAGCGTCACACCTTGGTGCATGAGTTGAAGAACCTGCAACGTTTGAATGAGCATATGACCCGAGAAGCGGTCAATCTGACTCAAGCTCTGAAAGGTGACAACAAGCAGCAAGGCAACTGGGGTGAAGTGGTTCTGGCTCGTGTGTTGGCAGAATCTGGTTTGCGTGAAGGGCACGAGTACCAAACTCAGGTGAGCTTGCAAAACGAAGCAGGCAAACGCTATCAGCCGGATGTGATAGTTCACTTACCGCAAAACAAACAAGTGGTGGTCGATTCGAAAATGGCGCTGGTGGCGTACGAGCGCTACTTCAACGCAGAGAACGACATTCAACGAGAGCAAGCGCTGAGCGATCACCTAGCCGCGCTGCGCGCGCACATCAAAGGCTTGAGCCTTAAAGATTACCATCAGCTAAAAGGCATTCAAAGCCTAGACTACGTACTGATGTTTATTCCGGTGGAACCTGCATTTCAAGTGGCGATACAAGCTGACCCGAGCTTGGTCAAAGACGCGATGGAGCAAAACATTATTTTGGTCAGCCCGACCACTTTGCTGGTGGCGCTACGTACGATAGATAACTTGTGGCGTAACGAACGCCAAAATGAAAAC
This sequence comes from Vibrio jasicida CAIM 1864 = LMG 25398, assembly GCF_000400365.1. GTDB lineage: Bacteria > Pseudomonadota > Gammaproteobacteria > Enterobacterales > Vibrionaceae > Vibrio > Vibrio jasicida. The sequence continues at coordinate 196,016 of NZ_BAOG01000025.1, read as the reverse complement.
GCTCAGTTGATCGCTGAACGAGCGGCAAAATTGTACGACAAACTGCGTTTGTTTGTTGATGATATGGAAGGGCTGGGCGGTGCACTAGACAAAGCCAACCAAACGTACCAAGGCGCAATGAATAAGCTAGCAACAGGGCGAGGCAACGTGATCCGTCAAGCGGAAAGCTTTAAGCAACTAGGAGTGGAAGTAAAACGTCCAATCTCGCCAGATCTTGCTCAGTTGGCGCAGACAGAGTCATTTTCGGAAAATGCTTCTTTAGTAGAAAGACATCCGGCTGAGGATAAAGTAAACTAATCGCCCGCAGTACAGTGGGCGACCCTATTTGTTATCAACCGCCCCGAAGTGAAAAAGTGCTGCCCAAGAGGAATCAGAATGACGGACACAAGTGTGCAATCAAATACAGCGTTAGATAACGACACTACCCACTTTGGTTTTACCACAGTGGCAAAAGACGAAAAAGTGACCAAAGTTGCCGAAGTTTTCCACTCAGTGGCAGCAAAATACGACATCATGAATGACTTGATGTCAGGTGGTGTTCACCGCCTTTGGAAGCGTTTTACTATTGATTGCAGTGGCGCTCGTCCGGGACAACGCGTTCTCGATCTAGGTGGTGGTACAGGCGATTTAACAGCGAAATTCTCACGCATTGTTGGCGACCAAGGTCACGTGATCCTTGCGGACATCAACAACTCAATGCTGAATGTCGGTCGTGACAAACTGCGTGATAACGGCATTGTGGGTAACGTGCATTACGTTCAAGCGAACGCAGAAGAACTGCCGTTCCCAGATGACTACTTTGACGTGATCACTATCAGTTTCTGTCTACGTAACGTCACTGATAAAGACAAAGCGCTGCGCTCTATGTTCCGCGTATTGAAGCCAGGTGGTCGTTTGTTGGTACTTGAGTTCTCAAAACCAATCCTAGACCCACTATCAAAAGTGTACGACGCGTACTCGTTCCACCTATTGCCAAAAATGGGTGAGCTAGTGGCAAATGACGCAGACAGCTACCGTTACCTAGCAGAATCTATCCGTATGCACCCAGACCAAGAAACACTGGAAGGCATGATGAAAGAAGCGGGCTTCGAAAACACCAAATACTACAACCTAACGGGTGGTATTGTGGCGCTGCACCGCGGCTACAAGTTCTAAGGATAAGCGGTATGCCATTTGAACCTCTTATCACTGCCGTTATTGAAACGACACTAAATACGCTGATTAAAGATGACCCTGGATTGGGTCGTCGTTTGTCACGTCTTAAAGGTCAGGTGATTCAAATTCACCTCAAAGAAATCAATAAGACGCTGACGTTCATCTTCAGCCAGCAAATCGATGTTTTGGGCAATTACGAAGGTCAGCCAGATTGTTATCTGTCGCTGAATCTAAGCGTACTTCCTGAGCTGCGCGATCAAGCCAACATCACTCGCCTTATCAAGCAAGACAAACTTGAGCTTGAAGGTGACATCCAACTTGCACAGAAATTCTCTCAATTGATGGTCGATTGCAAGCCAGATATTGAAGAGTGGCTGTCTCGAGTGACGGGGGATGTCGTGGCACATACCTTTGTGCAAGGCACCAAAAACATCGGTGGTTTCTTTGCTTCTCAAGCGGAAAAACACCAACGCCACCTTGCTCAAGTGGTAACAGAAGAATGGAAATTGGCGCCAGCACCGCTGGAAATCGCCCACTTCTGTGACCAAGTAGATGACGTTCGCAGTCAAGCTTCTCGTGTCGAAGCGCGCCTAAACGTACTACTAAATAAGTTCGACTCGGATAAGCCTGCGCTGGAGAACTCATGACGCCAGCAGAAATAAAGCGCTTATATCAAATCATTAAAGTTCAGCTAGAATACGGCTTGGATGAGTTGTTGCCAGATCATCAACTGACCAAAGCGCCGCTTTTGATGCGCAAAAGCTTATTCTGGATTAAGAACAAGCACCCAGAGAAACCGTTAGGTGAGCGTCTTCGTCTCGCTCTGCAAGAACTAGGTCCGGTTTGGATTAAGTTTGGTCAGATGATGTCGACCCGCCGTGACCTTTTCCCTCCACATATCGCTGATCCTCTTGCGCTTTTGCAAGACCAAGTTGCGCCATTTGATGGGCAGTTAGCGAAAGAACAAATGGAACTCGCTCTGGGCGGTCCATTAGAAAACTGGTTTACTGAATTTGATATCAAACCGTTAGCGTCTGCGTCGATTGCTCAGGTGCATACCGCGCGATTAAAAGACACTAACCAAGAAGTGGTATTAAAGGTCATCCGTCCAGATATTCGTCCGGTCATTGATTCAGATCTAAAACTGATGCACCGAATGGCGCGTATAGTCGCCGGAGCGATGCCTGAAGCACGTCGTTTGAAACCAGTTGAAGTGGTTCGCGAGTACGAAAAAACCTTACTTGATGAACTCGATTTGCGTCGTGAAGCGGCGAACGCGATTCAACTGCGTCGCAACTTCGAAGGCAGTGAAGAGCTTTACGTACCAGAAGTTTTTCCTGACTTTAGTAATGAAACTGTCATGGTTTCTGAGCGAATATATGGCATCCAAGTCTCTGATATTGAAGGCTTGGAAGCGAATGGCACCAATATGAAATTGCTCGCGGAACGCGGTGTGAGAGTATTCTTCACTCAGGTGTTCCGAGACAGCTTTTTCCATGCCGACATGCACCCGGGCAACGTCTTCGTTAAACCGGAGCATCCAGATAATCCGATGTGGATTGGGCTGGATTGCGGGATCGTTGGTACACTTAACACTGAAGACAAACGCTATCTGGCGGAAAACTTCCTCGCTTTCTTCAATCGTGATTACCGCCGCGTAGCGGAATTGCACGTTGATTCGGGGTGGGTACCTGCCGATACCAATGTCGATGAATTTGAATTTGCGATTCGCATCGTGTGTGAACCAATCTTTGCTAAACCACTGTGTGAAATCTCTTTCGGTCACGTATTGTTGAATTTGTTCAACACTGCGCGTCGATTCAATATGGAAGTGCAACCGCAGCTTGTATTGCTACAAAAAACGCTGTTGTACGTCGAAGGACTGGGCCGCCAGTTGTACCCACAACTTGATTTGTGGGAGACCGCGAAGCCTTTCCTTGAAGAATGGATGATGAACCAAGTCGGTCCGCAAGCTTTAGTGAATGCCATTAAAGACCGCGCGCCGTTTTGGGCAGAGAAGTTACCGGAACTGCCGGAGCTGCTTTACGATAGCCTTAAACAAGGTAAAGCCATGAATCAACGCATGGATCAGCTTTATCAAGGTTACCGTCACAGCAAGCGTCAGCAGGCGACAGGAAAGTTTTTATTTGGTGTTGGAGCCACTTTAGTCGTATGCTCGGCAATATTGGTGGATAACGCTTATGAGCAGCTATCGATGGCCAGCGGTATCGCAGGTGTCACATTTTGGCTGCTTAGTTGGCGAGCTTATCGTCGATAGACGTTAAACTCTTGAAATAATTTTGTTTAAAGACCCGAGGTAAAAAGAATGGGTGGTATCAGTGTTTGGCAACTTTTAATCATTGCTGTAATTGTTGTATTGCTATTCGGAACTAAGAAACTGCGCGGTATCGGTGGCGATCTGGGTGGTGCCGTTAAGGGCTTCAAGAAAGCGATGAGCGAAGATGATTCTGCGAAGAAAGAAGACAAAGACGCAGACTTCGAGCCAAAAAGTTTAGAAGAGCAGCAAAAGAAAGAATCTGCTCCTGAAACGAAAAAAGACAAAGAGCAGGCGTAAAACGTGTTTGATATCGGTTTTTGGGAACTGGTATTAATATCTGTTGTTGGTCTGGTTGTTCTTGGTCCCGAGCGTTTGCCACATGCCATCCGCAGTGTCTCTCGTTTTGTCGGAGCAGCGAAGAGTATGGCAAATAGCGTCAAAGACGAATTGTCACACGAGCTAAAAGTCCAAGAACTGCAAGAAAACTTGCGTAAAGCTGAGCAAATGGGGATGGATGATCTGTCTCCTGAGCTAAAGTCTTCTGTTGAAGAACTGAAGAAAGCCGCGCAATCTGTAAACCGCCCTTACGCGGAACCAACCAAATCAGACGCAGAGCCGCAAGAAGCTGCAAAAGCGACTGAAACCGTTGAGAAAGCGGAAGAGATTAAGGTTACAGCGGCAGATAAGAAAGCCGAATAGTCTCATTAGGAGGAGCTACTAGACATTGGTAGCTCCTTTTTGATCTGGTTTTTAAAAAGAGGTTTGCCATGTCTACCGTCGAGCAGACACAACCTTTAATTAGTCATCTATTAGAACTTCGCAATCGACTGCTAAAAGCAATTGCCGCAGTATTGGTCGTGTTTGTTGGGCTAATTTATTTCTCCAACCACATTTATGAATTTGTTTCTGCACCTTTGGTAGAGCGTTTACCTGAAGGCGCGACGATGATCGCAACCGATGTGGCTTCACCCTTCTTTACACCGCTGAAGCTAACGCTTATCGCATCGGTGTTTGTCGCGGTGCCGTTTATTTTGTACCAAGTTTGGGCATTTGTGGCGCCCGGGTTGTACAAGCATGAACGTCGTTTGATCATGCCATTGTTGTTCTCGAGCTCACTGTTGTTCTATTGCGGCGTGGCGTTTGCCTACTTCGTGGTATTCCCGCTGGTGTTTGGCTTCTTTACTGCTATCTCTCTTGGTGGGGTAGAGTTCGCAACCGACATCTCGAGTTACCTTGATTTTGTTCTGGCGCTGTTTATGGCGTTTGGTATTGCGTTTGAAGTGCCTGTAGCGATTATCTTGCTATGTTGGACTGGCGCAACCACACCACAAGATCTGAAAGAGAAGCGCCCATACATTATTGTTTGTGCGTTTATTGTCGGCATGCTATTGACGCCGCCGGATATGATCTCGCAAACCCTTTTAGCAATCCCAATGTGTTTGCTGTTTGAGGTAGGCTTGTTCTTCGCACGTTTCTACACTCGCAAAGATGAAACGGAAGAGGCGGAAGCAGAAGAGTAATCTCTCCTTCTCAATAGAGAAAAGCGGCTTTTTCGAGCCGCTTTTTCGTTTTCTAAACCTAGCCAAACTATCTCACTCGCTTGATGTATCCACATCGTGAGCAAACATATACCTCTTTAATCCCCACTAATTTCTCCCAAAGCCTGCGCTGACGACGCTGTAAGTAACCCCCATGTTTGCACATACATATCCCTATTTTTATTGTTGTTTATTTGGGGAACTTTATGTGATGTTAGTTCCATTGTTAAATAAAGATTCTGTATTTGATTCAGTAGGTTATCTATCAAATCAATACAGTCACATTTAACGGAATAAAGTTCTAATTATCTGAGATGGAAGTATGGTGCACGTTTGAAACGAGTTTAAAGGTTATTAGGTGAAGTGAGTTTGACTGTGTAACGACTTGTAATGGTTGAAAGCGGGAAAGGCGACCCATGAAGAGCCACCTTATTGCGGTTGGATTGGACTGAGCCAATTATCTCAGCTTAAGGACATAACCGCATTTAGAACAGACATAAAGTTCTTTAATGCCGATTAGTTTTTGAATCCAACTGCGCTGCTGACGTTGCAAGTATACTCCATGATTACACATTATGAGTCCCATCTATTTTGATTTTATAAGCCGTCGGGCATTTTATGTGAAATTATTTCCATACTGCAATGATGTGAATAATATAGTTATCCATCTCAAATATATGATTTTTCTATACCATACGTAAAGATCCCATACGAGCTCAAAGTCAGACGGAGGTTCATAACGTTTTCGTCCAAGTTGTTCGCTTTGAAGTCGGGATAAAAAGTGTGACAAGTAGAGAAGAAATTATTTAACTCTGAGCATATATCCACATCGTGAACAGACGTAGACTTCTTTAATTCCGATCAGTTTTTGCCAAAAAGTTCGTCTGTGGCGCTGTAGGTAAATATTGTGTTTGCACTGTTCCATAAATTGCCCAACTCAATAAGTGTATGAGCAATATTAGGAATCTTAATGGCTCTGTCTCAATAGCACGGATTTTTGAATTTATCAGCCGGTGCTATAGAAATAGAGTAAGGTGACTGAATGTGAGGTCTATAACCCTGAGGCTATTTGAGGTTAAACAGCGCTTCTGCGTTTTTAGTCGTTCGGGTGTCGATAGCTTCAAGGCTTTCCCCACGAAGTTCGGCCACGCGCGCCGCCACTAGAGAAGTATAAGCTGGCTCGTTGCGTTTACCACGATGTGGTACAGGTGCAAGGTAAGGACAGTCTGTCTCTAGAATCACCCAATTCATGTCCAGGTGCGGGATAACTTTATCCATGCCGCCGTTTTTAAACGTAGAGACACCACCTAGACCTAAGTGGAATCCTAGCTCATTGATCGCTTGCGCTTCTTCTGCGCTGCCACCGAAACAGTGGAATACGCCACGCAAGCGGCCGTCTTGTTCTTGACGCAGTAAGGTCAGCGTTTCTTCAATCGAGTCACGTGTGTGGATAACGACAGGCAAATCCATCTCTTTTGCCCAGTTTAACTGAGTCACAAACGCCATTTCTTGTTCCGCGCGGAAGGTTTTATCCCAGTACAGGTCGATACCGATTTCACCCACTGCAATGAAGTTGTGCTTTTCAAACCAACCACGAATGATTTCTAGTGTTTGCTCAATATTGCCATCTACATAACATGGATGCAGACCCATCATTGAGCGACAAACCTCAGGATAAGCCGCCTCGGTTTTTAGCATCGGCTCAATAGATTCAAGATCGATGTTTGGTAGCAGAATTCTATCAATGCCTTGTTCTAAAGCACGTTTCACCACCTCGTCGCGGTCGTTATCAAATTCGCTAGCGTAAATATGAGCGTGAGTATCGATCATGGTTGGTCTCTATGGTTCATCGGTGTATGGAATTAGTGAGAAGTATACTTGAGTGTGAGTGCTGGGTCATTTTCGGTTTTTTCATGCCGTTTTTCCATATTGCTGCTCGCAAGGTGCATCAAGAGTGATATGATTTTGCCACCAGATGATTTGATCATCGTAACCTTCCAGACAAGGAGAAAGTGGTGTCTGTATCAATTCAAGGTCCATTCCCTGCACGCCGTATGCGTCGTATGCGTAAGCACGATTTTAGTCGTCGTCTGATGGCTGAAAACCAAGTTTCAGTAAACGATCTGATTTACCCAATGTTCATTTTGATGGGCAAAGATCGTCGTGAAAGTGTTGAATCGATGCCGGGTGTAGAACGTTTGTCGATTGATTTAATGCTAGAAGAAGCACAATACCTAGCAAACCTAGGCGTACCAGCAATCGCGCTTTTCCCTGTCGTAAACCAAGACGCTAAAAGCTTATGTGCTGCTGAAGCTTACAACCCTGAAGGTTTGGTTCAGCGCGCAGTACGTGCATTAAAAGAGCACGTGCCTCAAATCGGTGTGATCACAGATGTGGCACTCGACCCGTTCACTACTCACGGCCAAGACGGCATCATCGATGAAGATGGCTACGTGATGAATGATGAGACAACCGAAGTTCTCGTAAAACAAGCGCTTTCTCACGCAGAAGCAGGCGCTGACGTGGTTGCACCATCAGACATGATGGATGGTCGTATCGGCAAAATCCGTGAAGCACTAGAAGAAGCGGGTCACATCCATACTCAAATCATGGCTTACTCTGCGAAATACGCATCAAACTACTACGGTCCATTCCGTGATGCCGTTGGTTCATCAGCGAACCTAAAAGGCGGCAACAAGAAAAACTACCAAATGGACCCTGCGAATACAGATGAAGCGCTACATGAAGTGGCTCTTGATATCAATGAAGGCGCTGACATGGTGATGGTTAAGCCAGGCATGCCTTACCTTGATGTGGTTCGCCGTGTTAAGGCTGAGCTTCAAGTTCCAACGTTCGCTTACCAAGTTTCGGGTGAGTACGCGATGCATAAAGCAGCCATCATGAATGGTTGGCTGAAAGAGCGCGAGACTGTGATGGAATCGCTACTTTGCTTCAAACGTGCAGGCGCAGATGGCATCCTGACTTACTTCGCGAAAGATGTAGCAGAGTGGCTAGCGGAAGAAAATGCACAACCTGCAGAGCACCTAGTCAAAGCGCAAGAAGCGACAGACGAGTAATTATCGCTCAATGAGAAAAGCCAGACCGACAATTGTTGTCGGTCTGAATATACCCAAGTAACCTCAAGACGGAATACACACGGCTTGAAGTTACTTGGGTATATTTATTTCTGGAGAGTAAGACAATGACAATGCTGATTCGTGAAGGCACGCTGGAAGAGGCGATCCAAGTGGTAGCTCGTGTTACTGAGTTTGCACATGGTGAGACGGTTGAATCCATGGCTGAGCGCCTAGGAGATAAAAAAAGTTTAATCCTAGTGGCTGAGAAAGCGGGGACGATCCTAGGTTTCAAAATCGGCTACGAGTTAGATGAATATACCTTCTACAGTTGGTTTGGTGGCGTAGCACCAGAAGCGCGCAATGAAGGCGTGGCGCAAATGTTATTAGAAGCGCAGGAGGAATGGGTAGTAGAGCAGGGCTACAAAACTTTAAAAGTGAAATCTCGTAACCAATTTCCTGCCATGCTTCGCTTGTTGCTAAGAAATGAATACATTATTGAAAAGTTTGAAGAAAAACCGAACTTACGTGAGTCTAGAGTACGCTTCATTAAGGCGCTATAAAAAATAAATGAGATTTTTTCTCATTTAGGTATTGACTGTTAAATGAGAATCATTATTATTAAACCTGTCTTAGGGAATGAGGAAAGTTCACAAGGACGTTGAATTGCTAATTAACCGAGTGTTGAGAAGGTAATGAAACATTTTCCCCAGAACTTGCACTAATTCTTTTTGACACGACATTGCTCACATTGCTTCCAGTGTAATTTATAGCTTCTTGGTTAAGCTGCCATACAAATGGAAATAGCTTTACCACTTCTGCTAGGCGACCCAATTGGGTCGCTTTTTTCTTTTCTGTGATTTCTAATTGACGCCTCCATCGGCAACTTTTCCACATGTCATGATCATTTCAGGATCGTTGATCTTGTCTTTTGTTTTAAAATAATTACCACTAAAACAATAGTTTATGTTTGTTTTTTTCTGTCTTTATTTCCATGGGATAACCAGTGGATAATTTCTATAAACAGAGTTATCCACAGTGAGAGGTGTTTTTCGTGAATAACATCGGAAAATTTCCGCGAACTTGATCGAGCGAACAAGATAGATTCGGATCAGCAGTCATGGCATTCTAAGCAGATCTATTAAGTACTGATTTGGATACAGACAATTATGGCAAGTATTCCTGAAAATCCGTTGATTCTGATCGACGGTTCTTCTTATCTATATCGCGCTTTTCACGCTTACCCAGGCACGATGAGTAACGGTGAAATTCCAACTAACGCAGTTTACGGTGTGGTGAACATGTTACGCAGTATGATGCGTCAGTTTGCTTCGGATCGCATTGCGGTGGTTTTCGATGCGAAGGGTAAAACCTTCCGAGACGATATGTACCCAGAATACAAAGCGAACCGTCCACCAATGCCGGATGATCTTCGTTGCCAAATTGAGCCACTGCATAACGTCATTCGAGCAATGGGCCTGCCACTGATCTGTATTCCTGGCGTAGAAGCTGATGATGTTATCGGAACTTTGGCTTATCAAGCATCACAACAGGGCATGCCGGTTTTGATCAGTACAGGCGATAAAGACATGGCCCAACTTGTCGATGATAACGTCACCTTGATCAATACCATGACTAACGTCGTGATGGATCGTGAAGGGGTGATTGAGAAGTTTGGTATTCCACCAGAGCTGATCATCGATTACCTAGCGTTGATGGGCGATAAAGTCGACAACATCCCCGGCGTTCCGGGTGTTGGTGATAAAACTGCAACTGCACTTCTGCAGGGGATCGGCGGTCTAACTAAGCTGTATGAAAACCTCGACGATATCGCTGCGCTTGGTTTCCGTGGTTCCAAAACCATGGCGAAGAAGCTTGTGGACAACAAAGACGATGCGATGATGTCTTATGAGTTGGCAACCATCAAGTTGGATGTGGAGCTGGAAGAGACGCCAGAATCATTGCTAAAAGCAGAGCCAAGCACAGATGAGCTGATCAAACTGTACGGTCAGTTGACGTTCAAGTCTTGGTTGAATGAGTTATTAGAAGGCGGCACAGGTGTCGTAGAAGCGGATGAATCAACCGGCGCAGTGCGTGGTGGTTCTGCTTCATCTAAAGCAGATATGGACACCTCAGCAGTAAAAATCGACCGTAGCCAATACGAAACCATCCTGGATGAAGCTTTATTTAATGCTTGGTTAGATAAACTAAAAGCGTCTGAGTTATTTGCGTTTGATACCGAAACCGACAGCCTAGATTACATGGTGGCAAACCTAGTAGGTCTATCATTTGCGACCGATGAAGGCATTGCGGCTTATGTACCAGTGGCCCATGACTATCTAGATGCGCCTCAGCAACTTGATCGTGATTGGGTACTCGAACAGCTTAAGCCAATTCTTGAAGATGAAGCTCAATCGAAAGTTGGTCAAAACTTAAAATACGACGCATCTGTGCTAGCTCGCTACGGCATTGAGATGAAAGGTATCAAGCACGACACTATGTTAGCGTCTTACGTTTACAACAGCGTAGGTGGCAAACACGATATGGACAGCTTGGCACTGCGCTTTCTACAACACAGCTGCATTTCATTCGAGCAAATCGCAGGTAAAGGTAAGAATCAACTGACCTTCAACCAAATCGATCTGGATGAAGCTTCACCATACGCAGCGGAAGATGCGGACGTGACACTTCGTCTACATAACCGTTTGTTTGCCAACATCGAGCAAGATGAGAAGCTAAAAACCGTATACGAAGAAATCGAAATGCCACTTGTACCAGTGCTGTCTCGCATTGAACGCACAGGTGTACTGATTGATGACATGAAGCTTAGTGCGCAGTCGGTAGAGATCGCCGCACGTCTGGATGAGCTTGAGCAGAAAGCCTATGAGATTGCAGAGCAAGAGTTCAACATGAACTCACCGAAGCAGTTGCAAGCACTTCTGTTTGAGAAAATGGGTCTGCCAGTCATCAAGAAGACACCATCAGGGACGCCTTCTACTAATGAAGAAGTGCTGCAAGAACTGGCTCTGGATTACCCACTACCAAAACTGATTTTGGAATACCGTGGTCTGGCGAAGTTAAAATCAACGTACACCGACAAATTACCGAAGATGATTAACCCATCAACGGGCCGTGTGCATACTTCTTACCACCAAGCGGTTACTGCAACGGGACGTCTATCTTCAACCGATCCTAACTTGCAGAACATTCCAATTCGTAACGAAGAAGGTCGTCGTATTCGTCAGGCATTTATTGCACCGACGGGATATAAGATCTTGGCAGTCGACTACTCTCAAATTGAATTGCGTATTATGGCGCACCTGTCAGGTGACCAAGCGCTGCTTGATGCGTTCCGCGATGGTAAAGATATCCATGCAGCAACGGCGGCAGAAATCATGGGTGTTTCTATCGACCAAGTCTCAAGTGAACAGCGTCGTCGTGCAAAAGCGGTTAACTTTGGTTTGATTTACGGCATGAGCGCATTTGGCTTAGCAAAACAGCTCGGTATTCCGCGTGGTGAAGCGCAGGCTTACATGGACAAGTACTTCGAACGTTACCCTGGTGTAATGCAGTACATGGAAGACACGCGTAGTACTGCTTCTGCACAAGGTTACGTAGAGACGATTTTTGGTCGTCGTCTGCATCTTCCAGAAATTCAATCTCGTAACGGTATGCGTCGTAAAGCTGCTGAGCGTGCCGCGATTAACGCGCCGATGCAGGGTACCGCTGCGGATATCATCAAGAAAGCGATGTTATTAGTGGATGAGTGGATTCAGCAAGAAGGTAATGGTCGAGTGAAACTTCTCATGCAAGTGCACGATGAATTGGTTTTTGAAGTTGAAGAGTCTTCTTTGTCCGAAATTGAAAATAAAGTACAGAATTTGATGGAATCTGCAGCAGAACTGAAAGTTCCTCTAGTGGCAGAAGCAGGTCACGGTGATAACTGGGACCAAGCACACTAGTCACTTTTAAATCAATTTTACTAATTAAACATGAGCCAGCGCACAAACGCTGGCTTTTTTGTGCTAATAAAAAAGCAATTCAATTGTGAGAATTATTGTTGCTTAATAAAACTTTCATGAAAAAAAATTACAAAAATTCTTTGCAAATCTGACCAATTGTTGTACATTATCTCTCGTAGGGTACAGAGGTAAGATGTTCTATCTTTCAGACCTTTTGTTTCACGTTATTGGATTAGGCTGATTCAGCCGCCCCAGTCAGTTTTTGACTGGGGCGTTTTTTATTGGGCGAAAGAAAATTTTTCTTTTTGATCAATAAGTTAAAATAGTCCACAAAAATGCACTTTTTTAGACCTCTCTAAGTTACTGTCAAATCTAGCTTTTTCACTCCAATTTATTGCGTTATTCATGCTGTAAATTTACGCCAGTCACACTATTATTTTTTCTCGAAAGAAACTAAGTTACGTCTTTTTGATGTTCTGCTTAACTTAACTATATGAATAATAGGGCTATTGTGTCGTGTGGGTGAGGGTGTTTGGTTTGAGGTAGAAGATAAGATTGCTTTTTAACCTATTGAAATCGAATCTCAGTTCAGTAATGCTTCGCCTCATAACAATAATTACCAATTTTTCTCTCCCGTTATCCCTGCCAGGAAGGTGGGGATTTTTATTGCCTGAAATTCACCTTTCTTGCCCCACATAAGCAAAAGCCCCACCAAAAGGCAGGGCTGTGTCGAAAAAATTTAACAAATTTTGTTAATTATTCTTCGTTGCTCTCTTGAGCGTCATCTTGTTCGTCTTCTTCAAGAAGGTGTGCGATTGCCGGTGCAAACCAAACGTCCAGTTTGGCACGAAGCTGATCAACTCCCAGACCTTTCAATGAAGAGAACACATCAACCGATACATCGCCACCAAACGTCTCTGCTTGTTTGCGAATTTTCAGTAGTACCTGTTTACGAGCGCCGCTTTTTAGCTTGTCAGCTTTAGTCAGCAGTACTTGCACAGGGATGCGGCTGTCGATTGCCCAGAAAATCATTTGCTGGTCGAGATCTTTCATTGGGTGACGAATGTCCATTAGAACCACGAGACCTTTTAGACACTCACGTTTCTGTAGGTATTCACCTAATGACTTTTGCCATTTGTTCTTCATCTCAACCGGTACTTGAGCGAAGCCGTATCCTGGCAAATCGACGATATGACAACCTTCTTGTACTTTGAAAAGGTTGATCAATTGAGTACGACCTGGGGTCTTTGATGTCTTCGCTAGACTTTTTTGGTTAGTCAGGCGATTCAGTGCACTCGATTTACCAGCGTTTGAGCGTCCTGCAAACGCAATTTCGACACCTTCGTCCTCCGGTAAGTGACGAATATCGGGTGCGCTGGTGATGAAATGCGTGTTTTGGTAATGAATTTTTACGCTCACTGTTAACTCCATCTCGACTTTGTGTAGTCGATTGATTACTTTTTTGTGAAATTGTGTAAAATAACCGTGCTCGGCATAAGGTCGCCTATTGTACCATGAGTGTACGCGGTATGTTCACATTCCGTGGTACTGGAAGCTTGATAATTATAATGGAATGTCATGAAGAAATTAGCGCTAATTTTGAGTCTTTTAGCCAGTTGCTCAGTATGGGCCCAAGGTAATATTGAAGCTGGTAAAGCAAAATCACAAACCTGTGTCGCCTGTCACGGAGCAGATGGTAACAGTGCACTAGCAATGTACCCGAATCTTGCAGGCCAACACGCTAAGTATCTTGAGAAGCAATTAAAAGATCTAAAACTAGGTATGACTAGTGGTGGTAAACAAGGTCGTTACGATCCTGTAATGAGTGGTATGGCTATGCCACTAAGTGATGAAGACATCGCGGATCTATCTGCTTACTATGCCTCTTTACCTATTGCAGAGAGCTCAACCCCCGAAAATGTGGTCGAGCAAGGTAAGGTACTTTACACCGCTGGTGATGCAGAGCGTGGTCTAACCGCATGTATTGCGTGTCACGGTCCTCGTGGTAACGGCACTGAGCTTTCAGGTTTCCCTAAAATTTCTGGTCAGCAAGCTGACTACATCAAAGCTCAGTTAGAGAAGTTCCGTGATGGTGCTCGTGGTAATGATATGAATGCCATGATGCGTGACATCGCAAAGAAAATGACAGACGAAGACATCGAAGTTCTGTCGAAATACGTTGGCGGTCTGCACTAAGCCCCCTACACCGCGTTCGAGCAAAGTTATACAGGAATGCCCCAACTATTGGTTGGGGCATTTTTGTTTGTGGCTTTGTGTGATCTCGATCTTATTCAATGTTAAACATAAAAGTGATAGATAGCTTGAAGCCTTGTGAGACATTTGCCATACGTGATCGATGCGATTTCTCTCTATAACTTTTAAGTTATTGATAAAATGGGTTATTTATTTATGGCAAAAAATTAGTGTCATTAATTGCTTTTGGTGACTTGTTGGTTTTTACGAAACCCGTAAAGTAGACGGTGTTCACAAGGAGTGAACCTCAGGAATTTAGACCATGGATATAAGGTCTCCAAGGACGCAAGCGAAGGACGTTTGGTAGTCGGAAAAGGGACTTAGATAGGCAAGGAGCCTATCAGATATGGATGGTCATCTAGTCTAACGGTTAAGACAGCGAAACGGATCAGGCTTCAGGAAGTAGCTCAGTAAACAGGAAGTGAAAGGATAGCCAAAACTCATCAGGAAGATGAAGAACAACACTTTTTGGCAGGGAAAGCTTGAAAAACAAAAGGATTCTTGGTGCACCAGATGTGTGCAACACAGTTTCGCCACTTATTGGTGGCATTCAGAAAGCGACAGTCTCACTGTCGCTTTTTTTATATTCATTTTTGCCAATCAAAGTTTTTTAACAAAAACTGCTGAAAAAGTATCCAGCAACACTCCAATCTGTGTCCACTTTCTGGTATGTTTCGCATCCCTGTTTGAGGAAGTCAGCATGCACACCTGTCCTTTATGCCAGAATCAGCGCACTCACCACTTTTTTGAAGATAAGCGACGCGAGTATCTTCAGTGTGAACAGTGCAGTTTGGTATTCGTCAATCCAGACCAACGTTTGGATGCGAAAACTGAAAAAGCTCACTATGATCTGCATGAGAACAATCCTGAAGATATGGGATATCGACATTTTTTGTCGCGAATTGCTGACCCAATCGCAGAGCGAATTTCACCACAATCGAACGGAATCGACTTTGGTTGTGGTCCAGGCCCTACGCTTTCATTAATGTTAGAAGAAGCAGGGCACAACATGGCGTTGTATGATCTTTACTATCACCCTAATACATCGGTGTTAGAAAAGCAGTATGACTTCATGACAGCAACAGAGGTGATCGAACACCTCTACCACCCCGATGTGGTGTGGAAGCAATGGTTGAATTTAGTTAAGCCAGGTGGCTGGATAGGCCTGATGACAAAAATGGTCATCGATGTAGAAGCCTTTCAATCATGGCATTATAAGAACGATCCTACTCACGTGGTGTTCTTTAGCCGTGAAACGTTCCAGTTCCTAGCTGAGCGGGATAAGCTCGAACTCGAATTTATTGGTAATGATGTAATTTTACTGAGGAAAGCCCAGTAATGAGCCGTAGTAAAAAATCTAGAAAGCCAGGTGCAGCAGGCGCACCTGAATTTGTTGTCACTCGTAACCGCACAGAATCTGACGTTGAAGGCCGTCTACGCAAGCGCGCTAAAAAGCGTAAAGGCTTGAAGACAGGTAACCGTAACTCAGAAGTGAATGAACAGAAGAAGCAATCGGCTGCCCAAAATCGTGATCCACGTTTAGGTAGTAAGAAGAAAATTCCTCTGATCGTTGAGCCAGCGAAGAAGATGACAAAACAAGAGCGTCGCCTATCGGCTGAGCAAGAGCTAGAGATGCTAGAAAACGATGCGCAATTGAACGTGTTGTTGGATCGCATTGAAGCGGGTGAGAACCTAGGCACGGGTCTACAGAAGTTCGTAGATGAGAAGCTAGATCGCATCGAAAAACTGATGGACCAACTTGGTCTACTTGAGCCGGAAGAAGAGGAAGACTTCACCGCTCCTGCTGCTAAAGGTACTCGCAACGACGATGACCTACTAGCGGATTTCGATGATATCAACTTCGACGACTACAAAGGATAAGTAATTCATGAACGTAACCTTATTAGCGATTGCGGGTGCTGTGATCATTATCGCGCTGGCTTCATATGCAGGTTACCTTCTGCTTCAATTGAAAAAGCAAAAGGAATTGCAGCTGAAGCATAAAAAATTGGCGATCGATAAACGTAACGCCAACATTTTTGAGAACGTGCATACTTTGTGTCAGGCTGGCATTCAAGGCCAGTGTGATTTATCTGAAATCAGCATTCGTGTATACAACATCATGGACTATGTTCAGGGTGAAGACCGGGTGGATTTTGATAAAACGTACCCAGCGATTTCTGAGCTTTACCATATTGTGAAAGATATGGCGCGTGGTGAAGACCGACAGCAACTTGCGAAGAAAGAGCGTATGCAACAAAACTTGGATCGCCATAAAGCAGAGCAGCGCTTGACGGATACGATCGTAGAAGAACTCAAAGTGTTGCAAAAAAACGTCCAGCCACTGAATAACCAAATCAATATTCAGATGATCTAGTTTGTATCCCCAATGGCTTTCTTATTGCTATTGGGGGTATCGTGATCACGCTAGCACTTCTTTGGTTTTATACTTAAAAAGCCACCTGCGGTTACCGTTGTTGCCTTTGTCATATGGCAAAATAACGACCTCTGAATATTGGGTAACGATTTTCGTTGCCCTCGCATTTAACGGAAAGTACCACCATGTCGAATCAACATACTGAATCGAAGCAGCAAATTGTCTGGGATCAAGCGGTATTGGATAAGTACAACTATTCCGGTCCTCGCTATACGTCGTACCCAACGGCGCTGGAGTTTCATGAAGCATTTACCATTTCAGACTACGATATGGCATGCACTCAATACCCAGATCGTCCGTTATCTTTGTACGTTCATATTCCGTTTTGCCACAAGCTTTGCTACTACTGCGGCTGTAACAAGGTCATTACTCGTCATTCGCACAAAGCAGACGAATACCTAGACGTACTGGAGCATGAAATTCGTCAACGCGCATCGTTGCTTGGTGAGCGTACAGTCACTCAACTGCACTTTGGTGGTGGTACACCAACTTTCTTGTCTGAAAAACAAATCACTCGTGTGATGGATTTATTGCGCCAAGAATTTATCTTTAATGCGGACGCTGAAATCAGTATTGAGGTGGACCCGCGTGAAATCGAACTAACCATGCTGGATCATCTGCGCAGTGAAGGTTTCAATCGTCTGAGCATTGGTGTTCAGGACTTCAATAAAGAAGTTCAGCAGCTTGTGAATCGCGAGCAAGATGAAGAATTTATCTTTGCGATGGTCGCACGCGCCAAAGAGCTTGGCTTTCGTTCAACGAACCTCGATCTAATTTACGGCTTACCGAAGCAAACGAAGGTGTCCTTTGCTAAAACACTTGAGCAAGTGTTAGAAATGCAGCCGGGTCGTTTATCTGTGTTTAACTACGCGCATATGCCTCAGCTATTTGCTGCGCAGCGTAAGATTAAAGACGAGGATTTGCCGAAAGCTGAAGAGAAGATGGCGATTCTGCAAGACACGATCGCGACACTTACGGGAGCTGGTTACCAATTCATCGGTATGGACCACTTTGCGATGCCAGATGATGAACTTGCCGTCGCCCAGCGTGAAGGTATTTTGCACCGCAACTTCCAAGGCTACACCACGCAAGGTGAGTGTGATTTGGTCGGCTTTGGTGTTTCTGCGATTTCCATGATTGGTGATGCGTACGCGCAAAACCAAAAAGAGTTGAAGAAGTACTATGCTCAAGTGAATGACTTGCGTCATGCACTCTGGAAAGGGGTTTCTTTAGACTCAGATGATTTGCTACGCCGTGAGGTGATTAAGCAGCTTATCTGTAACTTTAAACTGGATAAGAAAGCGATTGAGTCTGAGTTTGCAGTGAAGTTCGAACAGTACTTCAAAGAAGATCTACAGCTTCTACAAACTTTCGTTGATGACAAGTTGGTAGAAGTGGATGAGCGTGAAATTCAGGTGACACTTCGTGGTCGCTTATTGATTCGTAATATCTGTATGTGCTTCGACAAGTACCTACGAGCGAAAGCGCGTCAGCAGCAATTCTCTCGCGTTATCTAAGCTCTCAATAGATTCCGGATATAAAAAAATGCCAGCAAATGCTGGCATTTTTATGTCCTTCGCGGCAATTAAACGCGATCTTTCACTTTCTCTTTCAGTTCAGTTTTTTCTGCATCTGATAGGAAAGCGATGTCTAGACCGTTGATTTGCGCTTGGCGAATTTGCTCTTTAGTCAGACCTGCTGCTGGGGCTGCCACTTCGTATTCGTATGGCAGTTCAATACCTTCAACTGCTGGGTCGTCCGTGTTCAGACACGCCAGCACACCGTGCTCTAGGAATTGCTTAAGCGGGTGGTTAGCTAGCGATTCAACCGTACTCGTTTGGAAGTTTGACGTCAGGCAAGATTCAATACCAATGCGGTTTTCTGCTAGGTAATCCATTAGTTTAGGATCGTGAATCGCTTTTACACCATGACCGATACGAGTTGCACCTAACTCTTGAATTGCCTGCCACATGCTTTCTGCGCCCGCCGCTTCACCCGCGTGAACAGTAACACTTAGGCCTGCATCACGGACTTGCTTGAAGTGAGAGACAAAACGGTCACCTGGTTGGCCAAGCTCATCACCTGCTAGGTCAACGGCTACGATGTGATCTTTTTGGCTCAGGATACCATCCAGCTCTTGCTGACAAGCATCAGTACCAAATGTACGGCTCATAATGCCAATCAGGTTCGCCTTGACACCGAAATCACGCATACCCGCTTGCACACCATCAACCACGGCTTCCACAACGCCTGCCACTGGCAGTTTGTGTTTCATCGCCATGTAGTATGGTGAGAAGCGAAGTTCAGTGTAGTCGATTTGTGCGTTTAGAGCGTCTTCTACGTTTTCATAAGCGACACGACGACATGCGTCTAGATCGCCCAGTACTGCCACACCCCAGTCAAGCTTAGAAAGGAAAGCAACAAGAGATGGCTCAGCTTCAACAATTTGAACGTGTGGAGTAAGAGACTCAATATCATAAGCTGGTAGCGCAATACCAAACTGCTGACCAAGCTCAAGAATAGTCTTAGTGCGAATGTTACCGTCAAGGTGACGGTGCAAATCAGTCAGGGGAAGATTCTTAGTTATCATTATGTCGATCCGGGTTGTATGTTGTGAACAGGAACTCAGCCCAAACATTATCGATGACAATACATGGGGAAGATTTGCAGTTAAGTATAAATAACAGTTAGGTAGATTGTCAGTAGATGATGACTAGGAAATCAACGATTTCAGCTCTTTTCTACTTCATGTTAACCAAATGTGTTGGCCAGTCTTCCAGCGGTAATGGGCGGCTATAGTAAAAACCTTGTACTTGGTTACAACCTAATGCGCTAAGCAGCTTTGCCTGCGTGGCTGTCTCTACGCCTTCTGCAACGACATTGGTTTTCATGCCTTTGGTGATGTTAACTATCGCGGCAACAACAGAGCTGTCGAGGTCTTCTTCAGTGAGTCGGTTGATAAAGGTGCGATCTATCTTCAAGCATGTAAATGGTAGCGCATGAAGGTACGCTAAAGATGAGTAACCAGTACCAAAATCATCAATGGCAATCCCTAATCCCATTTGACGCAGTTTGATCAGGTTATCCAATGTTGTTGGTGCACTATCAATGATACGAGACTCAGTAATTTCTAATGTGACATTATTGGCTGGCAATTGAGTCGTTTTCAGGACGCTGCTGACGGTGTCGACAAAGTCAGGACAAGAGAGTTGGTTTACTGAGACATTCACATGCAATTGGAAGTTCTCAGGCCACTGTTTTTTGTCGATGGCTTTACGTGTGTCACGGCATGCTTGGAAGAGTATTTGTTGCCCTATTGCTTTGATCATGCTGCTTTCTTCTGCAATCGGGATGAAATCTAATGGAGAAACCATTCCTGATTCACTGTGCCAACGAGCTAAAGCTTCTGCGCCACAAATGTTGCCGCTTGCCAGATCGACGATAGGTTGATAGTAGGGCACGAATTCACGATTATCGATGCCCGTCTGAATCTTGGCCTGCATTTGAGTGCGGAACTTTGAGGCGCTGGCCATTTCTGGACTGTAGTGACAAACGCTAGCTAGCGAATCTTGCTTCGCATAGCTTAAGGCGATGCTTGCGTTGCGTAGCCACAGTGACATCGATTGCTCTGATTTTGTTCTGACTACCCCTATCGAAACCTTGATTACTACTGTTTCACCATCGAGTATGAAAGGCGCAGCAAGCAATTGCTGTAAGCGTCTTTCCATTAAACGAATATCACCGTCGCTGTGCATGTTTGGCATAAAGACCGCAAACTCATCACCACCAATACGAGCTAGCGTCGCTTCTTCTTTCAACTGTTGCTTAAGGCGCTCTGCAACATGGATCAGGAGCTGATCACCATTGTGATGGCCGACACTGTCGTTGATATCCCTAAATTTGTTGATCCCAATAAGATACAAACTGCCTTGCTCTGCATGTGAGTTGTTTTCACTGACTTCAATGAGTCCTTGGCGGCTGTAGAGACGGGTTAATGAGTCGAATTCGAGCTGCTCTCGCAACGCTTTGAATGACGCTTTTAGATTACTGGCCATTTCATTAAAGGCTTGTACAAGGATGGTGGTTTCGTAGACATAGCCAGGGCGAGGCATCGTACTGTCCCAATCCCCTTTAGCCAGATGCTGCGCTGCTGTAGCGGTAGCATTGATAGGACGAGTGACGCGATTGAAGATCAGTAGACTGACAACGATGCCAAATAGACTCACTAAAAAGCCAACCATCCAGCTCCTTTGTTGGCTCTTGGGCAAGGTGCCGAGTAATTCACTCTCAGAGATGGAGGTGCCGATAAACCAAGTTAAGCCATTGCTGTCATGATAAGGCGTGATACGACTAAAAGTGCGCTGACCATTAAAGTCGAATTCGAACGTATAGGGTTTATCAGTGTAATTCAACACCTGTCGGCTAACTTGAGCAGCACTCATTTTTATGATTGGGTCGGCACTCTCTGATGCAAGCAAACGCTGGCCCTTATCGGAGAACTTAGTACCCCATGAAATAACACTGCCTTGTCCTGAGTGAGCAACTAAACGATGCTGTTGGTCCATGATATAGACGGAAGCATTGGTCTCTTGCTTTAACTCTTGTAAGAACTGATTGAAAGTGTTGATGCGTATATCTGTGACCAAGACGCCAGCAAATGTACCCATTTCGTAAACCGGTGTCATCGCAGAAAGAGTGATGTCTTGACGCTCATCAGCATTGGCATAAATCGATGACCAATGGGCTTTATGGTCTTGTGCTACGGGTTGATACCAAGGGCGAGTTCTTGGGTCATAAGGGGCGATGATAGTACGAATATCATCACTGACTTCTTCACTACCATAAATCACCAAACTGCCTTTGGTTCGGTAGTCTTGCACCATCAGGGTATATGCATCGGCTGACTCGCGGCGAAAACCGGTAAAGTCACCCGTTTCTGAGCCAAAAGCGATCACATCGAGTTGCGGTATCGAGTGGTACAGATCTTTAAATGCGCTGAGCAAATAGGATTGAATGTCTTTCGTGTCATTCGGGTGGTAAAGGTTGTGATAACTGACGTTGTGGCCGAGTGCAGCGACGGCGGTAAAAGGTTTGCGTAAGTAATCATTCAAATGGTCGTGAACACTTTCTGTGAGTACAGAAAGTTGTTTATCACTGATGTCGGTAACAACTTCTTCGTAGCTCTGCTTTTGGACGTAAACAATCACACCGATAGCCAGCAAAAAAATCATCACAAAGGGGATGAGAACAGCAGTACGTAGTGTAATTTGAGTCGTCGCGTTAGACATTGCCTAGTCACAAAAGGGATGGTGTGCCGTAATTGTACTGACATTTAGGTTATCAAGCGAGATGAAAAATTTGCGCTTGATAACCATGCTCTAACGTCGTGACCGCTCGAAATCAGTACAGCTCTTTTAACTTTCTGGTTAAGGTATTGCGTCCCCAACCTAGTACTTTAGCGGCATCTTGCTTGTGACCTTTAGTATGTTCTAACGCAGCTTCCAATAAAATGCGTTCAAATTCTGGTAAAGCGAAGGAAAGTAGTTCTTTATCCCCAGCTTCTAACGCATGGCGTGCCCAGTCCGCTAATTGTTCTTGCCAACTGCCACTGCTTGTCTCGGTGATGATTTTTTTCTCTTCCAATAATTCTGCGGGCAGATCGCTTGGTAGCACTTCACTACCACTTGCCATTACGGTTAACCAACGACAAATGTTTTCTAATTGGCGCACGTTACCCGGCCAATCAAGACGATTAAGAATGTCGACAGAAGAAGGGTGCAAGGCTTTGGTTTCGACACCGAGCTCATCAGCCGCACGAACCAAGAAGTGTTGCGTTAACTTTTCGATGTCTTGTTTACGCTCTCTTAGCGCGGGGATTTGAACTCGAATAACGTTCAAGCGGTGGAATAAATCCTCACGGAAATCGCCTTCGTGGACTAATTTTTCTAGGTTTTGGTGGGTAGCGGCGACAATACGAACGTCGACTTGAATGGGTGAGTGGCCACCCACTCGATAAAACTGACCGTCGGCTAAAACACGTAATAAGCGAGTTTGAATATCTAATGGCATATCACCAATTTCATCCAAAAACAGCGTGCCACCATTGGCTTGCTCAAAGCGACCTTGGCGAACACTGTTTGCGCCAGTAAATGCGCCTTTTTCATGGCCAAACAATTCCGACTCAATTAAGTCTTTTGGAATCGCGGCCATATTGAGAGCAATAAAAGGTTTGTTAGCGCGCGGACTATGGCGGTGCAGAGCATGAGCTACCAGTTCTTTACCTGTACCCGATTCGCCGTTGATCAAAACGGAAATGGAAGAGCGAGATAGGCGACCGATGGCGCGAAACACTTCTTGCATCGCCGGTGCTTCACCGATGATTTCTGGTGTGTCGGTTGGAATCTCTTCTGGGAGCAATTGCTCACGTTTGTTTTCTTGGCTGTGGGCTATTGCACGTTCAACCAGAGTGAGGGTTTCATCAATATCAAATGGTTTTGGCAGATATTCGAATGCGCCTTTTTGGTAAGCATTTACAGCGGCGTCTAAATCCGAATGTGCCGTCATGATGATGACAGGTAGATCAGGATAGTCATGCTGAACTTGCTTTAGTAGCTCTAGTCCGTCGATACCCGGCATACGGATATCCGAAACCAACACGTCTGGTACTTCGCGCTCTAGCGCCATCAGTACACTTTCCCCGTCCGCGTAGGTTTCGCATTTAATGTTGGCTGATGAGAGTGTTTTCTCCATCACCCAGCGAATCGAACTGTCGTCATCGACGACCCAAACATATCCTTTACTCATGTATAAATCCTTGCAGCGAAAGCCTAAAAACTGACGAATACCAAAACCATTTAGCGTGGTCAGATTGGCAAATAAATCGTAAAAGTGGTGTGACCTGGCCAGCTTTCGACATCAATCTTGCCGTTGTGCTGGTCGATCAGGTTTTGTGAGATAGACAGTCCGAGCCCTGTTCCACCTTCACGGCCACTGACCATGGGATAGAACAACGTATCTTGTAATTCTGGTGGGATACCCGGACCGTTATCGGTGATTTCTATGCGAGCAGCGAGCTTGCAGCGTTGGCCGTGAATATTGGCTTGGTGCACCGTTCTGGTGCGTATGGTGATTTTACCGTGTTCCTGGTGAGACAGTATTTGTGCGGCATTACTAACAATATTGAGCATCGCTTGCTCAATTTGGTCTGCATCCATTAGCAACTCTGGCAAGCTTGGATCGTAATCGCGTTCAACTACCACCGAATGCTGAGATTCCAGCTCAACCAATTGGCGTACCTTCTCCAACACTTGGTGAAGGTTCTCTTGCGTTTTCTTACCTGGTTTTTGTGGCCCAAGTAGGCGGTCTACCAAGGCTCTCAGGCGATCTGCTTGTTCAATGATGATATGCGTATATTCGGTTAGAGACGGATCGGGCAGCATTTTCTCCAATAGCTGTGCCGCGCCGCGTAGACCGCCCAGTGGATTCTTGATCTCATGTGCTAAGCCTCGCACCAACAACTTAGCCGCTTGTTGTTGAGCGTGTTGATTAAGCTCTTGAGTGAGTCGGCGTTGTTGATCTATCTTGCGCATCTCAACCAACAGCATTAATTGTTTTTGCCATGTGATTGGGCTGACGGTGACCTCTAACATTAAAGGCCGACCATCGACAACAAAGGTAACGTCGCTGTCGGTAATACTTTGACCGCTTTGTAGTGGCTGGGTCAGTAAAGCCAGATCCAAAGACGCATGTTGAATCAATTGAGACAGTGATTGCTCGACAATGCGCTTAGCGCTTTGTGAAAACAGCAACTCAGCCGAAGGGTTGGCATAACGTACCGCCAATCCATCATCGAGAATCAACGTCGCTGTCACCATGTTATTGAGGATGGCACTGGAGAGACTAGTATCCACATTACGTCCTTGTTTGCGTTGTGATTGTGCGCTGCACCATGTTGGTGCAATAGAACGTAAGTATGGCGAATAAATCTCAGAAGAAAAAGTGAAAAGCAGCGCGAGCGTGCGTTTTTCTCACTTAATATTCTACTTTGCCCCTTTAATGGTCGGCTTGATACTCGCTCTATGTAAATGCACCGTTATAGGGCTAGTAGATGCAATAAGCTTGCCGCTTCTTTTCGCTTGTACCGCAAGGGTGTGAGTACCACGGTCAATGTTGCTGAGTTGCCAAGTGAGGCGGCTTTGGGGGGCTCCATAAGGCTTGCCATCAAGGATGAGTTGCAGTTGCTCTCCAATCCCTAGTTTGCGGTTGGCATCCAGTTGGATGTTGATTAACCCATTGTTACTTCTTATGGTTTCGTCATGTTGAGGTGTGAGCATGGTTAGGGAAAGCGGCACAGGTTTTTCGGTTTTTGCTTTCGGTGTATCAGCAGTCTCTTTTGGTACGCTGGCTTGAGGTGTTAAAGACTCCGTACTTTGTACCCGGGGAGCAGGTGCACTAGCCTCTAGGTTGGGAAGTGAAATGGTTTTTGCACCTTGATTGGGGGTGTCACTAAAGTGGATGACCCCGTCCTTATCTACCCAAGTGTAAGCGACTTGGGCACCAGCGGTCGACGCCATCAGCAAGGTACTGAGCGCGTACAGGGTTGGTAAAAGCTGAACTTTCATTGCTCACCTTCTTTTGATCGATGATTTCACGTTTCGGTTGCCTAGAACCTTGATCCATAAAGATAAAAGATTCAGGCGTATTTTTGTTATCTCTCCATGTTAAACGGGCAACTTAGTTGAGCGTATACAAAAAAGGCCCGCCTGCGAGGCGAGCCTAATATTTTGTAACTGTGTTTACATTTTACACAGCTTAGACCTTATACAGAGTAGTAAAGTTCGAACTCAAGTGGGTGAGTTGTCATGTTTACTTTCTCAACATCTTGCGCTTTCAGGCTGATGTAAGAATCGATGAAGTCATCAGAGAATACGCCGCCAGCTGTTAGGAACTCACGGTCTGCATCTAGTTCTTCTAGAGCGTCTTTTAGTGAGTAAGCCACTGTTGGGATTTCTGCTGCTTCTTCCGCTGGAAGGTCGTACAGGTCTTTATCCATAGCTTCGCCTGGGTGGATCTTGTTCTTAATACCGTCAAGACCAGCCATTAGCATTGCTGCGAAACATAGGTATGGGTTTGCTGCTGGGTCACCAAAGCGAACTTCAATACGACGTGCTTTAGGGCTTGGTACCACTGGGATACGGATAGAAGCAGAACGGTTACGCGCTGAGTAAGCTAGCATAACTGGTGCTTCGAAGCCTGGTACAAGACGCTTGTACGAGTTCGTTGATGGGTTAGCGAATGCGTTGATTGCACGAGCGTGTTTGATGATACCGCCAATGTAGTAAAGCGCCATTTCAGATAGGCCGCCGTACTTATCACCAGCAAATAGGTTAACGCCATCTTTTGCTAGAGATTGGTGAACGTGCATACCAGAACCGTTGTCACCAACTAGTGGCTTAGGCATGAATGTCGCTGTCTTACCAAATGCGTGTGCAACGTTGTGTACAACGTACTTGTAGATTTGGATTTCGTCTGCTTTTGTTGTTAGCGTGTTGAAGCGAGTTGCGATTTCGTTTTGACCCGCAGTTGCTACTTCGTGGTGGTGCGCTTCAACAACTAGGCCCATCTCTTCCATTACTAGACACATTGCAGAACGGATGTCTTGAGATGAATCCACAGGAGCTACTGGGAAGTAACCACCTTTAACGCCTGGACGGTGACCTTTGTTACCTTCTTCGTAATCAGAACCTGTGTTCCATGCTGCTTCTACGTCATCAATCTTGAAGAAAGAACCAGACATGTCAGTTGCGAACTTAACGTCGTCAAATAGGAAGAACTCTGGCTCAGGACCGATAAGTACTGTGTCAGCAACGCCTGTAGAGCGCATGAAGTCTTCAGCGCGTTTAGCAATAGAGCGTGGGTCGCGATCGTAGCCTTGCATTGTTGCAGGCTCAAGGATGTCACAACGGATGTTTAGCGTTGCATCTTCAGTGAATGGGTCAAGCACTGCAGAAGATGCATCTGGCATCATAACCATGTCTGATTCGTTAATGCCTTTCCAGCCAGCAACTGACGAACCATCGAACATTTTACCTTCTTCGAAGAAGTCTGTGTCGATCTGGTGAGCAGGGATAGAGATGTGCTGCTCTTTACCTTTTGTATCAGTGAAGCGTAGGTCAACAAACTTAACTTCGTTCTCTTGGATCAGTGATAAAACGTTTTCTACTGACATCGTGGATAACCTCCAGTGTTAATAAAGCGGTAAAGCTCGATTTATGAAATCTTGATTAAATCCAGCATTGATTAATCTGTTTGACATTTTATTAATCGATGCTGGTTTCTCTAAAGCCAAAACCGTGCCAAAAAAAATATTCCATTAATTTCAAGGGATTATGTTTTTAGATCCTAGTTTGGTGCAAACGATTGCACCAAAATGATCTGACTTTGCACTAAAATGGTGCGCATTTAAATTATTGCACCACAATGTGACAAACACGTTGCTTATTTAGTCCAGTTTTTGAGCGAGAGTCAATTTGTATTACGCAACGATTGGAATAAAATTGCGTTGAATCAATTCGCTTTAATAAGGAAAGTGGGCATTAAGCGTAAATTTCGCAGAAAAGCTCGGGAGTAGATCACATATTTCTATGCTTTTTGCTAAAATCTGGTACATTATGGCCGTTTTTTTAATCAGCAAATGTCACCAGAGAGCACCCGTTCTCAGCGTGGGGGCATTTCATCTATCTAAGTGAATCAAATCCATGGCTACTCCACAGATTGATAAATTAAGAAATATCGCGATCATCGCGCACGTTGACCACGGTAAAACAACACTGGTTGATAAACTACTGCAACAATCAGGTACTCTAGAGTCTCGCGGCGAAGCTGAAGAGCGAGTCATGGACTCAAACGACATCGAAAAAGAACGTGGTATTACCATTCTTGCTAAAAACACAGCAATTAACTGGAATGATTACCGCATCAACATCGTAGATACTCCGGGACACGCGGACTTCGGTGGTGAAGTAGAACGTATTATGTCGATGGTAGACTCAGTACTACTTATCGTTGACGCTGTTGATGGCCCGATGCCTCAAACGCGTTTCGTAACACAAAAAGCATTTGCACACGGCCTTAAGCCAATCGTTGTAATCAACAAGATTGACCGTCCAGGTGCTCGTCCTGATTGGGTTATGGACCAAGTATTCGACCTATTCGACAACCTAGGTGCAACTGATGAACAGCTAGACTTTAAAGTTGTTTACGCTTCAGCACTAAACGGTTGGGCTACTCTAGAAGAGGGCGAAACTGGCGAAAACATGGAACCGCTATTCCAAACTATCGTTGATGAAGTAGCCGCTCCAGAAGTTGACCTAGACGGTCCACTACAGATGCAAGTTTCTCAGCTAGACTACAGCTCTTACGTTGGTGTTATCGGTGTTGCTCGTGTAACTCGTGGTAGCGTTAAGCCAAACCAACAAGTAACAGTTATCGGTGCTGACGGTAAAACGCGCAACGGTAAAGTGGGTACGGTAATGGGCTACCTTGGTCTAGAGCGTCACGAAGTTGAGCAAGCGAACGCTGGTGATATCATTGCAATCACTGGTCTTGGTGAGCTGAAAATCTCTGACACTATTTGTGCTCAAAACCAAGTTGAAGCGCTACCAGCACTTTCTGTTGATGAACCAACAGTAACGATGACGTTCCAAGTAAACACGTCTCCATTCGCGGGTAAAGAAGGTAAATTCGTAACTTCACGTAACATCCTTGAGCGTCTAGAGAAAGAATTGGTACACAACGTAGCACTGCGCGTTGAGCAAACAGACGATCCAGACAAATTCCGCGTTTCAGGCCGTGGTGAACTTCACCTATCTATCCTGATCGAAAACATGCGTCGCGAAGGCTTTGAGCTTGCTGTATCTCGTCCAGAAGTAATCATCAAAGAAGAAGATGGTCAGCTAATGGAACCGTTTGAAACAGTAACGATTGATGTTCTTGAAGAGCACCAAGGCGGCATCATGGAAAACATCGGCCTACGTAAAGGTGAGCTGAAAGACATGGCACCAGACGGTAAAGGCCGTGTGCGCATGGACTTCGATATGCCTTCTCGTGGCTTGATCGGTTTCCAAACTGAATTCATGACGCTAACGTCAGGTTCTGGTCTTCTTTACCATACGTTTGATCACTACGGTCCACACAAAGGCGGTAACATCGGTCAGCGTATCAACGGCGTACTAATCGCTAACGCAATGGGTAAAGCACTGACTAACGCACTGTTTAACCTTCAAGAACGTGGTCGCCTATTTATCGGTCACGGTGTAGAAGTTTACGAAGGCATGGTTATCGGTATTCATAGCCGCGATAACGACCTAACAGTAAACGCTCTGAAAGGTAAGCAGCTAACCAACGTTCGTGCATCTGGTACTGATGACGCTCAGGTTCTAACTCCACCAATCAAGCACACTCTTGAGCAAGCTCTAGAGTTTATTGATGAAGATGAACTAGTAGAAGTAACGCCAGAAAGCATCCGTATCCGTAAGAAATTCCTAACAGAAAGCGACCGTAAACGCGCTTCTCGTGCAGGTAAATAATCTGTTTTAACGGATTCGATTAAGAAGAAACCCCGAGTTATGCTCGGGGTTTTTTGTATCTGAAGGGAAAAGAGTACATGAGGCCAATTGTGATTACGGGTGGCCCAGGCGCCGGCAAAACGACCTTGTTGAATGCGCTCGGTCATTTAGGGTATGCGACGTTTGCTGAAGGCTCACGTATTTTGATAGAGCAACAAAGTCAGTTAGAAAATGGCATCTTGCCTTGGAGTAACCTACCCGAGTTTGCCAACTTATGTCTTGAGTTTATGGGTAAGCAAAAGTGTGAGTCGCTGAGTCATCAGGTGGCTTTTATGGATCGCGCGATTCCCGATATTGTGGCTTATCTGCAAGTTGGAGGGTGTCTCGTTGAGCAAGCCTTCTTAACGGAGAGTGCTGGGTACCATAGTCAGGTGCTAACTTGTCGACCTGAAGCATTAATCTATGTTCAAGATGAAGTACGCCCACACAGCTTTGAAGAAGCGCTTCAGATTCATCACGCCCTTGTCGAGACGTATGCTGAGCTGGGTTATGAAGTGGTTGAAGTACCATGGGGAACAATACCAGAAAGGGTCGAGTTTGTTCGAAGAGTCACAGGCTTAGTGGTCGAGAGCACAAACTAAAAGCTCCTCACGAAGAGGAGCTTGTAAAGGCTTACTTTTGATTCAGCTGTTGCAGGAACTTATCTGATTCTGCGATCGCGGCATTCATTTGTTTGATTGCGTATTGGATGTCTTTCTCTAGGCTAGAAAATTCACCTTTTAGAGAGCCAATCGCGCTCGCGTTTAGGTTGTGTTTTAAGTAAAGCGTGTTGTCGCGGAGTGTGTTGAGTACTGGCGTCATCTTGTCTTCAGCACGCTTCATCGCACTGAGCATGGTTTTGTAAGATGCTTTGGTCTCACGCAGCTTTTGTTCACTTGAGCGACGTAGCTTCGCGCTGGTGTACAAGTCTAGTTCGCCCTGCCACTCATCAAACAGCGCATCGGACACGTCTTCAATTGCAGCAATACGATCGCGCACGTCTTGTGCTGCTTTTTCGCTGTCTTCGTATTTATCGTTTATGTTGTTATAGACGCTTTCCAGTTCACCACCATCAAAATTGGTTAAGGCAGAAAGTGCTTCGAGTGCACTGGTAAATTCTTCTTGTGCGTCTTGTTGTGATTCTTTGGCGTCTTCAACGCGATCAACCATGATGTCACGCTTGTGGTATCCCACTTGCTCCATCGCTGAATAATAAGCGGACTGACATCCTGTTAAAGTGAAAATTGATAGTACAATTGCTAATAAATAAGGCATTCTTATGTCCTCGACGCTAATTTATGGGATGAACTATGAACCAGTTATCAGAGAGTTACAAGGTGAGATTGACTAGGCTTGTGCCGGGGAGCGTCGCGTTTTCCAAATATCTTCTCAAACGAATGACGCACGATCGCGTCAACGTCAATGCTGGCTATCTAGCTTATATTACTTTGCTGTCTATTGTGCCGATGTTGACGGTACTTTTGTCGATATTGTCGAAGTTTCCGGTGTTTGAGAATGTGGGTGAAACCTTGCAAGGTTACATCATTGATAACTTTGTCCCAGCTTCTGGTGATGCAGTAAGAACGGCGCTGCAAGAATTCGTTTCGAATACAGGAAAAATGACTGCCGTGGGCGGTGCTTTTCTATTTGTTGCGGCTTTGATGTTGATTTCAAATATCGATAAGAACTTAAACTACATTTGGCGAGTAAAAGACAAACGCCGCCCTGTCTTTTCTTTCTCAATGTATTGGATGGTGTTGACCCTTGGTCCGATTTTGGTCGGCGCAAGTATTGCTGCGACGTCTTACGTGACGTCCCTTAAGTTGATTGAGAACGAAACGCTATCGGGCGCTTACAACCTGTTTTTGCGTTGGCTGCCTTTGTTGTTGTCCTTCTTTGCGTTTATGGGCTTGTACTTTTTAGTGCCAAACAAAAAGGTATACCTATCCCATGGTGCAGTTGGCGCTGCTATTGCTGCTGTGCTGTTTGAATTGAGTAAGAAAGGCTTTGCTTTCTACATTACCCAGTTTCCTTCTTATCAGTTGATTTATGGCGCGTTAGCGGCCATTCCAATCTTGTTTGTGTGGGTGTATTTGTGTTGGCTCATTGTTTTGATTGGTGCGGAAGTCACCGCGGCTTTGGGAGAAAGAGAGCACTGGAGTGATGACCTAGAAATGATACACTCGACCGCTGAATTGCAATTAACAGATGAAGGAAGCGAGAGTCGTGATAGCGCTAATCCAACGAGTCAGTGAAGCCGCCGTTCGCGTGGACGGTGAAGTTGTCGGTGAAATCGACCAAGGTCTACTTGTTCTACTTGGTGTAGAGAAGGACGATGATGAAGCAAAAGCAAAACGTTTGATGGAGCGCGTAACCACTTATCGAGTGTTTGAAGACGATGACGGTAAAATGAATCTCAACGTCAAACAAGTGAACGGTAAGGTGTTGGTGGTGTCTCAATTTACGTTACCAGCAGACACCAAAAAAGGCACTCGCGCAGGCTTTTCTCGTGGTGCACACCCTGCGGATGCAGAACGTCTGTATGATTACTTTTCTGATTTGTGTGAGCAAGAGCTACCGACGCAACGTGGCCGCTTTGCTGCTGATATGAAAGTGTCATTAATTAATGACGGCCCGGTGACTTTCTGGCTACAGGTCTAATCTGGTAACTCCAATATCATGGTCTAAGCTTTAAGCCCAAGCGAATTGAATTTGCTTGGGTGTTTTCTCCTAAGGCTTTCATTTGATTTGTACTTTCAAGGATTGATATGTTCAAACTCATAACTCCAAAAACAGAAAATCAGCTCAATAAGTACTATCAATTTCGCTGGCAATTGCTACGTGAACCTTGGCGTATGCCGATAGGATCAGAGCGTGATGAGTACGATGGCATGAGCCATCATCGCATGATTACTGACAGTCGTGGCCGCCCTATGGCAATTGGTCGTTTGTACATTACCCCAGATAATGATGGTCAGATCCGCTACATGGCAGTGAAAAATAACCGTCGTAGCAAAGGCATGGGCTCATTAGTGCTCGTGGCGTTGGAATCTCTGGCGCGTCAAGAAGGCGCGAAGCGTTTGGTGTGTAATGCGCGTGAAGATGCGATTGCCTTCTACGAAAAGAACGGTTTTGAGCGAAGAGGTGAACTGACCGATGAACGTGGACCGGTGCGCCACCAACAGATGGTCAAACACCTTGACCCAATGGCTGATGTACTTCGCCGTCCCGACTGGTGTACCGAGCTACAAGAACGCTGGGAAGCGCAGATCCCAATTGCAGATAAGATGGGGATCAAAATCAATCAATACACGGGTTACCAGTTTGAGTGTAGCGCACAGCTCAATCCAAACTTGAATCCGCATAACACCATGTTTGCAGGCTCTGCCTTTACTCTGGCGACATTGACGGGGTGGGGTATGACGTGGTTGTTGATGAAAGAGCGTGGTTTGCACGGCGATATCGTGTTGGCAGACAGTTCGATTCGCTATCGCCATCCGGTTGAGCAGAATCCTGTGGCGAGTACCTCACTTGATGGTATTAGTGGTGATTTGGACAGGCTTGCGTCAGGACGTAAAGCGCGCATTGTTATTCATGTGGTGATTTACAGTGGTGACGTACCAGCAGTGGACTTTGTTGGTACTTACATGCTGCTACCGAATTACTCTAAGTTACTCAGCTGTTAGTGTTTCTTGTGGCGCGTCTGTGTTTGTAGATGCGCCTTTTTCAGATGTTAGGTCACGGCCTTGCGGGGCAGCGTTAGTTTCTGCCGCGCTTTCTTTAACTGGACCTTTAGTCGAGTCTTCTTGATTAGAGATAAGTTGCTCTTCTGAGTGCACCGTTGCGTGAGGCTCTTCCTCTTCGACCACTTCTTCGCTCAGTTCTTCTTCATGGTGCTCTAGATTAATTGCGTCAATCGTTTTGCTGCTTGTTACTTTCGATGAAGGCTTTTCTGATTCGATTGACTCAGTCTTCTTTGGCTTAATTGCACATTCATTGGTTTCGACGTCGCCACTCAATATGTCACCTTGAACTTTTCCACACACTTCTTTGAGCTGATAAATCACACCGCTCAGTGGGTTATTCGCCATATCAAACTCACCCGATAGGTTACCCGAAATGGCTTTGCCGGAAATGGTCACTGGTTGAAGCTTTACTTCGCCTCGCTGAGCTTGCAGTCGTAATGGGCTGAAAGTGACTGACTTTAGTGAATCGTCCGCTTGCGATTTCAAGGTGGTATCACGCAAGTTGGCTTCGACTTCTCCCGATAAGCTGTAAGAAAGCATGTTTTGATCGCCCGCCAATCCTTTTAAATCGAGACTTAAGTCAGAGAAGCCATTGACCGCAAGTGCTGTTGGTAAGTATGAGTGAAGTAATTGCAGGGGAATACCATCTGCATTGAGGTTTAGTGCCCATGGTTGACTGGTGGTACTGAGATCGATTTGCCCCAAGCCTTCGATATAGCCTTGCTCTAATGGCGCAAACAAACGTGTTAGCTGCCAGAAGCCATTTTCACTTTGGGTTGCGATCGCAGCATGCGAGGAAAGGACTTGATCGTAACTGGCATTCACGACGCTTGCATCAAGCTTGCCATTCCAAATACCCCAGTGACCATTGCTGTGTTTGACTTCGAGCTGGTCACCCTCCAAATTCAAGCCAGAAAGCTGCCAGTAAGGTTGTTTGGATAACTGGATTACTTGACTGCGTTCAATCTCTAACTGCTTAACATCGACTTGCTGAAGCTTCTCTGTCGTTGTTTGCCACCAATCGGTTTTATCTCCTGGATGGATTGCCCATTTTAATCCAGTGATGGTGGCGTTGTTAATTTTCCAATGCTCTGGCTCAAACTCGCCTGATATCTGAACGGTACCCTGTTGCCAATCTAAGCTTAGTTCTTGCAGTTGAATGGATCCTGGCTTGAATTGAGCATTCAAGCGAGGCTCAACCGCGGTTTGATCTTGGAAACTGACGCTGTCAGCTTGCAGAGATATTTGTGCTGTTGTATTCCACAATGACAATGGGAGAGATGCATCTTCTACCGACAATTCTAAATTCTGCCAATGCCAATCTCCGTATTCCACGTCTGCATTCAGTAGGTCGAGGCTGTTAATGTGACTTATGTTAATCGGTAGAGCATGCCATTGTTTCGCTAACAAGGATTGTAACTGAGTGTTGTTGATTTTGAGCCTGTCAACAGTGACATTCACCAGCGACCAACCTTGTGGATAGTGCTCACCTTGGCCTGAAATCTCACTGTCTCGCCAATTAAACGACGCGCCGTAAAGGGTGCTGTCCTGTGCTTTATAATCGACATCGACCAAAACATTGTTAAAGGTCTCACCATTCCAGTACCACTGCTCGGCAGACAGTTGGATTGCACCGAAAGGAACGAGTTGGTCCTTGCCATTCCATTGTGGATCTTGGATTTGTAGACTTAAACCATTAATACTGAATGCGTCATCCGCATAATCGAGGTTTTTTAGCGCCACCTGATGAAATTGGACATTTGTTAATTGAGGGAGAGTCGGCATGCCTTGTTGCAAGCTCAGACCATCAATAAGCAAACTATCGACAACCCACTTTCCATTGTGACGAACATCGGGGTTGAGCCAGACATCAACTTGTTCGATATAAGGCCATTGTTTATCTTTTGATGTGACGCCTTGCAGTTTCAGGTGGTAAGGAAATTCGTATTGGACACTTTCTGCTTGCAAAGGGAGCTCAGTCGACTCTGACAGCAGGTTCCAGGTTTGTTTGGAGTACGAGGTCGTCAGTAAGGCGATAAAAGCAGTTGGTACCGCGATCGCCAATACGAATATAAGAATTAGAATTCGACCTGCTGTTTTCATCCTTGCCAAAACCTGTGCGCAAAATAATGGTTAACCCGATGAAGATATGTCTCTTGAGCAACCTAGATAGGCTTAAGCTTGTATCAATCTGGGGTGGGATTCAATAAAAAGCCCCTCAAAAGAGGGGCTTGACGATTATTTTTGTAGCTAAGTCACGCAGACTTCGTTGATGGTTTAATCCAACTGAGGTCCTGCTGCCACCAAAGATTGGCCTTCAGCATTGTCAGTGTACTTATCAAAGTTGTTGATGAAGCGTTCTGCCAAATCTTTCGCTTTGCTTTCCCATTGAAGTGGATCAACGTAAGTCTCACGTGGGTCAAGGATGCTTGGATCGACACCTGGAAGTGAAGTTGGCACCTCTAGGTTGAAGATAGGAATATGCTTGGTTTTCGCATCTTCAATTGAGCCGTCAAGGATTGCATCGATAATGCCGCGTGTATCTTGGATAGAAATACGCTTGCCGCTGCCGTTCCAACCAGTGTTGACTAGGTAAGCTTCTGCGCCAGCTGCTTCCATGCGTTTAACCAGTACTTCTGCGTACTTAGTTGGGTGTAGGGTTAAGAACGCTGCCCCGAAACATGCCGAGAAGGTTGGTGTTGGTTCAGTGATGCCACGTTCTGTACCGGCTAGTTTAGCGGTAAAGCCAGACAAGAAGTGGTACTTAGTTTGCTCAGGAGTCAGTTTAGAAACCGGAGGTAGTACGCCGAATGCGTCTGCTGATAGGAAGATCACCTTATTCGCGTGACCGCCTTTTGATACTGGCTTAACAATGTTGTCGATGTGATGCAGTGGGTAAGAAACACGAGTGTTCTCTGTCTTAGACCCATCATCAAAGTCGATAGAACCATCACTACGAACTGTAACGTTCTCTAATAGTGCATCGCGGCGGATTGCGTTGTAGATATCAGGCTCAGCTTCTTTCGATAGTTTGATGGTTTTCGCGTAACAGCCACCTTCGAAGTTGAATACGCCGTCGTCATCCCAACCGTGCTCATCATCACCAATCAGTGCACGTTTAGGGTCTGTAGATAGCGTTGTTTTACCTGTGCCAGATAGACCGAAGAAAATTGCTACATCGCCTTCTTCGCCCATGTTTGCACTACAGTGCATTGATGCGATGTCTTTCAGCGGAAGGAAGTAGTTCATCATGGCGAACATGCCTTTCTTCATTTCACCGCCGTACCAAGTACCACCGATCAGTTGCATACGCTCTGTTAGGTTGAACACCGTGAAGTTTTCAGAGTTCAGACCTTGTTCTTCCCACTTGTCGTTCGTGCACTTCGCACCGTTCATTACGACGAAATCAGGTTCAAACGTTGCCAACTCTTCTTCTGTTGGACGGATAAACATGTTTTTCACGAAGTGCGCTTGCCATGCGACTTCTGTAATCACTCGAATACTCAAACGAGTGTCTGGGTTTGCACCACAATAACCGTCAATCACAAATAGGCGTTTACCAGAAAGCTGGTTGGTCACGAGCTCTTTTAGATCGTCCCACACTTCTTTGTTGATGGCTTTGTTGTCGTTTTTTACTGCATCAGAAGTCCACCACATGTGCTCTTCTGTGGTTGCATCTTTTACGATGTACTTATCTTTTGGTGAGCGACCAGTGAAGATACCAGTGTCTACGGCAACCGCGCCGAGTTCCGTAACGACACCACGTTCATAACCTGTCAGGTCAGCACGGGTCTCTTCCTCGAATAGCATTTCGTAGCTTGGGTTGCGAACAACCTCTTTAACGTTGTGCAGTCCGTGTTTGGTTAGATCAAGTGTTGCAGCCTTTGTATGTTCCATAACGGTCATAGGTGCTCCTTATAAGGATTTTTGTAGGGATTTTGTAATAATGTTTTAATTTTTATCTGCTCACCATGCTAGCAACGGGGCGGGGAGAAAACAGGGATGTAGCTCAAAAATTATCCATGATTTCAGTAAGGTTTTAGGTAACCCGTCACATATCGGTACGAATAGTTTATCGTGCGCGCAAACCTTTGCGCTAGGCCAAAAGAATTATTAATTACTTAAAATTAAGCGGTTGCTTTATTACGTGTGAGGCTAGGTATTACGAGGGTTAGATCACAAAAAGGCCAGCGTGATGCTGGCCTTTTGAAAGGTAAATTACAGGCTTGCTAAGCTATGAAAATTAATGCAGGGTTTTCTTTTCAGGAGCCGCTTGCGCATAGAGTTCGGTAATCTCTGATTCATCAAACGAGTATGACGTGCCACAGTAATCACAATGTAAAGAAACTGATCCTTCTTCGGCCAAAATGTCATTAATTTCAGCACGGTCTACGGTAATGATTGCTGCACCACTGCGCTCACGAGAACAACCACAATGGAATTCGACTGGTTGAGGTTCGTAAAGACGAACGGTGTCTTGGTTATATAGACGGTATAGCAGTTCGTTCGCAGGTAGCGTGAACAGCTCTTCGTTCTTCACTGTGTCTGTCAGTTGCTCTAGGTGATCGAAATCTTCTGGTGCACCAGTGCCGTCTGGCATGATTTGAATCATCATACCAGCAGCGTGTGCTTTACCTTCGTGTTCACCAGTGCGGATCCATAGACGCGTTTTTAGCTGTTCAGAGTTTGCGAAGTAGCCTTCGATAACTTCAGCTAATGTGTCACCTTCTAGGCCAACGACACCTTGGTAACGCTCGCCTTTTTTCGGTTCGATGGTGATCACTAGGTAACCTTTACCCATCATCTCGTGCAGTGTCGCGTTGTCAGCGATATCGCCTTCCCAACGTGCAACGCCGCGGATCTTTTGATCATGATCGCCATTGATGACTGCTAGAGAGACAGGGCCGTCACCTTGCAGCTGGATCGTGATTGAGCCTTCGAATTTCAAAGTTGCCGTTAAAAGTGTGGTTGAAACGAGTAGCTCACCCAACAGTTTTTGCAGCGCTGCCGGATATTCCTTGCTGGAGATAATACGTTGGTATGCTTCATCCAATTGTACCAACTCGCCACGAACTGAAAGGTCTTCAAATAGGTAGCGGTGTAAAACATTATTTGCCATGGAGTGCTTTCCTCGTCGGTAATTCCGGCGTTTATTGATGTTTGAACTTAATGATGTCGCGGCGCTGCTTTTTATCTGGGCGGCGTTCCGGACTAGGGTTGTGGGCGTTGAGTTTACGTTGTTTCGCGAACTCTTCGCGTTGATTAACACTGTCTTCAGTTTCGCGGTAGAGCGTTTGAGCGATGGGTGCGCCCATGCGACGATCAGAGATTTTTTCGATGATCACCGTTTTTTCTTCATTACCTTGACGAAGACGAATCTCAGCGCCCAACTCAACGATTTTACTTGGTTTGCTTCGTTGCCCATTATAGTGGACTTTACCGCCATCGACCATATTACGTGCGATAGAGCGGGTTTTATAGAATCTGGCAGCCCACAACCATTTATCTAGCCTTACGGCTTCATTTTCGGAACTCATAGAACTCGATGCTATCTAATCACTGCACTGATAGCGCAATGCTGGTGGATTATTCACCTACAGATGGTGCCAAGGCGTATTTTTTTCAAGGGAGTTGGCAAAAACTGCATAAGAAAAAGGTATGAAATATAAGTTGTGATATAGTTCACTGCTCTTTGTTGAGTAGTAATTTTATTGCAATTTTAGCAAGATAGAGTCGGCTGTCTTTATTTAGATTCAGGCTGACAGACGTAAGAATAAAGGAATCAATTCAGTGAAGCGTTTAGAGCTAAGTGCAGGATTATCAAGCAGCCCGCTACTGGCTCAGATCAAGTCCAACAATCATACCATTCAAGCGAAACTTAGTTTGCTACTTACTTGTCTATTTATAGCAATGACAGGTTGGATACTCGGTAAAGTGGTGTGGTTAGCAATGCCTCAAACTTCTGATGTGACTCAATGGAGACCGTCAGCAAGTGCTGTTGTGTCTGGTAATAAAAAAGACGCGATTGATTTCAATGCCCTCCAAAATGCCAACTTATTCGGAAAGTACACCGAGCAAAAGCCGGTCGTAGTAGAACAACCTGTCGTGCAAGATGCGCCTAAAACACGCTTAAACCTAACGTTAGTTGGCGCGGTTGCGAGTAGTAACGCAAAAACCAGCTTGGCGGTGATTGCCAACCGAGGCAAACAAGCGACTTATGGCATCGGCGAAGAAATTGATGGAACGCGAGCAGAATTAAAAGCGGTGTTGGTGGATCGAGTCATTATTGACAACCAAGGCCGAGATGAAACCCTTATGCTTGAAGGGATTGAATACAAAAAGCTGTCTGAAACTCGTCAGGCAACTAGACCACAAGCGGCGAAGGCAAACCAACCTTCTGCTGTGGGTGAAAAGTTAGATCAAATTCGAGCGGAAATCGCAAAAGATCCGCAGAGCGTATTTAAGTACATCAACATTTCTCCGGTTAAGAAAGACGGCGGAATTGTCGGCTATCGCGTCTCACCAGGTCGTGATGCGGCTTTGTTTAATGATGTCGGTCTAAAACCTGGTGATATTGCGGTGCAACTAAATGGGATCGATTTAAGTGACCCTTCATCTTCAGTACAACTGATGCAAGTGATGAACGACCCGCAAGAACTGAATTTGACTGTGGACCGTGATGGTCAGCAGTACGACATCTACATCCAATTGTAATACTTAGGCAACCAGCGTAAGTTCAGGGAGACATACGTGAAACATTGGTTTAGCAAAAGTGCTTGGTTACTTGCAGGGACTCTTCTCTGCGCACCGGGTGCGATGGCGAACGATTTTAGTGCTAGCTTCAAAGGCACTGACATTC
This sequence comes from Vibrio jasicida CAIM 1864 = LMG 25398, assembly GCF_000400365.1. Lineage (GTDB taxonomy): Bacteria > Pseudomonadota > Gammaproteobacteria > Enterobacterales > Vibrionaceae > Vibrio > Vibrio jasicida. Next base: position 156,109 of record NZ_BAOG01000025.1, on the reverse strand, counting down.
AAGAATTCATCAACATTGTTGGTCGTAACCTAGAAAAGACCATCATCGTTGACCCGTCAGTACGCGGCAAAATCGACGTACGCAGCTATGACGTTCTTAATGAAGAGCAATACTACAGCTTCTTCCTTAACGTGCTAGAGGTGTATGGCTATGCGGTTGTAGAAATGGACAACGGCGTACTTAAAGTCATTAAAGCAAAAGACTCAAAAACATCTGCCATTCCAGTCTTAGGCGACGGCAGTGCGAAAGGCGATAGTGTCATTACTCGCGTGGTCGCGGTTCGTAACGTATCGGTTCGCGAACTTTCTCCACTACTGCGTCAGCTGATTGATAACGCGGGTGCCGGTAACGTAGTGCACTATGACCCTGCTAACATCATTTTGATCACAGGTCGTGCCGCGGTCGTAAACCGCCTTGCGGAAATCATTAAACGGGTTGACCAAGCGGGTGATAAAGAAATCGAATTAGTCGAGCTACGCAATGCTTCTGCTGCTGAGATGGTTCGTATCGTTGAGGCCCTGAACAAAACGACGAATCAAAAAAGTACGCCTGAATTCCTTGAACCTAAAATCGTTGCTGATGAGCGTACCAACTCAATCCTGATTTCTGGTGATCCCAAAGTGCGAGCACGCCTTAAACGATTGATTCGTCAACTTGACGTTGAAATGGCGACGAAAGGTAATAACCGCGTGGTTTACCTCAAGTATGCGAAAGCCGAAGACTTGGTTGACGTATTAAAAGGGGTGTCTGACAACTTACAAGCTGAGAAGCAAGCGGGTCAAAAAGGCGCATCAAGTTCACAACGTGGCGAAGTGGTGATTGCCGCTCACGAAGCGACTAACTCTTTGGTGCTGACTGCGCCGCCAGATATCATGATGGCGCTACAAGACGTGATTTCTCAACTGGATATCCGTCGTGCACAAGTTCTGATTGAAGCGTTGATCGTTGAAATGTCTGAAGGCGACGGCATCAATCTTGGCGTTCAATGGGGTAACCTAGAAACAGGTGCGGTTATTCAATACGGCAACTCTGGAGCGTCAATTGGTAGCGTAATGGTTGGTCTTGAAGAAGCAAAAGATCAAACACGAACTGAATACTACACAAACTCAGATGGTGAACGTACGCCATATGACGTTACTGAATCTGGTGACTACTCAACTCTGGCATCTGCACTTAGCGGTGTAAATGGTGCAGCGATGAGTATTGTCATGGGTGACTGGACTGCGTTGATCAGTGCCGTCTCATCAGATTCAAACTCAAACATTCTATCATCCCCAAGCATTACAGTGATGGATAACGGTGAAGCGTCCTTCATCGTTGGTGAAGAAGTGCCTGTGATTACAGGCTCGACAGCCGGATCGAATAACGACAACCCATTCCAAACGGTTGACCGTAAAGAAGTTGGCATCAAACTTAAAGTCGTACCTCAAATCAACGAAGGTGATTCAGTACAACTGACTATTGAGCAGGAAGTGTCAAACGTTCTGGGCGCGAATGGTGCGGTGGACGTACGTTTCGCGAAGCGTCAGTTGAATACCTCTGTGATGATTCAAGATGGTCAGATGCTAGTTCTGGGTGGTTTGGTTGATGAGCGTGCGTTAGAAAGTGAATCGAAAGTGCCGCTACTGGGTGATATTCCTGTAATAGGTCAACTGTTCAAGTCGACTAGTACTCAAACAGAAAAACGTAACCTTATGGTATTTATCAAGCCAACCATCATCCGCGATGGTATGACGGCAGATGGCATCACTCAGCGTAAGTACAACTTCATTCGTGCAGAGCAACTTTATAAAGCGCAAGAAGGCTTGAAGTTGATGGATGACTCTAAGATTCCAGTCATGCCTGAATTTGGTGAAGATCGTAAACACCCTGCTGAAATTCAAGCGTTCATCGATCAGATGGTAAAGAATAATGGTTGATATGTTAGACACAGCGCCAAGCATGCGCCGTCTGCCATTCAGTTTTGCCAACCGCTTTAAACTGGTATTGGAGACGGAGCACCCTGAGCGCCCTCCAATCCTGTATTACGTCGAGCCGCTCAATCCTGCGGCTTTGGTTGAAGTACGCCGTGTACTGAAACAAAACTTTATTCCTCAACCGATGGACAAGGAAGCGTTCGATAAAAAGCTAACTGAAGCTTACCAGCGCGACTCTTCCGAAGCCCGTCAGTTGATGGAAGACATTGGTGCAGACAGTGATGACTTTTTCTCATTGGCAGAAGAGCTGCCGCATGATGAGGACTTGCTAGAGTCTGAAGATGATGCGCCGATCATCAAATTGATCAATGCCATGCTCGGTGAAGCGATCAAAGAAGGGGCATCGGATATTCATATCGAAACGTTCGAGAAAACCCTGTCAATTCGTTTCCGTGTCGATGGTGTATTGCGTGAAGTCTTAACCCCAAGCCGTAAACTCGCGCCTTTGCTGGTTTCTCGTGTGAAGGTAATGGCAAAACTAGATATCGCAGAAAAACGTGTTCCTCAAGATGGTCGTATTTCTCTGCGTATCGGTGGTCGAGCAGTAGACGTTCGTGTTTCTACCATGCCTTCATCGCATGGTGAGCGTGTGGTAATGCGTCTATTGGACAAAAACGCAACGCGTCTAGATTTACACAGTTTGGGTATGACGCCATCGGTGCACGATAACTTTGGTCGCTTGATTCAACGTCCACACGGTATCATCTTGGTGACCGGTCCGACAGGTTCGGGCAAATCAACGACCTTGTACGCGGGCTTGCAAGAGATCAACAGCAACGAACGTAATATTCTGACGGTAGAAGACCCAATCGAATTCGATATCGATGGTATCGGCCAGACGCAGGTTAACCCGAAAGTCGACATGACGTTTGCGCGCGGCTTACGTGCCATTCTTCGTCAGGACCCGGACGTGGTGATGGTCGGTGAGATCCGTGACTTAGAGACTGCACAGATTGCAGTGCAAGCGTCTCTGACTGGTCACTTGGTAATGTCGACGCTGCACACCAATACGGCAGTGGGTGCTATTACGCGTCTACGTGATATGGGCATCGAACCTTTCCTCATTTCATCTTCATTGCTTGGTGTGCTTGCTCAACGTCTGGTTCGTACCTTGTGTTCGGACTGTAAAGAGCCTTATGAAGCTGATAAAGAACAGAAAAAACTGTTTGGTTTGGAAGAGCATGAATCTCTGGTTTTACATCGTGCGACAGGATGTGAAGTCTGCAATCAGAAGGGCTATCGTGGTCGTACTGGTATTCATGAACTTCTGATGGTGGATGAGCAAGTTCAGGAGTTAATTCACAGCGAAGCAGGTGAACAAGAAATTGAAAAAGCTGTCCGTCAGCATACACCAAGTATTCGTAGTGATGGCCTAAGCAAAGTGAGCCGCGGCATTACCTCACTTGAAGAAGTCATGCGAGTGACCAAGGAAGCGTAATGGCAGCATTTGAATACAAAGCGCTGGATGCGAAAGGCAAGCAGAAGAAAGGCACAATTGAAGGGGATAATGCTCGTCAGGTGCGCCAACGCCTAAAAGAACAGGGCATGATTCCTGTCGAGGTGATGGAAGCTAAAGCAAAAGCGGCTAAGTCTTCAGGCGGGTCAGTCGGATTCAAGCGTGGTATCAAAACCGCAGAACTTGCACTGATCACACGCCAACTTTCAACGCTCGTTCAATCGGGTATGCCATTAGAAGAGTGTTTGAAAGCGGTATCAGAACAAGCAGAAAAGCCGCGTATTCGTACTATGATTGCCGCCGTGCGTTCAAAAGTCACGGAAGGCTATCCTCTGGCAGATAGCCTGGGGGATTACCCGCATGTTTTCGACGAACTTTACCTATCAATGGTTGCCGCGGGTGAAAAATCCGGTCACTTGGACACGGTGTTAGAGCGCTTGGCAGACTACGTAGAAAACCGTCAGAAAATGCGTTCTAAATTGCTGCAAGCCATGATTTACCCGGTGGTATTGGTGGTGTTTGCCGTTGGTATCGTCTCTCTGTTGCTCTCTTCTGTTGTTCCGAAGATCATCGAACCTATCATTCAGATGGGACAAGAGTTACCTCAATCAACGCAATTTCTTTTGTCTGCGAGTGAGTTTGTCCAAGAGTGGGGGCTGATCATCTTTATCGTGGTGGTGGTGCTCTTTTACGGGCTTAAACTGGCACTACAAAAACCGAACTTTCGTTTAGCGTGGGATAGAAAAATCCTTAGCCTACCGCTGATTGGTAAGATTTCTCGTGGCTTAAATACGTCGCGATTTGCGCGTACGCTATCGATTTGTACATCCAGTGCTATTCCGATTCTGGAAGGCATGCGAGTCGCGGTTGATGTTATGTCCAATCGTTACGTGAAACAGCAAGTTTTGGTCGCGGCAGATAACGTAAGAGAAGGGGCAAGCTTACGTAAAGCATTGGATCAAACTCGTTTGTTTCCACCAATGATGCTGCACATGATTTCTAGTGGTGAGCAGAGTGGTGAGCTTGAGAGTATGTTGACTCGTGCTGCGGATAACCAAGATCAAAACTTTGAATCTACGGTCAACATTGCACTTGGCATTTTCACTCCAGTATTGATTGCATTGATGGCAGGCTTGGTACTTTTCATCGTAATGGCGACATTGATGCCAATGTTGGAAATGAATAACTTAATGAGTGGATAAAATTCGAGTTAAGCTGTGTCTACTGATGATATAGCTTGAATCTAACTTTCGGAGATAATAATGAAATTTAAGCGTAGTAAACAACAAGGCTTTACACTTTTAGAAGTGATGGTTGTTGTGGTTATCCTAGGTATTTTGGCGAGTGTTGTTGTTCCTAACTTACTTGGTAACAAAGAAAAAGCAGACCAACAAAAAGCGATCACCGATATTGTTGCATTAGAAAATGCACTGGATATGTACAAGTTGGATAACAGCGTTTACCCAACAACAGACCAAGGTCTTGATGCGTTAGTAAACAAACCATCGAACCCAGAACCACGCAACTACCGCGATGGTGGCTACATTAAGCGTCTACCGTCTGATCCATGGGGCAATGAGTACCAATACCTAAGCCCTGGTGATAACGGTACGATTGATATCTTTACTCTAGGTGCAGATGGCCAAGAGGGCGGTGAAGGCCCTGCGTCGGATATCGGCAACTGGAACATGCAAGATTTCCAATAAGATAAAGTTCAAACCAGCACTAATGAAGCAAATGCAAAAACATCGTGGTTTTACATTAATAGAAATTCTATTGGTGCTGGTTTTGTTATCTCTTACCGCAGTCGCCGTAATAGCGACCCTGCCTACCAGTCAGAAAGATCTTTCCAAACAATATGCTCAAAGCTTTTTCCAGCGCTTACAGCTACTGAATGAAGAAGCCGTACTGAGCGGCAAAGACTTTGGTCTACGTGTTGATGATGTGAAATCCACTTACGTATTGCTCAGCTTGACTCAAGATGGATGGCAACCATTGGAATTGAAACAGATTCCTAGTGAGACCAAATTGGAAGGCGATATTTCGCTGCAATTGGATCTTGGTGGTGGCGCATGGGACGATGACGACCGACTATTTGAACCTGGTTCTTTGTTTGATGAGGACATGTTTGCGGAAGAAGATGACAAAGAAAAAAAGAAAGTGAAGCCACCTCAAGTATTCATTTTCTCTAGTGCGGAAGTCACGCCATTTAGTTTGTCTTTCTTTCCCGAAGATGGCGACGCATTTAACGATGGTTGGCGCGTTATTGGCAAAGAAACTGGCGAAATCTTGTTACTAGAGCCTGGTGAAGAATTGGAAGACGACAACAATGCGACATTCTAAGCAAAGCCGTATCGGTTCTTCTTCGCTTCATACTAGAGGCATGACGTTGTTGGAAGTGTTGGTCGCATTGGCGATTTTTGCGACGGCGGCAATCAGTGTGATTCGCTCGGTGAGCCAACACATTAATACTGTCAGTTATTTAGAAGAAAAAATGTTTGCAGCCATGGTTGTGGATAACCAAATGGCCAATGTGATGCTCTCGACTGAAAAACTCAAAGCCAAAAAAGGTACTGAAGAGTTAGCGGGGCGAACTTGGTATTGGAAGGTAACTCCTGTTGCCACCGCGCAGCCATTGCTGAAAGCATTTGATGTCAGTGTCGCAACTGAAAAAGAAGCGAGTCCTGTTGTGACGGTGAGAAGCTATGTTGCGGAGTAATAAGCGATATAAGGCATCAAGTATGAAATCGAATCGAGGTTTTACCTTGATCGAAGTGCTCGTCTCGATTGCTATTTTTGCGAGCTTAAGCGTTGCTGCCTATCAAGTGGTCTCGCAGGTGCAACGCAGTAATGTGTTATCGCAAGAACGTACGCAGCGTTTGAACGAGTTGCAACGTGCAATGGTGATGATGGATAACGATTTCCGCCAAATGGCCATGCGTCAGATGCGAACCAATGGCGAAGAGCCATCAAAGCAGTTGTTGTTTTGGTCGGAATACCTGCTTGATTCGGATGCGAAAGGCGTGATGTTTGCGCGTTTGGGGTGGCACAACCCTCAGCAGCAATTCCCACGTGGTGAAGTCACGAAAGTTGGCTATCGCATTAAAGATGAAGTTCTACAGCGTATATGGTGGCGTTACCCAGATACACCCGTTGGACAAGAAGGTATTGTGACACCGCTTCTGACTCAGGTCGAAGAATTTGATATGCGTTTCTACGATGGCAAAGCGTGGAAAAAAACATGGGAAAGTAAGCAAGAGTTACCGAAAGCGGTTTCTGTTGTTTTGAAACTCAAAGACTACGGTGAGATCAGCCGTACTTACTTAACCTCTGGAGGCAAGATCAGCGCCTCTGGGCAAGATGACTCATCCAATGATGAATCCTCCGGAGGCAATAATGGCTAAGCGACAACGTGGTGTAGCGCTTATTATTGTTTTAATGCTACTGGCGATTATGACGACCGTTGCAGCAAGTATGTCTGAACGATTGTTTTTGCAGTTTCAGCGAGGCGCGAATCAGATCAATTACCAACAGGCGTATTGGTATAGTTTGGGGGTTGAGGCGTTGGCTGAAATTGGTATTGAGCAGAGCTACGAAGACAGCGATACCATTAATATGAGCCAGCCCTGGGCAATTAAAGAACAAGTGTATCCGCTAGATTATGGTCAAGCGGCCGGACGCATCGTAGACAAACAAGCTTGCTTTAATATGAATGTATTAGCGAGTGTTCAGCCATCGGGTGACTCGACAAATCGTCCTTATTTGGTGCAAGTGTTCCAGCGCTTGATGGAAGAGATGGACGTGGAACCATACCAAGCGGAAGTGATTGCTGATTCGACTTGGGAATACGTCGATAGCGACAGCACAGTGCGCTCCGCTGCCGGTGTAGAAGACAGCACTTATGAGGCAATGAAGCCTGCGTATTTACCACCCAATGGCCTGATGGCTGATGCCAGCGAACTGAGAGCGGTATATCAAGTCACGGGGGACATTTATCAGAAGATCGCACCGATGATTTGTGCTATTCCCACAGACGATTGGCGTTTGAATGTAAATACTATTGAAGTCGAACAAGCGCCGATCTTAGTCGCGATGTTTACTCCAGGCTTGAGTTCTAGTGATGCGGTGCAGTTAATTGAAAAGCGCCCTTTCGATGGTTGGGATAGTGTTGATGAATTTTTAGCTGAGTCAGAATTAGCTGGCTTGAGCGATGATGTAAAGAAAAATGCTAAAGGCTACTTAGGAGTCGATAGCTCCTTTTTTGAATTGGACGCACAAGTACTGGTGGATGAATCCCGAGTACGTATCCGTAGTCTTTTACAAAGTACAGATAGAGAAACGGTGACTGTCGTTCGCCGTCGTTTTGGAGGAATCAGTGAGCGAGTTTCTGACCGTTCGGCTGAGTAGCGAACAACAAAGTACCATTCCATGGTTGGTGTGGTCGACACAACAGCAAGACGTGATTGCCAGTGGTGAACTCGCCGGATGGGAACATCTGGATGAGTTGGCGTCTTACGCTGATCAGCGACAAGTGATAGCCTTGTTAGCCAGTAATGATGTTGTGCTGACAGAAGTAGATATCCCGCCGGGTGCTGCTCGTCAGTTTGATAGCATGCTGCCTTATTTGGTGGAAGATGAAGTCGCACAAGACGTGGATAACCTGCATTTCACAGTATTAGACAAGCAAGCAGAGAAAGCGCAAATTTGTGCTGTTGAGCGTGCTTGGGTTCAAACCATTTTGCAGCGTTTTTCCAGTCAAGGTATTGTAATTAAGCGTATCCTTCCTGATGTGCTGGCGTTGCCTGTGCATGAAGAAAACAGCTCTGCGGTGGCGTTGGGTGAGCAATGGCTAATTCGTCATTCTAATACTCAAGGTGCGGTGGTCGATGCGTCGTGGCTAGATTTATACCTTTCTGCTTATCTGCAAGCGAATGAAGGATGGAAACTTGATTGTTACAGTTCGATTCCTGAATCTTCACTCCCAGAGGCTTGGGTCGCAAAGCCTGAAGAAATGGCGATGGCACTACTTGCTAAAGGTGTTTCTGAAAGCAAGGTCAACCTATTAACGGGTAGCTTCAAGCCAAAATCGTCTTGGGGTAAGTACGTAAAAGTCTGGCAAAAAGCTGCTATCGCTGCGGGTGTGCTATTGGTTGTTCTTGTGGGGCAGCAATTGCTGGTGGTCCATAAATATGAGGCGCAAGCGCAAGCCTATCGTGAAGAAAGTGAACGCATTTTCCGCCAAATTTTCCCGAACAAGAAGCGAATTCCAACGGTCAGTTACCTGAAGCGTCAGATGACCGATGAAGAGCGTCGTCTTTCTGGTGGTACAAGTGAAACTGCAATGCTGTCTTGGATAGCGGCACTGCCAACGACACTGGGTCAGGTTAAAGATCTGGAGATAACCAGCTTTAAATACGATGGCCAACGCGGTGAAGTACGCATTCAAGCAAGCAGTTCAGATTTCCAACCGTTTGAGCAAGCGCGTGTGAAATTGGCAGAAAAGTTCACTGTTGAACAAGGTCAGCTGAATCGCAACGGAAATGTTGTGATAGGCAGCTTTGTACTAAAACGTTTGTGAGGTGATGATGAAGAATTTAATCGCTCAGGCTCAAGCTTGGTGGAATAGCATCTCACAACGTGAGCAACGTTTGGTGATGGGTGGTGGTGTGATTGCCATTATCGGAATGATTTATTGGGGGCTACTACAGCCAATGAATCAACGAGCTGAACTCGCTCAGACTCGAATTCAGTCAGAAAAACAGTTGTTGAATTGGGTGCAAGACAAGGCTGATGATATTACTGCTCTACGCAAAAGTGGTGGAGTCAGCTTCTCTAATCAACCTCTGAACCAATTAGTTTCTTCTTCTGCTCGTCGTTACAAAGTGGAGCTGATTCGAGTTCAACCACGTAATGAAAGTGTTCAAGTTTGGATTAAGCCATTGGCATTTAACCAGATGGTAGATTGGCTGCGTTACCTAAAAGAACAACAAGGTATTGAGGTGGAATTTCTCGATATCGATCGTACAGACCAAGCAGGCATGATTGATGTGAATCGCCTGCAATTTAAGCGAGGTTAAGGTGAAGCGAGCAATACTTTACGTTGTTATATTCATAGCCTTTTTCTCCACAAGTTTGATTGTTGGTTTGCCTGTTTCTTGGATGCTTCAACAAGTACCGACGGTAAGAGGGTTAGAAATTCAAGATGCCCAAGGCTCTGTGTGGCAAGGCCGTGCTTCTAACATCAGCTGGCAGCGTCAAAATCTCGGTGAGGTAAATTGGGATTTCCAACTATCAAGCTTATTCACTGGTAAAGCGGAATTCGCCGTACGTTTTGGCCGTGGAAGTGATATGGACGTTCGTGGTCGTGGTTTGGTTGGCTATAGCCTAACTGGTGGTCCATACGCTGAAAATTTGGTTGCATCGATTCCGGCTGCCAAAGTAGTGGAGCAAGCGCGTATTCCTGTGCCAGTTGGCGTTGATGGTCAGCTTGAGCTCAATATCCGTCATGCGACTTACGCAGCGCCTTGGTGTAAAACGGGTGAAGGTACACTAGTTTGGAGTGCAAGTGGCATTCAAAGCCCGCTCGGTAGCCTTGAACTTGGCCCTGTGATTGCCGATCTGAACTGTAAAGACAGCGTACTATCGGCATCAGGTGAGCAAAAGAGCAAGCAAGTGTCCGCAGCGTTTTCTGCCGAGTTGATGCCAAATCAGCGCTACTCTACTAAAGCGTGGTTTAAACCTGGGGCGGAGTTCCCATCAGGGATGAGTGACCAACTGAAATGGTTGGGCAACCCGAACGCTCAAGGCCAATACGAGTTTGATTACAAAGGGCGTTTCTAGTCAGTTTTAGAAACCATCCCATTATTGAAGAGCTGCTAATGTGCAGCTCTTTTTGCTTTTAGATCATACTAGGCCAAACCTGTTATTCGCTGTACAGGAAATTCAGTTGGTTATTTGCTGTTTATCTAACCTTCTGATTTTTAAGTAAATGGTATGAATGTGTACAGCTGGGTGAGTATTTGGAACATGGTAGGCTAAATACTCCTATCGCTGTACAAGAGATAAAAAGAAAGGCCACGAAGTCGATTCGTGGCCTTTTAAAATCTAGCTATGCAGTTTGGATTGTGATCAATCTTTGCGTTGTAGAATCTCGTCCCAAGGTAAGTCAGCATCGCCCAGTACGATGAAGTTCGGATTTTCTAACGTCTCGCGCTCGTTGTAAGACAGCGGCTCAAGTTGTGTGCTGAGAATACGTCCGCCCGCTTCTTCAACAATACACTGCGTAGCCGCAGTATCCCACTCGCCAGTTGGACCTAGACGTAAGTAACAGTCCACAGCACCTTCAGCGACAAGGCATGCTTTAAGTGCGGCAGAGCCGAGTGGAATTAAATCGTAGTTCCAAGCACTGCTCATACGACTGGTAATGCGGTTGATGTCTTGACGACGACTGATTGCGATTGCGATGTTTTGTCCCGGTTGTTCATGTTTGTGGGTATGAATTTTCACACTCTCTGACATGTCTGGGATCTTCCATGCACCTTTGCCATTGTAAGCATAGTAAGTTACGCCAGAAACTGGACCGTAAACTACTCCCATGGTTGGCTTGTTGTTGTCGATCAGAGCAATGATGGTCGCGAAGTCACCACTGCGTGCGATGAATTCTTGTGTACCATCAAGAGGGTCAACTAACCAGTAACGTTCCCACTGTGCGCGTTGTTCTAAGCTAATGTCCGCTGCTTCTTCTGAAAGCACTGGGATATCAGGTGTCAGCTCGCTTAGGCGTTCTGTAATTAGCTTATGTGCTGCAATGTCGGCACTGGTGACCGGTGTCTCATCACTTTTGATGTAGGCTTCGTACTGCTTTTTTTCGTAGATATCTAAAATCAATTGTCCTGCACTACGCGCGATCTCGATGACTTGCGGGAGCAGGTGAGATAAATCTTTTGTCATTGGCATAAGTAATGGTCCTTTCTCACAATTATGGCTCGGCTCTTTGACCGTTATTGGTTTTGGTTGTGAGTGGTGTTTTGTAAGTGTTTTAGTGCCAACATCAACGCCGTGATGCTTCTTGCTTCACAAAAATCCAAGTGCGTTAATAATTCTTCGGCTTGAGCAAGTGGCCAGCGAACAATTTCTAATGGCTCTGGCTCGTCACCTTCTTGTTTTTCAGGGTAAAGGCTTTGTCCTAAGAACAAGGTCATCTTGCTGGAGAAATAAGAAGGAGCAAGAATGACTTGTTTGAGTGGTGTTAGCGCGTTAGAGCCAAAACCAATTTCTTCTTTAAGCTCACGATTTGCCGCTTGATGCGGAGTCTCCCCTGGGTCAATCAAACCTTTCGGAAAGCCGAGCTCGTAGCGTTCTGTGCCTGCTGCGTATTCGCGTACGAGCAGTAAATCGCCTTGCTCCGTAACAGGAACAACCATTACAGCATCGCGCCCACTGGGTTTCATACGCTCGTAGGTACGCAACTCACCATTAGAGAAGCGAAGGTCTAGGGCTTCCACTGCAAACAGTTTAGATTGTGCGACCGTCTGACAAGAGAGTATCTCTGGTGGGGTCCTTTTCGACATAACGCCGGCTCCTATGTGTCGTTGACTCTTTAAAGCTAATGAGATTTCTTAATATATGAGAAGAAGGCTCGAGTTTCTAGCGTGATGATTCAGCTTCGTTCGATTGAAAACAAAAATGGGAAGCAAACGCCTCCCATTTTTCGTCAATGTACACTTTTACTGGCTCTCAAAGCCGAGTTCTTTTGAACGTTTAGTAGTAAGAGTGATCACCACGGTCATGTTCTGTTGCGTCGCGAACCGCTGTCAATTCACCAATGAATTGGTTCAATAGTTCTTTCTCGATGCCTTCTTTTAGTGTCACATCAACCATTGAACAGCCGTTACAGCCGCCACCGAATGCAACGATAGCGATACCGTCGTCAGTGATTTCAACAAGGTTTACGTGACCACCATGACCTGCTAGCTGAGGGTTCACTTGAGTTTGGATTACGTACTCTACACGCTCTACTAGAGGTGCGTCGTCAGACACTTTGCGCATTTTTGCGTTAGGTGCTTTTAGCGTCAGTTGAGAACCCATTTTGTCTGTTACGAAATCGATTTCAGCATCTTCCAGGAAAGGTAGGCTTAGCTCGTCAACGAAAGCAGAGAAACCGCTGTAAGGGATTTCGGTGTCAGTGCCTTCAATGGCTTCTGGTGGGCAGTAAGACACGCCACACTCTGCGTTTTGTGTTCCTGGGTTTACAACGAAAACTCGAATGTTAGTACCTTCAGGTTGTTGGCCTAAAAGGTTGGCGAAATGCGTTTGCGCAGTTTCTGTAATAGTAATATTTGACACGACGAATACCTGAGTAAATTTGTAGGCTATTGCTGCTATTCTACTCCTGTTACCGCCTTGGTCTAGTCTTTTTGATACTAAGGCATTGCCAAGCGATCTAGCCTGAACCAGGGGCAGGAGTTCTGCAGATGCAGTAAATATCGATGCTTTCTACGCCAACTTCAAGTAGTAAATGACATAATTGTCGGACGGTACTGCCTGTTGTGACAACATCGTCCACGATAGCAATGTGGGAAAAGTTTACCTCACCGTGTAGGGCAAATGCTGCTTTCAAATTTTGCTCGCGACCGGCTTTTTTATTTCCACGTTGGGATTGTGCGCTTTTGACGCGTTTAAAAACGCGATTGCGATAGTTGCTATTCAAGTGGTGCGCTAAATGTGTCGCCAAGACATGACTCTGATTAAATCCTCGCTTTAAGTAACGTTGCCAATGCAAAGGGACACTAGTAATGATAGGAGCAGGATGCTCGATTCGTTCCGCTAACAATTGAGTTAGGGCGGTAACATGCCAAGATTCACCATTATCCTTAAAACGTTGTACTTGATGAGAAAGGGGGAAATCATAATCTCCCAACGTATACAAACGTTGCCAAGGCGGTGGCTCTTTCAGGCACTCACCGCACTCCGTGGAGGTTTGTGACGCCTCCTCTGTCATCTTTAAACCACAGCGAGTGCACCGTTTGATGGGTGTAAGGTGTTCAAAACAATGGTCGCACCAACGCATTGGGTTTGGTTTCTGTTCAGCGGAAATCGGAAATCGACACAAACCGCATTGATTGCCAAGTACACGGTGCATGATGTTTTGCCATTGATCAGATAACATACAATCCATCCAAGGTGAGCGAGTCATCAGATTAAAGCTTGGAATGTCTAGTAAGGAATAAGATAAGTGGGAGAGAACGAGAACATGAGCACGAATTTACACTGGCAGTCGTTTGGTCAAGGACCAGATTTAGTGTTGCTTCATGGATGGGGCATGAATGGTGCGGTATGGCAGCAGACGGTCGAGTCTCTTCAACCTTATTTCCGAGTGCATGTGGTCGATCTTCCGGGGTACGGACACAGCGCAGAATCTCACGCCGAAGACTTAGCAAAAATCGCTGACCTTGTTCTGCAAGACGCGCCAGAAAAAGCAGTGTGGCTTGGCTGGTCACTAGGTGGCTTGGTGGCAACCCACATTGCACTTAATGCACCTCACCGTGTGAGCAAATTAATCACGGTAGCCAGTTCACCAAAATTTTCTGCTGAACGTCCTTGGCGTGGCATTCAACCTAACGTATTGACCGCATTCACCGATCAATTGCTGGAAGACTTCTCGGTCACTATCGAGCGCTTTATGGCGCTGCAAGCGATGGGCAGTCCGTCTGCGCGCAAAGACGTAAAACAACTCAAGCAAGCCGTACTATCACGTCCACAACCAAACCCTGATTCATTGTTGGTTGGTTTGAACATTCTTGCCGATGTGGATTTGCGCGATGCTTTGGCTTCCCTTTCTATGCCGATGCTACGCCTTTATGGTCGACTTGATGGTTTAGTGCCAATCAAAGTGGCAAGTGACTTGAGTGAACAGTTGCCAAGTTCTCAGCAGTTTGTTTTCAACCAATCTTCCCACGCGCCGTTCATGACCGAACATGAAGCGTTTTGTCTCCAAGTGCGAGAATTTGCCGCTTAATTAGCGAGTCTACAAATCTAAGCGAATAAAACCCTAAAGCTGTTTAAAAATTGGTCGATATAAGTTTTGGTAAACTCTTCCTGTAGGAGGAGTTTGCTGTATTGACGAGTTGGGCGACTCTGAGGAGGGTTCGCAATGATTGTGTCACCGGCTAACGTAAGCGTGCCACTGATCGCCCCATCCGTTAATGTGCAGACGGAACAAGCTGCTCGTGACAATAAAGTCCGAGAACCTGTCACGCCAACAGTCGCACTGGCAAAAACCAATGCGGAGCGCAAAGTAAAAAGTGATGAGAAGCGGCGACGCCAATCCTCGTGGGACCCATCGGAGCATCCAGGTTACGAAGTAGAACCTGAGGTGGATACCCGTTATCACGAAGAACCTGAAGACACGCTAGAGCGTCTCTTCGGTTTGCTTGCGCTCAAGAGTTACAGCGAAGATCAGGGTAAGGGCTACGCGATACGCTTTCGATTACCTAAGCGCATTTTGGATGCTGCGGTCAAAGAGGGATTGATGGAAAAGCGCAGGAAGGTGATTAAGTTTCATTATGGTCACTCGGTCGTGCCCCATACACCGTCAGAAGTGATAGCAGTATTATGACGACTCAATATCCTACTCAAACAAAAACGCTCCAAGCAGATTCACTGATTGGAGCGTTTTCTTTTTAGTTGTGAAAATTCGTTAGTGGTGAAGTCTCGTTATTAGTAGTGAAGCCTTGGCGAGATTACTTTTTCGCTTTAGCAAACGCTGCGGCAAAAGCACCGCCCATCGCGTTGTTAGATGACGAGTCATCACGGCGAGGTTGACGACGCTGCGGTTGGTCATTACGACGCGGCGCTGCTGATGAGCGTTGGCTACGGTTGTCTTGACCCGGTTCGTCGTTCATACGCATTGAGAGACCAATACGCTTACGCTGCACGTCCACTTCCATTACTTTCACTTTAACGATGTCGCCCGCTTTGACCACTTCACGTGGATCCGATACATAACGATCTGTCAGTGCCGATATATGCACAAGGCCATCTTGGTGAACGCCGATATCAACGAAGGCACCGAAGTTGGCTACGTTAGACACCACACCTTCTAGAATCATGCCCGGTTCCAAGTCTGATACCGAGTTTACGCCCTCTGCAAACGTCGCCGTTTTGAATTCTGGACGTGGGTCGCGACCCGGCTTATCGAGCTCTTTGATGATGTCTGTAATGGTTGGCACACCGAAGTTATCGTCAGTGTAATCGACAGCATGCAGACCTTTTAAGAAGCTTGAATCACCAATCAGTGCTTTGATGTCTTTGCTGTTCTTTTCAGAAATCGCTTTTACCACTGGGTACGCTTCTGGGTGAACTGCAGATGCATCAAGTGGGTTCTTACCATCCATGATTCGTAGGAAGCCAGCACACTGTTCGAATGCCTTAGGACCCAAGCGAGGCACTTTCTTCAAGGTCGTGCGAGCTTCGAAACGACCGTTTTCATCACGGAAGTCGACAATGTTCTGCGCGATGGTGCTAGATAAACCCGCTACGCGTGTCAGTAGCGCTGCAGAGGCGGTATTCACATCAACACCCACCGCGTTTACACAGTCTTCCACAATCGCATCTAGGCGTTTTGCCAGCATAGATTGGCTAACGTCGTGCTGGTACTGACCCACACCGATCGACTTAGGATCAATTTTCACTAGTTCAGCCAGTGGGTCTTGCAGACGACGAGCAATCGACACCGCACCACGCAGAGACACGTCCATATTCGGAAATTCTTTCGCTGCAAGCTCAGACGCAGAGTAAACTGATGCCCCCGCTTCACTCACGATAATTTTCTGAACTTTCAGGTTGCCACGTTTGATGACGTCTGCGACAAAACTGTCGGTTTCACGTGAAGCCGTGCCGTTGCCGATAGCGATCAAATCCACGTTGTACTTGCGCACCAACTGATCAACGACTTGCGCTGATTTGTCGTATTGCTTTTGTGGTGGGTGAGGGTAGATGGTTTCGGTTGCAAGCACCTTACCAGTCGGATCGACAATAGCGATTTTAGAGCCCGTGCGCAGGCCAGGATCGAGACCAAGTGTTGCACGAGGACCTGCCGGTGCTGCCATCAATAAGTCTTTTAGGTTGGTGGCAAATACTTCAATCGCTTCGATTTCTGCGCGCTCTTTCATTGCGCCCATTAGCTCGGTTTCCATGTGCATCGATACTTTGATGCGCCATGTCCAGCTAATTACTTGCTTACGCCACGTATCCGCAGGTGCGCTGCTAAGCGTGACGCCGTAGTGGTCAGCGATAATTGTTTCGCAGTAAGACTGGCGAACGCCTTCTTCCTGTTCTGGATCGGCATTCATTGCCAATGTCAGGAAGCCTTCGTTACGACCACGTAGCATCGCCAGTGCGCGGTGTGATGGCACTTTGCTTAGGGCCTCGTTGTGGTTGAAGTAATCTTTGAACTTCTCACCTTCTTGCTCTTTGCCTTCTACGACACGAGCTCCCATTTCCGCATTGCGGTTTAGGTGACCACGGATTTTCTCCAGTAGGTTTGCGTCTTCCGCGATGCGTTCCATGATGATTGCGCGAGCGCCATCCAGTGCGGCTTTGGTGTCTGCCACGCCTTTGTCTGCATCAAGGTATTTGCTTGCTTCGCTTTCTGGCTCAGTTTGCGGATGATTCCAAAGCAGGTCTGCAAGTGGCTCAAGACCGGCTTCAATCGCGATCTGACCTTTGGTACGACGCTTTGGTTTGTAAGGTAGATACAAGTCTTCAAGACGAGTCTTGCTGTCTGCCTGAGTGATTTCTTGTTCTAGCTCTGGCGTAAGTTTGCCTTGCTCTTGAATCGATTTCAGGATGGTTTGACGGCGGTCATCCAGCTCACGAAGGTAAGACAGACGGCTGTCTAGAGTACGCAGTTGGGTGTCATCAAGGCCGCCCGTCACCTCTTTACGGTAACGTGCAATAAATGGGACCGTGTTACCGTCATCAATAAGGGTTACAGCAGCGTTGACTTGCTCAGGGCGAACATTCAGCTCTTGAGCAATCATGCGACAGATAGCTTGGCTCATCCGTGTATTCTCTTTAATTCTGTTTGGGTATTGGTTGTGTATAGAACATTGGGGCCATTCATGGAATTTGCAATGTTTTAAACTAGTAACGCAAAAATTTACCGAGCGCTGGTGGACATCAGTCAGATTTGTGTCAAAACTGTAATTAAATTGAGAACTTATACGTTTGGTTATCGACTAACCCCTGTACCTTAGCTCACACGGAAAACAATGATGAAGAAAATGTCTTTGGCTCTGGCGCTCTCAGGTGCCTTATTAGCGGCACCGCTCGCGTGGTCACAATCTCTCTCTGCAACAACCCAAGATCCAATCTATCAACTTGATGACAAACTGGTACTAGGCCGTGTTGAAAGCGTGTATTACAGCGACATTCCAGAGCTAAGCGATGTGCCGTTCATCGGTAAAATTGATACCGGTGCCGATACGACATCGATGCACGCAGAAAACATCCATGTAAGCAGTACCAACCCAGAATACAAAAACTTAAAAGATAGCAAGTTGATGTGGGCAATCATCGATGACCTTGGAGGAACTAAAGCGAAGTGGGATGCAGACAGCTTCAAGCCTTATCAAGTGAAAGTGACGTTCACTCTTCATCACCCATACACCGGTAAAGAAATTAAGATCACCGATGATCTTGAGCGTATCAGTGCGATCCGTAGCCGTACCAGTGAAAAACCAATTTTGCGCCCGACGGTAAAAATGCCGATGACCATTGCAGGGCATACTGTGGACACCGTGGTGAACCTAACCAAGCGTACTCAATTTTCAGCGCCGATTTTGATTGGTAAAACTTACCTTGATAACAATGCGTGGGTGTTTGCTGGCTACGATTATCTTCAAGAGCAACCTAAAGCCCAGATGATTGGTAAAAAAGAAACGGTTGAAGTCGAAGGTGTGCCATACAAAATTAGCATCTCAACCACCAGTCGTTACACCAATGTGCATGCTTTGAATATCAAAGTGGACGAGAAGAAAAAACAGGTTTCGTTCACCTTAGAAGGTGAAAACGGTAAACGTCATCCAATGACTCTGCCATTAGTGCGTATGCTTAAAACAAGTAAAAGCGAGCGCCCTTTGGTTTATTTACCTGTCAAAGTGAGCGAAACCGAGACTCAGCAATGGTTGGTGTACCTACGTGACCGCAGTGGTTTCAGTTCGCAAATTCGCTTGGGTAAGGATGTTGCAAGCCAGCACTTTGTGATTGATACCGATAAAGAAAACCTTCTCGGCGGGGTTGAGAAGTCGTTTAAGAGTGCATTGAAATCGAAACCGCTGGTTATCTCGCCAGAGGAATCCGTCAATATTGATGGCTACGTCTTGTCTGCGTATCCCACTTTTGCGGTGAAGACACCACTGATGCGTGTGGATGGTTTTGAATTGACCGAAAAAGACAAGAAAGAAGTCGTGACCTTCTATCTCCCGAATGCAGAAGGCAAAGAAGAGAAAATCACTAAACGCGTATTGAAGAAGCTCAAGGTAGGTGACTCAGTACGCCCAGTAGTGGAAGGTGAGTTCCTATTTGGTGACGAAGAGAAGACCATTGATTTCGCCATTGATGTGTTAGAGCAGGACGACCAAGAGCAACCATTTTTTGTCTTTGGCCACAACATGGCAAAAGGTGGTGTGCTTCTGAATACTCGTGCGGATCATTTGCTGGATGCAAAACCGCTGTTCAAAGCGGGCCATATTGAAGTGGCGGAAGTGGAAGGTATGTCATTCCCTGTGAAGTTGGATACAGGTGCGGATGTG
This sequence comes from Vibrio jasicida CAIM 1864 = LMG 25398, assembly GCF_000400365.1. Classification (GTDB taxonomy): domain Bacteria; phylum Pseudomonadota; class Gammaproteobacteria; order Enterobacterales; family Vibrionaceae; genus Vibrio; species Vibrio jasicida. The sequence goes on along the minus strand of NZ_BAOG01000025.1, from coordinate 136,862 downwards.
AGCTCGATTAATGCCAAGAACATCAAACAGTTCAAGAAAGATGGCAAAGACATGGTGAGCTTTACCTACGAGAATGACAGCGGCATGAAGAAAGAATTTACCAAGCCTGTTGTCGACGTGATGCGCATTAAAGCCAAGAAAGGCGAGAAGGCCAACGTACGCCCTGTAGTGGAAATGCACGTCAAGTTGGGTGAGTTAGAGAAGAAGATTCGCGTTAACCTGCAAGACCGCAGCCGCTTCCATTACAGCATGATTCTGGGTAAGAACTTCTTGAAGCACGGTGCGATTGTTGCCAGCGATACCAACTACATTGTGACCGAGAAGCCTGACTACGAAGAGTAACCTTCAAGGTTGATATCCAAAACGTAAAAGCCGCACTCTTAAGTGCGGCTTTCTTTTTATCGTGTAACTCAATCAGTTTTCTTCGGCTTGGTAGCGAATGCTGTTAATAAACCACTCTTTGTAGCCTTCCGGCGTTCTCACTGCGAATTCGTCATCGACTTCTTTTTTTAGTAGCGCACGAGCCATTGGGGAATCAATCGAGATATAACCTTTTGCATCGCCATAGATTTCATCGGGACCAACGATGCGGAAACTCTTCACATCGCCCGCTTCGTTCTCAATTTCCACCCAAGCACCAAAGAACACTTTGCCTTCTTGCTGAGGTGAGTAATCCACCACTTTGACTTGCTCTAGACGCTTGCGTAAGTATCTGACGCGGCGGTCAATTTCACGCAAGCGTTTTTTGTTGTACTGATAATCTGCGTTTTCGCTTCGGTCGCCTAAGCTTGCTGCCCAAGTTACCTTTTTGGTGACCTCTGGGCGATCTTCTCTCCAAAGAAAGTCGAGTTCTGTTTTTAGGCGATTGTAGCCTTCACGGGTAATTAAATTGGTTTTCATTAGAAGTAAATCAGCCGTTATTGGATTCTGTTGATCATATACCCAAGTAACCTCAAGATGCTAGGTTCAGCGAGAATGACTTGGTTTGTAGACGCGGCGGCGATTTAAAGGTCTAGTGGGCCTAAATCAAGAATCGGCAACAAAGTATACAAGCCAAGAGCCTTACCATTTGTAAAGAGTGCCCTTCGGGAGCGTGTAATTGACCCGCTTTTTTATTAAACCAATGGCTGTGTCAAACAACTTGGAAAGAGCTGGCTATTACGCTGCGTTGTTTTCCTTGCTTACTTTCGATAAACAGGGAATCAATGACAGCGCTCTGAATCCTGCATCTTGAAGTCACTTGGGTATAGCCGCCTTGATTTTGTCTGACTGTAAATTGTTGTGAAGGGAAGAAAAACAAGGTGAAACATGGGAATAATCCATCAAAATCGTGGCTAAGATAAAAAGAGTAACAATTTGCACAAGCACGTTTGAAAAAACAGTGATACATTTTTGACTATAGATGCCTCTGAAAGGATGTTTCAATGCAGGAAAATCATAAAATATTAGTGGTTGATGACGATGCTCGTTTGCGTGCTCTTTTGGAGCGTTACCTTTCTGAGCAAGGTTTTCAGGTGAGAAGTGTCGCTAACGGCGAGCAAATGGATCGTCTTCTGACCCGTGAAAACTTCCACCTTATGGTGCTGGATTTAATGTTGCCGGGCGAAGATGGCTTATCGATTTGTCGTCGTTTACGTCATGCCAACAACATGCTACCTATCCTAATGCTGACGGCGAAAGGCGATGAAGTTGATCGTATCGTTGGTCTAGAAGTGGGAGCAGACGATTACTTACCAAAACCGTTTAACCCGCGTGAACTGCTGGCTCGAATTAAAGCAGTACTTCGCCGCCAAACGGTTGAACTACCTGGTGCGCCAAGCACGGAAGAGAAAGTCGTTGAGTTTGGTGACTTCCGTCTTAACCTAGGAACGCGCGAAATGTTCCGTGGTGAAGAGGCGATGCCACTGACTTCAGGTGAGTTTGCGGTGCTGAAAGCACTTGTGACCAACGCTCGTGAGCCGATGTCACGTGATAAGCTGATGAACATGGCCCGTGGTCGTGAATACTCGGCAATGGAGCGTTCTATCGACGTTCAAATTTCGCGTCTACGCCGCATGCTTGAGGATGATCCAAGCAAGCCGCGCTACATCCAGACGGTGTGGGGTTTAGGCTACGTGTTCGTTCCAGACGGTAAAGAAGCGTAATCTGCTATAAAAGGTTTGCCGATACTCGGCTGCTCATATTCCACCCTCAAGCCTCCTTCCTGTTTGAGGGCTGGAAACTCGCAATTAATGTTGTTCACTAGGAACAGTCCATTAGGGATCCTCCATGCGAATCCGAAGTTCATTTACACAATCCATTTTACTGTTCATTTCTTTGCTTCTCGCTAGCCAAGTCTTTTCTTACTACGCCGTTTTTAATTACGCGTTGATGCCAAGTTTGCAACAGTTCAACAAAATTCTCGCTCATGAATTGAATTTGGTTCTTGATGAAGATGGTTTACTCAAGTCTGATGCACCTCTGCGTCACCAATTGCTAGAAAATCTTGGAGTAACAGTACATAGCGTTGATAGCGAGATGATGAATGAGTTCAATCATGCGATGTCGATTGACTTGATGTCAGAAGAAATGTCGCAAGAGCTTGGCTCACCAACGGAAGTTCGTTTGCTACTTGGCAGTGAGAGCTACATTCTGTGGATGCGCATCGATCAGTTGCCGAACTCCATCATTCGTATTCCGCTCTCTGAACTGCAAGAAGAAGATTTTGCTCCGCTGTTCCGTAACAGCTTGATCATGGCGCTTCTTATCATTGCTGGTGGCTGGTTGTTTATCCGTTTGCAAAACCGACCTTTGATTGCGTTAGAAAAAGCCGCGAAAGGAGTAGGTCGAGGTGAAATTCCGCCGCCATTGCCAGAGAAAGGTGCTTCAGAAATCCGCTCTGTAACTCGCGCATTCAACCAGATGTCGAAAGGTATTCAAGAGCTGGAAGAAGATCGTGCGCTACTAATGGCAGGCATTAGTCACGACTTACGCACGCCACTGACGCGTATTCGCCTCGCGACAGAAATGATGTCACCTGAAGACAGTTACTTAGCCGAAGGCATCATCAGTGATACCGAAGAGTGTAACGAGATCATCAGTCAGTTTATGGACTACCTCAAGCCAGTAAATAAAGAGTCGTTTGAGCAGGTGGACATCAATACCATTACCAGCGATGTAGCAACGTCGGAAGGGGGTTATGAAGTCGAAATCGAAACTGACCTCAACCCTACGATGCCAACCGCGAAAGGCAGTCCAATCGCGATTAAACGCGCGGTGAGTAACCTTGTGGTTAATGCTCTACGATACGGCAATGGCTGGGTGAAAATCAGTACGGGCGTCACGGCCGACAAACAGTTGGTGTGGGTTTGCGTTGAAGACAATGGCCCGGGTATCGAGCAGTCGCAAATTGCCAAGTTGTTTGAACCTTTTACTCGTGGTGATACCGCGCGAGGTAGTGAGGGGACCGGATTGGGCTTAGCCATTGTGAAGCGTATCGTTAGCCAACATTCTGGCTCGGTTGTGGTACGTAACCGCAGTGAAGGCGGGTTAAGCGCACAAATCAGTTTCCCAACCAAGTAAGCTTTCTTGCTCAATCGATTCCAATAAAAAAGCCCAACCTATGACTAGGTTGGGCTCCCCGATCATCCTAGGCAAGGTTAGGATTCTTTTACCTCTTGAGCAACCAGCTCATCCTCCTCTTCCAGTTTCTCTGGAAGCAGTAGGTTCAATACGATAGCGGTGATGCCGCCTGCCGCCACGCCTGTTGAGAAAATACTCTTAATGAACTCCGGCATGAATTGCAGAATTTCTGGTTTTTGTGCAATGCCCAAACCCATTGAGAATGACAGCGCCATAATTAGGATTGCGCGGCGATCGAGATCGACACGAGAGATGATGCGCACACCTGCAGCGGCAATGGTACCGAACATCACGATAGTCGCGCCGCCCAGTACTGGCTCAGGAATCAGTTGAACAAAGCTTGCCACACCCGGGAACAGACCCAGAATCACCAACATGCCTGAAATGAAGTAACCCACGTAACGGCTTGCTACACCAGTGAGCATTATGATGCCGTTGTTTTGGCTAAAGGTAGAGTTCGGGAAGCTGTTGAATACTGCTGCAATCGCTGAGTTCAGACCGTCAGCTAATACGCCGCCTTTGATGCGCTTCATGTAAACCGGGCCTTTCACTGGCTCTCCAGAAACTTCAGACGTTGCGGTAATGTCACCAATTGCTTCTAGTGCTGTGATGAAGAAAATCAGAACCAGTGGAATAAACAGCGACCAGTCGAAGCTTAAGCCGTATTGCATTGGGATTGGCAGCGCGATGAGTTCAGTTTCGCCCAGTGTTGAAGTGTCGACCATGCCCATGAAGTACGCCATGACGTAGCCAACCAACATTGCAATCACGATAGAAGCTACGCGTAGGTATGGGTTCTTTGAACGGTTAAGGATTACGATCAAGCCAAGTACCGTACCAGCGAGAGCTAACTTGTCTAGGCTACCGAAAGAGCCATCGCTCATTGCCGCGTAGCCACCGCCCATTGATACCAAACCCACTTGGATAAGTGTTAGACCGATAAGCGTCACGACAATGCCAGATACCAATGGCGTAATGATGCGGCGTGCGTGTTCTAGGACGCGAGATAGCAGGATTTCAGCAAAAGACGCCACCAAGATAGTACCGAAAATCGCTGCCATCATGGTGCTAAGATCAGCGCCGCCAGCTTTAAGAGAAAGACCCGCACCTATGATTGGACCTAAGAAGTTAAAGCTGGTGCCTTGCACTGAAAGCAAACCAGAGCCGATAGGACCAAAGGTACGAATTTGAATAAAGGAAGACACGCCTGACGCAAACAGTGACATGCTGATGATGGTATTGGTTTGGTCTGCAGGCACACCCAAAGACTGACAAATGATCAGAGAAGGAGTAATAACGGCTACGAACATCGCCAATAAGTGCTGAAGTGCAGCAAAAATGGTCTGAGGTAGTGGTGGACGATCGTTTAACTGATAGACCAGTTCCGAAGTTCGGTTTGAAGTTGTCATTTTTGTCTCGCTAGTCGCAATAATTCTTGGCCCAGAGCTCGCTGAATGGGAGTGCTGGGTGGAGTTGACGTTATGACCTGTGATTGCTGTTAATCAGTGTCAACTCAGGTTGGTTTGATGTGACAAGGTGCACACCATAAATTTTGAGCGCGATTATAGAGGGATTTATTCAAAAAGCAAACGTTTGCTTTGGGCTAAAAAGAAAAGGCGATAACGGAATGGTTATCGCCTTTAAGGTTTTACATTGGGTGGTTAGTTTTTTAAGTGCTTATCGAAGAAGCCCAACACATGAGCGTAATATTTAGCTCGGTGTTCGTCTTTGTAAAAGCCATGTCCTTCATCGTCTAACACAAAAGATTCGTATGGATAGTTGAGCTTGTCGAGTGCTTTAGCCATTGCCTCATAATGTTCAATAGGCGCACGTTGATCTTTTCCACCATGCACGAGAAGAATAGAAGCTTTTAACTTGTCTGCATTATGAGTTGGAGACATGGCTTTCCAGACTTTAGGATCGGTTCCCAGTACTTCTTTCAAATAGCTTAACCCCATGCGACTATCGGGCACATCACCTTCGGTGAACATCAACTCAAGGTCATAAACACCGGCACTGCCCACTGCGCACTGGAATAACTCAGGTGCAAGGGTGGCGGATTGCAATGCACTGTATCCACCAAAGCTTCCGCCAGAAATACAGATGCGTTCTTTATCTGCGATGCCTTCTGCGACAATGTGTTTGGTGGCGTCGATGATGTCATATTGAATGTTCGTTCCCCATTTACGATAGCCAGCCTCTTCAAACTGCTTACCGAAACCACCACTGCCACGGAAATTTACTTGCATCACAGCATAGCCATTGTTAGCGAGAAACTGATTCTCCTCGGTAAAACGCCACCAATCTCGTGGACCATGAGGACCGCCATGCGGATTGACGATAAGAGGGAGATTTTTTGCTTCAGTATTTGGAGGCAATGTCAGATAGCCTGAGATGGTTTTCCCGTCTCGACTGGTGAACTCAAAAGGCTTCACTTCGGCCATTTTCTCTGGGTCTAACCACTCTCGTGCCGAGAACAGATAACGGATTTCTTTTGGCTCGGTGGTAAATAAGTAGTAATCCCCAGGATTTCTATCGTTAAAGGCCATGATGACGTAAGCGTCACCAGCTTCTGTCTCACTGACTAGGCGAACTTGATGACCAGGCAGAGAAGTGAGGATTTGCTTTAAGTATTCGCTGCGTTTGTTTTTTGGATCAACAAAGGCATAAGTAGGGTAATCACTTTCAAACTCGACCGCGTAAAGTTGCTTTGAGTCTGGATCTAACCAATATTCCTTCGGATCGACGGTATCATCCGAAGCAACTTTTGTACTTTTACCGGTTTTTAAGTTGAGGTGATGGATTGCTCTTGGCTCACCTGACTGACTTATCGCGGCATAAACGGAATCTTGATTCTCTGCAAAAGAGATGGGATAGAACTCTTCGAAGTTTTTTAAAGCCGCCAATTTATCGGAGCTTTTCCATTGATCGTTGACGCGATAATAAAGCTCGACTTTGTTATTGCTATTCAAGCCTGAAACAAAGCGAACTTCACCATCATGGTCGGTGAGAAACCGACTAAACGGGATGGGTGCTGTCGTTATCTTTGAGCGTCTACCGGTGTATACGTTGACGCGGTACACCTCTCTTGGCGCTTCTAAGTTGAAACTGTATTCACCGAGAGGAAGAGCAGAAACTAAGATATGGCGGTCGTCTTCAGGCAGAATATCTAGGACATCACCGTAAGCTCTTACGATAGAGGATGCTCGCACTAGGCGGCTAGTTTGAGGAGGGTTATAACCAAATATATAAGCGTATTTGTTTCCATCCACATTGGCCGAGACGAGTTCGCCGTAGTAGCGAGGGGCGGTAGACCAACTCTTTAAATATTCTTTGGATGCGACAACACGTTCATTATTGACCCAATAATAATCACCCACTTGCTCGTTACCTGAGAAGCGCAGCACACTGCTCGGCTGCATGGTTTTACTGTCGAGTATAACCAAAGCATCTTTACCATCGATACTGGATTCAAAGGCTAAGTGCTTGCCGTCAGGTGATATTTTTGGATTAAAGTAAGCCGAACTTTTGGCAAAAAGCTCAGCCGACTGAAGAATCGCGCTCTGTTTATCTTGCGCTGCTATGGGGGCGGAGTGTACAGAACCAACTAATGCTGCTGTGACCGCAAGCAAGGTACGTTTTTTCATGCATCTATCCTTGATGACATTGTGTATTTATGATGTTTTTATATCCGCTTGGATCATTAACTTTATGTAGAGTTTGCTTGCTCTAACTTGTCGTAATTATTGAATAAAGTCGAGTTGGCTTTTATTAAATGAGATATTCATTGGCGCAATGAATGTATGCGAAACCTACCTTACAGAGCAGTGTCTGTAAGGTAGGTTTATTAATGGAGCGAGGGTAGGTGAGAAAAAAGAGCTTACGCCTTAGAGTAAATGTCACGCTCACCTAACCAACGGTCAATAATTGCGGTCGCATTCGTTGGGTAGTTGTCATGAATGTAACGCGCGATGCGTTGAACTTCCGGAATTAAGCGCTGATCTCGCACTAAGTCGGCAATTTTAAAATCGGCCAAGCCAGTTTGTTTGGTGCCAAGAAGCTCACCCGGTCCACGAATCTCTAAGTCTTTCTGTGCAATCACAAAGCCGTCATTGCTTTCACGTAATACGCCTAAACGTTTTTGGGCGGTTTTTGATAGTGGCGAGTGATACAGCAACACACAATGGCTCGCCACTGAACCTCGACCAACACGACCTCTAAGCTGGTGCAACTGAGCTAAACCCAAGCGCTCTGGGTTCTCGATGATCATCAGGCTGGAATTGGGCACGTCCACGCCAACTTCAATCACTGTCGTTGCAACCAGTAAATGCAGCTTATTGTCTTTGAAATCCTGCATCACCGCTTGCTTCTCGGCGGGCTTCATTCGTCCGTGCACGAGACCAATTTTTACGTCAGGCAGTTTACGTTGCAGCTCTTCAGCGGTATCAGCGGCGGCTTGAGCTTCCAAGACTTCAGATTCATCAATTAAGGTACATACCCAATACGCTTGTTTGCCTTCGTTTAAGCAAGCATTGCGCACTCGTTCGACGATATCATCGCGTTTGGTGTCTGGAATCGCGACGGTCTGGATTGGTGTTCGACCTGGCGGTAGCTCATCAATCACCGATGTTTCTAAGTCGGCATAAGCAGTCATGGCTAATGTTCGCGGAATCGGCGTTGCTGTCATGATGAGCTGATGTGGATAAGCGCCTTGTTTCGCGCCTTTCTCACGCAGCTCTAAGCGCTGGTGGACACCAAAGCGGTGCTGTTCATCAATAATGACTAACGCAAGATGATGGAACTCAACATGCTCTTGGAAAAGGGCGTGAGTGCCCACTACCATTTTCGCTTCACCGCTGGCAATGCGCGCCAATTCGGCTTCTTTGGCTTTACCTTTCAATTTACCCGCAAGCCAACCGACCTGAATGCCCATTTTCTCGAACCAATTAGCGAAGTTAATCGCGTGCTGTTCGGCGAGCAGTTCGGTGGGTGCCATTAAAGCGACTTGATAGCTGTGTTCAATGGCTCTGACGGCAGCAAGCGCAGCAACTAAAGTTTTCCCCGAGCCTACGTCACCTTGAACAAGGCGCATCATTGGGTGCGTTTTTTCTAAGTCAGCTTCAATTTCTTTAACGACTCGTGCTTGAGCATTGGTCGGCGAGAAGGGCAATTGAGCCAGTAGCTGTTTTTTTAGTGAGTCACACGGCGCCAAAGGCAATGCAACGTCCTGTTGCCCTTTGCTGCGCACTGCCAACATAGAGAGATTCTGCGCCAGTAACTCTTCCATGATCAAACGAATTTGAGCTGGGTGTTTACCTTCATCAAACTCATCCAAATTAATGGTTGGAGGCGGTCGATGAATCGTATGCAGCGCTTGCGACATGGTGATCTGGTGATCGTACAAACCGGAAGGTAGCAACTCTTGTACTGCGGCTTTATCTAGGAGTGATAAGGCTTGTTCCGTCAGGTTACGCAAAGTGATTTGGCGCAACCCATCGGTGGTTGGATAAACGGGGGTTAAGCTTTGTTCCACATCCGGTTTTTGTTCACTTACATAAAACTTGTAGTCAGGGTGGACAATTTCTAAGCCCATACCGCCACGCTTAATTTCACCGTAAGCGTGTACTAACTTACCATTCGAGAAGTTGTTCTTCATCGCAGCAGTAAAGTTAAAAAAGCGTAGGGTAATCGTGCCATTGCCGTCGCTGATTTTTACCGTCAGCATTTTGCGTTTGCCGAAAGTAGTATCGACAGCCATGACTTTGCCCTGTACCGCCGCCCAAAGTCCGGCATGCAGTTTGGCGATTGGATAAATGCGAGTGCGATCTTCGTAACGAAGAGGAAGATGAAACAGTAGATCTTGAACGCTATGCAAACCAACTTTGGCGAGTTTTTCTGCGACTTTAGCGCCAACTCCAGACAGAGAAGTTAAAGGAACAGCAGATAACATTTGGGCAGACATAGTGGGCTCAAGAAAATAGTTAACATAGCAGTATGTTAACCACTAAGCTGTGTTTTTGTACAGGATTAAGTTAGAGAAAGGGATATGGGAACGCTTACGCTCCGAGATTCGAGAACGCGGAAATAAACTAACCAGTGAGGCGAGAAAGAGCCATATCGGTTGACGATATGAGGTTATCCCGAAGCGAAGCGTTCTCGCCTCTCGAGTCTATTTATTTCTTCTGCATCTCTTTCCACCATGATTCGTCAGCCACAATTTGGCCTTCGTCATCAAGTTGTGGGTATTCTAGCCCTTTGCGCTTCGCTACCTTTGCTAAGACCGGATGCCCACGTTCGAACAAAATGCGGTTGATGGTTTCTTTTGGTAGAGCGCTCTCTTCACGTTCGTACATGCCAGCGGCTTCACGCTGACGCTGCGCTTCATAAAGAATCACAGCGCTGGCGACTGAGACATTCAGAGACTGCACCATACCGATCATTGGAATAATGATGTCTTGGTCTGCGAGTTTTTTCGCTTGCTCTGAAGCGCCGATTTTTTCGCTACCCAGAATAATTGCCGTTGGCTTGGTGTAGTCGATTTCACGAAAATCGACCGCGGTGTCCGAAAGGTTCGTGACCAAAACCTGCATGCCTTGCGCTTTGAGCTCGGTAATCGCGGTTTCAATCGAATTGTGAGTATCTACTTCTACCCAGTTACGTGCGCCTGCTGAGGTGTGAGTGAGGGTACGCATTTTGTCTGGCCAAATCGCATGAACTTTGTGTAAGCCTGTTGCGTCAGCAGTACGGATCACAGCGGATACGTTGTTTGGCTTATGAACTTCTTCAAGGCACAGAGTGAGGTCGGTTTGGCGTGCTTTTAGCACCTGATGAATGCGGTTGTAACGTTCTAAATTCATAATTAATAGGGATATAAAAAATCGCCACCCAGTGATTGGATGGCGATGAAGTTTAGTTCTTTCTTCGTCTGACTCGAGTCGCCTGTGGCATGGTCTTAATTTTACGCATGATGCCAGCAAGGTGAACACGATCTTTGGTGGTTAGCAGAACGGTAACGGTGTACAAGCGACCGTCGCGCTCTTCGGTCGAGAGACCGTGAATGTTCGAACCGGTTTTCGAAATCACATTGGTCAATTCCGCTAACGCACCTTGGTTGTTAAGCATATCGACTTTTAGTTCAGCGATGAATTCTTTGTCGTACTCTTCAGACCAAGCAACAGCCATGTATTTGTCTGGTTCTTTTTGATAACCGCGTACGTTTGGACACGTTTCACGGTGTACCACAAGACCACGACCTGGTGATACGTGAGCGATAATGTGGTCATCCGGGATAGGGTGACAACAATTTGCGAAAGTCAGTAGCAGGCCTTCAGCCCCACGGATTGGCAGTTTCTTTTTAGATTCGTTTGGAATCGAACTTGTTGTGGTCAACTCATCGGTGTCACCTAGTAGGCGACGAGCGATGACGATACTCATCAATTCACCCAAACCAATTGCTGCAAGCAGATCATCAACGCTTTCTAAACGTAGATCCGTGAGCACTTCTTGGATGTTTTCTGGGTAGATTGAATCAATCGAGTGGCGACCTAAGGCGTGATTCAGAAGGCGACGACCCAAGGTAATCGACTCTTCGCGACGCATGGTTTTCAATACTTGACGAATCTTAGTGCGGGCACGCGATGTCACGACATAGTTTAACCAAGCCGCGTTTGGACGAGCGCCTGGTGCACTGATGATTTCTACCGTCTGACCGTTCTTCAGTGCCTTACTCAATGGGTAAGGGTTGCGATCAACACGAGTACCAACGCAAGAGTTGCCAACATCAGTATGCACTGCATAAGCAAAGTCGACCGCTGTAGCACCTAACGGCAATTCAACGATACGACCTTTTGGCGTGAAGACGTAAATTTCGTCTGGGAACAGATCCGATTTTACGTTTTCAATGAATTCGAATGAGTTACCTGCACTTTGCTGTAGCTCAAGTAGGCTTTGCATCCAACGCTGAGCTTTCACTTGCGCTGTTGTGCCAGACTTGTCGCCCTTGTCTTTGTATGACCAGTGTGCTGCAACACCTTTATCCGCCATTTGATCCATATCTTCGGTACGGATCTGAACTTCTACTGGTACACCGTGTGGGCCGACCATAGAAGTGTGTAGCGATTGGTAGCCGTTCGCTTTTGGTACTGCGATGTAATCTTTCATGCGACTAGGGCGCGGCTTATACAAGCTGTGTACTTGGCCTAGGACGCGATAACAAGTATCGGCAGTATCAACAACCACTCGGAAAGCGTAGATATCCATGATGGTGTGGAAACGCTGTTCTTTGGTTTTCATCTTGTTGTAGATGGAGAACAGGTTCTTTTCACGACCTAACACGCGCGCATTTAAGCCTACATCTTCGAGTCGGCCTTCAATTTCGCTGTGAATACGTTGGATCATCTCTTTTCGATTACCACGTGCCGCTCGCACCACTTCTTTTAGAACGCGGTAGCGGTTAGGGTAAAGCGCTTCGAAGCCAAGCTCCTCGAGTTCCGTTTTGATATTGTGAATACCAAGTCGGTGAGCCAGCGGCGCGTAGATTTCCAGTGTTTCACGAGCAATACGGCGTTTTTTGTCAGGGCGCAGGGCACCTAGCGTGCGCATATTGTGCGTACGGTCGGCCAGTTTGATCAGGATAACGCGGATGTCTTGCACCATCGCCAGAACCATCTTACGGAAGTTCTCGGCTTGAGCCTCTTTCCTATCGCGGAATTTGAGTTTGTCCAGTTTAGATACACCATCAACCAGCTCAGCGACGGTATTGCCGAATTTCTCTTCGAGATCTTCTTTTGTAACGTCACAGTCTTCGATGACGTCATGCAGCAAAGCAGCTTGGAGGGTTTCGATATCGAGGCGCATTTCGGCCAAGATTCGAGCCACAGCGACTGGGTGGATGATGTATGGTTCACCGCTTGAGCGGGTTTGCCCTTCATGGGCATCTCTTGCTACCACATAAGATTGACGCAGAGCCTCAATTTGAGGCTCTGTTAGGTATTCTTGGGCAACGTCTTTGAGGCTATCGAATAGATACAAATTATAGGCCCGGGAGGTTGTTGAATTCTAAAGTCAGAATTAACGGTTGTGAGCGATGCTGCTTACTGCCGCTAGCTCTGCCGCTTCTTGCTCTTGCTGTTCTTGACGTTCACGAGCGTCTAGAACTTCTTTAGTAATTAAACCTTCTTCGATTTCGCGTAGAGCGATAACCGTTGGCTTATCGTTCTCTTCTGGCACTAGTGCATCTTTACCGCCAGTTTGCATTTGACGAGCGCGGCGAGCCGCAATCAGTACTAGGTCGAAACGGTTGCCAACTTTTTCAACAGCGTCTTGAACAGTTACGCGTGCCATGAGGACTCCAAATAGTTAACTAAATTTTGAATGACGAGAAAGTATACAGTCTCAGCGTAATATTTACTAGCGATAAGACGTGCAACAACAATGACTTTCTATATAAACAATATAAGCTTCCTTACCGTAATAAAGAAGCGAAAATTTGTGTTTCCGAACAGAATTACTCTGCTAGAAGCGCATCAAGCATACCTTTATATTTAGCAGCTTGCTTTTCTTCCTTCAATCTTTCCGCACGTAGAATGGCTTTAAAGTCCATTAATGCAGTGTCGAAATCATCGTTTACGATTACGTAATCGTACTCGTTGTAGTGTGAGATTTCAGACTTTGCTTCTGCCATGCGTTTTGCGATTACTTCTTCACTGTCTTGACCACGAGTGTTTAGACGGCGCTCTAGCTCACCATTTGATGGTGGCAGGATAAAGATGCTTTTCGCTTCTGGCATTTGCTCACGGATTTGGCGTGCGCCTTGCCAATCGATGTCTAGGAATACGTCGATGCCTTTATTTAGCGTTTCTTCAATCCATACGCGTGATGTGCCGTAGTAGTTACCGAACACTTCTGCATATTCTAGGAAGTCGCCTTTAGCAATTAGAGTTTCAAACTCTTCTTTTGCTACGAAGTGGTAGTGCGTACCATTTTCTTCGCCAGGGCGCATGCTACGAGTAGTATGAGACACAGACACTTTCATTGCGTATGTTGGGTTGCGTTCCAACATTGCTGAGATCAAGCTAGATTTACCTGCGCCGCTAGGTGCCGATACGATATAGAGAGTACCTTTGCCCATTGTACTGTTCCACTTTTGGTTGGATTGAGTGAATGCCGAAAGAGTATCGACCTTGTGTCATGCTAATAACGCTTATTGGCGAAATTGGTATAACGATAGCACTGACGTTGATGATTTTCTCACCAAACCGCTTGAGATTGGTGATAAACCCGCCAGAAAAATGGAGGCGAAGAGTATCATGATCTCTTTGCGGTGGCTAGCCGATCTTTTGGATCTTTGAGGCTCAGTATAAATTCATATCTTTGTATACAGAAACGAAAAAAGGGGAAGCTTTCACTTCCCCAGGCGTGCGACTGACTCACACTTAATTTTCGGAGCAACCATAACCACTTTGGTTACTACTTTACAGGTGTTGGTGGCCTGTTAGCCTTGAGACTCTAAGAAGTTGATCCAAGGGCTAGCGACAGGCTTCATATCAGGCGATTGCGCTGCACTCTTCATTGCTTTTAATGCATTGCTTGGCTGATTTAATTCGAAGTACGCCATACCTCGAATGTAGTTCAGCTCACCTTTATCATCACGTTTGGCGTCTGGTGCGGCATTCTTAGCAAACTTAGTTGCTGCTGAGTACTGCTTGTCGAGAATCATCAAACGAGCAATCTTGATCTGCGTTTTTACTTTTGGCGCTAACTTGTAGGCCGCTACATAAGTCTCAATCGACTTATCTAGTTCCTGTGCTTGTTGCCAGAAAGACGCTAGTTTTTCTAAGTTTTCAGCAGTACGCGCAACATGACCTTCTTCCATCGACGTTTGCATTGTTTTAGCCGCGCGGAAAGGTACACCTTGATAAGCTTGGAAGTTCACTAAGCGTAGATACTCTTTCTCTCCCTCTAAAAGACCCATTTTATGGGCCATTTCTAAGGTTGAAAGGGCATTACGCTCTTGTTTGAGTTCCATGTAAATACCAGACAATTGTGTCCAGTAACGCTTATTTTGCGGGTACTTGGTAGTCAAGATTTTTAGCACGCCAGCAACACTTTTGAATTGCTTTAATTCATAGTGAGCAGACATCAACAGCTGATACCAAGATTCACTAGGATTCTTCGTCATTGCAATTGCCTTTTTGGTTGGCGGAATTGCGTTGCGGTAATCTTCTAGTTGAATGTAAGCACTTGCCAATGTGATGTAAGCATGTGCTTGAGGTTTTTCCTCTGTTGTTTCAGCAATCTTGAACCACTCGTTCATCGTATTAACTGATTGCTTAAATTTGCCTTCTGCTAGATAAAGCTGTGCGAGGCTATAACGAACCTGTTGAGCTACGGGTACTGGTAAAGCATCTAACTTGAGTGCTTCAGCAAAGTACTTCGCTGCTTTTGGGTAATCGTCCTTTAAAGAATATAGAAAGCCCATCTGTTGTAGTAACACGGCGCGGTCGTATTTCTTTTTCTTGGTACTTCCCAAGGCAGAGTTCAGTTTAGAGATAGCATCCGAGTATTTTTCAGTTGCAATCAGTTCCTGAACTTTGTTCACAGTTCGGAATGTTCTGTCAGACAACTCTGGTGTTTTTGCTAGGGCAGGTGCGCTGTACGCACCTGCAATAACCAATAGAGAAGCTAACAATTTTGTATATGTTTTCATGTTGCGACTCCTTAGTTAGTAGAGAACTCGATTTCTTGCGATAAGCGCGAAGTTACCGGCTTTCCATCAACCATTTTTGGTTTAAAGGTCCACTTTGATACGGTTTTTCTTGCTGCTTTACCCAAGCCTAACTTACGTGGTGTTTCTTTTAAGACTTTGACATCTTGAACACTGCCACGCTCGTTAACAGTAAACTCTACTAAAACGATACCTTTCTCAATCCCAGCTCGTGCCGCTTTACGTGGCATTTGAGGTTGGAATGTCGCAAGAGGAACTGGGCCTCCGCTTCCAGCCAGTTGAGCGCCACCACCTTGCGAGTAGTGACCGAGTACTGAACCACCTGTAACGTTCACTGGTAGGTCGAGTTTCGGCATATCCATTGGGATTTGATCCATCACCGGTTTGACCGTTGCTGTTACCTTCATTTCAGGTGGCGGCGGTGGGCGCTTCGGTGGTGGTGGTTTCGGGAGTTCGCGCTTTTTCTCCTGTATTTTTTCGTCCGGTTTAATGCGAATGAATTCCACCATACGGAGATCATCATTCGACACTAGCTCGTGGCGCTCTTTGTTTACTAGCTTGTCCATCCCCCAGAACAATCCAAGGGAGACAATGAGCGCCAGTGCAATTGAGGCCAGATACCGCATAGGCTTAATCCTTATTGGTTGCGGCAATGGAGATGCTTTCAACACCTGCCATCTTAATCTGGTCCATCACCTTCACGACTACGCCAGCATTTGCTTCTGTATCCGCTTGGATTACAACCGCACCGTCTGGGCTTTCAGCACGTAGACGCTCGATGTTGGCACGAACTGCATCGACTTCAATACGACGCTTATCTACCCACACATCGCCTGCTGCACCGATAGCAACCATGATGTTACCTTTCTTCACGGTTTGCGCTGAACTTGCCGTAGGACGATTTACTTCTAGACCTGCTTCCTTAACAAACGACGTTGTTACGATAAAGAAGATCAACATGATGAATACGATGTCTAGCATCGGAGTCATATCGATAGCAGCCTCGTCGCTGCTGTCATTGCTATAGCGTCTCTTCATGACCTATACCTCTAATTCCGTTTACTCAGGCAATGTGCTTCAGCTTGTCTTCAAGCTTCTGCGTGGTGACTTTGGCTAAATGATCAAGACGAGTACTAAAGAAAAGTCCTGATAGAGAAGCCACCATTCCCGCTAATGTTGGGATTGTTGCCTTTGAGATCCCCGAGGCCATTGCTCGGGGGCTTCCTGTTCCTGTTACCGCTAAGATGTCGAATACTTGAATCATACCGACAACAGTGCCGAGCAGACCAAGTAGGGGACAAAGTGCAATCAGTACTTTAACGATTGGCAGTCCCTTTCTATTCTCAATATCCTGACGAGAAACCATTTCTTGTCGGATCATCTTTGCGTTCCAGCTTTTATGTTCTGAACGCTCTTCCCAAAAGCTCACCGCTTTTTTCATTGCTTTGGGAGCGACAGCAGCGAAGTAAAACCAACGTTCTAACAAGACTGCCCATAACATAAAGCTGAGGATAAAGATGGCGACAAGTACATCGCCACCCATTCCCAAGAAGCGCCTAATTGATTCAAGTTCTCCAACTAACCACCACATAATGCCTCCTTAGCTTTCGGCTTTATGCAGTTTTTCCTGATAGCGAGCGATGAAGCCTGCACTCTGTTCTTCAAGAGTTTGAACCAAACGGCGACCTTTACTGTGTACGATGGTGTACAGGAACAGTAGAGGAATTGCGACAACTAGACCAAGCATCGTAGTAACAAGTGCTTCTGAGATACCGCCAGCCATTAGCTTCGGATCACCTGTACCAAATAGTGTGATTGCTTGGAATGTACCGATCATACCCATAACGGTACCTAGTAGACCCAGAAGAGGAGCTACCGAAGCAAACAGCTTGATTGAACTGATAAAACGTTCAATGCTCGGTGCGTTGCGTAGGATGATTTCATCCAGTTTCGCTTCAAGATCCTCAAGGTTGTCACCTTTGTGGTCTTGGTAAGCTTGGATTACTTCACCCAGAGGGTTACCTGGAATAACAGTGTCTGATTTCGCTTGCTTACGCATTTTGCCACCAATAACCAATAGGCGTAGGTAACAGATAAGCGCGATAAGTGCACCGATAGCACCCATGCCTAGGATGACGTAACCCACGATACCACCTTGGTCAATACGCTCCTGAACAGTAGGGCTTTGTACAAGTAGAGACAGAATCACACCACGAGATGGGTCGATAAACAAAGGTTCGTATGTGCCTTCTGCTGCTTCAAAACCACCAACTAGGCCAGTAATGTTTTTGCGTGGTTGGCGTGATAGTTCTTCAAACTTAGCGGTTTGAGGTACGTAAGTAACGTACTTACCATCTGCGATTGCGTTAAACTCACCGACAAGAGTGACGTCACGTACCGCTTCTTTACCTTCGCCGTATACAACTGTTGCTTGTGCTGTTGTTGTCTCGCCTGATGCCACTACCTGTTGTAGGATCGTGTGCCAAAATGCTTCAAGTTCTTGCGTTGATGGAAGTTCTTTACTTTCTGCTAGTTTCGTAAGAAGTGCGTCACGCTCTGGGAAAAGAACAGCATTTTGTGAAGCGGCAAATAGGCCTTTAAATTCACCTGCATACTGACGAACCACACCAAACATTTCACCTAACGTACCTGAACGAACACGTAATGTTTCTGTTAGGTCAGTTAGCTGTTTGTCGTTTTCATCAAATGTTGCTTTTAATTCGTCACCAAGAGCTTGCTGTGCTGCAAGTTCTGCACGTGCTTTTTCAAGAAGTGCAGCTTGTTGGTCACGGTTGTTTTTGAACTCAGCTTCACGAGCCTTGTTCTCTTTTGATTCAACGATACTTTCTGATTTTACGTTTTTCAGTAGCTCAGATAAGTTCTTAGGTGCTTCAGCTTGCGCACCGGAAATCATGAATAAGCTCGCTAGCAAACCAGCGGCTAGAGTTTTGAATCCTTTCATTTCTTATTCCTCCCCAGCAAATACAGGCAGTTTGATCAGCGCTGGTGGCGCTTGTTTCTTAGCGATACGAAGGCCTTGCTGTACAGCGATACGGTAGTTTTCTGGTAGTGATTCCCATTGACGGGTTTGTTGATTCCACATACCTGTTTCACCGCCATCCGGAGATTGGAATAGAAGCGCAGTACGACCAATACGTAGGAAGTCGTAAGTCACGGTCTCACCGTTACGCTCTAGGCTAGCTTTGTAAGATTCGATTGAGCGAGAGAAGCCTTCTTCAATTTGATACGCTTCCATCACTTTACGGAATTTCTCAGAAGTTGTTACGTCTGCACGATCCATCAGGTCACGCAATTCGTTAACGCGCTTTGCGCGTTCTTCCTTTTGGAAAGGAAGATCAAGCACAACGAACTCATCAAGAGCGTCGATCATTTTCAATGTAAGAGGCACAACCTCAGTCGCGGTTTGATCGATTTGAGCAATCTGGCTGTTTAATGAATCCAATTCGCCTTGCTGCGATTGAACCATACGATTGATTTGCTCGTTGTAGATTTTCATGCTGTCGATCTGACGCAGAAGGCCTTTGTATTCAGCCAACATGCCTTCAGTGCTTTCAGCATAGGTGTCGATTTTTTGTTGTGAAGCCTGAGAAGACTTCGTCGTTTTTGCTTGGTTAGCGACGACGGTACCAGAGTCTGCAGCGACGGCTGCTCCGCTTACCGATAAAATCGCGGCAGTAACTGCACTTACGCCAAATTCCTTTAACGTCATAGTTGCATCCTTGTCAGTGTATAAAAGTCAGTCGAGTGGGGCGCAGGAAAAGCTCCTGCGCCAAAGGTTTTAATTAAAAGTTTTGAGAGTATTTCACGAAGTAAACGCGGCCTTGAATGCTGTATAGGTCAGCATCGTAAGTCACACCATCAGACTCAAATGCTGGGTCTTCATCGGTAAGGTTACGTACACCTGCAGTGAACTTCGCATCCCATGGAGCTAGGTAGTTGTATGCTACGTTCCAGATGGTTTGTGATGGGATGTTGCCTGTCTTGTTGTAGTTCTCATCAACGTCTTGTGCTTGTGACGCGATGTAGTCTGCTGATAGGTAAACATCGTGCTCTTCTAGGAAGTTAAGGCCAACACCTGTGTTGAAACGGTACTCAGGTAGACCATTACGGCCAACTTGGTTGTTCACTGGACCATTCACGTATTCAGGTGCGCTGTAGTCAAGAACATAGCTACCCATGAAGTCGTAACGTAGAACAGCTGAGTCGAAGTCGTAACGGTAGCCAACTTTCAGGTCAAGACCAGAAGTATCTAGAGTACCTAAGTTTTCTAGGCCTGCTGTTGCGTGCGTAATACGGCCTGTTGCATCACGGTCGATGTTCGGGTTAGCAACACCACTGCTACGCTCTTGGTCGATCATGCTTTGTAGAGAGTTAAGCGTGATTACGTCATCGATACTGATGTTGTAGTAATCAAGTGTCAGGTCTAGATCTTCGATTGGTGAGTAGCTTACACCGAAGTTAAATGACACAGATGTTTCAGCATCTAGATCTTCGTTTGATGTACGAGTTACGTCGTACTGAGTTTCTGGACAGTCTGCGTCAGAGATGCCGTTTGCTTGACAGTAAACGTAATCTTTTGCGCTATCTGCAGAGAAGCTATCCGCACCGTAAAGGTTTGCTAATGTTGGCGCACGGAAGCCCATGCCCGCACCTGTACGGAACATTAGGTTATCAAGAGGTTGGTAACGGAATGATGCTTTTGGTGAAATCTCACTACCGAAGTCACTGTAGTGGTCGTAACGTGCCGCAATATTCATCTCTAGCTCATCGGTAAACGCGATCAGAGACTCTGCGTAAAGCGCGTAAGTTTCACGGTCACCACCTGCTGAGTTACCAGAACTACCGATGATGTTACCTGCTTCACTTTGTGGATCGTATTTGTCAAAGTAATCGTAAGTTGTGAACTCTGCACCAACATACACAGGAATGGTAACGTCACCGATTTCTGCTAGGTCAAACTGAAGACCACCGTAGAAGTTGTGCATTTCCATTTGCGTTTCGCGGCTTGTTCCGGCTGCTAGGTCACTCGTTGCATCAGCACTGAACTCGCCATCAACAAACTCGCCAGAGTTCGCTAGCTGTTCAGCCGGTGAGCGGAACACGTAACCTGTACCAATTTCGTTACTGTTCGAGAAGTTAAGCTGGTAACCCGTTTCCCAAACCACATCACCGAAGCTATCTGTGTAAAGTGTGCCGTCTAGGCCTGCTTTCAAATCAGCTTGGAAGTCAGTTACGTTATTGTCACGTGTACCTACGTTGTTGAAACGGTAGTAAACACGAGCAGGGCCCGCTGCTGGATCGAGACCATTCTCTGTGAAGAAGTCAGAACCACCAGATGTTGTTGGGTCAACTTCAAACCAACCTGCTGCAGGAGCATAACGACCGAAGCTTTCGTTGCGGTTCAAAAGCACTTGTGCATTGAACGTTGTGTCGTCATTCAGGAAAATATTACCGTTAACAAAAACAGTATTACGCTCTAGAGAAGCAGTTTGCGCAGCATCAGCTGTGTAGTCGTAACCACAGATATCACCCAGACCAGGGTAGTTGGTTAGACCAACAAAGCCTTTTGATGAATCACAAGTTGCGTCTGTGTCGTAACCTTTCAGCGCTTTAAGCTCACCATTATGGTAAACGTTTCGGCCGTAGATACTCACACCAGACATATCAAAGTAGTTGTCCGCACCAGTATTGGTTGAGCTTAGGTAGTCACGATCGCGTTGGTAGATTTCGTCTTTACTATCATGCTCAAACGAGAACATGATGTTGCCTTTCTCACCACTTGTACCCATCACGAAAGCAACATTCTGTTCATCGCCGCCTTCTTGACTAGGGATACCTGAACCAACTGTGACGTTGATGCCGTCGAACTCATCTTTCAAGATGATGTTCACTACACCCGCAACAGCATCTGAACCGTATACAGCGGAACCACCGTCGGCCATTACTTCAACACGTTCTACGATTGCAGAAGGGATTACGTTGATGTTGGCAGCACCGCCACCCATAGCTGCTGAGCCGGGAAGGCGTTTGCCGTTAATTAGAACTAGAGTACGTTCAGAACCTAGACCTCGTAGAGAGATGGTTGCTTGGCTTTGTGCCGAGCTGCCTGAACGTTCGCTGTGTGAACCAAAAGAGTTAAATGAAGATTTACGTAGTACATCAGCGATAGATACATCACCGGCACGTTCAATTTCTGCACGGCCGATTACTGCTACTGGAGTGCTTCCTTCCATAGACGCACGTGTTAAACGTGAACCAGTAACTTTCATCTTTTGAAGTTTTTCAACTTGCTGCTCTTCTGCCTGTGCTGCTAGTGGGGCCACTGCCGCCGCCGTTCCCAGTGCAAGGCTGATCGCAACAGATAAAGCGGTTGTGTTTTTATACATCCTTGTTGCTCCGATTATTATTATTTCCTATGTATGGTCACTTAAAGACCAATTGTGACGTTAAGATTTCGTTAACGCTTGCCACATGTATACCTGAGGTGAAAAAAGGAAGTCAAACCAGTGGTAAACAGAGATAGGGAAATGTAAAAAAGATGTAAAATTCCAAAAGTGATGCAAATCACAGAATAAATGGCTGTGTTAGGAAGGGTGGGTGAGATTAAATATTAATAAAACACCGTATTTTGTGTTTCTTGTAAAGACTAATGACTTATGTGGCCTTTGGTTTTTAACTAGGCGATTGGTACTGAAAATGGATGCTTATCTAGAGAATTATTCTGATTTGTTTTTTTTATGGAATGGTCTCTATGTTAACTCGATCGCAAGGAGTGGTATCAGAATATGATACCCACCATTATAAAAGGGCTCACTCGTATTTCAGGGTCAAATAGTAATGGGCGTTTTCGTCTAATTATTCTCTATATATGCATGTTTATATAGGGTTTTGGCTCTAAAGTGCCCAGATTGATATTCTGTATGAATTGGTTTTGTGGTTTTTTATAATTTTTTACAAAAACATTTCTATTTTTCGACCTCGAGGGAAGTTTGTCATGTTTTGGGTTCAAACACTTGAAGCTTCAGTGGATTCAAGATAAATATGACGCTGAAATTATTGCAGTAGTGGAAAAAACTGGCTTTTGAAATTCAGGGAGTGTGTTTCAACAGCTTTAGTTACTACGGGATAGAGATGCACCATTTTGGGCCGGATTCCTCCTCTCCAATTCCGCCTAATAATGGACAGTAGACAAGGAGCAAGTTGTATATGCTGTCGTACTTTTTACGCCGTTTGGCGTTGGTTATCCCAACGTTTCTCGGGATTACCATTCTTATCTTTGCTATCACGCGATTCGTACCTGGTGGTCCGGTTGAGCGCATGCTTTCTCAAATGCAAGCGCAAGGTGATGGCGCCGCGTCAATGACATCTGCTGGCGGTAATACCGCTCTCTCCGATGATCAAATCGCTGAGCTGAATGCGTTTTATGGCTTAGATAAACCAGTGATGGAAGCCTATGTTGAGTGGTTGAGTCGCTTGGTGACGCTTGATTTAGGTGAATCTACTCGTTATTACGAACCTGTGTCTGACATGATTGCAGAGCGCTTACCTGTTTCTTTGTTTTATGGCGGAATGACCTTTTTTATCAGTTATTTTATTTCGATTCCGCTCGGCTATTATAAAGCGCTTAAACACGGCTCCGTATTTGATTCCGCTTCTTCTATTCTCATCTTTGTCGGGTACGCACTACCCGGATACGTGGTTGGTGTCCTACTTATCACCTTGTTCAGTTATCACCTAGAGTGGTTCCCGATGGGAGGCTTTGTCGGAGACGACTTTGATGACTATGAAACCTTCTTTGAGCGCGCAAAAGACATCATGTGGCATGCGGTACTACCTCTTATCTGTTACCTGATTGGTGACTTTGCAACGCTAACGATGACAATGAAAAATAACCTGATGGAAAACTTGTCATCCGATTACATTCGTACTGCGATTGCAAAAGGTTTGCCATTTAAGAAAGCAGTACGCAAGCACGCGCTGCGCAATAGTTTGATTCCAATCGCCTCTCACTTTGGTAATTCATTGTTGTTCTTTATGACAGGTGCATTCCTTATTGAAGTAATTTTCAATATTGATGGCATCGGCCTGCTTGGTTATGAGTCCATCATGGAGCGCGATTATCCTGTAGTTATGGGCATCGTAGCTATCAATGCGGTATTGCTACTGATCGGTAATATCATTTCAGATATCTGTGTTGCTTTAGTCGACCCACGTGTGAAGTTTGGAGCGTAATATGATTAAAGTTAGCCCATTAACTCAAAAGAAGTTCCGTCACTTTAAAGAAATCAAACGCGGTTATTGGTCATTTTTGATCTTATCAACCATGCTGATCCTTTCATTGTTTTCGGAGCTGTTGATCAACAGTAAGGCACTGGTCGTTAAGTACGATGGTAGTTTTTACTTTCCTGTCGTCAGTGATGTCCGCTTGGGTTCTGAGTTTGGCCAAGCTTCTTCTAGTGAAGCAGACTACCGAGAGCTACAAAAGGTATTCGAATTAGAAGGTGGCGATAACTTCGTTGTATTACCTATTGTACCTTGGAACCCATACGAGCAAGACTTTAGCGGCGATTTCCCACCGACAGCGCCAAGCGCGGAAGATAAGCACTACCTAGGCACTGATGTGATTGGTCGAGACATTTTAGCTCGATTGGTTTATGGCTTTCGAACGGCAATGGGCTTTGCGTTGCTAACCATGGCCATCTCGTATGCGATTGGTACTGCCGTGGGTTGTGCGATGGGCTTCTGGGGCGGAAAATTTGACTTATTTGTTCAGCGTTTGATCGAGGTCTGGTCAATGGTTCCGTTTTTGTACGTCATCATGATCCTCGTCTCGATAGTGCAACCAACCTTTACTCTGTTCGTCGGTATTAACGTACTCTTTGGGTGGATGGGAATGACTTGGTACATGCGTACCATGACCTATAAAGAGTCGGCTCGTGAATACGTAATGGCAGCACGTGCATTAGGTGCGTCAACCGGCCGTATCCTGTTCAACCACATCCTGCCAAATACCATGGTAATGATTGTGACGCTGGCACCATTTACTATCGCAGCGAACATCACAGCACTGACAGCACTAGATTACCTAGGCCTTGGCCTGATGCCTCCGACACCAAGTTGGGGTGAGTTATTGCAACAAGGTAAGTCGAACCTAGACTCGCCATGGATCGTTGCTTCTGTTGTTAGCTCTATCGTACTGGTGCTAGTGATGGTGACCTTTATTGGTGAAGCTATCCGAGCTGCATTCGACCCGAAAAAATTCACGCGCTACGTTTAAGTAAGCATTGTGAGCAAAACATAAAAAGGGAAGTTTTATGAAAAAATTATTATTAGCGTCAACGCTGAGCGCCCTGAGTTTTGGTGCGATGTCAGCAACGCTTCCGACTGACTTAAACTGGCAAACAAACTGGGATGAGCCTCAATATGGCTCTCCTGAAGCAAAACGTGGTGGTACCTTCCGAGCGTATATGTCGAGCTTTCCTCAGACTTTGCGTAGTGTTGGCCCCGATGCCAACTCAGGTTTGCGTTCTTATATCCTGGATGAAACACCGGGATTGGTTGTACGTCACCCTGATACTCTCGAATTTATTCCGGAGTTAGCTAATGAGTGGGCGTTAGCGGGTGATAACAAAACCGTTTATTTTAAACTGAACCCAGAAGCAAAATGGTCAGATGGTAAACCTGTCACTGCCGACGATTTTGTATTTATGCTGAAGTTCTATCGCTCGAAAGACATTCTTGAGCCATGGTATAACGATTACTATAACAAGACTGTTGAAGATGTGATTAAGTTCGATGATTTAACGTTCGCGGTTAAAGCCGCGAAAGAACTCAATCCTGAAGAGTTGTTGTTAAGAATGGGCGCACTGCGTCCTCGTCCTGCTCATTTCTATGCGAATCCAAAGAAAGATGAGAATGGTGATGGTATTCACGACAACTTTGTTCGCTATTACAACTTTAAGAGTGAACCAACTACGAGTGCTTACTACCTAGCGGATATCAAAAAAGGTAAAAGCGTTACCTTTAAACACGTAGGCGAAGACTGGTGGGGTTACTCGAACAGGTACTACCAAAACCGTTATAACGTCGACAAGATTCGCATCACCGTCATCCGTGATAACGATATTGCCAAGAAGCACTTTGAGAAAGGTAGTTTAGATGCATTTGGTCTGGTTCTACCAAGCTTATGGCATGACAAATCCAATACCGCACCTTACCAAAAAGGCTACATTCAGAAGTTCTGGGGTTACAACCAATACCCTGTAGGGGCTGGCGGTGTTTGGATGAATACTGCAATGCCATTATTGGATGATTTAAACATCCGCAAAGGCATTACTCACGCGATCGACTTTGATGGCATGATCGAAAACATCATGCGTGGTGACTACAGTCGTAAACCAAACCCAACAGGTTACGGCCACGGCAAATACACGTTGCCAGATGCTAAAGCTCCGAAATTTGACCCAGAAAAAGCGGCACAAGCGTTTGCTGCAGCGGGTTTTGATAAGATTGGTTCGGACGGTATCCGTATCAATGACAAAGGCCAACGCTTGAGCTTCGAATTGACGTACGCGACACCAGTACACACGCCTCGTATCGCCTTTGTGCGCGAACAGGCTAAATTGGCTGGTTTAGACATTGAGCTTAAGCTGATCGATGGCTCGTCGATGTTCAAATATGTGCGTGAGAAGAAACATGATTTAGCGTTCCTTGATATGGGTACTTCTGAGATACCAACCTATTGGGAATACTTCCACTCAGTGAACGCGAATAAGCCTCAAACCAACTCGTTCACAAACTACAGCACGCCTGAACTTGATGCGAAGATCATCGATTATCGCTTCAATATGGAAATGGACAAAAAGATCCAACTTGGTCATGAAATCCAGCGTGACATTATTGATGCGCACGTGATTGTTCCTGGTTATATGGTGCCTTACGTTCGTTATGGCCACTGGCGTTGGTTAAAGCTGCCAGAGAAGCCAATGAACCGCATGACGGAAGCACTGTTTAGCGGTGGCATCATTGGTGATGGCACTTACTGGATTGATACTGATGTGAAGAAAGAAACTCAGAAGGCGATGAAATCGGGTAAAACTTTTGAACCGGTTGTTGTCGTTGATGACACTTATAAGCTGTAAGGATGTGTTATGGAAAACGATGTAATCCTAAGTGTTAAAGATCTTGAGGTTGAATTCATTACGGATGATGGACCTGTCAAAGTACTGCATGGCGTAAACTTTGATGTTCGTGCTGGGCGTACCCTTGGTCTAGTTGGTGAGTCGGGCAGTGGTAAGAGTGTCACGTCGATGTCGATAATGGGTCTGTTGCCAAAACCATACGGTAATATCGTCAATGGTGAGGTCAATTACCGCGGTACAGACCTTGCCACATTACCAGCAGAAGAAATGTACGCCATGCGCGGTGACCGCATTTCTATTATTTTCCAAGACCCGATGACGGCTTTGAATCCCGTACATAGTATCGGGCGCCAACTGTGCGAAGTCTTGGAGTTGCACCGTCCTGAATTGGATAAGAGGCAAAGAGAGTCTTACGCGCTAGAAATGCTGGCCAAAGTAAAAATCCCAATGCCGGAAAAGCGTCTGAATGAATACCCACACAACCTATCGGGTGGCATGCGTCAGCGTGTGATGATCGCGATGGCATTAGCGTGTAAACCAGACATTCTTATCTGTGATGAACCAACCACAGCACTGGATGTAACCGTGCAGGCGTCTATTCTTGAACTAATGAATGAGCTTCAAGAAGAAACGGGCATGGCGATGATTTTTATCACTCATGATCTTGGTGTGGTTGCGGAAGTGTGTGATGACGTAGCCGTGATGTACGGTGGTCGTATTGTGGAAAAAGCCGAGATTTTCGAGCTGTTTGATAACCCACAGCACCCTTATACAGAACGTTTAATGGGTTTGATGCCGAGTTTAGATAACGAACCTAAACAGATGATCGATATTAAACCGATAGATACCAGTATGTTTGCTAGCTAACTGGTGCAAAGTGAACAAGTCATAAAAGAGGATGTTATGGCAAAAGAAGTATTAAGAATTGAAGATCTTAAGCAGCACTTTGTATCAGGTAAAGGACTGTTTAAGAAAGGCTACACCATTAAAGCCGTTGATGGCGTGTCGTTATCAGTAGGTGAGGGTGAAACTCTTGGCCTAGTAGGTGAATCTGGCTGTGGTAAAAGTACCCTAGGTCGTACTATTTTGAAATTGTACGAGCCAACAGAAGGTAAGATTTTCTTTGAAGGCAAAGACATCACCAAATTGTCTGTGAAACAAATGCGCTCATTGCGTAAAGACATGCAAATTGTCTTTCAAGACCCGATGGAATCGCTTAACCAACGTCATACGATTGGAATGATTCTCGAAGAGCCGTACGTGATTCACAACATCGGTACGTCTTCGGAGCGTAAGCAGTGGGTGAAAGAGCTGTTGGTCAAAGTCGGTTTGCCAGAAACGGCAGTGAACCGTTATCCACATGAATTCTCTGGTGGTCAACGTCAGCGTATTGGTATTGCTCGTGCGATCGCTCTTAAACCGAAGTTGTTGATTTGTGATGAGTCAGTCTCTGCGTTAGACGTATCGGTTCAGGCTCAGATCTTGAATTTGTTACTGCAACTTCAGCAAGAGATGAATCTGGCCATCATCTTCATCTCTCATGATTTGTCTGTAGTGAAACATGTGTCCGATAAAGTGGCGGTGATGTACTTTGGCAAAGTGGTGGAAGCGGGCAACGCGAAAGAAATTTACGCGAACCCTCAAAATGACTACACCAAAAAACTTCTATCCGCGATTCCTATCACGCACCCTAAATACCGCAAGAAAAAGCGCGTGGCAGAAAAAAAGCAGCAAGTGGCGTAAAGTCACCTTCTAGGTAAAATGAAACGCTCCTATTAATTGGAGCGTTTTTTCTTTTTGCCGGTGAGGTTTGTCAGTTCAGCTTATTCAACTCTGCGTGCTACACTGCAAACTTACTCCTTTGATTTGTTTGGATAGTTGGCCATGCCGTCGCATTTACCTAAATCATTCAGTCGTCCTTTTCTGAAAATCTTTCATCTGCTTGAAGCTGTGCTTTTGGTTGCCATTACTCTGGCGACTGTTTGGGCTATGGTCGAAGAGTTTGTCCATATTTACGTGCAGAAGCGTGTTGCACTCGATGATATCTTATTGATGTTCATCTATCTGGAAGTGCTTGCTATGGTTGGGCAGTTTGTGATGAACGGTAAGATACCAGTCCGTTACCCAATTTACATTGCCATGATGGCCATCGCTCGCTATATCACTCTCGGAATGAAAGAGCTCGACTCCGTGATGATAGTGTGGTTGTCTTTGGCCGCGTTTATTCTGGCTGCTGCTACTTTGGTTATTCGAGTCGGTCATCATTATTGGCCGTATATTGATAATCAAACCGCCGAAAAAGATGAATAATGTTAAGCCTCGCCAAGTGCGAGGCTTTGCTTTTGTGTGAAGGGGAGTCACATCTACACGACTTTGGGGTAAAAAAGTGTAAAGTCATCTCAAGCACTATTGTTTCTTGTCTGTTTGACAGTTATCTTCACGCTATCCCGTATTCTCCTTTTTATGAGACATTGTGATGCTGATGAAAAGCACATCCACAATTTGCTTCCTGCTCTCTGCTTTGATGGCTTTTATGCTGTCGAGTGGCGTAGCTCGTGCAGAGGTCTCACCCGGTTACTCAGATAACACTCCCAATGCAGAAGTGATACACTTTAGCTATTGTGATATCGAGTTTAATACCGTCAACAAGGAAGAACCGGGTTGTTGTGAACCGAGCGGAACATGCTTCGAAAAACAATGTTGTTCCCATGGTCATGCTTCAGGCACGGCAGTTGTCGAAACCCAGCAACGTTCATATGAGGCACCATATCGTCATGAGCTTGCGACTAGCCAAACTTCTATCTATACCAGTGCAGATATGCACTCTCACTATCGTCCTCCGATAGCTTAATTCCTATCTCGCAGCATATCGCTGCCAACAATGTCACTGCACGCATTACCGTGCGAATTTGTTACGCGTGTAAATAGCTTTTTTATTTACACCGCCCTGTGATGGGAACTAAAAAATGAAAACCACTTTAATTGCTCGTAACGAGCGCCTTGCTGCGTATCTGCCAAACCTTGTTAATGCTCAACAAGCGGGAGGTCGTCATGACGTATAAGCATCTACCAATTATCTTGTTCGTGTCTGTGTGTTTGATTTGGGGCACCACGTGGTTTGCGATGGAAGTAGCGGTACAAACTATTCCACCTATCTTTGCTACTGGACTGCGTTTTCTGATTGCCGCACCGCTATTAATCATGTTGGCGAAACACCTCAAACAACCTCTGTTTTTCCCTAAAGGTAAAGTGTTCTGGATGTTCGTCGTTGCGATTTTCTATTTCGCGATTCCGTTTACCTTGATGATTTTTGGGGAACAATACATTTCATCGGGCCTTGCTTCGATCATCTTCGCCAATATGCCGATAGCGGTGATGGTGACATCGAGTCTGTTTCTTGGGCTTAGGTTACGTAAATCCCAGATTGCCGGCCTTTTGGTCGCGGTTCTGAGCTTAATTCTGATTCTGGCGAAAGAAATGAGTCTAGGTGGGGAGGATTACCTGCTGGGCTTTCTCGCTCTAGGTGGAGCGGTCGCGATTCATGCAGTGATGTATGTGTTTGTTGAAAAGTTCTGTAAAGGCATTCCAGTACTGACTTACAACGCCTTTCCAAGCTTTGTTGCTTCTGTGCTGTTGTTTATCACCTCATTGATCGTCGAGCGACCAGATATTTCTCAGTTCTCGGTGGACTCGATTAGCGCTGTGATTTATCTCGGTATGTTTGCTAGCGTAGGTGGCATTGTGGCGTACTTTAAGCTTGGACAAGTGTCGACGCCGTTTACTGCCTCGATCTGTTTTCTGTTTTTCCCGTTGATTGCGCTGAGTCTTTCTACATGGATTGCGGGTAACAGTTTGTCGTTGGTTTCTGTCGCTCTGCTGCTGCCATTATTGGGCGGTATTTTTGTCACTAAAGCTGAACCTACTTTCTGGCAGCGTTTTCGCCTCAAGTCTGCAGAGCAAAAGCCTGTGCTATGTGAACATTGTATGAAGAACATCAATGCCTAAAACAGACTAAACGTCATGAAGAAGCCCCATTGGATTGGGGCTTTTGATGTGACTTTATTTACCTTGTTCGTTACGCAGATACATGATGGCAACCATGCTAAAACCAATAAATTGCCATAGGTATTGCCCATCACTCGCACCCGTAATGGTTTGGGTGAAAGCCATACAACCTGTCACGAATAGAGATGCAAAAGCCGCATAAAGTAGCCATGGACGCTCTTTTCCAGCCATAAACTCACCTGCCAGCACCGAGCGAATCACCAATAAAAACGGTAAGCACTGCAAAGCAATGAGGATCGGGAACATAAAGTCAAACGTTGGACTTAGCAGTGCATGACCGACTTGGCTTTTATCCCAAGTCCCAACGATATAGCCTTTCCAGCCTGCCCAAGTATCGCCTGCATAGGCAGTATCAGGCGTAATGATGCCAAGTAGAATGCCCATCACTTTATCGATAAAGCCATTTTTGAACCAAAAGACGAACAGAAAGATCTGGATTGGAATGATCTGAAAAGCAAACTTCTTCAACATGTGTGTATCCCAAGAAATGAATGATTTGGTTTACAAGTATGTGGAAGGCGCGTTTTTTACGCTTGATGCAAGGCAAGCGAGTTGAACTCCAAACAAAAATCAAACATCCAGAATACCCATCAACGTTGGAGATGCCGACTTAACAATCGGTGAGAGCAGCGGTTTTCCGTTCTGAGGCTATTTGGCTGTTTGGAATAGGTTTGCTTTTTGTGAAGATTCAATAAGATCAAACAGTTGCCCGTTATGTTCTTTTTTCATCTCAGTATAGCGTTGGTAATTGTATTGCGAGCCTTTCGGGTTATCTGCGAGTTTGTCAGCCACACTGAGTAAGTAAAAACTGATTGGACTTGGCGTGCTTTCTGCTGCGTAAAACAAGTATGGGAAGGCTTGATCAGGATGCTGGTTGATAAGTAAAGCAAGCCCCAAAGTGAGGTTGGCAATATCACAACGTGGGTTTAGTTCGAACGCTTGCTTGGCTGAGTGAAGCGCTTGCTCTCTGTCTTCTTGTTTGTGCTCGCGTAAGTAAGCTAAAGATTCAGAGTAAGACAACAAAGCGCTGACCAAATAGCTGTCTCGCCCTTGCTGTTGAATCGTATTTAGCTGCTGAACAATATCCGAAAAAGCGGGACCACCTTTACCTTGATAGAAAAGAGAAATCCCTTCAGAGATCACTTTCCAATCGTCATAGTTACTGATGGACGTCACGCGATGGCTAGCCACTTCGTAATCGGAACTCATTGGGGCAATGATGGCTTTGATTTCTAAAATCACATCGCCAATAGCATCGAAGAAGTTATCTTGGTTAAATGTCTTCTCTACCTTTTGGCTCTGGTTGGGTTGATGGTTGTTTTGCACCAAGACGCTAAGCACATAATTGCCTTCTACTTTCTTAATCCAACTTTTGAGCTCAACACCGTGGTTGGCAAGAGACTGCTTACTTTGTTGGGATAACTGAGAATAGTGATAACCGGATAGGTTTTTGGCTGAATTTAGACCATAGAAGAGATAGTTATATACGCTTTCTGCCATTTCAAAGTTGCTGCTGGAATCGAGCGTAATATCATGAATATAAACGGGCACTACGTCACTTTGTTGTGCTGTTATCACCGTTGTTTCATCTGTGGTGTCACCATTTACTACCCAAGCCATAATAAGCCCAACCGTCAGGATTGCCGCTACAGCTAAAACCATACGTTTGTTTTTAGGCTTTGCGGTACGAGTAAGGGGAACCGCTTCTTCAGTGATAGGAGGGCGCGTTATGCTTGGCTCAGTCACTTCGATATCAAATAAGTAACCTTGCTTAGGAATGGTCTGAATGATGCGATACGGACGCGTTTTGTCCTGAAGCTGACTGCGCAGTAGACTAATGACTTGTCTCACCAAGTTGTCGGAAACTTGCGTCCTTTGCCAGACATCATCGGCGATTTGCTGGGTACTCAGTACGTTCCCACGGTTCTCGATAAAGCAGCTGAGCAATCTTGCTTGCAATGGCTCTAAATGAATCTCCTCACCATCAATCATCAACTGATTTTTATCAGGATAGAAAGAAATAGGGGAGTCATGTTGCAGGACGAAGCAATGCGGACGAGTCATGGCGATTCAATGGTTTAGGAGTAACCACACAAGACTATTGGTTTTATATATAGGAAGCAAGTGAAGCATCAGCAAATAAAAAGCCCCGCAGTGCGAGGCTCTTTAGATATCTCATCGAGGTCTTTATTACTCGATGTTCTGAATTTGTTCGCGCATTTGCTCAATCAGAACTTTCAGTTCAACACCTGATGCAGTGATGTCTGTGCTGATTGATTTTGACGCTAGCGTGTTCGATTCACGGTTGAACTCTTGCATCATGAAATCTAAACGACGACCGACTGCGCCACCTTTCTTCAGGATGTTTGTGGTTTCTTTCACGTGAGAATCAAGACGATCTAGCTCTTCTGCTACGTCTGATTTCTGCGCCAGAAGGATAAGCTCTTGCTCAACGCGAGATGGGTCTAGCTCTACTTTCGCATCTTCAAACTTCGAGAACAGACGCTCACGTTGCCACTCTAGGATTTCTGGCATGCGTGCGCGCACTTTCACGACTTCTGATGTGATCGCTTCTAGGCGTTGTTCGATAAGCGCTTTCATGTTGTCGCCTTCACGGCCACGCGCTTCGATGAACTCACCAATTGCTTCATCAAATGCAGCAAGCAGTTCTTTGTTCACCTCATCCATATTTTGCTCAGGTGTTTCCATCACACCAGGCCATTGCATGACTTGGAATGGGTTGATGCGGCTTAGTTCGCCAGTCATGTGCATCACTTGCTCAGCAGCTTTGATCACTTGGTTTGCCAGTGCTTCGTTAATGCTAAGCTCTGCTTTTGCTGCTGGGTTTGCTTCAAAACGCAGATTACATTCTACTTTGCCGCGAGCTAGGCGCTTACGAAAACGCTCACGCAGTACTGGCTCAAGAGCACGGAACTGTTCTGGCATGCGGAAGTAAGTTTCTAGGTAGCGTTGGTTTACACTGCGGATCTCCCACACTGCGCTGCCCCAATCGCCTTTTACTTCTTTGCGCGCATACGCTGTCATACTGTAAATCATCGAATTTTCCTGTCTTTTAAATTTGCTGAAAATTACCACGCAATAGTAGCACAGCAAGATGGCAGAGGCTTTGCTATTCTGTGGCGAGATTGTCCAGATAGCTTTATTTAATCGATTCCGTTATAATCTGCGCCCAACCAAATCGTCTTCTCCTCATTACTTAAGGTAGATGCCCATGCGTCCAAACGATCGCAAGGCGGACCAAGTTCGCCCAATCAAAATTACTCGTAACTACACAGCTTACGCTGAAGGCTCAGTGTTAGTTGAGTTTGGTAACACCAAAGTGTTGTGTAATGCGACCGTTGAAGAATCTGTGCCTCGTTGGCTAAAAGGTCAAGGTAAAGGCTGGGTAACGGCTGAATACGGCATGCTACCTCGTGCGACTCACTCGCGCACTCGTCGTGAAGCGGCGAACGGTAAGCAAGGTGGTCGTACGATGGAAATCCAACGCTTGATCGCACGTAGCCTACGCGCTGTCGTTGATCTACAAGCGATGGGTGAGTTCATGATCACGGTTGACTGTGATGTTATCCAAGCAGATGGCGGTACTCGCACTGCATCTATCAGCGGCGCAAGCGTTGCAATGGCAGATGCGTTCCAACACTTAGTGGATAGCGGAAAGCTAAAAGCAAACCCAATGAAAGGTCACGTAGCGGCAGTTTCTGTTGGTTTACTAGGTGATGATGTTCTGTGTGACCTTGAGTACGTTGAAGATTCAGCGGCAGACACAGACATGAATGTAGTGATGACAGAAGAAGGCAAGATGATTGAAATTCAGGGCACCGCAGAAGGTGAACCGTTCAGTCACGAGCAGCTGATGGCTCTGCTAGAGTCGGCGAAAGTCGGCATTACGGAAATTGTCGCAGCGCAGAAGGCGGCGTTAGCCAATTGATTTTAATAGCTCCCATTATGGGGGCTATTTTTTTATCTCCGTCGTATATGAATCTACAGCGTTGTTCGCTGCGCTTTTCTACTGGAGCGCTAGTCCGACCTATTTACATAGGAAGACTATGCTCATAGGGATAGAAAAACTTGCTGCCTAGCTGTAAATCCATCTACTTAGGAGATAACGCATTAGTGTTTATTAACTGCTTGGGAATATGGATACCAAGCCTGTATTTAGAGAGAAAATAATGAAAGCATACCAGCGTGAATTTATTGAGTTTGCACTTGAGAAAGAAGTTCTTAAGTTTGGTGAGTTTACTTTGAAATCTGGCCGTAAAAGCCCGTACTTCTTTAACGCTGGTCTTTTCAATACTGGTCGTGACCTAGCGCGTCTTGGTCGTTTTTACGCTGCAGCGCTTGCGGATTCAGGCATTGAGTTTGATGTACTGTTTGGCCCTGCGTACAAAGGTATCCCAATCGCGACTACAACTGCAGTAGCGCTAGCGGATCACCACGACATCGACACGCCTTACTGCTTCAACCGTAAAGAAGCAAAAGACCACGGCGAAGGCGGCAACCTTGTAGGCTCTGCGCTTGAAGGTCGTATCATGCTAGTAGATGACGTAATCACAGCAGGTACCGCGATTCGCGAATCAATGGAAATCATCCAAGCAAACGGTGCGGACCTAGCAGGCGTGTTGGTTGCGATTGACCGTCAAGAAAAAGGCAAAGGTGAGTTGTCTGCGATTCAAGAAGTAGAGCGTGACTTTGGTTGTGCAATCATCTCAATCGTTAGCCTGACAGACCTTGTGACTTTCCTTGAAGAGAAAGGTACAGACAAAGAGCACCTAGAAGCAGTAAAAGCGTACCGCGCGGAATACGGCATTTAATTGTTCTTTCATCATTAAAGAAAAAGGGGCTGGTGGATATCCATCAGCCCCTTTCTTTTATCTTTATCACTTACTTATAGCGAATACCTTTTGGCGCAGTTTCATCAGCCATGGTCTTGTAGCGTTTGTGCAGCCACATCCACTGCTCTGGTGCGCGCAGAATAACTTCTTCTACAAAGGTGTTCATATAAGCCGCTGCCGCTACTTCGTCTTTTTTCGGATAGTCGGCTTCAATGCACTTATCAGCGATGATTTCATACTTACCATCTCCATTGCGGAAGCCAGAGCCCGGAATTATCGAGCACTTGGACGTGTAAGCCAGAATGCTGGTGCCAGTTGTAGTACAAGCGTCTTCAATTGCGAAGAAAGGGACGAATACCGATTTGTTACGACCGTAATCGTGATCCGGTAAGTAAAACAAACGTTCACCGCTGCGTAGAACACGAATCATTTGTTTAACGTCTTTGCGGTCAATGAGTTTGTTGCCGTTGTGTGTGCGTCCCCAGTACTGAATGAAGTTGTACGCTGGGTTGTTGTGCGGACGGAAAGCGCCATAGCCTGCAACACCTAACACGCCGAAAGCACGAGCGGTGATTTCAAGATTTAAAGCATGTACACAACACAGTAATACACCTTTACCTTCTGCGGCTTTCTCACGAAGTGCGACTAGGTCTTTCTCAATGATCAGAGTTTTGAAACGCCATGTCGGCCAAAACCAAGTGATACCGGTTTCGATCAGTGCCATACCGGTATTCTTGAAGTTCTCTTCAATAATGTGTTGGATCTCTTCAGGCGCTTTATCTGGAAAAGCCAGTTCAAGGTTACGTGTTGCGACATGGACACGACCTTTGCCGTAGTGCATACCGAGGTGGCCAAGTGTACGGCCTAACGACAGCAACATACGGTATGGAAGGATATTGACCACGATAGCCAAAAAGCCAAAGCCGAGCCAAACACCCCAGTTACGAGGGTGGAGAAGTGAAAGAGAAAACTCCGGCTTAGTGAATTTGTCTTTACTCATAATCTCTACTTAATTTGTGCGCTGAGAAGTGCCCAATACTCGTCAAAGTTCGCGGTTGGTTGGTATTTGAAATCACTACGAACAAAGCGGTTCAAGCTGCCTTCAACTTGTCCTAGGATTTGAGCGGCTAAAATGCGCTCTTCCACTGGGAACGATTTGCCTTCACGGATCTTACGTTCACGTAGGATCTGACGAAGCTGTGTTTCGATACGTTCAAACAGTTGGTTGATGCGATCGCGTAGGCGCTCATTTTCAAACATTAGAGCATGACCAGAAAGAATGCGTGTCAAACCTGGGTTACGTTCTGAGAATGCCAAGATAAGGTGCATTACCATACGAATGCGCTCTAGCGTGTCTTTCTCATCATCCAAAATGCGGTTGATGCGAGTCATGAGTGCTTCTTCGATGAACTCAATCAAGCCTTCAAACATGCGAGCTTTACTTGGGAAGTGGCGGTAAAGTGCCGCTTCTGAAACACCGACCTGTTTCGCCAATTTTGCCGTAGTAATGCGTGAAGCACCTTCTGTAGATTCAAGCATCTGCGCGAGAGCTTGCAAGATTTCTTCACGACGATTGGATTTTTTACTGCCGGCCATTTAGTTACTTCCTTTCAAAATACAAAGTTGAGCGGAGGGGATTATAAGACGCTCTTTGGCATCAAACTAGACCAGTGAGGAGGTAATGGGAGCTTTAACACCCTCACTTGTCATGTTTGTACCAAATTTGTGCCAGTTTTCTATGAAAAGCGAATGGCAATTACATCAATTCGTGCATTTTTTCCAAAATTCTGAAACTTAGCGCTTCTTTGGATTCTAGTGCCAACGCCTGCTCGCCTTCTGGCCAGAATAAAGTGATGGCGTTGTCGTTACTGTTAAAACCTTGGCCTTCAACAGAAACATCGTTCGCACAAATCATATCGAGGTTTTTCTTTACCAGTTTACCGCGAGCGTAGGTTTCTACGTCGTTGGTCTCTGCTGCAAAACCAACGGTGAATGGACGTTGCTCTGTCATGTTGGCGACGGTCGCTACGA
The DNA here is from genome assembly GCF_000400365.1 of Vibrio jasicida CAIM 1864 = LMG 25398. Taxonomy (GTDB): domain Bacteria; phylum Pseudomonadota; class Gammaproteobacteria; order Enterobacterales; family Vibrionaceae; genus Vibrio; species Vibrio jasicida. The sequence continues at coordinate 99,405 of NZ_BAOG01000025.1, read as the reverse complement.
TATCAGGATTTTTGACCATGTTGATGGTCATCTGATCGTTGTTTTCGGTCTTTTTCAACTTTTGAGACGCCACATTTTCTGGACGGTAATCTGCTACGGCGGCGCAGCTAATGAAAGCATCGTGGTTAGGCGCGTGAGCCATTACAGCATCATGCATCTCTTGTGCACTCGCAACATTGATACGCTCAACACCTGCTGGCGTATTCAAGCTGACAGGTCCACTGACTAGCGTGACCTTCGCACCCAATTGCGCTGCGGCATTTGCTAGTGCAAAGCCCATCTTTCCTGAGCTGTGGTTAGAAATGTAACGCACTGGATCAATTGCTTCACGAGTTGGACCTGCGGTGATCAATACCGATTTTCCTGCCAACAGTTTCGGTTGGAAGAACTGCTCACATAAGCCGACAAGTTGCATTGGCTCTAGCATTCGACCAGGACCAACATCGCCACATGCTTGCTCACCGGCCGCAGGACCCCAAATGTGCATACCGCGGCGTGCCAGTGTCGCGATGTTTTCTTGAGTTGCGACATTGCGGTACATCTGTTGATTCATCGCCGGAGATACCGCTACTGGTGAATCTGTCGCAAGTACTAACGTAGTAAGCAAGTCATTACCCATGCCTGCCGACATACGTGCAATCAAATCTGCAGTTGCAGGAGCAAGAAGAACCAAATCTGCCCATTTTGCCAGTTCAATGTGACCCATCGACGCTTCTGCTGCTGGGTCTAACAAGCTATCCGACACCGGGCGTCCAGAGACTGCCTGCATGGTTAAGGGAGTAATGAACTCCTTCGCCGCTTTGGTCATCACTACTTGAACTTGCGCGCCTCTTTCTATTAGGCGACGGGTTAGCTCCGCACATTTATACGCGGCAATACCGCCACTGATGCCGAGTAGAATTTTCTTTCCTGCGAGTGTTTGCATGTGAGATCTCCAATTTTTCTGGCGACGAGTTTAGCACAACTGAATCTATCATCGCCCAAGCAAATCTGATGAGAAGCTAATCCATATCAAACTACAGAATATTAATTATTGGGATTTCTAGAGCCTCAATAATGGTTTTTTGTGTTCAAATTTTAGAGAAGAGGTCTATGCCTTTTTAGAAATCCACAGGGGAGAAAAGACGAACTGGTTGAACGCGGTACATTCTGATGGATTGCTAAATTACATAAAAAAGCTGCGGCTAACGGAAAAAACAAAAGTCAGTTTCGAATTTCTGCTTTTGTTTTGTGCAATAGGAGTTCACTAGAGAAAGAGAGCTAATGATGACCCTTAAATCCTTACCTACTGATTCTATGCCACGAGAGAAGCTGCTACACAGAGGGCCGCAAGCTTTGAGCGATGCTGAACTATTGGCGATTTTTCTTCGCACTGGCACACAAGGTATGAATGTCATCGAATTGGCTGATTTTCTTATTCAAGATTTCGGTTCACTTCGCCAGCTTTTTTCTGCAACCGAAAAAGAATTCTGCCAACACAAAGGGTTGGGACAAGCGAAATACGTGCAGTTACAAGCTGTCTTGGAAATGACGCAACGTTATTTAGCCGAAACCTTAAAGCGTGGTGATGCATTAACCAGCCCCGAACAAACTAAAATGTATCTTTCTTCTATATTGAGAGATCGACAAAGAGAGGCTTTCTACATTCTTTTCTTAGATAACCAGCATAGAGTAATAAAAGATGAGATTTTGTTTGAAGGCACACTAGATGCCGCGTCGGTTTATCCGAGAGAAGTGGTCAAGCGAGCCCTGCATCATAACGCAGCTGCTTTGATTCTGGCACACAATCACCCGTCTGGTGTTGCAGAGCCGAGCCAAGCAGACAGACGAATTACGCGACGATTAATCGATGCTTTAGCGCTGGTGGATATACGGATTTTGGACCATTTCGTTATCGGTGATGGCGAAAGCGTTTCTTTTGCAGAAAGAGGGTGGATATAACTGTGCATTTTTTAGGTTGTTAGTTGCTAAAAATCTGCTATCATCCTCGCCACTAAATTTTTAACTGAATTCAGCTTGGACTGCTAGAAAAAACCTGCTGTCTAAAAAAAGATCACGAAAACCTGTAAAAAGGATCTGTTCGGGTCTTGAGCAATGCATATCAAGTTAGTATAATGCGCGACCTTTGATAGCCTTGTATGGATTTTCCATAGCGGTTCTTAACCTCTAACTTCTTTCCGAGAAATAGAGAGGTTCGGCCACCAAGGTTGATATCGAGCTGAAACGATTTTGGAGAAGACATTCATGTCACGAGTATGCCAAGTAACTGGTAAGCGTCCAGTAACGGGTAACAACCGTTCACACGCACGAAATGCTACTAAGCGTCGTTTTCTGCCGAACCTACAAACTCATCGTTTCTGGGTAGAGAGCGAAAAACGTTTTGTTAAACTACGCCTTACTGCAAAAGGTATGCGCATCATCGACAAGAAGGGTATCGATACTGTTCTTGCTGATATCCGTGCACGTGGCGAAAACGTTTAAGAGGAAATAGGCAATGGCAAAGAAAGGCGTTCGTGAGAAAATCCGTCTAGTATCTTCAGCAGGTACTGGCCACTTCTACACAACAGATAAGAACAAGCGTAACATGCCAGGCAAATTTGAGATCAAGAAATTTGATCCAGTTGTACGCCAGCACGTTATGTACAAAGAAGCTAAAATCAAATAATTGGTTTTGTCTCTTTGACGATTTAAAAAGCCCAACTCTCGAGTTGGGCTTTTTATTACCTAAAATTCAGTAATCCTTCACTTCATCCCTTCTTTCACGTGTTTCCATACAGATGTTCTAGTCAAAATTCATACGCTTTGGTAGTTTGTTGATAACTACAGGAGATTAGGAACTGCTATGCGCGTTAGTCCGGCCCGTCGCCGTCGTTGGAACAATATTCTTATCCTAGGCATCATCGTTTTTATGGTGATCTTGAATGCGCCAACCTTGATCAAAACCTACCTTGTCGAAGAACCCGTGGATCCTTACCCCAATTTATTGCGCTCTGATCATGAAGTGAGTGCTATTTACTTCTCAGGTTGGGAATTAGAGAAACAAAATGGGCAATGGCAATCGAACATTAAAGCTAATATTCCCGTACAAGAGATTGTGACTCGTTGGCAATCTTTGGAAGGGACTGAGCTGACCTCAGAACAATACGATAATTTAAAGTCTCAGTTGTCTTCTCCAGAAAGTATTGAGATCTGGTACCAAGACTTAGAAGAACCGCAACGAGTGACCTTTTATCGGCTTGGCGACTTTTGGTTGTTTAAAAACTGGCAAGATAAATGGATTGCGATTTCTGTTGATGGCAACTACATCATGCCCAAGTAAGCCTTACGAATAACCCTTTTCAAAAGCTGTGTTTGTCTTTGTTCTTTTCGATTATGCTAGCCACCCAATATCAATGCTCTTAGCGTTTTAAGGAGAATTAAATGCCTGAATTACCAGAAGTTGAAGTAAGCCGAATGGGCATCAGTCCACACATGGTTGGCGAGACGATTGAGGCATTTGTATTCCGAACCCCGAAACTGCGTTGGGATATCCCTCAAGAGTTGAAGAAGCTAGAAGGGCAGGTGATTCGTAATATCAGTCGCCGCGCTAAGTATCTGTTGATTGAAACGGACGAAGGTACTGCGATTGTTCATTTAGGAATGTCGGGTTCACTGCGTGTGCTTGATGCTGATTTTCCTCCAGCAAAGCACGATCATGTGGATCTCAAACTTACTAATGGAAAAATACTGCGCTACAACGATCCACGCCGTTTTGGCGCATGGCTGTGGAGCGCACCAAATGAATCACATGCTGTATTAGGTCATATGGGACCAGAACCTTTGACTGAAGAGTTCAATGCTGATTACGTAGCAGAGAAAGCCAAAGGTAAGCGCGTTGCGGTTAAACAGTTCATTATGGACAATAAAGTCGTCGTCGGAGTCGGAAACATCTACGCCAACGAATCATTGTTTAAATCACGCATTCATCCCACTCGCCCTGCTGGTAAGCTAACCAAGAAAGAGTGGCAATTGCTGGTGGAGAACATTAAAGCCACGCTAGAGATCGCCATTCAGCAAGGCGGAACCACACTGAAAGACTTCGCCCAAGCAGATGGCAAACCGGGTTACTTCGCACAAGAATTATTAGTTTACGGAAAAGCCGGAGAGCCATGCCCAGAATGCGGCGAAGCTCTCCAAGAGCAAAAGATAGGTCAACGCAATACCTTCTTCTGCGGGGAATGTCAGAAGTAAAAACTTAAGAGAGGAAGGGCAAGATTACATTTGTCCTGATTTCTCGAAGTATTTCTTCGCGACTAATAATGAAATTAAACGCTCGCGTTTTTGATCTCGGAATTGAGCGACCCATGCGTGAGCATTTTTGATGACGCTTTCCGCTTCTTCTGGGTGCGCGATGTAGTACTCCATTTTCTCAATTAAATCAGAGTAGTCATCTGCAACTTCAGCATAGTGAACTCCCGCTTCGAGAAGTCCTTCCATAAACCAAGTTTCGCAAGTTGGCTTCGACATGAGCACTAGTGAATTTGAGGACATTGCCCATTTTAGGTTGGTGGCAACGTCATTTCCTTCAATGGCCAGAAGGAACTTGTAAGTAAGTTGCTCTTCTATTGACATAAACTCTTTCTCCCATGGGTTTCCATCTAGAGGTCGAGTCTGGCCAATATTGCACATTGGATGAGCATGAAATTTTTGTAACACAACCTGTCTACGTGGTTGGAATCCTACGCCACGCCAAGCCACCATATTTTTTTTGGCTTCAAATGACAATTTATCTCGAACAAAGTAAAAGTGTCGAATTGCATTTAATTTTAATATTACTGAATTGCCATTATCGTCGCTAATAGGGCGACTTTTCACAAATGTCGGCTCATCTGGGACGTGTCGAACATCACCGTTGAGGTAATGAAAAGCGAAGTTTGACGGAAAGCCTTTAATGACTTTGAGTAAGTCGAAGTAATATGTTGTCCCGCTAGTTTTCTTAAAACTACGGACTTTAGTTCCTTTATTGCCTACTTCAAATTGCTCTATGATCTTATTGTAATAGTTGACTCTAGCTTGAATATCATTTTGCTCATTCTCGTCGTATGCTCTTAGCTTTCTTTTGGCATACAGTCGAAAAAGCGAGGCAGGAATGAGCGATATTAGTGAGTTGTTGGAATAATATTTGAATTTAGTGAAACTCATTTGGCTACCTTTGTTTTGATAGCTGTATGAACACTCTTTGGCACAAATTGCTCGACATCACCGCCATGGATTGCTACTTCACGGACGATGGTAGAAGAGAGAAAAGCGTATTCTTCTGCTGGTGTCAGGAACACGCTCTCAACACCTGGTAACAGTTTGCGGTACATGCTCGTTAGGCCAAATTCGTATTCAAAGTCGACAGTTGTTCTAAGGCCGCGCACCAGTACATTTGCTTCTTGCTCACGAGCAAAATCAACCAGTAAGCCACTAAAACCAGCGGTTGATACATTGCTTAAGTGCGCTGTTGATTCTTCAACGAGTTTTACTCGTTCTTCTAGGCTAAACAGTGTTTTTTTCGAAGGACTTGCAGCGACACCGATAATAATTTGATCAAACATGTCTGCGGCACGTGTAATGATATCTAGGTGACCGTTAGTGATTGGGTCAAATGTTCCTGGGTAAATGACTTTTTTCATCGTATAACTTTCTCGTAAACATCTACGTATTGGTTAGCAGTGTAGTTGATATCAAATAACTTCAGTTTCTCTTGCCCATTGGCGATGAATTCTTGTTGAAGCTTTTCATCTTGAGCGATCTTCATTATTGCATTCGCCAACTCTTGTGCATTACCTGGTTCAACGAGTAAGCCGTTTGAATTGTGGTCGATAATGTCGGGGATACCACCTGCATTAGTACCTATAACAGGTAAACCTGCTCCCATACCTTCCAAAATGACAGAGCCCAGTCCCTCTGTGTAAGAAGGATGAACCTGCAAATCTGCCGCAGCAAACCAATCACCCATATTGCTTTGTTTGCCCTCGAAACTGATGTTAGTTAGGCCTTGCGCTTGAGACTCAAGTGCCTTTCTCTCTGAGCCATCACCTAGTAAACAAAAATAGACAAAGGGTGCGGACTTTTCTAATAGTCTTGCCGCGTCGACAGTGACATTGAAGCCTTTATGTTTCAGCATGTTTGCTCCATGTATCACTATAAATTTACCTGAGAAGCGGTCTTTAATCGCTTTTACCGTTTCAGTGTTAGCAAGGTATGTCACCGGTGAACTTGGGATTTTGTAGGTTACTGAAGTTGGGTAAGCGTCTTTCACTCTCTGAACTATTTCAGTACTTAAACCCACCACAGCGGAGGCTTTTGAATAGGCTAAGTTTGCCAACCATTTCTTTTTCAATGCGTTGTCGATTCGGCGAGTGACAATATATGGTTTGTCGTAGAGCATATGTTGGATCAGAGCCCAATAAATGGCACGTCCTTCATGCACATGGATCAGAGCACAATCCTTAGTGATAGATTTTGAGTGTGCTTTGGTAAAGTGGTTCGCTAATACCACTTTAACGCCCAACGCTTTTACCGCATCGGCGAAAGGGCTCTTAGGGTTTGCAACAACTGTCAGTTGATAGCCGAGCTTTACTTGTTGCTTAATGAGTTGCAGCGTCTGATTCTCGCCACCATGGTATCCAGAAGCTAAGTTAACGTGGCAAATGTTCATGTTATTGCTCTTTATTATGTTTTTTGACGTAATCACGCAGCCACAGGTCTGCATAGCGAGTAAAGGTTGTATTTGCACTTAGTACAGCAAGTAAAAAACCATGTCGACCATCTAAGAAGCCACGTTTGATAATATACATTTTGAAGAAACGGAAGAAGCCATGGGTAAATGCGCTAAAAAGTGAGGCTGATTTTTTACCTTCACGCTGGTCTGCCCAAGATTGCATGTACAGTTGGGTTTTTCGCGTGTACTCGCCAAGCTTTTCATAAGTAAAATGCTTCAAACGGCCATTTAACGAAACTACTTTAAAGCCATCGGGAATAACAACGCTTTCATGAACTAATGCGTCGTTATATTTCGTTTCTGATGTTTTGTATAAACGTACAACCCAATCAGGTGACCAACCTGAGTAACGAATCTCTTTTGCAAAGGCTGTCGTCAGTCGGTTCACACGATAAATGTTTTTATCGCAGTGTTGGCTGATTGCGTTGAGTATGTCTTGGCGTAATTCATCGGTAACACGCTCATCCGCATCCAACCAAAGCACGAAATCCGATTCCACATAGTCTTGAGCAAGTTGGCGTTGTTTGCCAAACCCAGGCCATTCTAAATTTGTATAAAACTTATCAGTATACTGCCTAGCGATTTCTTCAGTGGTATCAGTGCTACCTGAATCTAGAAGAACAATCTCATCGACCCAATCTTTTACTGTGTCTAGACAAGCTTTCAGGTGCTTCTCTTCATTTTTTACGATCAACGCGACGGCTAAGGTAGATTTAGACAAGGTAGTTTCCTTCTTAAACAATCTTCTACAGGTATAATTTACTGATATTGTGGATACAAATCTTCTACGACTTGCTCGAACATAGCGACGACACGGTCGCTTGTAATGCGGTTCATTGCGGCTTCATCCTTTGCTCGGGTTCGCCAACTTAATTCTTGGCTAGTCTTTCCTGTTTCTGCAAGAATCACTTCTTCATATACAGATACGGCATACTTTAAAAAGCGATAAGGGCCTACTCGAATGGGATTGTGATGGGCATATAAACCAATAATCGGTGTGTTCATTGCACTCGCCATGTGGGCTGGGCCAGTATCTGGTGCTATCACCATCTGTACAGTATCAATTAAAGCTAGCATTTGTAGGATGGAGCTTTCTCCTACTAAGTTTAAACAAGGTTCACGCAACAAAGCTTGAATCTCATTTGCTAGGTCAACTTCCACCTTTGCAGGACTGCCCGCTAGTATGACATTCCAGCCTTTCTCTCGCGCATGATTAATGACATCCACATAACCCTTCGCGTTCCAGTTCTTGTAGGCTTTACTTGCTCCGGGAACCAATAACAAGTTTGGTTGCACCGTACCTAGTTTTGCCTTAGCCCAAGTACTATCCTCTTCTGAGTAAGATAAAGACCAAGATAGTTCCGATTGAGGTACTCCAATCTGATTGGCAAACGCCATTAAACCATCCGCAACATGCAAAGAGCTTGGTGAAGGGACTTTGACATTGGTGAACAAAGTTTGAAAGTCTTGGCTACGGTCAGAAGAGAAACCAAGTTTGTATTTCGCTTTAATACCCAACGTCGCCACGCTCGCTCGAATGGCATATTGCATATGAAGCAAGGCATCAAACTCGCGTCCTTTGAGTTGCTTCCACAATGACTTGTAGCCATCAAGTCCTGCTTTTTTATCAAAAACAATCACTTCAACGTCATCTATCGCTTGTAGCAATTGAGCTTCAAGTTTGCCAGTAATCCAAGTGATATGGGTCTCAGGCCATTGTTTTTGAATCGCTTGAACCGTCGCGATAGTATTGCAAACGTCACCAATTGCAGATAAACGCAATATACAGAGTGAAGAAGGGGCAGAAGTGAACATAGTTATTGTCTGATCAGATAAATAGATGCAGGTAAATTATGCAGACATCCCCAATAAATGTAAAATACACCGCTTCTATACTGAGCACTGACGAGTCTTCGCAATGTCAAATAGCCAACAACATCAATCTCCAAATTCGGGTAAACCTGGAAACACTGGTTTAAAGCGCATCATCAAAGCTACGGGATATTCTGCGAAAGGCTTAAGGGCGGCGTTTAAACACGAAGCAGCGATTAGACAAGAGCTTGTGATGCTAGCCATTGCTATCGTTTTGGTGTGTGTTTTTGACTTGAGTGTCATAGAACGCATTTTGATGCTTGGTGTCGTCGTTCTTGTTTTGATTGTTGAGTTGATCAATTCCGCGATAGAGGCGGTAGTGGATCGCGTAGGCGTCGAACATCATGAATTGAGTGGGCGAGCAAAAGATATAGGGTCAGCGGCAGTTATGGTGGCATTAGCGTTCGCTGGATTCACATGGCTGTATATCTTGCTTAGTCTTTATCTCTAGATCACTTTAGCTGTGGGTATTAAAGATATGATTCAAACTTCACAACAAGGTAATTGCACGATTTGGTTTGATGATGAAATCATTTCAGACCCAACATTGCCATTGTTTGATGCCGGCTATTGGCAAGAACAAGGTAAAATCTTGGGCAGTGCTTCTGGTCGGGGTACTACCTGGTTTGTTCAACTAGACTCTATGCAAGCTGCCCTTCGACATTATCGCCGAGGTGGTCTATTCGGCAAACTTGTGAAAGACCAATACTGGTTTTCTGGTTGGGAACAAACTCGTAGTGCTCAGGAGTTAAACCTTTTGCAGATTTTGATAGATGCCGGCGTTAATGTTCCTCGCCCGATTGCCGCGCGAGCAGTTAAAACAGGTTTGATTTACCAAGCGGATCTTCTCAGCGAAAGAATCCCAAATGCCAGAGACTTGGTCAGTATTTTGCAAGAAAAACCATTACCGAAAGTGATGTACCAAAAGATTGGGCAAGAAATTGCCAAGATGCATAAAGTTAATGTGAACCATACCGACTTGAACATTCATAACATCTTAATTGATGATCAAGACAAGGTCTGGATTATCGACTTTGATAAGTGCTTTTCATCTACAGATACTAAGGTTTCTAAAGAGAATTTAGAGCGACTATTGCGCTCATTTAAGAAAGAAAAAGGTAAATGCGCGATTGCGTGGAGCCTCCAAGACTTTGACTGTTTGCTAAGCGGTTACCACCAAAGTAATAAAGGATAGAGAATGCGTACGTTTGTGATTAGTTTGGAAAGCGCAGTTGAGCGCCGCGCGCATATCGAAGCTCAATTTGCTGGTGTAGAGCAAGACTTTGAGTTTTTTGATGCAATAGATGGACGTAAAGGCGAGCATCCTCTGTTTAGCAAGTACAACGTTGAGAAAAGACTTAGAGTGAAAGGCTATGGAATGACGCCAGGTGAATTGGGGTGCTTCGCCAGTCACTATTTGCTTTGGGAAAAGTGCCTAGAGTTAAATGAGCCGATAGTTGTCATTGAGGATGATGCTCAACTAGAAGAATGTTTTGATGATTCGATGAAAAACATCAACGAGCTCCAACCATATGGTTATGTTCGTTTATTTGTTAATGGACGCAAACGGCCATTCGTCAAAATTGGTTCATATAGATCTCATGATGTCGTCGAGTATTTACGAGGCCCAGGCGCAACTCGATCTTACTTCGTCACTCCAATGGCTGCAAAAAGGTTCATTGAATCTGCTCAAGAATGGCTACTGCCTGTTGATGATTACATGGACCAGTTTTGGTCAAATGAAGTTTCATGCCGAGGCATAATGCCAGGTATCGTTAAGAATGAAACAGATTTTGATTCTAGTGTCGGTAAGCTCGAGAAGAGTAATAAAATGAATCGATTTACGCGGGAGTTGTATTCTATTCAGTGTGCTCTTTGGCGTAAATGGTATTTATTTCGAAACCCACCGAAGAAGGTCGAATAGTATGCTTAAACTATTGATAAAATGGCTTTCTACGTCTGAACCCTCAAAAAAGTTTCGTGCCGAATTAGATCTAATGTTTTGGGGTACGCAACACTCTCGTTTTATACGCAAGCGTTTTCAACGACGTATTTTTTATGTTTACAACTGTGATGTTAGCCATTTAGCCGATATTCATCCAACGGTATTGTTTCCTCACCCTTGTGGAATTGTTATCGGTTCGCAAGCAAAAGTGGAAAAAGGATGTCGAATTTATCAACAAGTCACGATTGGCAGCAACTTTGACTCCGATAACTCAATGGCCCACGTGTCAGAAAATACTTACATTGGCAGTGGAGCAAAGGTTATTGGCGGGATTTCAATTGGTAAGAATTGTTACGTTGGAGCAAATGCGGTCATCACAAAAAACGTGGCTGATAACAGCTCGATAGTGGGCAATAATAAAAGTATTACGGCTAGAAAGCCTCAATTAGAGAAAGAATAGCAATGACTTCAATATTAAACCTGATTGGCCGAACTGAGGCTTTGTTTGATCAAGACATTCAGCATCATGAATCTGAACTGTCACGCATTGTTTCTGCGTCAAGTTTCCTTGTTCTGGGTGGAGCTGGCTCTATCGGACAAGCGGTAACTAAAGAGATTTTTAAACGTAACCCTAAGAAGCTACATGTTGTCGATATTAGTGAAAACAATATGGTAGAGCTTGTTCGAGATATCCGTAGCTCATTTGGTTATATTGATGGTGACTTCCAAACATTTGCTTTGGACATTGGTTCTCTGGAGTACGATGCATTCATTAAAGCCGATGGTAAGTTCGATTATGTATTGAACCTATCTGCGCTTAAGCATGTTAGAAGTGAAAAAGATCCTTATACACTGATGCGCATGATCGATGTGAATGTTTTTAATACCGACAAAACGATCCAGCAGTCTATTGATGCTGGTGCGAAAAAGTACTTCTGTGTTTCAACTGATAAAGCTGCAAACCCAGTCAATATGATGGGAGCATCCAAACGTATTATGGAAATGTTCCTGATGCGTAAAAGCGAGCAAATGGCAATCTCAACTGCTCGATTTGCAAATGTGGCATTCTCTGATGGCTCGCTACTTCACGGATTTAACCAACGTATCCAAAAGCGCCAACCTATCGTGGCTCCAAACGACATCAAGCGTTACTTTGTTACTCCTCAAGAGTCGGGAGAACTATGTTTAATGTCTTGTATCTTTGGCGAAAACCGAGACATTTTCTTCCCGAAACTAAGTGAAGCTCTACATCTTATTTCGTTTGCAGATATCGCGGTGAAATACCTAGAGCAACTTGGTTTTGAACCTCACCTATGTGAAACAGAAGAAGAAGCTCGTCAACTTGCACATACGCTTCCAGAGCAGGGTAAGTGGCCATGTTTGTTTACTGCAAGTGATACAACGGGTGAAAAAGACTTCGAAGAGTTTTTTACAGATAAAGAAGAGCTGGATATGTCTCGATTCGAAAATCTGGGCATCATCAAAAATGAACCTCTTTATGAGCAAGAGCTTCTTACTTTGTTTGAAAACAGCATCTCTGAGATGAAAGATGAGCGAGCTTGGACTAAAGAGCAGATTGTGAAACTGTTCTTTACCATGATCCCTGATTTTGGGCACAAAGAAACGGGTAAATACCTCGATAGCAAGATGTAAGTGGAGCATTCAATGAAAGCGACATCTATTGTTGAATTTGTGAGAGATACTTACAAAACTGACGAATTTATTCCCTTACATGCACCGACTTTCGATGGCAACGAAAAAGCGTACGTAATGGAAACGATTGAAAGTACATTTGTTTCTAGCGTCGGTAAGTTTGTTGATGATTTTGAGAAAAAAATTGAAGCTTACACTGGTACCGCCAAAGCAGTAGCGACAGTGAATGGCACTGCAGCATTGCATGCTGCATTGTACATGGCTGATGTTCAAAGAGGTGACCTGGTTATTACGCAAGCTTTGACTTTTGTTGCAACTTGCAATGCTCTTTATCATATGGGGGCTGAGCCTGTTTTTCTGGATGTATCTCCAGTGAGTTTAGGGTTGTGCCCTAAGGCTGTGGATACATTTTTAGAAGAGAATGCTGAAGTTACAGATGCGGGGTGTATCCATAAAAAAACAGGTCGAAGAATCAAAGCCGTTGTACCAATGCACACGTTTGGTCACCCTGTAGAGCTTGATGAACTGGTTGTCGTTTGCTTGAAATGGAACATTACGTTGGTTGAAGATGCCGCAGAAAGCCTAGGCTCGTTCTATAAGGGCAAGCACACCGGTACTATTGGTGATTTTGGTGCTGTCAGCTTCAATGGTAATAAGATCATCACCACAGGCGGTGGCGGCATGGTGTTATGTAAGACTCAAGAATTAGGTGCGCGAACTAAGCATGTCACTACGACAGCAAAAGTTCCTCATCCGTATGAGTTCTTCCATGATGAACCTGGTTTCAACTATCGTATGCCAAACCTGAATGCAGCTCTAGGATGTGCTCAGATGGAAGTTATCGAGCAGTACCTAAAACAAAAGAGATTGCTTGCCGAAGGTTACAAGGACTTTTTTAAAGGTTCAGACACCAAGTTTGTCACTGAACCTGAGTATGCGCAGTCAAACTATTGGTTAAATGCGATCATTTGCACGGATAAAGAAAGCCGCGAAGAGATCCTCAGTGTCACAAATGATTCTGGAGTGATGACTCGGCCAATTTGGCAACTTATGCATAGATTGCCTATGTTTGAGAATTCAATACGTGGTGACCTAACGTATTCTGAATTTATTGAGGCTCACTTAGTTAACTTGCCTAGTACTCCAATAATAAGTGAATAAGTATGAAGAAACGAATTCTTACAGAAGCAGCTGGTAGCCCGGTTAGTGCCTATATGATTAAGGCTATTCAACAGTCTGGTCATATTGCTGTGGCATCGGATATCTCAGTAAATTGTGCTGCAAAAGTGTTGGCAGATGATTTTGTTATTTTTCCAAAGAAAAATGACCCAAATTTATGGGACAAAGTTGAGCAATGTTTGGTTGAGAGCAAAATAGATGTTGTTATTCCCTCCTTCGATGAAATGCTTAATGGTTGGGCAGAGCGAAAAACAAAGCTCGAGGCTTTAGGTATAAAAGTACTTATTTCACCAGTAGAAACTATACGAGTCTTTCAAGATAAGTGGAAAACAGCAGAATTTTTTGCGAGTAATGACTTACCATGTGCTAAGTCATCTCTTGAACCAATTTATCCTTTAGTCAAACCCCGCTTTGGTAGAGGTAGCGTTGGTATTTTTATCGAACACGATGAAGAAAAACGACGTTCTAAGTTCACTGAAGATGATATATCTCAAACTGTACTTCAGGGAGAGGAATACACAGTTGACTGTCTATTTGATGCGGATAACAAACCAGTATACATCGTCCCGAGGAAACGGCTTGGAGTTATAAATGGCAAATCAACCGGTGGGGTTGTAGTACAAAACTCGATCATAGAGAGAGAAGTTACTCGTTTGGCAAAATGCATTGAGTTTATTGGCCCCATTAATATTCAGTGTTTTCTTGATGGTGAAGAACTTTATTTTGTCGAAGTGAACCCAAGAATCGCTGGTGGCATGGCTCTAGGCTTTGCTGCGACAACAAACTGGATTCCTCACTTTATCAATATATTACAAGGTAATAGCGTTTCGGAATGTGATTTGAATGTTAAGTGGGGAATGAAAATGTTCCGTGCTTATGAGGAGTTTTTTACTCAATGAAACAGTTAGTGATCTTGGATCTTGATGACACGATTTATAGTGAAAGAGATTACTTCTCTGGTGTTTTTTCGTCCTATGAGCAAGCTAACGAATTAGATAGCGGCTCTCTGCTTCGAGCATTTGACTCTATAAATAGGAAAGAAAGTCGAGATATATTGAGAGAAGCGTTAACAATGGCTTCTAGCTATACTCCACAAAATCATGACTTACTCTTTTTACTCTATAGCACAGCTGAATTCGCAATAAATTTGCCACAATCCTCTTCCCGCTTTTTAGAAATATTAAAAAGCAATCAAATTAGCACCGCAGTCCTCACTAATGGTGTAGTGGATGTTCAGAAGAATAAAGTTCGTAATTTAGGGCTTGAAGCGCATGTAGATAAAGTGTTTTATGCTAGGGAGAACTCTGAGAAGTATGAAAAGCCAGATATTAGATGCTTCCAGAATGTATTGGAGTTTTTTGATTGTAAACCAGAAAATGCATTAATGATTGGCGATAGTTATAACAATGACTATTTAGGGGGGCGAAATGCTCAGATCGCCTCATTATGGTTGCACGGAAATAACTCAGAATCAATTCAGGTATTAGAGGAAGCAATTCCCTTTATTTTTGGAACAAAACAATGAAGAAAATTAAGCGTATTTTAGCGGTAACTGGTATTCGTTCAGAATACGATATTCTTTACCCTGTAATTAAGCGGTTCGCTGATAGTGATGATTTTGAGCTAAAAGTCGTAGTTTCTGGCGCTCACCTCTCCGATTGGCATGGTAGTACCATTGACCGTGTTGAAAGTGATGGTTTTGAAATTGCAGATCGTATTGATACTTTGTTTACCACTAACCGTTCGACACAACGTAGCAAAGCGGTTGCCCAGTTAATTTCAGGCCTAACTCAGACTGTAGAGAGAGAGAAACCAGATCTACTTCTTGTGGTTGGAGATCGAGAAGAAAGCATTGCTACCGCAATTGTAGGGAACTATATGGATGTAGTTGTTGCTCATATAGGAGGTGGAGACCCTGTCTGGGGAAATGCGGATGATCCTATTCGTATGGCAGTGAGTAAACTCGCACATATTCATTTTACAACTGCTCAACCATACTCAAAAAATTTGGTAAGTATGGGGGAAGATGAGTGGCGAATTTCTTTCTGCGGTACGCCGGGGCTAGATAATATCACTAATGAGCCTCAACTTAGTATGGCCGATGTTTCTAATTTTATCGGCTCCGAGCTATCTGACTATATTGTTGTTTTGAAACACCCGTTATCTTCTGAGCATGAGAGTGCTTATGAGCAAATGACGTCTACGTTAAAGGCTATTGATAAAGTGTGTCAAGATAAGGGGTTAAAAGCAGTTTGTATTACACCTAATAGTGATCCAGGTTCGTATGAGATTATTCAGGCATACAAAGAGTTTGAATCTGACAGAATTTTGCTTCAACAAACGTTGCCTCGCTCGATATTTGTCAATCTTCTACGAAATGCGAAAGCTCTTGTCGGCAATTCAAGCATGGGAATTCTTGAAGCTCCAATGTATAAACTTCCAGTAGTGAATGTAGGGCATAGACAACGAGGACGCTTGAATGCTGGTAATGTTAAATTTGTTAGTTATCAAGAAAGTGACATCGTTTCTGCTATCGAACAAGCTGTCTTTGACATCAAATATCGCAACTATATTGCCAATCTAGACAATCCATATGGTAGTGGTCAAGCTGCTGATATTATTGAAAATTTCATTAGGGATGTTGACCTTTCGGATACTAAGTGGTTAGTGAAAGAGAAGCTTGTTTAGTTAAAACTGAAAGGTAAAAGATGAATAAATCTGTGCTAATTGTTGCTCCTCATGCTGATGACGAGACATTGGGATGTGGAGGGACGATCTTAAGACTTGTTGAAGAAGGCTATCAAGTTCATTGGTTACTAGTTACGGGCATGAGCGAAGAATCTGGCTTTTCACAAGAACAAATTAAGAAACGTAATGAAGAAATACATTCTGTTTTTCATGAGTACCAATTTTCAAGTGTCCATCAGTTAAATTTTCCGCCGGCTAAACTAGAAACAATACCCAAAGGGGAGTTAGTTGGTGCTATCTGTAAAGTGGTAGGAAAGGTTAGGCCGGAGCAAGTATTTACAGTGTATCGCAATGATGCCCACAGTGACCATGAGATTGTTTTTGATGCGGTGGCGTCTGCAACGAAAACCTTCCGCTATCCGTTTGTAAAGAAAGTTTATGCTTACGAAACGATATCTGAAACAGATTTTGGCATGAAACCTGAGGATGGCGGCTTTCGTCCAAATGTTTTCATTAATATTGAAAAGCATTTGGATAGAAAGCTCGATATTTTAGATATATTTGAATCGGAAGTGGGGGCTTTTCCATTTCCAAGAAGCCGAAAGGCATTGAATGCACTTGCGACTATTCGTGGAGTACAAGCTGGTTCTCAGGCTGCAGAGGCATTCATGTTATTAAAAGAGGTTATATGAAAACTCTTATTATTGCAGAAGCTGGCGTGAATCATAATGGTGATGAGGCTCTTGCGTTTAAACTCGTTGATGCAGCTCACGAGGCAGGTGCAGATGTAGTCAAATTTCAAACGTTTAAAGCTAAAAATTTGGTGACGGAAACAGCAAAGCAAGCTGAATATCAAGTGAACAATATGAAGTCTGAAGAGTCGCAATTATCGATGCTTAGTCGCTTGGAACTTTCCTATGAAGCGCATCATGCTTTGATAGCTCATAGTGAAAAGCTTGGTATTGAGTTTCTTTCCACTGCTTTTGATAGTGAAAGTTTGAGCTTTCTGACTAATGACTTGAAGCTTAAGAAGTTAAAAATTCCTTCTGGTGAAATCACCAATGCTCCCTTAGTTCTAGAGCATGCTCGTACTGGTTGCGATCTTATCGTATCGACAGGGTTAGCGACTTTAGCTGAAGTGGAAGCGACCTTAGGTGTTATTGCTTTTGGTTATACCGCTGCTGCTAATGCAGAGCCATCGCAGCAAGCTTTCAGCGAAGCCTATGCGTCTCCGGAAGGTCAAGCAGCATTGCAAAGCAAAGTAACCTTATTGCACTGTACCACAGAATATCCTGCGCCATTTGATGAAATTAATTTGAGAGCTATGGATACATTGGGCCGAAGTTTTGGTGTTCTCGCCGGTTACTCGGATCATAGTGAAGGTATTGCTATTCCTATTGCTGCTGTCGCAAAGGGGGCCGTTATAGTTGAGAAGCACTTTACACTAGATAAGGAAATGGAAGGGCCGGATCATAAAGCGTCCCTAAACCCTAAAGAGTTGAAGGCAATGGTCTCAGCTATCAGACAAGTTGAGCAAGCGCTAGGTAATGGTGTAAAGGTACCGACGGCGTCTGAATTGAAAAATAAAACTGTAGCTCGAAAGAGCTTAGTTGCACAGAGGGATATTCAGCAAGGTGAAACCTTTGATAACGATAACCTCAGTGTAAAAAGACCGGGGGAAGGTATGAGTCCTTATGAGTATTGGAGCGTTCTTGGGAAAATAGCACATCGAAGTTATAAGGCGGGAGAGCTCATCCGTGAGTAAACTGTGCCCACTAATCATTATTGGTGGTGGAGGTCATGCTAGTGTCTTAGTGGATATCCTTATAAGACAAAATAGGACAATTAAAGCGGTTATCAGTCCAGATTGTATTAGAAGTCGACGAGTCTTTCGCGAGATTTTGCGACTAAAATCTGATTCTGATATTGAATCATATGCTCCTAGAGATGTGTTGTTGGTTAACGGCATAGGCCCTAGTCCGCGTCTCAATGTTAGGCAAGAAATAAATAACTACTTTATTGAAAAAGGCTATCAGTTTGAAACTGTAATATCTGATAGTGCCCAAGTTTCATCCCATGCTGTATTAAGTGAAGGTGTTCAAATACTGCAGGGAGCGATTGTACAAGCAGGGGTGCTTATTGGTGAGCACTCAATTATAAATACTGGTGCAATTGTTGAGCATGATAGCTGTCTTGGTTCTTACAATCATGTTGCACCTAATGCTACATTGTGCGGACAGGTGGCGACGGGGCAAAATGTATACGTCGGTGCTGGAGCTGTAGTTATCAATAACATGACCATTGGGACTAATTCGGTAGTGGGGGCTGGGGCAACTTTGACTAGTTCATTAGGTGCTGGGCGAACATGCTACCCCTCTCGGGCGTTAATTAAATAAATATCAGGTGTGTTATGAGTCATTGTTGGAAGAGCGTGTTAATTGAACCGTCAGCAACACTATTAGAGGCGTTGGAAGTTATCAATAAGGAGGCCCTACGAATAGCGATTGTTGTTGGTGATAAAAATAAGTTGCTTGGAGTTTTGACTGATGGTGATATTCGAAGAGGGCTATTACAAAATTTACCTCTAACGACAAGTGTCGTTGAAGTCATGAGTGTATCTCCAATAACGGCGAGAATAGGGACTTCTGGTGAAGAGTTAGCCGAGTTGATGGAGTCCAAGGGAATCTTATCTATTCCCCTTATAGATAGTAATGGTGCGGTCGTGGGGCTCGAAACGCTCCAACATGCTTTGAGTAAGCCTAAAAGAAATAATCCCGTATTCATTATGGCAGGCGGCTTTGGAACGCGTCTACGGCCTTTAACAGATAAATGCCCTAAACCTATGTTGAAAATAGGTGACAAGCCTATTTTGGAGACGGTAATTCGAAGTTTTATTAAAGCTGGCTTCGTTAACTTCTATATTTCGACGCATTACATGCCAGAACAAATTAAAGCCCATTTTGGTGATGGTCAGTCATTTGGAGTCTCTATCAGTTATGTTCATGAAGATGAACCATTGGGTACCGGGGGAGCTCTCGGCTTGCTGCCGAAAGATTTACCTAAAGATCTGCCTTTGATTATGATGAATGGTGATGTGTTAACGAAAGTTGACTTCCAACGACTGCTGGATTTTCACATCGAAAATGATGCAGATGCGACAATGTGTGTTCGGGAGTATGACTACCAGATTCCCTATGGTGTAATTAATGGCGAGGGGAATAAAATCACGAGTATGATCGAGAAGCCAATCCAAAGGTTTTTTGTTAATGCGGGTATATATGTCGTTTCACCTCGCGTGATTCGCTCTGTTCCAAAAAACTATCATATTGATATGCCTACTTTACTCGAAGAGCACATGCGCCAGAGAGAAAAGGTGTTAATGTTCCCCATTCATGAGTATTGGTTAGATATAGGCCGCATGGATGATTTTAATCGAGCACAAGCAGACATACATAGCTTAGGAATGTTCTAATGATTCATGGAAAAAAAGTTGTTGCGTTTATTCCAGCCAGAGGTGGTAGTAAGCGCCTCCCTAGAAAGAATGTACTTCATTTGGCCAATAAACCATTGATTGAATGGTCTATAAATGCGGCTCAAAATAGTAGTTTTGTTGATGAAATTTTGGTCAGTACTGACGATGAAGAAATTGCGAGTATTAGCTCAAAAGTAGGTGCTACAGTTCCAGGGCTTAGACCTTCAGAGCTAGCGTCAGATACGGCCAAAACTGAATCAGCTTTATTTTATACACTTGAAAGCTTTGCACAAGATGCTGATATTGTTGTTGTATTGCAACCAACGTCGCCTTTGCGAACATCGGAACACATAGATCAAGCATTAGACCTGTTCTGCACTAAAAAAGCATTTTCGGTCGTATCTGTAACGCCATGCGAGCATCCTCCACTTTGGGCTAATACCCTACCAGAGGACTACTCTATGGAAAACTTTTTACGCCCAGAAGCCTTACAACGTTCTCAAGACCTCGGTGCATATTATCGGTTGAATGGTGCTATTTATATATTTGATGTCAGCAAGCTAAAAGCATTTGGTGATATTCGTTATACCTCTGAATCCTACGCCTATATCATGGATAACTACGACTCTGTAGATATAGATAATAAAATTGATTTTGAGATTGCAGAGTTTTTTATGAAGAAGCGTAATGAGTAAAGTTTTTTACGTTGATTTTTTTTAGCTGCTTTCTTAGCTCAGTCTGAAAAATTTTGTCCGGATGTGTATCTGATAGAGTGTAAATCGGCATATCCGGATAAAGTAATCTACATGTAAACATTACTGTTGAAAATGTTCCGATAAGTGCGGAGAGCTTTATATTTTTGTCTATAAGTTCAATCTCCAAAGGGTACTCACCACGATGATAAGTAATATAGTCTAAATTCATCAGTGCTTCTTTTACCTCATTTCTTTCTGTGCGATGAGGGAAATAAATGATTTTGGAATTAGCTAGCTTAGCTAGAGTTTCAAGCTCTTCAAGATATTCCCTGACAGACTTCTGGTTTTTATCGCCAACAGCCCCTTGACCTATAAAGCCTAATGCAGCCGAAGTGTCAAAAAGAGCGGGGTGTCCATAAGAGTGTTTTAATCTGACCAAATCATTCTTATGTATGGGTACATGCGCTCGTTCTAAATTAAATAGTGTGAATACCTCTAACGATCTCGATTGCGGTAGGTGCCCAACAGGTTTCAGTCCATGAAGTCTTATAATGAAATCTTGGATTAATCTTGGCCTATGGAAGCTCGCTTTGGGTAAGATGAATTTATTATACTCAGATAGGGTAAGAGTGCCATCATCAAAGTAAACTTCTTTTTTAATTAGTAAGTTACGAGATAAGAGCTTGGTCCACCAGGCGTTATATTCTGCATAAAAAAATCTTTCTAAGTATGCTCCTTTTGGCATTAACTCTTTTATTTTTTTGATTGCTTTTGGAACACTAAAGCTACGATTGTTACGTTCAATTTCGATAACTGCGGCCCAATCTTCTTTTTTAACGAGTTTGTTCTGTTGCTCTAAGCCATGTTTACTTTTTTGATTTACTAATAGAAGTATTGATTCTTTACAAGAAAAATATTCTTTAGCTTCTAAAGCACAAACATATTGTAGTGGTGAGGTGACTAGAAATAAATTCATGGAACTACCGCGTAATGAGATTTAATGATTTACTGATCACATTCTTGTTGTTTTTCAAGGTAAGAGCAGCGTTTTCTAACATTGTAACTCGCTCTTCTTCACAATCTATCAAATTTACCACTTGAATCGATAGGGAGAGTCCTGCGTTGGCGAGCTTTATTGCTTTTTTTTCAATTAGATCTTCAACAATTTCTTTAAAATTATAGTAGCTCGGCCCAGTGATGACCGGCACACCTAAAGCCGCAGGCTCTAGAACATTATGCCCACCAACTTTATCGCCAATCAAACTACCACCCATAAAGCAAATGTCGGCTGATCCAATCAAGGTAAGCATCTCACCCATGGTGTCTCCAAGGTAAACTTGGGTCGACTCCGTTATTTCTGTTCGGCTTGTGCGTCGAGCGGCTTCAAAACCTAGCTTTTGGCACAGCTCAAATACATTATCGAATCGCTCCGGATGGCGAGGAACAAGGATTAAAAGTGCGTTCGGGTGAGATTCTAAGATTTTCTTGTGAGCTTCTAGCATTTGCTCATCTTCGCCTTTATGAGTGCTGGCAGCTATCCAAATCGGGCGCTCTAATCCAAGGGCATCTCTTAGCGCTTTAGCTTTTTCTTTTACGTCGTCCGATATTTGGATATCAAACTTTATCGAGCCAGTAACAAAAAGTTTGTTTTTCTCGATACCTAAACGTTCGAAACGCCCAGCATCTGACTCCGTCTGGCAAAGGAGTTTATCTATGCATGGATGTAGGAGGTCAAACAGTGGCTGCACTTTTGCGTAGTTCCTACACGACTTTTCAGAGAGGCGAGCGTTGACCACTATGATAGGGATTCCTGCATCGTGGACAGTATTAAGCGTGTTTGGCCAAAGCTCGGTTTCGATTATCAACATTTGCTTTGGGCGTATTGCCTTTATAAAGCCTTTCACGGCAAAACCAAAATCGATAGGCATATAGCGGTGTTCCACTAAGTCGCCCAACTTAGCAATTTGTTCCGCACCAGTACTGGTTGTGGTGGTGACCAAAATAGGTTGGGTTGGTTTTTGCTTTTTCAACTCTTTAATGAGTGGGATAGCGGCGATGCTTTCACCTACCGAAACCGCATGAATCCAAATAGGGCGCTCAGTTGTCTCTAGCTTTGGGGTTATACCAAAATGCTCTTTCCATCGTTGACCAAATTTGGGCTTGTTCGGTTTACTTTTATATAAACCAAACAATAGGAAAGGGGAGGCAAGGGCAAGCAGCAATGTGTAAAAAATGCGAATTAGCATGAACTTACCGTTATCGCTTCAAGTTTTTGGATGCTGTCTAGCACCTGTTTTGGTGATAAGTCAGTTAAACACTTAAGGTGCTTGAACTCACACTCACGCTTAAAGCATGGGCGGCAGTCAATATCGGTGTGAACAATTTCTACCTTTTCCGCAAGCGGTGGTGTGTACTTTGGTGAGGTTGAGCCATAGACTGCAACAACATTACAGCCAACAGCTGCCGCTACGTGCATAAGACCAGAGTCATTAGCTACAACAGTCTGACATGCCGCCAGCAGATCAACGGCTTCAATCAAGCTGGTTTGACCAGCGAGAACGTGAATTCTCTGTTGAAGCTCAGCCGGCACGAGCTGCTTGATGTTATTACAGGTATCAAGGTCCTTTTGAGAACCAAACAGCCATACTTGATGGCCGCTAGCCGCCATTTGAGTAGCGACTTCAGCATAATGTGTTTCTGGCCACTTTTTAGCAGGGCCAAATTCGGCACCTGGACACAACCCTATGACAGGGAGCGTTTGGTCCAGAGAGAATTTGTTAAGCGTCTCTTGCTGAGTCTTTTTATCGATAGACAAGCTAGGTCTAGGAAGTGTTTCTAAGCCTCCCAGAGAGGACGAATCCAACATTTCAGCCTTAGGGTAGGCTAACGCGACATAACGCTCTACCATGTATTGGAAAGACTTTTTGTTAGGGCGAAGATCATTGAGTAGCCCATAACGCATTTCACCTTTCCAACCTGTACGCTGTGGGATGTTTGCAAACCAAGGCATCAAAGCAGACTTAGCTGAATTTGGCAGTACGTAAGCATGATCGTATTGCTTTTCACGCAGTGACTTACCAATCTCTCTGCGGCCAAGAAGATTGAACTCACCATGACCAAGAGGCATCTCAATCGCTTGATGGATCTCAGGCATACGCTCGAGGATCGGTTTACACCAGCCTGGAGCAATCACATCAATTTGGCTTTCTGGATGTTGTCGCTTTAAAACGATGTACAGTGATTGTGACATCACCATATCGCCAACCCAAGACGGGCCGATAATTAAGATTTTTTTCATTTGCTTATTTGCCAGTCAGTGTTGTATCTCGGCTTGAATAGGTTGTAATAGTTATTGCCGTCTTCTTGAGAGTGCAGAAGTTGTAGCACCCACATGTATTGTTCTGGTTTATTTGCGACAAAGTACTCGATTGCTTGATTACAAGTGCGAGCGTCTTGTTCTTCGCCTTTATCTAGCTCAAACGCCGGTAAGATTTCGATATCAAACGTACCATCTTCTGTGTTCATAGAAGCAAACATAGGTAACACTTTAGCGCGTGATAGTTTGGCAATTTTACCTAAACCAGGAAGCGTTGCTTTTCTGGTGGCAAAGAAATCGACAAAAACGCTGTGTTCAGGACCATGATCCTGATCGGGTAAGTAATAGCCAATGTAACCGTCACGAACTGATCTCAAAAACGGCTTAACACCAGCAGAGCGCTCATAAACGCGACCGCCATATTGCACACGTTGTTCGTGCATTAGCCAATCTGCCACTTCATTTTTCTGCTTTTTTGCCATCGCAGAGACGGGCATTCCCATCGAAGCAAGCAATACCGCGGGAATATCAATTGCCCATGAGTGTGGAACCATCAAAATGACTTTCTCATCATTGTCGATGTGTTTTTGAAGGATGTCTAAACCTCGGATCTGGCAACGCTGCTGTAACCATTTAGATGAACGTAAGCTAAGTAAGCTGAAACGGAAAAAGAACAATGCCGCGGTATAAAGCGTTTTTTCAATCAGTGCTTCGCGCTCTTCAAATGATTTCTCTGGGAAGCACAGTTCGAAGTTGACACGAGCTCGGTGAGCCGGACCTTTGTGCGATTTAGCCAGTTTCTTTGCGATAGTTTTTGCTAGCCATTTTTGAACCGCTAAAGGTAATAAAGCAAGCGGCAAAGAAAGGACAACGCCTATCCACGTACCCCAATACTTCGGCGCTAAAAAGTGGCGCTCAAATTCAGGGTTATAAGCTTTAGGATCGAAATCATCACGTTGATTAGTCATGAAGTTTTAAGTACCTATATTTTTGGAGAGAGGCGAGTGGAGGTATGTAGAAATGATACTAGTAATAATATCAGAGTAAAGGTGGTAGAGAGTTAACTACCACCTTTGTGGGGCATTAACGGTTTTGAATCGCTAGGTATTCAGCAACACCTTTTGCTACCGTTTTGAATTCTACATCACAGCCGGCAGCACGAAGCTTAGTCAGGTCGGCTTGCGTGAATTCTTGGTAAGCGCCTTTTAGGTGCTCAGGGAACGGAATATTCTCAACCTCACCTTTACCGTGGTGTTTGATAGCTGCCTGTGCGACTTCGTTGAAAGACTCCGCGCGGCCAGTACCGCAGTTGAAGATGCCAGAAACACCATTTTCAAGGAACCAAAGGTTTACTTTGCATACATCGCCAACGTAAACGAAATCACGTTTAAAGTGACCACTACCTTCAAATAACTTAGGGTTTTCACCAGCGTTGATTTGGTTGTTCAGGTGGAAAGCTACCGATGCCATGCTACCTTTGTGATCTTCACGTGGACCGTACACATTGAAGTAGCGGAAACCAGTGATTTGAGAAAGCTGCTCGCCATGATCCTCTGCGTCTTTCCATAGACGGCGTACATAGTTATCAAACTGTTGTTTTGAATAACCGTATACGTTAAGTGCACCTTCGTATTCACGCTCTTCAACAAACGTTTCTGTCTCACCGTATGTCGCAGCTGATGACGCGTATAGGAATGGAATTTCACGATCTAGACAGTAATGAAGCAACTCTTTTGAGTACTCATAGTTGTTTAGCATCATGTACTTGCCGTCCCACTCAGTTGTTGCAGAACAAGCACCTTCATGGAAGATTGCTTCGATAGGGCCGAAGTCATCACCCGCCATGATTTGGGTAAGGAAGTCATCACGATCCATGTAATCAGTGATATCAAGATCAACTAAGTTTTTAAACTTCTTGCCATTTTTTAGGTTGTCGACAACCAGAATATCGTTAATACCTGCTTCGTTCAGAGCTTTAACAATGTTGCTGCCGATCATGCCAGCACCACCAGTTACGATGATCATAAGACTTCCACCATAGATTAAAATTTTCTCAGGAAGTTTAGCAGAGTTAAGCCTTTAGGTGCTAGTACTAGGGGAAGTCGTTGTCACTAGGCAAACAAAAAGGAAGCCGAAGCTTCCTTTGTATTAGTTAGGTAATCTAATGAGTGATTAGATTACTTTTCATCTGATGTATTCGGGCGTTGATACCATGGGTTACGTTCATCCGTCAGTTCAATTAGGCTGTATTTACGACCTAGCTTCTGCCCGCCATCGCGAGTCAATGGCTGCCAGCTAAAGTTCGCACGGTTGTTGCTTGGTTTCACCGTCATGATGTCGAATGGAATCGAGATGTAGAAGCCTTTCGTAAAGCTACCTTCGCCGAACTCATCTGCAGACAAGTCACTAATTGATGCAAACGCCCCAGCGATCACGCCACTCTTGAATTGCTTAGAGACGTTCACTTGCGTACCGACATCACCTGCTAGGAACTGGCCTACATCGACTTGAATCATCAAATCTTGTAGGAAATCCCATTGAGGGTAGTAGTAACCCGATACAAAGCCAGTAAAGCCTTTATCTACCACTTGGAATGGACGGCCGTATTCAGGGATATGCTGCCACTTCTCATCATAAACACCAAAGTAGCTTTCAGGATCACGTTGAGAAACTAAGTTAACATCAGCACCAAGCGCCCAGTTTGCGCCTTTTGGACGGTATAAGAACTCTGTACCTACACCCGCAAACATACTTTCTAGATAACCAGCGTAAAACTGCTGGTCCATGGTATCGGAGTACTCTTGGAACCAAGTCAATTGAAGGTTCGACATAGTTACCGCGTGTTCATTCTGATAAGCACGGAACATAGTACGTACACGAGGAACACTTGTGCCATCTGGTGGTGTTACGTAGTTAAACTTGTCGTAGTTGTTGTACCAATCCCAGTACAGCGAACCGCCGATTTCTAAATTGTCCGTTAGCCAGTAAGAAGCGTTGCCGCTCAAACCAACACTAAACAAGTAGAAGTCTTCTGGGTTACCCAAGGTTTGAGCAAGTTTTGGTGCAAAGCCCCAATCAAAACGCTCAAATCCATCGTAAGCAGGTTTGCCCTGAGGCTTATTGCTTGATGTAGACGTCGCATCTTCAATATTCGGGTTGATGTAGTTCACTTCAGCAAAGTCACGGTACTTATCTTTTGAGATAACCGTTTGATCGCCGAGCAAACCACGGCTGCGTTCATTGATAGTAAAGGTATCAATGTTGTCTGGCATCTCGTTGTAAAGAACTGCAGCTGCTTTTTCATGCGCTTCGTTGCGGTCGCGATACTTCTTCTGTTCACCAACAACGGAGACAGTATTGGCTTCAACATAGAGCTGGGTATTTTGGTAGCCAGCGACTTTATCCAGCTCCTCGGTAACGCGATCCCAATCGACATCAGACAGTTGCTCTGGTTGCTTGTCTTCAACTTCTGGCGTTGGTGTATCACGCCAGAAAGACGGCATGTCATTGAAGTTTGTGTCAAGGCTCACGCCTGCAACCAACGTGTCGCCACGTTCATAACTCAAACGCAAATCCGCCATGTGACCTAAACGATAAAGTACACCAAAGTTCCAAGGTGTGTGGGGCGTCATGTCTATGCCACCGCGTACCACTGGGAAATCTTCACTGTAGTCATTACTGTCGTATTCAAGCTTGAAGCGTAGTGGGGCATGAAGTGTCTGATATTCCACACCACCGAATAGGGCTGCGGGACCTTTAAACCAACGCTCAAAGTCTACGCTACCGCCATTGCCTTTAAAGTCGGAAGGGCGTTCACAGAAACTGTCTGACAATTTACAAGCCGGGTTACTGATATTGTCACGTGTTCCAAGGTAACCCCAGCCCATACCTAAGGTGAAATCAAAGGTACCAAGGTTCGGGTTAGAGTAGCGTTTTGTTGCAGCAACAAACTCACCATCAAATAGGCCAGTACCCGCAAAGTCACGAATACCAACAGAAAGCTCTGGTAAGTATTCAGACTCTTCTAATAAACGAACTTTAAAATCGATGCCTTTGTCGGTGTACTTGGTATCACCAGAGAAGCTTGGGTCGTCGCTATAGAAAAGGTCGTTCACCATGGTGTAACGAATAGTCGTTTCTAGCCAAGGCATCACTTGCAGGGTCACATTGTAAAATAGGTACTCATCGCTACCAGTGACCGCAAAGTTAAACTCACCTTCAGGAGCCATACGGCCAGTTGGCATTTGCATTAAACCCACACCACCAAAGTCCATCTGTGAAGGTTGCAGTGGTGGTGCCTCGAAAGGCATATCTTGAGCCCAAACCAACGCTGGACCCATTAAAGAAAGCGATAAACTGGTTCTTATCAGGTTCATATTTAATTCTTCGACGATGTTGGTTTACGTTGTGACAGCAGTTTGACGATATCTTGATCCATTGGCGACTGTTCAAAATCGTCAAATGGGATATAGACCATGGTCAAAGGTGGTAAATAATATTGTTTGGTTAACCAACTGCCATGATGAGGGGTAACCACCTCACCATTTGGATAGATTAAAATAGGCGGCTGAGCCAGTTCACCAACCTCACTGCTTTTTAGGCTATCGATCTGTTCATGCAGAGGGATACCAGCTAGATTTTTGATGGCATAAACCTTGCCCACATTGCCCACATACAACACTTTTTCTGCTCGCTGAGGCGCACTTAAGGCAAACTGACCTTTTAAAAGCGGGTTATCAAATTTGTCTAAGCGAATTTGATCAACATCGACGGCGGAAAGAACGCGAGGCGCAAACTGACTTTGCTGGATAAAATTGTAAAATGGATGACTAACGAGGTTGTATTGAATCATTTGGTTCAACACGGCGTTTTTTAACGCCAGACTCTCTTGCTGTGCCTGTTCTGAATCATCAAACAAACTAATCGCAAGAGGATATTGCAAGACAACGTTCTGCTCTTGTGCGAGCTTCAGGATGTTGTCTAAACGAGTTGGCTGTTCAAATTGTAAGGCTTTTCCAGTACCCACTAATTCAACTTGTAATGGCGGTAAACTTTGGTTCTGGGCTAAAGCAGGTACGGCGGTAATACCGACAACACCCACTAAGCTTAGTAAAGAGAGCAGTCGCTTACTCATGATTTGCTGTACCCTTTCAAAATGGTCAATTCAACTGGCACCATGTTTGGTCCCAAGTGCTGACGTGTTTTCACCACTTGTCCATTACTGTCTACCCAGTAGGTGTTCTCTATGCTTTCCTCTAGGCTTGGAAAAGTGACGAGCTCAGTATAAACGTCGGTTTCTGTCGATGAAATAGGAGTGGTTATCGTCTCTTTGCCTTGACGTGATCGCTCTACCTGAGCTTGAAAGCCGTAACGGTATTGCTCAGACCAATCGTAAGACAGCGCATATTGAACAGATGATTTTGAGTAAGCAGGCACATCACCGTAGACACCGGCTAGGTTAGTGGTTTGTAATCCAATGGTTTTAACAATATGGCCATTCTCTGTTACCACCATCGCTTTATCGGCACTGACCCATTTGAGTTGGGTTTGTCCCGTTAGTGGGTTTGATTCTGCAAAGGCTAGAACAACAAAGACTTGCTTTTGGCTGCCGATTTTTAGATAAGCGCTGGCATAAGGAACGGCTTCAATTTCTTCTGGTGTCAGTTCAACATCGATGTAGTTGCCATAAGCTTCTTGAACGGTCGCCGAGACATCATTGAATTTCTGAGTACACCCAAAAGTGAGGCTTAATACAGATAAAACAACAAGTAAGCGCATCCATTTTTGCGATAGAAAGGTATTCATTATTCCCTCGTACAAATAAAATCGCCCTGAAATAGTTCAGGGCGATTTATCTAGTTCAACTTAAACGAATTAGTTCGTAGAAGTAGAAGTAGAAGTAGAAGTAGACGTTGAAGTTGAATCGCTGTCTGACGCTGCAACTGCTACTACAGTTACTGCTGCTGCTGCACCTATTGCTACTGCAGTTGTACCAGTTGCAGATGCTGCTGCTGTGCCAGTAGTACCAGCTTCAGTCGCTGCGAATGCAGTTGATGCGCTTAGAGCCATAAGAATAGCTAGAGCTGTGTTCTTCATTATTAATCCTTGTATTTCAGATTTTAAAACATCGATGTTTGGTCTGTTTAGAACATACCATCTGTCATTTTAGTTAAAAAACAATCAGCATGTAAATAGTTTCCTATGGAATTTTACCAAGTTCTAAAGAATGCGTCTCATTGAAAAGACAATTTATTTGCAGGCGGTTTTAGTGATTTTAACTAGAGCTTACTGGTGTAATGACGGATAACTCGGCCATAAGTAACACTAACCTGTCAATATCGAAGTAAGTAGCGACTTGACATTCGAGATAAGTACAGTGTTACGTTTTGTTACACTTAGGCGACTAATGCCCAGAGTGTCATTGCTCTCAAAAACAAGAATGCCTATTCTCAAACGTTAGAGTGAGCCCCTTGCCGTTTTGCGCTAATCCATGCATAATTTGCCAGCTTTTATGCCGTGCTTATCAAGTATAATTTTTTTTGATTTTCTTGTCACAAAAGCGACGCTTTAAAAAAGCACTTATATCAATAAGCCGAGCAGCTCGGTAATCAGCGAACAGTGGCTACGCGTAATGCCGCAGGGCGGTAGCGTGAAAACGCACAAGCAAACAGACTAAAGAGTTAACAGACATTCACTGCGTGCGTCATTCATGTGCAGCGGTCAGTCAATACCCAAGGAACACTTACGTGATGAACAAACGACCATGGCTAGGGGCGTTGAGTGCAATCAGCTTAGGCTTGTGCTCATTTACGGCCTCAGCAGATTTTTATGCAGGTGCGTTAGTGAGCTACTCTAATGCCGAATATCACCACTCTTCTATTTCTTCCGTAACCGAAGGCAATCCATTCCTTCTTCAAGCGCAAGCAGGCTATTTCTTTAACGATTATGTCGCGTTAGAAGCACGTTACGGCACCTCAGTACAGCGCGACAGCGGACTTGCAGTAGACAGCTTAGCAAGTGGTTTTGTTAAGTTGAACATGCCGGTTTCTGAACGTTTCGCACTTTACGGACTGGCGGGTTACTCCAGTGTCCAAATTGATCAACAGAACATTGGTTCTAATAAAGATCAAGGTTTTAGCTTTGGTTTAGGTATGCATTACGCCTTAGATAAGCACAATGCGGTTGTTTTCGAGTTTGTTGACAATACATCAGAAGACCAAGTTCGTTTGAACGCCCTGACACTCGGCTTTCAGCACCGATTTTAATTAAAAGACCTAGTGCCTAGTTTTAGTAACTAGGATTTTTTAACTCTCGATTTAAATAGCGAATTATCATGCTTAAAGGATATTTCTCGATTGCCGCTTGTGTTTTGGCAAGTGTTTTTGCTTCATTCAGTCATGCACAAACTCCAACCCCGGAACAAATGCAAATGTTCCAAAGCCTACCTGCTGACCAACAACAAGCACTAGCAAGTAAGTACGGCATTTCTCTCCCTTCTGGCTCTTCTTCTCAGCCGAGTAACTATCAAAACCCTCAAGTGATTGATCCTCGTCCAGAGGTGAGTAATGCCAATCAAACAGATAAAATGAATTTAGCGAAAGACGAAGAGTTAAAACGCTTCGGCTTGGATCTGTTTGCGGGTTCACCAACAACATTTGCCCCAGTGAGTGATGTGCCTGTTCCTACGGATTACACAGTCGGTGCTGGTGACGAAATTGTTATTCAGCTGTTTGGTAAAGAGAACACTACCCACCGTTTACGAGTAAATCGTGCGGGTACCATCAACTTTCCATCTCTTGGTCCAGTTCAAGTTGCAGGCATGAGCTTTTCCGATGTTCGTGACTCACTAAACCAACGTGTAAAAGAGCAAATGATAGGTGTGCGTAGTGATATTTCGCTAGGTGAAATGCGAACTATGCAAGTGTTTGTAATGGGTGATGCTTACAAACCAGGTGCTTACACCGTCAGTGCTCTAACTACCATTTCTCAAGCCATTTATTACAGTGGTGGTTTTGGTGAGAGCGGTGCACTACGTAACGTGCAGTTAAAGCGCAATGGTCAGGTAATTCGCAAGCTTGATATGTATGACCTATTGCTGAAAGGTGACGCGCGCAACGATGTTCGACTGTTACCTGGCGATGTGGTCTTTATTGGTGCTGTCGGTAATACCATCGCTATTGATGGTGAAGTAAACCGCCCTGCAATCTATGAAGTGAAATCAGGTGAAACCTACAAGCAAGCCATTCAAATGGCAGGTGGTTTTACTGCCAACGCTTATAGTGACCAAATTGAAGTCAAACGTTATGCAGCAAAGGGTGCTCGCGATGCATTAACCTTGAACTTCAGCCAGTCACACGATCAACAAACTAAAGTCAAAGATGGCGACGCCGTTAATGTACTGAAGAAGAGTGAGGAGCTAACCCGTTACGTGCAAATTGAAGGTGATGTTCGCCATCCTGGATTTATCGAATGGAAGAGCGGTTTGCGCGTCGCTGATTTGTTCCAATCAGTAGATACATCATTTAACTCCACTGCCGATGTTAACTATGCAGTTGTTGTCCGCGAGATTAACCCACAACGTGACATCGAGGTTTATCAAGTTAACCTCGCTAACGCGATTCTTTCTCCAAGCAGTGAAGATAACCTAAAGCTGAACTCGCGTGACCGAGTACTGGTATTTAACCGTTTCAATAATGAAGATTTAGATACCCTTGCAGATCAAGACACGGTGACTAAAGCGAAAACGCTTGAGCAGGCTCAATTTAAAGCCGAGATGGATCAACAAAAAGAGCAAGAAGTGATGAGCTCTTCTGTTGCAATATCCTCAGCGACAGACAATATGTCTATGGGACGATCTTCAACTGAAGAATCAGAACAACCGAAAATCATATTCCGTGGCAAAAAAATTACCAAAGAAGACTTTGATGCGTTGAAGCAAAACACTCGTCGAACTTTACTTGCTCCGGTACTTTTGCAGCTCCAGCAGCAATCTCGTTTAGGTTTAGCGCCACAAATCACCGAAGTATTTGGTGAGGTTAAACACCCAGGTCGCTACCCACTCACACCACGCATGTCAGTTTCTACTCTAATCGAAGCAGCTGGTGGTCTAACGTACAATGCATTTACCATCAATGCCGAACTGTCGCGTACTGTGATTAGCAGCAAGGACGAGCGCGCGTCTATCGACGTAGAACGCATTGACTTACGTAAAGCGATTCAAGGCAATACAACTGCTGACGCAATTCTTGTTGGCCGTGACCGTCTAAATATTCTTGAAAAACCGAATGTTAAACTACAAAGCACAGTAACTCTGCAAGGCGAAGTTCGTTTCCCTGGCTCGTACACGGTTCGTCAGGGTGAGACCTTAGGTGAGTTACTTGAACGTGCTGGTGGTTTGACAGAATTTGCTCATCCTCAAGGCGCAATCTTCACGCGCGAGGCACTTCGCCTACAAGAGCAGAAGCTACTAAACCAATACGCTGCAGATATGCGTGCAGAAACTGCGAAGAAAACCTTCCGAGCAGACAGCAATATGAGCTCGGTGATTTCTGATCCGGATAAAACGTTGAAGTTTGTTGAAGAAGCTAGCCGTAGCAAAGCGCTTGGCCGTATGGTAGTGCAGCTTAATCGCATCTTGAAGGACGAGCGCTCAGCTGACTTTATGTTGGAAGACGGCGACTTCTTATTTGTGCCGACATACCGCAATACAGTATCGATCATGGGCGAAGTTCAGGTGCCAATCACGTA
The DNA here is from genome assembly GCF_000400365.1 of Vibrio jasicida CAIM 1864 = LMG 25398. Lineage (GTDB taxonomy): Bacteria > Pseudomonadota > Gammaproteobacteria > Enterobacterales > Vibrionaceae > Vibrio > Vibrio jasicida. The sequence goes on along the minus strand of NZ_BAOG01000025.1, from coordinate 66,090 downwards.
CTTGTTGGATAACAAGCTAGACGTGAATGACTACCTAAACAAAGCTGGTGGCGCGAAAAAACAAGCAGATGAAGACCGTATCTTTGTCGTGCGTGCTGACGGCTCAGTTTACAAACCAGCGTCTGGTTACTGGTTTGGTAACAACCATGAAGAGCTAAAAGCGGGCGATACCATTGTAGTGCCAATTGATACTGACTACCGTGACGCATTGAGCACCTGGACGGCAGCAACGCAGATCCTTTACCAAACAGGTGTAGCGATCAACGCGTTGAAGTAACGAATTACAAAGCCATACAATTCAGCTTAAACAGGATTAGAAATTTAACTTTAGCAAGAGCTTATGTAATGATTGGAGTTACATAAGCTCGGCTTTGTTAATATTAATAATCTAGTGTGGAAATGAGACTGGACATTCTTTGACAGGATAATATTCAGTATTCCGTCATTCCAGCGAGCCTAAGCGAGACTAGGAATCTAGTCGCAGTATGGTGGCTGAAATCAATTTTACCAATCTCTGAATTCCACATAACGAACCTCAGAGCTTAGGATTAAAGACCCATGGAACAACAAAAAGAATCCAACCCAAACTACCTACCGTATCCACCTCAATCTCAGTCCACAGATGATGAAATCGACTTGCGTGAACTGTTCGGCACATTGTGGAAAGGAAAGTGGATCATCATTGCGACTACATTTGTTTTTACAGTTGGTGCGGTACTTTATGCACTAAGCTTGCCAAATATCTACAAATCGGACGCATTACTTGCACCAGCAGAAAGCTCAAGTGGTGGAGGTCTTTCAAAAATGGCTGGTCAACTCGGCGGATTAGCAGCACTAGCAGGTGTTAACCTTGGTGCCGGTGAATCTTCTCAAACGGATTTAGCTGTGCAAGTAATGAAGTCACGCCAATTTGTTGAAGCATTCATCAATAAACATGATTTACTTGTACCATTAATGGCGGCAAAAGATTGGGATTTAGCTAATAACAAACTCATTTTTGATGAAGAACTCTATAACCCAACTACAGGTGAATGGCTGCGTGAACCCGATGGACTGCGCGGTGTAACTCCAACGGCACAAGAAGCGTTTGAAGTATTCAATAAAGAAACGTTGAGCATTACTCAAGATAAAGAAAGCGGCTTATACACGGTATCGGTAAAACACTACTCACCCTATATTGCTCAGCAATGGGTTAACTGGCTGATTGAAGACATCAACAAAGTAATGCGTGAACGTACAATATCGGAAACTTCGCAAAACTTAGCTTACTTAAATACTCAGCTACAAAAAACCGCCGTAGCCGATATGCAAAGCACCTTTTATAAGCTGATAGAAGAACAAACCAAAAGTCTAATGCTTGCAGAGGTACAAGAAGAGTTTATCTTCAAAGTTGTTGATCCGGCAGTGGTACCAGAACTAAAAGACGGCCCGAAACGTGCTCTAATCTGTGTGTTAGGTACATTGCTTGGTGGCATGCTGGGCGTAGCAATTGTATTGATACGTTTTGCTTTTCGGAAAGAAGATACAGAGGAACTAAGATCTAGGACTTAGCCCTTGGTGTTACCTACTGGACCAGTTTGGTAAGATAGGTGAAATCAAGGAATTACAATGAGATAGTAAAATTTGGTTGTCTCATTTTGAATAAAATGTGTCTCAGATGTAAATAACTCTCTGAGACAAAGAGTGTTGTTAACGAGAATGAAAACAGTAATTACTTACGGAACGTTCGACCTTTTTCATGTTGGGCATGTGCGCTTACTCAAGCGTTTGAGTCAGCTAGGTGACAGGTTGGTTGTTGGGATATCTTCAGATGAGTTTAACGAGCTTAAAGGGAAAAAGTCCTTTTTCTCATACGCTGAGCGAGCCGAGATTGTTGCCGCATGCCAGTATGTTAATGAAGTGTTTCCAGAGCACGACTGGGAGCAAAAACAAAGTGACGTGCAACGCTTTAATGCAGATATCTTTGCCATGGGTGACGACTGGGAAGGCAAGTTTGACTTTCTGAGCGAGTACTGTGAAGTTGTTTACTTACCTCGCACTGAGAATGTGTCTACTACAGATATCAAGAAAAAGCTGTCGTCTTTGAAGAAGACCGATTTGGATAAAATTGAGAGCTCATTGCACAATGTAATTGAGATTGTGAAAGCAATGACATAAATCCGGGTGTTAGAAGTGCGAAGAAAGGCTCTTCCACCTAACTTAATAACATATAGAACGAACAAAGGTAGGTCGATTTTCACAATGTCTAAGGCATAGAAAAATCTTGTGTACCTATGATTGAACGATGACTTACAAAACTGACAAAAGCACAATTGCCAAGAACACGATCTATTTATATGTTCGTCAAATAGTGATCGTACTGATCACTCTATTTAGTATTAGAGTTGTTCTCAATAATCTTGGCGTTGTTGACTATGGTATTTACAGCGTTGTCGCAGGTGTAGTGACTTTGTGCTCGTTTTTAACTACGAGCATGGCGTCTGCGACTCAGCGTTATTTTTCGTTTGCATTAGGTAAGGATGACGACAGCACACTTAAACAGACATTTTGTGTGAATTTGGTCATTTATGTCGCTATTGGTGCGTTGGCGTTACTTGCCCTTGAGTCTATTGGCTTGTGGTTCGTACAAGAGCATTTAAGCCTCCCTCCAGAAAAGTACGCTACAGCCCAAGCTCTATACCAATATTCTATTGTCACGCTGATTTTTGGGATATTTTCTGCCCCGTTTCTGGCGATTATCATTTCTCATGAGAGGATGCAGTATTTTGCAGCAATCTCTATTATGGAGGCGATATTGAAGCTTGTGGCAGCGATATCGTTGAGTGTTTACGGTGGTGATCGGCTCGAATTCTATGGGCTATTGCTATTGGCAGTTTCTATATTTGTCTTTTTGGCTTACTTTGTCGTTTGTATAAAAAGCTTTAAAGAGTGCCAGTTTAAACAGTGGTACTGGAACCAAAAGCTGTTTTCAGACATTATCGCTTTTACTGGTTGGACTCTATTTGGTCAATTCACTACGGTCGTCAGGATGCAGGGAGTGACCATTCTCGTCAATCAGTTCTTCTCTCCTGCGACAGCGGCCGCCCGTGCTATTGCTATTTCAGTTTCTTCGCAAGTTAGTGCGTTCTCAAACGCATTTAACACTGGTCTTTACCCTTCAATAATTAAAAACCATGCGGCGGGGAACACCAAAGAGCTACATGATATCGTCTTTGTTGGCTCAAAGTTTACCTTTTTCTTAATGTGGGTGTTTACTCTACCGCTGATTGTGGGAATGGAGTTGGTTTTGTCGCTGTGGTTAGGAGATCCCCCGCAGTTCGCCGTGTTGTTCACTCAACTGGCTATGGTTGAGATGTTGATCATGTCCATCAGTTTACCTCTAGCCACGGCTGCTAGAGCGCCCGGTAAAATGCGTGGCTACGAGCTAACACTGGGAATAATGCAGCTACTGATTATTGTGATTGCTTATTTCACCTTAAAACTTGGTTATCCAGCTTACAGCGTTTTTGTCATTGCTATCGTGATGAACCTACTGATGTTTTTAGTGAGACTGCTCATAGTTTCTCGCCTCATAGCTCTCTCTACTTTGAACTACGTTCGTGTCGTACTCAAGCCAGTATTTTGGGCTGTGATATTTCCTACTTCGCTGGTTATTATGGTCGGCGACTATTGCAAAGGTAGCGACATACTTCAGTTTGCTTACCTGATCTTAGTTTTTTTCGCAGCTGTAACCTCTGTTATTTACTTGGGGATGAATACAAGTACTCGACGTGAGTTTTTCAATGTCATCAACAATAAGCTACGAACTAAGTTAGGTGCAAAATAATGAAGATATTAATTATGGGCGGCACCGGAGCCATGGGGGCGCACCTCGTCAGTAAGTTAGCAGAGGGCTCTAACCAAGTATACGTAACGTCTCGTCGCAGTAGAGCTAACAATGGGAATATTCAGTATCTTACTGGAAATGCCAAAGACGACGGTTTCATGAAGCCTCTTTTGGAGTCAAAGTGGGATGTTATTGTAGACTTCATGATCTACAAGACAGACGAGTTTGCCTCGCGTGTTGAGCGACTGCTTGTAGCCACCGAACAATATGTTTTCATTAGCTCAGCAAGAGTATATGCAGATAGTACGGGCTTAATCTGTGAGGACTCACCTAGGTTGGTTGATGTATCCGATGATTCTACTTACCTAGCCACGGATGAGTACGCATTAAGTAAAGCAAGGCAAGAAGACTTGCTGTTTAATTCGGGACTTAGCAATTGGACGATCATTCGCCCCTATGTTACCTACAGTGAGCAACGACTTCAACTGGGGGCTCTAGAGAAAGAAGGGTGGCTTTATCGGGCGGTTAAAAATAGACCCGTAGTCATTAATCAGGAAATGTTAAATAAGACAACGACTTTGACGTATGGAAAAGACGTCGCTAACTCGATGGCTGCGCTGTTGGGGCATAAAGGTGCTCTGGGTGAAGCTTTTCACATTACCAGCTCTGAGTCGCTGACTTGGCAAGCAGTGTTAAAGGTTTACTCTCGTGTCTTGCAAAATGATGTCGGTATGGAACTAAAAGCTTGCTCAAGAGAGCTAGAAGACATCAAACGCTGGCATAGTGCTCAGTATCAAATCGACTATGACCGCATGTATAATCGGCAATTTGATAATACTAAGATTAACCAGTTTGTTAGCACCTGCGATTTTGTTAAGCCCACAGATGGGTTAGAGTGCTGTCTTAGTGAGTTTTTGAAAGTACCCAAGTTTGGCTACGTTGATTGGTGTGCCGAGGCAAAAAAAGACAAGCAAGTAGGTTGTGATACATCTTTAACTGAGCCGAAAGGATTAAAGAATAAATTGAAGTACGTTATTTTTAGGTACTTTTTGAAATAGGTATAACTCTATGTTTACAAGAGAAAAAAATGCTCAAATTGTCATGTCGTTGTTAAAGCAACATGGAATCAAAAAGGTAGTTGCTTCCCCAGGAAACACTAATGTCGCATTTATTGGTAGCATTCAAAATGACCCTTACTTCGAAATGTACTCGGCTGTTGACGAGCGCTCGGCGGCTTATATGGCGTGTGGGTTAGCGGCAGAATCAGAGGAACCGGTTGTCATCAGTTGTACTGGCGCTACAGCCTCCAGAAACTATTTGCCCGGCTTGACTGAAGCTTACTATCGCAAACTACCAGTGTTGGCGATTACCTCTACTCAGGATACATCAAAAGTGGGTCACTTGGTTGCACAGGTCATTGATCGAAGCAGTCTGCAAAATGACGTCACAAAAGTCAGCGTGTCTATGCCAATTGTTAAAGATGCCGACGATGTCTGGGCTTGCGAAGTCAGTGCTAATAAGGCCATTCTAGAACTATATCGCGATGGCGGTGGCCCTGCTCATATTAATCTGTTTACAAATTATAACCTTCCGTTTGATTGTAAAGTCTTACCTACTTCGCGAGCTATTCATCGTCACTTTATCGATAGTGGCAACCTACCTGAACTCAAGGGTAAGGTAGCCGTATTTATTGGTTCACATCCTAAGTGGGAACAAAAACAAACTGAGGCATTAGACGCCTTTTGTGAAGCGAATGATGCTGTTGTCTTTTGTGATCACACAAGTGGCTATAAGGGTAAGTATCGCTTGCTGTTCTCTTTGGCGGCAGGACAAGAGTATATGGATAACTCGGCGTTAAGGCCTGATATCTCTATTCACATTGGTGAAATAAGCGGCGACTATCCAAGTCTAAGAATGTCAGGAAAGCAAGTTTGGCGTGTCAGTCGAGATGGTGAGTTACGTGATACTTTCCGCAAGTTGAAGCATGTATTCGAAATGCCAGAGTCGCTATTTTTCAAGAAGTATACTCAGTCGAACTCCCCGAACAACAGCTATTATCTTACCTGCAAGGATTATCTGTCTTCATTACGCGAGAGCATGCCAGAGCTGCCGTATTCTAATATTTGGGTCGCTTCACAACTTGCTACTCACCTACCACCGCACTCAAACTTGCATTTAGGGATCCTAAATAGCTTACGTTCTTGGAACTTCTTTGAAGTTCCCGAAACTGTCGATGTATGCAGTAACGTGGGGGGATTTGGTATTGACGGAATTCTATCTTCTTTGTTAGGTGCGTCGCTAAATAATGAAAGCAAACCTTATTTTTGTGTACTTGGTGACCTTGCGTTCTTCTACGATATGAACACGCTTGGGAATAGACATGTTGGCAAGAACCTTAGAATCCTGATGATCAACAATGGTAAAGGCACTGAATTTAAGCAGTACAACCATCACGCAGCTTATTTTGATGATGCTGCGGATGAGTATATTGCGGCGGCCAATCACTTTGGGAACAAATCGAAAACTTTGGTTAAGAATTTCGCTCAGGATCTCGGCCTCCAATATTTGAGTGCTTCGACGAAAGAAGAATTCATCAAAGCCAAAGAGCAGTTTTTATCGGTTGAACCAATGAAGCAATCGGTGGTGTTTGAAGTTTTCACCGACAGCAGACTTGAAAGCAAGGCATTGGAAAAGGTGCTTAATATCAAGCAAGACTCAAAGCTTTTACTTAAAGGTAAAACCAAAAAAATGATTGGTCATAAAGGGATGAGCACAATTCGAAAAATCGTTAAAGGTAGCTAAATGAAGGTTTGCATTCTTACTCAGCCATTGCATAAGAACTATGGTGGTTTACTTCAGGCATACGCGCTGCAGAAAGTTATTCGTGACAATGGTCATGATGTATACACTGCTGATATTCCGTTTCGAAAGCCAAGGCTTTTTGGCATACCTTCATTTGCTAAAGCCTGTGTAAATCGTTATCTGCGAAATAAGCCTGTGGCTAGACTTTGGCCTTTATCTAACCAGGAAAAGGCGCGAATTCAAAAAGAGACCGATAGATTCATCGCAGAAAAGCTAACGCTTACAAAGCCCGTTGATTCGGTAAGTAAAATCCAGCAGTTGGATGAATACCAGTTTGATGCCTTCGTTGTAGGGAGCGACCAGGTTTGGAGGCCGTTATACTCTCCTGGGATCATGACTTATTTCTTCGATTTTTTGGAAGGGAAGCAAAACGTCAAACGTATGTCCTATGCTGCTTCATTTGGTATAGATAATGCGGCTGAGTATTCACCAGAGCAAATCAAACAAGTGTCACACCTGTTGAGTAAATTCGATGAGATCACCGTGCGTGAAAGCTCGGCAGTCGATTTGTGTAGTAATGTTTTTGGTGCTTCAGCGACGCACGTTGTTGATCCTACGCTACTACTCGACAAAGAGACTTATATCAATTTAGTTGAGCAAGATAACCCCCCTCACTCCACAGGCGACCTGTTCGTATACGTGCTTGACCAACGAGAAGATAAAAGAAAAGTCATCGACTTTGTGTTAGAGCTGACTCAATTAACCGAGTTTACCGTGCTACCCGAAACACCTTACGAGACTTACCCTGCAGTAACGCAGTGGATTCGTGGCTTTATGGACGCCAATTATGTGGTGACCGACTCATTCCATGGCGTCGCGTTTTGCATTATTTTCAATATTCCATTTATTGCAATAGGCAACGAGTCGCGTGGCCTTGCTCGGTTTACCTCAGTATTATCTAAGTTTGGTTTACTTGACCGATTAGTGACATCTGTCGATGATATTTCAGCCGAACTTGTTGCAAAAGAGATAGATTTTGCCGCGGTTAATATAATCAGAGAGCAAGAGAAAAAAAGCGCTAAAGATATCCTAGCGTCTGTTTTAACTAATTAGGGCTACTCGATTGTTAATGAAAATTTCCATCATTATCCCTGTATATAATGGCGAGCGATTCATAGAAGAGTGTATCCGTTCGGCCATGAATCAAGACCTAGACCTATTTGAGGTCATTTGCATTAATGACGGTTCAAATGATAATACTCAAAACATCTTAGCCCAACTCGAGAACGAGTACGCATCTCTTCGAGTGATCAATAAGGTTAATGAGGGGCCTGCAAAGGCTAGAGAAATAGGCGCTGAAAAAGCGACAGGGGAATATCTTGTCTTTTTAGATGGTGATGATCTCTTGGCACCTAACGCTTTAGGTGAAATCTACACTGTCGCTTCTAAAAATGACTTGGATATGGCTGTTTATGACTATGTCATTTTTTCTGACCAGCCAAGGTTTTCGAAAGACTCTGCTCACACACTCAAGCCTGTGAGCGTGTACACCGGTAAGGAGTACATTAACCAGTTTATGTATACCGCATACAATTGGGACAAATTGTGGCGCCGTGATTTTTACATTAGCAAGGTGATATCTGGCGTTGGTGGGTTTTATTATGAAGACCAACTTCCAACTTTAAAAGGCATCTACTCATCCAATCGTATAGCTAGACTCAACATTGTTTGTGTTGGATACAGAGATAATGCGAGCTCAACCACTCGTAGAGCGATTACGAAAGAACATTTTCAAGATCTTCGTTCGGTGATTCTAAGTTATTCTAAGGTGCTAAAAGATAACGATTTATGTCGTAGTCGTTGTGCGCTCATGAAGCTAGCGCATATGCTGGCTTTGTTAGATGAACACCGACATCAGCTGAGACTTGAATTTGATAAAGAAATCTTATCGGTGTACAGCGAGGTTAGAGCGTTCATTGTTTCCCAAAATGGTGGCTTTGTTAACCTTTGTCAAAAAGTCGGTGTAGTTTATGGTTTTTACTACAAGCTAGAAACGATGTGCCTTGCGCGTGTATTTGGATTTATAGGTAAGTTGAGTCGCATCAAACGAATATTAAAAGAAAAAAAGTTGGTAGTAAGTAAAAATCAGGGGCTAGATAATGGCAGTTAATGTACTGTATCCATTAATTTGTTCAGTGTATGTATTATTTATATATCCCATTATCTATTCTAAAATATTGAATAAAAATAAAATATTATCGCTAGCTTTCTTACTGATTCCGTTGTTCATAACAACAGCAACACAGGTTAATATAGGGACGGATTACCCTTCATATATTGGATTATACAAAGGAGAGTTTCCGTTCGATGCATCAAAAGGAGTAATATTTAACTTTCTTTTTGATAACCTTAACTTGATAAGTAATGATCCTAGGCTATTATTTGTTACGGTATCGGCTCTTCAGGTTTTATTTCAGTTTCTTATTTATAAAAAAGTAATTGAGCTTTATGGTAAGACTACATTTTTAATTTTTTTGATTGTCTATTTTTGTTTGACATTTACAAGTAGCTTCAATATTTTAAGATCATCTTTAGCCTCTTTAGTCTTAGCGTATTCCTTCCTTAGTCATTTGCCATACGGAAAGATCAAAAAATATACTTTCAGTACATTATTAGCCGCGTTATTTCACCCTACTGCGATTTTATTTGTTTTTATTCCTATTTTCTTGCCCATCATTAAGAGGAATATCCCCACAATCATATTGATTTCTATAGCTGTAATCGGTTTTATTTTAGGTCAAATTAAATTTGTGGCTGTATTAGCAGATTGGTTATATCACTCATTACCTCCTAGTACCCCATATCGCTTTTATTTGGTCTCCGAGCATATGAATTCATATATTGGAGGGTTAGGGCTGGGAATGTTTGTTAATTTGATCTTCTGCTTGGTTGGTGCGTATTTGGTGAGGCATGAAAGACGTGATGATATGATTCTTTTTTACAATTTATCAATAATAACATATTCGCTAGGCATGGTTTTTTACTATAACCCAATCTTTAATAGGGTACTATATTACTTGGTGTTTTTTCAAGCTATGTTTTTATCATCTCTAATTGTTAAATTATCTCGAGATAGATATTTATATTCTGGTTTTTTAGTTTTAGTGAATTCGTTGCTTTATTTTTATTTTGGGTATTACTCTGTTCAAGTCTTTAATGGAAATATTTAAAGTTTATGAAGTTTTCAAAAATAAATAACTTTGATTTAATACGTTTGTTTGCTGCTATACAAGTGGTTATAGGGCACAGTGTCCATCATTTGGGTGTGGAACTAGTTTTGTATGACTACTTTCTTCGCTATTTTCCAGGTGTGCCAATTTTCTTTTTTGTTAGTGGGTACTTAATTTCATCTGCTTATAAAAGAAGCCCTGATATTAGAAGTTATGCTTTTAATCGAATTGTACGGATATACCCAGCACTTTTAGTATGCTTGTTAGTAACGCTAGCGTTTGTTTTGTTCAACCAGCAAATTGATTTTAGCTTATTGGCGTTGTCAAAGTGGCTAGTGGCACAAGCTACTGTAGGACAGTTTTACAATCCTGACTTTCTTCGTGGTTATGGTGTGGGTGTGATCAATGGTAGTCTCTGGACTATACCCGTGGAATTACAGTTCTATATACTTGCCCCGCTAATCTATCTCTTTGTTGAGCGTTTTAAGGCCAACAGGAAGTGGTTTATTCTGTTAGTTTTGATTAGCTTTGTAGTAGTTAACCAAGTCTATGGGCTTTATTTCACTACCGTGGAGCATAGAGGGGTAATCAATAAGCTTTTCGGGGTGACCTTTTTACCTTTTGTCTATTACTTCATTTTGGGGGTGATAGTTCAAACTTATAGTGAGCAAGTGATAAGCTGGGTTAAGGGGCGATTCGTTACATTTTTACTGTTGCACTTAGTGTTAGCGAATGTAATGGAGGTAAGCGGATTCATTACCTATGGGTCTTATCTAACCCCGATTCTGGTGGTGACTTTATCATTGTTAGTTATTAGTGCGGCTTATTCGATGCCGAGTTTGTCTGAAAAGATGCTAAACAGAAACGATATATCGTATGGGGTATACATATACCACATGCTTTGGGTTAACTTTGTTATCGATTTAGACTTATCGTCAATCTATAAGTTTTCATTGGTGATAGTGTTAACTTTGCTTTCAGGAATATTGTCTTGGCGTTTGATTGAACGTCCATCTCTATCTTTTAAGAGAAAGGCTTTCGCAGAGAATAAAGTGTGATTTTGTAATGAGTGTAATTTTAAAATTAAGTTATTTAATATACTACTTAATCTTTCCTAAAAAGGTTAATCGAGTTGTTTTCTATTCAGCATCGGGAGCGAGTTTTAATCAAAACTCAAAACACCTTTTTGAGTTCTGTATCGCAAACACTGACCTCGAGTGCAAATTTGTTGTGAATAATAACAGACTTCGAGAGCAGTTAAATCAGGAGTTTGGGGGCGGATTTATCTCCAATCAAGGAGTAGAAAACATCCGTTGGATTATGTCTGCTGGAATCTGGGTGACCTCGACTGGGCTTCCGATCAAGGTCCCTTTCTTTGACGTCGGTAGGTTGTGTGTCAATCTTTGGCATGGTATTCCGCTCAAGAAAGTTCTCTATAAAGACGTCAGCATCAATGCTCTGAAGCGCTTGTTGTTCTCGTTTGTGTATCCTAAATATGACATTGTGACTAGCACCTCAGATACTGTCTCCGATGTGCTTGTCGACAGTTTTCGATGCAAGCCGAGTAGTGTCGTTGTTACTGGACAAGCATGGAACGATGCCGTTTTTACCAAAGACAATGCTGCGCAAGTACGAGCACTCGATGCTCGTATCACTGAACAATCGAAATTGGTGTTGTATGCCCCTACCTGGAGAAATGCTCCAGCAAAAGCGTTCAGTCTTAACCCATTTAAAACCTACCCGGATGAGCGTCCTTCCACGGTCTTTTTTCCATTTGAAGATCTCAAGCTCGAGGAGCTACAATCTTATCTCGAAAGCGAGGATATCTTTGTTTTTGTGCGAGCGCACTTGCTTGATGCTCAGAACAACCAAGAAATCCTCAAATTGCCCAATGTTGTTTCTTTTGAGCAAGACGCCTTTCCAGATGTTATGGAGTACATCAATGCATTCGACATGCTGATCACTGATTACTCAAGTATTTACTTCGACTTTTTACATCTAGATAGACCGATGCTGTTTCTTCCATACGACATTGAAGAATACACGAAGAACCCAGGGTTTAACTTTGATTATCACGTAGTCACTCCTGGGCCAAAACCAAGTTCATTTGCAGAGTTTAAAACAGTGCTCTCTAACTCGTTGTCTGGTGACTTTGATCGTGAGCTATTGCTCAGTACCAAACGAAAGTTCCACAAGTTTGATGGGGACAACTGCAAACGTATTTATGAATTAATGAAAGACTATAGAGACAGCAAATAATGTTTAAAGACAGAATTCTTCTCATTACTGGTGGTACAGGCTCATTCGGTAATGCCGTTCTTGATCGCTTCTTAGAAACCGATATCAAAGAGATTCGTATTTTTTCTCGTGATGAGAAAAAACAAGATGATATGAGAAAGAAGTACAACAACGATAAGCTTAAGTTCTATATCGGTGACGTTCGAGACTACCAAAGCATTCTCAATGCAACTCGGGGAGTGGATTACATTTACCATGCGGCAGCGTTAAAACAAGTACCTTCTTGTGAGTTTTACCCTCTAGAAGCAGTAAAAACCAACGTATTGGGTACTGAGAACGTACTCGAAGCGGCGATTGCAAATAATGTTGAGCGCGTGGTTTGCCTGAGTACCGACAAAGCGGTTTATCCTATCAACGCGATGGGCATTTCAAAAGCGATGATGGAAAAAGTCATTGTTGCTAAGAGCCGTAACCTAGAGCACACCAACACAACTATTTGTGCGACTCGTTACGGTAACGTGATGGCTTCTCGCGGTTCAGTGATTCCACTGTTTTTGCGTCAGATCATCAACGGCCAGCCAATCACCATCACTGACCCGAACATGACTCGTTTCATGATGACCCTCAACGATGCGGTTGACCTTGTGTTGCATGCTTTCGTTAACGGAACCAATGGCGATATCTTCGTACAGAAAGCGCCTGCAGCGACTATTAATGTATTAGTTCAAGCACTATTACGCCTTACTCATAAGGATGAGCACCAGATTAACGTTATTGGTACTCGTCACGGCGAGAAGTTGTATGAAGCACTGTGTAGCCGTGAAGAAATGTTTGTAACAGAGGACCAAGGCAACTACTACTGCATCCCATCAGACAATCGAGATCTTAACTACTCAAAATACAATGAAGAAGGTGAGAAAGACCTATCCCTTATCGAAGATTACAACTCTCACAATACTGAGCGTTTGGATGTCGAGGGTATGGTTGAGCTATTACGTAAGCTTGATTTCATTGTCGATATTGAAGCTGGAAGTTTGGTTGTACCAGAGGGCGTATAGATGAAGATTGTTGTAACAGGTGCAAAAGGTTTCATTGGAAAAAACCTCTGTGTCATGCTTCGTGAGCATGGCTATGAAGACCTTGTTGAAATTGACCGTGATACCACAAGTGAGCAAACGATTCATGCGTTAGCTGAGGCTGACTTTGTTTATCACTTAGCTGGAATTAATCGCCCAAAAACAGAAGCGGAATTCCAAGAGGGCAACGCCGATTTTACTGATTTCGTTGTCGAACAGCTTAAAGCTAGTGGTCGAAAGATTCCCCTTGTGGTGAGTTCTTCCACTCAAGCTCTTCAAGACAACGCATATGGACAGAGCAAACGCTCTGCCGAGCAGAGTGTTGAGCAATATGGGCAAGAAAGCGGTGCGTCATTTTATATCTATCGTTTTCCTAATGTGTTTGGAAAATGGTGTCGCCCAAACTACAACTCATTTGTTGCCACTTTCTGTTACAACACACTCAATGACCTAGATATTACCATCAACGACCCTAAAGCTCCGGTAACGCTTGTTTATATCGATGACGTTTGTCGTAGCTTAATTGCTTTACTTGATGGTACTGAGCCGAGTGGGGCCAAAGCTGTTTCACCGGAGTATCCAACCACAGTTGGTGAGGTGGCGGATTTACTGCGAGCGTTTAAAGAGAGTCGAGATAACTTAGTTACGGAAGATGTGGGTACAGGGTTGGTTCGTGCATTGTACTCGACTTACTTAAGCTATATGTCACCTGAGCAATTTAGCTATAGCATCCCTAGTTATGGTGATGAGCGTGGTGTGTTTAGCGAGATGCTAAAAACAAAGCAAGCAGGCCAATTTTCTTTCTTTACCGCGCACCCTGGTATAACTCGAGGTGGGCACTATCATCATAGCAAGAATGAAAAGTTCCTTGTCTTAAAGGGTAAAGCTCGCTTTAAGTTTGAACACATTGGGACGGGGGAGCGCTATGAGCTGGAGACAGAAGGCTGCGCTCCTCAAATCGTCGAGACTGTGCCAGGTTGGTCACATGACATCACGAATATTGGCGATGAAGAGATGATCGTTATGCTTTGGGCAAATGAGATTTTTGACCGAGAAGCGCCAGATACCTTTGCGTTCCCACTGTAAACTTGGAAGAGAAAACAAAAATGAAGAAATTAAAAGTCATGTCGGTGGTTGGCACGCGTCCTGAGATTATTCGTCTGTCCCGTGTGTTGGCAAAATTGGATGAGCATTGTGAGCATATTCTAGTGCACACCGGTCAGAACTATGACTTCGAGCTTAACGAAGTCTTCTTTAATGACTTAGGGGTCCGTAAGCCGGATTACTTTCTTAATGCAGCAGGCAAGAACGCGGCTGAAACTATTGGTCAGGTCATCATCAAAGTGGATGAAGTGCTGGAAGAGATAAAGCCGGAAGCTATGCTGGTTCTAGGTGATACCAACTCTTGCATTTCTGCTATTCCAGCGAAACGTCGTAAGGTGCCTATCTTTCATATGGAGGCGGGCAATCGCTGTTTCGACCAACGAGTTCCTGAAGAGACCAATCGCCGTATTGTCGATCATACCGCAGACATTAACCTTACTTACAGCACGATTGCTCGTGATTACTTGTTAGCGGAAGGGCTTCCAGCCGACCGCGTTATTAAAACGGGCAGTCCAATGTTTGAGGTGCTGAACCACTACATGCCTCAAATCGATAACTCAGACGTTCTTGAGCGTCTTGGTTTGGTGAAAGGTGAGTTCTTTGTGGTGAGTGCTCACCGAGAAGAGAATGTCGATTCACCAAAGCAGCTTGCTAAATTGGCGGAGAGCTTAAATGCAGTAGCGGCGAAGTATGAATACCCAGTTATCGTATCGACTCACCCTCGCACACGAAACCGCATAGAAGCACAAGGTATTGAGTTTCATGCCAACATTCAGCTTCTGAAGCCGTTAGGTTTCCATGACTACAACCATCTTCAGAAAAACGCGAAAGCGGTGCTTTCAGACAGTGGCACAATCAATGAAGAGTCATCGATTATGAATTTTCCGGCGTTGAACTTACGAGAAGCGCACGAGCGTCCAGAGGGAATGGAAGAAGCCGCGGTGATGATGGTGGGTCTAGAAGTTGAGCGCATCATACAGGGCTTGCAGATACTGGAAAGCCAGCCAAGTGGCGAGACTCGTTTATTAAGAAGAGTGGAAGATTACAGCATGCCGAATGTGTCAGATAAGGTCGTTCGTATTGTTCACTCGTACACTGATTACGTGAATCGTGTCGTTTGGAAAAAGTATTAATGCGCTTAGCTTTAATTATTGATGACTACTTGCCCCGCAGTACCCGTGTTGGGGCAAAAATGTTTCATGAATTGGCTTGCCACTACGCAGCTCTAGGACATGATGTTATTGTTATTACCCCCGAACAAGGGCAACAAACAAAGTTAGTAAAAAGTGTTATAGATAACGTAAAAGTTTGGCGATTCTCCAGTGGTGCAATTAAAGATGTACCCAAAGTAAAGCGAGCTGTTAATGAAACGTTGTTGTCAACTCGTGCCTGGAATGCCATTTCTCATGAAGTTAAGCCAGATACGTTTGATGGCATTGTTTACTACTCACCATCGATTTTCTTTGGGGGACTTGTTTCAAAAATTAAAGTACGTTGCCAATGTAAAGCGTACTTGGTTTTGCGAGACTTATTTCCTCAATGGGTTATCGATGCCGGCATGATAAAGCAAGGTTCATTGATTGAAAGATATTTTCGATTCTTTGAAAAACTTTCTTATGAGCAAGCCGATACCATTGGTTTAATGTCTGAAAAAAATCAATTGCTTTTTAACGAGATCACAGGCCATCGTTATACTTCCGAAATATTAAGAAATTGGGCAGAGCTTACCCCGCATATACTGTCTTCTCAGAAAGACAGTATTCGTCGCCAACTAAATTTGGAAGGCAAGGTCATTTACTTCTATGGAGGCAATATTGGTCATGCTCAAGACATGGCGAATTTGATGCGCCTAGCTAGAGCGATGAGTTCATATAGAAAAGCACATTTTCTTTTTGTTGGCCAAGGTGATGAGGTTGCTCTTATTAACCAGTTGGCTAAAGAATGGGGGCTTAATAATTTCACTTACCTGCCATCAGTAGATCAGAATGAGTTTAAGGATCTCCTCGCGGATATTGATATTGGCCTTTTTTCGCTTTCCGCTCAGCATACTGCCCATAACTTTCCAGGTAAACTCCTAGGATATATGGTTCAGTCCATTCCAATTTTAGGTAGTGTGAATCGCGGTAATGATTTACTCGACATTATTAATGACAATAATGCGGGGATGATTTCTGTCAATGGTGAAGACGACGTACTTTATAAGAATGCGTTATCACTGTATGAAAACGTGGAATTGAGAGCGCAAATAGGATGTAGGGCATATTCTCTGCTTGAGCAAGAGTTTTCTGTTCAGGCGGCAGGAGCAACTATTATCGAAGCATTGAAGGAATAGTATGAACACTTATAATGATGAGAGCTTATCTGTACTTTTTGAAAGAGCGCAAACCTCATCAAGAAAAAGGGCACACCATAATTTACATGCTGATTATGGTGAAAAGGTTCAGAGGCTATTCATCGCTTTAATAAAGGGAAGTTATGTTGAACCTCATTATCACGAACTTTCACATCAATGGGAGATGTTTATCGTCGTAAGTGGTGTGATTAGAGTGTGTCAGTATAACTTTGACGGGAGTGTTGCTTCAGAGCTCCTTGTCGGCGATGGTCAGAGGGTAAGGGTTATCGAGTTTCTACCGAAAGACATCCACAGTGTGGAATGTCTTTCCGATAAAGCTCTGTTACTGGAAGTTAAAGAAGGCCCATTTAATCCTCAATTCGCTAAAGTACCTGTGATGATAGCCAAGTAAGTAATGTTATACAGAAATGCACCTAAATGATAAAAAAGACGTTTTTTCCTGAAATCAAGTAACAATGGATGAGTACTTATACTTCTTGTGTTGGAGACTCTTTATTTAACTTCTTACGTAGGAAGCTAGTTATGCGCCAGATATAGGTAAGAATTAATGAGTAAACAACAAAACATCCAATAAATAAACTGAACATGACTGATTCTGGGATATCTCTTGCCTCTCCATAAATGCCTACGCTTGCATAAAGTGAAGCAATAAAGCAAATTGAAATAAGAGTTTGTTTTGGCCCTAACCCTAATCTTTGGAATATATGGTGCAGGTGCTCACGATCTGGTTTGAATGGTGAATCTCCACGGCGTATGCGGCGGATCATTATTGCAGCCATATCCATTAGTGGGACTGCGATTAGCCAAAGAGCCGTGACTGGGCGCATCAAAGGTTCTGAATTTTCAACCTGGCTGACACCTAATAATAGCCAAATGACAGTAAAGCCGATCATCATGCTTCCAGCATCGCCCATGAAAACTTTTCTCTCTCTCCCCAAAACGCCAAGGTTCATGCAAATGTAAGGTAGCATCGCTACTATAATTACGACACATAAATAGGCAAGGCCATGCTGGCTATCGACTTGAAGTAAAAATGCTAACGCGCCAAAGGTTACAATAGATAATCCACCTAGCAGGCCGTCAATCCCATCAACCATATTAAAGGCATTTATTGCTCCAATTACAGCTAGGATCGTCACCAAACTGCCAGCCCAGCCAAGGGATATCTCACCAAAACCAAACATGTCACCTAGGCTATGTAGCTCAATACCCGCTACTTTCATCATTACTATAGATAACGCTGCTTGAATGCCCATTCTAACTTTGAAGTTGAGGTCGATCTTATCATCAACGGCTCCGACAGCTGTTAACACGCAGATGCAAAGTAGATAAAGCCAGCTATGTTCGATAATTTCTGGTTTAAAAGTGAGGTATTGTGTAAGAACTAAACAAATAGAGATTCCACCAACTAAAGGGACTGCACCATTGTGTAGTTTACGAGCGTTGGGCTTGTCAACTAAGCCTACTTTCTTTGCTACTTTTCGCATTAAAAAGAGCGTGGCAAAAGAAGAGAAAAAGATAAAACTGAGTTCGAGGAACATACATTAGCCAACTGTATTATTAAATTTAATCTATGCGATTCTAACGTAAATTAAAGACATGAAAAAGTTAGTAATAGGATATTTATAGCTAACTGTGTTCACAGAAGTGCCTCTAGAGTTGATGTCATTTACGAGGAGGAGTATTCTTAGCTTGATAGTTTTAAGGGGATATTCATGAAAATTGCTGTCGTTGGCACTGGTTATGTCGGCCTTTCAAACGCCATGTTGTTAGCTCAAAACCATGGAGTTGTTGCACTAGATATCGTTCCTGAAAAGGTTGAATTACTCAATAAAAAACAGTCTCCAATTGTTGATGCTGAGATTGAAGATTTCCTTAAGAATAAGGAACTAAACTTTACTGCAACAACGGATAAGCATAAAGCCTATCTAGGCGCAGACTATGTTGTGATTGCAACGCCCACTGACTACGATGCCGTTACGCATTACTTTAACACTTCTTCAGTTGAGGCAGTTATTAAAGATGTGATGGCAATTAACCCTGATGCGGTGATGGTGATTAAGTCTACCGTACCAGTGGGATACACGGCTCGCATTAAAGAAGAGCTTGGTTGTGAGAATGTAATCTTCTCTCCAGAATTTCTTCGTGAGGGTAAGGCGCTTTACGATAACCTTCACCCATCACGTATCATCGTCGGTGAGCGAAGTGAGCGTGCCGAAGTATTCGCTAGCTTGCTGGTTGAGGGGGCTGTAAAAGAAAATATTCAAGTCCTATTTACTGATTCGACAGAAGCTGAAGCCGTAAAACTGTTTTCAAACACCTACCTTGCTATGCGTGTCGCGTACTTCAATGAGCTAGATTCTTACGCAGAAGCGCATGGTTTGGATGCGCGTCAGATCATTGAAGGTGTTGGTCTAGACCCTCGTATTGGTAATCACTACAACAACCCATCCTTTGGTTACGGCGGTTACTGCCTTCCAAAAGACACCAAGCAGTTGCTTGCGAACTACCAAGAAGTGCCAAACAACATTATCGGTGCGATTGTCGATGCGAACCGCACTCGCAAAGACTTCGTAGCGGAATCTATTCTTAAACGCGAACCAAAAGTTGTCGGTATTTACCGTTTAATTATGAAGGCGGGATCTGATAACTTCCGAGCTTCTTCTATTCAAGGCATCATGAAACGTATCAAGGCAAAAGGTGTTGAGGTCGTAGTTTACGAACCAGTACTCAAAGAAGAAGATTTCTTTAATTCTCGAGTAATTAAAGATTTGAATGAGTTCAAGCAAAGTGCGGATGTGATTGTTTCTAACCGTATGGTGGAAGAGTTAGCAGACGTAGCGGATAAAGTTTACACGCGTGACTTGTTTGGTAGTGACTAATCAATATCCGGTAAGGTCCTAGTTTGCTAGGGCCTTCTTTCTTTGCTCTTACCCCTAACCAGCTCCAATTAATTAACCACCTCAATCCCCTCTGCTTCCAACTTCTCTCCTAACTCTTTTTTTGCTTCTTTCTCTCCATGTATCAAATGCACGGCTTTTGGTTGTGTTGGAATCCCAGTAACAAACTTCAATAAATCGCTTTGGTCTGCGTGTGCAGAATAACCAGAGATGGTATGGACCTGTGCGTTGGCTTCGATTGGTTGATTATCGATATCTACCGTGTGGCAGCCTGATTGGATTTCTCGACCTAAGGTTCCTTGCGCTTGATAGCCCGCAAACAACACATCATTTCTTTCGTCTGGTAAGAGTGCTTTTAAGTAATTGACGATTCTTCCTCCTTCGCACATACCGGATGCCGCGACGACAATTGCAGGCTCATCGGTGGAGGCTAGTCGATTCACTAATGCTTGATGTTCTCTATGGCTTTTCACAGTAATGCATTGTTCAAAGGCGAGGGGATGACGATGATTGTTGAGCTTTCGCTTTGCTTCTTTTCCCCACAGTTTTTTGAAACGGTGGTAGGTTTTCGTGACTCTTTTCGCAAGCGGTGAGTCTAGGATAATTGGCAAAGAAGACGACAAGTCGCGTTGGTGAATCAGTTGCTCAATATCGAATAACAGTTCCTGCGTACGTCCTACGCTGAAAGCTGGGATCAGAATTACACCACCGTCTTGCAGTGCGTGATCGATAATGGCGTTCAAGCGTTCAGTTCGAGTGGCAATGTCTTCATGCTCTTTGTTGCCGTATGTGGACTCGATGAACAAATAGTCGGCACGCTTTGGCGGCTTTGGATCGGGCAAGAGCGGGGTATTGGACGGACCTAGATCTCCGGAAAACACGATGATTTCATGATTAGAGAGTTTGAATTCCACATAAGCGGAACCAAGAATGTGTCCAGCAGGTTGAAAGCGCAGGTAACATTGTTTGCCAAGTGGCAGCCATTGTTGGTAGTCATGGGGTCTTATCTGTTTTTTAATGACGTTGAGGACTTGTTGACGCTGATGAAAGTTCAAACCCAGTTGCAGCTTTAATCCATCTTCTAGCATGAGCGGTACCAGTTCGGCTGTTGCTTTGGTGCAGTAAATGGGGCCGTTAAATCCAGCTGCAAACAACCAAGGTAGGCGTCCAATATGGTCGATGTGAGCATGAGTTAGGACTAATGCTTTGATGTGTTTTACCGGAAACTCAATATCCAGTGACGCCTTGCGGTTGCCAAAATGGATGTCTTTGCCTTGGAAGAGTCCACAATCGATCAAGATGCTGCCGTGCGGCAGCCTCAACTCATGACAAGAGCCAGTGACGGTATGTTTCCCACCATGGTGAATCACACTGACGATGTCTGATATTGGTGTTGTCATGTCGATTGCTCCTCCTTGAACAGGCGTAGGTCAATAGTAGATCTTGAGAGCAGGGTAAGTGAATAGAGTTCGTTGGTTGGATGGAATTGAGTGGGAATAACTGGAAGTGCGATTTAGTTCTTTGTTTTGATGTAAGTCGTTTTTCGTTACTTAACTTTAGGTTTGACACATGTGGTTAGTAGATTCCTGATGTCGCTTAGGTTCTTCGGAATGACAGAATTTACTGAGTCGGTCGTAAGCAAACAAAAAGGGATGCGTAATGCATCCCTTTGCTATTTCTGCTTAGTAAAAAGCGAAATTAAGCTTTAGCTGCTGCCGCTGCTTTAGCGATAGCTACGAAGCTCTTAGCGTCTAGAGAAGCGCCGCCAACTAGAGCACCGTCGATGTCTGGTTGTGAGAAGTAAGCTTCAGCGTTTTCTGGCTTAACAGAGCCGCCGTATTGGATGATTACTTGTTCTGCAACTGCTTCGTCTTTCGCTGCGATCAGTGCGCGGATAGAAGCGTGGATGCGTTGTGCATCTTCAGCTGTTGCTGCTTTACCAGTACCGATAGCCCAGATTGGTTCGTAAGCGATGATTGCGCCGTTTAGAGCTTCAACACCGTAAGTGTCGATAACTGCGTTGATTTGACGTGCACATACTGCTTCAGTTTCGCCAGCTTCATTTTGAGCTTCAGATTCACCGATACAGAAAACAGGCGTTAGACCGTTTTCTTTTAGGAAGTTGAATTTCTTCGCGATGAACTCGTCAGATTCGTTGTGGTATTCACGACGCTCTGAGTGACCGATGATGATGTGAGAAGCACCGAAGTCTTTCAGCATTTCTGGAGACATATCGCCAGTGAAAGCACCGCTGTTGTTTAGGTCAGTGTTTTGTGCGCCTAGGATAACTTTGTTATCACCTTCTGCGATTACACACTCAGCTAGACCGATGTAAAGAGCTGGTGGAGCTACTGCTACGTCAACACCTTCAACGCCTTCAAGTTCAGCGTTAATACCAGCTAGCAGCTCAGTTACCATTGCTTTGCTACCGTTTAGTTTCCAGTTACCCATCACTACAGGACGACGCATAGGAATATCTCCCTTATCTTTAATGTAAATAGTCTATTAATGTAAAAAATCTACGTAGGAATATAACAGAATAATGTGAACAGATCATGATTGGCGTCATGTCTTATTCGGCTTTCTTCATCTGGTCGGTGCTGCATTTGTTCTATACCCAAGTAACCTCGAGATGCTAGGTTCAGCGAGAATGGCTTGGTTTGCAGGCGAGGCAACAATTTGAAGATCTAGTGGTTCTAAATTAAAAATTGTTAACAAAGTATGCAGACCAAGGCAGCTCGCCCTTCGGGAGCGTGTCATTGAACCGATGCTGCGTTGTTTTCCTAGCTTGCTTTTTCGGTAAACAGAGAATCAATGACAACGCTCTGGACCCTGTATCTTGAGGTCACTTGGGTCTATCCATTTTGTCAAAAGCAATCGATTGGTGATCGCGTAGACAGAATGATAGTCCATTCCTCGGAAATTGCCGCTTAGATTGGTATTACTACGGGTTAAAAGTTAGCCGTAATAAGAAAGGAATCAAAATGCCAAACTTAGTTTTAGAATATTCCAACTCGGTCGATGAGCGTGTGAATGTTCAAGGCCTATTAGAAGACCTACACAAAGTGACTTTAGACAGTGGTTTGTTCGAGTTGGCGTCCGTCAAATCTCGTGCGCTTCGTTGCCACAACTGGCTGGTAGGGGAAGAGGGCGATAGTGTTGACTTCATCCATATCAACTTTGATTTGCTCGCAGGAAGAAGCTCAGAACAGAAGCGGGAATTATCAAGAGCACTGATGGTGGTGTTGCAAGAACAAGCGAGCCATGTTCGCAGTTTGACTGTGAATGTTCGAGATATGGATATTGATTGCTTCCAGAAGGTGGTAAATTAGACACACTAGATTTACTTAGTGCGGCCAAGGAGTTGTCGCACTTTCAATATGTTGAGTGTTTCGATGTCGATTAAAGAACTACTGTTTTCTTTCCAAGGGCGTATAGGCCGTAAAACTTACTGGGTGTGGAATATCATTTACTACATCATGATCTTGGGCTTCGGTGCTGGCATCAGTAAGTTATTCCCTGCGTTTTCTTATATTCTTCTGCCTATCTTCTTGTTGATTCTTCTTATCCCAGATTTGGCGATCACCACTAAGCGCTGGCATGACCGTAATAAGTCGATTTACTGGCTAGCGTTGAATATCCCGTTGATCATTGGGCGAGTTGCAACGCCAATGACGAACCCAGTAGCGCAAGACCCATCAACACCGCAAATGATGGTCGCTTCGATTTCTCTGATTTGTGGTCTGTGGATTCTGGTTGAGTGTGGTTTCTTGAAAGGTACAGCAGGTCAGAACAACTACGGTCCTGAGCCGAAGTAAGGCCTTTGGGTAGCGAACTTGTCGAAAGTAGATTCTTAGTCTCGCTGGAGCTCGCGAGAATGACAGATTTCTTTTATTT
Organism: Vibrio jasicida CAIM 1864 = LMG 25398; assembly: GCF_000400365.1. Lineage (GTDB taxonomy): Bacteria > Pseudomonadota > Gammaproteobacteria > Enterobacterales > Vibrionaceae > Vibrio > Vibrio jasicida. Next base: position 42,664 of record NZ_BAOG01000025.1, on the reverse strand, counting down.
AAGAGTGGCTTAAAGTAGCTGCGAGAAGGAGTCTTTTTAAGGCGTCGTACTGGCTGAAAGTAGATTCTTAGTCTCGCTGAAGCTCGCTAGAATGACGGATTTCTTTATTTAATAGTGACTTAAAGTAGCTGCGAGAAGGAGTCTTTTTTAAGGTATCGTACTGGCTGAAAGCAGATTCTTAGTCTCGCTGGGGCTCGCGAGAATGACGGATTTAATTTATTTAATAGTAAGTTAAATTAACCGTCATTCTGAACAGCGAGGGACGAGCGTGATTCAGAATCTACTCACCGAGTGCTCCGAGTTTGAAGTAAGCTTATTGCTGGTGAATCACAATAAGAAACTAACAATAAGTCATTAAGGAGAGTGAACCATCGACAAAACACCTTGCGTTTACATCCTAACTTCAAAAAATAACTCTGTTCTCTACATTGGTGTTACCAGTCAACTGCCCCAAAGAATATGGCAACATAAAAACGGAGTCGTTGAGAGTTTTACCAAGAAGTATAACGTTCATAAGCTCGTTTACTTTGAACTGTTCGAAGACATGGTTGCAGCCATAAACCGAGAAAAGCAGCTGAAACAATGGAAGCGAGAGTGGAAGTTAGATTTAGTGAGAAAAACGAATCCTGACTTTCTCGATTTATCCAATGAGTTTTAGTAAAAATCATCTCTACCTTTCAACGCCTTCAACTCAACTACATCGGCTTTTTGAGTTGGTGCCGCTTCCCCTTGTAATGCCTCTCTGAATTTTACGACTTGTTTCTGTAGTTCATTCATCAACACGACATTAGTGTGATTGGGGTTTTTACAGTTATGGATGACTCTGTCTATATGGCTTTGTTGCGCCCATAACCTTGGCTGCATCTGCTCTGAGGCACCTTCGATCATCTCTTTTGCCATATCATGACGGAACTGCTCAAAGGCTTCGGGATCGCGTTCCGCCATTTTTACCATTTCATCGAATGAGGGTAAAACTTGTGGTTTGTAGGTGCTTGGCATGGCTATCTCCAAATCCATTGGATGTTGCTCCTAGTTACTAAAAGCTTAATCCATGTAGAAACGGAGATAGAAGGAATTACAACGTCGTCTCATTAATAAGAGTGCATGTTCATAATAAAGTGGAAGAGAGTCGAGATATTAGGCTTGAATGCGGTACACGCAGCGACGCTGGCCACTGATGATGTGCTCATCGCGCTTTATTTTTGTGTCACTGCCGAGAAGTGACTGGAAGACGTTGAGCTCAGATTGGCACAAGCTTGGGCAGCGAGTCGCGGCTTTGCAAATAGGGCAGTGGTTTTCGATGAGGATAAAACCATGTTCATCTTGTTCTAGTTCTGCCATGTAGCCTTCTTGTTCACGCAGAGTAACCAATGTCTTTAGTTTGCTCTCTAGAGAGTCACACTGCTCTAGATGCTGTTGATAGTTTTGTAAGGTGAGTTTCTCGCGCTCTGACGTGACTTTTTCCAACCCATCTTTACCGAAGATGTGCTCTACGGCTTCGATAAACTGAATGGTCAACTCACCATGGCGATCTGCAAACTGCTCATGACCTTTTTGGGTCAGAGACCAATGGCGGGCAGGGCGACCCACTTTGACTTTTACATCATGAATCGACAGGATGCCGTCATCTTCCAAACCTTGCAGATGCTGACGCGCACCCATGGTTGTCATACCCAGTTCAGAAGAGAGCAGTTTTGCGGTGACAGAGCCATCACGCTTAACGATTTGCAAAATCCTATCTACGGTCTTCATATACCCACCATTTATACGTCAGTACATATTATGCGCGATAGGGTTAGTAAAGAAAAGTGTTGACTTAATTTGTGTGTGGATTTGTTGGGTCTGTGCTCATGCGAACAAATATATGTCGTCATTCTGAACAACGAGGGACGAGGTGATTCAGAATCTATCGTCCGTTTGTGTTTTGACTTAAGGTGAATGAGGAAGAGTTGGGGCGCTGTTATTAGATCCTTAGTCTCGCTTGAGCTCGCTAGGATGACGAACTCTTTTGGTTTAGAGCTTCTAAAAGTCACCGTCATTCTGAACAACGAGGGACGAGGTGATTCAGAATCTGTTGTCAGTTTGTATTTTGACTTAAGGTGAATGAGGAAGAGTTGGAGGTTGTTACTAGATCCTTAGTCTCGTTTGAGCTCGCTAGGATGACGAATTCTTTTGGTTTATAGCTTGCTAAAGTAATCGTCATTCTGAACAACGAGGAACGAGTGTGATTCAGAATCTGTTGTCAGTTTGTGCTGTGGTTTAAGGTGAGTAGGAAAGAATAGGGGCTGCTGTTACTAGATCCTTAGCCTCGTTAGTGCTCGCTAGAATAACGCACTCTTATGATGACAGAGGAAGCGTAAATGACTTACAAGGAAAGAAAAGCTCCAGCTCTGGGTGAGCGGGAGCCTCGAACAATGCCTAAAGAATAATATCGCGCACTTCTGGATCTTTACGCTCTAGGTAGTGCGTAGACTTGATGCGACGGATAGTACGACAACGGCCACGAATCAGTAGGGTTTCTGTTGTTGCGATATTACCTTGACGAGAGATGCCTTCTAGCAGGTCACCTTTAGTAATCCCAGTTGCAGAGAAGACTACGTTGTCGCTGCGCGCCATGTCTTCCATCTTCAATACTACGTTTGCTTTTACACCCATCTCTTCACAGCGTTGTAGCTCTGCTGAGCCGTAGATACGGTTTTCTTCCGTATCGCCTTTTACTTCATGACGAGGAAGAAGACGACCATGCATGTCACCGTCTAGTGCACGAATCACCGCTGCCGATACCACGCCCTCTGGTGCACCACCGATGCAGTACATCATGTCGACTTCACTGTCTGGCATACAAGTTAGGATTGAAGCGGCTACATCACCGTCTGGTACAGCGAATACGCGAACGCCCATGGCTTGCATCTCTGCGATCACTTCATCGTGACGAGGCTTCGCAAGCGTAATAACGACTAGCGTATCAAGAGGTTTATTCAGTGCTTTTGCTACGTTTTCTAGGTTTTCTTTAAGTGGCTTACCTAGGTCGATAACACCTTTAGCGCCAGGACCAACAACCAGCTTTTCCATGTACATGTCTGGTGCTTTAAGGAAGCTGCCTTTCTCACCCGCGGCCAATACTGCCAGTGCGTTAGATTGACCCATTGCGGTCATGCGAGTACCTTCGATTGGGTCTACAGCGATATCGACTTCGTCGCCACCAATACCCACTTGTTCACCGATGTACAGCATTGGTGCATCATCGATCTCACCTTCACCAATAACGATTTCACCACTGATGTCTGTTTTGTTCAGCAGGGTGCGCATTACTTCAACAGCAGCACCATCCGCTGCGTTTTTGTCGCCACGGCCAAGCCATTTGTAACCAGCCAAAGCGGCACCTTCAGTAACACGGGAAAATGCCATTGCTAAATCGCGTTTCATGATGTCTCCAAGTAACAAGAGGGAAGAATAATTTGCGCGGCGATTTTATCACATCGTCAGTTAAACGTTTGCCTTTTTGCTGAGCTTTTACTTTAACTAAGTTGAATTTGATCAATACTTGGGTGAGTTTATGGGGTAGTGATGGGAAAATACATTGCTCAAAAATGCTTCTAGGATAAGAAAAGTCAGCGTTTAGTGAGATTGCGCCGATTTTTTAACCGAATGATGCAAAATATCGAATATAGTAAGTGTTTCTCATCGCTACGCTGAGTAGAATGAACCTCATAGGTAAGGTGCAAGCGAACGCTCGCCATCGTCCCACGGAATAACAATAGGTAGGCCAAGATGTCTTTTGAAGTACTAGAAAAACTAGAAGCGAAAATTCAAACTGCAGTTGACACAATCACTCTTCTTCAGATGGAAGTAGAAGAGCTGAAAGAAGACAAAGTGAAATTAGAAGCTGAAGCTAACGAAATGCGTTCTCAACGTGAAGAGCTTGAGCAAAAATCTCAGCAAGCTCAACAAGAGCACGCTCAGTGGCAAGAGCGCATTCGTGCACTACTTGGCAAGATGGACGAAGTGGAATAATCCACTTAAGTATCCAGAATCAAAAACACCCGCTTCGGCGGGTGTTTGCGTATTTGGCTAGTAGCCGTAAATGGCGTTAGGTTAGTTTAACCTTTCCTCATCTTCTTCCTCTTCATCCTTATCCAACTCGAGGTCGATATTGAGCGGTTCTGGAGAAAGAATGATGCCAGTGCTATCTGCATAGATGTAATCTTCCGGTAGGAAGCTAACACCGCCAAAGTTTACTGGAACATCGATTTCACCAACGCCTTGATTAGCAGCACCAACAGGAATAGAGGCGAGCGCTTGAATGCCAAGGTTCATGTCTTCTAGTTCATCCACTTCGCGGACGCAACCGTAAACGACAATGCCTTCCCATTCATTTTCTTCTGCAAGGGTTGCGATTTCTGCATCGATTAAGGCTCTGCGTAGGGACCCACCGCCGTCGATCAACAATACTCGCCCGATTCCGTCTTGTTCTAGTGTTTCGCGGATCAGTGCGTTGTCTTCAAAGCACTTAACCGTCGTCACTTGCCCGGCAAACGACGCGCGGCCGCCAAAGTTACTGAACATCGGTTCAACTACATCTACCTGATCAAGATAGATATCACAGAGTGCTGAGGTATTGTATTCCATAGCGTACCTTTCTAAACAGAAACTGTTGTCTTTGAGTATATCTAGGCATTAAGTCAATGCAATGACAATCCCTTTTTAACTCATCAGAGTTTGAGCTACCACAACTGTTGCAAATAAAACGTTAGTAACGAGCGAGCACTTCACAACAACGGGCATCATTGGGGCAATTTGTGCGGGTTTTTCGGTATCCCAAACCGCTTTGCCATGATTCGCTACTACGTAGATGCTTAGCAGGAAGGGTAAGCTGAGCCAAACCGGCTTGTCTTGAATAAGTAAATAAGCCGCAAAGGCGAGTAGGGCGCCACCGAGTAAGATGAAGTGGTATTGCTTTGCTTTACGTTGACCAAGTCGAACTGCCATCGTGCGTTTACCACATTCGCTGTCGTTCTCAATGTCACGCATGTTGTTGATGTTCAGCACTGCTACGGCTAACAAACCGCAGCCTAATGCTGGTAAGAACAATGTCGCATCCACATGACCGGTATGCAGGAAGTAGGTACCGGATACGCCAAGTAAACCAAAGAAGATGAAGACAGACAGGTCGCCTAGGCCGACGTAGCCGTAAGGCTTACTACCCATTGTGTAAGCAATCGCCGCGATAATGGCAAGAATGCCTAGGCCGATAAAAGTAATGATGCTTTCAAAAGAACTCAGTGCGTAAAACACCAGAGTTAAGCCAGCAATTGCGGTCAGAATGATATTAAAGATGATCGCCATTTTCATCTGAGCGGCAGTGACGGCGCCAGACTGCATCGCGCGCTGAGGTCCCAAGCGGTTGTCATTATCTGTACCTTGGACTGCATCGCCATAATCATTGGCAAGGTTAGATAGTATTTGCAGTAACGTAGCTGTGACGAAAGCCATGATGGCAATGGTCAGAGAAAAGTGTCCCGCTGAATAGGCGAGTACGCTACCGGTCAAAATTGATACCAGTGCAAGCGGTAATGTTTTAGGACGCGCGGCTTCAAGCCAGATCTTTAGAGATTGTTTCATGGATATTTCGTGCTAGTAACCAATGTGCCCAGTATAAGCACAAAGCGACAGATACGCTATTGACCTAAAGCAAGTCAATTAAGAGTCAAAGGGTTACAAGTAAGGAACACAGTTTTCATATTTGAGGGAATAAAGCGGGGCTCTTTTAAAAACAGAATGGTGTAGTGCGCGCTGCTATTAGATCCTCAGTCTCGCCAAAGCTCGCTAGGATGACGAACTTTTTTGGTTTAGAGCTTGCTAAAGTAACCGTTATTCGAAACGAAAAAGCCCAGAAGCATAGTTCTGGGCTTTGGTCTCTATACTGGGCTTATTACAGAATGAAGCGGCTTAGATCTTCATCTTCAATCGTGTCGCCTAGGCGGTTTTTCACGTAAGCCGCATCAATGACGAACTTCTCACCCGCTTTTTCAGTCGCGTCGTAAGAAATCTCATCCATCAAACGCTCCATCACGGTATGCAGACGACGAGCACCGATGTTCTCAGTAGTTTCGTTCACGGTCCATGCCGCTTCTGCGATTTGAGTGATGCCGTCTTCAGTGAATTCTACATCCACGCTTTCTGTTTTCATTAGCGCAACGTATTGTTCAGTCAGAGATGCTTTTGGCTCAGTAAGGATACGTTTGAAATCGTTACTGGTTAGTGCTTCTAGCTCTACACGAATAGGCAGACGACCTTGCAGTTCTGGAATCAAGTCAGAAGGCTTCGCTACTTGGAATGCACCAGATGCCACAAATAGGATGTGGTCTGTTTTCACCATGCCGTGCTTCGTTGATACGGTGCTACCTTCGATTAACGGTAATAGGTCACGCTGAACACCTTCACGAGATACGTCAGGGCCAGAGCTTTCGCCGCGCTTACAAATCTTGTCGATTTCGTCGATGAACACGATACCGTTGTTCTCGACGTTGAAAATCGCAGACTCTTTCAGCTCTTCTTGGTTTACCAGCTTCGCTGCTTCCTCTTCTGCCAACGCTTTCATTGCGTCTTTGATTTTCAGTTTGCGTTTCTTCTTCGTGTCGCCAGCAAGGTTTTGGAACATACCTTGTAGCTGGTTGGTCATTTCTTCCATACCAGGAGGTGCCATGATCTCCACACCCATTTGCGGTGCTGCTACGTCGATGTCGATTTCTTTGTCATCTAACTGGCCTTCACGCAGTTTTTTACGGAAGACTTGGCGGGTGTTCGATGTGTCTTCTTTCTGCTCTGATTGACCCCAAGCATCACGTGCTGGTGGCAATAGGGCATCTAGAACGCGCTCTTCTGCTTGCTCTTCAGCGCGGAATTTTACTTTTTCCATCGCTTGCTGGTGTGTCATCTTCACTGCAACATCGGTAAGATCGCGGATGATGGTTTCGACTTCTTTACCAACATAACCCACTTCGGTGAATTTGGTTGCTTCGACTTTGATGAATGGTGCATTAGCCAGTTTGGCAAGACGGCGAGCAATCTCCGTTTTACCTACACCAGTAGGACCAATCATTAGGATATTTTTGGGAGTCACTTCTACACGCAAGCTTTCTTCAAGCTGCATGCGACGCCAGCGGTTACGTAGGGCAATCGCAACCGAACGTTTTGCTTTCTCTTGACCAATGATGTGGCGGTTCAGTTCATGAACGATTTCGCGAGGAGTCATTTCAGACATATTCTTTCCTTACTTCGTTACGATTACGCTTAAGCCGTTGGCTTAGGAAGCTCCACTGTAGATTCTAGTTCTTCTACAGTGTGATTATGGTTGGTGAATACACAGATGTCGCCAGCGATGTTCAGTGCTTTCTCTGCAATTTCGCGTGCGTCTAGGTCTGTGTTTTCTAATAGTGCGGTTGCTGCTGCTTGTGCGTATGCGCCACCGGAGCCAATGGCAATCAGGTCGTTCTCTGGCTGAACTACGTCACCGTTACCTGTGATGATAAGTGAAGCCGTTTCATCCGCTACAGCTAGCAGCGCTTCTAGTTTGCGAAGTGCACGGTCGCTACGCCAGTCTTTTGCAAGTTCCACTGCTGCCTTAGTTAGGTGGCCTTGGTGCATTTGCAGTTTGCTTTCGAAGCGTTCGAATAGGGTGAAGGCATCCGCGGTACCGCCAGCAAAACCGGCAAGTACTTGGTTGTTGTATAGGCGGCGAACTTTACGCGCATTGCCTTTCATTACGGTATTGCCTAGCGACACTTGGCCATCACCCGCGATGACGACTTTATTGTTTCGACGTACAGATACAATGGTAGTCACAGTCGACCTCTTAATTATTTCTCTTTGGACTTAATTAAGTATATGGGGTAAGTGAGTGGGGGATTCAAGGGGGCGAAAAGAAAGGCCCTAGGATCTTAGCTCCTAGGGCCAGTGTTTAAAGGTTCTCTTTCCAAATCGCACAAGGCTCGATCTTCGCACGTTGCAATTTGTGGCGATCTTTCTCTGCTTCACGTTTGAACTTGTATGGGCCAAGTACAACACGGTACCAAGAGCTGCCGTCTTTTTTGATTACTCGGCTTGTCATGCCTTGGAAGGCGATCGCTAACTTACGCTCTTCTGCTTGGCTTTGGTTCTTGTAAGCGCCGCATTGCATAACGTAAGGGACTTTGGATACCTGAATTTCTTTGGCGACGACTTCGACTTCACGTTTTGGAAGCGTATCGACGTATTCCCACTTCTCTTCCGGTGGAGGTGGAATGTCTTTCTTCGGCTTTGGCTTGCTGGTGGTATTTGTTGTTGGTGTTTCAACAACCACTGTTTTTTCCGGCTCAGGATCTGAACTTAATAAATACAGCCCATAGCCAAAACCGCCCACGAGCAAAATTGCCAGTAGACCACTACGCCAAGGTTTTTTTCTTGAAGGTTGTTTTTTTGCAGACTTTTTCGGAGCGCCGCGTCCGCGTCTTACATAATCTCTATTTGCCACGGTTACTTCAGGTCATCAAGGATTCTGGCAAATATGTTAATCCAGATTGAAAAGATAAAACACCCTATTCGTGTAATCTTGTTAGTTATGTGCAGGAAAGTAGAGAATAATAAGCGACGCTAAATGCGTCGCTTGGGGAGTCTTGCATTGCTTATCGTAATGGTGGGGGCGCAGCACTACCTCGCACGACAAGCTTAGTGTCGAGCAGTCGAGAGCCAGCATGTACATCATGGCCTTTCAGTAGCTCTAGCATCATCAGCATCGCTTGGCGACCAATCTCGTAACGAGGTTGAGAAATGGTGGTCAGTGGTGGATCGCAGTATTGCGCGAACTGAATGTCATCAAAGCCGACAATAGACAAATCTTGAGGGATACGCAGACCAAGACGCTTTGCTTCTTGAATGGCTCCAATCGCCATGGTGTCACAGTGACAGAAGAGTGCCGTTGGGGGCTCTGGTAATTCAAGCAGTTTGCGAACGGCTTGTACGCCACCTTCAAAGGAGAAGTCTGCAATCACACTGTATTGTGGTTCTTTATTGATGCCTGCGCGACGCAACGCTTGTTGATAACCTTGCTGACGGAATTGGCAAAGTACTGCAGTGTCCGGGCCAGAGATTTGCGCGATGCGTTTATGACCAAGTTGCGTTAGGTAGTTCACCGCTTCAAACGCTGAAGTCAGGTTATCGATATGAACAGTTGGTAACTCCAACTCTGGGGCAAACTCACAGGCCATCACCATAGGTGGTAGGTTCTTTTGCTCAGGCTTGCTGACGTCAAAGGGTAAGTCTGTACCCAACAGCAACATACCGTCGGCTTGTTTGGTGAAGACCAAGTTTACAAATGAGCTCTCACGTTTCTTTTGTTGACCGCTATCGCCAAGCAGAACCAGATAGCCATGTTCCATCGCTGCATCTTCGATACCGCGAATGATCTCTGAGAAGTACGGATCGCAAATATCCGGAACGATAGTGACAATGGTTTTTGATTCATTTCTTCGTAAGTTACGAGCTAATGAATTTGGTGAATAACCAGCTTCTAGTACGGCATCTTCCACTCTCTTTCTTGTTGAAGAAGAGACTTTTTCTGGATTCATTAATGCTCGTGACACTGTCGCAGTAGATACCCCTGCAAGCTGGGCAACATCCTTCATTGTCGCCATAGTTTTTACCCTCTTAAAATATTCGCCAAGGTGACGTTTGTCATTGTTCTAATTGAAGCCTATGTGACTGATCCACTTTAGACTTTACTAATTTGAATAGTCTATTCATTTCTAAAGGTAAAGTTACGGTCTGTTTAACAAAAATTGCAATCCTATTGTGATTTTACTCACATTAAAAGGCAATTCATTACATGGTTAAACGTTTGCTAGCTGAGATCTTGTGGCTCTATGTCTAAATTCCAGCGAACTTTCTTGGCATTTGGCAACAACTCAATAGCAGGTTTGGCACTGGTTAATAACTTTTGCATCAATGAGCGATGCTGAGTTTGCAAAAGTAACTGCCAGCGATACTTACCTGCACGTTTAGCAAGTGGTGAAGGCGTTGGCCCTAGCACCATGCAGGAATCATCGAATAGCGGATGTGATTCAAGAGTAAAACGCACCTGACGAAGGAAACCCTCGACAATTTCACTTTGGTTCGCTTCGGCTTTAAACAGCGTTAAAAAGCTATATGGTGGCAGTTGAGCTAATTTGCGTTCTTCCAATGCTGTCATAGCAAAGTGTCGGTAGTCTTTATGTAGAAGGGCTTGCAACAAGCTGTGCTCGGGGTGGTGAGTTTGAAGTATCACTTCACCAGGCTTGCTAGCTCGGCCAGCTCGGCCTGCAACCTGAATAAATAGCTGAGCCAGTCTTTCAGAAGCACGGAAATCACTACTATAAAGAGAGCCATCGACATCTAATAGTGCAACAAGGGTGACGTTAGGGAAGTGGTGACCTTTCGCCAACATCTGCGTTCCAATCAGAATTTGGTATTCGCCTTTGCGAATTGACTCAAGCGCATCTTCTAAACTGCCTTTGCGGCGCGTGCTGTCTCTATCTATACGAATAGCTTTGTATTCAGGGAAAAGATCGGCCAGTTGCAACTCAAGTTGTTCGGTTCCCACGCCAACTGTCACAAGCTGGGTCGAACCACAGCCCTGACATTGATGAATTACAGGTTGTTGTGAGCCGCAATGATGGCAGCGAATCTCGTTACTGTATTGATGGAAGGTATAGTACGCATCGCAACGTTTACATTCCGCAATCCAACCACACTCATGACACATGAGTGCAGGCGAGAAGCCACGACGGTTCAAGAACAACATCACTTGGTTGCCTGCTTTTAGGTGCTTGCGCATTTCAGCAATTAGAGGAGCCGATAAGCCGCTGTCCAAATACAGCCCTTTGACATCGAGGACTTTATTTGTGGTCGGAACCGCTGAACCAGCACGTTGTGTCAGGGTCAGGTGATGATATTTCCCCGTAAGTGCGTTGTGCAGCGTTTCCAAAGCAGGGGTTGCAGAACCAAGCACAATAGGTACTTGCTCTTTATGGGCGCGCATCACGGCGACATCACGAGCGTGGTAACGCAGACTGTCTTGTTGCTTGTAAGATGCATCGTGCTCTTCATCGACGATAATAATACCGAGATCGGCAAAAGGTGTGAGCAGGGCCGAGCGGGTTCCAATAATGATGCCGGCGGCTTTGTCTCTTGCAGAAAGCCACGCATTGAGCCGCTCGGTATCATTCAATCCAGAATGAATCACATCAACAGGAACATTAAAACGGTGTTTAAAGCGGTTAATGGTTTGTGGTGTTAGACCAATCTCAGGTACGAGAACGAGTGCCTGCTTGCCTTTCTCGAGTACAGGTTTGATCAGGTTCAGGTAAACTTCAGTCTTACCAGATCCCGTTACCCCTTCTAATAAATAGCAAGCAAACCCGGTTTGGCTATTCACACTGGCAATCGCAAGCGCCTGTTCATGATTAACCTTGGGCTTTTCAACATCGCGCTCAACGTGATTACCCCATTTGGTGATAGTCGGCTTTTTCTCTATGCGCTCAACCCAGCCTTTTTCTTCCAAGGTCTTTAGCACTGTTGAGGGAATTTCTTGGTCGATGAACTCTTGATGCGGAACTGCGCCATCAACCAACATCTGCAATGCGCGCTGTTGTTTAACCGCTCTTCCCAAGCCTTGCATTAATTTATTTTTACCTGATTCGGTGATCTGCCATTCTTGCAGGGTTGCGAAGTCCGCTGGTTTCCCTTTACGTAGCGCAGCCGGCATTGCATTGTGTAAGGTATCGCCGAGAGGGTATTGATAAAAGTAACTGCACCACGTGAGCAAGGAATATAAATTCTCTGGCCATAGCGGTTGAGCATCTAATACGGCTTTGATTGGCTTAAGTTGCTCTTTAGGAAAGTCAGAATGGTTCACCATCGCTGTGACTACACCAACAAGGGTCTGTCGGCCAAAAGGAACAGATACTCTTCCCCCAATGAGCGGAAAGAGATGCCCAGGAATGACGTAATCGAACTGTTTGTCGAGTGGGACCGGCAGTGCCACTCTAGCGATGGATGGGCGCATAGAATCTTAACTATATAAAAGAGGGAAGAAGAGGGTATAGTCTATTAAAACCCTCGGCGAAATTCGAGTAAACCTCAAATAAGGCGGCAGAAAGCCTTCAGTACATACGTACTGGTGAAAAAAGTGGCGAAAAAGTTGCCAAATGTGTTGATCCCAGCAAAGTGATTCATTACTATACTGCGCCTTGAGATATGGCTTCGGCAATTGGCCGATGCGGTACTCATTTCCATTATTAATTACGTGTGGTGTGCGGCTTAGACTCGTATAGCGACACGGCCTACTATTGAGGTTATCCCATGAAAGCTGGTATCCACCCAGAATACAAAGCAGTAACTGCTACTTGTTCTTGCGGCAACTCTTTTGAGTTCAAATCTACTCTAGCGAAGGAATCTATCCACCTAGACGTATGTGACAAGTGTCACCCATTCTACACTGGTAAGCAACGTATCGTTGATACAGGCGGCCGTGTTGATCGCTTCAACAAGCGTTTCGGTGCACTATCAAGCAAGAAGTAATAGCCAGCGCTATTATCATTCCTGTTTAAAAAAGGACGCTACGGCGTCCTTTTTTGTTTATGGCGAAAGCAAAAACTGAAGGATAAATCGAGCGGTTAAAGTTTGTTCGATTATTTTTCACTCAGGTCTTGCATCCTAAAGTGTGATCTGTATAATGCGTCGCACTGGTTAAGCCAGTTGTGAACCAATGAGCAATGAGGAGCGAGTAAATCTTCGGATTTACGAGGTAATGTAGACTCAGCTTATGTTCGCGGTTAATACAATTAGCTATCTTTTCTTCGGAAAAACTATCCCCAGACGTGACTCTGGTATGTAGGGGTAGTTAATCGAAAATTAACTGACAATGTGTCCTAATCTTGGACGCTACGGTTTCACATAAATCAATCGGCATTCTCTCGTCTTAACGAGTTTGAGTGGCGATATTGTTTGTGTAATTTTTAATATTGGAGCTCTGTCTCATGCAGAACCAACGTATCCGTATCCGCCTAAAAGCATTCGATTACAAACTAATCGACGCTTCTACAGCGGAAATCGTTGAAACAGCTAAGCGCACTGGCGCACAGGTTCGTGGTCCAATCCCACTGCCAACTCGTAAAGAGCGTTTCACAGTTCTTATCTCTCCACACGTTAACAAGAAAGCACGTGACCAGTACGAAATTCGTACTCACAAGCGTCTAATCGACATCGTTGAGCCAACAGACAAAACTGTTGATGCTCTAATGCGTCTAGACCTTGCTGCGGGCGTTGACGTTCAAATTAGCCTAGGTTAAGGGAGATTAGAAGAATGATTGGTCTAATCGGTCGTAAAGTGGGCATGACCCGCGTATTTACTGAAGACGGCGTTTCTATCCCAGTAACAGTTGTTGAAGTTGAAGCAAACCGTGTTTCTCAAGTTAAAACTCTTGAGACAGACGGCTACGCAGCAATTCAGGTAACTGCTGGTTCTAAGAAAGCTAACCGTGTAAACAAAGCTGAAGCAGGTCACTTTGCTAAAGCTGGCGTTGAAGCTGGTCGCGGTCTTTGGGAATTCCGTTTGGAAAACGGTGAAGAGTTCGCAGTTGGCGCTGAGCTAACAGTTGAACTATTCAACGAAACTAAGAAAGTAGACGTTACTGGTACATCTAAAGGTAAGGGCTTCCAAGGCGCTGTTAAGCGTTGGAACTTCCGTACTCAAGATATGACTCACGGTAACTCATTGTCTCACCGTGCACCGGGTTCAATTGGCCAATGTCAAACTCCAGGTCGCGTATTTAAAGGCAAGAAAATGGCAGGTCACATGGGTGCTGAGCGTGTAACGACTCAAAACCTAGAGATCGTACGTGTTGACGCTGAGCGCAATCTGCTTCTTATTAAAGGTGCAGTACCAGGCTCAACAGGTGGCAACGTGATCGTTAAACCAGCTGTTAAAGCATAACGTCTCAGGAGTAAGTAATGGAACTAATGGTTAAAGGTGCTGATGCACTAACTGTTTCCGAAACTACTTTCGGACGTGAGTTTAACGAAGCTCTTGTACACCAAGTAGTTGTTGCGTTTGCAGCAGGTGCTCGTCAAGGTACTCGTGCTCAAAAAACACGTTCAGAAGTTTCTGGCGGTGGCGCTAAGCCATGGCGTCAAAAAGGTACTGGCCGTGCGCGTGCTGGTACAATCCGTAGCCCAATCTGGCGTACAGGTGGTGTTACTTTTGCTGCGAAACCACAAGATCACAGCCAAAAAGTAAACAAAAAAATGTACCGCGGTGCTATGAAGAGCATTCTTTCTGAGCTAGTTCGTCAAGAGCGTCTAATCGTTGTTGATAACTTCTCAGTTGAAGCGCCAAAGACTAAAGAGCTAGTTGCTAAGCTTAAAGAGCTTGAGCTAACTGACGCTCTAATCGTGACTAGCGAAGTAGATGAGAATCTATTCCTAGCGGCTCGTAACCTATACAAAGTTGACGCACGTGATGTTGCTGGTATCGATCCAGTTTCACTAATCGCGTTCGACAAAGTTGTAATGACTGCTGACGCAGTTAAACAAGTTGAGGAGATGCTAGCATGATCACTGAAGAGCGTATCCTAAAAGTTCTACGTGCTCCGCACATCTCTGAAAAAGCAACTATGGCAGCTGAGAAAGCGAACACTATCGTTTTCAAAGTAGCTAAAGATGCAACTAAAAAAGAGATCAAAGCAGCTGTAGAAAAGCTTTTTGAAGTTGAAGTTAAGTCTGTAAATACTCTTATCACTAAGGGTAAGACCAAACGTCAAGGTCTACGCCAAGGTCGCCGCAGCGACGTTAAGAAAGCGTACGTTACTTTGAAAGAAGGTCAAGATCTTGACTTTGTTGGCGGCGCGGAATAACAGGAGTAGTTAAGAATGGCTATTGTTAAATGTAAGCCGACTTCCCCTGGTCGTCGTCACGTTGTTAAAGTTGTTAACGCTGACCTACACAAGGGCAAGCCATACGCACCTCTTCTAGAGAAAAACTCTAAGAACGGTGGTCGTAACAACAACGGTCGTATCACAGTACGTCACATCGGCGGTGGTCACAAGCACCACTACCGTGTAGTTGACTTCAAACGTACTAAAGATGGCATCCCAGCGAAAGTTGAGCGTCTAGAATACGATCCAAACCGTAGCGCAAACATTGCTCTAGTTCTTTACAAAGACGGTGAGCGTCGCTACATCCTAGCACCTAAAGGTGTTAACGCGGGTGATGTTATCCAATCTGGTGTTGATGCACCGATTAAAGCTGGTAACACTCTTCCAATGCGTAACATCCCAGTAGGTTCAACTGTACACAACGTTGAACTAAAACCTGGTAAAGGTGGTCAGCTAGCTCGTTCGGCTGGTGCTTACGCTCAAATCGTTGCTCGCGACGGTGCGTACGTAACTATCCGTCTACGTTCTGGCGAAATGCGCAAAGTTCTTTCTGAAGGCCGTGCAACAATCGGTGAAGTTGGTAACTCTGAGCACATGCTACGTGAACTTGGTAAAGCTGGTGCTTCACGCTGGCGCGGCGTACGTCCAACCGTACGTGGTGTAGTAATGAACCCGGTTGATCACCCACACGGTGGTGGTGAAGGTCGTACTTCTGGTGGCCGTCATCCAGTATCTCCTTGGGGTATGCCAACTAAAGGCTTCAAGACTCGTAAGAACAAACGCACTGACAAGTACATCGTACGTCGTCGTAACAAGTAATCTATATAAAGAGGAATCGCCATGCCACGTTCTCTCAAGAAAGGTCCTTTTATTGACCTACACTTGCTGAAGAAGGTAGAGAAAGCGGTGGAAAGCGGAGACAAAAAGCCTATTAAGACTTGGTCCCGTCGTTCAATGATCATCCCTACGATGATCGGTTTGACCATCGCTGTCCATAATGGTCGTCAGCACGTACCAGTATTTGTAACTGAAGAAATGATCGGTCACAAACTGGGTGAATTCGCACCAACACGTACTTACCGCGGTCACGCTGCGGATAAGAAAGCTAAGAAGCGTTAAGGAGTAAATGATGGAAGCTATTGCTAAACATAACTTTGCTCGCATTTCGCCTCAGAAAGCTCGCTTAGTTG
Organism: Vibrio jasicida CAIM 1864 = LMG 25398; assembly: GCF_000400365.1. Classification (GTDB taxonomy): domain Bacteria; phylum Pseudomonadota; class Gammaproteobacteria; order Enterobacterales; family Vibrionaceae; genus Vibrio; species Vibrio jasicida. The sequence goes on along the minus strand of NZ_BAOG01000025.1, from coordinate 26,526 downwards.
CGGATCTAATTCGTGGTAAATCTGTTGACCAAGCTCTAGAAATCCTAACTTTCAGCAACAAAAAAGCTGCTGTTCTAGTTAAGAAAGTTCTAGAGTCTGCTATCGCTAACGCGGAGCACAACGAAGGTGCAGATATTGACGATCTGAATGTCGCAAAAATCTTTGTAGATGAAGGCCCAACCATGAAGCGTATTATGCCTCGTGCTAAAGGTCGTGCGGATCGTATCTTGAAGCGTTCAAGCCACATCACTGTTGTTGTAGCAGATCGCTAGAGACTAGGAGAGTAAGCAATGGGTCAAAAAGTACATCCTAATGGTATTCGTCTTGGCATCGTTAAGCCTTGGAATGCTACATGGTTTGCTAACACCAAAGATTTCGCTGACAACCTAGACGGCGACTTCAAGGTACGTCAGTTCCTTACTAAGGAACTACAAAAAGCATCTCTTTCACGCATCGTTATCGAGCGCCCTGCTAAGAGCATCCGTGTGACTATTCACACTGCTCGTCCAGGCGTTGTAATCGGTAAGAAAGGTGAAGACGTTGAGAAACTACGCACAGCTGTAGCAAAAATTGCAGGTGTACCAGCGCAAATTAATATCGCTGAAGTACGTAAACCTGAACTTGATGCACAACTTGTTGGCGATAGCATCGCGTCTCAACTAGAGCGTCGTGTTATGTTCCGTCGTGCTATGAAGCGCGCGGTACAAAACGCAATGCGTCTAGGTGCTAAAGGCATCAAAGTGGAAGTAAGCGGTCGTCTAGGCGGCGCTGAAATCGCACGTTCTGAGTGGTACCGTGAAGGTCGTGTGCCTCTACACACTCTACGTGCAGACATTGATTACGCAACTTCTTCGGCTCACACTCAATACGGTGTGATCGGCATTAAAACTTGGATCTTCAAAGGTGAGATTCTAGGTGGTATGCCAGCAGCTAACGCTGTAGAGCCTAAAGGCGATAAGCCTAAGAAGCAGCGTAAAGGCCGTAAGTAAGGAGTCGACAGATGCTACAACCTAAACGTACTAAGTTCCGTAAGGTTCAGACAGGTCGTAACCGTGGTCTAGCTAAAGGTACTGATGTAAGCTTCGGCGAATTCGGTCTTAAAGCTGTTGGCCGTGGTCGTCTAACTGCTCGTCAAATCGAAGCGGCACGTCGTGCAATGACACGTCACGTTAAGCGTCAAGGTAAAATCTGGATCCGTGTGTTCCCAGACAAACCAATCACAGAAAAACCACTTGAAGTTCGTCAAGGTAAGGGTAAAGGTAACGTTGAGTACTGGGTAGCCCAAATCCAACCTGGTAAGGTTATGTACGAAATGGGTGGTGTACCTGAAGAATTGGCGCGTGAAGCGTTCCGCCTAGCGGCTCGTAAACTGCCATTCAAAACTACATTTGTAACTAAGCAGGTGATGTGATGAAAGCACAAGATCTACGCGAGAAAAGCGTTGAAGAGCTTAACGCTGAGCTATTGAATTTGCTACGCGAACAGTTCAACTTGCGCATGCAAGCTGCAACTGGTCAGCTACAGCAAACTCATACTCTGAAAGCTGTACGCCGTGATATCGCACGTGTGAAAACTGTTTTGACTGAGAAGGCAGGCGCATAATGAGCGAAGTAAAACGTACTCAACAAGGTCGTGTAGTTAGCGACAAGATGGACAAGTCTATCGTTGTTGCTATCGAACGCATGGTGAAACACCCAATTTACGGTAAATACGTAAAGCGTACGACTAAAGTACACGCACATGACGAAAACAACACTTGTGGCCTAGGCGACAAAGTTGAAATCGCAGAGTGTCGTCCACTGTCTAAGACTAAGTCTTGGACATTGGTAAAAGTCCTAGAAAAGGCGAAGATGTAATCTTCACTATTCTATAGGTAGGAAAGCGGCTCCAAAAAATTTTTGGGGCCGTTTATTTTTTGACTACCCAATCACAAAAAAGGGTGGTACAATCCGCGTCTCTTTTAAGAGGCAGCCCGACCCGTGATGGGTCTAGTTATTAATATTTAGCGGAGCACTAACATGATCCAAATGCAAAGTATGCTGGACGCAGCTGATAACTCAGGCGCACGCAGCGTAATGTGTATTAAGGTTCTGGGTGGCTCACACCGCCGTTATGCACATATCGGTGACGTCATCAAAGTTACTGTTAAGGAAGCAATTCCTCGCGGTAAAGTAAAGAAAGGTGACGTTATGAAGGCGGTTGTAGTGCGCACCCGTAAAGGCGTACGTCGTCCTGACGGTTCTGTCATTCGCTTCGACCGAAATGCTTGCGTACTGTTGAATAACACTACTGAGCAACCAATCGGTACACGTATCTTTGGTCCTGTGACACGCGAACTTCGTGGCGATAAGTTCATGAAGATCGTTTCACTGGCTCCAGAAGTTCTGTAAGGAGCACGTAGAAATGGCAGCTAAAATCCGTCGTAATGACGAAGTAATCGTTCTTGCTGGTAAAGACAAAGGCAAGAAAGGTAAAGTAACTAAGGTCCTAGCAACTGGTAAAGTTATCGTTGAAGGTATCAACCTTGTTAAGAAACACCAGAAACCTGTTCCTGCACTAGGTATCCAAGGCGGTATCGTAGAGCAAGAAGCAGCTATCGATGTTTCTAACGTGGCGATCTTTAACGCAGCTACTGGTAAAGCTGACCGTATCGGTTTCCGTTTTGAAGATGGTAAGAAAGTTCGTTTCTTTAAATCTAACAACGAAATCGTTTCTAACTAATAGAAGTAATTTGGAGTTCTACTATGGCGAAACTGCATGATTACTACAAGTCGTCTGTAGTCGCTGAACTGACCAAACAGTTTAGCTACACAAGCGTCATGCAAGTCCCTAGAATCGAGAAAATCACCCTAAACATGGGTGTTGGTGAAGCAATCAACGATAAGAAACTGCTAGAAAACGCAGCTGCTGATATGGCAACGATCTCTGGTCAAAAGCCACTTATCACTAAAGCTCGTAAATCTGTTGCAGGTTTCAAAATCCGTGAAGGCTACCCTATCGGTTGTAAAGTAACCTTGCGTGGCGAACGTATGTGGGAATTTTTAGAGCGTTTAATCTCTATCGCACTTCCACGTGTACGTGACTTCCGTGGTGTTAGCGCTAAGTCTTTTGACGGTCGCGGTAACTACAGCATGGGCGTTCGCGAGCAAATCATCTTCCCGGAAATCGACTTTGATAAAGTTGATCGAGTACGCGGTCTAGACATCACTATTACGACGTCTGCTGGTACTGATGAGGAAGGCCGTGCTCTGCTGGCTGCCTTTAACTTCCCATTCCGTAAGTAAGGTGAAGGGTTACTGTTATGGCTAAAAATTCAATGAAAGCACGTGAAGCAAAACGTGCGAAGCTAGTAGCTAAGTTCGCTGAAAAGCGTGCAGCGCTAAAAGCTATCATCAGCGATGTAAACGCATCTGAAGAAGATCGTTGGAATGCGGTTCTTACACTGCAATCTCTTCCACGTGATTCAAGTGCATCACGTCAGCGCAACCGTTGTAACCAAACTGGTCGTCCACACGGTTACCTACGTAAGTTCGGTCTAAGCCGTATTAAGGTTCGTGAAGCTTGCATGAAAGGCGAGATTCCGGGTCTTCGTAAGGCTAGCTGGTAATTGCCACTTAATCATTTGGAGTAAATCATATGAGCATGCAAGATCCGATTTCGGATATGCTGACCCGCGTTCGTAACGGTCAGGCAGCAAACAAAGTTGCTGTTAAAATGCCTTCTTCAAAGCTTAAAGTTGCAATTGCTGCACTACTAAAAGCTGAAGGTTACATCGTTGACTTCGCTGTTGAAGGCGAAGCAAAACCTGAGCTAGAAGTTACACTTAAGTACTTCCAAGCAAAACCAGTAATCGAGCAACTTAAACGTGTTTCTCGTCCAGGTCTACGTGTTTACAAGAAGAAAGATCAACTTCCTTCTGTAATGGGTGGTCTTGGTATTGCTATCGTTTCAACTTCCAAGGGTCTTATGTCAGACCGCGCTGCACGTAAAGCAGGTCTTGGTGGTGAAATCATCTGCTACGTAGCTTAATAGGAGTAGAATATGTCTCGTGTTGCTAAGGCACCTGTCGCTATTCCAGCTGGCGTAGAGGTGAAACTAAACGGCCAAGAAATCACTGTAAAAGGTGCGAAGGGCGAACTAACACGCGTTGTTAACAATGCAGTTGTTGTTGCTCAGGAAGAAAACAACCTAACTTTCGGTCCTAAAGAAGGTTTTGCTAACGCATGGGCACAAGCTGGTACAGCTCGCGCTCTAGTTAACAACATGGTTGTTGGTGTTACTGAAGGCTTTACTAAGAAGCTAACTCTTAAAGGTGTTGGTTACCGTGCTGCTATTAAAGGCAACGCTGTAGGTCTAACACTAGGCTTCTCTCACCCAGTTGAGCACGAGTTGCCAGCGGGTATTAAAGCTGAATGTCCAAGCCAAACTGAAATCATCATTACTGGTTGTGATAAGCAACTAGTTGGTCAAGTTGCGGCTGACATTCGTTCTTACCGTCAACCTGAGCCTTACAAAGGTAAAGGTGTTCGTTACGCAGATGAAAATGTGCGTACTAAAGAAGCTAAGAAGAAGTAAGGTAACACTATGGATAAGAAAGCATCTCGCATCCGTCGTGCTACACGCGCACGTCGTAAGATTGCAGAACTGGGTGCGACTCGCCTAGTTGTACACCGTACTCCTCGTCACGTGTACGCACAGGTTATCGCGGCTAATGGCTCTGAGGTTATCGCAGCAGCTTCTACTGTAGAAAAAGCGATCCGTGAGCAAGTGAAATACACTGGTAACGTTGATGCAGCTAAAGCAGTAGGTAAAGCTGTTGCTGAGCGCGCTCTTGAAAAAGGCGTAACTGCAGTTGCATTTGATCGTTCTGGTTTCCAATACCACGGTCGAGTAGCGGCGCTAGCAGAATCTGCTCGCGAAGCTGGTCTGAAATTCTAAGGTAGGGTTGGAAGATGGCTAAAGAACAACAAGTTCAAGCGAATGATTTGCAAGAAAAATTAATCGCAGTTAACCGTGTTTCTAAAACGGTTAAAGGCGGTCGAATCATGAGCTTCACTGCACTAACAGTAGTTGGTGACGGTAACGGTCGTGTAGGTTTCGGTTACGGCAAAGCTCGTGAAGTACCTGCAGCGATTCAAAAAGCAATGGAAAAAGCGCGTCGTAACATGACTACTATCGCGCTAAACGAAGGCACTCTTCACCACCCAGTGAAAGGTCGCCATTCGGGCTCTAAAGTTTACATGCAGCCTGCTGCTGAAGGTACTGGTGTTATCGCAGGTGGTGCGATGCGTGCAGTACTAGAAGTTGCTGGTGTACACAACGTACTATCTAAAGCATACGGTTCTACGAACCCTATCAACATCGTTCGTGCAACGATCGATGCACTAGGTAGCATGAAGTCGCCAGAAATGGTTGCTGCTAAACGTGGTCTAACTGTTGAAGCTATTTCGGAGTAAGAACACCATGGCAACTATTAAAGTAACTCAAACTAAAAGCTCAATTGGTCGCCTGCCAAAGCACAAAGCTACTTTGCGCGGTCTAGGCCTTCGTAAAATCAACCACACAGTAGAACTTGAAGATACTCCGTGCGTGCGCGGTATGATCAACAAGGTTTACTACATGGTTAAAGTTGAGGAGTAATCAGAAATGCGTTTGAATACTCTATCACCGGCTGCTGGCTCGAAAACTTCTCCGAAGCGTGTAGGTCGTGGTATCGGTTCTGGCCTAGGTAAAACTGGTGGCCGTGGTCACAAAGGTCAAAAGTCACGTTCTGGCGGCTCTGTTCGTCCAGGTTTTGAAGGCGGTCAAATGCCTCTAAAACAACGTCTACCTAAATTCGGTTTCACTTCTCGCAAGAGCCTAGTGTCTGCTGAAGTTCGTCTAGCTGAGCTAGCGAAAGTAACAGGTGACGTAGTTGATCTTAACAGCCTAAAAGCTGCTAACGTTATCACTAAGAACATCGAGTTTGTTAAAGTTGTTCTTTCTGGTGACCTAAGCAAAGCTGTGACTGTTAAAGGTCTACGCGTGACTAAAGGCGCTAAAGCTGCAATCGAAGCTGCAGGCGGTAAAATCGAGGAATAATCTCGAGGAACGAGGTACAGATGGCTAAGAAACCAGGACAAGATTTTCGTAGTGCTCAGAGCGGCTTAAGTGAACTAAAGTCGCGCTTGTTATTCGTAATTGGTGCACTTTTAGTATTCCGAGCCGGCTCATTTGTGCCGATTCCTGGTATTGACGCTGCTGTACTTGCCGATTTGTTCGAACAGCAAAAAGGTACCATCGTAGAAATGTTTAACATGTTCTCCGGTGGTGCACTTGAGCGTGCATCTATATTAGCATTGGGCATCATGCCGTATATTTCGGCATCTATTGTTGTCCAATTGCTAACTGTAGTTCATCCAGCGTTAGCGGAACTCAAGAAAGAGGGTGAAGCAGGCCGTCGTAAGATCAGCCAATATACACGCTACGGCACGCTTGTACTTGCAACATTCCAAGCTATTGGTATTGCAACTGGCTTACCAAACATGGTCGACAATCTGGTTGTAATGAACCAAACCATGTTTACGCTAATTGCTACCGTAAGTTTAGTAACCGGTACCATGTTCCTAATGTGGTTAGGTGAACAAATTACAGAGCGAGGAATCGGTAATGGTATTTCCATTCTGATTTTTGCAGGTATTGTTGCTGGATTGCCTTCTGCAATCGGTCAAACAATCGAGCAAGCGCGTCAAGGTGAATTGCATGTACTTCTTCTACTGTTAATCGCGGTATTAGCTTTCGCAGTAATTTACTTCGTTGTTTTCATGGAACGTGGTCAACGCCGAATCGTCGTTAACTACGCTAAGCGTCAACAAGGTCGTAAAGTATTTGCTGCACAGAGCTCGCATCTGCCACTTAAAATTAATATGGCAGGTGTTATTCCAGCGATTTTCGCATCAAGCATTATCCTGTTCCCAGGAACACTGGCTCAGTGGTTTGGTCAGAACGGTGAGAGCAGCGCGTTCGGTTGGTTAACTGACGTGTCTTTGGCTCTTAGCCCAGGTCAGCCTCTGTATGTAATGCTTTATGCAGCAGCGATTATCTTCTTCTGTTTCTTTTACACGGCGTTGGTTTTCAACCCGCGTGAAACAGCGGATAACTTGAAGAAGTCCGGTGCATTCGTACCCGGTATCCGCCCAGGTGAGCAGACAGCGAAGTACATCGATAAAGTAATGACACGTTTAACCCTAGCGGGCGCACTGTACATTACCTTTATCTGTCTGATTCCCGAGTTCATGATGGTCGCGTGGAACGTACGTTTCTACTTCGGCGGTACATCACTACTTATCGTAGTCGTTGTTATCATGGACTTTATGGCACAGGTACAGACTCATCTGATGTCTCAACAGTATGATTCTGTGTTGAAGAAAGCGAATCTGAAAGGCTACGGTCGTTAATAGCGACGGTAGACTCAGTTTCAATTACGGAGTTTAGCAATGAAAGTTCGTGCTTCCGTTAAAAAAATCTGCCGTAACTGTAAAGTAATCAAGCGTAACGGTGTCGTTCGCGTGATTTGCAGTGAGCCAAAGCACAAACAGCGCCAAGGCTAATTAGCAGAAATTTTTACTTGAAAACGAAGGTTAGGTCGAGTATATTCCTCGGCCTACCTTTTGCGTGCAAAAGAAGTAGTATCCCGCAGCGTATCCATAACGGGCTTTGCTGCGGCTAATTCTTTTATAGAACCACTTAGGAGTGAATAATGGCCCGTATAGCAGGCATTAACATTCCTGATCAGAAACACGCTGTAATCGCTCTAACAGCGATCTACGGCATCGGTAAAACTCGCTCTCAAGCTATCCTAGCTGAAGTGGGTATTGCTGAAGATGTTAAGATCAGTGAACTAACTGAAGATCAGATCGATCAACTGCGTGATGGTGTAGCTAAGTACACTGTAGAAGGTGATCTACGTCGTGAAGTATCTATGAACATCAAGCGTCTTATGGACCTTGGCTGTTACCGTGGTCTTCGTCATCGTCGCAGTCTACCACTACGTGGACAGCGTACTAAAACCAACGCTCGCACCCGTAAGGGTCCGCGTAAGCCGATCAAGAAATAATCGGGAAGGTAGAGTACAATGGCTAAACAACCAACTCGCGCTCGTAAGCGCGTACGCAAGCAAGTTGCAGATGGCGTTGCGCACATCCATGCTTCTTTCAATAACACAATCGTAACCATTACTGACCGTCAAGGTAACGCTCTAGCTTGGGCTACTGCAGGTGGTTCTGGTTTCCGCGGTTCTCGTAAGTCTACTCCGTTCGCTGCACAGGTTGCTGCTGAGCGTTGTGCTGAAATGGCTAAAGAATACGGTCTAAAGAACTTGGAAGTTATGGTTAAGGGTCCTGGTCCAGGTCGTGAATCTACTGTTCGCGCTCTGAACGCTGCTGGTTTCCGCATCACAAACATCGTTGATGCTACACCAATCCCTCATAACGGTTGTCGTCCACCTAAGAAACGTCGTGTATAACGTTTTTTAGATTACTGGAGAAAGATCATGGCAAGATATTTGGGTCCTAAGCTGAAGCTTAGCCGTCGTGAAGGCACTGACTTATTCCTTAAGTCTGGTGTTCGCGCGATCGATACCAAGTGTAAAATTGATAACGCACCAGGTGTACACGGCGCTCGTCGCGGTCGTCTATCTGAGTATGGCGTTCAGCTTCGTGAGAAGCAAAAAGTTCGTCGTATGTACGGCGTTCTAGAAAAACAATTCCGTAACTACTACAAAGAAGCTGCACGCCTTAAAGGCAACACAGGTGAGAACCTGCTTCAGCTTCTTGAAGGTCGTCTTGATAACGTAGTTTACCGCATGGGCTTTGGCGCAACTCGCGCAGAAGCACGTCAGCTAGTTAGCCACAAAGCTATCCTAGTTAACGGTAAAGTTGTAAACGTTCCTTCTTTCAAAGTAGCGGCTAATGACGTTGTTTCTATTCGCGAGAAAGCTAAACAGCAAGCTCGTATTAAAGCGGCTCTAGAAGTTGCTGAACAACGTGAAAAACCAACTTGGATTGAAGTAGATGGTGGCAAGATGGAAGGTACATTCAAGCGTATGCCTGAGCGTTCTGATCTATCAGCTGACATCAACGAACAATTGATCGTCGAGCTTTACTCTAAGTAAGGTTTAAACTAAAGAGAGGACACAATGCAGGGTTCTGTAACAGAATTTCTTAAGCCACGTCTAGTTGACATCGAACAAATCAGCTCGACTCACGCAAAAGTAACTCTTGAGCCATTAGAGCGTGGCTTTGGTCATACTCTGGGTAATGCACTTCGCCGTATCCTTCTATCTTCTATGCCAGGTTGTGCTGTGACAGAAGTAGAAATCGAAGGCGTACTTCATGAGTACAGCACTAAAGAAGGCGTACAAGAAGATATTCTTGAAATCCTTCTAAACCTTAAAGGTTTGGCTGTACGCGTTGCCGAAGGCAAAGATGAAGTGTTCATTACTTTGAACAAATCAGGCTCGGGCCCTGTGGTTGCAGGTGACATCACCCATGATGGTGATGTAGAGATCGCTAACCCTGAACACGTTATTTGTCACCTAACGGATGACAATGCTGAAATCGCAATGCGTATTAAAGTAGAACGTGGTCGTGGTTATGTTCCAGCTTCTGCGCGTATCCATAACGAAGAAGACGAGCGTCCAATCGGTCGCCTACTAGTAGATGCTACTTACAGCCCTGTAGACAAAATTGCCTACGCTGTAGAAGCAGCTCGTGTAGAACAGCGCACTGATTTAGACAAGCTAGTTATCGATATGGAAACAAACGGTACTCTAGAACCTGAGGAAGCAATCCGTCGTGCAGCTACTATCCTAGCTGAACAATTGGATGCGTTCGTAGATCTTCGTGATGTACGTGTACCTGAGGAGAAGGAAGAGAAGCCAGAATTCGATCCGATCCTACTGCGTCCTGTAGACGATCTTGAACTAACAGTTCGCTCTGCTAACTGTCTGAAAGCAGAAGCGATTCACTACATCGGTGATCTAGTACAACGTACTGAGGTTGAGCTACTTAAAACGCCTAACCTTGGTAAAAAATCTCTTACTGAGATTAAAGACGTACTTGCGTCACGTGGTCTGTCTCTGGGCATGCGCCTAGAAAACTGGCCACCTGCATCAATCGCTGAAGATTAATCGATACTAGTTAGAAGGATTAGGTCATGCGCCATCGTAAGAGTGGTCGTCAACTCAACCGCAACAGCTCACATCGTAAAGCGATGTTTAGCAACATGGCTAGCTCTCTAGTACGTCATGAAGTTATCAAGACTACTTTGCCAAAAGCAAAAGAGCTACGTCGCGTAGTTGAGCCTTTGATTACACTAGCTAAGACTGACAGTGTTGCTAACCGTCGTCTAGCATTTGCACGTACTCGTGATAACGAAGTAGTTGCAAAACTGTTTAACGAACTAGGTCCACGTTTTGCTGCTCGTCAGGGCGGTTACACTCGTATCCTAAAAGCTGGCTTCCGTGCTGGTGATAAAGCTCCAATGGCTTACATTGAGCTTGTAGATCGCCCAGCTGCTGAAGAAGCTGCTGAGTAATCTCAGTTCGTAAGAACAAAAAAAGCCGAGCAATAGCTCGGCTTTTTTGTGTCTGAAATTTGTTTCCTAGAGATAATCGAGTATCGAAATTTTCTCTTTACCTTTAGCGGACTCACTCCCTTATCTCACATTTAAAATCACTACTGCTGGTTTTAAGTTTCCTGATTTTACGTTTTTTAGCTTTCCGCTCCCCAAAGTCCACTAAGGGAATTTAGCAACCCCTCACTTGCACCTTGGTCGCCTAAGTATCCTAAAATGACTGGAGCAAACTGGCTGATCATCGATGGGTCTAAGCCTAGTTTGTCGAAAGTGCTTTGGACAGCGCCTAAGTTTTCAATGCTCCCAAGTAGACTTTGAGCCCCTTGTAAATTTTCCATTCCCGGAATGAGCGATTGAAGCTCACTGCTATTCTGATCCGATAATTGGCCTTGCGCTAGAGCTAACAGTGCACCTGTGCCGCCGGCAGCTTGCTCAGTCGAGACGGGAAGTTGGCTCGTCAATAAATCCGTCAGCGGTGAAGATTCCACACCCATTCCCTCACTGACCATATCCATCAAACCACTTTGGGTATCTTTATCGGTAACGGCATCGAGAAAAGCGTGGGCAGTGCCAATGCTCATTGAGAGCAAGGTTAAGGTGAGAAGAGTTTTACGCATAATACCTCCGTGTGGCTTGCGATTATTATTGTTGTTTCTTAGCCCAAGCATTTAGAGGTTACTTGGGAGACTACTCAAGATCGTTGAGCTCAAGTCTGTTTATTCTAGACAAAAAAAGCGGCGCTAGTGAGCGCCGCTTCGAATTTGTTATTGAGAGAGGTCTCAATTATAGGATGTCTAGTAGTTCTACTTCGAATACTAGAGCTGCAAATGGAGGGATTGCAGCACCTGCGCCACGCTCACCATATGCAAGGTCTTGTGGGATGTATAGTTTCCACTTAGAACCAACAGGCATTAGTTGAAGTGCTTCAACCCAGCCTTTGATTACGCCAGTTACTGGGAACTCAGCTGGTTGGCCACGAGAAACAGAGCTGTCGAATACAGTACCGTCAGTTAACTCACCGTGGTAGTGAACGCGAACTTGAGCTGCAGCTGCTGGGATTTCACCAGTACCTTCAGTGATGATTTCGTACTGAAGACCAGATTCAAGAACGTTTACTTCCGGACGTAGAGCGTTGTCTTTTAGGAAAGCTTCGCCGTCAGCTGCTGCTGCTTTTGCTGCTTCTTGACGAACGGCTTCTGCGCGAGTGTGAAGCTCTTGCAGTGCGTTGTTGATTTCGTCAATTTCGATTGATGGCATGTCGCCAGTTAGTGCTGTAGCGATACCTGCTGCGATAGCGTCAACGCTTAGACCTTCTAGACCAGAACCAGCAAGTTGCTGACCCATTTGCAGACCAATACCGTAACTTGCTTTCTGCTCTGCAGTTTCAAATTTAATTTCAGACATGAATGTCGCTCTTATTAGGAGTGATAAAGGTAACAGGATAGCAGTTTCGCGCTTAGGTTTAAATGATTGCGCATCAATGTGTCGATGTGAGGTTTAGGGTGTGACTTATCTCTTACTCCAAGTGAAATTTCTGCTAATTTACGCCAAATTACATTTTACTTTGGCGAAAAACATATACTCTCCGCGCTGGTATTTTTATACTGACACTAGAAGTATTAAGGGACTCATCAGAATGAATCGTCGCAGAAAGAAAAAGCAGCAAGTCGACCAAGTCGAGTTGATGAAGCAGAAATTCGCTGCTATCGACTGGAAGCAGCCTTTCAATAAAGAAAAGTGGCAAGAGCGAATGCAACCTGTCACCGAATTTTGGCATCGTCTTCCAAAGCTACATCAGCGAGCTTTAATGGTATTGGTACCTGTGGTGCTGGTACTTCTGATTATTCCAGTACCTAAAGATACTGAGCAGCTGATCGAGCCCCAAGCTGAGAAAGAGACTCAACGTGTGGCGATTCAACTTAACGCGCAAAGCTTGAGTGAGCAACGCTCTGCACAAAACGCAGAGCAAAAATCGGAACAGTGGAAAGAATACACGGTGAAAAATGGTGATACTCTTGCTCAAGTGTTCCGTAGTAATCAGCTTTCGATGGGCGATTTGAATGCCTTGGTAAAAATTGAAGGCAGCGACAAGCCGCTAAGTCGAATCAAGCAAGGACAATTAGTCCGCTTTAAGCTCGCCGATGATGGTAAGCTAGACATGCTGCAACTAGAAAAAAGTGGTGAGTCGGTGATGTTTTTCCGTTTATCTGATGGCACATTCGGTCGCAATAAGTAACGTTAAAGAAGAACTCCTAGAAGGCGCGATGATTCGCGCCTTTTTTGTTTCTAACTACTCGTTGCTTGTTCTCTGCCATTTACTATCCTTTTGTCTTGTTCCTGTTAAGAGGTTAGTTTCTTTTTCTTATTCCAAGGAAGAAGAGGCAACACGATCATCAAAATTCCCACTGCAGTGAGCCAGTCTGGAATCTCATCAAACCACCATATTCCAAAGAGTGTCACGAATACGAGCCCTGAGTATTCCGCCAAGGCAACCTCTCCGGCGGGGGCTTTTTGATATGCCAATACTGCCAGACCGTTATAGCTCAAAATACAGATCGCACTCGCGATTACCAGCGTTAGTTCCTGCCAAGTCATAGGTTGCCAATAAACCCCAGCTAATAGCGTCGACACAGGCAGGGAGAATAAGGTTGTCCACCAAAGCGTCGTGACGACAGATTGTTCGCTAGGCAGTTTTCTTACCAATATATTGAACATCGCCAGCGTGGTTGCTGTACCGAGTGCAAACAACGCAGCCCAATGGAAGTGATTTGGTCGGAGTACCACTAAGACACCAAAGAAACCAAAACCAGTCAGTAATACTTTTCTTAATGGTGGATGTTCTTTGAGAAACAGTACTGACAGTGGCAACATTAGAATTGGTGCGGCGTAAAAGACGGCGTTGGCGGTTGCGAGTGGTAGGTAAGTGACTGCGACCATCATGCACCCGCTACCAATCAATATTAGGTGCGCTCGCAACAAAGTAATAGGAACTTGCTTGAGGCTGCGTTTACTTGAGTTTTGTTTGAGGTAAAAAGGTAAGAGGATCAACAGTGAAGCCAATTGGCGCACAAACATGTATTGGAAGGGGGAAATTCCGCCTTCGATCAGTTTAACGGCAACATCGGAAAGTGATGCTGCCAAGTTACCGATAACCAGTAAGAATAGCGCCAAATGATGAGGTGACATTTAGTTTACTCGGCGCATATCCACATGAGGAATACCATCCTCAAGGTAGCTTTCAGAAATAACTTCAAAGCCATGAGTCGCATAGAAAGCCACCAGGTGTTCTTGTGCGCCGATATCTATCGTTTGACCTGCCCAAAGCAGTTGGCACCGTTGTAAGGCTTGCTCAAGTAGCTCATGTCCCAGACCTCCGCCTCGTGCACTTTGTTTTGTTACCACACGACCAATACTCACATTGTCGTAAGTGGTGCCTGCAGGTAATAAACGAGCACAAGCGACGAGTTCATCTCCGTTGTAACCCAACAAGTGATAGACACCATCAAGCATATCTTTGCCATCGAGCTCTGGGTAGGGACAAGTTTGTTCTACGACAAAGACATCCACACGCAAACGCAGCATTTCATACAGTTGAGTCGTGGTCAGTTGAGTAAAAGGGAGAGCTGTCCAGTTGATCATTTCCAGTATCCATTAATAAGCGAATGCAGCTGACTTTACGTCGTTTTCTGCTATTACTCATTAACAATGGTTAATTTTAACTGGTCTTCGTGACAAATCTGGCGATAATGTGCCCTCTTTTCCATCCTACCTGAGGATATTTCCCTGTGAGCAAACAAACTTTTGACCAAGTAGGGCTTAATCCAGCGCTACTAGAGACGCTTGAATCATTGAACTACACCCATATGACGCCAATTCAAGCGTTGAGCTTACCTGCGATTTTGAATCAGCGCGATGTGATTGGTCAGGGTAAAACAGGCTCAGGTAAAACAGCGGCATTTGGTCTCGGCGTATTATCAAACCTCAACGTAAAGCGTTTTCGCGTGCAGTCGTTGGTGCTATGCCCAACCCGTGAGTTGGCTGATCAGGTGGCGAAAGAGATCCGTACACTAGGTCGCGGTATTCACAACATTAAAGTTTTGACCTTGTGTGGCGGTATGCCAATGGGGCCTCAAATTGGTTCTCTAGAGCATGGTGCACACATCTTAGTAGGTACACCTGGACGTATCCTTGATCATCTAGATAAAGGCCGCATCAACCTTGAAGAGTTAAATACGCTCGTGTTGGATGAAGCGGATCGCATGCTCGATATGGGGTTCCAAGATGCGTTGGATGCGATCATTGATGCAGCACCTAAACAGCGCCAAACTTTATTGTTTAGTGCGACATTCCCAGAAAAAATTGAGCAGATTGCTCAACGTATCATGCAATCGCCAGAAATGATTAAAGTGGAAGCGACACACGATACATCAAGTATCGCGCAATACTTTTACAAGGTAGAAGGCTCGGAAGCTCGCGATGAAGCGCTGGCTAACCTGTTACTGACTCACCAACCGGAATCAGCTGTTGTGTTCTGTAACACCAAAAAAGAAGTGCAGAACGTGACCGATGAGTTGCATCATAAAGGGTTCAGTGTAATTGACCTTCATGGTGACCTTGAACAGCGTGAGCGTGACCAAGCATTGGTTCAGTTTGCGAACAAGAGTGTTTCTATCCTGGTCGCAACCGATGTTGCCGCTCGTGGTCTTGATGTAGATAACCTTGATGCGGTATTTAACTTTGAATTGTCTCGTGATCCTGAGGTTCACGTGCACCGCATCGGGCGTACAGGTCGAGCGGGCAGTAAAGGCTTAGCATTTAGCTTCTTTGGTGAGAAAGATGGCTTGCGCGTAGCTCGTATCGAAGAATACTTGGATATGGATGTGATGCCAGCAACATTGCCAGCAAAGTCAAACCAGCAACCATATCAGGCGAAAATGGTGACTATTAATATCGATGGTGGTAAGAAACAGAAAGTACGTGCTGGCGATATTCTCGGTTGCTTAACGGGCAAAGGCGGCATTACTGGTGCGCAAGTAGGTAAAATTCAATTGATGGCGATGCGTTCTTATGTGGCTGTTGAGAAGTCTGCCGCGAAGAAAGCATTGCAAACCATCAGCAACGGCAAGATGAAAGGTCGTCAATTTAGAGCTCGAATTCTGAAGTAGAGCGTTATTTTTAAAATAAAAGCGGCTACTTAGGTAGCCGTTTTTATTCGTTCTTCTTCTATGCTACAGCTTTAATCCTTCCATTACGGCCGTTGGTAGCTGTTGCTTAAAGTCGGCGATGAGTTCGACTTTGTCTTCCGATAATTCAAGTAGTTCACTACGAAGGTGGAACATACAGGTCCCAAATTTCTCATCAAAGTTAGGCACCATAGAGGTTACGCCGGACGATGCGGCCTGTAGAGCAACTAAAGTCGGTTCAATGACGTGGCTTTGATACGTGTCGTCTTCCATAATGATGGTCGGAGAGAACCCTTGAATTTCCTCCATAACGGGTTCTACATGTGCAGTGATCAATGTTGCTGCTTTATTGGTGGCGGCATCACCAGCTGCTGCTTTTAGTTTTCCAAACATAATCCTCTTCCTTTATTCGTATTGGTTCACTCGCGTATAAAATCGGCGAGTGAGGTAAAAATATGGTTAAGGAGGGTGTGGTATATTTGGGTGTATATCTAGGTGGTAAATTTAATTTTTGCTTATACTTCAAAGTAATAGCTTTGCTTAGTAATAAGACTATGACTATTTGTTTCGATTGTTTTCTGTCAATATTATTTTAGTTTTACTTTTCGTGATGTGTTTTTAATCGAGATTTAATACGACTCAAACTGATGGCGGTAATTCCCAAATAAGCCGCGATTTGACTATCAGTAATGCGCTGTTCTAGATCTGGATAGTGCTGGCAAAATAATTGGTAGCGCTCTTCTGGAGAGTAGAGCAACATAAAGCGTTCTTTGTTTTCTTTATGCATTAATTGAGCTTCGAGCAGCTTGAGGTAAATAGGGTGCTTCTCTGCTCGCCATTGATGTAGTACCTCTATGGGCAAGCAAAATAAATCACAAGGCGTTAGCGTTTCTAATAAATAAGGGGAAGGCTGGCTCTTAATGAGTCCCTCAAAACCAATCACCCAATCTTTTTCCCAGTAGAACTCTTTACTGAATTCCTTACCTTTGTCGGTCAGGTAACTCGCGTGGCATAACCCCGCTAAAACAAAGTAAATATGAGAGCTGAATTCACCTTGGTGGTTAAGAATATGACGTGTCGGAAGTTCGAGTTGCTGACCGTGTTCAATAAGTTGGTTTGCTTCGCTTTCGAAGAAGCCGTGATTGATTAGGTCAGAAAAAAGATCGTTGTGCATGTGATGACTCAGAAGCGGTTTTCTATATTCTAGCGGAACAAAAAAGCGGCTCACAAGAGCCGCTTAACATCATTGCCAAATAAGACTTATTTTTGGTTTAAGTCGATTTGGTAAATCGCGAAACCTACCTCGTCAGTTGCTACACGTTTCATCGGGTATTGTCCTTTTTCTTTGATGAATTGCGCGGCTTTGTCACTTGGTGACGTTTCAAAGCGAACATCGAGTTTGTTGTTTGATTTAATTGGCGCGAAAGACCAGTTGTTGTCTGCACTCGGTGTTACTTCCCCTTGCTCTTTACTAATGCGAGAGATGTATGCGGCAACCACAGAACGGTTCTCGTCTGGAGAATCAAATGCGATGAAGTCCGGGCCAGTACCAGGGAAGGTTGCACTGTAAGCGCGGTAGTTGTTGGTTGCGATGATGAAGTCTTGCTTCGGATCAACCGGTTGACCGTTGTAAGTCAGGTTCAAGATACGCTGTGAGTCAGGGTTAATCACTTTACAATCGGCATCGTATTTTGGAGGTTGAGTCAAGTCGATCTGGTAACTAACACCATCGATCACGTCGAAGTTATACGTACGGAAACTATCCCAGTTGATCAAAGACTGAGGTTTAGTGCTATTCACATCAATATGGTTGAACTGACCCGCACTACACTCTAGCCACTCGTGTACTTCTTTACCTTTAACCTTCATTGCAACAAGCGTGTTCGGGTACAGATAAAGGTCTGCGGCGTTACGGAAAGTCAGCTGACCAGACTCTACTTCAGTGAAACCGTTTGGATCGTCTTTGCGTCCACCTACTTTAAATGGTGCCGCTGCACTCAATACCGGAATGTCAGCAAGATCTGGGTCACCTTGGATAAAGCGTTCCACGTAATCTTTCTGCGCTAGGTTGACGATTTGAATCGTTGGGTCATCTTGCACGAGTGCCAGGAAGCTGTACATCACGTCATTTGCTTTGCCAATTGGTTGGTTAACAAACTCGCGCGTGCCTTTGTGGTCCTCTACCAATGCATCCACAATGCCTTTATCCGCTTTAGCCAGAGACTTCTTGTTTGCTTTGTCAAAGATAGGACGAGCTTCTGATTGACCCTCTACGACCTGCCACTTGCCGTCTTTCTCTTTCAGCATCAAGTCCATTACACCAACGTGGCTACCCCAGCGACCCGGCATCACAGCCGTTACGCCATTGATAGTACCTTTTGCGTTGTCAACGCCTTGTAGGTTGGCAAAGTCTCTACCCGGGAATACCGCATGAGAGTGACCAAACGCAATGGCATCAATGCCTTCTACTTCCGTTAAGTAGTAGACTGAGTTTTCTGCGCCTAACTTGTATGGGTCAGTGGAAATGCCAGAGTGAGGTATAGCAACAATCACGTCCGCGCCTGCTTTTTTCATCTCAGGGACCAGTTTTTTCGCTGTCTCTGTGATGTCTTTTGCAAAGACTTTGCCTTCTAGGTTGTTTTTGTCCCATACCATGATTTGTGGTGGTACGAAGCCAATGTAACCCACTTTGATTTCATGGCTTTGACCGTCGGTATCTTTGAACGTATGCGTTTTGATTAGATAAGGCTTGAAGTAGTGCTCGCCAGTCTTTTTGTCGAAAACATTCGCACTAATATAAGGGAAGTTCGCACCATCAATTGTTTTCTTCAGGAAGTCGAGACCGTAATTGAATTCATGGTTACCTATATTACCCACATCGTAGTTGAGTTGGTTCATTGCTTTGTAAACAGGGTGAACTTCGCCAGTCTTAATCCCTTTCGCTGCCATGTAATCGCCCATTGGGCTACCTTGAATCAAGTCTCCATTGTCGACTAAAACACTGTTCACTGCTTCTTCACGAGCTTGTTTAACCAGTGTTGCAGCGCGGCTTAAACCAATTTGTTGTGAAGGTTGGTCTTTGTAGTAATCATAATCCATCACATTGGTGTGAATATCGGTGGTTTCGATGATTCGAAGCTTGATGGTATCGGCCATTGCTGGGCCAGCAAGCGTCAACATACCGCTCAAAACTGCGACGGATACGGGATTAACTGCCATTTTCATGAGGTGCTCCAATTAAATGGGATAGAGGGGTCGTACAGCGTAATGTAACAAATATTAGTGCAAGCTCAGGCTAAGATGCAGAAAACTGTGAACATTAGGCAATTAAATGCGGAGGAATGTGTAAAATTGATGCCTTTTTCACCATTTTGAATGAGACCTAACAAAAGCTTCTTAGCAGTTTTTTGAATAAAAAATGAAATTTTAGAATTTCCGGTAATATAAACCCACCGCCATAATGCCTTGCATAACGATATCAATGGATGATGAGCAAGCACATGGCAGTTAAAGATTCAGTAACGACTTTCCCAATCAATAGGCCTCGGCTGGTTTCGGATAACCAAGCTGCCGATCTTCCGCGTTTCAGCAAACAATCTCTTCAATCTGGTGAAGTCGCCCTTGTAGGTGCAGGTCCGGGTGACCCTGAACTATTGACGTTAAAAGCACTTAACTGCCTGCAACAAGCTGAAGTCATACTTTACGATTATCTGGTTTCTGACGAGATCATGGCGCTAATTCCAAGCGAAACCATTTTGGTTTGCGTGGGTAAACGTGCAGGTCATCACAGCGTGCCGCAAGAGAAGACCAATCAACTATTGGTGGATTTTGCTAAGCAAGGTTACAAAGTGGTGCGCATTAAAGGTGGCGATCCATTTGTGTTCGGGCGTGGTGGCGAAGAGTTAGAAGTCTTGGCTGATGCGGGCGTGCGTTTTCAAGTTGTGCCAGGTATTACAGCTGCTGCGGGTGCGACGGCTTATGCTGGGATTCCATTGACTCATCGCGATTACGCGCAATCGGCCTTATTTGTTACCGGCCATCTCAAAGAAGAAAGTGACGATATGGATTGGTCGACACTTGCACGCGGTAATCAAACTTTAGTGATCTACATGGGTTTGATGAAATCACACTATATTCAGAATCAGCTAATCAAACATGGTAGGGCGGCCTCAACACCTATCGCAATCATTGAACGTGGCACTCAAATTCAACAAAAAGTTTTCTCGGGAGATTTGTCCCAACTGTCTGAATTATCTAAAAAAGCTCAGGCTCCTTCTTTGATCGTTGTCGGTGAAGTTGTGCGTCTGTCTCAAAAGTTGGACTGGTTTTTGTCTAGTACTGAAATCAACAAAAGTGCTATTGCCAGATCCATATAATTTCAGACCAAAGATTAGGGACGTAATGAGCCTTCAAGCTTAAAAAGGAAATACTAAACATGGACCAACAACGTTTAACTCACCTTAAACAACTCGAAGCGGAAAGTATTCATATTATCCGTGAAGTTGCTGCTGAGTTTGATAACCCAGTCATGATGTATTCGATTGGTAAAGACTCCTCAGTCATGCTGCATCTTGCACGCAAAGCCTTTTATCCGGGCAAAATTCCATTCCCTTTACTGCACGTAGACACGGATTGGAAGTTCCGCGAGATGATTGAGTTTCGTGATCGTACCGCAGAAAAATATGGCTTCGAGCTTTTGGTTCATAAGAACCCAGAAGGTCTTGCAATGGGGTGTAGCCCTTTTGTACACGGGTCTTCCAAGCATACAGATATCATGAAAACTCAAGGTCTTAAACAAGCTCTGAATAAGTACGGTTTTGATGCGGCATTCGGTGGAGCGCGTCGTGATGAAGAAAAATCTCGTGCTAAAGAGCGTGTTTATTCTTTCCGCGATAAGAACCATACCTGGGATCCTAAAAACCAGCGTCCTGAACTTTGGAAGACATACAACGGTCAGGTGAACAAAGGGGAAAGTATTCGCGTATTCCCGCTTTCAAACTGGACTGAGCTAGATATCTGGCAATACATCTATCTAGAGAACATTGAGATTGTCCCACTTTACCTTGCTGACAAGCGTCCAGTTGTTGAACGTGATGGCATGTTGATCATGGTGGACGATGAACGTATGGAGCTTCAACCTGGTGAAGTGATTGAAGAGAAGAGTGTTCGTTTCCGTACTCTTGGCTGTTACCCACTGACGGGGGCCATTGAATCTGAGGCAAATACGTTGACGGGCATTATTGAAGAGATGTTGGTGGCAACCTCAAGTGAACGTCAAGGGCGAGCGATCGACCACGATCAGTCTGGATCGATGGAGCTTAAGAAACGCCAGGGTTACTTCTAAAGGATCTAAGGAAAGATAATGAACAGTGCAGTTGAAGCTCAATTAGCCGAGCTTGGAATTGAAGGCTATTTAACACAACACCAGTACAAGTCTCTGCTTAGATTCCTGACTTGTGGCTCGGTAGATGATGGCAAAAGTACGTTGATTGGACGTTTGCTCCATGACTCAAAACAAATTTATGAAGATCAATTAGCAGCGGTTCACTCAGACAGCCAACGAGTGGGCACGACAGGTGAGAAGCCTGATTTGGCATTACTAGTTGATGGACTGCAAGCTGAGCGTGAACAAGGCATCACCATTGATGTCGCTTACCGTTACTTCTCGACTCAGAAGCGTAAGTTCATCATTGCAGATACGCCGGGACACGAGCAGTACACGCGTAACATGGCAACTGGTGCATCGACCTGTGATCTTGCCGTGATCTTGGTTGATGCGCGTAAAGGTGTATTAGATCAGACTCGTCGTCACTCATTCATTTCTAATCTATTGGGTTTGAAGCACTTTATTGTTGCGATCAACAAGATGGATTTGGTGGATTACTCACAAGAACGTTTTGAAGAAATTCGCGACGAGTATTTAGAGTTTTCTGAGAACCTTGAAGGTGAAACGGACATTCAAATCATTCCAATCTCCGCATTGGAAGGCGATAACGTGGTAGACAAGGGGCAGAACCTGAGTTGGTTTGAAGGCCCGTCGCTACTAGAGTTGCTTGAGAATGTGGATGTTGACCAAGAGAAAGGCGCAGGTGATTTCCGTTTTCCTGTCCAGTATGTGAATCGCCCTAATCTCGACTTCCGTGGCTTCGCTGGCACGATTTCATCGGGCTCGGTGAAAGTTGGTGATGCCATTAAAGCACTGCCGTCTGGGAAAACATCGACCGTTGAACGTATTGTGACTTTTGATGGTGATGTACAAGAGGCGCAGGCTGGTTTAGCGGTAACTCTGACGCTCAACGATGAGATTGATATCAGTCGTGGCGATTTGATTGTGCTGGAAAACGCGCAAGTTGAATCGACAAACCACTTACTTGCTGATGTGGTATGGATGACAGAGCAACCTCTGCAACCGGGTCGTGACTATGACATTAAGATTGCCGGTAAGAAGACCGTTGGTCACGTTGAGGCGATTCGCCACCAATACGATATTAACAACCTTTCAACTCATAGCGCACCAGAGTTACCTCTCAATGGTATTGGCTTGTGTGAGTGGTCACTCAACGAATCCGTTGCGATTGATAACTATCAAGAATGTGCTGATACCGGTGGTTTCATCATCATTGACCGTCTGACTAACGTTACCGTTGGTGCTGGCATGGTGAAAGAGAGTCTCGCGGCAGTTGAGCGAGACTTAACCGATGTCTCTGCGTTTGAACTTGAGCTAAATGCACTGGTTCGTAAGCACTTCCCACATTGGGAAGCCAAAGACCTGAGCCAGTTACTGAAGAAGTAATGAGTTCATTGAGCCTGACCGAATTGCGAATGCAGTCAGGCTTATTTCCCCCCGAACCCAGAATGCTAGGAAGCCCAAGAAACCAAGCATTCTGGCGTTCTTTTTCGCTTGCTTTGCTTTTTTATATTGTGACTCATTTGTCACTCTGTGCAGCCAGTATGCACATGTCGTTGTTATGCCCGAATCGGGCTTGTTGGTAAGGAAAGGCTATGTGGGAACAAGGATTTGTATTAGCGATATTGCTTGGCATTATCACTTGTTTACTTGTAACCAAACTGAAGCCGAGTTATGTGTTTGCTGGCGCTGCCTTTATTGCGTTTATGGCGGGCATGTTAGAGCTCAATACCATTGCGGCTAACTTTACTAACTCTTCTCTTCTGACGCTGGTCTTGTTGATTCTCGCATCGAGCGCATTAGAAAAAACCTTATTGATCAGTTGGGTAAGTCGCAGTATTTCAGAGGGCAATCTTGGTAGCGTGATTGCCAAGTTAGGCTTTTCTACCGCGCTGCTTTCTTCTTTTACTAATAATACCGCGGTTGTGGTGTCGTTAATTGGTGCGATCAAACGTAATCAGCAGCACGCACCCTCTAAGCTATTGATCCCGCTTTCTTATGCCGCGATTTTTGGTGGCACACTGACACTTATTGGCACCTCTACCAACTTAATAATCAACAGCTTTGTTGAGGATGCGGGCTTACCAAGTCTCAACTTTTTTACACCGACCATGATTGGTTTAGCCGTGCTGGTTGGGGGCGTGCTTATTTTGATCCCGTTGAGTTATTTGTTGCCTAATTATGATGATCAAAGCCAAGAAGATTTACCTTATTTCTTAGAGTCTCGAGTTGAGCCGGGCTCACCTTTGGTTGGGCGCACTATCACGGAAAATAATTTACGAGCATTAAGAAAGCTGTTCCTTGCCGAAGTCGTTCGTGATGGCGTGACCGTACCGTCAGTTGGGCCTGATTTTGTTCTCAACGCAAAAGACCGATTGTTGTTTTGTGGTGATGTTGAAAGCGTTGCTACGTTGCAAGAGATCCCTGGACTGACGCTCTTTGGTCATCAGCATCTCAATGGCCAAAACTTTATCGAGGTGGTAGTAAGCTCTTCAGCCACGTTCTGTCACAAAACATTGAAAGAGAGTCGATTTCGGGACCGATTCGATGCTGTAGTCGTGGCGATTCGCCGTGGTCACGAACGACTTGAAGGTGGTTTGGGTAACATTACCCTAGCGGCAGGAGATACGCTGGTTTTGGTACCCGGAAAGCGTTTTGAAACTGAACGTCGAGCCCATCGTAAAGAGTTTGTTCTGGTTAACGATTTGGATTCCAGCGCACGTTTGGATGCCAATAAATCGGCATTAGTGCTTATTGGCTTTTCCGCTGTGATTGCCTTTGCTCTATTGGAGTTGGTGCCAATTATTAAAGGTTTGGCGGTTTATCTTATTGCTCTGCTCGCGTTTGGTGTCATTCAGCTTTCTGAGCTGCGTCGTCGTTTCCCAATCGATATTGTGGTGATTGTTGGTTCTGCGTTATCTATCGCTCAACTGATGATTTCCTCTGGACTGTCCGTACGAATGGGCGACATGTTTATTGAAGCGTTCAATGGTTGGGGTGTGTTTGGTGCGCTGGTGGCAACCTACATCATGACCTTAGTATTGACTGAGCTTGTAACGAACAATGCGGCAGCGGCGCTGTCTTTCCCTATTGGCTATAGCATGGCGGTAGGTTATGGCGTTGACCCTATGCCTTTTATCATGGCGGTGTTATTTGGTGCTAGCGCAAGTTTTATTTCTCCTTACGGATACCAAACCAATTTGTTGGTGTACAGCGTAGGGAATTACAAATTGACCGATTATGTGCGAATTGGCGTGCCGATTTCCATCGTGTATTCAGTGTTAGTACTGACGCTGATTCCGGTCTTTTTTCCGTTTTAATCTGTAAATTTACAAGGATACGTTATGACTGCCGAAACTCCGGTAAAAGATGAAAACATCGTTTGGCATCAGCACTCGGTTGATAAACAGTTTCGTGCTGGATTAAAAAAACAGAAGCCAGCGGTACTTTGGTTTACCGGGCTATCTGGTGCGGGTAAATCAACGGTGGCAGGCGCCTTGGAAAATCGCTTAGCTGAACTGGGTTACCACACTTATTTGCTGGATGGCGACAATGTGCGCCACGGTTTATGTAGCGATTTAGGCTTTTCTGAACAAGACCGTAGAGAAAATATTCGTCGCATTGGTGAGCTCGCTAAGCTGATGGCAGACGCAGGGCTAATCGTATTGTCTGCGTTTATTTCTCCTCATCGTGCTGAGCGCCAGTTAGTGCGTGATTTAGTTCCTGAGGGCGAGTTTATTGAAGTGTTTGTCAACGCCTCTCTTGATGTGTGTGAAAGTCGCGATCCTAAAGGTTTATACAAAAAAGCGCGTGCAGGTGAAATTCCTAACTTCACGGGAATTGATTCGGAATATCAAGCGCCAGCAAATCCAGAAATTGATTTGCCTGCGGGTGAGAAGAGCGTCGAAGAGCTTGTTGAGTTGTGCTTAATTGACCTCAAACAGCGCGGAGTGATCCGATAAAAAAGCATTTGGATCATCGGTGACCAAAAAGTCATTGTACTGCTCAGAGAGCTTTTGGACCATAGGTGGCCAAAAGCTCTTTTGACATCGTTTAGACGGTGTAATTAACATGACTTTTGGTGTCGCTATGTACACTAAACTTATGATTTAAAAGCGATAACATTTGGTCGTAATATTGATTGTTTGGTTTGTTTCCGAGTAATTTACACAACTCATTGCCCGTCGGTGTAAAACGGTAATACAAAAGTCGTACACCTTTAGTATTCACTTGCAGTGATAAATTCTTACCTTGATAGTTGAGCATCAATGGTGTCTCAATGCCAATCTCTCCAGACTCTAATTCAGTACTGTGAAGTAAGCCCAATTCAATCAACACTAATAAGCTGGAATAGGGAAGTTGGAAACTCCCCATATTGAGATTGCTGGTGGTGTCACGTTTACCAAAGCTGAACATTCCGCCATGTGCTTTGTAGCCAATCAGTAGCTTTCTACTGGTATCTCCCCCAAAGCTGCATGCTAACGTCGCGGCTCTTTGTAGGGTTTGGGCTTCCCGTGGTGACATGTCTTTCAGCACTTTTAACGCTTTCATGGAAGTCGAACCAGGGTTGGTAACTTCTCGCTTCATGACTTGCGCCCAAAGTTTTTGCATTGAGCTGTTGTGGATGTCTTGCGCCATATCGAAAAATCGATACAACCAATCTTGATCAGGCTCTCCGGCGGTTTCATCACGGCATGAGCTGTGCGCGAGTTTAAGGATTTGTTCGAGGTTTTTTTGTCTTTGTTCTTGGCGACGTTGTTCGCGTAAATGTGCCCGTTCTAATGCAGGTTTTGCTGGAGGTTCGTTTTGCAGCAAAGCATCGAGCCCATAGATCTGAGCAATGCTTTGAACACGACTTGCGCTGTCTTTGATATAACCAGACTTTTTCTCGTGATGTGTTTGTTTTTGTGTATTCGATTCGTGTTCGATGACAACGGGTTGCTTTGTCGGTTCTGCCATTTGTTTTCCTGCCAAGAGCTTGCGGTTAACGCTTGCTTAAATTTACACCTTTCTGCTTTTTGCGACTAGAGAGGCACGTCCGGATTTTGACAGAATAAAGGCTATTCAAAATGATAATGAGTTGTTAAAATTGTTATCGTTATTTTGGAGGAGCGATGAAATATTCAGACGCGAGTAAACTGAAAAAGCACCTGTCGATAGCGCTTCTTTTGGTTCTTTATGTTGGTGTATTAGCGTATTTATCTCGCTATATAGTCTAACTGACAGGCATAAAAAAGGCGCCAAATTGACGCCTTGGTGTGAAATCAAAACAAACTACATATCGTCGTAGGCTTCAATACTCGTGCCTTCGATCTCGTATGC
>NZ_BAOG01000026.1 GCF_000400365.1 Vibrio jasicida CAIM 1864 = LMG 25398 | reverse complement strand
GAGATAGGGATTTGAACCCTAGATACGCTATTAACGTATGCCGGTTTTCAAGACCGGTGCTTTCAACCACTCAGCCATCTCTCCGTTGCGGGACGTATAATAGGGTGAGTAGAAAACGTTGTAAAGTATTGATTTCATCTAAAAGAACTGTTTGCGCGTTTTATAGTCACACTTCTAGAAGGTGAATATCACAAATTACCGTAGAAAAGATGATTGTTACGATATATTGTAGAGTATTTACTTTATGTTGTGGTTACTTAATAAAATAGTGTTTTATTGCTATCTTTATGAAAAGTAAGAAGTAAATGACTTTGAGTATACATGTGTTCGCCCGAAAGTATTTGCAACATAGTGTGAGTTAATTCAAAATTAACTGGTATAGCCAGTTGTGCTTGAATTTATCGAAGGGTTTTTATGAAAGTCACGAATCTATTTAAAGACAAAGTTGGTGCGATCTCTGCTCACCAATCAGAGTTTATGAATTGGATGTCTCCAACGCTACGCGATTATTGGGGTGACTTTTTAGGTCGAGCACAAAGCAGCTTTCTTTTTTCTAAAGTACGTGATCATCAGCAGCCTGCTGTGAATGAGGAAGTGATTTCTCAACCTGATCCAATTGTCCTAAAACCAGAAGCACAAGTGCTTTTCGATGAGTTGAGCGACAAGGTTGGTGAGGTGATCCACGTGGGTGATTGGGTTCATGTTTCTCAAGAACGTATCAACCAATTTGGTTCGGTAACGGAAGACATGCAATGGATCCACACCGACCCAGAACGTGCTTCAACAGAATCACCATTTAAAACTACGATTGCTCATGGTTTCCTGACGCTGGCGCTTTTGCCGAAGCTGACAGACTCTGTTGATCCAGAAAAACCAATGTTCCCAACAGCAAAGTTGGTCGTGAACCTAGGTTTAAACCAAGTACGTTTCCCGTACCCTGTGAAGGCGGGTAACAATGTACGTGCATCAAGTACGCTTACTAAAATCACACCAATCAAGAAAGGCCTTGAGATTGAGCGTGAAATCAAAGTAGAAATTGAAGGTATTCGTCGACCTGGAGCGGTAGTTGTTTCTGTGATTCAGTTGCACTTCTAATCGGAATAAAAAGATTCAAACAAAAAAGAGAGCTCAACTAGGCTCTCTTTTTTTTGTATCCGCGGTTTACTGATTGAAGCTTTTTACCGGTGTGTAACCGTAATCTGCAATCGCTTTTTGACCTTCTTGCGACTTCAGAAACTTCACGAAGTCTTTACCTGCTTTTTCCAATCCATCTACCTTGTACAGAACTAAAAATGGGCGAGCTAACTTGTATTTGTGGTTAGCGATATTGCTCGCTGTAGGAGCAGTGCCTTCAAATTGAATCGCTTTTATTGACCGGTCAACTGAGCCAACAGAGATAAAACCAATCGCGTGAGGGTTATGGTTTACGATGGTTTTTACCATGCTATTGCTGTTGACGACAAGGTTGTTCGGATTGATATCAGAGACCAGGCGGTCGTTCACGATCTTGGTTAATCCAAGTAGACTTTCAAAGCTGTAACGAGAACCGGAAGAGGCTTCACGAGTGACGACTGCGATAGGTTGGTCTGTACCGCCAACTTGCTTCCAGTTGTCGACTTTACCTTTGTAGATATCAAACAGTTGTTGTTCCGAAAGGTTGGCTACAGAGTTAGTGCGGTTAACAACAACAGCAAGACCATCATAAGCGATAGGGAATACGTTTAAGTCTTCTCCTTTCTCTCTTTCTGTTAAATAGCGAGAGCTCATCCCCATCTCAACCACACCTTTATTTACCATAGTGATACCAGCGGTTGAGCCAATACCTTGCACGGCAATATAATCATCAGGGTGTGTTTTATTATATTCTTCTGCAAGTACATCCATTACTCGTGCAACGGAAGTAGAACCTGAAATATTCACTTCTTTTGCCACAGCAGAAGGAAGGGAAAGAGCCATGGCTAATACAGTTGCCACAGTAAAACGTAACATATTGAACTCCATATACGGTATATCGCAGCGCTCATCATATTTCGTTCAGGTTACACTTTTGTGAATGCAGATTGATATCCATAGCGAATTATCGATTGCGCTCGTTTTATGTTGATAACTATCAATAATATCGGATGGGAGGGTTTCACTGATTTGAAGTGAAAGAGGTGACGCAGTTAGCTTTTCGGCATCAAATGCGATGCTATTCTAGACTTGAGCGGGCGTATGCCCGATGGTGATTTCTGCCTCTCTCAGGCACTTGGGTATATACTAAGAACAACATATCAGGAGTACGCTCATGTCCGTGTCTCAAATGGCGACCAGTCGCCTACATAAGTTGGTTCAAACGCTTTGCGCTAGACGAAATGTCAATTTGCCAGTAGAAGCGCTGGGGAAGTGCTTGTACGAGCCTATAGAGAACGGTGTCGAGCTTTATCATGCGCACTTCTTACTTGATTCACAACACAGTGAGTACACATCTCCCATCGCTAAAATCCTATTTGATGCTAAAACTCAACTTTGGTGCTTTTATGTTCCGATCTATCGTGAAGAAGAAGTGGTATGGATACCTTACGAGAAGCTACCAAGTAGTCAAACGCTTGAGGTGCTTCTCGCCGAACTGGAAAGCGATCCTCAAGCGTGTTTTTGGGATTGATGGCTAACTTATCTTCAACCCCTATTATTTTGCGATTTGGCTACGAAACTCTTTTGGCGTGATGCTGTAAATCGATTTAAATGCGGTACTAAAATGTGCTGCGCTTTTAAACCCAGATTCAAAGGCAATTTGAGTAATGGATTTCTGAGAGACACGAAGTTGGGTTGCTGCATGGTTGATGCGCTTCACTTTCAAAATATGAGAGAACGAAAGGTTCTCCGCTGCCAATCTACGCTTGAGTGTGGCGATAGACATACTCATGTGCGTTGCTAACGCTTCTAACGTGATGTCTTTTTCTATGTTCTTTTCAATATACTTAATCGCCTTCTGAGACGCGGTTAGGCTGCTTGCATCATCAATGATAGATAAGATGTCTGGCTGAACTTCTACCATCAGTGACAACAGGGCGAGGGCAATATGGCTTTGAGCGTATTGTGGTGCTTTGTTATCTGCTAATTCAATTAACGCGCTCTTAAGCTGCGAGATAACTAGGTGGCCTTGAGCTGAAAATGGATAAAAGCGACGATCGTCGGTGTCTGATGTAATCGTAGGGTGGGCCGATTTGAATTCACTGAACAAACCAATGTCAAAGACCAAGGCAATCGCTTTAAAACCGCCAGGTTTGGCTTCTGCACTTCTTAAGTCCGCTGAGTTATAAAGGGTGAAATCTCCTGCTTTCAGTTCAAATTGTTCGCCACTTGGCTGGTTGATAACAAGGGTGCCTTCCTCAACAACATATAACCCGTTGTGGGTGGCGGTGTAGCGTTCACTTTTGCGAGCAGTGAAGTGATTAAAGCGAATGATCTCAATGTTCGGCATATTCGTTCTTATCGTTTTTACATGACAAATAAAAAAGGCGCTCAGTTGAGCGCCTTTAAACTTTAACCGGTATTATTCACTTACAGATTCTTCTGTTTGTGTCGCTGGCTTATCAGCGAATACCTGGGTCGGTTTTGCAACTAAACTGCGGTTTTCTTGGTTTACGTCCGAAAGAACAATTTCCAATGTATCACCCAGTTTGTATACCACTTCTTTATCGATAGAAATGGTACCGTTGTCACCGTTACACTCAATTCTTTCTTTATTATCAAGAATCAAGCTACCAGGAATAAAGGCCGCTGCGCCATTTTCGAGAAGTCGAACACGTGCACCAGCACGATTAATATCGAAAATCTCACCTGTGAAACACGTTTTCTTACTTGGCTCTTCTGCAAGAGTACGAGCATATAACCAATCTGACACGTTTCGCTCGGCAATTTTGTGGTGCTTACGGTGCAGTGCTAATTCTTCGCCGACTTCATCATCAGGTGTTTGAACCGGTTCTTTGCCAAGAATAACGGCTTTCAGCATGCGGTGGTTGATCATGTCGCCGTATTTACGAATTGGTGAAGTCCAAGTCGCGTAGATATCTAGACCCATTGCGTAGTGAGGAAGTGGTTGGTTGCCTACTTCACTGTACGTTTGGAATTTACGGATACGGTTATCTAGGTATGTCGTTTCTTGTTCGCCCAACCAACGACGAAGTGCCGCAAAGCCTTCTAGTGTCGCAACTGATTCTGCTGTGAATTCAAGTGTACCCTCAGGATTTACCATTTGAACGACTTCTTCGATTTTCTCAGCTTTCAAGCCAGCGTGTGTGTTGAACACGCCCGTTTCAAATTTGTCACGTAGTGTACGGCCTGCACAGATGTTTGCAGTGATCATCGATTCTTCTACAAGACGGTTTGCGCTGCGGCGCATGTCCGCGTGAATTGCAATAACGTCGTTGTCTTCGCTTAGTTCAAAACGGTAGTCTGGGCGATCTGGGAAGATTACGGCATTCTTTTCTCGCCAATCAGCGCGAGCAAGAGAAAAGTCATATAGGTCACGAACGATGGTTGCGATTTCTTCTGATGGTTGCCACTTGTCTGAGCTGCCGTTTTCTAGCCAATCTGACACATTGTCATAAGCAAGGCGCGCATGAGACTTAATGTTTGCTGCGAAGAAGTTGATGTCATCACCAACGACACCTTCTTTGCTTACTGTCACAGTACAGCAAATCGCAGGGCGTACTTCATCTTCAATCAGTGAACATAGGTTATCTGCAAGGTCACGTGGAAGCATAGGAATGTTACGACCTGGAAGGTAGATAGTGTAACCACGTTCACGTGCAACCTTATCCATTTCGTCTTCTGGTGTAATGTATGCAGTTGGATCGGCAATTGCGATGGTCAGTTCAAAGTCGCCAGACTCTGTCTTCTTCGCAAACAGCGCATCGTCCATATCTTTGGTTGATTCGCCGTCAATGGTGACGAAAGGTACGTGTGTCATATCAACACGTTCTAGATCCGCATCGTCTTTCAATTCCCAGTTATCAATGCCAGCAGGCTCTGAGTTTGGCAAATCGTTTTGTGCAAGCGTTACCCACCAAGGTGCAATCTTGTCGTTTGCATCGGTAATCTTCTCAGAAATCTCTACGAAGAATGAGTTGTCACCTTTAAGAGGGTGACGAATAAGATGAGCAACAACCCAGTCGCCTTCAACGAAATTGTCAGGCTTTAAGCCTTTCTTTAGTTTCGCTTTAAGAGAGAGCTTTTTCAGCTGTGGGTGATCAGGTGCAACGTTTAGCTTGCCTTTGAACATTTTTACTCGGCCAATAAAGCGAGTTACAGCTTGTTCTAGCAGCTCTTGTGGTTCTGCGACTTCACGTTCGTTTTCAGTGCGGATGATGGCAACGACTTTGTCGCCGTGCATGCACTTTTTCATGTACGCTGGTGGGATGAAGAAGCTGGTTTTGCTGTCCACTTCCAGGAAGCCAAAGCCTTTATCGGTTGCTTTGATTGAGCCTTCTTTTTTAGGCAGGTTTTCTTGGATTTGTTGCTTAAGCTGAGCTAATAGAGGGTTATCTTGAAACATCTTTTCTTAACTTACCAATGGAATTGGGCACACTATAATCATTGCGGGCTATTATTACTACCTAAAGCCCCCAAATTCACTGTGAATTATTGATGAATTGAACAGCGTTGTGGTGCTTTTCTCTACGGAGAATGGAGGGGTAGGTGGAATTTTATGCGAATATTACCATTAGTGAGAATAAATTGTGATGTAATTCAATTTTTTCTAGCTTTTTTTATGCATTTAAGGAATAATCCGCCTCCCTTAGTCGTCCCTAATGGCTTATCGCGGTTGTGTACTGTGCTAATTCCTTTCTGAATGGATTTAGTATCTGGATGGATCAGTATCGAATTGGAAGAGCATATGGGACTGTTTTTTTGTTTAATTAAGTAGGATCCCAATGCAAGATTCTGTTATTCAATTCAGTGATTTATCTCTGAATGATTCTATCCTTTCTGCTCTAGACGGAATGGGTTTCGTGTCACCAACTCCAATTCAGGCTGCGGCAATCCCACACCTATTGGAAGGTGCTGACGCGCTGGGCAAGGCACAAACGGGTACAGGTAAAACGGCAGCATTCTCTCTGCCTCTTCTAAACAAGCTAGATCTTGATCAGCGTAAACCACAAGCAATCGTTCTTGCTCCAACTCGTGAGCTAGCGATTCAGGTTGCGGCTGAAATGAAAAACCTTGGTAAAAATATCAAAGGTCTTAAAGTTCTAGAAATCTACGGTGGTGCTTCTATCGTGGATCAAATGCGCGCTCTTAAAAACGGTGCACACGTTGTTGTAGGTACTCCTGGCCGTGTTCAAGACCTTATCAACCGTGAACGTCTACATCTAGACGAAGTTAGCACTTTCGTACTTGATGAAGCGGACGAAATGCTAAACATGGGGTTCGTGGACGACGTAACTGCAATCATGGAGCACGCTCCTGAATCAGCTCAACGCGTTCTATTCTCTGCAACTATGCCACCAATGCTGAAAAACATTGTTGAGCGCTTCCTACGTGATCCTGTAACTGTTGACGTTGCTGGTAAAAACCACACTGTAGACAAAGTTCAACAACAGTTCTGGGTAGTGAAGGGTGTAGAGAAAGATGAAGCAATGTCTCGTCTTCTTGAAACTGAAGAAACTGACGCGTCAATCGTATTCGTACGTACTCGTCAAGACACTGAGCGTCTAGCTGATTGGCTATCTGCACGTGGCTTTAAAGCTGCTGCACTGCACGGTGATATTCCTCAGTCTCTACGTGAGCGTACTGTTGATCATATCAAACAAGGTGTTATCGACATCCTAGTTGCAACAGACGTTGTTGCACGTGGTCTTGACGTTCCACGTATTACACACGTATTTAACTACGACATCCCATTCGATGTTGAGTCTTACATCCACCGTATCGGTCGTACTGGCCGTGCTGGACGTAAAGGTAAAGCGATCCTACTTGTTCGCACTAACCAAATCCGCATGCTTCGCACTATCGAGCGCGTAACTAAGTCATCTATGGAAGAAATCCAACTTCCTCTACGTGACCAAGTTGCTGAAGCTCGTCTAAGCAAGCTAGCTGCTGAACTAGAAGCTGAGAAAGAGCACAAGTCTCTAGACAAATTCGCTGAGCTAGTAGAGAAACTACAAACTTCTCTAGAAATCGACCCAGCGATGCTTGCGGCAATGCTTCTTAAGCGTCAGCAAGGTAAACGTCCTCTATTCTACATTGGCGAAGATCCAATGGTTGAAGCGATTGAACGTGACAAGCAACGTCGTAAAGAGCGCCGCGAAGGTGGTCGTGAAGGCGGTCGCAGCTTCAATACACAAGATTGGGATACTTACCAGCTTCAAGTTGGTCGTGAGCAAGGTGTTCAAGTGAAAGACATCGTTGGTGCTCTAGCTAACGAGCTTGGTTTAGGCAAAGGCTCTATCGGTGCGATTAAGCTAGCTCAAGGTCACACATTTGTTCAGCTACCAAAAGCAATGACTTCAGACGCAGCAAGCAAGCTAAGCAAGCTTCGCATCCGTCAACAAGAAGTTGGCGCTGTAGTTTGTGACTTCGATGACTTCCGTGAGTCTCGTGGTGGCGGTCGTCGTGACGGTGGTCGTCGCGATGGTGGTCGTCGTGATGGCGGCGGTTACCGTGGCAACCGTGAAGGCGGCAACGGCAACCGTGGTGGTGATCGTCGTGAAGGCGGTCGTCGCGAAGGTGGCTTCCGTGGTAACCGCGATGGCAACCGTGAAGGTGGCAACCGCGAAGGTAACCGTGAAGGTGGCGAGCGTCGTTTCGACCGTAACCGTGGTGGTGATCACCGTGGTGCACACCGTGGTGAACGTGGTCACGGCCGTGGTCGTCGCACGCAAGACGCATAATATCTGCACACTATTGCATTAAAAAATAGTTGAATATGAAAGCCGAGCGAAATGCTCGGCTTTTTTGTCTCTGCTCTTCTATACTCTATTCATTCAAAAAAATTCGTAATATTTTTGTTTTCTTACTCATATATTGATGATTTTAAGTGTCTGATTCCACTTTAGTTGAGTGAATTCGATATATTTCACTGCTCAAATAAATTTTAAACTTGTCATAGATCAACAAAAATTACGCAAACGAGCAACTAACACTAAAAGATAGTTGAAAGATTAAAAAATTATTGAATAATAGAGAGCACAAACAAGAAGTACGAAGCGCGGATGCGCAATTACAACCTTTGCTCCACAACAGGAAACTATTTCATGTCTAATTCGTTTGTACTGGTGATCAACTCAGGTAGCTCATCACTAAAATTTGCAGTCATCGACTCACAATCTGGCGATGCTGTGCTAAGTGGTCTGGGCGAATGCTTTGGTCTATCAGACGCTCGTATGAGCTGGAAATTCAACGGTGAAAAATTTGAATTTGCTATTAAAGGCAATGAGAACCACCATCAACTTGCAGTAGCAAAATTAGTTGAGTTAGTAAAAGAGTACAAATTAATTGACCATGTTGTTGCTGTTGGCCACCGAGTGGTTCACGGCGGTGAGAAGTTTACCAAGACAGTCCGTTTAGATGAGTCTGTTATTGCAGACGTAGAAGCGTTAAGTGACTTAGCCCCTCTACATAACCTTGCTCATGCGATTGGTATGCGTGCTTCTATGGCTGCATTCCCTGAGCTCCCTCAGTTTGCTGTGTTTGATACTGCGTTCCACCAAACAATGCCTGCAAGAGCTTACACCGGTGCAATTGCTAAAGAACTTTACACAGACTTTGGAATTCGTCGCTACGGCTTCCACGGTACGAGCCACTACTTCGTAAGCCGTGAAGCTGCGAAGATGCTGAATAAACCAGTGGAAGAATCAAGTTTCATTTCTGTTCACCTAGGTAACGGTGCTTCTGTTTGTGCAATCAACAACGGTGAGTCTGTAGATACATCTATGGGTTTCACGCCGCTGTCTGGCCTGATGATGGGCACACGTTGTGGTGACCTAGACCCAGGTATCATTGAGTACCTTCTGAAGAAAGGTTGGTCTCAAGAGAAAGTGTTTAACTCACTAAACAAGGCTTCAGGCTTCTTAGGTGTTTCTGGCCTAACAAGTGATGCACGCGGTATTTTGGAAGCGATGGAAGAGGGGCACGAAGGTGCAACTCTAGCGTTCCAAGTGTTTACATACCGTGTGTCTAAATACATTGCGTCTTACCTTGCTGCTCTAGATTCATTTGACGGCATCATCTTCACTGGCGGTATTGGCGAGAACTCTATGCCAATTCGTCGTGAAATCTTAAACAACCTGAAACTGCTAGGTTTTGTTGAAGATGTGAAAGGTAATGAAGACGCTCGATTTGGTAACGCAGGTGTTGTTGCTACATCTGAGTTGCTTGGTGCGAAAGCACTGGTTATTCCTACCAATGAAGAGTGGGTTATCGCTCAACAGTCGGTAGAACTGCTGTAAAACGGCAAAAATTTTGGGAACTAAGTCAAAGCCCTTTCCGATTGGAAAGGGCTTTTTTTGTACCTGATACTCGCCACTTTAGTTACTTGATATGGATGTTGTTATCTCGTCGGTCATACATATCTGGTGTGGTATGCAGTCCTCCGGCATAACCTGCGGCTTCTAAGGTTTCCCTTACTTCTCGAACGTCTGCTGGCGCAACAGGCGATTGTTGATCGCCGAGGTGTTTACGTACGAAGGTAATCAATTCTGCCAAACGAGCGTCTGATAAAATGTCTTCAAAGCTTGCCATTGGCATAAAGTTACGTTCAGGGTCAATGTAAGTTGGTTGTAAACCTCGTACCGTTACAGCAATGGTGTTAAACGGGTCACTGTGCATGATAATGCCGTTGTTCAAGAGCGTTGGTGCTATCGGATCTCGTCCTTTACCGTCGTTACCATGGCATGCTCCACATGTTTGCTTGTAAGTTGCATAGATTGGCTCTTGATAAGCCGCTTCATCAAACCCTTTAGGCTCCAAAGGAACGGCATCGGCGGCAATGAAGTTGTTTACGTCACCATTGAGTAGATAGTAGGACATAGACTCAACGTCTTCACGAGTCATTAAGCTCAAACTGTTTTTGACCACGTCAGCCATCCCAGCAAAAGCAGTGCCTTTGTCTGAGTGACCTGTGTGCAAAAAGTCGGTGAGTGTCTTCTCATCCCAACCGCCCACATACAGCTCCGTGGACGTAATGTCAGGTGCGTTCCAGCCGTCAATCAAGTTACCTTGGAAGATGCGCTCAGGTAACAATGCTTGAGCAATATTCCTCGGCGTATGGCACTCTGAGCAGTGTCCTAAGCCTGCAACCCAGTATTTGCCTTTCTGCCACTTCTCTACGTCATCCACCGCGCCCTGAAGTTCTGAGGGAAGGTTGTAGTCGATAGGGTCGGTGTCCATAAAGACAATGTTCCAGCCAAGGAGGCCAAGACGAATGTTTGATGGGAACATCATGTGGTTTTCATCGTTACGACGCGCCACGGCAGGAATAGACTGCATATACTCCCACAAATCCGTCATGTCTTGTTCCGTAAGGTATTGATAAGAGGTGTAAGGCATCGCCGGGTACAAGTAACCATGTTTGCCTTTACCGTGTACCAAAGCATCACGGAAGTTGTCGTAATCGTATTCACCAATCCCTTCACTGGCGTGAGGAGTAATATTGGTCGAATAGATTGTGCCAAATGGCGTAACAAACGGTAGGCCGCCGGCAAAAGGTTCGCCACCTTCTGCACTGTGACAAGCGACGCAATCCCCCGCGTGTGCCAGATATTCACCACGCTCGACAGATTGAGCGTTAAGTACTGCGAGTTTCTGCTCTTCTTCTTCGCCGGCTTTGCGGATGTAAGCACCAATCGCGAGGATCTCGTGCTCTGAGAGTTGGTTTTCAAACGCAGGCATCAAGTTGTTCAAACCGTAATTGATGGTGTGTTGAATCTCTTCAATACTGCCACCATGAAGCCATACGCTATCAGAAAGGTCGGGCACTCCCGTTTCTTGATTAGCAATAGAACCGTCTCCATGGCATGAGGCACAGTATTGAACGAACAAGGTCTTACCCAACTCTATTTTAACTTCAGGCACATTGCTGTGGCGTTGATTGAGCGACGCAAGATAGTAAGAAACCTTGTCCACTTCGTCCTTTCTCATCACTTCAACCCAGCCGGGCATCGCACCGTTACGGCCTTTCGCTATGGAATGAATGATGGCTTCATCATCTCCGCCGTACATCCATTCTTTATCGATAAGGTTAGGAAAGTGTTTTTGACCTTGTGCATTATCTCTATGGCAGGCTGCGCAATGGGTTTGAAACAATATACGACCGCTACGGACAATATCGGCATCTTGTGCAAGTGCAGCCAAAGAGGTGTCGGTTACTTGACTAAATTGCTGGTCGAGTGTGGTTGATGGCGAGCTAAGTTTGTCGTCCGCTTGGTCATAATTCGCCAAGCCTTTCCATTCACCAAGCCCTGGATACAGAACCAAATAGCCTGCGGAGAGTAAAAACGCGACAGCGTAACTAATGAAGAGGAGTTTAGGTGGTGGCGCGTCCTTTTCATCTATCCCATCAAAAGAGGCGATAGTGTGGTCTTGGTCTGCTTTATGGTTGCTTCGCCAATACTTGACGATAACGCCCACCATCAGGACAAAGAAGATTATTGTGCAGGCAACGGCCCACCAGTTCCATAATGTGCTCATGGAGCCACCTCCTGTGCTGTATCTTGGCCAAGACTTTGAAGATAACGGATCAGCGCTTCGCCTTTGGTTTTACCGCGAACTTGCAAGCGCGCGTCGGAAATCTCTTGGTCTGTGTATGGAACCCCTAATGTGCGTAGTGTCTCCATCTTGTCGACAATTGCATCGCCCGAGAGAGTTTGTTCGAACAACCAAGGGTAGGCCGGCATTATGGACGTTGGAATGACCTGACGAGGATCGATGAGATGCAATACATGCCATTGGTCAGAGTATTTACGGCCAAGGTTGGTTAAGTCCGGACCTGTGCGTTTTGAACCCCATAGGTTAGGGAATTCGTAAATGTCATCTGATTCCTTGTTTGCGCGACCGTTGCGTTTGGTCTCAGGCTCTAGAGGACGAACCATCTGCGTGTGGCAGACATGACACCCTTCACTGATGTAAATATCGCGACCCGCAAGCTCAATGGCGGTCAACGGCTTGGCTAAACTGCCCTTAGCGATGTCGTCAGTGCGAAGAATATTCGGCACAACCCAGACTGCGAGTGAGAAGGAGGCCACAACCACTGTTGTGATGATCAAAATGACCACTGAGTGAGTAAAGTCTTTGCTCATCTTATGCCTCCTTTGCCACTAACACCGATGGAGAACGCACGGTTTTGTACAAGTTGAATGCCATCAGGAATAGGCCAAGTACAAAGAGTGCGCCCCCAAAGAACCGCAGGAACAACCATGGAGCCTTAAAGTTCATGGCTTCAATAAAGCTGTAAACCAGTTCGCCATTCTCATTCTGAGTTAGCCACATGTAGCCTTCGCCAATACCAGCAACCCACAGCGCGATGGCGTAAATCGCAACACCAGCATGCGCGAGCCAGAAGTGCCATTTTATCAAACGCTTTGACCACAACTCTGTTTTGTTCCATAGACGAGGGATGAAGTAGTAGAACACCGCAATGCCTGACATACCGACCCAACCTAATGCGCCGGAATGAACGTGACCGATGACCCATTCAGTATTGTGCGCGAGCATATTGAACCAGCGAATTGCCAGTAGAGGCCCTTCGAATGTGGCTAAGCAGTAGTAAAGAATGGCAGAGAAGAAGAACAGGCAAATGTAGTCAGATTTAAGCTTCTCTTTGTTTTGTAGCAGTGTCATCGCACTGTTGAAAGCGCCCGCCCAAGATGGAAGCCAAAGAATGAGTGACATGATGATGCCGATGTTTTGCACCCAAATAGGCACCGATGAATAAACCAAATGGTGGGTACCTGCCCAAGTGTAAAAACCAACCAAGCCCCAAAAGTGGATGACAGATAAACGGTAAGAGTAAATAGGGCGGTCTGCCACTTTTGGTATGAAGTAATAATTCATACCAATCACACCAGCAGTCAGTAAGAAGCCCACTGCGTTGTGACCCCACCACCATTGCACAATGGCGTCCTGCGCTCCAGCAAAGACGGAATAAGATTTCATCAACGATACAGGCATGGCCAAGTTGTTCACGATGAAGATCATGGCAATGACAATGATAAACGCTGCGAAGAACCAATTGGCTACGAAAATGTGGTCGACTTTTCGTTTGGCGATTGTGCCGAAGAAAAGCACCGCATAAAGCACCCAGACTAAGACGATCAAAAGGTCGATTGGCCACTCTAACTCAGCGTATTCTTTTGAAGTTGTGTAGCCAGCGGGCAAACTGATTAACGCCAAAAAGAGTACCAGTTGCCAACCCCAGAAAACCATCCAAGATAAGCTTTGGTTAAAGAGATTACAGCGTCCGGTGCGTTGAGCGATGTAGAGAGAGGTACCCATCAAAATGTTGACTACAAAGCCATATATTACGCCGGAAGTGTGTAGTGGTCTGAGTCGACCGAATTGGAAGTATTGAGAATCGAAGTTAAGTACCGGCCAATACAACTGCGCCGCGAGGATCACACCAATGATCATCCCGACAATAGCCCAAACTAACGATGCCAACACAAAATACTTCACAACTTTAGTGTTGTATTGAGTTGCTGCTTGTTCCATAAGAACGCTCCTCGTTTAAGGTTGAGCTTCTTTGCCTAGCTGTGAGTAGTAGTGGGCAATGTCTTCAATGTCTTGATCAGAGAGGGCATCGGCCTGCTGTTGCATCAGCACCGCGAGACCACTGGTTCGTTCCCTCGCTTTGTAGTCCTTAAGGGAAGAAATCAGATAGGTTTTGTTCTGGCCGCGTAAGTTTGGGTACGCATCAATGGTCGATATGCCATCGACACCATGACAAGTCATACAAACTTTCGCTTTTTCTTTGCCGACTTCGAATTGCTCATCACCTTCTGCAGCAAAGGTGAGGGGAGAGATGCACACAGCGACGACGAGAGCCGTCCTCAAAGCTGCGCTCATGTTTTGGGTGTTCTTTAATCTCATCACTGATTCCCTAGTAATTTGAATGCGTGTTTCACTAACTTGGGCGCTGATATTCCAGATTTTCACTGTTATTGGTGGCGTGAATGCACTGGCGTATTTTTTATAGTTGTAGGTTAAAGAGTAAGCAGGTACTGGCAATATCGCTACGTACGAGCCGATTTAGTTGTGAATTTTTCTATTTAATACGTGAACACGTAACGATTAGGGCAAAATTTTGGTGAATAAATCGACAGGAAAATAACGGGTTAGCTACGGTTGAATAGGGTATGGATGGGAATTGATACAAAATCAAACA
This sequence comes from Vibrio jasicida CAIM 1864 = LMG 25398, assembly GCF_000400365.1. GTDB lineage: Bacteria > Pseudomonadota > Gammaproteobacteria > Enterobacterales > Vibrionaceae > Vibrio > Vibrio jasicida. The sequence continues at coordinate 81,259 of NZ_BAOG01000026.1, read as the reverse complement.
AAAGAGCTTTTGAAGAAAGTTTTAGGTGAGTTGGAATTTCAAGCTCTGGGAGCCTTCTTTTCACGGAAGACCCCATGAATGAAAGATAGGATCGAAAACAAACTAACGCCCGCGATAAATCATCATGTCGTAAATATGGGCAATAGAAACCGGATCAGCTTCTAAGTGACTAGATCGTATAGAAGAGACGAAACTGAATAAGGAACCAAGGCCTACTGGCGCGATAATAAGCAAGGCAATCAGAATGAAAAAGAGTACGGTCGAATGTCTCATAAAGCACCTCCTGATGTCTGTTTTATTGCTTTTGAATTATACCATTTTCGTGATGCCAGAAAGGGAGGTTATTCCGCACAATATTTGAGCTTTAGCCTGATGATTTGATAGGAATTTCATTCGGTATATACTGCATAAATAATCGCTGATAAATGCAGTAATTATCTCGATGATAATCAAGCTGCCATGTATACTGTGAGCGTTTCGCAAACGTTAACACCCTCCTTTCTAATTACATATAAAGTCAGCATTTGCGATGCAAATATAACTAGCTATCACGCATTAAAATCAATGATAAATAACCCCTGACGAATCCCTCGCAGGGTCTTTTTTGTGAGTAATTATGCTTAACTCAGAACGCAAAGCTGCATTCGTGCTCGTCGCTACTACGATGATCGCGGCATTAGGGTGGATCTTCTCCAAAGAAACCATTCAAGGTCTCCCACCATTCGGATTTATCGGTCTGCGATTCACCATCGCGTCACTGTGTTTGTTGCCTCTGTGTATCAAACCACTTCGTGCTGCCAATAAGAAAGATATTTTTGCCGCGGCAGGCGTAGGTGTGCTTTTAGGTGGCGCACTGATGTGTTGGATCTACGCGATTTCAATCAGTGACACGTTAGGTGAGGGCGCATTCATCATGAGCCTTTCAATGCTGTTCGTACCCATTGTCGCTTGGATAATGTTTCGTCAAAGACCTCAACGAATTTTTTGGGTTTCACTGCCGATCGCGATTCTTGGCCTAGGATGTTTGTCATTGGCTGGTGGTTGGCAACAATCTAGCAGTCAGCTTTGGTTCTTGGGCGCGGCTTTGATGCTCGCTTTGCACTTCAACGTAAACAGCAAGTATTCGCAAAAATTGCCTGTGTTGTTGCTAACGTGTATTCAGCTTTTTGTCACGGGTTTGATTGGGTTGCTGATTTCATCGTTGGTGGAGTCGGTGCCAACAGAGGTAAGTACATCAATTTGGGTGTGGTTTGCTCTAAGCACGCTTTTGGCAACCAGTTTGCGTTACGTGATGCAAACCATGGGGCAAAAGTTTGTTCAAGCGGGTAACGCTGCACTGATTATGATCCTTGAACCCGTGTGGACTGTAATTCTGAGTGTGATTTGGTATGGCGAAGTGCTGACCTCTAATAAACTCGTCGGCTGCGCTCTTATCTTATTCTCTTTGGTGATCTACCGAACTGGCGGTAAACTTCGCTTTCCAAAACGGGCGTAATCAAGTTTATAGAGCCAGCGGTTTCACCCTCGTTGGCTTTTCATTCCTTTTCATTTTTAGGCAGGATGCTTTCCATGGCAAACACAGAACATCAAGAGACGCTGGATTCACTTGATAAAATCAGCGTGTGCTTGTATCGCTTTGGTATTACTTTGTTTGCTATGGTGCTGCTTGTTTTTTCGGTTCTTGTCTCTGGTGCAATTTCTAGTTCACCGTTGATTTACCAAACCTCAGTCATTACGCTTTGTATGGCTGGTGCGTTATCTGCCGCGAATGTTCACGTTTACAGCAAACACGTACGTGCCGTGATCAGTTGGGCGTCTTGGATTGGCTTGGTATTGATGGTGAGAGACTTGGAGTTTCAGCGCACTTGGTTAGGGCTTGGCTTTATCTTTGTGACCTTTTCGGGTATTGCGCTTAAAGAGTCTTTTTGCTTTAAAGTGCCAGGCTTGAAGATGGTACCCGCGTTTCTCGCTGTCGCAACGTTTGCGCTGTGGTTTAACCTTCCAATCCTTGCTGCCATCACTATGTTATTGGCTGGATTAGTAATGGGCTTCCTGTCTTTTGCTAAATGGCGTATGCCGCTGCATTTCGATATCGGTATCAAAGCGAATTACGAGATCTAACGCTGCTTTAACGCCAGCGAGACTTTTGAGGTCGGCTGGCGGTTTAATTCTTCACTGATCATCCATCCGGCTTTGGCGAGCAACTCTAAATCTACTCCGGTCTCGATTCCTAAGCCTTGGCAAAGGTAGAGCACATCTTCGGTAGCAACATTACCTGACGCGCCATGAGCATAAGGGCAGCCCCCAAGCCCAGCCACACTGCTATCGATGGTATTGATGCCCATCGTTAAGGCTTGGTAGATATTCGCCAACGCTTGTCCCCATGTGTCGTGAAAATGCACCGCAAGCTTATTGGTTGGGACTTTCACTTGTACGGCTTCTAACATTTTAGCGATGCGTATCGGCGTGCCTGTACCAATGGTATCTCCAAGTGAAACCTCATAGCAGCCTAATTCCATTAGCAGGTTGGCAACTCTTGCGACTTGTTCGGGTTTGGTTGGCCCGTCGTAAGGGCAGTCTGCCACGCAAGATAAGTAACCCCGAACGGGAATGTTATGCTTTGCTGCCAATTCCATTACTGGTTCAAAGCGGGTAAGACTATCTGCAATCGAGCAATTGATGTTGTGTTGGCAAAAGCCCTCCGATGAGGAGGTGAAGATGGCGACTTGGTTAGCGCCGGCTTCTAGCGCCTTTTCAAAGCCTTGCACATTAGGCGTTAATGCTGAATAGATGACGTTGTGGCGGCGGGTGATTTTCTTCATTACATCGAATGAATCCGCCATTTGAGGTACCCATTTAGGCGACACAAAAGATCCTGCCTCAATATGGGTGAGTCCTGTATCTGAGAGCTGGTTGATTAAGCGGATCTTCGCTTGCGTGGACAACGGTGATTCGTTTTGCAGACCGTCTCTCGCACCCACTTCGACAATATTTACCTTATTTGGCAAATTCATTTCTTGCCCTTCGCTGGCTTGTTTATCCAACCCGGCTCTCGTTTCTCCAGAAAGGCTTGCAATCCATCTTGTCCTTGCGGCGATACGCGAATGTCGGCGATAAGTTGGCTCGTGTATTGGATAAGCTGACCATCAATCGGATTTTGGTGGCATTGATGACACAAGGCTTTGGCTTTTCGCATCGCATCTGGGCTATTGATCAGCAACGAATCAATCAAGCTTTCTACCACGGCTTCGATTTTATCCAGCTTATGAACCTCATGCACAATGCCAAACTTTTCTGCTTTGGCGGCGTTAATCACTTCGGCACTGAGTATGTAACGACGAGCTTGACGGTTGCCCATTGCTCGCATGACATAAGGAGAGATGGTTGCTGGAACCAGTCCCAGTTTGACTTCACTCAAGCAGAAGTTCGCATTCTCCGCTGCGATGGCGATATCACAGCAACAGATCAAGCCCAATGCGCCGCCAAAAGCGGAACCTTGCACAACCGCAATAGTAGGCTGAGGGAAAGCGTCCAATGTATGCATCAGACGTGCAAGATTCTGCGCGTCTTCTAGGTTTTGCTTTCTGGTGCTACTTGCCATGGATTTCATCCAATTCAAATCAGCACCAGAGGAGAAATGTTTGCCGTTTCCTCGAAGCACTAAGCATCGAACATCGGTGCGCAGAGCAAGGTAGTCCAGTCTGTGGATCAGCAAGTCAATCATGCAGGCATCAAACGCATTGTGCTTCTCTGTGCGATTGAGCGTAAGCGTTGCAACGCCGAATTCATCGACGTTCCAAAGTACTTCATCTTGTCGTTGGGTATTGGGGATGATACTCGGTTGATGATCCTGCATGTGACGTCCTTTCTTCTCTACATTTCTACATTCTGAATATGCCAAAGTTGCTGTCAGGAATTGGCGCATTGAGCGCGGCTTTTAAGGCTCGAGCCAATACTTGACGTGTCTCTTTCGGGTCGATGATGCCGTCATCCCATAAACGTGCGCTGGCGTAGTAGGGATGCCCCTGAGACTCATACAAGTCTACGATAGATTCTCGGAATGCACTTTCTTCGGGTTCTGGCCATTCTTCACCTTGGCGTTTTTTCACTTCTCGACGCACTTGAGTGAGCACGCCTGCGGCTTGTTCTCCGCCCATTACCGAGATTCGTGCGTTTGGCCACATCCACATCATGGTGGGGTCATAAGCGCGACCGCACATGCCATAGTTGCCTGCGCCGTAAGAGCCGCCAATAATCACGGTGAACTTAGGCACATCCGCGCATGCAACCGCCATCACCAGTTTCGCGCCGTGCTTGGCAATGCCTTCTGCTTCAAGCTTTTTGCCCACCATAAACCCAGTGATATTTTGCAAAAACAGTAGGGGAATTTTGCGTTTGGCACACAACTCAATAAAGTGCGCGCCTTTCTGTGAGGACTCAGAAAACAAGATGCCGTTGTTCGCCACAATGCCAATCAGATGGCCGTGAATTCGTGCGAAGCCACATACTAAGGTCTTGCCATAAAGTGCTTTGAATTCATCGAAGTCTGAGTCATCAACCACACGAGCGATGATCTCTCTAACATCAAAAGACAAGCGCAGATTCGCATTGACGATGCCATACATCTCTTCGGCGTCGTAACGCGGTGGTAAAACCGGTTTGTCGCTTTGAATGGGGAGTGATTGATTGGTATTGGAGACAGCTTCGCGAGCAAGCTGTAATGCATGTTGGTCGTTTTCTGCGTAATAATCGGCAACGCCAGACTTGCGACAATGCACGTCGGCACCCCCTAATTCTTCATCGGTGACGATTTCTCCCGTAGCGGCTTTTACTAGCGGTGGACCTGCCAAGAAGATGGTGCCTTGCTCTTTGACCATGATGGAAACGTCCGCCATCGCAGGTACATAAGCGCCGCCTGCGGTACACAGCCCCATTACAACCGCGACTTGAGGGATACCTTGCGCCGACATTCTGGCTTGGTTGAAGAAGATCCGCCCAAAGTGCTCTTTATCAGGAAAGACTTCCGCTTGATGAGGAAGGTTCGCGCCACCAGAGTCCACCAAATAGACGCAGGGTAATTGGCAACGTTGGGCGATCTCTTGCGCCCGTAGATGCTTTTTCACGGTGAGCGGGTAATAGGTGCCGCCTTTGACGGAAGGATCATTGGCGATCACCATGCATTGAATGCCTTCAATAGTGCCGATGCCGGCGACAACACCTGCGCATGGAATCGATTCTTCATAGACGTTCCACGCGGCGAATTGTCCGACTTCAAGAAACTCGCTGCCTTCATCTAAAAGGAGCATGACGCGCTCACGAACGGGCAGCTTTCCTTTTAGGCGTTGGCGGTCAATGGCTTTTTGTCCGCCCCCTTGTTTGATGGTTTTGATATTGGCTTTAAGGTTGCTCACCAACTCGGTCATGACCGCTTTATTCGACAAAAACAGTTCGTCGGTTGGCTTGGTTTTACTTTTAATGATTGCCATAGTGACTTCCTTGTCGGTGGGTTAGCGAGACTCTTCGAACAACTCTCGTCCAATCAGCATGCGGCGAATTTCAGAAGTGCCAGCACCAATCTCATACAATTTGGCGTCACGGAGTAAACGCCCAGTCGCGTATTCGTTGATGTAGCCATTACCGCCCAATAGCTGAATAGCATCGAGGGACATTTGTGTGGCAAGCTCTGCGCTGTAAAGGATCACGCCAGCGGCATCTTTACGCGTGCATTCCCCTCTGTCACATGCGGCAGCGACGGTATAAACGTAAGCTTTGGCGGCGTTCATGCGTGAATACATGTCAGCAAGCTTTCCTTGTACCAGTTGGAATTCACCGATGGATTTGCCGAACTGTTTGCGGTCATGAACATACGGAACCACTTCGTCCATACAGGCTTGCATGATGCCAAGTGGACCGGCTGCTAATACCACGCGTTCGTAATCCAAACCGCTCATCAACACTTCGACACCACGGTTTAACTCGCCTAACACATTCTCTTTTGGCACGACACAATCTTGGAACACCAATTCACAGGTGTTGGAGCCGCGCATACCAAGTTTGTCGAGCTTTTGCGCATGGCTAAAGCCTTCAAAATCCCGCTCAATAATGAAGGCGGTGATGCCGCGAGGCCCGCCACTGGGATCGGTTTTTGCGTAAACCACTAAGGTATCGGCATCAGGACCATTAGTGATCCACATTTTGTTGCCGTTCATCAGATAGTGGTCGCCTTTATCTTCGGCTCGCAGCTGCATGCTAACCACGTCAGAACCTGAGTTCGGCTCACTCATGGCTAGTGCGCCGACGTGAGAACCATCAATGAGCTTAGGTAGGTACTTTTCTCGTTGAGCAGGGGAGCCATTGCGAAAGATTTGGTTAACACAAAGATTGGAATGTGCGCCGTAACTGAGTGCGACAGACGCCGAAGCTCGGCTGATCTCTTCCATCGCAACAACATGAGCAAGATAGCCCATGCCTGCACCGCCAAACTCTTCGTCGATGGTTACGCCGAGCAAACCCATTTCACCAAACTTGGACCACAAATGATTGGGGAATTGGTTATCGCGGTCGATGTCTGCGGCGATGGGGGCGATATGCTCGGTGGCGAACGCGTTGACGTGGTCTCGGAGCATATCGATGGTTTCACCAAGCCCAAAGTTGAGTGGGGTGTAGCTGCTTTTCATAACATTTCCCTGTTGAAAGTACTCATTAGTACGGATAAGGTTCGAGTTACACTGCTTGGGCTTGGAAATTATGGTTGTTCTTGTTTGTTTTAGTCGTTATCAGTTTTTAGTTATTGGCTGTTAGCTTTATTGTCGCTTAGCGTTTGTTTGCATCGCTCTTTGGCGGTTTCTAGCTCGTTCATTACAACGCTAATATCATCCAGTTGCTGCTGTAAGTGCGCTTGTTTTTCATCAATGATGGTTAGCATTTTAAGGAGCTGACCATCGCTTTGTTGGGTATCGTATAGCTCGAACAATTCCCGAATTTCTGCAAGCGAAAAGCCCAATCGCTTACCACGTAAAATCAGCTTGAGACGGATCTTATCTCTGCGTTGATATACGCGAATATTGCCTTTTCGTTCCGGCTCTATCAGCCCGACATCCTCATAAAAACGAATGCTTCGGGTCGTGATGTCGAACTCTTTGGCGAGGTCACTTATCTTGAATTTATCCACTCGGTTTTTCCCTCTAATGAATAGTTTTGGCTTCTTAAAATCCCTTCAAGCCTTGAACTAAACGGACTAGCTAAAAGCATGAGAGTAAATTTGTGTTGTTATTAATGTGTTTCTTTACGTTAACGTAAATGTTAGTGCTATGCTTACGTAAACGTCAAGAAATCACAGTGCGAAAATTCATCGTTTTATGAGAGGCTGGAGTGACACCACATTCTATGCGAAAGCTCCGTGGTAGCGGGTGTGAGGGATGAGTTCGTGAACTGTGAATTATCGTCAGAAGGGACGAGATCATGGGAAACGACATCTGGATTGTCAGTGCAAAGCGAACGCCAATCGGGCGCTTTCAAGGTCAGTTACAAGGTTATTCAGCGCCTCAATTAGGGGCATTTGCTATCAAAGCGGCAATGGATGCGAGCGGGGTTAGCGAAGTCGACGAAGTCTATATGGGCTGCGTATTACCTGCGGGGTGCGGACAAGCACCAGCCAGACAAGCAGCACTAGGTGCAGATCTTCCACTGACGACAGGCTGTACCACCATCAACAAAGTGTGTGGCTCTAGCATGAAAAGCGTGATGTTGGCTCACGACCTTATCAAAGCGGGCAGTATTCGAAGCGCGGTTGCTGGTGGTATGGAAAGCATGACCAATGCGCCGTATCTGCTCAAAGAAGCACGCAATGGCATGCGAATGGGTCACCAATCTACTCACGACCATATGTTTCTAGACGGTCTTCAAGATGCGTATGAAGGGCATTTGATGGGAGTCTATGCGCAGCAAACGGCTGACCGTTCTGAGTTTACCCGTGAGCAAATGGATGAATGGGCGATGCTATCCGCGACAAGAGCATTGGAAGCGCAAGAGCAGCGTCTGTTTGACGACGAGATCTCGCCGATAGAAATCACGACTCGTCATAGCAATTCAACATTGGATTATGACGAGCATCCACGCTCCATCAAGCTCGACAAGATCCCCCAACTCAAACCTGCGTTCGATAAGAACGGCTCGGTGACGGCTGCGAACTCAAGTACGATATCTGATGGTGCTGCAGCCTTGGTGTTAATGGACTCGCAGGTGGCACAGCATCAAGGTTTAACGCCATTAGCAATCATCAAAGGGCACTCGACCCACGCCAGAAAGCCCGCTGAATTTACCCTCGCGCCCGTCTTTGCGATTGAGCAGTTGTTATCTCAACTCGATTGGTCAGTAGACGAGGTCGATCTTTGGGAGATCAACGAAGCCTTTGCTGTTGTCACGCAAATCGCGGTACGCCAATTGGGTATCGATAAAGACAAAGTAAACATCAAAGGCGGTGCGTGTGCGCTTGGGCATCCAATTGGCGCAAGCGGAGCTCGTATTTTAGTAACCCTCATTCATAGCCTACGCCAACTGCAATCGCTTGGTTTAGATGGCGACAACAACAATAAAAAAGTGATGCGAGGTATTGCATCACTGTGTATCGGTGGTGGTGAAGCCACTGCTATTGGTATCGAGATACCGCTTTAATTCCAATTATCGAATAACGTAAAGAAGGACTAGATTATGACTCGCACGGTTCCCTTATTCATCGATGGTGAGTTTCGTGAATCTCAAGCAACGGATTGGGTAGAAGTGACAAACCCTGCCACCAACGACATGATTGCGCGCTTGCCGTGCGCAACGGATGAAGAGATGCATGCGGCAATTGAAAGTGCAAAAGCCACCTTTACCTGCTGGAAAGATGTCGCGGTTTCGGAGCGTGCGCGCTTAATGCTGCGCTACCAACATCTACTTAAAGAACATCACGATGAACTGGCGACGCTGCTTTCTCACGAGACAGGTAAGATCTTTGCGGATGCAAAAGGCGATGTATGGCGCGGGATCGAAGTCGTCGAGCAAGCTGCCAATATCGCTAGCAACATGATGGGAGAAACCGTCGAGAACGTTGCGACCGATATCGACAGCTATTCGCTGATTCAACCGCTTGGAGTGTGCTGCGGTATTACGCCGTTTAACTTCCCAGCCATGATCCCTTTGTGGATGTTCCCAATCGCGATTGCGAGCGGAAATACCTTTGTCCTTAAACCTTCTGAGCAAGTGCCGCTAACGTCCATTCGCTTGGCTGAGCTGTTCGAAGAAGCGGGAGCACCAAAAGGTGTGCTGCAAATCGTACATGGCCGAAAAGAGCAGGTCGACTTGTTGCTGAAACATCCCGATATCCAAGCCGTTTCTTTCGTAGGCTCAGTGCCCGTAGCGCAATATATCTACACCACAGGCACGCAGAACTTCAAACGCGTTCAAGCCTTTGCTGGCGCGAAAAATCACATGGTGATCATGCCAGATGCGAACAAAAACCAAGTGGTGAATAACTTAGTTGGTTCTTCAGTTGGTGCAGCAGGGCAACGTTGCATGGCGATCTCCGTGGCTGTGTTTGTAGGCAGTTCGAAAGAGTGGATTGCTGATTTAAAACAGGAAATGGCGAAAGTGCATCCTGGCGCTTGGGATGACGAGAGTGCCGCGTATGGCCCTTTGATCAGCGCACAAGCAAAACAGCGTGTGCTCCGTTTGATTGAAGAAGGTAAACAACAAGGGGCGGTGTGTGAACTTGATGGTAGCCAATGTGAAGTAGAAGGCTTCCCAGAGGGTAACTGGGTCGGTCCAACCTTATTCAGTGGCGTCACTACCGAGATGTCGATTTACACCCAAGAAGTCTTCGGACCTGTTTTGGTGTGTATTGAGGTCGACACGTTACAAGAAGCGATAGAGCTCGTGAATCGCAACCCATACGGCAACGGCACTTCCATCTTCACTGCGAATGGTGCCGCAGCGAGAAAGTATCAACATGAGATTCAAGTAGGGCAGGTAGGTGTGAATGTGCCGATTCCTGTGCCTTTGCCATTCTTCTCGTTTACAGGTTGGCGAGGCAGCTTTTACGGTGATTTGCACGCCTACGGCAAACAAGCGGTGCGCTTCTACACCGAAACCAAAACCGTGACAGCTCGTTGGTTTGATGACGATATCCCAACCGGTCCAAATCTCACCATTAACTTGCGTTAACGAAGTAAGGAGCTCATATGGATTTTGAACTCAACGAAGATCAACGTATGTTTGCCGACACGGCTCAGCAGTTTGCGGCAGAGCGTTTAGCGCCAATGGCAGCAGAGTGGGATGAGAAACAAATCTTCCCGAGAGACATCCTACGAGAGGCAGGAGAACTCGGTTTCTTAAGCCTCTACACCCCAGAAGAACAAGGTGGTTTGGGCTTAAGCCGTTTAGATGCATCTATCATCTTCGAGCAACTCTCGATGGGATGCACATCGACTACTGCATTTATGACCATTCATAACATGGTTACTTGGATGGTCGCGAGCTTTGCGACCGAAGAAGTAAAAGACGCGTTTTGCCCAAAACTCATTACGGGTGAATTCCTTGGATCTTACTGTTTAACCGAACCAAACGCAGGCTCGGATGCGGCGTCTCTAACGACTTCTGCGACCAAGCAAGGTGATAACTACATACTCAACGGCGGCAAAACCTTTATTTCTGGCGCAGGCGATACCGACGTTTTAGTCGTGATGGCGAGAACCGGCGATGCTGGTGCGAAAGGCGTATCTGCGTTTGTTGTCCCCGCCGATGCAGACGGTATTAGCTACGGACGTAAAGAGCCGAAAATGGGCTGGAACAGTCAGCCGACACGGGCGGTGACTTTCGACAATGTTTCTATTCCAGTATCACATCTGCTCGGGGAAGAAGGACAAGGTTTTGTGTTTGCCATGAAAGGTTTGGATGGCGGACGCATCAACATTGCGACCTGTTCTGTCGGTACGGCTCAGCAAGCGTTGAATCAAGCGGCGCAGTACATGCAAGAACGTAAACAGTTCGGTAAATCACTAGCTCAATTCCAAGCATTGCAATTCAAACTGGCAGACATGGCAACCGAGCTTGTCGCTGCCCGCCAACTGGTACGGTACGCCGCTAGCAAGTTAGACCGAGGTGACCCAGACGCCACGACTTATTGTGCCATGGCAAAACGCTTTGCAACCGATGTTGGCTTTCAAGTTTGTGACCAAGCGCTGCAGCTTTACGGTGGCTACGGTTACATCAAAGAATACCCAATGGAGCGCTATTTCCGTGATGTTCGAGTACACCAAATTTTGGAAGGTACTAACGAGATCATGCGGTTGATCATCGCGCGTCGATTGCTCGCAGAAGAGTCGGCTCTGCTATAAGTGCAGCCGACAAGCTTTGCTTTTATTCATAACGCTCAGGTCATTTTCATCAAGAAAGGATTCAGAGATATGTCACTAACAGAACAACAAGCGATTCAACATACCATCAGCAATCATGTTGCGGTGGTGACCATGAACAACCCGCCCGCCAATACTTGGACGTCACAAAGCTTAACCGCGTTGAAAGAGCTAGTGCTGGCGCTAAACGATAACAAAGACGTTTATGCTCTAGTGCTCTCAGGGAGTGGAGAGAAGTTTTTCTCTGCAGGAGCTGACCTCAAGTTGTTTGCCGATGGCGATAAAGCGGTTGCGTTAGAGATGGCGCGTATATTTGGTGAAGCCTTTGAAACGCTGTCTGCATTTCGAGGGGTTTCCATCGCAGCCATCAACGGCTATGCCATGGGAGGCGGATTAGAAGTCGCATTGGCGTGTGATATTCGTGTAGTGGAAGAGCAAGCCGTACTGGCACTACCAGAGGCGAAAGTGGGCTTACTGCCTTGTGCTGGTGGTACGCAAAACCTAACCGCATTGGTCGGTGAAGGTTGGGCGAAACGCATCATATTGTGCGGCGAACAAGTCGGTGCAGCACAAGCGCGAGAACTTGGCTTAGCGGAAGAAGTGGTGGAAAAAGGTGGAGCGCTTAATAAAGCCATTGAGCTTGCAGAATCGGTTGCCAATCAATCGCCTCCTTCGGTAACCGCGTGCAAAGCGCTTATCCAAAACATGCGCTCAGCGCCACTCAAACATGGTCTGATTAAAGAGCGAGAACTGTTTCTAAACTTATTCGATACCGAAGATCAAACCGAGGGGGTTCGTGCCTTCTTAGAAAAACGTAAACCCAACTGGAAGAATCAATAGGAGGTCGCATGACAGGAAAAGTAACCATTAGCGAAATAGATTGCTTAGACGGCGTGCACCGAATTGGTATCGCGACGTTAGACAACACGGCTTCTTTGAATGCGTTGACTTACGACATGTTGGCAGAACTCAACGACCAACTTATCGAATGGCAAGATGACCCTGATTTGGTGTGTGTCATCCTCAATGGAGCGGGTGAAAAAGCGTTTTGTGCAGGGGGCGATGTACGAACCATGTACCACGTCATGCACGAGAAAAGCAAAGAAGAGACCGCAGAGTTCTGTTCTAATTACTTCTCGCTTGAGTACGAATGCGACTACCTGATTCATACCTACCAAAAGCCAATCATTGGCTGGGGAGAGGGTATTGTGATGGGCGGTGGCATGGGCTTGTTTATGGGCACCAGTCATCGAGTCGTCACCCCTAAATCTCGTCTTGCGATGCCAGAGATCAATATCGGGCTTTACCCGGACGTGGGTGGCACTTGGTTCTTAAGTCAAATCGACCCAGAGGTAGGTTTGTTCCTTGGTTTGACTGGCGCAATGGTGAATTCAAGTGACGCTGTCACTATAGGGCTGGCAGAATGGTTGCTGTTGGAAGAGCAATATCCGGCACTGTTAGAAGAGCTGAAGCAAGTCGACTGGGGTTCAGCCGATGCCAAATCGCTTGTCAGTGCGTTACTTCAGTTGATGGAAGATCAAGTCATCGACAGTAAGCCGACAACTCAGATTTGCCCTTATCTCGACCAAATTAAAGAAGCCTGCAAAGGCTATGACTTAAATCAGATTGCCCAACGTATTCAAGCAATGGAAGGCGAGACTCAATGGCTTGAGAACGCACAAAAATCATTTGTTGCGGGCAGTCCGATCACCGCACATATCTGTTTTAGACAAGTCAAAGAGTACCACCGCTTGTCATTGGCGGATTGTTTCCGTCTAGAGCTAACCTTGTCAGTTCGTAGCGCATTACTCGGTGAGTTTGAAGAGGGCGTGCGCTCTCGATTAGTTGATAAAGATGGCAATCCAAAATGGATGTTTAACAGCGTCAGTGAAGTCGATGAAAGCGTCATCGATAACTTGTTCACTTCTCTTTGGTCAAAAGAGGAACATCCACTTGCACAGCTAGGAAAATAAGGAGAAACAACATGAGTACCATTGCATTTATTGGCTTGGGCAACATGGGCAGTCCAATGGCACAAAACCTATTGGCGTCAGGGTTTCACGTGCAAGTGTTCGATGTGGATGTGAACGCGGCGAAGCAACTTGAACCGTTTGGCGCGGTGGTTGCCGGTACGTTAGAAGAAGCCGTAGATGGCGCAGGAACCGTCATCACCATGCTACCAGCAGGTGCACACGTGCGTGCGGTGTATTTGGGGGATTTACACGGTGGTGTCGGTCTGCTCAATATTGTGCAGGACAACGCATTGCTGATTGACTGTTCGACCATCGATCCAGATTCCGCACGCTTGGTGGCGAACGAAGCTCAGAACAAACGATTGTTGTTTGTCGATTCTCCCGTCTCTGGTGGTGTAGCAGGCGCAAAAGCAGCAACGCTGACCTTTATTGTTGGTGGCTCGGATGAGGCGTTCTCCAAAGCCAATGCGATCTTGCAATACATGGGTAAGAACGTGTTCCACGCTGGTAAAGCGGGCGACGGTCAGATGGCAAAAATCTGTAATAACCTCATGTTGGGTATCTTGATGTCGGGAACCTGTGAGGCGCTCAATCTCGGCATTGATCATGGTCTCGACCCGAAAGTCTTATCCAATATCATGCTGCAAAGCTCTGGTCGAAACTGGGCGCTGGAGCTCTATAACCCATGCCCCGGTGTGATGGATTCTGCGCCAGCGAGTAATCAATATAATCCCGGCTTTATGAGCAAGTTGATGCTCAAAGATCTTGGCTTAGGCTTGGATGCGGCGCTGCAAACCCACTCTTCTGTTCCGATGGGCTCTTTGGCTCGTAACCTTTATGCATTCCATAACGCGGCAGGTCATGCAGAACTCGATTTCTCAAGCTTGTTTGAATTCTATAAGAACCAGAAGGGCTAAAAGCAAGATTCCCTATCAGGCGTTTAAGCATGGAAGTTATCCAGTAATGGAGTACAGATATGGATTTAAAAAACAGTGTCATTGCAATCACAGGTGCGGGGCAAGGGTTAGGGCAGATGATGGCGGTCAGCCTTGCTCAAGCGGGCGCAGATTTAGCATTGCTTGATGTTAACGAAATGGGACTTTTGAATACCCAAGAACAATGCCGCATGCTCAGTGCCAAAGCATTGACCTATCGACTTGATGTGACCAATGAATCTGAAGTGGAGGATACCTTTAATGAGATTCTTCAAGACTTTGGGCAGCTAAACGGCTTAGTTAATAACGCAGGCGTCTTACGAGATGGATTGTTAGTCAAAGCCAAAGACGGCGAAATCACCAAGATGTCGCTTGAGCAGTTCAACCTAGTGATGAACGTCAATGTCACGGGCACCTTTTTGTGTGGTCGAGAAGCGGCAGTCAAAATGATCGAGAGTGGCTCGAAGGGGGCCATCATTAACATCTCCAGCGTGGCGAGAGCAGGCAATATTGGACAAACCAATTACTCTGCATCGAAAGCTGCCGTCGCAACCATGGCAACAACATGGGCAAGAGAACTCGCCAGATATGGCATTCGCTCTGCGGCTATTGCGCCCGGTGTCGTCAAAACGGCAATGGCAGATCAAATGAAACCAGAAGCCATAGACCGGCTGCAAAAGATGATACCCGTCGGTAGGATGGGGGAGACGAGTGAGATTGCTCATGCTGTGAAATACATTCTTGAGAACGACTACTTCACAGGGCGAGTGCTCGAAGTGGATGGCGGGATGAGAATGTGAAGAAAGAGCCGATTACGGCTCTTTCTTGTTTTTGAGTGTCTCAATTTTGTGTGTGTAATAAGCATTTTGGAAGAATGCTATTCCGAACACGAAATAAAACAAACCAGTTTTAGTCGAGTCGTCTACGTCAGACCAGAGCCACACTGTGAAAGAAAAAATGATGACGTAATAGAACGTTAGAATAAGAAGTTTGGACATGACCGTAATGCCTGATTTTTCACCGTAATTAAACAATAAACTCATCGTAAGCCCAACAAAGACTGTTAGCTTCCTAGCCTCGAATGAACTCACGAATTTAAATGTACAGAATGAAATGTTCTCAAGCTAAAGACGTCGCTACTTAGTGTTAAAGTGAGTTAACAGTTCAGTGGGCGGTTTCCCCGTCACTCGTCAAAATATAAAGACTATGAATGAAAGATCGTTCGTGGTGATTGAAATTTGAAATGCCATGTAAATAGTATGTGAATTCATAACTATGATGCTGGTCACGCTTTCCTTAATTCGTACTTTCTAATGTAGCTCACACTCTCGCGCCGAATAAGCAACTGATTACTCTTCTCGTTTGGGTTGCTTAAGTTGCTGTATAGAAAAGAATATATGCTGTAGTACGTAAATTTTGTGCACCTGTTTTGCTATTCCTATATCAATATTATCTTTCATAAATGGAACGTTAGTTTCCATCTGTGGCTAATGAGCTTTCCTTTTTCCCTCCGCATAATGCGCCCGAATGTAACAATGTATTTCAAAGTGTAACAATAAACTCACGTTGTGAGTGTGGTTTTAACCATCAAGCAACTTGATATCTCCCACCAAGAAGTCCATTGCTGCACAAGCTCAACACAAAAATATTCTAATGACCAAGACAACCAATCGCAGGGCTTGCTCTGTTGTTGGCTAACCATCGAGAAAGTTAATGGAAGCTTCAAGATATACACGCATCTTATCGAGGATAAGTTTGGTGGCGACCATCCTTATGCTCGCAGGGTGTAACTCTGCTCTACTTGACCCGAAAGGTAGTATTGGCGTTCAGGAAAAGGAACTGATCATTACAGCGCTTTTACTGATGCTGATTGTCGTGATCCCTGTGATTCTAATGACAATCTATTTCGCTTATCGCTACCGAGAATCCAACACGGATGAAGAATACGCTCCGGATTGGTCGCACTCGACCAAGATCGAAGTGGTGGTGTGGACGATTCCAATCATCATCATCGCGATTCTGGCAACCATCACTTGGCGTTCTACTCACGAGTTAGAGCCGTCCAAGCCCATCGCAAGTGACGTCAAACCCATCACCATTGAGGTGGTGTCACTCGACTGGAAATGGCTGTTCATCTACCCAGAAGAGAACATTGCGACAGTGAACTATGTGGCGTTTCCGAAAGATGTTCCGGTTCAGTTCAAACTGACGTCAGACAACATCATGAACGCGTTCTTTATCCCGCGCCTCGGTACTCAGATTTACGCGATGCCAGGTATGGTGACCAAGTTAAATCTGATTGCGAACCACACTGGGGATTATAAAGGCTTTGCTTCTAACTACAGCGGTAAGGGTTTCTCGCAGATGAAATTTACCGCAGCAGCAATGGAAGATCGCACTGCATTCCTGAATTGGGTACAGCAAGTGAAAGCCAGCCCTGACCGAATCGAAGACTGGGAGCAATTCCGTGCGCTTGCATCACCTACGGTGGCGGAGCCTGTGAAGATGTTCTCTAGTATTCCACCATTTTTGTTCACCGACGTCGTGACCCAGCATCCGGGTTCAATGAACTGTTTGCCGGAAAATCTAGGATAATCGCAATGTTTGGAAGATTAACACTTGAATCAATCCCTTATCACGAGCCGATTATTGTCGTCACTCTAGCGGTGATCGCGATCGTTGGTTTGGCTGTCGTTGCGGCGATAACCAAAGCGGGTAAGTGGCAATACTTATGGAATGAATGGTTTACTTCGGTAGACCACAAAAAACTAGGCTTTATGTACATCGCTGTGGCAATGGTGATGTTGGTTCGTGGCTTTGCTGATGCGGTCATGATGCGTAGCCAACAGCTGCTTTCTGCGGCAGGTGAGACCGGTTATCTACCACCACATCACTACGATCAAATCTTTACTGCCCATGGCGTAATCATGATTTTCTTCGTGGCAATGCCGTTGGTGATTGGTTTGATGAACATCATTGTACCGCTGCAAATTGGAGCGCGTGATGTGGCATTCCCTTACTTAAACAACCTGAGTTTCTGGCTGTTTGTTGTGGGCGTGATCCTCACCAACATGTCACTTGGCTTGGGTGAGTTTGGTCGTACTGGTTGGTTGGCGTATCCGCCGTTGTCTGGTATAGAGGCAAGCCCCGGAGTTGGGGTGGATTATTGGATATGGGCGCTGCAAATATCCGGTGTCGGCACCACGCTGACAGGCGTGAACTTCTTTGCGACTATTTTGCGCATGCGTACACCGTCTATGCCAATGATGAAGATGCCAGTGTTCACGTGGGCGTCCCTGTGTGCCAACATCCTAATCATCATTTCATTCCCAATCCTAACTGTAACGATCGCGCTACTAACACTGGATCGCTACATCGGTACGCACTTCTTCACCAATGATCTTGGCGGCAACGTAATGATGTACGTCAACCTGATTTGGGCATGGGGTCACCCAGAAGTGTACATCCTGATATTGCCTATTTTTGGTGTGTTCTCTGAGGTAACGGCAACCTTCTCACGCAAGAAGCTGTTTGGTTACACCTCACTAGTATGGGCGACCATCGTAATTACGATTTTGGCGTTCGTCGTTTGGCTGCATCACTTCTTCACCATGGGCTCAGGTGCGAATGTGAATGCGTTCTTCGGCATCGCCACCATGATTATCTCTATCCCGACCGGGGTGAAGATCTTCAACTGGTTATTCACCATGTACAAAGGCCGAATCCGCTTTACCACTCCGATGATGTGGACGGTTGGCTTCCTAATTACCTTCTCTGTAGGTGGTATGACGGGCGTACTAATGGCAGTACCGGGCGCGGACTTTGTTCTGCACAACTCAGTGTTCCTGATTGCGCACTTCCATAACGTAATCATCGGTGGTGTGGTATTCGGTTGTTTCGCGGCAATCACATACTGGTTCCCGAAAGCAACTGGCTTCACCATGAACGAAACATGGGGCAAACGTGCATTCATTTGCTGGATCGTTGGTTTCCTAATGGCGTTCCTACCGCTTTATGCACTGGGCTTTATGGGCATGACGCGTCGTCTAAGCCAAGACCTTAACCCAGAGTACTTCCCATTGTTGGCAGTTGCAGCAGCGGGTACGGCAGTGATTGCGCTTGGCGTAGCTTGTCAGTTCATTCAAATCTACGTGAGTGTTCGTGACCGCGAACAAAACCGTGACCTAACGGGTGACCCATGGGGCGGTCGTACCTTTGAGTGGGCGACGTCTTCACCACCGCCGTTCTACAATTTTGCGCACCTACCAAAAGGTGATGTGCTAGACGCGTTCTGGTACCAAAAGCAGAGTGGCGAATTCGATCCAACCAAAGAAGTGGAATACGAGCGTATCCATATGCCGAAGAACACACCAACAGGTATCTATGTATCTGCATGGGCATTGGTGTTTGGCTTCGCGATGATTTGGTACATCTGGTGGCTAGCAGCAGCAAGCTTTGTTGGCATCATCGTGACTTGTATTCAACACAGCTACAACGACGATGTGGATTACTACGTTGAAGTTGAAGAAATCAAAGCGATTGAAGCGGAGCGTAGAGCTCAACTTGAAGAAGCGAAGAAAAACGAAGTGAAAGACAACGATAAGAAAGACGATCTGGAGGTGACCTATGCAAGCTAATGTTGCGGTTCACGACCACGATCATCACCATGATTCTGCAGGCATTAAGCTGTTTGGTTTCTGGATTTACCTAATGAGTGACTGTGTATTGTTTGCGACTTTGTTCGCGACTTACGCAGTGCTAGAAAGCGGCTCTATTGCGGGTCCAACCGGTAAAGACATTTTCGAACTGCCGTTCGTGTTTGTAGAAACCATGTTGCTGTTGTTCAGTAGTATCACGTTTGGCTTCGGCATGATTGCGATGAAGCGCAAAGACGTTGCAGGGTTAAAACGTTGGTTAAAAGTGACGTTCTTACTTGGTGCTGGCTTTATCGGGATGGAAGTGTACGAGTTTCATCACCTGATTGTTGAAGGCTATGGTCCACAAGAAAGTGCATTCCTGTCGGCGTTCTTCACTTTGGTCGGAACACACGGTCTGCACGTAACCTTTGGTTTGATCTGGCTAGCCGTGTGCTACCACCAACTTTCAACCAAAGGCTTGAACGATAACATGTCGATGCGATTCCAGTGCTTGAGCTTGTTTTGGCACTTCCTAGACATCGTTTGGATTTGTGTATTCACCATCGTTTACTTATTGGGGGTTATGTAATGGAACAACATCTAGATACAGGTGCCTCTGATTACGTAAAAGGCTTTATTGCGTCTCTGATCCTGACCGTGATTCCTTTCTACTGTGTGTGGGCGCAAGTGCTGCCAGATACCGCAACTTATGCTGTGTTATTTGGTTGTGCGATTGTGCAGATCTTCGTGCACTTTAAGTACTTCCTGCACATGGAAGTGAAAACGTCAGAAGGTCAGTGGAACGTGGTGTCATTGATGTTTACCGCCATCGTTGTGTTGATTCTGATCGCTGGTTCGATCTGGATCATCTACAACATGAACGTCAACATGAAGTTGTAGGCTAGGGTATGCTGAAAAGTTATTTGTCTATTACTAAACCGGGCATCATTTTCGGCAACCTGATTTCTGTTGCGGCGGGGTTCTTCCTCGCCGCAAAATCAGAACCGGCTAACTTTCTGTTGTTGCTGACAACGTTAGTTGGTGTCGGGCTTGTGATTGCATCAGGATGCGTGGTGAACAACATCTTCGACCGCGATATCGACCAAAAAATGAAGCGCACACAAAACCGTGAATTGGTGATGGGAAACATCAACATCGACGCGGCGTTTGTTTACGCTTTGGTATTGCTGTTGAATGGCACAGCGTTACTGTTTCAACTAGTGAATCCGCTCTCGGCTGTGGTTGTACTCTTGGGTTACGTGTTTTACGTCTTCTTCTACACCATGTGGTACAAGCGAAATTCGGTTTACGGCACCTTAGTTGGCAGTATTTCTGGTGCAGTTCCTCCTTTGGTGGGTTACCTTGCAGTGACGAACTACATCAGCTTAGAAGCGATTTTACTCTTCATCATGTTTTGTCTCTGGCAAATGCCGCACTCTTACGCGATTGCGATGTTCCGCATGCAAGATTACCGCGATGCAGGCATTCCTGTTCTTCCTGTTAAAGAGGGCATTACCAAAGCACATCAACATATGAAAGCGTACGTGGTGGCTTTTGGTGTGGTCGCTATTGGTTTGTTTATGCTGGGTGAAGCTGGATACGAGTATTTAGCGGTCTCGGCAGCGGTGTGCTTTATGTGGACACGAGTGACATTCCAAAAAGTGAATTACAACAACTACATCCAATGGTCTAAATCGGTGTTTAAGGTGTCGTTATTGGTCGTAATGAGCATCAGCGGCGTGCTTGGCTTAGAGTTGATTCCACTGCCGTTTATTCATTAAAGAGCGTATCTACGTGATTTGCTTTTTATGATAAACATATATATTGCATTTTTATTGAGCTAGTATCGAAAAAGTAATGCCTAAATTTTCTTACTAAGTACAGCCTAGTTAAATTGGTTACGTTTAACATGTTTGTTCATAAATGAGTTTTATCATATTTCGACTAGGCAATATAAAGTGCTATTAATAATAGAGAAATCAGTAGGAAAAAATAGAGCTAACAAAAGTAGTGATGTAAGGAAAATCCAAGCCCTTCTAAATGTTTTCAATCGTAAAAAGGGTCTACCTATCATCAACATAACTGGAGTGTTTGACGAAAAAACATCAAAATCGCTGCTTGAATTTAAGAAATCCACCCAACATAAACAGCTATTAGATGAAAGTGTCATACTCAATGGGAATACTTTTAAAGCTCTTAAAGAAGTCTTAGCTACTACGTTTACGGTTAAGTCAATTAGTCCACCGAAAGAAGGAGCGTTAACTTGGAACTCGGAAGGGAATGAGGGAGGTAGGTTTCATAGTAGAAAACTACATGTACCAAGTGAAAACTCAGGGCTTACACTAGGAAGAGGTTATGATTTGAAGCTCAAATCAATCACAACAATTCGTCGTGACCTTGCATTTTCTGGGATCAATCAAGAGAGAATCACAATACTACTCAAAGCTAGAGGTTTAAAAGGCGCTCAAGCGCGAAGCTTCATAATCGATAATGATTTATTAGATTTTGAGCTAACAACCGATGCTCAAATTAAGCTATTTAAAATTAGTTATGATTATGAAAAATCAGAAGTCATTAGAATTTGTAAAAAATTAGATGTAGTTAATCGCTACGGAGTCACAGATTGGGATAATTTAGATGAGAAAATAAAAAAAGTTCTTGTTGATTTAAAATTTAGAGGTGATTACAGTCCTTTAACGAGAGTATTAATTCAGCCTATTGTGGTAAGGAATGATATTAGAGTATTCAAAGAAGTTATGAGTAACCGTGCTAATTGGCAGAGTGTGCCTCAAGATAGATTTGAGGCTAGAGCTAAGTTCCTACAATAGCCTTAAGGTGATTCATATGACTAATTTGAAAAGTATCTTGATGTGCATCGTTTTTTTGATTCCTTATAGTGTTTACGCTGCACTCCCTGCATCTTTAAGCTCTGTAAGTAGCTATCGAGTAAATGAGCAGTTAGTGCGGATTGCGATTCACAATATGGAAATAAATCCTTTAATTGAGATAGATACCATTGATACACCCAGTTATAGGCTAAACGACTCCAAGAAAATAAACGCTATTCTATTAGATAAAGAGGTTTTAGCTTTTACTGACTCTGCAGGCGTTTTTGTCGAAGATTACGGAAAACGAGGTACTAAGCTGTTTTTTGTATTGGATTATTTTTATTTGCAAAGTGGGAGTGTCCTTGTCGACTGTGAAGTCTCATTCAACAAAGGAAAAATCATGCAACCAGAATGCTCAGTAAAAGAACACGAAGAGGTAGAATAGAGTTTGTTCGCTTACCTATTTATCTCACCAAACCTTAATCCAGATTAAAGTTTTGCCGCGGTTTCGGCGGTAAGGTTCGCGTCGCTCATCGCACTGAACAGAAATTCAGAGAAGGAACAGCCATGCTTTGTGTATCGCTGTTCCTTTTTCGTTCCTGCTCGGTAGTGATGCATCTAAACAGACAGATTTTAAGAGGACTGGACTTGAGCATTTTGTTTTCAGAAGCCCGCATTGGCAACATGACACTAAAGAACCGCTTGGTACGTAGTGCAACGTGGGAAAATATGGCGACAGAAGACGGTCACATGACCGAGAAGTTGTACGACATTTATGAAGAACTTGCCAAAGGTGAAGTGGGGCTGATCGTTACTGGCTACGCAAACATCGTAGAAGAAGAGAAGCCGAACGCAGGCATGATGGGGATCTACAACGACTCTTTCATCGATGAATACAAAAAGCTGACTGACCTTGTTCATGAGCATGACTCTAATATCGTTATGCAGATCGCTTACGGCGGCACAAAAACGACCTTCAACGTTGGCGAGCGTGTGATTTTTGCTCCAAGTGAAGTGCCAGAGCGCGGCACCAAAACTGAAGGCAAAGCGATGACTCAAGATGAGATCGACTACATCGTTAAAGCATTTGCGCTAGCGAGCAAGCGTGCACAAGATTCTGGCTTTGATGGTGTAGAAATCCACGCGGCGCACACGTACTTGATCAACCAGTTCTTAAGCCCATATTACAACCGTCGTGAAGACCAATACGGCGGTAGCCTTGAGAACCGCATGCGTTTCTTGATGGAGATCTATGCCGAAACACGCAAGCTAGTTGGTGACGATTTCCCGATTCTGGTGAAACTGACAGCAACAGAGTTCTTCGATGGCGGTTTGACGTTCGATGAAACGCGCATTGTTTGTAAGAAGCTAGAAGAAGTGGGCGTGGATGCGATCATCGTATCGGGTAACATTCATGGCAATGCAAGCACCATGGTAGGTGAATCGTTCGACGGTTACACGCTACAAGAAGAAGGCTACTTCCACGAGTACGGACAAGTGATCAGCCAAGATGTGAACGTTCCGGTAATTACCGTAGGTGGCTTAAACGACTTCTGTGCGATTGAAGACTTGGCTGAAAACACTAAGATTCAATTCTTCGCGCTTTCTCGTCCGTTATTAGCAGAGCCACAATTGATCAAGCGTTGGAAAGACGGTAACCGCGCCGAAGTGGACTGCGAGCGCTGCTCTAAGTGTCGCACCAAGCGTGGCAACTTCTGCGTGGTTTACAAGCGCAGAAAGTAACGTGTTCTGACTCATGAAATTTCAAAAAGCCCCTGATGCTTAACGTGTCATGGGCTTTTATGCTTATGAAGTTTCGACTTCTTCTTGGTAGTTCAAGTAGTGAATGCACAAATCATGAAACGCTTTTGCCTGAGGGGAGATGGTTCTATCCGTCAGAGTAAAGATGCCAACTTGTCTTTCCAAAGGTGGATCGATCAGTGGAATCCAAACCAGTCGAGTTTCGTTGGTCGGGAACGCTAATTTGGGCAAGGTGGTGACACCAATACCAAGCTCAAGAACTGAGAATAAAGACGTGATGTTTTCAACAGAATATAAAGCTTGTTCACTTAGTGCGCGCGCAGGAGTGGGATCGAGTAGGGTACAAGTCCCGTTTCGAATAAAAGGTTGTTCTAACAGTGTTTGCCACTCAATCCCTTCTGGATGCTGAGCGATAGGATTGTCCTTCAAACACACTACACCAATGGGGTCAGAGATTAGCGGGGTAAACTCGATACCGCCTTCGTCTAAATGTGATGGGTTACCTAACGCTAAATCGACTTCGCCTGATAACAAACGGGCTTCGACGCCAGCGGCGTTATCATCAATCAAGCTGACTTCAACGTTTGGGTACTGTTCGCAAAACGCGCCTAGAACACTTGGAATCAATTTAGCCGCAACGGAGGGAACGCTAGCGATGCGTACTCGACCTTGTTGGCCCGCGGCGGCGGCTTTCAAGTCATTATCCAATGCACTGTAGATGTTGAGAAATTGAATAATTTTAGGCAGACAGATTTCACCGAATGGAGTGAGTTTGGATTTATTGCCCGTTTCAAACAGCGTTTGCCCTAGGTTTTTTTCCAGTTCTTTGATCGACGTTGACAGCGCCGCTTGCGAGCGGTTCGCTCTATGTGATGCTGCTCGAAAACCACCTTCCTCGACCACCATCACAAAATGCTTTAATTGTTGAAGCTTGATACTCATGGTGAAACCTCTGCAATCCCTTTATTTACCTTAGTCTTAATAAGGTGATAGATTTTTCTTATCAAATGTAAAAAATTTACCGTTCGATTTATCGCCTGTCAATGTGCAGTATTTAACTATCTTGAAACAAGGTTGTTACAAAGGTTGAAAGGCACGTGAATACTTCTACGAAAAAATACCCAGTCAAAACCGCATTGTTTGCTTCTAAAGCACCACTCGAGTGGGCCATCGTTAACAATGGCACCTTATACACGGCACAAATTCCGATTGATGATACAGGTGCTGTTGTAGAGGGTGGTATCGAAGAGCAAACACGCCAAACCTTCAATAACCTCGTCCATACTTTAGAGTGCGCGGGTGAATCGTTAGACTCCGTTTTACAAGTACTGATTTACGTGACTGATCGTGAATATCTCAAAACGGTTAACCAAGTGTACGCGGAGTATTTTGAGGCGCCTTATCCAAACCGTGCCGCGATGGTGGTAGCAGGATTAGCTCGCGAAGAAATGTTGGTGGAATTTGTGGTGTACGCATCGGCGAGCCAGCCCGAGTAAATTATAAAAGCACAGAGCCAATACTTAGTTGGTTTTGTAAGTCAGATTAATGAACTGGTGGAAGACCACTGGACGTCAGGAAGAACAAGGACAGAACAATGACTTTTATCAATAATGTTCAAGCAGAAAAATCCCTCTATATTGCAGGCGAATGGCAATCGGGCGTTGATACGATTGCCAACATTAACCCTTCAGACATCAGTGAAAATTTAGGTCACTTTGCACAGGCGAGTGAAGCGCAAGTAGAACAAGCGATTCAAGCTGCTAAAGTTGCACAGCCCGAATGGGAAAAAACGCCAATTGAGCGTAAACAAGCGGTATTGCAAGCAATTGGTGATGAGTTGATTGCCCGTTGTGATGAACTTGGTACGTTGCTTTCTCGTGAAGAAGGTAAGCCTTTTGCAGAAGGTCGCGGTGAGATCTACCGTGCTGGTCAATTCTTCCAATATTTTGCGGCTGAAGTGCTGCGTCAAATTGGCGATAACGCGGCTTCCGTCCGTCCAGGCGTTTCCGTCGAGGTAACTCGCGAAGCCGTTGGCGTTATCGCCATTATTTCTCCTTGGAATTTCCCAACCGCTACGGCTGCATGGAAAATCGCGCCAGCGCTTGCTTTCGGCAACAGCGTCATTTGGAAGCCTGCGAACTTAACGCCAGCAAGTGCGGTTGCACTGACTGAGATTATCCATCGTCAAGGCTTACCCGCAGGCACATTCAACCTTGTGTTGGGCAGTGGCTCGCAAGTAGGTAACACGCTTATCAACTCGAAAGACGTAAATGGTGTGAGCTTTACTGGCTCTGTTGATACCGGACGTAAAGTAGCGGCAGCAACGGCACCGAATTTTGTCCGCTGTCAGTTAGAAATGGGCAGCAAGAACGCACTTGTGGTTGCAGATGATGCAGACATTCAAATCGCAGTTGAAGCGACCATTGCAGGCTCTTTCTCTGGAGCAGGTCAGAAGTGTACCGCGTCTTCTCGTCTTGTCGTCATGGATGGCATTCACGATGCCTACGTTGAAGCACTGATCAAACGAATGAGCGAGCTTAAAGTCGGTCACGCTTTAGAAGACGGTGTGTTCATGGGACCCGTTGTGGATGGAAACCAATTGAATGCCAACTTCGAATGGATTGAGAAAGCACGTCAAAGTGGTGCGGAGTTAGCGTTCGGTGGCGAGCATTTGAACTTGAAACATGAAGGCTTCTACATGTCACCAACCCTTTTCCTCAATACGCAAAACAGTTGGGAAGTGAACCAAGAAGAAGTGTTTGCGCCGATGGCAAGCGTGATTCGAGTTTCTGACTTGGATGAAGCCATTGCAGTAGCAAACGATACTCGCTTTGGCTTGACAGGCGGCATCATCACGCAAAGCCTTCGTAATAGCGCCATCTTCAAACAACAAGTTCAAACAGGTTGTGTCATGGTCAACCTACCAACCGCAGGAACGGATTATCACGTGCCGTTTGGCGGTCGTAAAGAGTCGAGCTTTGGTCCACGCGAGCAAGGTCAATACGCAAAAGAATTCTACACCGTGGTGAAAACCGCTTATCAACGTCCTTACTAAGTGAAATAGGGCAGCCGAGCATTCCGCTGCCCAACCTTAAAGGCTCATTAACGTTTAAGGAGTGGTTATGTACCAACAACGGATTGTGATTGATGGATTGCAGTACTGCAATTGGGATAGAGAGTACTTCCAAACGCTGAAGGCGAGCGGTATTACGGCTGTGCATGCGACGATCGTTTATCACGAAAATGCACGCGAGACCTTAACTCGCTTTGCCGAATGGAACCTGAGATTCGAACAAAATGCAGACCTGATTATGCCTATTTACTCGATGGCTGACGTCGAGAAAGCAAAGGCAGAGGGAAAGGTTGGTGTATTTTTTGGTGCACAGAATTGCTCCCCAATTGATGATGAAATCGGCTTAATAGAAGTCATGCGTCGCCAAGGTTTGCTGATTATGCAGTTGACATACAACAACCAAAGCTTGCTGGCGACAGGATGTTATGAGCAGAACGACTCTGGTGTCACGCGTTTTGGTAAACAAGCCATCGAAGAGATGAACCGTGTCGGGATGATCATCGATATGTCCCACAGCGCTGAGCGCTCAACGTTGGAAGCGATTGACCTTTCTTCACGTCCCATTTGTATCAGTCACGCGAACCCAACGTTTGCTCATGATGCGCTGCGCAACAAATCGAACAAGGTCATTAAAGCGCTCACCGAACGTGGCGGCTTGATTGGCTTTAGTCTTTACCCATTCCATCTTCCAAACGGAAGCCAATGCACGCTAGAAGATTTCTGCCAAATGGTCGCGAAAACTGCTGACCTGTTCGGTGTGGATCATTTAGGTATCGGCAGTGATCTTTGTTTAAACCAACCACAGCAAGTGCTTGAGTGGATGCGCAACGGTCGTTGGTCGAAAGCTATGGATTATGGCGAAGGCTCAGCAAACAACTCTGGTTGGCCAGATGCGTTGCCATGGTTCAGCGGCAGCAAAGGCATGGAAAACATTTACAACGGCTTAATGCGCCACGGATTTACTGAATCCGAGGCAGGAAAAATTCTGGGTGAAAACTGGTTCAACTTCCTCACAGAAGGTCTGGAGGCAAGAGAGAGCTAACCCAACTAAACAAGGAATAGCCCGTTAAAAAACAATAATAGGCGGGTGTGAAAGTCACTGTTTGTAGCCGTTCAATGGCAGCTGCAATGAACCTCTGGAGTCAGAGTATGTCTGATTTAACCAATAGCGTGAAAGCTTCAACGATGAGCGTGCCATCAAAGAAGTCTCAAGCAAATCACAACGACACAACAGCAAAAGAAAACTCACCTGATAAGTTGGGGCTTAGTAATCCCGCACTTTGGTATAGCGGCGGCTTTATTGCCCTGTTCGTTGCCATCGCACTGTATGATGGAGAACTCCTTTCAACACTGGTTAATACTGGATTCGCGTGGTCGGTAAAAGTCTTCGGTCCATATTGGCAATTACTGCTTCTTCTCACTTTTCTTATTGGTCTTGGTTTGGCAGCAGGGCGAACAGGCAAGGTGATGTTAGGTGGAACGACCAAGCCTGAAATGGACGGCTTCCGCTGGATGGCAATCATCTTTTGTACCTTACTAGCGGGTGGTGGTGTCTTTTGGGCAGCTGCAGAGCCAATTGCGCATTACGTGAGTCCGCCGCCATTGTATGGCCCACAAGAAAATCCACAGCAAGGTGCGGTGAATGCCTTATCACAGTCTTTCATGCACTGGGGATTCTTAGCGTGGGCAATTGTTGGCAGCTTGACGTCTATCGTGGTGATGCACCTTCACTACGATAAAGGCTTGCCGCTTAAACCTCGTATCTTACTTTACCCAATATTGGGTGAACGCGCACTGAAAGGCCAAACAGGTGCTTTGATTGATGCGTGCTGCATCATTGCTGTAGCGGCAGGGACGATTGGTCCAATCGGCTTCTTAGGTTTGCAGGTTAGCTACGCGTTAAATGTGCTATTTGATATCCCAGATGGCTTTACCACGCAATTGATCATCATTTTGTTTGCCATCGTACTTTACACCGTTTCAGCATTAAGTGGTCTGAATCGTGGTATGCAAATGCTTAGCCGATACAACGTAATATTGGCAATGGCGTTGATGGTTTACATCCTGATATTCGGTCCGACAGATTTCATCTTTAATGCTTATATTCAAGGTGTAGGTAGTATGTTGGACAACTTTATCCCAATGGCGACCTACCGTGGTGATGAAGGTTGGTTGAGCTGGTGGACAGTGTTCTTCTGGGGATGGTTCTTAGGCTATGGGCCAATGATGGCGATCTTTATCGCACGCATTTCCCGCGGTCGAAGTATTCGTCAATTGATTACGACCATCAGTATCATCGCGCCGCTTACGACGTGTTTCTGGTTCACCATTGTCGGTGGCTCTGGCCTAGCGTTTGAGATCGCAAACCCTGGTAGTGTCAGTGCCGCGTTTGAAGGCTTTAACTTACCTGGGGCATTGCTTGCGGTAACACAACAACTGCCAATGCCGATGCTGATTTCTATCTTGTTCTTGATTCTTACCACCATCTTTATCGTAACGACGGGTGACTCGATGACATATACCATCAGCGTCGTCATCAGTGGGGAAACGGAACCGAATGCCATCATTCGTACTTTCTGGGGTGTGGCGATGGGTGTGACCGCATTGATTTTGATTTCGCTGGGGTCTGGCGGTATCTCTGCCTTGCAATCTTTCATTGTCATTACGGCAGTTCCTGTGTCGCTTATTTTGCTGCCATCACTTTGGAACGCGCCACAAATTGCTATCGAGATGGCAAAAGAACAAGGGTTATAAGTCGCTAAAAAGCGATAACCCATAACTGATAAACAATAACGTGGAGCTTGTGCGGGTGATTCCTCCTGCATCCGCATAAGTCTATATTCTTACAATAAAAAATAGGTGGTGAGCAAAATGGATGCACATCGTTCTACTTACACTGAAACAACACTACGCGACGCTGCTATTGTCATGGCGCCAGAAAGGCTAGGGGCTATGCACCAAAACCGAATTAGCTTTGTACGAAGCCTGATTCGTAAAATGGCGAGCCAAGAGTGGCAAGTCAACAAGCATGAATGGCAACTTTGCCCTAGAGGGTTTGGCCATGTGATCTACAAACTGGCGACGCCAGAATACGTTTATCATTTGGTTGTCTTCTGCGATGAAATTGCCGATGAAGAGCGTAATGACCGAGTCATTGCAGAGAAATGGGACGTGACATTCGCGTTAGTGAAAGGCGACGTAAATGTCGAACTTTTAGAGCAGTTAAGAGCTAATGTTCCTTTGCAGGAAGCCGGACGAAATCCAAATAATGTACTAGTTTTAGCGCGAGCGAATAAGAGCGTACGCGTGTTTGAACATATTGTTGCGGCGTTATCTAAAGGCCAACAACCCGAGCCGAAAGAACTGGCGGAAGTAGGGTACATCCTACGTACGACCGCGGTGTATGGAAATGGTAAGTTTGGTATTGCAGATTTCAAGTTGCTTGAGAACAATCCCGATTTCAATCAGTCGTTCAGTGCGCAAATGTGTGCAGTGTATCTATTGCGTGAGTTCAGCCTAGATTGGGTTCATTACTTAGCGCAACAACAGGGTGGCGATAATGCCATCGCACTACATCGTGGGTTACAACGCTATCTTGGTGTGGGGAACGCAACAGGACTGGGCATGGCACCATACCTTATTAACCATCCTTGTATCGTTGACCAATGGATGACGTCGCGTGAACGTGCTATTGCTCAAGTGTTTGCGATGCCTTGCGAGACTCAGCAAGAATCGCCACTAAACGCGTTATTGGCAAAAGCGCAGCGCCACTTAGAGCAAGTGATTACCATCAATCAACATCAAGACCAATTGAATTATAAAGCGATAGAAGACATTAAAGCGTTACAAATTAATCTAAATGCTTTGATTTCGAATCACATCAATTGGGGAGGCTTGATCGAACAAACGACAACAATGAGTTTGGAAGCCCAAGAAATCCTAACATCATGTTTGATCGAGCTGTACCCGTCTTTGGTGGATGAATTTGAGAACCAAATGAATACCGATGAATCTTTGTCGATTCCGGGTGGGAAGTGTGTTCAAGATGTTCTTCAGGTGCTAGAAAGCAAATATCGTTGGTCTATTGATGCCGATTACACACTTTCAGAAAATAACTATTGGTTTTGGTATCGTTCACAAGATAAAGAAGAGCCGCGAATGGGAGTTCGAGGTGAGGAGATTGGTGAAGAGCGAGAGCTGCCACTGGATATAGGTCGACAAGTTAATCGCTACTACCATGCATTGTTGAAATGTCTGCCTGAAACATCACTTGCGGAATTCTTATTGCAAAATCCGCAATACCGAGCGATTACACGACGAGTATGGACCCTTGGTAACCGTGAAATGGGCGACATCCAAATGAATGTGCTGCGAGAAGATGCGCTGCCAATGCATTTGCTACGCTGCAAGCTAGCTGTGTTTGGCGCGACCAAGTTTGACCCGCGTTCAGACCGATGGGTGCGCGTAACCTTCTTCCAAGGCGCGCCGCTCTTGGATGAGGTTCGTGACCCAGCTTATAACGATACATGGATCTTTCCCATCATGCCCGAGCGTGAAGAAATCGCGCAAGGTGACAATCAAAAAATCAGTGGAGGTTTTGCATTATGATCGTCTCGCATAACGAGCTGGTAGCAGCAGTAAACAAAGCCTTTCTTGGTATGCGTCGCCATTGTGGTGAAGCCGATGTGATTGCCAATATGGTTGCCGATTTACAGATGGTTGGTTTGAATGGTGTTCGTCACTTTAACAACGCGAGTTTATTCCTTAATTTGGACTCCGATTGTGCAGTGACTATTACAGGAAATACGGATTCAAGCATCGAAATCGAATTGCATAATGGTAGCGTCGCATGTCATCTGCCTGCAGTGTTGGACTTTGCACTTGAGAAAATGATTAACACGAAATCGGTCACCATTACACTCAAACAATGTCACAATCGATGGTTAGCATACAGTGAGCTCGCAAGGCTTTCAGCAAAGGGGATTGCCTGTCGTGCTCAATGGGTAAACGGGACTAGCCCAAAACGCACCTTGTATGTACTTAACCGAGGGCATATTGCACCAGAGGTTTTTTTCTCTGACCAAGTGGAAGATCACAGTACGGATTACCACAGCATGACAATTGAGCTCTCCGTCAATGATTTTGATATCGAAGCAAGCTCACAAGGGTACTCCATCCACATAGAAGGGGAAGAACTGAGCCGTGCACAAAAGCAATCTTGGGACGAGGGTATTGCTGTCGAAGATGCCGAGTGGGAGACGTTAAAGCAAACTGCTACGGTTTTCCTTGTCGAGAACAGTGAACGTTCTATTCAAGGTGCAGGCGAATTAGTTTGATATTGATGCATTAACGAATAAAAGTGTGAGGTTACCCAAGGGTAGCCTTTTTTATTTTCTTAACGTTGCTCTCTTTCTTAGGTAACTCCACCGTTGTTAATATTATTAAATATAACGAACTTTGGTGGTTATACTTATATCCACTTTGTTTGATTTTGTCCTATCAATAAACATAGTCTTTGTTTTTAATGGTTTTAATAAATCTATCCTTTTACCTCTTGTTTAAAACCTGTTTGTTATTATCTTATTTGTAATTTATCTATTCAGAGTTATTGTTTTTATATTCTCTATGTTGACTACTTTCGATTAATGACCTTTATTTTAATGTGGATTATAGTGGTTGGTATCTACTTTAGTATTACTTAGTCATTTAAATTAAACAGTCTTTAGTGCGATTATAATCATAATCTCAGTGGTGGTTTTTAATTGGGATGGCATTCATTCTGAATTTAAGAGTGATATTTGATTATTGGTTTTTATATTTGAAATTATAAAGTCAATTATGCTAACTTCACCGCTCGGTTCAGTATTGCCCCTCCTTATGTATTTCTAATCATTTAGTGTTAGTAGTATACCTTATTCATAATTGGATAAAACAAACAATATTTTTAAACAAAAATATCTAGTGATAAAAATAATATTTCTTCATTTTATAAATGAGATCTTCTTTCCTAAAAAAAGACCTTGTCATAAATTTGTAATTTTTATTTTTACCAGTTGCATGAATTTGTTTAAGTGATGTATCACAACTATTTTATTGATTTTAATTATCGACTTCGGTGTGTTTTTTTCTGATAG
Source organism: Vibrio jasicida CAIM 1864 = LMG 25398 (assembly GCF_000400365.1). GTDB lineage: Bacteria > Pseudomonadota > Gammaproteobacteria > Enterobacterales > Vibrionaceae > Vibrio > Vibrio jasicida. The sequence continues at coordinate 48,525 of NZ_BAOG01000026.1, read as the reverse complement.
ATTCGACTCGAATACATCAAGGAGATAGATAAATGAAAATCAAGAAACGTCTGATAGCTATCGCTGTTGCAGGTGTAATGACGATGTCAGTACATGCAGGTGAATCAGTCACACTAAATAAGCCAGTGAACTTTACCAACTTCTCTGGGCTTAATTCGCAATTAGGTGTTAATAATGCATCTAGCTTTAAACAAGTTAAGAGCATCTACCTAAAGAAGCGTGGTATTTACAAGGTAAAGATTCAACAAAATGTTTGGGGCATTCCCGTATGGGGGCATTCGCTTAATGCGACTCAAAGTTTTAAAGGTGGTGCTTTAAAGGCCGTACAAGGCGATTATTTACGTGTAAACGATTTAGACCGAAGCTTTGTAAAGCCTAAATTGAACCGAGCAGAAGCGTTAAAAGTTGCGTCAAAGAACCTTGAGAATAAAGGTATCGCAGGCAAGTTTCTAAGAAATGTCGAAGATGAGTTATTCATTTATCAAGATGGTAAAAAAACGCGATTGGTTTACGTAGTTTCCTACCTGCTCGCAAACAGCCTTCAACCTTCTCGCCCATTTACCATGTTAGATGCGCACAGCGGCGAAGTTATTGATCGTTGGGAAGGGATTGCTCATGCACAAATCGGTACAGGTCCTGGTGGTAACGAAAAAACAGGCATGTATGAGTATGGCACCGACTATCATTACCTCGACGTACAAGAAGATGGCACCAACTGTGTAATGGAATCGGAGAACGTTGTCACGGTTAACTTAAATGGTGCAACTGAAGGTTCTACACCATACAGTTATGAGTGTCCTCGCAATGAATTTCAAGAAATTAACGGTGCTTACTCTCCACTGAACGATGCTCATTACTTTGGCAATATCGTATTCGACATGTACAAAAACTGGTTCGATACTGCGCCACTTACTTTTAAACTGATGATGCGTGTTCACTATGGAACGGGTTACGAAAACGCGTTCTGGGATGGCCAAGCAATGACGTTTGGTGACGGTGAGAGTTACTTCTACCCATTGGTCAGCCTTGATGTCTCAGCTCATGAAGTGAGCCACGGCTTTACCGAGCAAAACTCGGGGCTGGTTTATGCCAATCAATCTGGCGGTATGAATGAAGCCTTTTCAGATATGGCTGGCGAAGCTGCCGAGTTTTACATGAAGGGCGAGAATGACTGGATGGTCGGCAAAGACATCTTTAAAGAGGATGGGGCATTGCGTTACATGGATGATCCTTCACGAGATGGCTCTTCCATCAACCATGCACAAGACTACTATGATGGTTTGAATGTGCATTACAGCTCGGGTGTTTTCAACAAAGCCTTCTACCACTTAGCAACGACATCGGGTTGGGATACCAAAAAGGCGTTTGAATTGTTTGTGCTCGCGAACCAAATCTACTGGTCACAAGATAGTGACTTTTGGCAAGGCGCATGTGGCGTCAAGAACGCAGCAAACGACTTAGGGTATGACGCCTCTGCGGTTATGGATGCATTCGGCATTGTCGGTGTTGAGCCATGTGCTGAGCCGCCACTGCCGCCAGAGCCAGAATATCAGCGTCTTGAAAACGGTCAATCAGTGACCGTAGATGGCGCAACTGGGTCGAAAACCTATTTTGATATCGAAGTGCCGGAAGGCAAACCTCAACTTACGATCAATCTAACGGTGCCAAACGGTGACCCAGACATTTACGTTGGTTTAGATTACGCACCAAGCTCGAATGAAAACATTTGTTCTAGCTTGTCTGTTAGTGATGAAGTGTGTGTGATTGAGAACCCAGAGCAAGGTCGCTATACCGTGAACGTATTTGGTTACGCTGAGTATGACGGTGCAGAGCTAACGGCAACGTACGACGATAGCAGTGCAAACCTTCCTCCAGTAGCCTCGTTTGATCAGTCTGTCTCTGGCAAAACGGTGACACTTCATAGCACAAGTAGCGATAGCGACGGCAGCATCGTTTCTTACCAATGGAGCCTAGGTGACGGTAGCGCTCAAACCGGCGAAATGGTGACGCACACTTATGCGGCAGCAGGTGATTATGCGGTGACGTTAACCGTAACGGACGATGCAGGCAGTGCCACATCAATCACACAAACGGTGACGATTGAAGAAGGTCAAACAGATGCGTTCCCGCTGAAACTCCACTTCGGTAACAAGTTCCCGAATGGTAAGGCTCGTGTGAAGCTGTCTTGGAAGTATGACACTAACGATTACTTCATTGTTAAACGTAATGGCAAGAACGTAGGTGCAACAGACTTTAAGTCTTACGTCGACCAGTTTGAGCATAACGGCACTATCGACGTGGAATACCAAGTGTGTACTTCGGGCAACGTATGTTCTGAAACCAAGCGTTACCGATTCATCAAACCAAACAAATAACAACGCAATAGCAAAGGGCTCCAGACGGAGCCCTTTTTTCGTCAGTAAGGTTAGTAAAGGAAAATACCAACATGAAAAAGAGTCTTTTAGCATCGGCATTGTTGAGCTGTACGTTGAACAGTAGCGTCGTTGCCAACGAATTGACCGATAAAGGCCAAATTTGGATCACCACCGATGCGGATGCAGTGCACCTTATTACCAAACACGGAGCCAAGGTTTATTCTGATTTCTTTGGTGCTCGTCCAGCTGTGGTCGCAAAAATATCGCCAGATCAATTAGCGGCATTATCCAGTCATATGCACCATGAAAAGCATCGCTGCGGTGGTTATATGGTGCACCCAGACAAAGCCAGTGCATTGAAAGCCGCAACCATGCCAACCACATTGAAGACGTTTAACAAACCGATGATCAGCCATCATGACACGGTTGAGGCTCTCATCAATCAAGTAGAGCCGACGAACTTGGTGAAGACCATAGAAGGCATGACGTTATTTACTAATCGCTTTTATACCACCGTTACGGGTGTTGAAGCCTCTGATTGGTTGCTGGCGCGTTGGAACCAAGAGATTGAAGGAGTCTCTTATGCTTCTGCGGAACAAATTTCCCATCGCGGCTACCCACAAAAATCCGTTGAAGTGACGTTGCTGGGTGCGAAATACCCTGAAGAAATTGTTGTCGTGGGTGGGCACCTAGACTCTACAGCTGGCGCATGGACAGAAGAGGGAACCATATCTCCGGGCGCCGATGACGATGCTTCTGGTATTGCAACGGTGACTGAGTCACTTCGCTTAATGATTGCCAGCGGTATCCAGCCAGACAGAACCATCAAATTCTATGGTTATGCAGCGGAAGAAGTTGGACTGAGAGGCTCACAAGACATCGTTGAAATGCTGAAAAACGAAAAAGCCAACGTGCTATCCGTGTTGCAATTAGACATGACCAATTACAGCGGTTCTGCGCATGATATTACGTTCATCACCGATTATACCGATAGCAACTTGACGGCATTTTTGTCTGAGTTGATTGATGTGTACACGCCTGAAATCACCTACCAGTTTGATCGCTGTGGCTATGCATGTTCTGACCATGCCTCTTGGCACAATGCTGGCTATCCGGCGGCCATGCCATTCGAAAGTTTGTTTGAAGACTACAACCCGAATATTCATACCCAATTTGATACGTTGGAAAATTCAGACCCGACCGCCTCGCATGCCAGTAACTTTGCAAAGCTTGCTATCGCCTATTTGATTGAATCAAGTATGGATAGCACGACTGGCGTGACCCCCTTACAAGATGGTGAGCCCGTTGAGAATTTACGCGCAGGCTATGGAGAAGAACAGTTCTTTAGTTTTGAAACTCAAGAGGAGGGGAAGGTGACCATTTCCTTGTCTGGGCCAAGAAGTGGTGATGCGGATCTCTTTGTAAAATACAACGATCAAGTGTCAGTCAGTAACTTTGATTGTCGTCCATTCCAAAATGGGAGCAATGAACAATGTGTTCTAAATAAACCGGCAGGGACGTTCAGCATTATGGTGCGAGGTTATCGTAATTTCGACCAAACCAGTCTTGTTGTCAGGTTTGAGAAAACGACCAACTGATCGTAAAGAGCACTTCTCATCAAACTCTAAAATGCCGCATGACACAATGCGGCATTTTTGTTTATTCGTTATGAGGTAAATGCTCCGCGCTTTGATTCTCGACTACGCTTTGTAGACGATCGCGAGTTGAATAGGAGAAACCCATGAGCACCTTGCAAATCGATATTGAAGGGAACAAACGTAATGCAATTGCTTTCTATGAGATGGCATATCGAGGAAACCCAAGAAAAGCGGTCGAGCTTTACGTCGGGGACGAGTATATTCAGCACAACCCGTTAGTGGGTAATGGTCCTGATCCTTTTATCGCTTACTTCGAGAGAATGCAGGAAGAGTACCCAGAGAAAGACATTACGTTTGTTCGCGCAGTCGCAGAGGGCAATTTAGTGGCGCTTCATACGCACCAAACGTGGCCTGATGACGTGGAATACGTGACGATGGATTTCTTCCGCTTTGATTTAAACGGCAAGATTGTCGAGCATTGGGATGCTTTGCAAGAAATCCCGAAAGAGTCAGCAAACGGGAACACCATGTACTAACTTAACGTGCTTTACCATGCAATTTAGCAATGGTGTAATGTGACAATGTAAGCAAGGCAAAGCACTATAAACCGCCTAAAGCTTGTTAGAACTGGTTGTATAACCACTCACGTGTCACCGTGTCTAACTCTCGTCCTTCTCGACTGATTTTGTAATCCAATTCCGCAATGATGTCGTTTGAGAAACGTAGCGCGTCCAATCTATTCAGCTCATCTTGAGTAAATTTATCTGATTTGTCTTGGCGCAATAGCAAAACGGCTTTATCGACAATACCCAGCAAACTTTTTGGTTCTGCGATTTCTCGAATTGCGTACTTATAGTGAAGAAATTGAGGCTTCCAAAGTGGCACGACAACCCATTGTTTGTTCTCTACCGCCTTCTCAAATGCAGTAAAGCAATCTTCTTCCGTCCCCGTATGGAAACGGTAACCTGCTTCGGTCAGAGCGTATTGGTCCATCATCTTAATCGAAAAGCGCGTGATGCCCGCTCCAGGGTTGATGCCTTGAATATCCGATTTCATCTTCGCCACGACTTCTGGTTTCGTCAGGTCGCTTACTTCTGATACCAACTCTTCAGGCACGTAATCGGGCACGCCCCAAAGCGCGTATGGTTCGTAGTGTAAGCCCAGTTCTAGCAAGGGTTGTACTTCCTCTACCGATGCTTTGTAAATGCCGTGGCTTGATGGTAACCAAGCCGTAGAAAGCATATCGATTTCACCGGATTTGAGTTTTGAAAAGTTCTCTTCATGAGGTGAATAAACGCGCTCAACCTCAAAGTCCATATCATTGAGCACGTGGCTAACAAGAGAAGCGGTAACGCGGTGGAAAGAAAGGTTAGTGACACCAAGTTTTATCGTTTTTGACGCGTGAGTACCAGTCATACTGAAATCCTTATTATGGAGCAGTGCGAAGGGGAGTCATGCACTGCTTTGTGACGGAAATAGTAGGCTTACTGTGAAGAGGGATAAACAGCGCTGTCTTTGAGTCACTGTCAAAAATGATTTGATAATGACGCGTAAAGGAAAGCGCTGACAGCTCAGGAATTGACTTGGTGTTTATTCGATTGTGCCGCGTTTAGCGCATTTACTAACGAAGCTTGAATCAGTTTCCCCAACTGACTGGCAGCAAATTGATTTGAGTAAAAAAGACCAATCTTCATGGATGGAAGATAGCTGTTCATATCGAATTTGGTGTTGATCGTCGTGTGTTCTGTCGATGCTTTTTGGGCAAACAAATGATTGACGGGCATTAAGGCATCGGAATGCTTGAGCGTTGTCAGGCAGAGGTTGGCGTTGTCGCTGCGCAGAATAATGTTCGAGCTAAGTTTGAACTTACGAAGCGTGTGCTCAATTTTACTGTTCTTGGCCGTGAAGTTAGGAATGATGGATACCACGAGTGGATACTGGGAGATTTCCTCCAGAGTGACAGACTTATCGCAAAGAGGGTGAGCTTTTCGAGCGATCAAACGAAAGTCGGCAGGCAAAACAGACTGGTGAACTAAGTCCTTAGAAACATCTATCGGATAATAATTGATGCCAACCTGAATTTTGGTGTTGAGTATTTGTTGTTCTGTGGATTCCGACCAATTGACCAATCGAACCGTGGCATTGGGAAAATCCTGTTTAAGTTGCAAATACACATCATCGGCTAGGGCATAGTACATCGCCGAACTTATCGCGATGCTGATTTCACCCGAATATGCTTGTGTTGATACTTGGTTGGAATCAGCATAAATGCTCTCTAGCTCAAGCAGCAACGGGGTGACTCGTGAGACCAATTCATCGCATTTCTCTGTTGGTATAAAGCCTTCTCTCGTACGAACAAACAGTGGGTCATTGAGCTGCTCACGAAGCTTCTTCAATCCTTTACTCACGGCCGACTGGGTGACGAACAAACGCTCTGCGGTTCTTGCTGTACTTTGCTCTTCGTGGAGCGTAACCAACAACAGCAATAAGTTTAAGTCTTTATGAATAAACAATTTTTCGTTGAGCATCTCGATTCTCTTTTGGAATTGGCAGGGTGAAAATAAGTCCCTTATGGAATGTTATTGCTTAGGTTAAGGTTGGTCAACAGATAAACATTGGAACCTTAATACTCCTACATAAAGCACTTAACATGAGTACGCTCTCCATGAAAAAGAAACTATTAACGCTTTCACTCTCCACACTTGCCTTAACGGGTGCAAGCCATGTATTGGCTGAAACACTTGTCCCTGTTACTGAGAAAAACTACGAGTTTGCGGAATCTGATCTCGCGTTCAAAAACATCACTAAACTGGTTGGTTCTAACAAGTGGTTTCACTTTCCAGGCCTGACGCCTTTGGATAACCAAACGGTTGTTCGTATGAATCGCGACACCATTTATTCGGGTTATGTTGCTGATTTGTCGAAAGGTGGGAGTATTACCATTCCAGACACCGGCGACCGTTACATCTCGGTGATGGTGGTGCAAAACGATCACTACATCGACCAAGTTTTCTCGACGCCGGGAACGCATAACATTGAGAGCCAAACTGACTTTGCGATGATTGTTGCTCGTGTGCAGATAGATCCAAATGACCCTGCTGATTTGCTTCGAGTAAAAGCCATACAGAATAAACTCAAAGTGGCCACAGGCTCGCACCAAGAGCACATCATGCCGAACTACGATATGACCCAACTAGTCTCTGTCCGTGATGCGTTGACAAAAGAAGGCGCCAAACTGGGCAATCAAAAGAACATGCAAGGCGCTCATGGTGAGGTGGATCCTCGCATGCATATGTACGGCACCGCCATTGGTTGGGGAATGTTGCCTGATGCCGAAGCGCAATACTTTTCTTACTACAGTTCTGGCGAGGTCGCCAATCCAGACAACTGCTCTCAAGCCACTTACCAAGCACCAAAAGTAAAAGGCAATGGCTTCTACTCGCTGACCTTATACAACCACGAAGGTTATATCGCTTTCGATAAAGCGGTTCTGAACAAAAACAACATCGAGTACAACCAAGATGGCTCATTCACGGTGAGCTACGGTCACTGTCCTAAAGGCACTAAGAATGCCATGCCAGTGGCGAAAGGGTGGGATGTCATGATGCGAATCTACAAACCGGATCTTACTCAAACGGAATCCTACCAGTTGCCAGAACCGAAAGTGGTTTCTCAATAACCCATCACACCCTCAGATTTAGGAGTCACCATTATGAACAAAACGATACTAGCGTTATCGACCCTTACTTTGATGTTTACGACAGGGTTACAAGCGAAAGAAGCAACTTTGGACAATGTTGTCACTGATTTTTCCGATCAGCCAACGAAAGAAACAGATTGGTATATGACGCGTTTGCAAAAAGAAGTGCCAGTTAATGCCTATAAGCACAATCGCATCCCATCGAGCAAAGATCACCAGTTCGTGATTCGTGAAAACGAAGACACGATGTACAGCCATGCAATACTGGATGTCACCAAATCGGCAACCATTACCATGCCTGAGTACGATGAATATGCGATTGTTCAGGTAATCGACGAGAACCACTTTACGATTGCAGAAGTCTATCCGGGTCAGACACTGCGTTTGACGCCAGATATGCTGAGCTCTGGTAATCATGTATTCCTAAACACGCGAGTAGCGGCAGCTGATAACCAAGATCCTAAGGCGTTGAAGAGGGCACATGATTACCAAAACGCCATTAAGTTGTCTGCTGAAACTCGCCACCCTTACGTCTCAAAAGGGTTTGCTGAAAAAGAAGTATTGGCTGCGCGAGCGACGGTGCAAAAGTTACGTCCGTTTATCCCTAAACCCTTCGATATTTTTGGCAACAAAGGTCAAGTTGATCCTATGTCGTTTGTGATTGCCTCTTCGGCTGGATGGGCGGGTTTACCCTCTGATGCGGCGGTGTACTTGCCACAAATTCCGGGGAACAAAGGGGAAACGCAATGCAGTTCTTTGACCATTAATCCGCCACCGCTTCAGTACGATCGTCACGCATTCTTCAGCATGACGGTATACGACAAAGATGGCTGGATTGCAGATGATGATTTTGCGGTTTCGAGCAAACGCATGACGCCAAATGAAGACGGTACTTACACGTTCCGCTTTAACTGTGAAGGACAAGCCAACAACTTAACCGTCAGAGAAGGTTGGAGCGGGTTATTAAGAATGTACTTGCCGACATCTAAGCAAGCGATTCAAAACTATGTGGTGAACGACTACTTGAAGCATTCTCGCTTGGTGAAAGGGGCGGGTAAGCAGTAGTTCTGTCTCTTGCTGCCAATAGTCGGTAACCAATTAGCAATAACCAACGAATAATGAGTCACTGTTTATGGCAGTGGCTCGCTTTCGTTTTAACTCAATACACGCGAAGCAAATGCTCATGCCTAAGCCCATTGATTTGAACCTAATCAACACCTTTCTCGTCGTAACGGAGAGCCAATCTTATACTAAAGCGGCTGAGCAACTTGGTGTCACACAACCTGCCGTCAGTGCATCGATTCGGCGATTGGAACAGGCCTCCAATAAAAAGCTATTTGTAAAAAGCGGGAGAAGTATTGAGCTGACGCATACGGCACAAGAGCTACTGCCACAATTGAGACAAGCGCTGAGTATCATTGATAATGCGATGACTAAACCGCAATCATTCAAAGCCTATTGTTGTGACTTACCTTTATTAGGGCTAAGCCCTATCGACAATGTGATCTTTCATGAATCCACACAAGATGCTGGTGAGCTGTGTGACTTCCTATACCACCGAAAAGCCGACATCATTATTGGCAGCATTGGTAATAAACCTACTTCAATCATTGTGGAAGACCTTCATCAAGAACCGTTTGTAATTATTGGTCGAGCGAATCATCCAAGGCTTGGTAAAAGGCTTGATATCGATGCGTTTCACAACGAAAAGCATTGCGTTCTCTCATCCACTTGGAGTGTGGAAACTGAGTATGAAGCGGCATTAAACGTGACGATTAAAGCGAATCAAATCGAAGTGGTGACATCATCTTATCTTGGCGTGCTGACTAACGTAGCTCAGCGAGACTGTTTGGGTGTTGTGCCTTTGTCGGTGGCGAAAAGGTGGGGAGATGCTCTCAACATTCGTTACTTTCAGAGTCCGTTTCCAAGTGGCCAATTTACGTTTCAGATCGCTTATCACAAACGACACGCGGACTGTGCAGAGCATCGGGCAATACGGCGAGTGCTAAAAGAAAGGTTAAGTCTCCCCCTGTCATCACAGCATTATTCTTGAGCCGTTAACAAGGGGAGTAAGTAAAGAGTTAAATCGCTTTTTCTACCTTCGCAGCCACGTCTGTCGATACCCATGTTTTCCATAGTTCAGGATAGGTTTCGAAGAAGTAGTACATCGCTTCTTCTGCGTCCGCTTGGTTATCTTCCATCCATGCAAGTAACTGACTCATCTGCCGATTGGTGAACCCGCGTTTTTGCAAGTAGGTGTAAGCTTGTGGCTCTTTATTGGCAAAGGCTTCGGTTGTAACGGTATGAACCGGTGAAGGTGGGTACATGGTCACTTTTGGAGATTCACACTCAGGTTGCGTTGTACAGTTGCGGTATTCTTCCACATCTGTGCCGCTGCCGAAGTCGACTTTCACCATGTCATACTTGCCCAATACGGGCGTCGGTGACCAGTAATACCCGAACCAAGGTTTTTCACGTTCATAAGCTTTCGCGATAGTGCCAGCCAGCGCCGCGCCCGAACCTGGGTCAATCATATCGAAGCCGTATTTCTCGAGTTCCATAGCATCAAATAAGTGCCCGGAGGTGATTTGGCACGTCCAACCGGCAGGGCAGCTGTAGAACGCAAATTTCTCGTCATCTTCTGGGTGCTCAAACAACTTGGCGTGTTTAATCACACCTTCAATGGTTGCCAGTTCCGGAGACTGCTTTAGCAGATAAGAAGGAACCCAAAAGCCTTCCTCGCCACCATTGACCAAAGATTCTCCAGCGATGCGCAAGCGCTTATCCGCAATGCCTTTGTCTAACGCTTCCTTAATTCCGTTGGTCCATAGCTCAGGAGCAATATCAGGTTGGCCTTTTTCAATCATTGAGGTGCCAGTCGGTACGCTATCACCCGGGATAAGTTCTGCATCGCATTGGTAGCCTTCATTAAGAATGAACTGGTCGATGTGCGCCATTAAACTCGCCGAGTTCCAGTTCATATCCGCTATGGTGATTTCACCACATTCACTAGCATAGGATTGAGCAGAAAAAGCGGACAGCAGCAAAACGGAAAGAACAGACGGTGTTGTCTTCATGTGACTGAATTCCCTTATCATTGTCATTTGATTCAGTATATCCACAAGGTTTATGAAGATTCAGAGAACAGGGCGTTATCTGTGAAGTTGAAAACGAAGAGAATCGGAAGATTAAAACGTTAGGCCCGCGCTCTCCCGTTAACGCCGAAATCAGCAATTAGAATTGGGAAAGAGTGGAAGTCAACGCTATGCTTGGCATGCCTAATCAATACAGCAAAAACAGCCCTTCATAACCTCCAATCTCTATTTGCGATACATACTCGCCAATGTTGCCATTTCTATCTATTGGTCTCATTGGCTTATCTAAATGGATGGTGATTTTCGGCGCAGAGAAATAGTCCACGCTCTTGCCGAAAAAGTCGGTGCGGTACAACACTCTGCCTTTGCTGAACTCACGAGCTAACACCATTTCTGTTGGGCCTTGAGGGACTACATTGGTTTCTGACTGATAAGCAAAGTATGTATAGGTAGGCAATACGTAAGCTAACCCATCAGGAAGATCGGCATGAACGACTTCATTCATAGTTGAATCACCAATGATGGTGTAATCCGAAGGAGTAGGCGTGCTGGTGGACATCATTAACGGGGTCGCCATCATATTCTCTGGGACTTGATTCGCTGGGGCTCCTAAATCGATAGCAAGCAATGCACTAGGTTGATAAGCAATATTCTTTGGTACACCAGCCTTCCAAAAGTTATCGGCGGTGGTGTTATTACTTCCGTACTGATAACTGCTGTTCCATTGGTTAAAGTAGCTACGGTCAGGATGATGGTTTAAATAGAACGCGGCCAGTGCAGAATATTGGTCCTGTTTCCAATTCTCTTCCGTGTTACCAAAGTATTGAACGCGACCATGACGAGTTGTCGCTTGAAAAATCACCTTTTGATCGGCTTTGGCTAGAGCTGAATTATCCCAAAATTTGGCTAAACCGGCATAGCCGCTAAAGCCCGTAGAAGGAAATAGATAGTGCTCACGTAGATACAATGAACCGGCGTTGATTAAGTGTGACTGACCATTTCTTCCGTACAGATTTGCTGTCCCAATGTTTAGGCCAATCAACGAATCTATGTGCAGTGTCGCGAGTTTGTTTAAAAATGCCGAGAACTGTGCTTTATAGAGCTCATCGGCATCTTCACTACCGGCCACAAAGCCTAGTTCCTCAACAGTACCACCAGAGTAAACATAAAACTGATTGGGACCGATGAGTTTGTTCGTATCGTCATTGTAAGCACCATTCAAACCTTGTTGTGCCCACTCTGTTTGATAATAATTATGCATTGCTTGAGCAAATTGTGGATTGGTAAGATTGGTCAGTGCCCATGATGAGCTTTGGTTCCACATACGACCAAATGGGATCACGCGAGATTCCCATCGGAAGCGGGCAGTGGCTTGCTTGTTCGTGCGATTTTTATACTCACTCCAAGAGAGATAGTTGTCTTGATTTAAGTCTGCTGATTTGTCAAAACCACGGATTTTCCGCCACCCTTCAATAGATTGACCGTTGTACGTTGTTGTTGGTGCATCGGACAGGTTCACGATCTTGAAGGTGTTTTTTAACTTCACTTCTTTTAAGCGAGGGCGATGATCGACGTTGTCACCTTGCCAAGTAATTTTAATCGTGTATAAACGCCCTCCATCGCGCAAAAACGTCGAGCCAAAATACTGACCACCGCCATAGCTCAATCCGCTACCATCATGGGTGGTAGCTCGAATCCAATCTGAAGGAACCGACCAAATGACGGTTTGGTTTTTGGTCATGTTTTCGGTTTTGTCTTTCTTAATATTGACGCTTTTCCATTGCGATACTTGACCAAATGCATTGGCGGCAGAAGGGTACTCAATCTTGAAAGTGCCGCCTTGAGCAAACTGAGAGAATTTAAATACTAAGCGGTCGAACTGCTCGGAATGGTAGACATACAATGCGCCACCATTATTGGTTTGTTCAAACACATCTGCATCCCAAGGCGGTTGCTGGTAGAGCGAAAAACCGGCATGGTCGGCACTTGCTGTATAACCGACAATCATTGGTTTTCGATTGAGCAATGTGTTTTCACCATGGGTTTTATCGACTTCTGCAATGATGGTGTCTTCAGAAAAATGCAGAAAGTAATCTTCGTAATCGATGCCATTTAAGTCTGCTTGATTACGAATTGTGTTTTCCAGCCAACTCGAATTGAGCTCTAGTTTTTGGTTGTACATGTAACCAATGGCGTTAACGCGTTCGTTATCACTTTTGTTTTGATAAGCACCAAATACAACATCGGCATTATCCAACTCCCATTCAAGTGCCGCGGCAGCGGAAACAGGAGTGTCTCGCAAATCGATACCTTGCTCATGTAGTCCGGGTAATATGACCGCAGTGCTGGCCAAAATAGTAGGCGAAAGAAGGCTCAAAGAACCAAGCGCAAGACGATATGGCTTCATCATTGATTTGTCCCTATCAAAAACGTCGATAACTCAAATTGCGAGTCAAAATACGAGAAAAGTATTAGCGATAGGTATGACCAATTCAAGAAATGGCCGGAATGTAACTGCTTTATAAATTCTTTATGGTTCGAATAATCTTTGTGAATCAGCTTCTTCTAAAGTAAGTATGGGCATTCTCAATTTTGAATCTTGAAGGATAGGGGATTTGCTACGCGAGATTTTTCTCAAAATGAGAGAGTTAGATAGTAGCAATTGTTGGTTCAAAGTGAAGACCTAATCAGTTGAGCCGTGGATTAACCTGAAGTGTGTTGCTTTGTCTCTGCCGGTATTTTTGGAGTGGTATAGAGCTAAGTCTGCTTGGTGAATCAAGTCTTTAACAATGTGATTTGCCACCCCATAAGATAGATGTGAGGAGTTTTTTGTAAAAGTAGTCGCTCCAAAACTACAAGTAACCTTTTTATAAGGTGATTTTAGTTTGTAGAGAGCGTTTTGTAATCTGCGTATCAAACCCAGAGCGGATAACTCATCGGTTCGTGGTAACAATAAAATGAATTCTTCTCCTCCATATCGAGCAATGATGTCATCAATACGCTTAGTATTATTTAGTAAGCTTGAAATTATGGTGAGAATTTCATCTCCTGCTAGGTGCCCGTATAGGTCGTTAAAAGTTTTAAAGTTATCAATATCAACAAGTACTAGTGAGAAGGTGTGATCGCCTCGCATAATAAATTCAAAAATACTCTCAAGAAACTTTCTTCTATTAAATAAACCTGTCAGGGGATCTTTATACGCCATTTCTTGCAACGACTTATTCATACTAACTAGTTGCTTATTGTTGAGGTCAGAATAGCTGCTTGAGTTTTTTTCAGAAGTAATGTCCTTGGCTACCGCGTATAACAACCCTGTTTTTCTTTCTGGATTCGAAGTCCATAGCAGATCTTTGTAGTTTCCCGATGAACAAATGTATCTATTGCGAAATGCAATTGTAGGTATACCTAATGATAATTTTGATACTTCTTGAATTGTTGCTTGTATATCTTCTGGATGAACAAATTGCATGAAGTCTCTGTCTACTAATTCAACTTTTGACCAACCAAGTGTTTTTTCAAAGGCATCATTGACATATTTAAATTGCCCCTCAAGAGTGGCAACGCAACACAAATCGATAGACATATTAAAAAAATGCTCAAGGTCGTAATCCATAGGTGTTGCCTGCCTTAATTTATGCTTAATACTCGCGAGAGGAATTTTACAAAACAGAGTCTAGTACATCGTGTTGAATAAACTAGTCATATGCAACGTAAATCACAATAAATGTTGAAATAATTGATCGATATAACAATTGCGGTGTGTGCATATCTAAAATCTAACTAGTCAGATGCTCTGCTTTGGTGGTTTATTCTCATACAAAAAATTAACAATCTAAATTTTTATACATTTTTATTGCATAAAATCTCTTTCTTGCTAGTATAACTCCCAGATGACAATTAATGCAGTATGGCAGCATGAGTATTCAAGTTAAAAGTATCAATAAGTCTTACGGCGATACCCAAGTTCTACACGATGTCAGTTTTAATTGTGAAAGCGGTGAAACGCTGGTGTTACTCGGTCCAAGTGGTGCAGGGAAGAGCTCTCTACTACGTGTTCTTAACCTTCTTGAAGGGGCGGATAACGGCCAGTTAAACATCGCTGATGACGCATTCGACTTTTCAACTGAAATCAAAGAGAAGCAAGGTTTAGCGCTTCGTCGTAAAGTGGGCATGGTGTTCCAACAGTACAACCTATGGCCACACATGACAGTGATGGAGAACCTGATTGAGGCTCCGGTAAAAGTTTCTGGCATGGATAAAGAAGAAGCGAAGAAGCAGGCAATGCAAATTCTCGCAACGCTGCATTTGGCAGACAAAGCGGATGCATGGCCGATGCAACTTTCTGGCGGTCAGCAACAACGTGTGGCGATTGCCCGCGCACTGATGATGAAACCAGACGTGTTGCTCTTTGATGAGCCTACCGCAGCACTTGACCCTGAAATCACGAATCAAGTGGTCAAAATTATTAATGATTTAAGCGAAACCGGAATTACACAAGTAGTTGTGACCCACGAGGTGGATTTCGCCAAGAAAATCGCGAGCCATGTTCTATACCTAGAACAAGGACACATCGTAGAACACGGCACGCACGACGCATTTGTTAATCCGCAAACCACTCAGTTTGCCGATTACCTAAATCACTAAATTACGTTTTTAAAGTTCAGTCTATTTAACAGATAAGCTCGGCTGTCATTGCGAGTGTCAGCCCACTAAGTACACACGGAGTATTGCAATGAAAAAGATTCTACTAGCTTCACTAATCGGTCTTGTCTCAGCGAACGCAGCAGCACAAGAAGAGATCAAATTCGCGATGGAAGCGACTTACGCACCGTTCGAATACATGGATGAAAACAACCAAATTCAAGGTTTTGATGTGGATCTGGCGAACGCACTATGTAAAGAAATGGAAGCAAAATGTACCTTCCACAACCAATCTTTTGACAGCCTGATCCCTGCATTAAAATTCAAGCGTTACGATGCGGCTATCTCTGCAATGGATATTACTGACGCGCGTTTGGAGCAAGTGAACTTTTCTGACCCTTACTACGACAACTCAGCAGCGTTTGTTTCTATCAAAGAAAAAGTGGCCGATCAAAAAGCACTAGAAGGTAAGCGTGTTGGTGTTCAAAATGGTTCAACACACCAAAGCTACCTGATTGAGCAAATGCCAGGCGTAACAGCGGTTCCTTACTCAAGCTACCAAGACGCATTCATCGATATGAAGAATGGCCGTATTGATTCTGTATTCGGTGACACAGCAGTCGTAGCAGAATGGTTCAAGAAAGAAGATAACCTAGCGTACGTGGGTGAGCACGTTACTAACCCTAAATACTTCGGTAACGGTTTCGGTATCGCAGTAAACAAAGGTAACGACGAGCTAGTGAACAAGCTGAACACGGCTCTGAAAACAGTGAAAGCGAACGGCCAATACGACGTAATCTACAACAAGTACTTCGGTAAGTAATATGGCACTAACGGGTTATTCTTTATCGCTTGTTCAAGCTAGTTGGATGACTGTCCAGCTAGCCTTCACAAGCCTTTTAGTCGGTTTGATTCTGGCAGTGGTATTCGCCAGTGGTGAAATGTCTCGCCGTGTTTTCGTTAAATGGCCAATGACGGCGTTTGTGACGATTGTACGTGGCTTGCCAGAAATCCTTGTCGTGTTATTTATCTATTTTGGTTCGACGCAGGTTTTGTTTTTAATCACCGGCGACTTTATTGAAGTTAGCCCGTTCTTGTCTGGCGTGGTGGCGTTGTCATTGATCTTCGCTTCTTATGCTTCTCAAACTCTACGTGGCGCATTGAAAGCGGTTGGAAGAGGGCAAAGAGAGGCAGCAAGTGCACTCGGCATCAGTCAAGCACACGCTTTTGTTCGAATTGTTTTGCCACAAGCAGTAAGGCATGCACTGCCAGGTTTAACTAACCAATGGTTGGTTCTGCTAAAAGATACCGCACTTGTATCATTGATTGGTGTAACGGACTTGTTGAAGCAAGCGCAGTTAACATCAGCCGCCACGCACGAAGCCTTTACATGGTATGCAACGGCCGCTGCAATTTACTTAGTGATTACGCTTGTTACGCAACGTGCAGTGAAAGTGATTGATAAGAAGTTCTCAATTCAAGGCATGAGCATGGGACAGGAGGCGACCGCATGAACGAACAACACGTTTGGCAAATGCTGGATGGCTTAGGCACTAGCCTTCAATTGACCGCCGCTTCTTTGGTGGTGGGCTGTCTCTTAGCTCTGATGATGACGCTGACTCTGATCCTACGTACTCCGGGTTTGCATTGGGTAAGCCGTGGCATCATCACCTTGTTCACAGGTACACCTTTGTTGGTGCAGATCTTCTTGGTGTACTACGGTCCGGGTCAGTTTGATGCAGTAAGAGAAAGTGTATTCTGGACATGGTTAAGCCAACCTTGGTTCTGTGCGATGTTAGCGCTAGCGCTGAATACTGCCGCGTACAGCACTCAGTTGTTCAAAGGAGCGTTTAACGCGATTCCTTCTGGCCAATGGCAAGCGTGTCGTGCTCTGGGTATGAACAAAACGGCAACGCTGAAAGTGCTGTTGCCATACGCCATTCGTCGTGCTGTTCCGGCTTACTCGAACGAAGTGATTTTGGTCTTCAAAGGTACGTCCCTAGCAAGCACGATTACGATCATGGATCTGATGGGCTATGCGCAGCGCATTAACGCGCAAACTTACGATACGTTGACGGTATTTGGTATTGCTGGCGCGTTCTACCTAACGGTGAATGGTGTGCTGACTCTCATTTTCCGTCAGGTAGAGAAGAAAGCATTGGCGTTCGAAGCTGCGTAATTCCTAACGTCACATTCAATTTCACGATGCCTCTGCTTACTGACTCTCAAGCAGGGGCATTTTTTATTTGTATCGTATTAAAGCTCAAGCCATTAATTCAACCAATTGCGTTAAGCATTCTTTGTCCAGTATTGGATGAGGCTCGACACTTGTGACCAAAACGATATCCACTGAAGGCAGCGATGGCATATCGTCTAAGATCTTAAGATCCTCGCTAACGCTAATACTGCCCATCGCACCGATAGCCATGCCTGAACGTACAATCGCTCGTTGTGCAGAGGCCGTATTGCAACACGCCAGTAATTGATAAGGAATACCACGTTTGGTTAATCCGTCTACCGCTGCCGCATGGTATTTACAGTCGGTTTGGAATAGGGCGAGAGGGAGAGGTTGGGCTTGCTCGATGTCAAAGTCAGGGTGAGCAATCCACACGCCTTTGTCGCTTGCTAGCCAGTATCCTTCTTCACTGTCCGGTGCTCTTGTCACAATAGCGGCGTCTAGCTTTCCTTCATCCAGCTTTTCTCTCAAGGTGATGCTTGGCTCACTGAAGACTTGAATCGAACACGTGGGTTCAGATTGTTGTAATACACGAATGACTTTAGGCAGGATATTGTCGTTGTAATCTTCTGGACAACCTAAGCGAAGAGGACGCTTATTTTCATAGCGTTTCACCTGTTTCAGCGCTTGATTGTGCAAGCTGACCAATTGTTCGGCATGAGAGCGCAGTGCTAATCCTGCTTCACTCAATACTAGGTTGCGGCCTTCTTTTTCAAACAAACTGACACTGAGTTCGTCTTCCAGTTTACGCATTTGTGCACTGAACGCTGATTGGGTGCGATTGATCTGCTTGGCAGCACGAGTGAAACTTCCTGTTTCGACAAAAGCCAGAAAGCTGCGTAACGCATCGATATCCATATCTAAAACTCATCCATCGTTTTTGTTGAAGTGTTCCATCAAAACTATCCGTTAGTCCCCTTAAATACAATCAGATATTGTGATTGGGTAATCAAAACACGAACCGCATGGAGGCGTCATGAAACTGTTTATTGCTAACCAAAACTACTCAAGCTGGTCACTGCGCTCATGGCTGATCTTTTCTCAATTCAAACTGGATGTGAAAGTCACCAAGCTCAAATTATTCACAGAAGATTTTTACAAAACCTTGGAAGGTATTACACCAACCGCGAAAGTACCTACCTTGGTGGATGGAGGTGCAACCGTGTGGGATTCATTAGCGATTTTGGAATACGTTAACGAGCAATACTTGCAAGGTAGAGCATGGCCAAGTAAGTCTGCAGAACGAGCTAAAGCACGCGCCATTGCCTCAGAAATGCATTCGGGTTTCTTTGACTTAAGAAACGAACTCCCAATGAACATTCGCGCGCGCAGAAAAGTCGATCTAACGGATGGTGTACGTAAAGATATTGCACGCATTGACGCCATTTGGGCAGAGCAAGCCAAGCTGCATCCGAATGGTTGGCTATTTGGAGAATGGTCAATCACCGATGCCATGTATGCACCAGTGGCATTGCGTTTCCAAACTTATGGCATAGAGCTATCGGAAGGTGCCAAAGCCTACCAACAGAAGGTGCTAGCAAGTGAAGCTTTACAGCAATGGCTGGAAGAGGCGAGCCAAGAAACGGATATCGTAGAAGAAGATGAAGCAGGGGTAGAAGCTTAACGGCACTAGAGCCTCACTTGATGGGAGGCTCTATTCAAAAACACCTTATTTACTTTTCATACATTGAAGTACTTCTGTTCGCTCGAAATGATTTTCTTCTGCGTAGCTCCCCATTAAACACCCTGTATAAAAGAGAAAAGCATTTTTCAGAGCGTCTTTACTGTCAAACTTGCCCTTTTGTTTTTTGATTTCTTGAGCCATTACTGACTGGCAGCTCTTGGTATAAGGCTCAAGAGCTTGTTCACATTTACTAGTACTATCGAACCCAAAACAGCGCTGAAAGGCGGTTTCTTTACAAACATAACTAGAACCTTTGCTGAATAAGTTTTGCATGACCAGTGCTTCCTTGATTGAAGTGAGTTCTTTCGGATCATCCATATTGACTAGCTGGAAGGCTTTTTTTGCTACCACGCTATCGCGGTAAAGTATCTCGAGTTTCCAACGGCCGGACACCAGCTCGCTTTTATCGCCGAAATACCACATCGCGAGGTTACGATCATGCTTAAACATGGTGTCAGGCCAAGTGGATTCGGTGAACCCTTTGCCCGTTTTAGGATCGACAATCTTTGGATGCGTCATCCGGACGGTAATGGGGAATTTGTTGGTTTTTGCAAGGCTAGGCTCTACTTCACCCTGTGCATTCTTGGGCAACGTAACCGAGTATCGAAAGCCAATGTACTGGCCGAGTTTTGGCATCACCATTTGTGTTGGAGTCAAGGTGTACTCATTTCCCTCTTGCGTTATTACACCACCTTCAATGATGCTGACACGAGGAGATAGTAGGTTTGAGATGTTTTTCTCTTCGCTTGCTTGAGAGGTTGTCGTTAGAGTGGCGGCATAAGGTGAACCCTCGACTGAAAACAGATCAAACTCATGACCTTTAGGCAATGTAATATCATAAAGTGGGTTGTTGAATGCTGTGAACTTCTTCAAGGCCAGTTGTTGAGTCAGGTCCAGTTTGGTCAATTTATTATTGTTTAGCTCTAGTGACTTTAAGTCTGGGTTTTTACCCAATTGGAATTCGGCTAACTGGTTATAGTCTGCTTTAACTTCTTGCAGCTGTGTCTGCTGGCTTAAGTCCAAACTGGTGAGCTTATTATTGCGCACGTTAAGGTGCTTAAGATTCGCGTTTTTCGACAAATCAATCTCTTGCAATTGGTTTGATTGAAGAGATACGTGTGAAAGCTTTGGGTTATGGCTTAAGTCGATCGTAGTTAGGCTGCCACTTCCAAGAAAGAGCGTCTTGAGTTCGGAGTTTTGGCTAACGTTAAGCTCTGTCAGTTTATGGGCACTGAATCCAAGGTCGCGCAACCGTGATAGGTGGCGAACGTCTATTTCTGCAATAGGCATTTTGTAGGCGTAGAGACTTTTCAGCTTCGAGTTCTTATTGATGTTGAGCTGTGTCAGGTTGTTTTCTGAAACAGTCAGAGTTTCAAGCTCCGGGTTATGAGAGAGGTCGATATCTGTCAATTGGTTGTTCGCCAAGATCAGGCGTTTGAGCTTTGGATTATTTGTAGTATCGACGCTTTTAATACTGTTATTTAGGAGAATCAGGTCTTCTAGTGTAGGGAAAAATTTAATTTCTTCCACAGAGCTAATGTTATTGTTGGAGCAGTCGAGTTCGGTCAAAATATTTGGTGAAGACGCTTCGTAGCCAGAAAAGCAATCAGCAAAGTTTGGGTCGACGAACTGAATGTCTCCAATAGTTTCTGGAGTGGAACAATAAGCAAAACCGGATAACGCCAAACCACTTGTTGCCATCACCATTTTACCGGATAACCGGATTCGGTTTACCACTGACGCCTTCATATATGAATCCTTTTCGAAGTATTTTCTTTTTAGTTTTAGGTGCTCAATTGCCTTGCCGTTAGTGAATACGGTTTCGACAATGAATAGAGCAACATTGAATAGATCTTTAGCAGTTTACGCAATTTCTCAAAATAAAACTGTAGGTAAACTACCGGAAATATTAGCTTTTTCATCTAAAGTTTTCGAATGGTGATCAAGGTGACGTCGGTGGTTATGGCGTGGAAGGGGCGAATTGATATCGGGATAAACATGTGAAGCACAGCTACCATTATATTCGCAGGTCTAACACTATACTTCACAGGTTTATGGCAGTACTGAGCAGCGAACATTAAAGTCGTGGAAGTTGCTATATGGCATCTACCACGCTCTATATCCGCTGCTTAACAATCGTTTGATTACCCCAATAGTTCCACAATTGCTTTCCCTACACCGTGTGCGCTAGTTGGGTTTTGACCAGTGATCACACGTTCGTCTACAATCACAAACTCTTGCCACGGCTGTACTTTTGAGTAGCGTGCCGCGCCACGTGCTAGGGATTCTTCCAAAAGGAAAGGGATATCATTGATGGTACCAAAGTCGATTTCTTCTTCACGGGTAAAACCTGTCACCGATTTAGACGCAAGCAGTTTCTCTCCATTGCTAAGCGTGATAGGCAGTAGGGCGCCTGGACCATGACAAACGGCTGCAACGATGCCGCCATCTTCATAATGCTTTGCAGAGATTTGTGCGAAATCTTCATTGGTCGCTAAGTCAGAAAGTAGACCAAAACCTCCTGGGTAGAAGATTGCATCGTAGTTGTCAGCGTTGATTTGTGAAACTGGAATCGTGTTGTTGACACGGTTTTGGAAATCATCATCAGCCAAGATTTTTGTGTTTACCGCATCACCTTCAATGTTTGTTCCATACAGTGGGGCTTGGCCTCCTTTGATAGAAGCAATGTCGTAATCGAAGCCCGCACCAAGTAATTCTGCAAGTGCATGGGTGAGCTCTGGTGCGTAGGTGCCGTTTGCTTGATCGGTTTCGCCGAGTGTCGCGTGGTTCGTTACAACAATGAGTACTTTCTTCATGATGGGGTCCTTTTGGGTTGCTGTATTTTGTTGAGCACCTTCATACTAATTGCTAATCAGATAGGTGATAATAGAGGTAATTAGCAAAACATTATTGCCATATGGCAAAGGTGACTATGGACAGCTTTGAAGGTATCAACGAATTTGTTACGGTTGCGGAGAGCTTAGGGTTTTCTTCTGCTGCGAAACAATTGGGTTGCAGTACCAGCCATGTGAGTCGACAAGTGACAAAGTTAGAGGAACGTTTAGGCGTTGCCTTGCTAGCACGTTCGACACGGATGGTAAGCTTAACGGAAGCAGGGCAAGCGTATTACCAACAATGTAAAGAGTTGGTGATTGGGCTTCAGCAAGCCAATGAGCAACTCACCACACAGCAAACTCAATTGAGTGGTACGTTACGAGTGAGTGCTGCTGGTGCGTTTTCTGAAAATCACGTTGCACCAGCGTTGATGGCGTTTGCGAAACAACATCCGAACCTCACGGTAGAAGTCAACTTCAATACAAGTATGGTCAATTTTATTGAAGATGGTTTTGATTTTGCCATTCGTTACGGACGCCTAAGTGATTCTGGTTTAGTCGCGAGAAAGCTAGTCGATCGCCCCATGGCAGCGGCGGTGAGTCAGAATTATATCGACGAGCATGGTTTTCCTACTCATCCAACACAACTCAAGCACCACAGTTGCATCATCACGAACAAGGATGTTTGGTTATTTGAAAAAGATGGTAAGGCGCTAGATGGCGTGAAAGTCCAAGGACGATGGAAAAGCAACAACGCTAAAACGGTTTTGCAAGCTTGTGAAGACGGATTAGGCGTGGCGTATCTACCAAAGAGTAGCTTTAACGACGCCATTTCTTCCGGGCGATTGGTACCAATCTTAGAGTCTTATTGGGGAAGTGGTAATAGCAGTTGGATCGTTTATCAGAATCGCCACTTTCTGCCTCTAAGGGCTAGATTGGCCATCAACTTTCTACTTGACCATTTTGCTGATTGGCAGGAGTAGGGAGGGGTATTTCGAAAGCAAATAAAGCCGCGATGAACTGCGCTATGGGTGACAGGCGATATCTGCTTTTTTCTAAAAGTATCCGACCGTGATGAACGTCGGTTATGCGACTCTTAGAGATGAGGTATAAGGGCTTGAGACATAAAAATACGGAGTACAGATACCAGCGATAATATCCGTACTCCGTAGGCTTAGTGCTTTATCAAACTAAGTGTTAAACATTAATTCCGTTGTGGTTGCGTCATGGCATCCACGACTTGCTCGATACTCAAAGAGCTGCCTTTGGTTGCAGGGAACTCTTTAAAGGTTTCAAGGAATTTTCGAACGATAGCCTGCGCTGGGACAAACATCCACATTTGGTCTGCGTAGAAGTGTCGGACATAAAGCGCTGAGTCTGGTCCTACTTCAAATGGGTCCATACGTAGGTTAACGATCAACGGCCAGCTTGGCGTTTTACGATAAGCCTCGTTGATGGCCCCTTCCATGATGGTGAAGTGAATCTTCCAATCTTTATAACGCAGAGCGTTTAAGTGGCCGCCGGCATCAAAGTAGAAGATTTCATTACGAGCACCAGTATCTGTTTTACCGGTAAGTAGGTCTAACTGGTTATAGCCATCGAGGTGCGCTTTAAAGGTTTTGTTATTGGCTTTATGACCTTTAAGTAGCTTCTCTTTTACGTCTGGCTCACCCACGGCGGCCAATAGCGTTGGCATCCAGTCTTCTTGAGAGAAAATGTCGTTGATGACCGTACCCGGTTTGATTTGACCCGGCCAGCGAACCATCATAGGTACGCGGAAGCCGCCTTCCCAAGTTGTACCTTTCTCGCCTTTAAATGGTGTTGTACCACCATCTGGCCATGTGAATTTCTCTGCACCGTTATCGGTACTGAAAATCACGATGGTATTGTCGGCTACGCCCAGTTCGT
The DNA here is from genome assembly GCF_000400365.1 of Vibrio jasicida CAIM 1864 = LMG 25398. Classification (GTDB taxonomy): domain Bacteria; phylum Pseudomonadota; class Gammaproteobacteria; order Enterobacterales; family Vibrionaceae; genus Vibrio; species Vibrio jasicida. Next base: position 24,454 of record NZ_BAOG01000026.1, on the reverse strand, counting down.
CAAGCTTCTTAAGCATCACGCCAACTTGATCGTCCAGATCCATCATGCCGTCGGCATAAAGGCCATAACCAGATTTCCCTTTGTATTCTTCACTTAGGTGTGTCCAAACGTGCATTCGCGTCGAGTTGTGCCAAATGAAGAAAGGTTTGTCGTCTTTCACGGCTTTTTCCATGAAGGCAAGACTGGCTTCCATAAACTCTTGGTCAACGTTTTCCATACGCTTACGGGTGAGTGGGCCTGTGTCTTCAATTTTTCCGTCAGCGGTGGATTTAAGAACACCGCGAGGACCGAATTTTTTACGGAACTCAGGATCTTTAGGGTAGAACTCTGATTCTGGTTCCTCTTCAGCATTTAAGTGGTAGAGGTTACCGAAGAATTCATCAAAACCGTGGTTAGTAGGTAAGTGCTCGTCTTGGTCTCCTAGGTGGTTTTTACCAAACTGACCCGCAACGTAGCCGTGGTTTTTCAGTAGCTCAGCAATGGTTGGGTCTTTGGCTTGAATCCCTTCTTTTGCTCCAGGCATACCAATCGTAAGTAAGCCTGTACGGAATGGGTGCTGACCGAGAATGAACGATGCACGACCCGCAGTACAACTTTGTTGCGCGTAAGCATCCGTAAAAATGGCACCTTCATTGGCAATGGTGTCGATGTTTGGTGTACGACCGCCCATCATGCCATTGTGATAAGCGCTAATGTTGTAAACACCAACATCGTCGCCCCAAAATACTAAAATGTTGGGTTTATCTGCTGCCAACAGACTGACAGGCGCGACCGCGCTCATCAATACGAGAAACTTCCTCAATATCCTCTTCATCGAGTCCTCCTGGACAATAAGTAGAATTCATTTCTTTTGTTGTGATTGATGCAAATTGACCGTGAACTGCTTAGTTAATTGGCAAACTAAGCATAGTACACGTGATTGATTTGTTAGATTTTTGATGGATTTAAATTATCAATTGTTCAGATAAAAGAGGCGTGATAGCGAATCACCATCACATTATAAGTGCTACATGTTTTGATAGCTTGGTCCGCCGCCACCCTCAGGTGCTTTCCATGTGATGTTTTGCGAAGGATCTTTGATGTCACAGGTTTTGCAATGCACACAGTTTGCGGCATTAATTTGAAATGTTCGCTCGCCTTCTACTTCTACCACTTCATACACGCCAGCAGGGCAGTAGCGCTGGCTTGGCTCATCAAACTTCTTCAAATGGACTTGAATCGGAATATGAGGATAGGCGAGTTGCAAGTGGCAAGGCTGATTTTCTTCATGCTGTGTACCAGACAAAAATACTGATGAGGGTTTATCGAAGCTGATTACACCATCTGGTTTCGAGTATTGAATAGGTTGGCACTCATCAATTGGTTTCAGCTGTTCATGATCGTGCGAAGGATCAGTGATCGTCCACGGTATTGGTTTCTTAACCAGAGGTTGCCACAGATTGTGTTCGAAGGTGGAAAGTGCGCCGCCGAGTACGCTGCCGAATTTGTGAATGTTTGCACTAAAGTTACGTGTGTCACTGAGTTCTTCATACAACCATGAATCTTCAAACTTGGTTTGGTAATCCGGTTCCGAATTGGATTGTGTGAATGCTTCGGCAATGGCTTCTGCGGCTAACAAACCGGATTTCATCGCAGTATGGCTGCCTTTGATCTTAGCGACGTTCAAGGTACCTGCATCACAGCCGATCAACAGACCGCCGGGAAATTGCTGTTTCGGCAGAGAAGACAACCCACCTTTTGCAATGGCTCTTGCGCCATAAGCGATACGTTGAGCGCCTTTCAAATGTTGTTCGATTGCAGGGTGGTGCTTAAAGCGTTGAAATTCGTCAAACGGACTCAAGTAAGGATTGCTGTAATTCAAGTCGACAATAAGCCCAACGGCGATTTGGTTGTTCTCCATGTGATAGAGAAAACCGCCACCCGTGGTGTTGGATTCACTCAGGGGATAACCTGCAGAATGAATCACGTTGCCTGATTGATCTTTGGCATCGACAGGTAACTCCCAAATCTCTTTAAGCCCGAGCGCATAATGTTGCGGTTGTTTATCGTCGTCTAAACCAAATCGTTGGATGAGCTCTTTACCAAGATGACCTCGGCACCCCTCGGCGAATACTGTGTATTTGGCTTTTAACTCAATACCGGCTTCAAAGTTGGGTTTGGCTTCTCCTTTCTTGTCCAAACCCATGTCGTTGGTGTTTACCCCTGTAACAGCGCCAAATGCGTCGTAGTTAATCGTGGATGCGGCGAAACCGGGATAGACCTCTACACCAAGCGATTCAGCTTGTTCTGCTAACCAACGACACAAGTTCGCCAAACTGATGACGTAGTTGTTTTCATCATTGTGCATTGGGTTAGGGGTAAGAAAGTGGGGAACACGAATGTGATTAAGTTCTGTGGTTAGGTACAAGAAGGCATCGTTTTTTACAGCGGCGGAAAGAGGCGCGCCCATGCTTTGCCAATCAGGAAAAAGCTCGTCTAATGCACGTGTTTCGAATACCGCACCAGATAAGATATGTGCGCCAACTTCTGAGCCTTTTTCTACCACACAAATAGACAGCGGCTCACCCTCACGTTCTTGGTTGAGTTGCGCTAAGCGGCATGCTGCACTCAAACCTGCAGGTCCGGCGCCAACAATCACAACATCAAATTCCATGCATTCTCTTTCCATCTTCTTGCTTCCTTTATGCGAAACCTTTCTTTGTGTTTCAGGTGCTTCTTCTATTACGCAGTGCTCGTATAAAGAACTATAGTCCAGTTGACGTAAACGTAAACTAAACTAAGCTCAAATGGTAACGTCATAGGGCGTGATAAAGATTTTGAGTGACAATGTCACAATGCATTTTTTGTTAGCAAGGTAATGAAAAAGCTGAGCTTTAACACCAATCTTTGTCACGCATGACCCAATTGCTAGGACGCGTATCGCTTTGCGATCTGCTAGGAGGGAATGTGAAAGTACTGGTTGCGATTAAACGTGTAATTGACCCTTACGTTAAAGTAAGAGTGAAATCTGATGGTTCCGGTGTGGAAACCAACAACGTGAAAATGACGATGAACCCATTCTGTGAAATTGCGGTGGAAGAGGCTGTTCGCCTTAAAGAAGCTGGGGTAGCAGAAGAGGTGTTAGTGGTGTCGATTGGTGACGCCAGTTGTCAGGAACAATTGCGCTCAGCGCTCGCATTAGGTGCGGATCGTGCGATTCATATTGATGTTGAACAGTCACCAGAACCGCTTGCGGTCGCGAAGTTACTCAAAGCTGTGATGGAGCAAGAGCAGGCTCAATTGGTGCTTCTGGGTAAACAGTCAATCGATACGGATAACAACCAAGTCGCGCAAATGATGGCGGCACTGACGAATCGTCCGCAGGGGACATTTGCTTCGGAAGTGAAAGTAGAAGGGGAAACGGTTCTGGTTACGCGAGAGATCGACGGTGGCTTAGAGACGCTCAAACTGGATTTGCCTGCGATCATCAGTACGGATTTACGTTTGAATGAACCGCGTTACGCCTCGCTACCGAATATCATGAAAGCGAAGAAGAAGCCGCTATCGGTAATGACGCCAGACTTCTTTGGTGTGAGTGTTGAGCACTCTCAGCAAGTGCTGGAAGTCATGACGCCGCCTGCCCGTAAAGCCGGTGAGATGGTTGGCAGTGTGAGCGAGTTAGTCGACAAGCTCAAAAATGAAGCGAAAGTGATTTAGGAGGCATAACCATGGAAAACAAACCGTTAGCAACCTTGGTCGTGGTGGAGCACGATAACCAATCACTTTCAGCGGATACATTACGTGCGTTGAGCGCGGCTTCTCAGATTCAACAATACGGTGCCTCTTTGCCTGTCACCGCCTTGTTAGTCGGACATCAGTGCAGCTCAGTATTGAATGAGTTGAAGTGTGTGCAAGGTATCTCACAGATCATTGCGATTGATGCTGCTGAATATCAGCATGCACTGGCAGAAAATCTATCTACTTTGATTGCCGAAGTTGGTCGGGATTATTCGCATATCCTAGCTCCCGCGAGTACCTTCGGTAAGAACTTGATGCCCCGTGTCGCAGCCTTACTGGATGTAGGGCAACTGTCAGATGTGATTGCGATTGAATCGCTCGATACGGTTATTCGCCCCATCTATGCCGGTAATGCGTTAGCCAGAGTTCGCTCGGACGATACAACCAAAGTGATGACGATTCGGAGCTCAGCGTTTGACGCAATTACTGTGCTTGATTCTGCAGTAGTCGAGAATGTCGTGACGTTAGAAACGGTCATTAAGGCCGAGCACATCGAGTTCGTTTCACAACAAAAAGCGGAAAGCGAAAGACCAGAACTACCGGCGGCAAACGTCGTGGTCTCTGGTGGTCGTGGATTAGGCAGCAAAGAGAATTTCGCGCTGGTGGAACAACTTGCCGACAAGCTTGGTGGGGCAATTGGTGCATCACGTGCTGCGGTAGATGCTGGCTTTGTGTCTAACGATTTGCAAGTTGGGCAAACGGGTAAGATTGTCGCGCCTCAACTGTACATTGCTGTGGGTATTTCCGGTGCAATTCAACATTTAGCAGGGATGAAAGATTCCAAGGTGATTGTGGCGATCAACAGTGATCCTGAAGCGCCAATCTTCCAAGTCGCAGACTATGGTTTGGTAGGTGATTTGTTTGAGATTATGCCGGAATTATTGGAGAAGGTTTAAGTTCGGTATTTGTCGGGCGTCATTCCCTAGAGCGAAGAATGAGTGAGTAGGGAATCCCTTCTTGCTCACTACTTTAAGTCGTCATTCTGAACAGCGAGGAACGAGCGCGATTCAGAATCCGCTATTAAAGTGCGCTGTGGGTTCTTACTACGAAAGACCTTCGGTGTTCGTTGTGCTTAGATTCCTAGTCGCGCCTAGGCTTGCTGGAATGACGCGCTAGAGTTTCTTGCTAACAGTCAAATTCTTAAGTCGCTTTTTGCTGAGTGCAAACCAAACCGCCTCATTCCCTAGAGCGAAGAATGAGGGGGGTAGAGAATCTTATTCTTGCTCACTAATTTAAGTCGTCATTCTGAACAGCGAGGAACGAGCGTGATTCAGAATCTATTGTCAAAGTGCACGGTTGGTATATCGCTATGAAAGCCTTTCAGTGCACTTTGCCATTAGATTCCTAGTCGCGCTTAGGCTTGCTGGAATGACGCGCTGGCGTTTCTTATTAAAAATCATATTATTAGGACGATTTTACTGAGTGAAAACCAAACTGCGTCATTCCTTAGAGTGAAGAATGAACGAGTAGGGAATCTCTCATTTAAATTCATCTTCAAAACAAAAGGGCTTCAAATCGGAAGCCCTTTGTTATTCATGGCAAAAGCTGCTTAAACGCTCGCTTTTCTTAGGTGTTCTGCCAGCACTTTTGTGAACCTTGCCGCTTCGCCGCCGGTACATGCACGGTGGTCAAACGTAATCGACAACGGCATGGCTTTCACTGCTACAGCTTGCCCGTCTCGAATTACAACCTTCTCAATGATTCGACCTGCACCGACAATCGCGACTTGTGGCGGCGTGACCACTGGTGTTGCGTAAATGCCTGCAATTGCGCCAAAGTTTGAAAGCGTAATGGTGGCGTGCTGCAACTGCTCACGACCGATCTTACGTTCACGTATGCCTTGCACCGTTTGGTCTAACCAACGACGTACTTCTTGAGGCTCATATTCGTCGGCATGTCGCAGAACAGGCACGTACAAGCCGTGTCGGCTGTCTACGGCGATACCAATGTTCACCGTGCTGTGGACACAACGTGTCATGGTTTCGGCATCGAACCATGCATTCATAGCCGGCTCTTCCTGACACGCATGCACGATCGCTTGGACCAGACGAATACTGATGTCTTCGCCTTGCTTCCAGCCATCTAAGACAGCTTCCTCAGTAATTGTCACTGCCGCGACATTGTGATGGGACTCCGCCATGGTCGATACCATGGTTCGGCGTGCGCCTTTGAGTACTTCTGTACCGGGGCGTTGTTTGCCGGCTTCGTCGTAAATGTCGGCGTCGACAATCAAACCGTCCGGACCACTGCCTTTGACCAAATCCAAATCCACACCCAGTTTCTTCGCTAGTAAGCGAGCAGAAGGAAGTGCTGTGATGAGATTATCCGGTGATGGGTTGTGTTCGCCACCAATCCAGAAATCATCCACATTCACGCTGTGTGCATGTTGGGAGACATTACCAACCACGGTTGCAGCATCGGCAGTTTGTTTTTTCTCGGAGACAGTTTGTTCTGCTCCCGTTTCATCGATTTCCAGAAGTAGAGCACCAATGTTGATTACGTCGCCTTCTTCACCATGACGGCTCACGATGCGGCCACCATAAGGCGCAGGGACGTCTACGGTCGCCTTTGCGGTTTCGACAGTAAGCACCACTTGATCGAGCTTAACCATATCGCCAACACTAATATGCCATTTCACAATTTCTGACTCAGCGAGACCTTCGCCGAGATCGGGTAAGTTAAACGTCTTCATTTCCAATCCTCCACGAGTTCGCGCGCGGCGAGCACAATGTCTTCTTCCTGAATCATGTAATAATCTTCGTTGCGGTAGTACGGCATGATGGTATCCATGCCCGTGACGCGTTTTGGTGGCGCTTTGAGTAGGCACATCGCATGTTCTGCGGTTCTGGCTAGCAGTTCTGAGCCGACACCACAGGTTTTGCTGGCTTCATGGACCACCAAGAGGCGTCCGGTTTTCTCTAGCGAACGGAAGATGGTCGCGGTATCAATGGGTTTGATGCTGGCTAAATCAATTACCTCAACTTCGATACCTTGATTGGACAGCGTTTGAGCCGCTTGCAGTGATTCGACAACACACGCTCCCCAAGTCACTAACGTAATGTCGCGACCTTTGCGAAGGGTAAAACAAGTGTCGAGAGGTAGCGCTTCGCCGTTATCCACCACTTCAGATTTCACAGTGCGATAGATACGTTTCGGCTCGAAGAACATCACCGGATCGTTGCTTCGAATGGCTGCTAGGAGCAAACCATAAGCGCGTTGCGGTGATGAAGGAATCACAACCTTAAAGCCTGCGGTGTGAGCAAATAACGCTTCGACGCTTTCGGAGTGATGCTCTGGTGCGTGAATACCGCCACCAAAGGGCGCGCGGAATACCGCAGGGCAGGTGAGTCGACCACGGGTTCGGTTACGCATTCGCGCTGCATGACACATCAGATGCTCCAATGCAGGGAAGACAAAGCCTTGGAATTGAAACTCGGCTACAGGTCGTAAACCTTGCGTTGCCATACCGACAGTGACTCCGCCAATAAGTGCTTCAGCTAGTGGTGTGTCGATAACGCGCTTAAGACCGTATTTTTGTTTGAGTCCTACAGTGGCGCGGAATACACCGCCGTTATCACCCACATCTTCGCCAAGGACGATGACATTTGGGTCGTGTTCCATTTCATGATGCAGTGCGAGGTTCACTGCTTCAACTAACGTGAGTTCAGTCATGTTTCCCTCCCTGCATTCGCATTGCTTTATTGATTAGCTCATCCCTTTGCGCATGAAGCTCTTGGGGCAGGGATTCATAAAGGAAATCAAAGCCCGTTTCAGGCGCTTGATTTGGCATGTTGAGATAACGCTCAACGGCGAGTTCAACTTGTTCTTTGCAATGTGCTTGCCACTCTTGCTCTTTCTCGTTATTCCAAACGCCTTGATTGGTGAGAAAGGCTTTAAGTCGACGAACAGGCTCATATTGCCAAGCCGTTTGAACCTCGTCCTCGTTACGATAGCGGGTCGCGTCGTCGGCGGTGGTGTGGTCGCTCAAACGGTAGCTTACTGCTTCAATTAACGTTGCGCCTTTGCCTTTTCTCGCTCGTTCAAGGGCGCTCAATGTTGCATCAAACACCGCGACGACATCGTTGCCATCCACCGTAATGCCGGGGATACCAGCACCTTTAGCTTTTTCTGAGAGAAATTCCGCGGCACATTGCAAACTGCGTGGTACGGAGATCGCCCATTGGTTATTGTTCACCACAAAGACTAATGGGATGTTCCAAGCGCCTGCACAATTAATGGATTCAAGGAAATCGCCTTTGGAAGTGCCGCCATCGCCGCACATCACCAAAGCGGCATCGTGATTGCCTTGGATTTTCAGTGCCGCCGCAACACCAACGGCATGGGTACACTGAGTTGCGATTGGGACACAGAAGGGGAGATCTTTACTAGGAAAAGGACTGCCTTCAGGCGCGAAGTCGCTGCCGCGTTCATCGCCTCCCCAATATTGCAGGTTCTTTTCCATTCCTATGCCACGGCACCACATGGCGGGCATATCACGATAATAAGGCACGAAAACATCGGTGGTGTTAAGCGCTCTGCCCACAGCAATACCAACAGCTTCCGAGCCAAGGTGTGATGGGTAGGTGCCCAATTTCCCAGTGCGTTGCAGGGCAACGGCTTTGTTATCGTAGGTCCGGGTTAATACCATGTCTTGGTAAAATCCGACCAAAGTTTCAAGATCAGCCCAGTTGGGTAGTTGGCTGACGAGGTTCCCATCATGGTCGATAAACCGATGCATGGGTAATGCCTGAACGTTCATCTCAAGCTCCTTTTGACGCTGCGGGTCTTTTGGACTGCAGCTGCTCATTATTTCGATCTCAGCCTGTATGGGTACTCAGGCTTTGATATCAGCGCAAAAGGTCATACCTAGGATTGCAGTTGTTTTTGATAGTTATTGACGCATCTGTCGTTCGTCTCTCTAACAAAACTGTGTTCTGGAAAAATACAAGGCGTCGCTTGATACTGCTGTTTACACCGCCTAATCCAGTGATGAATCTTGATATAACCAGATACTGTAAGTGTAAACAAAATGTTAAATTATGCTTTGATTTACGCAATGATCCACAGTAAAATTTCGCTTACAGTGTATTTTTATAGGATAAAACACTGGTTTTAAGAATTGTACGTTTTCAGAATTGAATGGAATCACTGACTTTGACCAGAAATTTGCGACAAAATTACGCTGTGAAATTTTACAACTTGAATGGTTTTTAAGCACTTTGAGGTGATAATTCAGTAACACGTTATTCTCGTCGTCACGCTTTGACTAGATAGAGTCACTTGTCACTTCCCAAGGTTGGGGAATGCATGTAGTGTGACCCATAATTAAAGTCTGTGATACTCATGGAGAAGTTATGTACCACATTCATGTTTATTTTCCGCTTCAGCAGCAGGAAAAAGCTCAAGCCTTGAATGAAATTATTCGTCAAGAACGCCAAGACGTGCTGCGCGTTTTTCCGTTAGTGTGTAAATTGGTTGGGCCCCATAAGATGCCAATGTTTGAACTGCACGTTGAATCCGTGAGCGAGGAATTTATCGCTTGGTTAGATACCATTCGAGGTGGCTTCTCTGTCTTAATCCATCCAGTCAGCGATAACGAATTACGTGATCACACAGAACATGCGATTTGGCTCGGGCGCGAACTCGGAGTATTTGAGGAAAAGCTCGAAGCGTAAATCGTCGGGGTAGGCGACGTTTCCCCTCCTTGTTCGTCCTACCCAGATTCAGCAATTCCGTCCATCGTGTGCTAAACCTAAATAACGATAGTGATAAAAGAGTCATCATCGTATGTTCTTATATTTGATGTTTAGCAACGCATTAAAACAAGATTTAGCATATAAATCAGGGAAGTGCAGTATACGACCCCAACGCCATTGGCAGTGGAAAGGACATTTCTAGAGGGGAAAGGGGATGCTAACAATACTCTTGGTGGCACTAGCGCTGTATATCTTTTGGCTGTTGTTTCGTAATGGCCCTGCATTTGCCGAGCGTGTGCCAAGTAAAAAACGCAATTGGGTCGGACCAACCGCTAACCAAGAAGAGTGGCAAGGCTATTGTTCAGAAGTCTTTCAACCATTCAGTTCTCAAACTACCTTTTATGCCATCGCCTATTTTGCTAACTTCGTTGCGGCTGCGAATGCGATTTCGTGGTCGATCATTTATGAAGGTGACTATCCCATCATCATGAGTCGTTTTGGTAGCTATTTCATCGTTAATACGCATGATGCGCTGTTGGTTTCAGGGTTTGTCGCGTTGGCGTGCTTTATTATAAATTGGCAACTTGCTGTCCATTGCGCAGGAATCATGAGCCAATATTTGGTGCGCATACTCATCATTAACCGCACTCGTTTCGTAGCGATTAGCTTAGTGTTTTGTAGCTATTTTGCATACTTACTTACAGTAGGCATTTTTTGGCTCTTCCACGATGGATACTCGATTTGGCATGGGCTTACGCTCACTCCGGTATTTCTGCTTTTGGCGTTGCTTCTTGCGTTTGTACTGCCATCAATGAAAAAAGAGCCTGTAGAGAAAGACTAAAGCAAGATTCAATTCAAGTTGTTGCGCTAGAATTTCCACGACTGTTGAGGTAGGATTGCCGACCTTTTTTGTCAGTGGGAGGACTTATGTACATCGGTTTTGACTATGGCACCGCAAACTGTTCGGTGGCGAAAATGGAACAAGGTGAGCCTCAGTTGCTTAATCTTGAGGGGAGTAGCCCTTACATTCCTTCCACCCTTGCGTCACCAACGCGTGAATCGGTGTCTGAACACCTATTTCGTCATCGTAATATCAAGCCTTTTGATAAAGTGGGTGAGCAAGTTCTGCGTCGCGCTATAAACTTCAACCGCGAAGAGAGCATTGAACTTGAGCCTGAAGATATGGCGTTTGGACAAGCAGCGCTGAATCGTTACTTAGAAGATCCTCGCGATATTTACTATGTGAAGTCACCGAAGTCTTTCTTAGGTGCATCTGGCCTGCGTGACGTTCAGTTAAGTTTCTTTGAAGATCTAGTGTGCGCCATGATGGACAACATCAAGTCGCAAGCTGAGAGCGATGCGCAGCAAATCATTACTGATGCGGTGATTGGTCGTCCTATCAATTTCCACGGACGTGGAGGAGAAACGGCGAACATCCAAGCAGAAGGTATTCTCTTAAGAGCAGCAAAACGTGCTGGCTTCCAAAATGTTGAGTTTCAATTTGAGCCTGTTGCCGCGGGTCTGGAATATGAAGCGACGCTAACGGAAGATAAAACCATTCTGGTGGTCGATATTGGCGGTGGTACGACAGACTGTTCTTTGATTCAAATGGGACCATCTTGGCGTGGTAAAGCGGATCGCACAGCAAGTCTGTTGGCGCACAGTGGCCAGCGTGTCGGTGGTAACGATTTGGATATTGCATTGGCGTTCAAACAACTGATGTTCCCATTTGGTATGGAGAGCAAGATGGAGTCGGGCATCGTTATGCCAACCACACAGTTCTGGAACCCAATTGCGATCAACAACGTAGAAGCGCAGAGTGACTTTTATTCTCGTGAGAACCTTTCGGCGTTGAAACTTCTGCACAAGCAAGCGCAAGAGCCACAAAAGCTTGCTCGCTTGTTAGAGGTTTACCATGAGTCTCTGGGTTATAACATTGTCCGTCGTGCGGAAGAGGCGAAAGTCGCGCTTTCTGAACAAGCGTCTTACCATGCGGGCATTAACTTGTTGTCTGAGTTGATTGAAGTCGATGTTCAACGTGATGAGATGATTGAAGCGATTGAATCACCGAAGAATAAGATGACAGCGTTAGTAACAGAAGCGGTAGAGCAAGCGGGCGTAAAACCGGATGCAATCTTTATGACCGGCGGCTCGGCACGTTCACCTATTTTGCGTGATGCAGTGCAGACAGTATTGCCAAATATTCCGGTGGTGAGTGGTAACTACTTTGGTTCGGTAACCGCAGGTCTAGCGCGCTGGGCAGAGGTTTGCTTTAAGTAAGACTGAGTTAGCTGTTAATAGATTCCTGATCTCGCCTAGGCTCGTCGCAGTGACGAAGGGTGATGTGTTGAGCACTAAGCCACTCAAACTTTGATAGAAGACTAAATGGGGTCACTCCCTAGAGCGGGGCACGAGCGAGTAGGGAATCTCTCAAGTACACATAATTAAAGTCTTAAGTACCAAAAGCAAAAGAGCCCGCTGAAGTCGCGGGCTCTTTTCGTTTAAGCGATTAATGGTGGTGCGTGTGCTTTTCCATGTGGTCTTTTTTCTCAACCGCCATTTCTACTTCCACTTTACCTGCTTTTTTGAACGTCAAAGTCACAGGGAAACGGTCGCCTTCTTTTAGCGTTTGGGTTGGGTTGAAGATCATGAGATGGAAGCTGCCTGGCTTGAATTCCACTTTCTGCTGAGGCTCTACCACGACTTCATCAATCTTAATCATCTTCATCATGCCGTCTTCTTTGGTGTGAGTATGAATCTCTACACGGTCAGCAATCGGTGTTGAAGCTGCAATCAGCGCGTCATCAGCATCATCTAGGTTACTTAGCTGGAAGAAACCGCCAATTACTGGCGCATTTGGTGGTGCTTCACGACTCCAAGGATGATCGATGTGAATCTTGCCTGCTTCGTATTCGTGAGCGAGACTCAGTGGGCTCGCTAATAGAGCAATAAGAGCGAAGGCTGTGGTTTTCATTGTTTTAAGCATTAGTGTTTTCCTTTTGAAATTTTGCTTCTCCGAATCGTTTGTTCGATCGGATTAATTGTTATTGTTGTGCGCCACATGCAGAGCATTAGGCAAGGAAAGCACGAGGTGGTGATTGTTTTGGTGCGACGTGTTTATACACTTGTCGACCACATAGGGCGAAGTCGTAGGATATTAATGTGTGCTTGCGGCGTCGCAGCCAAAAGATGGTGGCAAGAAAGAGCCCTAACGCAACGGAGATAAAGAATTGAGCGGCTTGCAATAACGGACATTTAAATTGGATGCTGTCGTGCAGATTGAGATCTTGAATGAAGTCTGAGTTGGGAAGTGCATTCGCTTGAATTAACTCGTTAACATCGACCCATTTAAAGCCATCTGCAGTACACAGTAGCACCTTCTCATCTTGTACTTGGTTGAGCCAGTTTTCACCGTGAATTTGCGTAGGGTTGAGCGCGACGGTGGATGTCAGGTACAACTGAAACAGCACTGCGATGATTATCGCTACTGCGCTTACAGTTGGTTTTCCTGATTGTATTTTGACTGTTTCCATACGACGCGATACTTCATTGTTTCGGCGCGGGATACTAACAAATGAGCGTTAAATTGTAACTGGTAGTTTATAAAAAGGTGATGTGAGTGTGTTTTATTTGTTTTGTGGATTATTGTTCTAAAGATAAATATCTAAAATTGCGTTGCTCACAGCACAGCTTAACCTGTTGGCTTGCTGAATGGTGCGGATTTGATTGGTGATTTTACGTGCTAAAATCGCGCTTATTCGATTCAAAGTGACTATCTATTCTTCACTTGTTTTCCATTAACGGAATTATGACAGTAATTTAATAAAGGATACGGTATTCTCCGCACCTTTGTAGTTGCCTGAAGCGCCCGTCATATAAGGGTTGCGGAATCTTAAGAAATTTCTCCAATGAAATACGAACAACAGATCGGATATCGATATCCTAAAGGTCGCTTTGCGATGGTGAGCGTGTATGCGTTTACTGGTGCAGCGATTTTAGCATCGACTATTTTCTCTCTTTTACTGTTTTTGTCGATTGATGAAAACCCAATGATGCAGGCGCTATTTGGCGGTTTGGCCATCATATTTGAAGCGGGTAAATTTTACGCTTGGTATGAATACGGTGAGCGTCGTGCCCATCGCAACTACGCAGGTGCCTTAACGGCATTGGTGTTTTATTTGGTTCTCGCTGCCATTTCTATTGGTGGCAGTATTGGTGGTATCAACAGTGCGACCAACAGTGCACAAAGCCATATCTCGGTAGAGCAGGCAAAAGTTGAAGCCTACAACCGTCAGATTGCATCAATCGATAAACAGATTGAACTGAACAACATGGCGGCGCAAAAGTACATCGAAATGGAGCGTATCGCGACAGGTGTCTCTCGTATTCAAGAGCAAAACAAGAAATTGCGTGAAGAACAGCAACGCCTAGCGACGGAACGCGACAGCTTACCGCCAGTAGCGCAAGGTTCGGTGATCGGCTTGATTGACAGCTTGGCGAAAGCATTCGGTACTACATCGTCTCAAGCGCAGCTGAGTTTGGTGGTCTTCTTATCAATCTTGTTGGACTTCTTCGCAGCGTTTTTCGTTGGATTGATTGGTGAAGAGAACCGCTTCCGTCATTACTTCCGCAGAAACGATGGTATTACGCTAGCGAACGTTCGTGATATTGAACTCGAACCGGCGGGTTACTTACCTCATATTAAAGAGGAAGAACAACCTGAAATGTCTGTGCCAATTGAGCCAGAAGAACCAAAGACGTTATTAGAACAAGTGAGTGATGCGCTAAAAGGGCATCAAGTGACATGTACTAAGAAAGCCGTCGCGAAGCAGTTCCGACTTTCAGCAGAAGAAGTTGATAAAGTATTTGAAGAATTGGCTGAGCTTGGTTTAGTCGGTAAGAAAGCGAATCACCATTACCATTGGATTGGTCAAGCTGAAGCGGCTTAAGCATTTCGAGCGAAAAACAAAAGAGCGTCCATCTGGGCGCTCTTTTTGTACGCGGAAACACAGCATTAATCCGTGATGATTTTCTTGGTTGTGTTCTTAAGAGGTTTCTTTTCTTTTTCTGGCATTGCAGCATCAACTGCTTTACCTGCAATCCCCTCATCTGGCAGAGCGTCTTTGCCCGCTTCTACGGTGGTATCTTTCAACGCTTCTTTTGGGGTACAACGACCACCAACACCAACAACCGCTTTGGTTGCCGTTGCTTTCGCGGCTTTTTCAGCATCACAGTCGGGGTCCATTACGCCTGCATAGCTGGCTGTAGAAACAAACAAGAAAAGAAGGAGGGCCAGATTACGTATTTTCATTCCAGTTACCGTATTTATGTAAACATGCATTAAGTGTAACTGAGGGATTCTGATTTGCAGGAAAAGAAAAGTGCCGCCAAAGCGACACTTGTGGGTTTCTGTTGTAATTTCGGAAGTTTAGTCGTTCGCGAGCTCAATTTCTCTTGCGATATTTTGATCACCTACAACCACACCATCAACCTCAATCGTTGCACCATCTAGGTTGGCTTCCTGTACTCCTTCGAGTTGAGTATTGCTATCAATCACGACGGTTTTGGTTTGAAATTCAGGCCCATGCTCGTTTTGGCAAGCAAGAACAAACGTTCGGGAGTCTGCGTTATAGCTGTTTACTAAACCGGCGCACTCAAAAGATTCAACTCGCTCTGGTGTTGCATCAGCCTTTGTTGCAGCAAAACTGCTTGCTGAAGCACAAGCGCTGAAAATCATCATTAGAGGCAGTGTTATTTTACGCATTATTAATCCCTCATTTGGTCATACGTATCTGTTGTAAAGAGGATAGAAGAAAAGTCGATACGGGAGGAAAAGAAGCATCAAATTGTGATGCTTCTTAAATATTTGCTTGTATTTACATTACGTTAGTCGTCGTGACTTTCTGCTTCTACTTCACGTGCTACGTTTTGGTTGTTGATGATCACACCTTCAATTTCGACTTTAGTGCCGTTTAGATTGTGCTTTTCTAAGCCTTCAAAGCGAGTTTGAGCGTCAATCACAACGGTGTTGTTGGACATGACTTGGTCTGCATCATTTTCACAGCGTGAAACTTGGAACGTTTCCGTGTTTACGTTGTAGTTTGTTACCACACCTTCACATTCAAACTCTTTACCTTGCCAGTTACTGTCGTGGTCACCATCAAAATCTGGGCCGTCGATCTCGACTTCGGTCGCCGTGCGAACGCCATTTTTCATTACAGACGTTACTTCAACTTCTTGGCCTTGTTTCAAGTCGGTTTTAGTCCCGTCTTCAAAGCGGGTCGCGTTATCGACAACGAAGTTACCACGGTAGTTTAGTGAGAATTGGCTGTAGTCATTAGCGACCCAAGTAACAATGCCTTCTACGTCGTTATCACCGATCAAGCTGTCGTAGTTTTCGACTTCAACTTCTGTAGCCATGAAAACATCGCCTTGCATCGTACCTTCGGCTTCTACCCATTCGCCAACGCTCAAACCATCAACTCGGTCATAAGAGACTGTGATGTTCGCACCTAGTTTGAATGTACCGTTATTGGTGTCAATGCTTGAGATACGACCTTCAATTTCATCAGGACCGTTGTAATCGAAATCAAACTTAACGACGGATAGCACTTTGTAGCCCGCATCAGCGGTTGGTAGTGAAGACACCATAACCCAGTCGCCTTGGTCGATTTCATCACTTAAACCTTCAAAATGAAGTTCAACACCGTTTACCGTGAACGTTTTGTTTATGTGGTCAATCGCGGTCACCGTGCCAGTCATGGTCGGTTCTAGCGTAACAACAACCGGTTCCTCTGTTGATTTTTCTGTTCCAGAACCCACTTGAACCATCATGTTTGGCTGAACGGCGCCAAGGTTGGTTTCTTTTGAACCATACATGACTTCAGAAACGCGGTAGGTGTAGCCATTTACTGTAATGGTGCTTTTCGCTTCGTTTACGGACTCAACCGTACCAATCGCTGAGCTTGGTTTTGCTGCCGGTTGAGGTGAAGAGCTGCCACCGTCACCAGAACCACCACAACCCGATAATGCCATGCCCACTGCGGCTACAAGCGCTAATTTTTTCATGATTTATACCTGTTTTTGAAAGCTTATTTATGAATTTGGTTGTATCTTATGATGCGTATCGTGAAGTGTTCGTGAAGAAACGTGAGCCTATGAAAATATTAATTGTCGATGATAATCACAATGTTTCAGAAACTATTGCCGATTATCTGGAATTGGAAGGGATGACGATAGATTGCGCTTATCATGGAGAGGCCGCGCTAAATTTAATTCAAGAAAATCATTATGATGTGATCATTATGGACATCATGATGCCGAAACTTGATGGCATCAGTACCGTCCATAAACTGCGTCAAGAGTATCTATGTGGTACGCCGATATTATTTTTAACCGCCAAAGATACGTTAGACGACAAAGTTGCCGCGTTTCAAGCTGGGGGTGACGACTATTTGATGAAGCCATTTGCAATGCAAGAGTTGAGTTTACGTGTGCATGCACTGGCAAATCGAGGCCCGAGACAAGATGTTGGCACGCTCAAATTTGCCGACATTAGTTTGGATGTGCGTACCGACCAAGTCACAAGAATGGGTAAAGCACTCAAACTGAGTCGTATTCAAACTAAGATCTTAAAACTGTTATTAAAGCGGGCTCCGGCATCGGTATCTCGAACCGAAGTTATTGAGGATGTCTGGGGGGATGAACCTCCGGGCAGTGATGCGTTGCGTAGTCATATTTACGGGCTAAGAACTGCACTTGACAAAGGGTTTGATGATTCTAGATTAGAGACCATTCATGGACAAGGTTACCGACTTAAAGCATAAAGATTACCCAAGCATTTATCGCAAAATTCGTTGGGGTTTTGGCCTTATGACGTTTGCGATGTTTACGTTGTTTTGGTCATTAATTTATGTGGCAGAGAACAAACTGGAAGTGTTGAGCTTGCATCACTGGCTCGATACTGAAGTGGTTCTATACAAAGAGAATTACAAAAAGCAGGGTTGGGATGCCCCTTTGCCAAACGTGATGGAGTTTGATTCCTACTGGAGCAAAGCTCCGACACCTGATTGGTTGCTGTCGTTTAAGTTTCCAGGCTTCTATGAATACCTATTAGGTGAAGAGGATAAGCACTTTGTTGTCTTCGAGCACCCATCTGGTGAAGGATTGATGTACATCGTCTTTCAAGATGATTCCGATGATTATCTGGATGAGTACGAAAGCTCGTTGCATCAGTTTACTTTTTTCTTGGGTGGCTTGTTTTCCATCATCATGGTTGGCTACGGTGTTTACATGGTGCGAATTCTTTCTCGTCCACTGGCTAAAATTGAAGGCAAAATCGGCTGTATGCCGCCGGACCAACCCGCGTTTGAAGTCGATACTAAGTTCAGTGAAACCCGACATATTGAGCAAACTTTGCTGGACAGTAAAAACAACATCGCAGGTTACTTCCGACGAGAGCAAGAGTTTAGCCGATTTGCATCACACGAACTTCGAACGCCCATCATGGTAATAAAAGGCTCTGCAGATATTTTAAGCCGAGTGCCAGATCAACCACGCGTCGCGCAAAAAGCCATTGCGCGTCTTCAACTGGCCAGTGAAGAAATGCGGGTTCTAACGGAAGCTTTCTTACTGTTAGGGAAAGAGAATGTTGAGCCGCAGCACTACGGCGACCATGAATTGATTATTTGCCTCAATCAACAGCTAGAAGAGCTTGCTCCTCTGTTTGCTAAACAAGGTGCAGAGTACCAGTTAAGTGAAAAAGACAGTGGTGTGGTGCATGCGCCTGAGAGTTTTATCACCATTGTGATCAATAACCTGATTAAGAATGCATTCAGCTACAGCGTTGGTGACATCGAGATTGAACTGAATAGCACTCAATTGGTGGTTGTGAATCGCCATGATGGTAATGAGACCTACAATGCCGGTTATGGCTGTGGGCTTGTGATTGTGCAACGCATCTGTGAGCGCATGAGTTGGCCGTTTGAATTAGAGGATGATGGTGTAAGGTTTACGGCCAAAATCGACTTTGTTTCCTGATTGAGCACTTCGATTAGGGGAGTGCTTCGAACGGTGTGAATAACGAAAAGCCAGAGATTTCACTCTGGTTTTTTGTACCTAACTGCCAGTGAAAAAAGAAAAAACACTGATATGAATTAGACTCTAGGGAGTGGAAGGGAAACTCAAGGAGCGACTATGCTTTCGTACCACGTAAGTAAGAGCGTTGAAATCGAAAAGACGCAAAGCGAGATTATCGATTACCTCAAAGATTTTAAGAATTGGCCGGAATGGTCTCCTTGGCTTATTTTAGAGCCGGATTGCGAGCTAACTTACAGCAATGAGCAGGGGCTGGTCGGTTCCGGCTATCAGTGGAACGGGAAGCGTGTTGGTACTGGGGCTATGGTCTTAGAGAGCACACAAGAACATCGTTTAGATATGGAATTGCACTTTTTCCGCCCTTTTAAAAGTCATGCGAAAGTGACGTTAATCGTCACGCCATCAGAGAAAGGATCTGTGGTGGAATGGCAGATGCAATCAAGCGTGCCGTGGTTTTTATTCTTCTTGAAAGGCATGTTTAAAAGCATGATTGAGATGGACTATGAACGTGGGCTGCGCATGCTGAAGCGCCAATTAGAGACCGGAACTGTCTTATCTGAATTGGTTGAAGTCGGTAGTCGTCAGCAAAATGAAATTAACTACATTGGCTTAACGGGTTCCGGCATGATGAATGATCTGGGACCAATCATGCAAGATCACATTGAACGATTATTTGACCTCGTAGAAAAAGAGAAGCTACCTGTGACCGGGGAGCTCTTTTGCTATTACTTATCCATGGACATGAAGCGTGGATACTTTGAATTTATTACCTGTTTACCAGTTAAAGCTGGCGTTGCCGCGATGAGGGATTTTGTTGCGGGAACCATTCCTGCCAGTGACACCTTTGTTGTGGAGCATAAAGGTGAATATTGGTTTCTGGGTAATGCGTGGTCAATGGCGATGAGTGTGACTCGGCATGATGGTGTTAAAGTGAAAAACAAACCTTTAGGTATTGAACGCTACTTAAACAGTCCGCATGATACTGAGCAGGCTGAGCTGCGCACTGAGGTTATCTTATTTAAGAAATGATGTGCGTTGTAAAACTATGAACTAACGCCATGTTTCATCCTAACTGCATGATAGTATTCGTTAATGCTTTAACATTAGAACGATACTCAAGTTGATGAGTGCCATATTGGCATCATCGCATTATGTCATGGATGAGATATGAAACTGAAAACCCCTCTAATAACTGCCTGCTTATTTGCCAGTCCTGTCTTTGCCAGCGAGGCGCCTAAAAACATCATCTATATGATTGGTGATGGGATGGGACCTGCCTTTACCTCTGCCTACCGTTATTATCATGATGACCCAGCCACAAAAGAGATTGAGCCGACGGTGTTTGACTCGATCTTAGTTGGTATGGCAAAGACGTATCCTGATGACGTCACCTATGTTACTGACAGTGCAGCAAGCGCGACGGCACTGAGCAGTGGCATTAAGAGTTATAACGGTGCTGTGGCGGTTGATGTCGATAAAAAGCCAGTTAAAACCATGCTTGAGATGGCAAAAGAGCAGGGGATGACGACTGGATTAGTTGCAACGTCACAAATTAATCACGCCACGCCAGCGAGCTTTGCAGCTCACAATGAATCTCGTCGAAACTATGATGAGATTGCCAATGACTACATTGATAACAAAGTCGATGATCAGTTACCTGTTGATTTATTACTTGGTGGCGGTGTGCGTTATTTTGAACGTGAAGATCGCAATTTGGTTGAAGAATTTAAACAGCAAGGTTACCAGTACATTACCGATTTCAAAGACCTTCCTGCATTGCAAACTTTACCTGCGTTAGGCCTGTTCGCAGATAAGGCATTTCCATTTGCGCTTGATGAGAATCCCACTCGTCTAGAGGAAATGACCAACAAAGCTCTCTCACTGCTGCAACGTCGAGATAACGGTTTTTTCGTTATGATTGAAGGCAGTCAAATTGATTGGTGTGGCCACGCGAACGACATTGCGTGCGCGATGGCAGAAATGGATGACTTTGCCAAATCGATTGAATTGGCGAAAGCTTATGTCGATGCGCATCCAGACACTTTGTTGGTGGTGACGGCTGACCACTCCACAGGCGGTTTAACTATCGGTGCAAATGGACAATACCAATGGGATACAGAGGCGATTAAAGGAGTTCATCAAACTGCATGGCCCTTAGCGATGTCATTAGCGCAGTCTCACGATATGATCAAAACATGGAATGCTTCTGTGGATTGGGAATTGTCGAAAGAGCAAGGTAGACAACTCGCTTATGCGAAATTAAGTGAAGAACCAGCGAAAGCGCTTTATAAAGAAGTGAAAGACATCATCAACAAGAAGAGTTTTACTGGTTGGACGACGAAGGGCCATACCGCTGTTGATGTTCAAGTGTTCGCTTACGGGAAAGGGGCTGATAAGTTTGTGGGCTCACAGAACAATACCGATATTGCCAAGAAGTTGATCGGGTTTATTCAATAAATTAGATTGAAGCTGATTAGTAAAGAAAATGCCTCAGCGATTGCTGAGGCATTTTTATCAGCCAACTTCTCTTGCTAGAGAATTATTGTGCACGGTATTTACCGCTGTTTAGTTCAATTTTAGACGCTTTTACGCGACTGTCCGCATTTAGGTAATCACTGATGCCAAGAAGATCTTGGCCTTCTGATGCTTTAAACACCGCGGATTCACCTTGTGCGAAGACAACTTCAAGTTTCAGCTCCTTTGCTACAGCCTTTGCATCCGTAGGACTTTTTACTGTTACAAAGATAAGGCCTGTGGCTTCAGATACGTTACTAAACGCGTTCTTAAACACCTCATCACCTGCATGCAGTTCAGCGGCTTCAGATAAGTTATCGACTGATAGCTTACGGTAGTCTTGGCCGTTAACTTCTAACGCGTCAGAAGCGACGAATAGCTCAGGAGTTGGTTGCTCTGCCAATTGCTGTGCACTTGCAGTTGCCGCCATTGTTGAAAGAGCCAGAATAGAAAAAGTCATAAATTTCATGTGATTGACTCCTTAGTGACCGAAGATGCGCATAGACCAGTTTTTTATAACCCCTGGTTGTGCGTTGTTTGCCATCGGTACATCATAGATAGCAGAAGAGTTGAAATATGCAATGAATGAGAATACTTCATCACCGTTGGTATCGATCGCGCGTAGCGTCCATTCGCCTTTCGCATTCTCACCGTAGAACTGGTTCGACAGCATTAGTTGGTTTTCATAACCTGCCACTGTTGGATCAAGTGATTGACCAACAAGGCCGTTGCGAGGCGTTTGTAGAACAGAACGCGTACCTGCTGGAGAAATTAGTTCAATTGCCAAATCTGGTAGGCGTGAGTGTTCCAGCGTTAGCTTAACTTGAACAGACTCAACCGTTAAGTCTTCAGTGATCGCAACAGCAGAAGAGCCGCCCGTTAAGCTTGCATCTGGAACGCTCACTTCAGTTGCATTGTTTGCCCATGGCGTAATGACTTGTGCAGGTAGAACGTTGTTTGTCATACGTGCACGCTTCATTGCTTCATCTAGGTTAACGGCACCAAAACCATAGAAGGAATGGAAATCAACGCCCGCTGCGTTTTTTTGCCATGGTGAAATAGCTTCATAACTGACAACTTCACCTTGGTTGTTGACAAATTCAAGTGCAACACCTGGGTGATCTTTGTCCGTGACACTTGCTGTTTCTGCAAGAAGAGCACGAACATCACGAGCTGATAACGCGTGGTTTGTCGACATGATTGCGGCAATCGCACCAGAGGTGTTTGGAGCAGCAGAAGACGTACCATTCATCGTGCTGGTGTAGTTACAGTTTGGATCTTGCTCTGTACCGCCATGCAAGCCATTAATACCCAAATCTGCGCTGGTGTTTTGACCTTCTTCACAGCCCATTAAATCCGTTGTTACCATTGCTGGAAAGTCTTGGCCGTATTCACCCGCTGGTGCAGCAACCCAAACGTTTGTACCTACAGACGAGTAACTTGCACGTGTACCATCGGCACGTAATGCACTAGTGACTAGGTTGTAGTAACTTGCGTTGTCATAAGACTGCTGTGAGTTGTGCATTGGTAAGCCTTTGTTACCACCACCGGCGAAGAAATCGCCTGGAAGAACGAAGAATCGGCCAGTATTGAAGTAACGATAACCGTTACCTGCAGACTTAACGAAGACTGCTCCACGGCCCCATGCGTTACTTTCACTCACATCTTTCATTACATCCATTTCGAGTTTGAACTGAGGATCATTCTCGTCGAATGGAATAGGGGTAAGTGGGCTAAAGCCATAACTTTGGTTGAATACGCGCACGTCGCTGGTAGACGCGTCTGCACCGTGAGAAATTAACCAACCTTCAAGCGTTTGGTTAGCGAGCCAGTTAAAGCCCATCAAAGAAGAGCGAGAAGCGACACCGCGAACGCCTTCACCGTTATTACCGACAGCACTGATCAAACCGGCAACGGCAGTACCGTGACCATTTGCATCGACTGGGTAGTCGGCTGGGAATGAAGAGTCTTCAACAAAGTTTCTGCTGCCTGTGACTACGTTACCTGCAAGGTCTGGGTGGTCGATTTGAACACCAGAATCGATAACGGCAACTTTCACCCCAACGCCAGCAATACCCATTGCTTGTGTCAGGTTGGTGTTTAAATCGTTACCCGCAACCGCAGGATTGGCCGCGAACGCCGTTTGTCCTGTGTTGTTTAAGTGCCATTGCTCTGAATAGAGCGGATCGTATGCCGAGACGGCAGGAGAAATACCTACTGCCAACATCGCGGCGAATAGGCGATTAATGCGTGTTTCCATTTGTGACCTCATTGTCTTTGTTTGGAATTTTTGTCCCTGTTCGATACTCCTTTAAACAGGTCTAAACAAAGCTAGCGGTTAACTAAGGAGACGAAAACTGTTTACATCTTATTTACGTTCATTTTTCGACGCACGACATTATCTTGACGTTAACTGCTTGAAGTCACTTGGGATTCTAGATATTTGACTGGAAGATAGCGTGTTTAAAAAGCAGGAAAACTAGAGTAATTTCCTGCTTTTTATGGAATGGGGTGATTTATATGGCAGGTTGTATGGTTGCCTCAGATTCTGTAGGGGCTTGTTCTTTACGAGACAGCAGACCGTCAACTACCTTTTCAACATAAAACTTCTTAAATTCTTTATCGCACCATTTCTTGTTCAAACCGCGACGGTTGAATTCAGCACCGATTGCTACTCGAGTTTGATTTGTGGCGCGATTGTAGTAGAGCGTTTCGCATAATTGCATGTTACTCATTTGCTGAGCGTACACATTAACACTGCTACTTCGCATTCCAAGTTGGGAAGCTTGTTGGTTACTGCATGCAGCCAAAAAGAAAGGGGCAAATGCAGCAAGAATCCATATTTTTTTCATTGTGCTTTTCTATGACGTCGAGTGAATTTTGTGCTGGTTACGACCAGCTTGTTTGGCATCATACAGAGCTTGGTCCGCGGCAAAGAACCACTTATCCCACTCTTGTTTGATCGATTGAGCGCTTAACTCGTTGACCGCGCCGAGAGAGATTGTGGCGCTTAGCGACTGTGAGTCAACCTCTAGATTGTTGTTTTCTACTGCAAGTCTCAAACGGTTGAGTGTTTTTGCACAGTCGTCGACGTGACGGATTTCGAACAATAATACAAACTCTTCACCACCCCAACGAACTAAAAGATCGCCAGAGCGTGTCGCCTCATCCAAAATAGTGGCGACATGTATCAGCATCTTATCGCCTAAGTCGTGCCCGTATTGGTCATTGAACGATTTGAAGTGGTCGATATCAATGACCGCTAAGGCAAACTTTCTATCTGGACTGCGACGAGCCATATTTTCCAACCAGCTAGGAAGGTAGCGGCGGTTATGGACTTTAGTTAGCGGGTCTGTTGTGTTCTGTTGCGC
>NZ_BAOG01000027.1 GCF_000400365.1 Vibrio jasicida CAIM 1864 = LMG 25398 | reverse complement strand
GCAGTTAGAGTTGTTTTACCGTGGTCAACGTGGCCGATAGTACCAACGTTAACGTGCGGTTTCGTACGTTCAAATTTTTCTTTAGACACAATCGTGTTCCTTCCTAGTTATGATTCGCCGTGATCATTATTGATCTCGACGCGCCAGAAATTGTTATTTTATGCGCCAACGTCTGTTAGCGCAATATTTCGACGGCTTGATCTAGCAAAAAGTCGTAAACTTTTTTAGCTCAATCGTCTATTAGTAACCACGGTCTGCAATGATTTTATCTGCGAAGTTTTTCGGTACTTCAGCGTACTCGTTAAACTCCATAGAGTAAGACGCACGGCCTTGAGTTGCAGAACGTAGGTCCGTTGCGTAACCAAACATCTCAGATAGTGGTACTTGAGCGCGGATGATCTTAATACCAGCCACACCATCGTCCATACCTTCGATCATACCGCGACGGCGGTTAAGGTCACCAACAACATCACCCATCCAATCTTCAGGAGTAGTTACTTCAACATTCATCATTGGCTCAAGAAGAACAGGCTGTGCTTCTAATGAACCCTTCTTGAATGCCATCGAGCCAGCGATTTTAAACGCCATCTCGTTAGAGTCAACATCGTGGTAAGAACCATCAAACAGAGTGGCTTTAATATCTAATACAGGATAACCCGCTAGAACACCGCTGTTCATTTGCTCTTCGATACCTTTCGCTACCGAGTTGATGTATTCCTTAGGAACAACACCACCCACAATTTCGTCAACAAAGACAAAACCTTCGCCAGGTTCAGATGGCTCCAGTTTGATCCATACGTGACCATACTGACCACGACCACCAGATTGACGTACAAATTTACCTTCAACTTCCGCGTTGCCACGGATTGTTTCACGGTACGCAACCTGAGGTTTACCAACATTACAGTCAACGCTGAATTCACGTTTCATACGATCAACGATAATATCTAGGTGAAGCTCACCCATACCAGAGATCAGTGTCTGACCTGTTTCGTCGTCCGTTTCTACGCGGAATGATGGATCTTCTGCCGCTAGTTTACCTAGTGCAATACCCATCTTCTCTTGATCGGCAACAGAGCGAGGCTCTACCGCGATCTGAATTACCGGATCAGGGAACTCCATGCGCTCTAGAATCACTTTGTGGTTCTGGTCACATAGCGTGTCACCTGTTGTAACGTCTTTCAGACCGATAGCAGCTGCGATATCACCAGCGCGAACTTCTTTAACTTCTTCACGCTTGTTCGCATGCATCTGTACGATACGACCGAAACGCTCTTTCTTGTCTTTTACTGAGTTGTAAACTGCATCACCTGAGTTCACAACACCTGAGTAAACGCGCATGAAAGTTAGCGTGCCCACGAATGGGTCAGTCGCGATCTTGAATGCTAGTGCTGAGAACGGTTCGTTGTCGTCTGCGTGACGCTCAACTTCGTTCTCTCTTTCGTCGATGCCTTTAATTGCAGGAACATCAACTGGCGACGGCAAGAATTCGATCACTGCGTCTAGTACTGCTTGAACACCTTTGTTTTTGAACGCACTACCACAAGTAGCCAGTACGATTTCGTTGTTTAGTGTACGAGTACGTAGAGCTTGTTTGATCTCAGCTTCAGACAGTTCACCCTCTTCAAGGTACTTGTCCATTAGCTCTTCAGTTGCTTCCGCTGCCGCTTCAACTAGGTTGTTGCGCCATTCTTCAGCAAGCTCTTGCATGTCTGCTGGAATTTCGTCGTATGTGAACGACATGCCTTGGTCGGCTTCATTCCAGTTGATCATTTTCATCTTGATAAGGTCGATAACACCACGGAAATCATCTTCTGCACCAACGTTCAGTTGGATTGGAACAGGATTCGCACCAAGACGGTTTTTAATTTGGTCCACAACGCGTAGGAAGTCTGCACCTGCACGGTCCATCTTGTTTACAAATACCATACGTGGAACGTGGTACTTGTCAGCTTGACGCCATACAGTTTCAGACTGAGGTTCAACACCAGATGAACCACAGAACACAACAACTGCACCATCAAGTACGCGCAGAGAACGCTCTACTTCGATAGTAAAGTCAACGTGTCCAGGGGTATCAATGATATTTACGCGGTGCTCTTGGAATTGTGCTTCCATACCACGCCAGAAAGTAGTAGTTGCAGCTGAAGTGATAGTGATACCACGTTCCTGCTCCTGCTCCATCCAGTCCATGGTTGCTGCGCCATCGTGAACTTCACCGATTTTATGAGACAGACCAGTGTAGAACAAAATACGTTCAGTAGTGGTTGTTTTACCAGCATCTACGTGAGCACAGATACCGATATTACGGTAGCGCTCAATAGGAGTTTTGCGAGCCACGATTGAATCCTCTTAACTTAGAGATAGGGACTATTGCTATAGCTAAAAATGCTATCCCCTAGATATAGCAATAGTTCCTAGCATAGGCATAGGAACTAAAGAAGTGCTGCAAGGAACCTTGCAGCACTGAAAAGGTATTACCAACGGTAATGTGCGAACGCTTTGTTTGCGTCAGCCATGCGGTGAACGTCTTCACGTTTCTTAACCGCAGTACCTTTGTTCTCAGACGCGTCTAGCATTTCAGCAGCTAGGCGTTGAGCCATAGATTTTTCACCACGCTTACGCGCAGCTTCAACCAACCAACGCATAGCAAGTGCGTTACGGCGAACCGGACGAACTTCTACAGGTACTTGGTAAGTTGAACCACCTACACGGCGAGATTTAACTTCTACCGCTGGGCGAACATTTTCAAGAGCTTCTTCAAAAATAGCTAAGTGGTCTTTACCAGACTTTTCAGCCATAGAATCTAGTGCAGTGTAAACAATTTTCTCTGCAGTAGATTTTTTACCGTCAACCATTAGGATGTTAACGAATTTTGCCAGCAGTTCAGATTTGAACTTTGGATCTGGAAGGATCTTACGCTGACCAATGACGCGACGACGTGGCATGGATTTTCTCCGTTGTCTTCTTCAGGTTTTATCCAAAACTTTTCAGTTTTTTCAAAAAATTAAAAATAATTTAGTGTTTGGCCTTACTTAACGGAATCCATTAAGACTTAGGACGCTTCACACCGTACTTAGAACGACCTTGTTTACGGTCGTTAACGCCAGCACAGTCAAGTGCACCGCGAACAGTGTGGTAACGTACACCCGGAAGGTCTTTTACACGACCGCCACGGATTAGTACAACACTGTGCTCTTGAAGGTTGTGACCTTCACCGCCGATGTACGATGTAACTTCGAAGCCGTTTGTCAGACGTACACGACAAACTTTACGAAGTGCTGAGTTAGGTTTTTTAGGTGTAGTTGTGTAAACACGAGTACATACACCACGTTTTTGTGGGCACGCTTCTAGTGCAGGCACGTTGCTTTTAACAACTTGCTTTGCACGTGGCTTACGTACCAACTGGTTAATAGTTGCCATTAACTAGCTCCTGATTTACTTGAAAGTAAGCTTTGTGAAAAATCTATCCCTAACGACTCTTGGCAGTTAGGGACGCAAAATTCTATGCAGCAGTGAGAGGTGTGTCAAGAAATATACGGATCTTTTTTGTTCAATTAGGGTAATTCGTCCGTAAAGCTCAATCGACAGGAATAAAGGGCTAATCCCAAGTCAGAGATTTCGCCTGTTTTGTCGTGAGTTCGACAAAACCTGAATAGTTTATAACGGTAATAGACGGGCTTATACGATTGGTGATTCCGCGAGCTTCGATATCACTCTGTAAAGCAAACACAGCGGGGCCTTTTACCTTTGCAAATGCTTTATGTTGAGGGTTAGCGGCATAAACCGCCTCTTCAATCAGCAAGACATCATCTTGCTCACTGTACAGTGCCATTGCATCGTCTAATGCTGCTACGGATTTGATGATATGTAACATGGCTTCCTCAGAATGACAGCAGTTTGCTAGCTTGTTGCAGTTTAGCTTTGAGTTGCTCGGTATTTAGAGACTCGGCATCAATGACTAAATCGGCTTGAGCCAAGCCACGCTCGGCAAGCGAACCAGCACAAACAAACACTTGCTCAATATCGTACAAGTCGAACAGCTTTAGCATTGGTGCGTAGTCTTTGCTTAAGATGCCATTTGGCTCCTGTCCAAGCAGTAACTGGTAGACACCATCACCAACAAATAAGACGGTGATGTCTTCACAGTACGCCGACGCCGCTAGCAGCGCATCCACACCTTCACGCCCCGCATTACTACCATGAGGTGCGCTACGAAATAGGTAAGTTAACTGACTCAAAACTGCACCACTCTATCTTGCGTTAACATAGCTTCGGCTAAGCTGCCCAAACCAGCTTGTTCGAACCCTGTCGCTAGGTTGTTCTGCTCAAGACCATGTTGATTGGCTTCATCTTCGCTGATGATACCGCGACGTAAAGCCGCTGCCACACACGTTTCCAAACGAACATCGTGTTGCTGTGCGAGTGATTGCCATGCTTTAGCTAGGTCAAACTCATCATTGGCGGGCACGCTCAGAGCTGTACCATTGGTGACGCCGTCTTGATAAAAGAACACACTCACTAGAGTGTGTTCTTGTTCAATGACTGCTTTAGCAAATTGGTATGCACTGCGTGCCGATTGGCTGCCGTAAACCGGACCGTTCACCACTAGCGTGTAAGTTAATCCACTCACGCTTATTCGTCCTCAGTTTTACGCTGACGAATATAAAGGTAAACCGTATGCTTAGAAATGTTTAGACGATCGGCAACGCGGTTGATGGCGTCTTTAATATCGAAGATACCTTTATCGTACAATTCCATGACGATCTGACGGTTTTTCGTATTGTTCGATACCGATTTGTCTGCATTGATTTCTTCAATCGTGCGCTCAACGGTTTGATCGACAAGTTCTTCAACATCGCTGGCGAAGTTTACTGAAGACGCCGCCTCTTTTGCTTCTTGTGTCGGCATAAAAGATTGCAGCACTTGGGAGAACGGCGCATCAAGGTTGACGTTAATACAAAGCAGGCCAATCACTCGGTTTTCACCATTGCGGATAGCAACGGTGATCGACTTCATGAGTACACCACCTTTTGCACGGGTGAAGTACGAACGTGAGAAGTTACGTTCAGAGCCTTCAATGTCTTTCAACATCTTTAGCGCTAAGTCGGTAATCGGAGAACCGACCTGACGGCCAGTGTTTTCACCATTGGCGATTTTGATTGCAGAGGTATTGAGATCTTCAAGAGAGTGAAGAACGATCTCACAAAAGGGACCAATCAAACTGGCGATGCCGTCCACGACCGCTTCGTAAGATCTCAAGATGATTTTATCGTGCTCAGAAAATGGCATCACGTTGACAGATTCCATTTCGAGCAACATCTCCGCATTTATTGTTTCTGTAGTTGTCATAAGCCTTCGAGCGAAAAATCAACAAATTGGTGTAAGTTTATCAGAAAATTTGAAAGGCAACCTAGCAAACTCATCAACTAGTGACCTAGAACAAAAAAGGCCCGTAAAACGGGCCTTTTTTCATCGAGTTATCGCTGTCTGTTATTACTTAGCAGCTTGATCGTTCTCAACTTTTAGTAGTTCAACTTCGAATACAAGCGTTGAGTTAGCTGGGATGCTTGGTGTGTCTTGATCACCGTATGCTAGCTCTGGCGGGATAACAAATTTGAACTTAGAGCCTACAGGCATTAGCTGAACACCTTCAGTCCAACCAGGGATAACGCGGTTTAGTGGGAACGTTGCTGGCTCACCACGATCGTAAGAACTGTCGAACTGAGTACCGTCGATCAGAGTACCTTTGTAGTGTACTTGAACCGTATCAGTGTCTTTTGGCTTCTCACCTTCAGCAGGCGTGATTACTTGGTAAAGTAGGCCAGAATCTGTCTTAACTACGCCTTCTTGCTTTTCGAACTCAGCACGGAAGTCATCACCTGCTTTCTTCGCTTCAGCCGCTTTTTCAGCGGCTTGCTTTTGCATCTTCTCAGCAACACGCTTATCTAGAGACTCTAGAGCAGCACGAGTTTCTTCCTCGTTTAGCGCAGCTTTGTCTTTGAATACGTCTTCGATACCTTTAAGAACTAGGTCTTTGTTTAGGTCGATACCGATTTCGCTTGGCTTATCGATACTCGTGCTCAGGTAGTTAGCAAATGAAACACCGATCGCGTACGCCGCTTTGTCATCGTCGGTTTTAAAGTGAACTGCTTTACCAGTTTCTGCTTGAACTTGTTCTGCTTGAGGTGCTGCTTCTGGTTTTGTTTCTTCTTTTTGACAACCTACCGCTAGCATTACTGTTGCAGCAAGTAGCGACACTTTTAAAACTGATTTCATTAAATTCTCCCAATAATGGCTTAGCCACTGGTTGTTGTGCACAAATCTTCGATGAGACTAGTGAAGACAATCGTTATACCAATATACTAGCTATATGTCTTAAGACACAAACCGGATTATTAGATGTGATGCAAAGAATTTCTCATTTATTCCTATATTTAATTGTCATCACCACGTTAAATGGATGCTTTTTTACCGATCATGACGTTCAACGTTGGTCACTCGAACCACAAGGTTCCACCAGCTTTGCGCTCAGTCGAGATGGCCGATTTGCACTGCTGTACTCCAAAGAGCACCAGTTGGTTCTTTGGGATTTGGAGCAAAACAAACAACTCGCAAAGCTGGGTGAACTCGATCAAGCTGCGAATGTGGTCTCCCATATTCGCATTTCGGACAATGGCCGCTATGCCGTCACTGCAAGCCAAATGAACTTCGCTGTGTGGGATCTCGGATGGACTCAAGCCGAAGGACTTTGGTCTATCGATGACGCGCTGATTCGAGACGTTGATATCACCAGTAACGGAGAACAAGTGTTGCTTGGCTTGTCCAACGGTAAAGCGATTCACGTCAACTTAGTCACTGGTCGCAGGCTAGAGTTCCTTGCACACCAAGAAAAAGTCAATTCCGTGGCGATATCTCCCAATGGCCGCTTCGCCTTAACGGGCGGTAATGACTACAAAGCGTATCTGTGGGATACCGAAACCGGGCTAGTATTGCGCAGCTTTGAACACGAACAACGCGTGGTCAGAGTCGCGCTTCAACGGGATGGGAAACTGGCCATGACGTCCGATGGCGGTAATCAAGCCATCATCTGGGACTTAGAAACTGGAGAAGAAGTGACACAGCTAAGCAGTTGGTCTCGTCAGTTGATCTTCTCGACGGCTCGATTCTCAGACGATGGCAGCTTGTTAGTTACAGGAACGCCTTCAGGGCGCGTGATGGTATGGGATACTCACACGGGAAAACGAGTCGATAGATTTGAAGTCGAGCCGAAAAAAGATACTCGCCCTCCTCGTGCGGTCGTGTATGATGCAGCCTTTGATTCCAAGCAACGTATAATTACTGCCACTTCTGCGGGCATTGCCCAAGCTTGGCAGCTAGAGAACGGATCATGACAGAAAAACTTATTCAGCAATTGGAAGCTCGCATTAATGACTTAGAGTGTCAGCTTGCGTTCCAAGAACAGACGATTGAAGATCTGAACGGTGCCTTGTCACAGCAGCAACTGCAAATCACCAAGATGCTCGATCAGATGAAATACGTGGTAGGTAAAGTGAAGAATATGGATTCGTCGAATTTGGCCGATCCATCAGAAGAAACACCACCACCGCACTACTGATTCATCCGAATCCTAGTGCAGTAAATAACACAAAGCCCAGACTCTTATCTGGGCTTTGTTGTCTTTGAGAAAGCGAATCGCTACTCGTCAGAGTAAATGTTTACGCTCAACTCACCTTGAGTGTTGATCCCAGCTCGATACATACCAGAACTGTTCATCGCAAAGTGCAACTCACCTTGTGCATCGATGGCAATTAGACCGCCCTCTCCGCCCATCTCTTTAAGTTCACCTTGGATGATATGTTCACAAGCCGTGTGGACGTTTTCTTGCAAATAACGCATGCGCGCTGCGACATCTTCCGCCACTCGTTTACGGATAAAGAACTCGCCGACACCTGTAGTGGAAACCGCTACAACACCATTCTCTGCCACCGTGCCGCACCCAATCAGAGCGGAATCGCCCACGCGACCGTATTTCTTGTTGGTCACACCGCCAGTGCTGGTTGCTGCCGCTAAGTTGCCTTGTTGGTCCAATGCAACCGCACCAACCGTACCGTGTTTACGGTCATCTGGGTAACGGGACTCGGAAAGAGCAAACAAGCCTTTCTCGCGCATAGAAATCAGTTGTTCATAGCGACGATCAGTGAAGAAGTAATCTTGCTCGGTGTACTCGTGGCCTTGTTCGAAAGCAAATTTCTCAGCGCCCTCGCCAACTAACAGCACATGGTTGCTGTTTTTCATTACATCACGAGCGAGCTCAATGGGATTCTTAATATGACGAACACCGGCAACAGCACCTGCCGCTTGGTTTCTACCATCCATTACAGAGGCGTCCATTTCTACCATTTCAGTATGAGTAAGAACCGAGCCTTTGCCTGCATTGAAATTAGGGGAGTCTTCTAGCACTTTTACCGCAGCAACGACCGCATCTAAGGCTTCACCACCTTTTGTTAAGATTTGATGACCCGCTTTCACCGCAGCTTCTAAATCCGTCAAAATGGATTGTTGCAGTTCATCGCTCATCTGTGCCCGCAAAATGGTACCTGCACCACCGTGAATGGCAATCGAGAAAGGTTTCGTCATCGCTTTGTCCAACTGTTATTCCTTGTATGATTTGCACTACACCCCAGATAAACAAAAAGCGCAAGTTGAAACCTCAACTTGCGCTTTTAAAAGCTTGTTCTAGATAATGCTATCTAGAGGAAGAGCGTGCGATTAGTGAGAACCGCAACCGCCGCCGCCACAGCATTCGTGGTCGTCAGCTTTTTCTTCGCCACCGCAGCAGCCGCCTTCGTGGTCATGGTCGTGACCGCCACAACAACCGCCACCTTGGTGGATGTGACCGTGTTCGATCTCTTCAGCTGTTGCTTCACGAGTAGCCATAACTTCAACTTCGAAAGTTAGTGTTTGGCCAGCTAGCATGTGGTTGCCGTCTACAACAACTTCGTCGCCATCAACTTCAGTCACTTCTACAGGGATTGGACCTTGGTCAGTGTCTGCTAGGAAACGCATGCCAACTTCGATTTGCTCAACGCCTTGGAATACGTCAGCAGGAACGCGCTGTACTAGAGCGTCGTTGTGATCGCCGTAAGCATCTTCAGGAGCTACTGTTACTGAAAACTTGTCGCCAGCCACTTTACCTTCTAGCTCTTTCTCAAGGCCAGTGATTAGGTTGTTGTGACCGTGTAGGTAATCAAGAGGCGCGTCAGCTGTTGATTGATCAACAACAACACCGTCTTCCATCATTACTTTGTATGCAAGGCTTGCAACAACGTTCTTTTCAATTTTCATACTAACTCCAGGGAGATTAACTGACTTAACCAAAATGGGGTTAAGTACCGAGATGGTAGTATTATGGGGATCAATTAACGAAGTTCAATTACTCAGGCTTAAAAATCCCGATCATTTCTTGTTCTGAGTGTTTATTTTTTTCTACAGATTGCGGTTTACGCTGCTCGGTGTAATCACAATCTACACATTCAACTAACTCGATATTGTTCTCAATCCACCAGCGCAACGTATCTTGCTGGCTACACTGCGGGCAGCTTGCACCCGCGATAAAACGTTTCTTGGCTTTCACTTTTGTTCCTTTTCCCGCTTAATGCCGTGCGGGTACTACTTCCAATGATTTGGCGACTGTTGATCGCTTTCCATTTCGCGACCGAAGATTTCTTCTAGTTCTTTGCGTGCCTCTTTCGAGCGTTGAGCAAGTTCTTTATCCTCATTATGCTGAGGCAATAAGTCTTTGAGCATAGCATTATCTAGTTTACGAAAATGTGCTTCTGCCCGCTTTGCTTGATACGGATGCATGCCTAGTTCTACGAGCGCTTGGCGACCTAGATCTAATGCGCCCAAAAAGGTTTCACGCGAGTAGTTTTGCACACCGTGATTCATTAACTGATAAGCTTCCACACGGCTGCGTGCACGCGCAAGGATCTTCAAATTCGGGAAGTACTCACGACAAATGTCGACAATCGCCATCACTTCGTCAGGTGAATCCGTACAGATCACTAAGGCTTCAGCTTTATCCGCACCTGCGGCACGTAACAAATCAATCTGAGTCGCATCACCGTAAAACACCTTATAGCCGTATTTACGCAGCAAGTGGATTTGGCTCGCATCACTTTCTAGCACCGTGACTTTGATCTTGTTGGCATACATCAAGCGCCCGACAATCTGACCAAAACGACCAAAACCTGCGATGATCACTCGTGGTCGACGATCAACAACATTGGTCGTCACGCTCTCTTCTTCTTGATTGAGCGTGTGAGCAAACCACTTCTTTTGCCCCATGAGCAACAGCGGCGTCGTCACCATCGACAAACTCACCACAACCAATAAGAAGGAAACTTGCTCTTTGGTTAAGATCCCTTCTTGGCTTGCCGCGGTGAAAATCACAAACGCAAACTCACCACCTTGGCTCAAAATCGCCGCCATACGACTACGCGACTTTGCTCGAACTCGGGCAGTACGCGCCAGAACATAGAGCACCAAGCCTTTCACGGTGACCAAAGCAACCACAGAACCTAATATCGCCCACGGTTGCAATGCTAATAACCCTAGGTTCACCGCCATACCAACAGCGATAAAGAACAAGCCAAGTAGCAGACCTTTAAAAGGTTCTATCGCGATTTCCAGCTCATGACGATATTCACTTTCCGCCAGCAGTACGCCCGCTAAGAAAGTACCGAGTGCCATCGACAGCCCCAGCTTTTGCATAGCGACAGAAATGCCAAGTACCACTAGAAGAGCAGCAACGGTGAAAAGTTCACGTACACCACTCATCACGACAAAACGAAATAAAGGGCGCAGTAAAAAGTGACCACCTATCAATAAACCGATCACCGAGGCTAACACCCACAAGGCATCCAGCCAATCACCGCCACTGGTGCCACCAGCGAGTAATGGCAACATTGCAAGCATTGGGATTACAGCAATATCTTGGAATAACAGTACCGCAAAGCCCGATTGTCCGGTTTCCGTTCCGGCTTGTCCTTGCTCTTCTATCACTTTTAGTGCAATCGCGGTGGATGAGAGTGCTAATCCCATGCCGATCACTAAGCTCACTTGCATGCTCAAACCAAACAGGCTGACGATGCTGCCAATCACGGCAGTCGTCACAATGACTTGAGCCCCCCCAAGTCCAAGTATTGGTCCACGCATTTGCCATAGTTTTTTGGGGTTTAACTCCAAGCCAATTAAGAACAGCAGCAACACCACCCCAAGTTCAGCAAAGTGGAGAATCGCATCCACATCACTGATCAAACCCAGTCCCCAAGGACCAATTAAAACACCAGCAATCAGGTAGCCAAGCACGGAGCCCAAACCAAGTCGCTGAGCAATCGGCACTGCTACGACGGCAGCAGAAAGGAATACCACGCTGCTTTGAAGAAACTCACTGGTTATCGCCATGATGACCTCCTTGTACTCCCCACTCATTCAAAGGGTTGTTCAGCCATTGACGATATTGTTCCGCATGCTGATAACGCTCAATATCCGAGACATTACGTGACCAGTACAACACCAGAGGTTCCATCCAGTGCATTTGACAAAGAGCAGCGGTTAACTCGAAAGGTTGTAAGATCTGTTCTAATGGATATTTGTTATACCCAAGTGGGCTAAAGGCATCTTCTTTGCCTCCCGTGGTGATAACACTACGCCAATATTTACCTTCAAGTGCACAGCCATCACCAAACGCAAACCCTTTACCTAGCACGCGATCTAACCACTCTTTTAGTAGCGCAGGGCAAGAATACATATAGAGGGGATGATGAAAAACGATCACATCGTGCGTCATCAACAGGTCGTGTTCGTAATTCACATCAATAAAGAAGTCAGGATACGCACCATAAAGATCATGCACAGTGACGTGATCAAGTGATTGAATTTTTTTTATCATCACTTGATTGGCAATGGAGTTTTGCGGCTCAGGGTGAGCATAAATCACCAGAACTCTTGGGGGATAAGACGCTGCAACAGCCAAATGGTCGTCCTTGTTTTAATTTCTCAGGGAAAATTATCGTTATCAGTTTGTTATACTTTTTTGTATAGCATAATGCAATTAAAGGTCAGAGATCGACTTTTCCCGCCAATAGCCCTACTATTCACCGCGAGATAAATGACGAAGAAACGCGCGCTGCGCAAAGTGAACTAAAGCCCTATGATTACCTTTTCAGATATTCAGTTACTGCGTGGCGGTAAACCTCTTTTAGACCAAGCTTCTGCAACCATTCACCCTGGCGACAAAGTGGGTCTGGTTGGTAAAAACGGTTGCGGTAAATCGACTCTATTCGCACTCCTGAAAGACGAATTGTCGATTGACGCTGGCTCATTCAGTCAACCGCAACATTGGGAATTGGCATGGGTAGCGCAGGAAACTCCCGCACTAGACCGCAGCGCAATTGAATACGTCATTGATGGTGATCGAGAGTTTCGCGGTCTTGAGCAACAACTGATGATTGCCGAAGAAAAAGACAACGGTACGTTGGTTGCAGAGATCCACGGAAAAATTGAAACCATTGGTGGTTACAGTATTCGCGCGCGTGCAGCCGAACTGCTTGACGGTCTGGGCTTTAGCCAAGAACAAATGAGCTGGAATCTGACTCAGTTCTCAGGTGGCTGGCGTATGCGCCTCAACTTGGCTCAAGCGCTATTGTGTCGTTCAGACCTACTGTTACTTGACGAACCAACCAACCACTTGGACTTAGATGCAGTAATGTGGCTGGAACGTTGGTTACAAAACTATCCAGGCACATTGGTTCTTATCTCGCACGACCGTGACTTTTTGGATCCAATTGTTGGTCGTATTATTCACATCGAAAACCAGCAGCTAAACGAATACACAGGCAACTACTCGTCGTTTGAAAATCAGCGTGCGCAAAAAATGGTGTTGCAACAAGCCATGTTCGAGAAGCAACAGAAACAGATGTCGCACATGCAAAGCTACATCGACCGCTTCCGTTACAAAGCATCTAAAGCCCGCCAAGCCCAAAGCCGCATCAAGGCTCTAGAACGTATGGAAAAAGTGCTGCCAGCACAGTTCGATAACCCGTTTAACTTTCAATTCCGCGAGCCAGCGGCTTTGCCCAACCCAATCATGATGATGGATGAGGTATCGGCAGGTTACGGTGACAACCTGATCTTAGAAAAGATCCGCTTGAATCTGGTCCCAGGCAGTCGTATTGGTCTACTTGGTCGTAACGGCGCAGGTAAATCAACCTTGATCAAACTGTTGTCTGGTGAGCTAAAAGCGCAAGGCGGCGATCTCACATACTCACAAGGCGTGAAGATCGGTTACTTCGCGCAGCACCAACTAGAAACACTGCACCCAGAAGAAACGCCACTACAACACATGATGCAGATTGCACCAGACCAAACTGAACAACAACTGCGTGATTACTTAGGTAGCTTTGGCTTCCAAGGTGATAAAGCACTGGAAAAAGTCGCACCATTCTCTGGAGGTGAAAAAGCGCGTTTAGTATTGGCATTAGTTGTGTGGCAAAAACCCAACCTATTGCTACTCGATGAACCAACAAACCACCTAGATTTGGACATGCGCCAAGCATTGACCATGGCACTGCAAACCTTTGAAGGTGCGATGGTCATTGTTTCGCACGACCGTTACTTGCTGCGCGCAACAACGGACGACTTGTATCTGGTACATGACCGCCAAGTCGCACCATTTGATGGTGACCTCAATGACTACTACAAGTGGCTAACAGAGCAACAAAGAGCCGAGCGTAAAGAAGCACAAGCGGCACAACCAGAGAAAGACAACAACAACAGCGCTGCGGCAAAAAAAGAGCAGAAGCGACGTGACGCAGAATTTCGCAAACAGACAGCGCCAATTCGCAAAACCCTGACACAGTTAGAAAATAAAATGGATAAGTTAGGCGAAGCATTGGCATCAGCAGAAGAGCAATTATCGGATAACTCTCTGTATGAAGCAGAAAACAAGGCTAAACTTAATGAAGTGTTGGCACTTCAAGCGTCGAGTAAATCTGAGCTTGAAGACGTAGAGATGGAATGGATGTCTGCTCAAGAAACGTTAGAGCAGATGGAGCTAGAGTTTAATCAATGACAAAAGAGCACGCAGAATACACTCTCACCCTAGAACACCTTTGGCAGTTCAGTCTGCAATTTTATGGTGTGCGAGAAGTGAAGGAAGCGTGCTTATCGTTGCAAAATAACTATCACGGCAATGTGAATCTACTACTGCTGCTCAGATGGCTCGATGAGCAGCAAGTCATTTTCCAAGAACAGGACTGGCATTTAGTCCAAGGTTGCCTTGGTCGAAGCGAAACCCTTCTGCACTCCTACCGTGAGTTACGTCGCCATCTAAAATCGCAAGTCAACGATGCCCTTTATCGCGAAGCACTACAGTTCGAACTGCAGTTAGAAAAACAGCAACAATCCGACCTCGTTGACTGCGTCAACTCATTAAAATTAGTCAGTAACGATGGCGATCCATTAACGCTAAGATATTGTCGGCAGCTCGGTGGTGAACACCTTCAACAAGCGTTTTCCCTTCCAGTTCCAAAAATTCAGCATCCATAAATCAGTCATAAACCAGTAAAATATCTATACTAAAGCTATAAAGGATTATATTAATAAGTTCTTCAGCGAACATTGAAGGACCATATAAGAGCAGTTAGGTATGACACAATTTTTCGCAGCCGCCGGGATTAAGAACCCGCACCTTCAGACGCTATTACCGCGCTTTATTCGCAAGAAAGCGCTGTTTACGCCTATTTGGCAAACACTCGATACACCGGATGGTGACTTCCTCGATTTGGCGTGGTCCCAGCAGCCAGATTCCGAAGCTGCACGCAACAAACCAATCTTCGTCCTCTTTCATGGCTTGGAAGGCTGCTTCTACAGCCCGTATGCGAACGGTTTGATGAACGCCTTCTCTAAATCGGGTTGGCTTTCAGTGATGATGCACTTTCGTGGTTGCAGTGGTAAGCCAAACAAGAAAGCCCGCGCCTATCATTCTGGCGAAGTAACGGATGCTCGTTTCTTTCTTGAGCAGCTCAATCAGCAGTTCCCCAACAATCCAAAAATCGCAGTAGGGATCTCCCTCGGCGGTAACATGCTGGCGAACTATTTAGCTAAGTACAAAGGTGACCCGATCTTGAGTGCCGCGACGATTGTCTCTGCACCGCTTGATTTAGCGGCATGTGCCAATCGTATTGAGCAAGGCTTCTCGAAGGTCTATCGACGTTACTTACTCTCTTCACTAAAGCGTAATGCACTGCAAAAGCATGACTTAATCCAAGGCGAACTCGCACTGTCGTATAACTCGATCAAACGTGTGACTCGCTTGTATGAGTTCGACGACTTGATCACAGCCCCTCTGCATGGCTTTAAAGACGCACAAGATTATTACGATCAATGTTCTGGCTTAAGCAAGCTGCAACAGATCACTCTACCGACGCTGATAATCCACGCAAAAGACGATCCGTTTATGACGGAAGAAGTGATCCCGAAATTTGTGTTGCCAGATAACATCGATTACCGACTTTATGAGCATGGGGGGCATGTGGGTTTTCTTACGGGAACCGCTCTCAAACCAAAGTTTTGGTTAGAAGAAGCCCTACCTGCTTATTACGAAAGTATCGCTGCGGAGTACCTTTCTGCTGTATCCGTGCCACGAACACAGTAAACTACTTAGGCGCGCCAGACTCCAACCCAAGGCGCGCTTAAACATCATAAAAGTTTGAGGTATTTATGGTCATCCCTTGGCAAGACATCGCGCCAGAAACGCTGGAAAATTTGATTCGTGAATTCGTACTACGTGAAGGCACCGACTATGGCTCGGTCGAAGTTTCACTGCAAAGTAAAATCGATCAGGTCAAATACCAATTAGAAAAAGGTGAAGCACTCATCGTCTTTTCTGAACTACATGAAACAGTAGATATTCAATTAAAAGCAAAGTTTTAGACCCTTCACATTTTACCGTATCCCACTCGATGACAAGGGTTTGTTACGTGCTATAGTGGGTTATCGACCGTGCAGCATACGCATGCTGCACTTTACAGGTAAGTAATTTTCGACAAGGTTTGTCATGTCAGCTAAACATCCAATCATTGCGGTTACTGGTTCATCCGGTGCCGGTACCACCACCACATCTGAAGCCTTCCGCAAGATGTTCAATATGATGAACGTCAAACCTGCATGGGTCGAAGGCGATAGCTTTCACCGTTTTACTCGTCCAGAAATGGACGTCGAAATCCGTAAAGCCCGCGAGCAAGGCAAACACATCAGTTACTTTGGTCCACAAGCCAATGACTTTCCGGGGTTAGAAGAGTTCTTTCGTCAGTTTGGTGAAGATGGCACTGGCAGCGTGCGCCGTTATCTGCACACCTTTGATGAAGCGGTCCCATATAACCAAATGCCGGGCACCTTTACACCTTGGCAAGATCTGCCAGAAAACAGTGATGTCTTGTTCTACGAAGGCTTGCATGGTGGCGTGGTGGATGGCGATGTCAATGTGGCACGTCACGTCGACTTTCTAATTGGCATGGTGCCAATCGTCAACTTAGAATGGATTCAAAAGTTCGTTCGTGACACGCGCGATCGTGGTCACTCAAGAGAAGCGGTCATGGATTCGATCGTGCGCTCAATGGATGACTACCTAAACTACATCACCCCGCAGTTCTCTCGAACGCACATCAACTTTCAGCGTGTCCCAACGGTCGATACATCCAACCCACTCAATGCCAAAGGCATACCAAGTTTAGATGAGAGTTTTGTTGTCATACGCCTTCGCGGCATAAAGAATGTCGACTTTCCTTATTTACTGGCAATGATTGATGGCTCATTCATGTCTCGCCACAATACTATTGTGGTACCGGGCGGTAAGATGAGCTTTGCAATGGAGCTCATAGTAAGGCCGATTCTGCAGCAACTTATCGAAACAGGGAAAATTGGCTAAAAACCTTGCCATCGTAGTGTTTACTTTTCATACCGTGATCATGTGCACAGTTTTGCTTACAAAATCTCAATGATGGCACGA
Source organism: Vibrio jasicida CAIM 1864 = LMG 25398 (assembly GCF_000400365.1). Classification (GTDB taxonomy): domain Bacteria; phylum Pseudomonadota; class Gammaproteobacteria; order Enterobacterales; family Vibrionaceae; genus Vibrio; species Vibrio jasicida. The sequence continues at coordinate 32,424 of NZ_BAOG01000027.1, read as the reverse complement.
TTAAAATCAAGAAATCGTTTTCGAAAAAGGATACTATTTCTAACCGAAACACAAGAGAGCTTGCAGCATATAAAAAGTGCTCTTATTCTAGTAGGCCAATTCAGGCTTAGCTAAAATATGGATAGCGCAAGCGTACCCTGCAGAGGAAGTGAGATATTATGGTTCTAGGTAAACCTCAAACCGACCCAACATTAGAGTGGTTTCTTTCACACTGTCATATTCATAAGTACCCATCAAAAAGCACGCTAATTCACGCGGGCGAAAAAGCAGAGACTTTGTACTACATCGTTAAAGGTTCTGTTGCGGTTCTTATCAAAGACGAAGAAGGTAAGGAAATGATCCTTTCTTACCTAAACCAGGGCGACTTCATTGGTGAACTTGGTCTATTCGAAGAAGACCAAGAGCGTACAGCTTGGGTTCGCGCTAAATCTCCTTGTGAAGTGGCTGAGATTTCTTTCAAGAAATTCCGTCAACTTATCCAAGTTAACCCAGACATCCTAATGCGTCTTTCTGCGCAAATGGCTCGTCGTCTACAAGTTACTAGCCAAAAAGTGGGTGACCTAGCGTTCCTAGACGTAACTGGTCGTATCGCTCAGACTCTTCTGAACCTTGCTAAACAGCCAGATGCGATGACGCACCCAGACGGCATGCAAATCAAGATCACTCGTCAAGAAATCGGCCAAATCGTTGGCTGTTCTCGTGAGACAGTAGGTCGTATCTTGAAGATGCTAGAAGAGCAGAACCTAATTTCTGCGCACGGTAAAACTATCGTTGTTTACGGGACTCGTTAATCTCGATTAACGTTTAAAAAATTTAAAAGCCACCAAATGCAAGTTTGGTGGCTTTTTTGTTTTTTGGGAATCGGGAACGGAAAACAAAGAGCCGAGAATTGGGAACACTGCATTCCGAGATCGGACTTCATCCTCCGAGATATAGCCCTCTCAGATTCCGAGAGTTAAAACCTCCCGCAGCGAAGCATTCCGGCATCTAGAGGGCGTAGCCCGTTCTCGCCTCTTCTTTAACCGTTGGTGCTTTCGAAAATCTTATCTGCCGATGCAGCCACAAATCCTGGGTACAACTCACCGTTATCCATTGGATAGCGCTTAGCAAACTCGTAGAAGCCTCCAGGAATCACCTCAACGCCTTCAGTAAAGGTCACTGGCACTTTGTCTGCCATGGTCGATGACTGCTCTAGTAGCACCTCTGGCGTGCCTTTTACTTCACCGCCATTCTCGTTGATGGTGAAGCCAGCAGTGCGTAGGTAGTCGTTCACTTGCTTCACTTCTTGATGCTGGTTGAGTTGATTAACGCTCACTGTGAAGTGGTTAGCTCCGTAACCGTGCGCAGCAAGCCAAGAAGCGTATTCACTCTCTTTCGCCAAGGTTTGGAAGTCAGCATAGCTGAGGTTCCACAAACGTCCGCCGTATAAGAAGTCACTGCCTGTCAGTTTAGAAGCATCAACCTGCTCTACCAATTTATGAACAATGGCTTGTAGCTCTGGTGAGCACTCATCCACTTTCAACTCACTGATGAAGACTTTTGGTTGTTTTGGATCTGGGTGCTCAAAATGTTTTGCTACCAGCTTTTTGCTTTCAAATACGTAGTCACCACAGGCTTTGTAGCCCACCGCCAAGAATGGCTTCGCTAACGTTTCAATGCCTAGGGGATCGACATTAAACGTACGTAGAGCAATATGGTCATTAATCAGAGGCTCATCTTCTTGAAGAAGTTGATGGACTTTAGCAGCGGAAGGACAAAGACGTTTAATGTAATCTTGCCATAGCGATTCAAATAACACATCGGGCGTCATAACGACTCCTTGTTATGCAATGTAGAGTTAGGGGTAAGAGAAGTTGACCGCTCGTTCACAGCCCGGAGGCTGTCCAGAATCACGAACGAGCGGTCATCAACCTGTGACGGTATGTGTGGCATAAGTGCCAGTCAGTCAACACGCACTGGAGAGTCTTAAGCTCGCCTTTGGCGTTTGCCAGCGCGCTTACCAGAATCCTAACTTGGTAAATAGCTCCGGCAGAGAGAAGCGGCGATACTTTGTCACCGCTTCGTTTTTCTCTATTACAGGTTTACACCCGGACTCAATGTGGCAGGCAAGACCGTCTCTTGTCCTTCCATTGATGCCATTGGATACGCACAGTAGTCTGCTGCGTAGTAAGCACTTGGACGTAGGTTGCCCGACGCACCCGGACCACCAAATGGTGCGTCACCACTTGCGCCCGTTAGCTGGCGGTTGCGGTTCACGATGCCGGCACGAATGTGGTCCACGAAGTATTCCCACTCTTGGTCGTCGGTTGAAACCAGACCCGCAGAAAGGCCAAAGCGTGTATCGTTAGCCAGTTCTACCGCTTTCTCTAGCCCTTCGTAGCGCACAACTTGCAGAAGTGGACCGAAGTACTCTTCATCTGGCAGTTCAGCAATGTTCGTCACATCAATAATTCCTGGAGAAACAAATGCCGCTTCGCCTGCTTTCGCTTCAATCAAGCTTTCTCCACCAAGTGCTTGTAGGTTTGCTTGTGCATCCAGAATGAATTTAGCTGCCGCGACCGAAATCTGTGGTCCCATAAATGGCGCAGGTTCTGCAAATGGTTGGCCGACTCTAATATTGAGTGTCGCTTCCACCAGCTTAGTAATGACGGCATCACCCTTGTCGCCAAATGGAATGTAAAGACGACGTGCACAAGTACAGCGCTGACCTGCACTGATAAAAGCCGATTGGATGATGGTATAAACCGTCGCATCTAGGTCGCCGTAGTTATCCGAGATAACCATCGGGTTATTGCCACCCATTTCAAGCGCCAGCATTTTGCCCGGCTGACCAGCAAACTGACGATGCAAAACATGACCTGTGTTTGCACTACCGGTGAACAGCACTCCATCAATGCCTTTCGCATCCGCAAGCGCAATGCCAGTTTCTTTCGCACCTTGGACTAGGTTAATCACACCTTTTGGTAGACCGACCTCTTCCCACAGCTTCATAGCGAGTTCACCCGTCCATGGCGTTTGCTCAGACGGTTTAAAGACAACGGTGTTACCAGCCAGTAGTGCTGGCACGATGTGACCATTTGGCAAGTGACCTGGGAAGTTATAAGGACCGAATACCGCCATCACACCCAGTGGGCGGTGGCGCAATACAATTTGGTTGCCTGCGGCTTCACGTGCAGCTTCACCCGTACGGTCATGGTAAGCACGGATGGAAATCGCAATTTTACCTGCCATTGCTGCCGCTTCGGTGCGTGTTTCCCAAATCGGCTTACCGGTTTCTTTGGCAATCACTTCGGCGATTTTTTCGCTGTGCTCTTTTACTTTTTCAGCAAAAGCCAACACGATCGCTTCTCGCTCTGCAAATGGGCGCTTCTTCCAATCAACAAACGCTTCACGTGCCGCCGAAACCGCTTGGTTCACTTGTTCTGCCGTTGCACCGTTGCCTTGCCATATCACTTCTTGGTTGTACGGCGACAGAGACGTAAATCCTTCACCCTGACCTTGTACCCATTCACCTGCAATCCAATGTGTCATTGTTTCTATCCTTAAATTCTGTCGTCAGTTACTGCGGAAGAAGGCGAACAAAATCCCCTTCCTCAACCAAAAGCGCATCAGCAAGTTCAGGAGCCAATACAACGCTTTGCGTTTCAGCGTCGTAAGCCGCTTTTGCAGCTGCAGCACGGAAGTTCTCGAATGATGAGTTACACATCAAGAAGTCTTGAGTACTGGTATGCTCAGAGATTTTGACTTGGGCACGGAACGAGTGACGTACCGATTCGATATTGCGTAGATCACACTCCACCGTTGGGCCACCATCGAAGATGTCGACGTAACCACGGTTAGTAAAACCTTCGCGCTCAAGCAGCTTCAGAGCAGGACGCGTGTTATCGTGCACCTTACCTATTACGGCTTGTGCTTCTGGGCTTAGCAAGTTGATGTAGATTGGCAATTTCGGCATCAAATCAGCGATAAAACCTTTCTTACCGATACCGGTTAGATAATCCGCAAGCGTGAAATCGATAGAGAAGAAATGCTCTTGAAGCCATTGCCAGAATGGTGAGTTGCCCTGATCATCAGAAACACCACGCATTTCAGCAAAGATAGTTTCCGAGAAGCGTTCTGGGTGCTCTGCCATCATTAAGAAACGACACTTAGACATCAGACGCCCGTTCAAGCCACCACGGAATTTCTCGCGTAGGAACAAGGTACAGATTTCGCTGTTACCCGTGTAGTTGTTACCAAACGTCAGCAGCTTAACCACGTTGTTTACGCCAAGCTTTGGTGACGAGTGCACCACTTTACTGATGTGGTAAGAATAAAAAGGCACATCCCAGCCGATTGAAGCTTCAATACCTGTGGTACCTGCGACTTCACCAGTTTCAGATTCAAAGCCCACCATTAGGTAGCCTTCATCACCGGCTTCGTTCACGTCAGGTTTGCCAAAACTGTACTCTGAATGTTTAATTCGATTGGTTAACAGTTCTTCGTTAACCGGTAGAGATGTAAACCCATGACCAGACTCAACCGCACAGGTGTGCAGCGCGTCATAATCCGACATTGCGATAGGGCGAACTACTAGCATCAATACTCCCTCCAGATGCAAGAAGATCCTAACTATATTGTAGGAACAATACCCCATCAGAGATCCTTGATGGGGGTTTCTAGGTTGACGATAAATGGGGACCGCGCTTAGACCAGTGTTGCGATCGCTTTATCTAGCTTCGCTAAACCTTCTTCGATTTCTTGTTGTGTGATAACGAGTGATGGTGTGAAACGTACGACATTGGCACCCGCAACCAATACCATGAGACCTTGTTTACCCGCAGCAACCAGTACGTCACGCGCACGACCTTGCCACTCTTCGTTCAGTGCAGCACCAAGCAGTAGACCTTTACCGCGCACTTCAGAGAAGATGTTGTATTTCGCGTTGATCTTATCTAGACCCTCACGGAACATCGCTTCACGCTCTAGTACACCAGCCAGTACTTCTGGTTTAGTCACTTCATTAACGACCGCTTCGGCAACCGCACATGCTAGCGGGTTACCGCCGTAAGTCGAACCGTGCGTACCGACTTTCATGTGTTCAGACAGTTTCTCTGTCGTCAGCATGGCACCGATAGGGAAACCACCGCCTAATGATTTCGCAGTGCTTAGGATGTCTGGCGTAATGCCTAGACCTTGGTATGCGTAGAAGTGACCAGTACGACCGTTACCTGTTTGAACTTCATCGAAGATCAGTAGTGCGTTGTGCTTGTCACACAGCTCGCGAACCGCTTGAGCGAATTCAGGTGTTGGTGGAATGATGCCGCCCTCACCTTGTAGAGGCTCCATCATCACCGCACAAGTGCGATCAGACATATGTGCTTGCAGCGCTTCGATATCATTGTAAGGGAGGTGCGTTACGTCGCCTGGTTTAGGACCGAAACCGTCAGAGTAAGCCGCTTGGCCGCCTACCGTTACGGTGAAGAAAGTACGACCGTGGAAACCTTGTTTGAATGCGATGATTTCAGATTTCTCAGTGCCATGAACGTCTGCTGCATAACGGCGCGCCAGCTTCAGTGCTGCTTCGTTCGCTTCTGCGCCAGAGTTAGCAAAGAACACGCGCTCGGCAAAGCTCACTTCTGTTAGCTTCTTCGCCAGTCGAAGTGCAGGCTCGTTAGTCATAACATTACTTAGATGCCAAAGCTTGTTACCTTGCTCAGTCAATGCGTTCACCATAACTGGGTGACAATGACCAAGACAGCTCACCGCAATACCACCAGCAAAGTCGATGTATTCATTTCCGTTCTGATCCCAAATACGTGAACCTTCACCTTTTACAGGAATCATTTCCATCGGGTTATAGCAAGGTACCATTACCTCATCGAATAAACCGCGCTCTACTTTGTTTTCCGTTGTCATTGCACATTCCTTCTTGATACCGCATGCCTAGCAGATAAGCGAATTTAACCAGCACTCTTTGCCAGCAAATAATGTTTTGCATTTAAGCTAATACGGCATTGTATTTACATTTGATTAACCATTTCAATAGTGATTTATTCTTTTCGTATGCGAGCGTAACATCTCATACTCACTATCTATGATTATTTATGCACCAAGAAACGCAAATAGAGAAGCGATTTTTTATAAAAACCATGCATGACAAGGTTCAGAAAGAAATGAGAAAAATGAATAGTCCCTACCTAATTGGCAGAACGCATAGTTTTGCATTCCCCTTCTCAGGCACAAAATATGAAGAATTTGTTAAGAAAAGTGATCGCGATCAGATCGTTTTACGCGCAAGAAAGTTTGCGAGTAGTTCGTGGCCTTGTTCTGTCTTAATTGACTCTGGATGAAACTGTACTGCATCAATTGGCAGGGTTTTATGCTGATAACCCATGATTTCATCCATGGTTCCGTCAGGCAACTCAGTCCATGCAGTCAATTCAAACACCTTTGGTAACGTACCGTTTTTCACCACAAGAGAGTGGTAGCGGGTTACCGTGAGCGGGTTATTGAGGTTTTTAAACACACTGCGACCATTGTGACGAATTGGGGATGTCTTACCGTGCATCACTTGTCGAGCACGTACCACTTCCCCTCCAAACACCTGTGCAATAGCCTGATGACCAAGGCAAACGCCCAAGATAGGTAACTTACCAGCAAAGTGCTCAATGGCTTGTAGAGAGATACCTGCTTCGTTAGGGGTACATGGCCCAGGAGAGATCACCAAATGAGTTGGGTTGAGCGCCTCAATGCCTTGGATGTCGATTTCATCGTTACGCACCACCTTTACGTCTGCACCAAGTTCGCAGAAGTATTGGTAAAGGTTGTAGGTAAAAGAGTCGTAGTTATCGATGATCAACAACATAAAAGGTCGGTTGCTCCAATCCGTTTTGGCAATGCTTACGTGGTGATCGCCACGTTCGTGACAATCAAGGGCGGTATTTTGCTATACCAAGCAAGAAAGGCAAGTTTTTGCTGAATAAAAAGGCCAGCATAGGCTGGCCTTTGGTCTTTACAGCTATTTAGGAACTGTTTGTCAGGAAATGAATTCGCTTAGCGGCGACGGCGGAATAAGCCTAGACCTAACAGCGCAATTAGCGCGCCAAAGCCAAATGAGCCACCATCATCATCGTCTGATGGGTTCGTGCTCGACGGCTCTAACGTAACATCGCGAGAATCAGTGAACTTAACGGTGTTGCCCGTCGAATCTGTCACTTTCTCTTCTAGTACGTACTGGCCCTCTGTTGGAGCTTTGTCGAATTCCACACTGACACTGCGAGCATCAATGTCCGCTTGTGTCAAAGTTGCACTCGCTTCGTAGCCATCAGCATCAGAGGTTGACGACGCCGCTTGAGTTGCTTCCATTAGGCTTACCGTCACGATATCACCAACAACTGCGTTTGGTGGCAGACGAACTTCCACCGCTAGGTTTTCACCTGAGCTTGGTAGATCGATGTCTGTATCCGGGAAATCAATCGCGATGATCACTGGATCGTGGTCAGATGCCGAGAACGCATCTTTGTACTTAGGCATATCACCGGTGTACTTGCTGCTGTATTCGAACAAGTTACTTTCTAGTGAGTTAATGTGCCAATCTTCAATCGCCACCACTTTTTGTGCCAAGCTGTTGCTCGCCAACGCGTGGTCTAGGTTACCTAGCTCACCAGAGTAGGTGTATGAGAAGGTGTCTGCGCCGTGAAGTACCGTGTTCAGGTTATGGTAACCGTAACCTTTTTCAATTTTGGTCTTCTCTACTTGAAGCTCACCACCACCAATGGTTGTGTAAGCAGCAGTGTAAATGTCACGGCCGTATTTCTCTTTCGAGTAATCAGTCAATGTAAGCAGAGGATCTTCCATGCCATAGGCGTTTAGGTCACCCATTACTAGCACGTCACCTTCAATGCCTTTCAGAGCGTCACCCACAACGTTGGCTGCAGAAACACGGAAGTTGTTACAGTTGCCTTGCAGATCCGCCGGCTCAGAGTCTTCTACACCCGCAATCCATTCTTCAATACATTCAGAGCCTTTCGATTTGAAGTGGTTAACCACAACAGATAGATCTTTACCGGTCTCTTTCACTGTAAAGGTTTGTAGCAGGCTATGACGCTGGTATTTGTCGTAAGCCGGGTTGCCTTCTGCACCGTCATTACGCGTAATGGTGTTTTCTTCGATGTGCTGCTCTGGTGTCACAATCACTTTCGCAACTTCTTTTGGCGTCACTTCGTTTGCACGGTATAGGATCGCCACCATGATCGCATCACTACCAAAGTATTCGTCTTGGTATTTGTCTTGATCCGCGATTTCAACGTAAGTGTAATGATCTTCTGTGTCTTCGATTTCAGCATTCAATGCATCCACCAAGTTCTTCACCGCACTGCTGTCACCAAAGCCGTTGTTTTCGACTTCCATTAAGCCAATGATGTCAGCGTCCATCTTATTCATCGCCGCAACGATTTTCGCTTGTTGGATCAGGAACTCATCGAGGTTTTCTGCCCCACGGTTTTGTCCGGTTGGGTTTTCATGACCGCTGTCAGCCACAGAGTTGAAGTAGTTCAGTACGTTAAAGCTCGCGATACGCAAATCTGAATCCGCAATCGCTGGCGCATCTTTACGAGCCACGTCGAAGCCTTCACCTGAAGTCACGAAGTTGGTGTTATCGACTTCATTGGTCGCAATCAGGCGGTATTCGTTGTAGCTGTAAGCCACCACGCCTTGTAGACCTTCTACTCGCGAACCAAGACGAATGTGCTGTTCAGAAGAGCCATCTTGGTCTGCATCTTTCGCAAAGTCAGGGTAGTAAGGAATTTGGCCGTTTGGTGCTTTGCCATCAGATTCTAGGTATACGCGGTTCGCTGCGTTGTCTTTTGCTAGCTCAACAGCTGCATCACTCTCTGCTGCGTGCAATTGAGTCGGCTTAAACAATGGCGCTTCATGAGACAGCATCATATTGTTACGACGAGAGTCGTAGTCGTAAGAGAAGTTACGAGTCACAAACAACTCGCTTGCTGATTTCAGTTCAACTTGCATACCTTCATGACGCTCTAGCGCATCACGTAGTGTCTCACCTTCTTTGATAACAAGATCGGTAACTCGAGGAATATCCGATGTGCCCGTTTTCACATAACTGTTAGCATCAGAAGCTAGCTGAGTATTGCTGTAATACTCTTGAACTTTACCTTTCACACAAACAACATCGCCTGATTTTAGATTGGTATCCGCGGCATCGGTATGAATGAACAAGCCTTCTGAAGTCTTGTCGTTGTTGTCGCTTTCTAACGCTTGCAGGTAGAAACCTTTGGTTAGGCCAGTGGTAACAGCAGTCACGACACCAGTTACGAAATGATCTTCGTCAGTAATGTATGGATAACCATCAATAAATGGTGACGAATCGCCTTCACCTTGAATATCTTGAATGGTGGTGAAGTTAGGTTGCTGACCGTCTACTTCACAAGCGAATGGTGCTGGTGGCTCCGTCGCATTTAGCTCACCAAGACCGTCAATGTTGTCTTTCTCAAATGCCGTCCAATGAGATGCATCATAAGTAGCAGAAGGGGTTAGTGCATCACTGTTACGAACCAATGTGGTATCTTTACCAAAATCTACGTCACCCATCACACCGATGATGTCATGCACTTCGCCATCTTTAAGCAGTGCGATCGGGTCGTCACCGTTAAAGTTCGCAACGCTTTTATCTGTGATATCCGCGACAGCTTTGATGGCATCGCTCGCGTCACCATGAGCCAGTACATACACTTGGTTAGCTTGTAACGTCACTTGGCTAAGGTCGAGTGTGCTCCCCCAAGTACCGCCACCGTTTGATGATTTCGCTAGCTCGTAACCGGTTAGCGTTACCGCTGCATCGCCCGTGTTCGCGATTTCTACGGCTTTGTTGTATGAGCCACCTTCAACATATTGGGAAAGGATAATTTCTGCGTTAGCATTGGCACTAAGCGCGCTGGCAATCGTCAGTGCAAGTAAAGAGGGTTTGATTAACGTATCCATTGTCGTACCTGATATTTATTTAAATGCAAACTAAGCCCTGAGCAGAGCCCACCATTTGTGCCTACTATCAGGTTTATTTATGAAATAAATAAGAAACACCAGTAAAAGCCGTGAAATATATCACACGTGAATACGCAAAATTATGCCAGGGCTGCCCATTTAAACAGTTTTTGTAACAAATACAGCAACTAAGAATATAAATATCAATAATTAGACTTATTACTCGGTTTTATATCACTCAGCATGCTATGTGAATGGATGAGTATTTAATCTGAATTAATTCAATTCTAGCAATATAATTTAAATATTAAGCAATGCTAATTTAGAATGACGAACTTATTATTTCTTTCCTTTACTGCGCCATTAAAAATAACCTTTGAGATTATTTATGCGCGTTAAGTTCAAAGTTTTATAAACCAAGCATTACTCTCACCATGCAAATCTAGCAAAATCCATAAGTACTCGTTATAACGCTAATGAGAGACAGATAACAAGATCTCCAATAACGACGATTAGGATAAGAAAATGAAACAATTTCAGCAGATTGCGCTAGCCCTTTCGGCTTCAATGTTAATGGCGGGGTGTCAATTGACCTCGAGTGAGCCCATCGAACCAAGTACCTCTGAGCATCTGGTCGAAGTGGCTAAGCAAGAACTCAGTGAGTTCAAAATGTTTGAAGTAAGTGATAATGGCTTAATCACCTATACCGCCCGCTTACCTGGCCCTGGCTACTATTGGCTACCCGCAAGTATTAAGGAATCCAGCTACGAGATATCTTGTATCGAATTAAGTTACTTTGTTGATCGTGGCTTTGTCGTCAAGTCTGCTTTCCTAGGCCCAAGAGGACGCGTGGAGTATTACGATATGGAACGTTGCATGGAAGACACGCCATTTCAGTAACATAGGCATAAAAAAGCTCCACCGATGGTGGAGCTCTTAAATTCTGAATGTTCTTTAGCAACTATGGGCGAGCAACAAAACCTACTGCTTCGTACGCTTTCTTCAACGTTTCAGCCGCACGTGCCGATGCTTTCTCAGCGCCTTGCTTCATCACTTCGTTCATGTAAGCGCGGTCAGCACGAATTCGGTGGTATTCAGCTTGAATTGGCTCAAGCATAGTCACCAACGCTTCACCAACGTCTTTCTTGAATGGACCGTACATTTCAACGCCTTGGTATTTCGCTTCAATCTCTTCAAAGCTCATGCCTGTTGCCGCAGAGTACAGACCCATTAGGTTAGAGATACCTGCCTTGTTGTCCCAATCGTGAGCGATACGCGGTGGTGTTTCTGTGTCGGTTTGCGCTTTGTTGATCTTCTTAATGATCGACTTAGGCTCTTCCAACAGCGTGATAACGTTCTTACGGTTATCATCAGATTTTGACATCTTCTTCGTTGCGTCTTGAAGACTCATTACACGCGCGTTTACCGTCGGAATGTAAGGCTCTGGAACTTGGAAGATTGGCTGCTCTGGTGAGTAGATGTTGTTAAAGCGGTTAGCAATATCACGCGCTAGCTCTAGGTGTTGCTTCTGGTCGCTACCTACAGGCACTTGATGCGCACCGTACAGCAGGATGTCTGCCGCCATCAGTACTGGGTAGTCAAACAGACCCACGTTTACATCACCAAACTGGCTTGAGCTGTCGTTTGAGTAACGTGCAGATTTGTCTTTAAACTGCGTCATACGACCCAGTTCACCCATTTGAGTGTAACAGTTAAGAAGCCAACCAAGTTGAGCATGCTCTGGTACGTGTGACTGAACAAATAGCGTGCTCTTCTTCGGGTCAACACCAACTGCCAGACAGATCGCCAGTGCATCTAGAGTCGCTTCATGCAGCGCTTTAGGGTCCTGACGAACCGTAATCGCATGAAGGTCTACCACACAGTATTGGCAATCATAATCGTCTTGCATCTGCTGCCATTGACGTAGAGCACCCAAGTAGTTACCGATACTTAGTTCACCTGAAGGTTGAACACCACTCAATACAATGGGTTTGCTCATTAGAATGATTCCTTTGACTTCTTAATCTAAATAAATGAAAAAAACCGTGCAACGATAGGTGCACGGTTTACTCAGTGTACTCATTAACGAGTATTTTGGAAGCTCTTTTGTAGCCGTTATGCAGAAACCGCTACTACATCCAATAATTCAGCCAAACTGTCAGCGACGAAATCTGGATTTGATGCAGAGATAGGCTCACCGTGGTTGTAGCCATAAGTCAGACCAAATGAGGCACAGCCTGCATTCTTTGCTGCGAGAATGTCGTTCTTCGAGTCGCCGACCATCAGCATTTCACTCGGTTGGATTTGGTGCTTTTCCATCAACCAGTTCAGTGCAATTGGGTTTGGTTTTTTCTCTGGAAACGCGTCGCCACCTAGCACATCAACAAAGTATTTTGCGATGTCGTGTTTTTCTAAAACATCAGGCACAAACTTCGAAGGCTTGTTGGTCACCAACGCCATAACAAAACCGGCTTTGTGCAACTCTTCCAGCGTCTCTTTTACCGTTGGGTAAAGGTGGCTTAACTTGTGACCACTTTGCTCGTAGTAGTCATCAAACAGCACACGCGCTTTTGCACGAAGCTCTTCGCTCAACTCTGGATTGATGGTCAGGCTTTGACTTAATGAGCGTCCAATCAGCACGTCTGCGCCGTTACCAACATAGTCACGAACTTGTTCTTCTGAAACAGAAGGAAAACCGAGTTCTTGAACAGCTTGATCGGCGGCAACCGCAAGATCGGGCACGCTATCAAGCAAAGTACCGTCTAGGTCAAAGGCAATGAATTTAATGTCTTGTTGAGTCATAACTTCCCTGAAAATTCTATTTATAAATCGGTGAAAACGACAAAGGATGGCACCCCATCCTTTGTTTTTATCATTATGTCTGACTTTGCAGTAACTATTTGTTTATTAAAACTTGTTTAGCAATTACTTTGCAGCAATACGCTGACGAACAGCTTCAAACAAACAAATGCCAGATGCCACAGATACGTTCAAACTTGAAACGCTACCTGCCATTGGGATCTTAATCAAATCGTCACAGGTTTCGCGAGTTAGACGACGCATACCGTCACCTTCTGCACCCATTACGATAGCAAGAGGGCCCGTCAGTTTTGCTTGGTAGATGTCGTGCGTTGCTTCGCCCGCCGTACCAACAAACCAGATACCTTGCTCTTGCAGTGTACGCATAGTACGAGCCAAGTTGGTCACTCGGATCAATGGCACGACTTCAGCTGCACCACAAGCCACTTTGCTTACGGTTGCGTTCATCGGAGCAGAACGATCTTTCGGTACGATGATCGCCGCTACGCCAGCTGCGTCTGCATTACGTAGGCAAGCACCTAGGTTATGCGGATCCGTCACGCCATCCAATACCAATAGTAGCGGTGATTCATGCTGCGTTAGGATGCCATCAATGTCATTTTCGTTAAGCTGTTTCGCAGCTTTAACGCGAGCAATGATGCCTTGGTGGTTAGCACCGTGCGCTTTGTCATCTAGCGTTTTACGAGTCATTTGTTGAATCGAAACACCACAAACCTGAAGGTCATTCAGGATTGGCATTAGACGATCGTCTTGGCGGCCTTTTAGGACGTATGCTTCGATAAAACGCTCTGGTTCGCGTTCTAATACCGCTTTCACTGCGTGAATGCCGTAAATAAATTCGTTACTCATTGTTTAACCTGTTGTTCTGGTCGTCTTGCCTTCGCCAATCTACCCCTTTAAATCCGGACTAGATTGGCGCTTCAGCCTACTCAGCGTCGCTCTTAGTACGCTTAGTCTTTCTCGGCTTACTGTGTGGCTTTTTCTTGCGTGCTTTCTTCGGCTTTTTCGTACCTTCAGCGTCACCGCGTTTCGCGCTACCTTTGCGAGCACTGCCTGCTTCCGCAGGTTCAGGGTGCTTGGTCGGTTCAATCATCGGCTTCGCGCGAGTACCGCCTTTGGTTGCCGCACGCTTTTTCTCTTTTGCTTTGCGTTTGGCATCTGCTGCGCGTTTCTTCGCAGTCTTACCTTTGCCGCGTAGCTTACGGCTTGTTTCGATTAATTCAAAGTCAATTTGCTTGTCATTTAAGTTAACCGCAAGCACTTTCACTTTCACCGCATCGCCTAGACGATAGATGTTACCGAAGCTTTCACCGATAAGTCTTTGACCAATCGGATCAAATTGGTAGTAGTCGTTCGCTAGCGTTGAAATGTGCACCAAACCATCGATGTGCAGCTCAGTCAGACGAACAAAGAAACCAAAGCTGGTCACGTTGGCAATAACACCATCCAGCTCGTCGCCAACATGGTCTTGCATGTATTCACACTTCAACCAATCAGCCACTTCACGAGTTGCATCGTCTGCACGGCGCTCTGTCATCGAACATTGCTCACCGTAGAAGTCCATGTCGTCAAACGAGTAGTGGTAACCACCCGTTGGGGTCCAACGATCTTGATTGCGACCTTCTTCTTTGGCAATCAGATATTTGATTGCGCGGTGCAGCAGCAGGTCTGGGTAACGACGAATTGGCGACGTGAAGTGCGCGTAACGCTTCAGCGCTAAACCAAAGTGGCCGGCATTGTCCGCGTTGTATACTGCTTGCTTCATTGAGCGCAACAGCATGGTTTGAATCAGCTCTTTGTCCTGACGCTCCGCAATCTGTTTTACCAAGTCTGCGTAGTCGGTTGGTGATGGTTCAAGACCGCCCTTCAAATCCAAGCCAAGCTCACTTAGGAAATCACGGAAACCCTGCAAGCGCAGTTCACCCGGAGATTCGTGAACACGGTACAATGCTGGCTCTTTTGCCTTCTCGACATAAGACGCTGAGGCGATGTTCGCTAGGATCATACATTCTTCGATGATCTTATGTGCATCGTTACGAATCACAGGCTCGATGGTTTCAATCTTGCGTTCGGCATTGAAAATGAACTTAGCTTCAACGGTCTCAAATTCAATCGCACCACGGTTGTCACGAGCGTCTTTTAGCACTTTGTACATACTGTGCAGTTCTTCTAGATGAGGCACTAGGTTGTGGTAGCGCATACGCAGCTCTTCATCACCTTCTAGAATCGCACCCACTTTACTGTACGTCAGACGTGCATGTGAGTTCATCACCGCTTCGTAGTGCTTGTACCCTGACAGCTTACCGGTGTCAGAGATGGTCATTTCACACACCATACACAGACGATCAACTTGTGGGTTAAGTGAACACAAACCGTTTGATAGCACCTCAGGTAGCATTGGCACAACTTGCGATGGGAAGTACACCGAGTTACCACGGTTGATGGCTTCTTTGTCCAGCGCAGAGTCTGTACGTACGTAGTAACTTACGTCAGCAATCGCTACCCATAAACGCCAACCACCGCTCTTTTTCTTCTCACAGTACACCGCATCATCAAAGTCACGAGCGTCTTCACCATCGATGGTCACCAACGGTAACTCACGTAAGTCAACTCGACCTACTTTTGCTTCTTCTGGGACTTCTTCGCCTAGATTTTCAATTTGTTTATCGACAGCCGCTGGCCAATCGTGAGGAATTTGGTGAGTACGAATCGCGATTTGCGTTTCCATACCCGGAGCCATGTTTTCACCCAGCACTTCAACCACTTTACCCATCATGCCACGCGAACGAGAACCACGGTCAGTGATCTCAATCACCACCACGTTACCCATGCGGGCACCTGCTTTGTGCTCATTTGGGATTAGAATATCTTGGCTGATACGCGAGTCATCAGGCACAACGTAAGAGTAACCGTACTCTAGGAAGAAACGACCAACGATCTGCGTGTTACGCTCTTCTAAAACACGGACTAAACGCCCTTCACGGCGGCCGCGCTTGCTGTTATCTGTCGGTTGAACCAAAACGAAATCACCATGAATGATGTGTTTCATTTGGTGATGAGGCAGCACAATGTCATTATCCTTGCCGACACTGCCTTCAGGACGCACCCAACCATGACCATCTTTATGGCCAATTACGTAACCTTTCACCATCTCGAGTTTTTCTGGTAGCGCGTAGCACTGACGACGCGTAAACACGAGCTGGCCATCACGCTCCATCGCGCGCAGTCGACGGCGTAAACCTTCGTATTGATCTTCACCTTTTAGCTTAAGCGCTTCAAACAAATCGTTGCGATTCATTGGGACGCCAGCTTGCTGCAGAAATTCAGTGATGAACTCTCGACTTGGAATTGGGTTTTCGTAATTTTTGGATTCACGATCTGCGAATGGATCGTTTGGAATATTGTCTGACATAGGCGTGCCTATCTAGCAAGGAAGGTATAGAGCTAGTATATCCGAGTCTCTTGATAAGCTACAGAATTGCTTTGAAAAAAGAATGATCTTGAAAGGATGAGAGAGACACACGTAAAACTAAGGACGTGTAAGCAGGATCAGCAGCTCTGAGTTGTCGCGAAGCAGTTCATCAATAGTGCAACCGTCTAATTCAGCTAAGAAAGCCAATTTCGCTTTTGCTAGCTTCTCTTTTAGACGACATGCTGGCGTAATGTGACAAAACTCGACATCACAATTTACCAAATCTAATGGCTCTAGATCGCGCACCACACCACCGACAGTAATTTCTTTTGCCGGCTTCATCAAACGAATGCCGCCGTTTTTACCACGCACCGTATGTACATAACCTAACTGACCCAGACGGTTGATCACCTTCACCATATGGTTACGTGATACACCAAATAAATCAGTTACTTCGGTAATATTTGTAAGCTCATCTTTGGGCAAAGAAGCCAAGTAAATCAGGGTTCTTAACGCGTAATCGGTAAAGCTAGTTAACTGCATGTTGCTATCCTCTCTAGAAGCAAAAGTGTAATTCTTTTCTTGATCGAAAGATACATTTGAGATACAACTTTAAACATGCATTACAAATACAACTTTAAATAGGAAGCCATTATGCTCAGCAACCAAACCATTGATATCGTGAAAGCAACCGCACCACTTCTTGCAGAAACTGGCCCGAAGTTGACTGCGCACTTTTATGACCGCATGTTCACCCATAATCCTGAGTTGAAAGACATTTTCAACATGAGTAACCAGCGTAATGGTGACCAACGTGAAGCTCTATTTAATGCTATCTGTGCTTATGCAAGCAATATCGACAACCTACCAGCCCTACTTGGTGCAGTAGAGAAAATCGCCCACAAACACACCAGTTTTATGATCACCAAAGATCAGTACCAAATCGTTGGTACGCACTTACTGGCTACCATTGATGAGCTGTTTTCTCCTGGTCAAGAAGTGATTGACGCATGGGCAGAAGCCTACGGCGTGCTAGCAAACGTGTTCATTCAACGTGAAGAACAAATCTACCAAGAAAATGCAGCACTTCAAGGTGGCTGGCGTGGTCTGCGTGAGTTTGAACTGGTTGGTAAACAACTTGAAAGCGAGAACATTTGTAGCTTCGTCTTCAAACCGGTCGATGGTGAAAAGGTTTCTGAGTACAAACCGGGCCAATATCTTGGTATCTACATCAACAGTGATAAGTTCGAAAACCAAGAGATTCGCCAGTATAGCCTATCTTCTGCGGTACAAGAAAACACTTACCGTATCTCGGTAAAACGTGAAGACGGCGGCAAGGTATCGAACTTCCTGCATGACGATCTCAACATCGGCGATAAAGTGCAGCTAGCCGCACCTGCGGGTGACTTCTTTATGGACGTAGAAGCAAGTACACCCGTTGTTTTGGTTTCCGCTGGTGTCGGTCTAACGCCAACACTTTCAATGCTTGAGAGCCTTGCTGAACACAAAGCACCTGTAACTTGGGTACACGCAGCAGAAAACGGCCAACAACACGCATTCAAACATCATGTGAATCAAATTGTTGGCGCAAAAGAGAATATGAACTCGCTGGTTTGGTACAACCAACCAACGGCAGAAGATAAGTTGGGTGAAGACTTCCATTTCACCGGCTTTGTAAACCTACACGAAATTGAAGCAGCAGTGAAACAAGACAACGTTCAAGTTTACTTCTGCGGCCCTGTTGGTTTTATGCAGCACGTAGCGAAACAACTGCTTGAACTTGGTGTTCCGCAAGAGCAATTCCACTATGAATGCTTCGGTCCACACAAAGTCGTTTAATCGCTCACGATTACGTTTCGGGAAAAACAACAAAGCCCACATGATGTGGGCTTTGTTGTTTTTATTGGCAGAGTGTTATGAAGCTACTGGTGTTTTAAGAGTACATCTACCAGAAAGTGTCGCGACGCTTGGCTCGCGCAATGATGTTTTGCGGCATACGTTGCTCTAAACCATTTCTTAGCACCGCAATACGCTTATGCTTTCTCTGATCTGCCGTGACTGAGTTGTATAACCAACGGTAAGCATCTTCGTAATCCAATGGGCTACCGTAATCACGTAACAATAACTCAGCAAGATGAATACGCGCATTAAGGTTCCCCATTGCCGCCGCTTCTCGCAGGTATGGGATTGCACGCTCTTTATCTTGTTGAACTAAGGTACCACGAGAGTAGTAGCGCCCAAGCTGCTCTAATGCAGCAGGTAAGCCTTGGTGTGCAGCGTTTTCCATATAGTAGAGACCAAGTTCAACATCTTGCTCTACACAAACGCCCCACGCCAGCATGTCGCCGTAGAGAAACTCATACGACGGTAAATTAATTCGTGTGGCACGTGCAACAATATCTTCCACCAACTGGCAGTTATCCGCACGCACGCGTTCTAAATGCTTATTTTGTTCAATAAGCTTAATTAACTCTGCTTCGGTATAGATGGGAACTGGTGCCCCCACATCGGCAACATCTGCCTTGACCGACGTTGCACTCAGCATCAATAACAGTGAAGCAGCCACTGTTCGTAACTTCATAAATGTACTCTTTAAGGATTCTGAGAAATCAAAGATCGGCGAAGGATCTCCTCTGCTTGATAACCTTATCGGCAAACGTCAGTTAAGCTTTAGACAATTTTTGCCTCTTGTTTAAGCTTAACGGCAACAATTTGCCATATCGAGTTTATTTTTCCGTCAGTGCAGCCAAGTTACAGATACAAAAAAGCCGACTCGAAAGTCGGCTTTTATAATCTCTAACGAGTATCGATTAAGATTCGAATGGGTGAACCTTGATGATAGTTTCGTTACGATCTGGACCTGTTGAAACGATGTCTACAGGCACGCCAGTTAGCTCTTCAATACGCTTGATGTAGTCTAGAGCTGCTTGTGGTAGCGCGTCGATTGACTTAGCACCAAATGTGTTCTCAGACCAACCAGGCATTGTTTCGTAGATTGGTGTCGCTTGCTCAAATGACTCAGCTGCCATTGGAGAAACTTCTAGGATAGAACCATCTTTCATCTTGTAACCAGTACAGATTTTTAGCTCTTCTAGGCCATCTAGAACGTCTAGTTTAGTTAGACAGAAGCCAGAGATAGAGTTGATTTGGATTGCGCGACGCATCGCAACAGCATCGAACCAACCAGTACGGCGTAGACGACCAGTTGTTGCACCGAACTCATGACCAACTTCACCTAGATGCTTACCAACAGGATCTTGCTTGTCTAGACCGTCGTATAGCTCAGTCGGGAATGGACCAGAGCCAACACGAGTACAGTAAGCTTTAGTGATACCAAGGATGTAACCGATATGACGAGGACCGAAACCAGAACCTGCAGCAACACCACCAGCCGTCGTGTTAGAAGAAGTTACGTAAGGGTAAGTACCGTGGTCGATATCTAGCAGTGTACCTTGCGCACCTTCGAACATGATCTTGTCGCCGCGCTTACGTGCTGCGTCTAGTTCGTCAGTTACGTCGATAACCATTGAAGTTAGTAGCTCAGCGTAGCCTTTAGCTTGCTCAAGTACTTCTTCATAGCTTACTGGTTCAGCTTTGTAGAAATGCTCTAGTTGGAAGTTATGGAATTCCATTACTTCTTTTAGTTTCTCAGCGAACGCTTCCATATCGAATAGGTCGCCAACGCGTAGACCGCGACGAGCAACTTTATCTTCGTATGCTGGACCGATACCACGACCTGTTGTACCAATAGCTTTTTTACCGCGAGCGATTTCGCGAGCTTGGTCCATTGCAACGTGGTAAGGAAGAATTAGAGGACATGCTTCAGAAATGAAAAGACGCTCGCGTACTGGAATGCCGCGCTCTTCAAGAGGTTTCATTTCTTTAATTAGAGCTTCAGGCGATAGCACTACACCGTTACCGATAACGCATTTTACGTTATCGCGAAGGATACCTGATGGAATTAAGTGAAGAACGGTTTTTTCACCGTCAATTACAAGTGTATGACCTGCATTGTGACCGCCTTGGTAGCGTACCACGTATTTTGCATCTTCAGTTAAAAGGTCTACAATTTTACCTTTACCTTCGTCACCCCATTGGGTGCCTAGAACGACTACGTTATTTCCCATCTTTCCAAGTCTGATTGCTAGTTAAAAATGGATTCTAGCACCGAATCCCCCTTCTTGCAGTCATTTTTGTTCACAGAGTTGATACTAGAATGCAAACATCACCGATGTTGTTCATTTCGAAATCACTACATCACTGATAATATTTACCTTTCTTAAATCCACAAGGAATCGCAATGTCTGAGTCTATTTGGCTGGCTATCGGGCTGGTTTTGATTGTAGAAGGAATTGGACCACTGATTGCCCCAAACGGTTGGCGTAACATGGTGGCTCAGTTGAGTGACCAACCAGATAACCAGTTGCGTCGGATTGGTGGCTGTCTGGTCGTCGCCGGAGCGGTCATCGCGATAATGATGAGTTAAGCCGCCAGCGCTTATTTTCCAGCAGATATAAAAAAGGCTCCATATAGGAGCCTTTTGTCGTTTAGCAATTCGCTTATTCAGCTTTTGCGCCTTTCGCGTTATTCATGTACTGGAAGAACTCACTCTTCGGATCAAGTACAAGAATGTCATTCTTAGAGCTGAACGATTTCTCGTAAGCTTTTAAAGAACGAAGGAAGCTGAAGAACTCAGGATCTTTGTTGTAAGCATTCGCATAGATCTTCGCAGCTTCTGCATCCGCCTCACCTCGTGTTACACGAGCTGTTTTGTCTGCTTCTGCAAGAATTGTTGCCACTTCAAGCTCAGCTTGTGCACGGATAACTTCGGCTTTCTCACGACCTTGAGAACGGTGCTTACGAGCTACCGACTCACGTTCTGCACGCATACGACGGTAGATTGATTCACTGATCTCATCTGGTAGGTTGATCTTCTTCATACGGAAGTCAACGATGCGAACACCCAAATCTTTCATTGCGCTGTCGCGTGTGTCTTTCAACACTTCAGACATGATTAGGTCACGTTCACCATCGATTTCCAATGCTTCACGAGCTGCTTCAGTACTTACTTCCTCGCTGGTTGCGTCTTCTGGAAGTACGTCGTTGTTACGTGGACCAGATACGATTTGCTTGATTTCACGAGCACCGATTTCTGCACGTAGTACGTCCGTTACCTTACGCTCAAGAAGCGCCTCGGCAGTCAGCGTATTGCCGCCACCTGTTGCTAGGTAGTAACGACCGAAATCTTCGATACGCCACTTCACGTAGGTATCAATGATTACGTCTTTTTTCTCAGACGTTACGAAACGGTCAGCACGGCCATCCATTGTTTGGATACGCGCATCTAGTGTTTTCACGCGGTCAAACAAAGGCATTTTGAAGTGCAGGCCCGGCTCGTAAATACGAGTGATGTCGTTGTTGTCTTTCAAGACACGGCCAAATCGAACCACAATACCGCGGTCACCTTCAGGAATCACGAACAGTGACATCAGCATTAATGCCAGAGCGATTACCAGTACAGGGATCATTAACTTACGCATTCTTAGTATCTCCCTTGACGTGTACCCGTTGAACGAGACTGCGTGTTCGAAGTGTCTTCTTGAGTACGCTCAGATTCAAGTTGAATGTGGTCGTATGTTGAAGTCGATTTCGATTTACGTTTAGAGTCTGATTGACCATCTTGGCCTGCCAATTTATCAATTGGAAGGTAAAGAAGGTTGCCGCTGGATTCAGAGTCGATCAGCACTTTCGATGTGCTTGAGTAAACTTCTTCCATTGCGTCAATGTACAGACGATCTCGAGTTACGCCAGGAGCTGCTAGGTATTCAGGCAGTAGTTTTTCAAACTGAGCCACTTGACCAAGCGCTTCGTTCGTCACACGCTCGTTGTAACCTTGTGCTTCTTTCTTCAAACGCTCTGCTCGACCTGTTGCCTTCGGCAAGATTTCGTTTTTGTAAGCTTCTGCTTCACGGATGAAACGCTCTTCATCCTCACGTGCCGCAATTGCATCATCGAACGCATCTTTCACTTGCTCTGGTGGACGTGCAGACTGGAAGTTCACATCTACAATCACGATGCCCATATCGTAGCTATCGATGATTTGATTCAGTGTTTCTTGCGTTGTTTGACGGATTTGCTGACGACCACTGGTTAGGATGCTATCCATCAGTGAGTCACCAATTACTGCACGCAGAGCTGAGTCGGTTGCTTGACGCAAACTGTCATCAGCATTCGTTACGCGGTATAGATATTTGTATGGGTCAGCAACACGGTATTGAACGTCCATCGCTACTGTTACTACGTTTTCATCTTTAGTCAGCATTAGACCTGATGCACGTAGTGAACGAATCGCTTGTACGTTAACCGCTTCGTATTCATCAATGAAACGAGGACGCCAGTTCAGACCTGGGTCTACGATACGGTCGTATTTACCTAAACGCAGTACGACACCGCGCTCTGCTTCACCGATGGTGTAAAAGCCAGCGAAGAACCATACTGCAATCGCGATAACTGCAATGACACCAAAGCCAATCGCACTACCACCACCGCCGATAGGTGAACCACCGCCGCCGCCTTTTTTACCAAATTTGCCACCCAGCTTTTGACTCAGTTTGCTGAACACTTCATCTAAATCTGGCGGACCTTGATCTCGGCCACCAGGACGCTGGCCACCACGATTATTATTACCCCAAGGGTCATTATCGCGGCCATTGTTGCCGTTGTTATTTCCAGGCTCATTCCACGCCATTAGAAAGCTCCATCATTTGATATGACGTTATACTGTAGCAGTCCTTTAAGTGACTATAAAGTCGACTAAAACTGCCCCTTCTCTTTTTTCAAGTCTAGACCAATCTACCTGTTGCATTCGAATATCGATCAACAAGTTACCTTCCTGGTCATATTCCTCACGTTGAATACACTTCATTTGGAAGAATGTACTACGGAATCGTCCTTGATACTGTGGAGGAATTCGCAACTGATGCTCAACCATTTGCGACGCCAAACGTTCTGTCAGCGCATCAAATAGGAGATCAATGCCCAATCCATCCATCGCAGAAACCCAGACCGCTCGAGGCACGCCTTCCTCATCACGTTCAATACGAGGATTTTGCTCTTCTAGATTGTCAATCTTGTTCATTACTACGAGCGTCGGCACTTCATGTGCGTCGATCTCTTCTAATACTTCATGAACAGCTTGAATATTCTCACGAAAACGCTCGTCACTGGCATCAACAACATGTAACAAAATGTCAGCTTCTTGCGTTTCCTGCAAGGTTGCTTTGAAGGCAGCAACCAAATCATGTGGTAAATGTCGGATAAATCCAACGGTATCTGCAAGAATTGCAGGCCCCACATCGTCTAACTCTATCTTACGTAAAGTTGGGTCAAGAGTAGCAAATAATTGATCTGCCGCGTAAACGCCAGCTTCTGTAATGCGGTTGAAGAGTGTCGACTTACCCGCGTTGGTGTAACCCACAAGAGAAATCGTTGGGATTTCTGCTCGATTTCGGGCGCGGCGCCCTTGTTCACGCTGCTTCGCAACTTTTTCGAGACGGCGAAGGATAGCTTTAATTCTGTCACGCAATAATCGACGGTCAGTCTCTAACTGAGTTTCCCCCGGCCCACGTAGACCGATGCCGCCTTTCTGCCTTTCAAGGTGCGTCCAACCACGAATCAAACGAGTAGAAATATGACGAAGTTGGGCTAGCTCTACTTGCAGCTTACCTTCGTGTGTTCGTGCTCGTTGAGCAAAGATATCGAGGATGAGACCAGTGCGGTCGAGGACTCGACATTTGCACAGTGCTTCGAGGTTACGTTCTTGGGCAGGAGAGAGGGAGTGATTAAAAATCACAATTTCAGCACCAGTTAATTGTACCGCAGTAGCAATTTCTTGTGCCTTACCCTCTCCGACATAGTATTTCGGGTGTGGGGATTGACGACTGCCAGTTACAACTTGCAGTGCCTCTACCCCAGCGGAAGAAACCAGCATTTCAAACTCAGCCAGATCTTCCCATTCACCTTCTTGCGTGAAGTTGATATGAACAAGTACGGCTCGCTCACCGGATTCATAACGGTCAAACAAGCAATCAACTCCTTATTTTAGCAATACTAAATGAAGAATTAATCTTCAGATTTCTCTTGTGGACGATCACCTTGAGGACGATCACCACTGTGGTGGCTCACTGGACGAGCCGGAACAACGGTAGAGATTGCGTGCTTGTACACCATTTGATTTACAGTGTTTTTCAGCAGGATCACGAATTGATCGAAAGATTCGATCTGACCTTGTAGTTTAATACCGTTCACAAGGTAGATAGATACCGGGATACGCTCACGACGTAGCGCATTTAGGAATGGGTCTTGTAGAGATTGCCCCTTAGCCATTTTATTTTCCTTATTTAATTTGTAGTTGTAATTATTTAGCTAGTGGTGCAATGCAAAAGGTACTGCTTTTTGCATCTGAGCTAAACGAATCAAAATGCACCCTAAGTAATTAGCAGCATAGTATAAAAACCGCCAATAACAGATCCTTTGAGAGTGCGATCACGCAAAAACGATCACATTATACACAGCTATCTCAATCAGATGCTATTGCTTCTGACATGGTTTCGAGTGCTTGTTCAATGTTGTCGCTATCCAACCAAGTTAAATCATTCCAGCTGCGTAACCAGGTGATTTGACGCTTGGCCAATTGACGAGTTGCACATACGCCACGAAAAACAGCTTCATCACGAGTGCACTCCCCGTCTAAATACTCCCACATCTGTCTGTAACCAACACAACGTATTGATGGAAGATCAGGGTGAAGATCGTCACGCGCATACAACGCTTTCATTTCTTCTTCAAAACCTGCTTCCATCATCTTCTCGAAGCGCAGCTCAATTCGACGGTGAAGTTCTGCCCTGTCCATGGGAGCTATTGCAAACTGTTTGACTCGATAAGGTAAGCTATCACCTTTAGTTTGAGTCAACTCAGTAAGAGTTTTACCTGAAATACGGAAAACTTCCAACGCCCTCGATAAACGCTGAGGATCGTTTGGATGGATTCTCGCAGCTGATACAGGATCAATCTCTTTCAGCTCATCGTGCAACACTGACCAACCTTTAGTCAATGCTTCTTGCTCAATTTGCTGACGAATTTCAGGATTTGCAGCAGGAAGAGGTGATAGGCCTTCAAGTAATGCTTTGTAATACAGCATGGTACCGCCGACTAAGAGCGGAATTTTCCCTTCTGCAACAATGTCATCCATTGCTTGTAGGGCATCACGACGAAAGTCTGCCGCTGAGTAAGATTCACTAGGATCTAAGATATCAATAAGACGATGCGGTGCTAGGCTCAGTTCGCGTTCATCAGGTTTAGCCGTACCAATATTCATGTCCTTGTAGATCAATGCGGAATCGACGCTAATGATCTCAACCGGATATTTTTGGCGTAGGCGAATGGCGAGCTCTGTTTTACCTGATGCAGTTGGTCCCATCAAAAAGAGGGCCAAAGGTAGTTTGTCTGTCATGGCTTTAATTTGGCAATCGAGGCAGAGAAATCAACAGCAGACACAAAATGGGTGTCTTCCAATGGCAATTGACCATGTCTTAGCTGTTCAAGTTCCGCAATAATTTGAATGGCTTCAGAGAAAGTATAGTGGCTCTTAACCGTTGTGACTTGCAACGCAAGCCAATCAATCAGCTCAGATAACAGCGACGCCGTTGCCATCTCTCCCGTCAAGCGAGTTTGCGCGTAAGATAACAGATCTGGTATCAGATTTTGTAAGTTTTGTTGGCGCAACGGGGCCGGTACTCCCATGACCATCAACGCTTTATCATTTCGTGATTTTAGCTGGATACCAAGCTGAGCAAAATCTTGCTGATAATCTTGTGCTAATTGAACCAAGCTCGATTCCAACTTGATCGATAATGGTACCAGTAACGGTTGAGCTTTTAACGCTCCGTCACTTGGTGTGAGCTGACCTTTGGTCCGATAAAACTCCGCTCTTGGCAACGCGACCAAAGCTGCGCCACTGTCGCTGCTCATCAACACATACTGTTCGTCCACCACGGCTAAAGCTTTGCTAAGTGCCGTAACGGGAGAGAGTTCTGTCTCTGTTGATACGCTTACCGCCTCTCCGATCGTTTCAGTTTGAGGCTCAAAGTCTGGCGTTTGAAGCAATTCATGATAAGCACGCACTTCTTGTTTACTTGGCGCAGGCTCTGCATGACGTTGCTCTCTGTTAGAACTTGGTTTAGGTGCAGGTTTTGATTCAACCCAATCTGTTCGTCTGAAAGAATCCGCCGGACGTGCTTCTCGCACAGAAGAATCACTTGGTGCCCTATCGCGAGGTTTCGCTTCATAGTCTGAACGCCCCGGATAAGCTGGAGTGTTATCAATCGCTTGATAGACATGCTCTGGCACAGGAGAATTCACAGGCTCTGGTGCACTGACTGGTTCTTGATTTTCCGTGCTTGCCTCAAAAAATTCAACAGGGTCGGCATGGTGGAACGCGGATTCGTTGACGTGAGGTTTATCAATCACCGAGCTTTGCGCAAGCGCGTCTGCCAAAGCTTGATAGATAAAGTCATGCACTAAGCGGGCTTGATGGAAACGCACTTCATGCTTGGCTGGATGCACGTTAACATCCACTTGGTGCGGGTCCAGTTCAATAAACAACACATACGCAGCAAACTGATCTGGCTTAAGGCTGGTTTCATAGCTTTGGCGAATCGCATGATTGATCAACTTGTCACGCATCATTCGCCCATTCACATAACAGTACTGCAAATCGCTTTGCTGTCTTGCTCCCTCCGGTGTCGTGATCCAGCCGTGAAGCTTCAACCCTTGATGCTCCAGTTCAATACGCAGCATATTACGCACAAAGGCGTTACCACATACCGCCGCGATACGCTTTTCAGTTTGCTGTTGGTTCTTTGCCGCGCGGTATTGACGGATCATTTTGCCGTTGTGGCGTACGTTGATGGTAACGTCAAAGCGGCTCAGTGCGATACGCTTCAAAAGCTCATCAATGTGTGCGAATTCCGTCTTTTCAGTTCTAAGGAACTTGCGACGTGCCGGCGTATTGAAAAATAGGTCTAATACTTCAACCGAGGTGCCTATCGGATGTGCAGTCGGTTGGAGCTTAACTTGCATATCTCGACCTTCAGAGTAAGCACTCCACGCTTGTTCTTGTGCTGCTGGGCGAGAAGTCATGGTAAGGCGCGAGACCGAGCTGATACTCGCTAACGCCTCACCACGGAAACCCAGACTCATGATGGCTTCAAGATCGTCCAATGTGTGGATCTTAGAGGTGGCATGACGACTGAGCGCCAGACCTAACTCATCTTTAACAATCCCTTTGCCGTTATCGCGCACGCGAATTAGCTTGGCGCCACCTTTTTCGATATCGATATCGATTCGAGTCGCGCCAGAGTCGAGACTGTTTTCTACCAGTTCTTTCACGACAGAAGCGGGTCTTTCAACCACTTCTCCTGCCGCGATTTGGTTTGCCAACCGAGCTGGCAAAATCTTAATGGTCATGATGAGTTATAAGCTCACTTATTTGTTTGGAATGATCAGTACCTGTCCTACGGCAAGCTCGTCAGAACGCAGGTTGTTTGCTTTACGAATGCTTGAGACGCTAACGCCATACTTCGATGCAATCTTACCTAGGTATTCACCACGAGCAACTTTGTGCTTGCGGATTGGCTTGTCTTTCACTGCGACAGTGATCTTCAGCTTCTGACCGACCCAAACCGTGTCTGATTTCAGATTATTTTCACGACGAATATCGGCAATCTTCACTTTGTAATGACTGGCGATCTTACCGAGGAACTCACCTGATTTAACCGTGTGTGTGATTGTCTCAGTTTCCACCGTATTAGGTTTATTTGGAATCGAGATAGAAACCGCACCAGAGCCCGGAATCTTCAACTTCTGACCGACCGCCAAACCACTAGATTTAAGTTTATTCGCACTCATGATGGCTTTGGTCGACGTTCCGTATTTTTGCGCAATCACAGATAAAGACTCACCTCGTTTTACCGTGTGAACAGCAGACTTCGATGAAGAAGAGAACACCGTACCTTCTGGTGGATTATCTTTTAAGTACTGAACAACGGCTTTAGTGATCGCACGCGCTAACTTGTCTTGGTGAGCACGTTGGAACAATAACTTCTCTTCCGTTGGGTTCGAGATAAAGCCGGTTTCAACCAGTACTGAAGGGATCTGTGGAGAGCGTAAAACCGCAAGACTGGTATTGATTGGTTTTGAGTTATGCAAACGAGCGACTTTGCCCATTTCCCCCAAAATACTCGTCGCCAACTTGTAACCTTCTTTCTGAGAATGGCTGAACTGAAGGTCTAACAAGGTCTGGTTAACATTGCGGTCATTGGTGTTACTGACAAACGCAGTACCAGAGCCACCTAGGATCTCAGACTGTTTCTCGTGGTTTTCAACCCAACGAGAAATTTCTGTGTTTGCTCGGCGTGTATTCAAAACGAAGACAGAGCCACCGCGTGGTTTTGGTGAAGTAAAGGCATCCGCGTGAATTGATATCAACAGATGAGCATCATTTTCACGTGCAATCGCAACACGACGGTTCAAGTTAACGAAGTAATCTCCGGTACGCGTCATGCGAGTTTTGATACCCGGAACGGCATTGAGTTGCGCCGACAGTTTACGAGAAATACTCAGTACCGCGTCTTTTTCGTATTTACGACGAGATGGGCCAATAGAGCCAGGATCTTCACCGCCATGACCAGGGTCGATCACAATCAAAATTTCTTGAGCGCGCTGTACCGTGCTCATGTCTTTGTTGGTCGTTGTTGGCTTATTTGGCTTAGCCGCTGGTGTCGCTGTCTTTTTGCCATGTGGCAGGTCAATGACGAGACGATGACCATATTGACCACCCGGCGTCGGGCTGAGCGTAAACAACTCGGCTTTAACACCTTTTTTCAACTCAAACACCAAACGGTAAGTGTTTTTATTAGGCGGAGAGCTTTTGCGCACTCGCTTCAACACTGGACTATCCGTCACAGTGACAGGCAACTTCGCTTGCATTGATGTGTTTTTGAGATCCACAACAAGGCGATCCGGCCCAGATAGAGAGAAATAGGAATAGTCAGCTTCCGCGCTTAAATCGATGACGACACGAGTCTCATCAGGTGAAGGCCATACTCGGAAACTTTTAACAACGTTAGCAAACGCTAAATTGGGGATGATAAGGAGAAGAGTGGCAACTAACGCTGCCACCGCTCTAAATTTTGAAAGACTCAACATAGCTCCAATTGACTGAGTAACTGCACACCATATTCATTATTCGCCGTTAATTCGGCTACACGCTGCTCGCCTTGGTAACGAATGTCCACATCAAGATCTGGCTGTGGCAGCAATCCTTGCCCTTTTTCTGGCCATTCAACTAAGCAAATCGCATCATCAGTGAAATAATCGCGAATCCCCATGAACTCAAGTTCTTCAGGATCCGCAAGACGATAAAGGTCAAAGTGATAAACTTGCCACTTATCCAACTGATAAGGTTCAACCAAAGTATAGGTTGGACTTTTTACATTGCCTTGATGACCAAGAGCACGGACAAAACCACGACTAAATGTTGTTTTACCCGCACCCAGATCCCCGTGTAGATAAATAGTGGTTTGTTGAGAACAAAGCTGAGCCAATGCGGTACCAAGTGCTACCGTTTCATGCTCATCTTTAAGATTAAATTGTTTCGTGCTCATTGATGTATCTCTAACTAATGATCGTTGACTATATAAAAATCAAAAGAACAGGAATAGTAAACTGTGTTGGTTTTGAGAGACAAGCTCTCAAATGTCATATATGCGAAAAAAGTAGTCAAAAAGACAAATCCTAATTCCCTGATTCTATTGAATGCATAAACAGATTTGGTCACATCAAAGTCAACAGTCGATGACTTTGTTTCAAAATCTATTTCTCGACTTTATGTCTAGACTTTCTGGTAGCACCAATGAGTAAGATCCGGTAAGATCCGCCCCCCTTTATCTCGGTGATAAAACATGAACTTCGAACAACTCGCTCAACAAATCAAAATTTGGGGTAAAGAGCTCGGCTTTCAGAAAGTCGGTATCTGCGATGTTGATCTTAGTGAACATGAGGCGGCTCTGCAAAAATGGCTTGATGCTGGCTATCACGGTTCAATGGATTGGATGGCTCGTCATGGCATGATGCGCGCAAGACCAGATGAACTTTTGCCGGGAACCGTACGCGTAATAAGCGTACGCATGAACTACCTACCTCCGGAAGCCCACTTCGCCTCCAACTTAGCTAACAAGAATCACGCATACATTAGTCGTTATGCGCTTGGACGCGATTATCACAAGCTAGTAAGAAAGCAACTGAATAAGCTTGGCAAGCTTATCGAACAAGAAGTAGGACAGTATGGCTACCGTCCATTTGTCGATTCTGCTCCTATCTTAGAAAGACCTCTTGCTCAGAAAGCGGGGCTAGGCTGGACAGGCAAACATTCACTTATCTTAGATAAAGACTGTGGATCTTGGTTCTTTCTTGGCGAATTGCTGATTGACCTGCCATTGCCAGTAGATGAACCAAGCGTCGATCAATGTGACAAATGTAAAGCATGCATTACTTCCTGCCCGACTCAAGCAATCGTTGAGGATAAGGTGGTGGATGCGCGTCGCTGTATCTCTTATCTCACGATCGAATTTGATGGTGTGATTCCTGAAGAGTTCCGTAAGCCAATAGGCAACCGCATTTATGGTTGCGATGACTGCCAATTAGTCTGCCCTTGGAATCGATACGCAGAACTAACGGAACAAGAAGACTTTCATCGCCGAGATAGCTTTGAAGAGCCTGATTTACTGACAATGTTTCATTGGGATGAAGCGACCTTCCTTAAACAAATGGAGGGATCGGCGATTCGTCGAATTGGTCATGTTCAATGGCTGCGTAATATTTCTGTCGCACTTGGCAATGCAGAATATAGTCAACAAATCATTGAAGCACTGGAAAACAGACGTGGCGAAAGTGAATTGCTTGATGAACATATCGAATGGGCATTGACGCAACAAATTAATCAGCTTCCGACCAATGAGTCCGACTCGGTAGAAACGAAGAAAAAGCGGTTAATCCGGATTGTCGAAAAAGGCCTACCAAGAGACGCATAAATGCGTAGCTCATATGCAAGAGATTGAAAACATTTTTTGCCCGATCAATTCATGACCTTGTTCTCAATTCTGTAATGTGGAAAAAAATAAGAGTATTGAGAGAAAATAGGTTATAGAAAAAAGTTAAACACAACCTAAAGAAATGATTAGGATCAAAAAAACACAAAGTAATGATCCAAATTTAACGCACCCGATCCGCAATAAAAGCACCTTTCCCCATACATAACAACAACTTAAGCATTTAATAAAAAGTTTAACCGCTGTCAGATTTGGAAAAGATCTTTCTTTACAACCTTTAAACCCCAAGCAGAAAACACTTTATCAACCAACTTATCCACAGAACGATATATGTGGATAACTCTGTTAATTAAAGATGTGAAAACGCCCCGAACACCAGAATATTCATTGGTCAGCCGTCTCGTCTCATGTTTAAAACACAAACGAAATCGTCCGACATCATTCGATGCGGATTAGAGTTTTATTTTTCAGGGATTGATGCTTCTCAGCATTATGAAAAGAGCGATGTGGCTGGCTGTAACCTCTATTGCAAATAGAGTTACATTCATCGATGGTTTGAGTTAGTGACTAAAACTATCGCTTGAAAATTGGTTGCGGGAGCCGGATTTGAACCGACGACCTTCGGGTTATGAGCCCGACGAGCTACCAAGCTGCTCCATCCCGCGTCCGTATATTATCGATTAATACGATAATAGAAACTGGAGCGACACACGAGGTTCGAACTCGTGACCTCAACCTTGGCAAGGTTGCGCTCTACCAACTGAGCTAGTGTCGCAATGTCACTGTTAAGCACAATGAGGGCTTATTCCACATTTCAAAAAGAAAGTGGAGCGACACACGAGGTTCGAACTCGTGACCTCAACCTTGGCAAGGTTGCGCTCTACCAACTGAGCTAGTGTCGCAATGTCATTGTTAAGCACAATGAGGGCTTATTCCACATTTCAGAAAGAAAGTGGAGCGACACACGAGGTTCGAACTCGTGACCTCAACCTTGGCAAGGTTGCGCTCTACCAACTGAGCTAGTGTCGCATCTCTTAACGG
>NZ_BAOG01000028.1 GCF_000400365.1 Vibrio jasicida CAIM 1864 = LMG 25398 | reverse complement strand
CAAGCTGCGACAATGAGAAAGTCATTCGCCCACCCTTTGTGGCGCTCTAGGCCTACGGCAAACCACTCAACATAAACACGGCTATAATACGCACTAAGGTGCGGTAGGTTTAAGGTTGTAAGCAACATAGCTAACGACAGCTAAAGCCCAGCAGCCAACAAACAATAAAAAACCTCGATACTCGACAATCAAATCAATCATAAATAAGTCCTGTGTGAACGTGCCAAAGATTGGCTGCATACATGTTCCGCTTCCTCACTCTCAGACGCTGCGCTTATTCGAGCTGCGGCGAGCGGTTTCTTTAGCGGGTGTTTCTTTCATTGAGA
>NZ_BAOG01000029.1 GCF_000400365.1 Vibrio jasicida CAIM 1864 = LMG 25398 | reverse complement strand
ACTCGCTAACGCTCAAACACTGGCGCGCTAACGCTTGCGAGTTGCCTTAGTGACGTGAACCCTTGAAGTTATTGTGAAAGTACCCCCGTAATACATAACGGGGGTTTCCCTGCTCTGCGCGCGTGGTGCTGTCGTCCTAGCCCGTCCTCCATTACCACGCGCTCCGCTCAGGAGAGGAGAAGAAAAAGGTATGTAAAAAAAATGACATACCGAGCGATTGGTATGTCATTTCTTCCTTAATGCGCATTATACGTTTTTTATGTTACGGGCTATCCCTTCAAAGCGATTCTCTCTCCTATCATGTACACAGCAAGCTGCGACAATGAGAAAGTCATTCGCCCACCCTTTGTGGCGCTCTAGGCCTACGGCAAACCACTCAACATAAACACGGCTATAAT
>NZ_BAOG01000030.1 GCF_000400365.1 Vibrio jasicida CAIM 1864 = LMG 25398 | reverse complement strand
GCCTGATGAACTTAAGGTTCAGCGAAACCGAATCGGCCTTTGATTACATGCTAACAACGAGAGAATATCTTAATGAACACGGCAAACCTGTAGCGTTCTGCAGCGATAAGCATTCGATTTTTCGAGTGAATCAGGAAAAGCAAAAACAAGTCGGTCAAACTCAATATGCCCGAGCCTTAAAAGAGTTATGCATCGAACTGATATGTGCGAATAGCTCTCAAGCTAAAGGTCGTGTGGAGCGAGTAAACTTGACGCTTCAAGACCGACTCGTCAAAGAGATGCGCTTGCAGGGAATCAACTCCATCGAAGAAGCGAATGCTTGGCTTCCCTACTTCATTGCTGATTTCAATCGACGCTTTGCTAAGCCGGCAATGTATCCGAAAAACATGCATCGAAAAGTGCGCGAAACCCAGCAGGAACTCGATGATATTTTCAGTTGGCAGGAAATACGTAAGCTCTCTAAATCGTTGACATTTCAATATGACAAAGTGGCTTATCTCATTGAACCAACTGAAGAAAACAATCGCTTAGTACACGAGCATGTCAAAGTCTTAGACTATCCCAAAGTTGCCGTTTAAAGGCGGCCTTCGAATGAAAGCCGCGGAGTGAATTCCTTCTAAAGAAAGTAATTTAATTGTTTTTCTGTGTTGTCTTTGTTTTTGACAAGCCTTCCCAAATAGCCTTGAACTGAGTTTGAGTTACTGCCTGAGAGGTTTTCATGTTAGAAAGCTCACTCTCAAGTTTTTTTAGCCGATTGTCATGCTTATCGATGTCATCAATTGTGACTTTTATCGTTGATATATCTTGAGTAAACCCCTTGGTGTCAGCATGGTGTAGATTCAATGTATTATTGTGTTTAGTATCTAAATCTGAATAAAGCGTCCACCCGCCAGCTGCTATGGCTAAACCACCCGCAACAACACTTGTAACAAGCCATTTAATATGATGTTGTTTCGCTAACTCGATGTCATTTTTCATTGTAGTAACATCGGAAACTAACTGGTTTTTTACAACTGTAACTTCATCCTCAAGTTGCTTGTGTTTTTCATCATATTCTTGTTTTAAAGTAGAAGCATATTCAATGACACTAGCAACTACATCTTCTTCTTTTACCGCTTGTCCTTCCGTTGCAGTTGAGTCGTTTTGTTCTATTACTGATCCGATACTTGAATCGGAAGATGCTCCCCCAATACCAAATGCCCTTTGAAGGAAAGAATCATTCGTTCGCATCAGCAAGCTTCCTGAAGTTACACTCCGATAGCTGTTCTTGACCTTCCTCTAGGAATGCGTTTAAAACTTGTGCACTTAATGTTTCATGAGGAACATTATTAATGTCTCGACTCAAAAGTACGCCATCTATCCTCTGACCATCATTCAAAAGCATCTGAAGAGCTTCGAAAATTAGGATGTCGTTACATGCAAGGTTCGCATATCGTTTTCTTTTGTTAGTTCTTAGTGCAAACTCTACGACATCATGTTCCCGGGGAATGTTCTTCATTTCATGAATTAAAGTAATTGGGTCTTCTGCAGGGATAAGATAATCCCCAACCATCCCCAACCTTTTTATTGACAGTGATGGCTGTGAATTTATGTAGTCTGTAATTGTTTTCGAAATTTGCTTGTATATTGAAAATATTTGGTCATATCGATGCAAGTTGAAATGACTTTCCAAACGGACAAAAAAATCTAAACGATCGAGCTTTATTTCACACAAAAAAATCCCTGACTGCGACTTAAATGTCATCAAAGGAATACCATTTGTTTTAATTCCTTCAGGTAACGGCTGAATTGTCGGCATTACATCAAATTCAGGAATAATATTAGAAAGCTCCCAAAAATACTTATCTGGTCGCTCAATGTCTTGGTTAAAGAAAAATGCCGTTCTAAAGCCGATAGTGTTTGGTGTACTTGCCATAAAGTTTTCCTTAGCAAATAGTGATATCACTCATATTTTATCAATTGCATAGGAGTTAAGTCTATGAATTTTTTGGGTATTACTACAGAGAAGGCCGAACCCATCGCAAGGGTTCGACTATTTTGTCGACTTCTTGATTTTGGTGGACGTCGATGAAAACGAATTGGAAGCCTGTCGAGGTCAAACGACTTACCAAATGTATTGGCTCCCTGCCCGCTGTGTAAATCGTGATTAGTGTGGGGTCGAGTTTAATCCTTTATGCGCCAACATTACGCGAAGCTTTTAGAACCAATACGCTTTCTCGAACGTCTTGCAGTCCTTTGATGAGTAACAATCTGGTATTTCAGATTCATCCCCATCAGCGCAAACATCACAAGTGAATAAGACTATAACTTGGGTTAGTTGTACCCAAGCACCCTATACTTCTATATGGTTTTGGCGATTTACTACGGATAGTGAATTACCAATATAAGCTATTCATCCTAGAGTGACTTGCCTTAAAAACAAAAAGGTTTAACTGTTTTCAGTTTCAAACAATGTTTTTGCCAATCCTGTGGCGACATGACTATCACGATGCGTAGTTTTGTTTTTCCAGTTCGAATTGTCATTCAAGAAATAGTTGTTATGGAACGCGAATAGAGCACGTTCTACCATTGAAGGAGTATTCTCTCCGAACTCTTCCATTGCCTTCTTTCTAAATGCGGTCACTAACTGCTCATTGGTGTATGCTTTTTCGAGTTGCTGCGTTGTTGTAAATCCAAGGGCACCGGAAATCTTGGAATCTACGATCATTAAAGGGAACGCACTGTCGTGGCTCCAAAAATAAGCATGCTTAGTTGCGAACGATTTGCCAATTCCGTCGAGCTTACAGAACTCATCTATGCACTTGATATTGCCATCGACTGCGAGTTGGACCCCAAGCATGTACTGTTCAAATGCTCTTACATCATCTTCTAGCACTTGTCGCGGGGCATCTTTCCCTTTCATTGGTACATAAAACAACCTTCCAGATGGACCACCCCAGCAATAAATGAGATCAACGATTCTAAGTATCGTTGATTTGTCGAATTGCTTTTTACTGATCATGGAAAAAATTTCGTCCATACAGGCATTTAAGTCACCATTGAAATGCATGTATTTTCTAGAGTTAACGTTGGAATAAGTTGTCTTTTTTCCTACGGTCTCATACCAGGTCGTGTACCAGAATTGATAATCGATTTCGGGAAACTTCACTGTCACTTTCCTTTTTTGGGTTACTGGTTTTGTCTGCGCCCGTAGTAACTAGTTTTACTCGGTTCTCGATACCATAGAGTTAAAAAAGCCGAACCCCATCGCCAAGGGTTCGGCTTTTTAGTTGGCTTCTCACTGATCATGGAAACGTGTGTAGTAACATTTTCGAAGCCGTCTAGGTCAATAGACGTGCCTAAGGTATCGGTTCAGCGCACGTTGTGTAAATCATCATTAGTGCAGGTCTGAACTAGATCGAAAGGTTTAAGCGCTTATTAGATTCTACTTACATATTGTTTAGACACACTATACATAACTCGTCTCTCCTGCCGCTTTTATCTGGCCCTCAACACTAACGAACTAAGTATCTACCATGCAGC
Source organism: Vibrio jasicida CAIM 1864 = LMG 25398 (assembly GCF_000400365.1). Taxonomy (GTDB): domain Bacteria; phylum Pseudomonadota; class Gammaproteobacteria; order Enterobacterales; family Vibrionaceae; genus Vibrio; species Vibrio jasicida. The sequence continues at coordinate 80,481 of NZ_BAOG01000030.1, read as the reverse complement.
AAAAGGCTTAAGAATTAACTGCAAACTTTACTCATCAATAGTTCACCCCATTCAGCATCTCACTTTCAATCCTACAACGTTACAGTGTAATACGTAAGTAAAATTGCGTTTATATCTCCAATGTAGGCCAGTGATCATTTTTTGAAAAAAGTTGCGCTCATTCCATCTAAATCTCACGTTGAAAAACACCGTTTACTCATTCTCTTTTTCTGTTTTAAGTACGGTTTCAGATTTGGTTCGGTTTTAGTCCGCAAGTACTCACTGTTTTCATAAGTACCATTTTATAAGTCTAAATTTTCTGCCAATCAAAGTGACGCCGTCTCTTTTATGTTTTTGCAGAATATTTCACTATTGGATATGGCCATTGAATTCGCCACTGTAATTAAATTACAGAACGAGGTGGGGGTGTTTTATTGCTTGAATGATTATCCTGAGTTAAGCACTTGTATTTAAAGGGTTATGTTTAATTTGCTGTGCTTGCGCAGTGTTTTTGCCTGCATTTTAAAAGTGACAGTTAATGGTAGTTAGTAAAATTTTACTAACTTATTATGGCAGGTGTTTCTACTCCACTTTTGTACTGCTTGGTTACGTGGTAACGTTGAATTTGTTTAAGGTAGTGTGGTGAAAAGATGGGGAGCTGTTTGATTTAGCGATATATGTGAGGGGCGTAAAAAAAGCAGGGTCTGTGCCCTGCTCTTTGTAATTTCTTAGTCTTGTTTCTTCGCGGCGTATTCTGATCGAATTTGCTGGGCTACGATCTTAATCGCTTCTGCGGTACTGGTACCCTTCTGCATTAATTCTTGAATACGTTCTACAGCTTGTTGCTGTTCTTGATGAGACAGAGGTGGTAAATCGTCAAACATAAAAAAGCTCCTCAATATGAGGAGCTGACTATAACGGCTCGCTTAGTAGGTCGCAAGGAAATTAATCGAAGCACCCATTGCGTTTTCATTGGTATATTGCGCTGCAATATCAAGTTCGATTAAGTTCAAAGGTGACAAACCAATACCCGCCGTGATCGTTCCCTCGTCATCTGAACGTGCAAGGTTTTTCATGTATCCCCCACGCAGTGCTAGCTGACGAAGTACGTCAATTTCAAAGCCGGCTCGAACCATTTGCGTGTTGTCATCAAAGGTAGAGAACTTCTTCTCTTCATTCAAATCGTAGTCAACGCTGAAGCTGAAGTAATCTGCGACATATCCGGCACCTACTGTGTAGACTGGTCGCATGCTGTATTCGTAGGATTGAATGGTATCGCCGTTGTAGGTGAAAGATTTTGTTTTCACGTCGCGACCGATTAAGTTTTTCGCTGAAATACCTAAACGGTAAGGACCAAAGAACCACAATGCACCCGCATCAAGGTTAAACATGGTTTCTGCGGTTTCATTTTCACGCAAATCTTTGGTATCGAACGCAGCAAAGCTTGTTGCGTAAGAGTAAGTGTAGATGCGCTGTAGTTTTGGTGTAATACCAAACGACAAATGCTGATTCATGAAGTTGGTGTATTTAGCGAGGGAGATCCCCGCTTCTGCCACACCAATAGAGACGCCGCGCACGTAGCTATCATTTAACGGGTCACCACTTGCCGTGTCGATAGTCGGTTCAACGAAAGATTCGGTATATAGTTTTCCGTAAGCTGTTGCAGATAAGAATTTATTCGGAATACCAACGGCGACGACACCACCAAGGTCAAAATCCATCTTTTGTCCGTTAATCGCGTCTAAGGAGTTTACGATTTCTGTTGGATCGGTCAGCTTACCTATGCGTTCGATTTCGTCGATTAAACCGTCTTGATCGTTATAGTTAACGCCAAAACTTGGCACGATCATACCTGCATCATCATTACGACGGTAGATTGCCGTCAATGCCGGGTTAAAGAATGGTGCAGTTAGGTAAGAGGCTGATACGGTTCCTACTCCACCCATTGCGTCACTACGAGCTTCGATTGCGTAAGTGCCAGCAAAAGCAGCGCTAGAGCATAACGCTGCTGTGATGGTCGTGGTTAAAATTTTGAATTGTGTCTTCATACTACACTTGTGATTTCGTTCGTCCTGAACTTATATCGGCACAAGTGTAATTTCTTTAGCTATTCTTCGAGAGAAACATCATAAGTTCGGCTAATAGTTTGAGCCTGCTCAACAATAATGTCACCTTGCCAACGCCGACTGTTAATGCTTACAGCTAACACATATCGGTCATTAGGGATTCCATCTAATTCGAGAGAATTTGGGTAATTAGATTCATATGTCTTTTTCCATACTTGGTCATATTGACCTTCGACATAATCATAAAGGCCGACTTCTAGCTGTGGTAGCGGACAATGTGGGTTCCGTAGCGCGCTCTTCTCTACCTTCCAGTTCTCTTTTGAAGTCCAACGAACATATTGTGTCGAGTTTGAATCGCCTAAAATCACCCATGTACGGTAAGTACGTTTGTCTTTTGTCGTCACTGATAAGTGATATAAGCCCGCATCCAACTTGCCGGTTAGATTGTAGCGTTTTAAAAAGCTGCGTTCATTTGCCAGTTCTGCGCCTTCCGGTTGCTCTTCAAAATTGAATGAGCTGTCTGCAGAGATCGTACTGTCGACCCAACGGCGGAAAGAGATGTCTTCAATATCCGTTGTTGCACGCAGTTTAACGACGAGTCGATAAGTATCTCTGCCTGGGCTTTGGATGGTTTGTCGAATAACGTTAATACCGCTTATCCAATCAGGAAGCGTGACACCTGTTAATGATTTGCCGCAGTCTCTAGAAAGTGATTGTGCTAATAAATCATTGAGGTGCGGTGTGAGTTCTTTGTTTGGTTCACTTTGCCATAGTTCGACAAGGGAATTGAACATGCCGCCAAGGTCATCTTCGAGCAGATGCTGGTGAGCTTGTGTCAGTGGTGTATTAGTTTGAAACCAGTCCGTAGCTTGGACTGGTTTCACTAATAGCAATGAGAGAACTACAGGAAGTAGTGTTTTCATTCTTTGCCGTTACGCTTTCATCTTGTAACCAACGCCACGTAGCGTTTCGATTTCTAGACCCGGTAGCTTTTGACGTAACTGAAGTACGTGAGTATCTACAGTACGCGTTGTTGGGAAATGGTTGTAACCCCAAACGTGATCTAATAATTCATCACGTGTAAATACGCGACCTAAGTTAGATGCCAAGAACAGCAGTAGATCGAACTCGGTACGAGTCAGTGTGATCATTTCACCTTGGAATACGACTTCGCGAGTTGCGCGGTCGATCTCAAGGTCTTTGGTCATCACTTTGTCTGCATTACCCTGTTCCGCTGAATCTGGTGCGCGAAGTTGTGCTCGGATACGCGCAAACAGTTCCGCTTCTGCAAATGGTTTTGTTAAGTAATCGTTCGCACCAGAATCTAAACCCGCAACTTTATCTTTTACAGTAACCAGTGCAGTAAGAAGGATTACAGGGATATCTTTAATTTTTTTCCATTCAGGAAGAGATTGTACTGAGTCGCCGTCTGGTAGTTGGCGGTCCAGAATGACTAAGTCAGCCTTTTTCCATTGTGGCTCAACGTCTGAAATACGCTCCACATGTAAACACTCATATCCTGCTTGTTCCAGGCTTACTAACAGGCCGTCAGCCAAGTTTTTATCGTCCTCAACGAGAAGCAGTGTCTGTTTCACAAGGTATCTCCAATATAAAGGTTGTAGGTGGTCCCATTAGGGACATTTTTCCGCCCATGCGGCCTACCATTGATTCAACTATTGTTAATCCAAGCCCTAGTCCGCTCTTACTTACGAACGGCTTTCTTAGGTTTGCCCAATCTTTTGCAGTTAAACTGCCGGCATCTATGACTTGGATAATGATTTTATCCGCACTGGTTTCTACACATAGTTCGACCGGTGCTTTACCGTACTTCAATGCGTTTCGTAGCAAGTTATCGATACAGGTTCCGAGCCAATACACGTTAACTTTAGCAGCTACATCTTCGTTTATTTTGAAAAGTACAGCGTTATCAAATTCTTCTTCAATCTTATATTCTAGCCATTCTGCAACAGAAGGAACCCAGTCTGTTGCAAGCATTTGGTTATCAGATTGCAAATAATCTTTACTTGCCTCTGCTAACTGGCGTAATCGGCGCGTATCTTCGCATAATCGACGAAATTCGTCGTAAACGGTTTCTGGAAGATGTTCGAACTCACGACGGAAACCTTCAACGGTTAAAGACAAAGACGCAATCGGCGTTCTTAGTTCGTGAGTAAGAATTTGCAGTACCAACATGCGACTGCGCATTTCTTCTCGTTTGCTGTTCCAGCGGTACACTGCCCAGCCGATCACCAATAAGATGTTGGCAATCACAAGAATGATCATGCTGATCCGCAACACTTGCGAGTGATCTTCTACATCCCAACAAATGTTACCGCGTTTCACAAAGCAGCTTCGGCTTTCTGATGCGAGCCCGTAAGACAGACCAGCATTCGCAACGTTTTCTTGCCAAACATTTTTAGAGAAAACGAAGTAGTGATCACCGCGGCGTAGCCAAAGCTCCTTTCCTTCAATGAACATGCTCGCACCAGCGATGAGTGCGTTTATTGCATCATCATCCATGCTTTGCAAGCTTTCTAGCAGTTCATCGCCATCATCGTTAGTGCGCTCTTTAATGTGCATGTACTGTGCAAGCTTAGGGCGCAGTTCTGGATATTTCTCAGCGTAACGAGCTGCGTAAGTGCCGCCTCCTGGGTGAATCAACCCACTACGAGAAAACCAACGTGGTGTGAGTTGCGTTCCTTTACATAAGGCTCGAGTAAACACCAAAGGTTCCGTAATTAAAGGACTTAACGGCAGTTTTCCGCGACATGTGTTCGCCAAGCGATACAGCTGTTGAATGTCTTTTAGCGGATAATCGGCCGTTTGTGGCAACATTGAGTCCGGTGAAAGCAATTTGGTTGGGTAGTTCGATTGCAGTATGCGTATATCATACGATTTAAGAGCCACTTCATAATTAAATAGCTCTGTAAACGTATCTATTCGTTCTGGTAATGAATCTGCAAATGCGCTTGCCGAGAAAAGTGGCAGCATTAAGGCAGAACGGAGCAAAAACTGTTTAATCAAACTGTTACCGGTACTTGTTACATTAGCCAGAACTATACATCAATCTAAAAACAAATGACATTAGGCAGCTTAAGGATTTGCAGTACTATAACATTGAAAGCCCACAAAAAAAGGCCAGCGAATGCTGGCCTTGATGAGTTTTAAAGCAAATACTTCCTTTCGAAGCAGATGCTGATGTCCCCTACGCTTACAGTGCTTTAGAGATTGCTTCTACGCTCTCTTTCGCATCACCGAACAACATCGATGTATTCTCTTTAAAGAACAGTGGGTTTTGAACGCCTGCGTAACCTGTATTCATTGAACGCTTGAATACGATGACATTTTGCGCATTCCAAACTTCTAATACTGGCATACCAGCAATCGGGCTGTTTGGATCTTCTAGTGCCGCTGGGTTTACTGTGTCGTTTGCGCCGATGACCAGAACCGTATCTGTTGCTGGGAAGTCGTCGTTGATTTCGTCCATTTCTAGTACGATGTCATACGGTACTTTCGCTTCAGCCAATAGAACGTTCATGTGACCAGGTAGACGGCCAGCTACTGGGTGAATACCAAAGCGAACTTCAATGCCTTGAGCTCGTAGCTTGTCTGTGATCTCATGTACTGGGTATTGAGCTTGTGCCACTGCCATCCCGTATCCTGGGGTGATGATTACGGACTTCGAGTTTTTCAGCATTTCAGCAACTTCTTCAGCTGATGTTTCGCGATGTTCCCCCTGTTCTTCGTCACTTGAAATCACTACTTCTTGACCGAAGCCGCCTGCAATTACGCTTACAAACGAGCGGTTCATTGCTTTACACATGATGTAAGAAAGGATGGCACCTGAAGAACCAACCAGCGCACCAGTCACGATCAATAGATCGTTTGCTAGCATGAAGCCTGCTGCCGCAGCCGCCCAACCGGAGTATGAGTTCAGCATTGAAACAACAACCGGCATATCTGCACCACCTATTGATGCCACTAAGTGGTAACCGAATGCAAAAGCAATCAGTGTCATCAAGATCAGTGCGAACATGCTGCCGTCTGCTTTTACGAAGTAAATCATAAGCAGTGTTGAAACAACGATCGCAGCGAGGTTCATCTTGTGTTTGTGAGGTAGGTTAAGTGGTGAAGAAGAAATGATCCCACGAAGCTTACCAAACGCTACGATAGAACCAGTAAAGGTTACCGCACCGATGAACACACCAAGGAATACTTCTACAAGGTGGATAACGTGCTCTGCGTGAATACCAGCAAGATCTGTTGATACTGGTGCTGGTGGCTCTAGGTAGCTGTTGTAACCAACAAGTACCGCGGCCATACCCACGAAGCTATGTAGAATCGCAACCAATTCTGGCATTTCTGTCATTTCTACTTTCTTCGCGTAGTGGATACCAATACCACCACCGATCACCATCGCGATGATGACCCATGCAAAGCCTTCGGCACTTGGGCTGAAAATTGTCGCAATAAGCGCAATTGCCATACCAGCAATACCGTAGTAGTTACCATTTCGTGCTGATTCTTGTTTAGAAAGTCCCGCGAGACTTAAGATGAAAAATAGCGCAGCAATAATGTATGCCGCTTGTACTAATCCTGCAGACATTGGTAACTCCTATTATTTGTCTTTGCGGAACATTTCAAGCATACGTTTGGTCACGGTAAAGCCACCAAAGATGTTTATGCTTGCAATGAGAACAGCAATGAATGATAGGAAGGTAACTACACCATTACCTTGACCAATTTGCAGTAGCGCACCCACTACGATGATGCCGGAAATCGCGTTTGTTACCGACATAAGTGGTGTATGCAGTGCGTGAGTCACGTTCCAAACTACGTAGTAACCTACCACACACGCCAATACGAAAACGGTGAAGTGTGATAGGAATGCAGCCGGAGCGACTGATGCAACCCAGCCAAACGCACCCAAACCAATAACCAGTGGTGCGAATTTCTTAACTGGTGAAGTTGGCTCTTCAACTTTCGGCTCTTTTTTGACCGGTTCTTGGGTTTTTGCTTGTGGTTGAGCAGAAACTTGAATCGGTGGTGCTGGCCAAGTGATTTCGCCTTCTTTCACGACGGTCACACCACGTAACACAACGTCTTCAAAGTCGATATCGATGTTGCCATCTTTCTCTTTGCACAACAGTTTTAGAAGGTTTACAAGGTTGGTTGCGTAGAGCTGAGAAGATTGCGTTGGCAGACGGCCTACCATGTCAGTGTAACCAACGATTTTTACGCCATTGGCTGTCGTGATGACTTTGTCTTTTTCTGTATATTCACAGTTACCGCCATTGGCAGCCGCCAGATCAACGATCACGCTGCCCGCTTTCATGCTGTCGACCATTTCTTTGGTGATCAACGTCGGTGCTGGGCGGCCAGGAATTAGCGCCGTAGTGATGATGATATCAACATCTTTGGCTTGCTCAGCGTATAGCTCAGCCGCTTTCTTGTTGAACTCATCAGACATTTCTTTAGCGTAACCGTCACCTGAGCCTGAGTCTTCTTTGAAATCTACCGTCAGGAACTCAGCGCCCATCGATTCGACTTGTTCTTTCACTTCAGGACGAACGTCGAAAGAACGAACGATTGCACCAAGGCTACCAGCCGCACCGATTGCTGCTAGTCCTGCGACACCTGCACCTGCAACTAACACTTTAGCCGGTGGTACTTTACCAGCGGCAGTAATTTGGCCAGTGAAGAAACGACCGAATTCATGAGCAGCTTCAACCACTGCTCGGTAACCGGCGATGTTAGCCATAGAAGAGAGTGCGTCTAATGCTTGCGCACGTGAGATACGAGGAACGGAGTCCATTGCGAGAACGTTGATGTTCTTGCTTGAGAGCTGTTCCATTAACTCCGCGTTTTGCGCTGGCCAGATAAAGCTAACCAATGTTGCGCCATCTTGTAACAACGCGATCTCATCGATGCCATTTTCTTCATCAACATGAGGCGCATTCACTTTAAGAATTAAGCCTGATTGCCATACTTCGTCGCTAGATACAATTGTCGCCCCTGCTGCTTCATAAGCCGCATTGTCGAAACTGGCTAGCACCCCCGCTTGTGATTCGATTGCGACATCGAACCCCAACTTAATTAACTGCTCAACCGATTTAGGTGATGCAGCTACTCGCGATTCACCCGCGAGTATTTCTCTAGGTACACCGATTTGCAAAACGCATACTCCTTGTATACATATCAATAATTAGTCCCAAAACAGAGCGTTGCTCTACTCTAATTCTTTTTTATTTCTATCTGTTTACTACGCAAGAAAACGCAAACGAATGATGGTGTTTTGGGTCACCCATTTGCACAGTCAAATCTTGACTAACAGCCCTGTTATTCTTCTGTTTTTAACGAACGTCCATCATGACTTCAAGTATTTTGTAATAAAAATACTAAATTTCATTACATATAACGCTAAGTAATGAATAATTCTCTACTTCGCACTGAAAAATAACAACGATTAGCGCCACTAGACAGAGGTCTAACCAGATGAATGTTAAGTGGTTAATTTAACAGGTAATTAAGCCATAAAAAGAAAGAGAGCCATCAGCATATACACTAATGGCTCTCTTGGAGATGATTCGAATCAAGTTGCAGTGAGTTCTTAATTGAAGATTTTTTCACCCATTTGGTCGATGAACATCTGCGCTTTTTTCAGCATCAGCTCGTTGGCGTCTTGTTCTGACCCTATCAAGTCGGAACGAATAAAGCGGTGGGTTTTCACTTCTCCATCGAACTCTTTCTCAATCCGTCCTGCAATGCGGTACTGACCACCTTCTGAAATACTCTCTTGGTAAATCAAAAAGCCTTTATATTCGACGGGGTCTACGGTTTTAACTGCGGCAGTTTTATCACCACCACCAAACAAGCGCGAAAAGAATCCCACAATTCCTCCTTGGGCATGCCTTATCTATTTAAGACTGATTAAGACACTCATTACTTAATGTTGACGTTGAGAATTGGCTTCTCAAACCAATCCAGTTCTTTGTCTTCATCATAACTGGTATGCGAGAAAATTACAGGTACATCATTGTTACGATTCGTGCGTCGATCTTCTTGCACCATTGCTGCTGCATTTTCTACCGCGATATAGACACTATCTTTAAACTGCGTCAGTTTACGCTCAGGTAGAGCAGACAGAAAATCGATATCATGGCGGATATAAACTGGTTTTAATTGGATCAGCGCCAAGCAAGCGATGTCAGCTAACTGTTCATGATCAAACTGATCGACGTATCGCTCTGAAGAGAGTTCTTGCCCTACGAGGGTCTCCATATAATTGTGTACATCTGAACTGATTTGCATCGATTTTTCTCCTTTGCTCAACACTACGAAATTATAGCAGTCACAACTATCGTGCAACTTGTTGATTGGTCTTAATTTAATCAACCTCTCTCTTTTTGTAATCATCGACTGTAAAACACTTGGAAAATTCGCAAATACACGTATTCTTGTTAGTTTTGAAAGCGTCAGAATATATACTGCCCACACACGGTATTAATTGAATGCTTAATGTAACTCTTTAGATATACTCAACTATTTGCAGGTGATTTGTAGTAGATGGCTTCATCTTTAATGACCTCTCCAGGCTTTCGGTTTCTATTTCCAATAATACTGTTGGGTATGATCAGCTTGGGTATGGATAGCATCATTCAGATGACTCAGTCTAACTGGGGCATTGCTTCGAATTTGCCATATATTTTGTTGGGCTGTGCGCTGTTAATGTGTTACTCATTCAAGCAAGGTCGCGAGTCTATGGTTTGCATTGCCATGCTACTTGCCTACTTCGTAATCCAACATCGCCTACAAGTTCCGCTTCAAACGGGAACTGCGCTTTTAGAGCTCACCATTTTAGCGAGTCTTTTACCCGTCTCTTTCCTAGCGGTGTTTCTGTTCAATAAAGAAGGTTTCGATTCCAAAGCCACGTTAGCCTACATTTTTGTGCTGGTTATGTTTGTCTTTTGGTCCTATGTGACGCTGACCTATTACGTAGAAGGTGGATTCGATGAGTGGACCAATGGCATCTTGTTTATTGTTCCCAAGGTTTCCAAACTTCCTCTAGTACTTGTGCTCTATTGCGTTGGTATTGTGTGCTTCCTTGGCATTTTGGTGCTGAAGAAGAATAAGATCATTCATGCGATGACTTACTCTGCGATGGTGTTAGCCTCGGCGACGTTTATCTTCTTCGACGTCCAATATATCTCTAGCACCATGTTTACACTAACGGGCCTATTGATCATCATTTACTCCACATCGGCGAGCCATCAACTGGCTTTTACTGATAGCTTAACGCTCATTCCTAGCCGTCGTGCGTTGGATCTGGACCTTAAGCATATGGGACGTAAGTTCACCATTGCGATGCTGGATGTTGATCATTTTAAGAAGTTTAATGACACCTACGGCCACGACACCGGTGATGATGTGTTAAAGATGGTGGCTTCGCGCCTAATGAAGACACAAGGTGGAGCAAAGGTGTATCGTTTTGGTGGTGAAGAGTTCACCATTGTCTTTAAAGGTAAGTACACCGAAGACTGCGAAGCTCATGTGGAAGAAGTTCGCGAATTGATTGCTGAATATGAAATGATTCTACGCGATCAAGACAGTCGACCAGATGACAACAAACAAGGCCGCAAAAAGCGCGGAAGTGCTGATTCAAAGAAAAAGACCGTATCTGTCACTGCGAGTTTTGGGGTTGCAGACAGCCGTAGTGCACGAAACCCAACTGACGTGATTAAACTTGCTGATGACGCCCTGTATAAAGCCAAAAAAGCGGGCCGAAACTGTGTGAAGTTCTGCCACGCTTAATTGTCCTATTTTCTGCTTACAAGAGTCGTTGAAATCTGAAAAGCGTTAAACTTGGTTGAAGAACATGACCAAACTACCCCCTTTAAACGCACTGCCATAGTTGAGACTCATCCCTACACCTATGTTCACCACAAATGGGATTTTAATCGGTGGTGTCATAAGCCAACCCATACTCGCTTCGTAGTAGTGATCCGTGTTTAACGGTTTCTTGGTATCGCCACCTATATCAACTCGGTTGAAGCTGGTATAAAACGACTGAACCATGTTTTGCCATATCGCTAGACGGTGAAAGACCTTTACGCCATTAACCCAATACCAGCCTTCAGGGTTAATTACGTTGTCACCTTTTCCGAGGTTGACACCAACGCCGTTAAAGTAATGTGGTGAAGACCAAAAGTACCATTGACCAAAATGACCATAAGGGCTGTATTTTAGTGTCGCATTAACCTCGCCGACCATTGCTAACGCGTTGGTATTGACATAAATACCATCAATTTGGTCACGATAATCCTCCAACGTATCACTACGATAAGCGTAATCATTTTGGTAGTACATGATGTGCGTTCCCGCCGCTGCGCCCAACGTAATATTGCGATTTAAATAAGCCTCTTGCTCAACTTCTAAGTAGCCACCCAAAACAAGCTCATCAAGGTCGTCAGGAGTGTCGGCATTTAACGCGGACACTTTTTGTTGAGAAGAAAGCAGGTAGCCTCGCCCGTTCACTTTTGTCTGGTATGGGGAATAACAGTAATTGCTCGCCGGAATACTGAATGGCAACGACAATACGGAGATTTTCTTCCGAAGGTCGACGGATTCGTTATCACCTAAAGAATCATCATCGAAATTGAGGTATTCGTTAGGGTCAAAGTTTGAGAAGCCAAAGGTGAACACATCACTGTCTGAAAGGACAATGCTGGAGGCGAAGTTATAATCGAACTCTTTTTGCAGCTGCTTTTCAACGGTGCTGGAATAAGATGAAGTAGAAGCGAAACACATCGCCAAACAAGCCAACTTACGCATAACTTTTATAGGTTTGTTATTGTCGTTCCATGACTTGGTTTATGTGCTTATGTTCCTATTAAGCAAAATGGGGCGCGATTTTGGCTCGCCGAGTGAGGAAATGCAATGGTTTTCTTTGCCATTGCGGAATTACTCCTGATTAAAGAACAAAACAAGGCTTCCGCCTTTTAGTGCACTGCCGTAATTGACGGACAGGCCGAGACCTATGTTATCAATCCATTCGCTTTTAAATGGTGGTGTCATTAACCAACCAAAGCTTGCTTCATAGTAGTGTGAGGTATTCATCGGTTTACTCGTATCACCGCCAACATCAACTCGATTGAAACTGGTGTATACAGACTGGACGGTTCTGCCCACTTTGGTGATGTCGTAAAACAATTTGACGCCGTTCACCCAATACCAGCCTTCTGGGTTTCCTATATCGCCATTATTTCCTTCGCCCCAACCCATTCCATAAAAGTAATGTGGCGACGACCAAACGTACCATTTCCCCCAATTTTCATTTTCGAGGTACTTGAGTTCTGCGTTTACCTCTCCGACCAACGCCCAAGCATCGGTATTGAGGTAAACTCCCTCTATATAAGGCTTAAGGTTATCGAGCGCGTCACTACGGTAAGAATACTCGTTGCGGTAATACATCAGGTGAGCTCCGGCGGCGCCACTCAATGATAGATATTCTGTGAGTTGGTTTTGTTGTTCAATTTCGGTGTAAGACCCTAAGATAAGCTCTTTGTTTCGATCGGGCACTTTGTCTTCATTGACGGTCACATCTTGGTCGATACCTAACGCATATAATCGACCTTTGAGATTATATTTAACTGGGGCAGTTTTATCTTCAGAAAGAGATAAGTGATAAGGGAGTGTGGACAGCGCAACCTGTTTTCTCAGGTCGACAGAGTCTTGGGTACCAATATCTTCATTATCAATATTAAGATATTTATTGGGGTCGAAATCATGAAAGCCTAAGGTAAAGACATCACTGTCAGAGAGCACAATGCCAATCGCGAAGTTGCGCTCAAACTCTTTTTGTAGCGTTTGCTGTACGGGATTTGCGTGACAAAAATTAGAAATAAGTGACATTGTCACAGCGATGATTTTGCAATTAAACTTCTGAATCAACTAGCATTTACCACAGTGTATGTATTTCTTCCTAGAGACTTTGACGAATAAAGCGCTCTATCTGCCGTTGCGTACAATTCTGCTATATTATCTTTACCTGTGGGTTGAAAGGCAAAGACCCCTTGTGACACTGTCACTCTATTTGCAATGCTAGAATATGCATGTGGATAGTCGAGGAAGTACATAGCCTCTTGCACGCGTTCGGCTTCCCTTTCTGCAGTTTTCGCATCCGTGCTATTGAGAAGAATGACAAATTCTTCCCCACCATAACGCCCGACATACTCTCCAGAACGACAGAACGTTGCTTTGAGTTGATTTGCAATCGCTTGCAGACAGCGATCCCCTTCTATGTGCCCATAGTTGTCATTGAACGGCTTAAAGAAATCAACGTCGAGTAAGATGAGGGCCATTGGCATATGATGACGGCCATGCCAAGCAATCATGGTTTCAAACTTTTGATCGATATAGCGGCGGTTATACAACTTCGTCAGACCATCTTCATTGGCTTGCTGTTGTAATCTTGAGTTCATCTCTTCTAGTTGTGCGGTTGCCTGTTTCAGCTCTCGTCTCATGTGAGCAATACGTTGCATTGCCATCAACTTAGAATTAAGAACAAGCTTGTCGACAGGTTTGATGAGGTAATCATCCCCGCCGGCCTCAATAGCTTTGGCGATCATTTCTGGTTCCTCATGGCTACTGAGGAAGATGATTGGGATCCAGTCCGGGAACGTTTCTCTGATATGAAGTGATACTTCAAAGCCATTCATGTCTGGCATAGCGATATCTAGCAGAACCAGTTCTGGGTCGAAGCTTTCATAAGTATTTAATGCTTCTAGACCACTTCCAACGGCTTTAACAATATGACCTTGTTGTTTCAAACGGATAGCCAACTGCATTCGATCCAGCTGAACGTCATCAACCAGTAGAATGCGCATCGATGTCCCTGTCGGTTGCATAGCGCGTCCCATTCTTTTGTAAGTCTTTATTAAACATATATCATACTCACGAGATTGTTGCATTACGCCACTCATTTAGTGCTATATTTTTTTGTTAAGTGGTCACGGAATCAAATGCTTCTTATGGTAGCTATTTGATGCATTTGGTATTAATATTCCCGCCTTTTGTAACGAGAGACACACCATGTCAGAAGCAACTAACAACGAAAGCAAAAAAATCGATCTAGAAACTATTTCTCCTGAACTACGTAAAGTTATCGAATTTGACGAAGTTCCAGAGCAAATGTTCGAGATGGTTACCTCTATCCATGAAGTGTCTGAAGAAGCTGTTCGTGCGTCTTGGGACGAAATGCCTGCAAGTGCACAAAACATTCTGGACAACTTTGAGCAATTCCACGCTCTAGTAACGGTTGGCCAAGCATTCGCTGGTCTAAACGTAATGGAAGAATTCCCAACGCTTAATCTGCCTGAAAACATGACAGATGAAGACAAAGAAGACTACCGTTCTCAACTTCTTGACAATGTTCTTCACAACTGCGTGAAAGACATGGTTAAGCAACTTAAGAAAGCGCGTCGCGATCCTCTTCTTAAGCGTGAATTTAAAGAAGTATTTGTGAAGTAATTCTTCCCATTTACTTCAGTTAAGTTAAAGGCCGCAATTGCGGCCTTTTTTATTTCGTATAATCTGGTTACGTGCTAGTGATGCGCCAACGAGATATCTCTCTGCGTTACACTGACCCCTTTTACTTGTGCGTACACCATGTCACCGACTTTTAAATTCAAATCATCCAACGCCCAAGGCGTAATGGTCGCCCATAAGTGGCAGTCAGTATCTAACTTCAGCGATACCGTAATACTTTGTTTGTCTTCGCCAGCATTGAATTCTTCAATGGATGCAACGGTCGCTGACAGTACATTACGAATAGACGTCGCAACTGGTTTTTCCAAAGCTATAGAGACATCATTGGCACGCACTTGCAGGCGAATTGACGTATCTGGCTCACCATCGACCTTTTGAACCCACAAACAAGCCTTTGGTGCGAGCTTTACGCACGTTAACGCGTATTTGTCATGATGGGTCGCAATTTTGCCCTCAAACAAGCTACTGTGATCGGAAAATGACTGCCATGGACGCATCGCATGAGATGCCCACACTTCTTCAAGCTTACCTGACGTCATGATTCGTCCCTTGTCGAGAATCGAAAGGTGTTGGGCCAAGCGTAGGATTTCTTGCAAGCTATGCGTAACGTACACGATCGGAATGTTGACCTGCTCAGACAACTCTTCTAAAAATGGCATGACTTCTCGCTTACGTGGCATATCTAAGGAAGCCAAAGGTTCATCCATCAAAAGCAGATTAGGCTTAGAAAGTAGTGCTCGCGCAATGGCCACACGTTGCTTTTCACCGCCCGACAAAGAAACTGGGAAGCGTTTTAACAGTGGTTTAATAGCAAGTAATTCTGTGACCTTATCGAAATACTCTTCATCTTTTTCTACAACACCATAGAGCAAGTTTCCTTTTACTGAATAATGCGGAAACAAGCGAGAATCTTGAAATACATAACCAATTTTGCGCTTATGCGTCGGTAGATTAATACCCGCATCACTATCGAAAAGGATGTGCTCGCCAATCGCCACTTTGCCTTGCTGTGGTGTAACTAATCCACTAATAACGTTAATTAGAGTCGTTTTTCCGGCGCCGGAACGACCAAATAGCGCACTTATTCCGTTACGCGGTAACGAAAGATTAATGTCAAAGTTGGTTTCACCAAGTGATTGTTTAAATTGAATTTCTATACTCATCGCTTGGCCCCCAGACGCGCTGCGGCTTTACGATTTAACCATTCTGAGATCATTAACGTCGACAGAGCTAAGGCAATAGAAATGATGCACAAGCGCGCGGCCTCCATTTCAGCTCCAGGCGTTTCTATAAAGTTGTACATAGCTAGTGGGATGGTTTGCGTTTCCCCTGGTATGTTCGAAACGAAGCTGATAGTGGCACCGAACTCTCCTAAACTGCGTGCAAACGAGAGCATGGTACCAGTGATGATTCCAGGAATAGTTAACGGAAGCGTAATTGTGACAAAGACTTTTAACGGCGACGCTCCGAGGGTTGACGCTGCGTGTTCTAATTTGGGGTCGACCGTATCTAAACTCAATCGGACCGAACGGACCATTAATGGTAAGGCCACGACGATACAGGCGATGACGGCCCCCTTCCAGTTGAAACTGAATATTAAACCAAAGTGTTCATATAGCCACCCACCCAAGTATCCTTGACGACCGAGAGAGATCAGTAGCAAGTAACCAATAACCACAGGAGGTAATACGAGTGGAAGATGAATCAAGCTATCTAATATGGACTTACCGATAAACTCTTTTCTAGACAGTAACCAAGCGAGAGCAACGCCTATTGGAATCAGCCAAACGACAGCATACGCGCCAACTTTTAGGCTTAACATTAAGGCTTGGTATTCAAGTTCTGACACTCTGATCCCTTTTATTGAAAACCGTAATGGGCAAAGACTTGTTTTGCTTCATCCGACTTCAAGTACTGGAAGAATTGTTTTGATTGTATTGAGTCTTTCACAATCGCGGCTGGGTAAACGATGTCTGCGTGGGTATCGCTTGCAAATTCTCCAACTATTTTCACCTTTGTTGTCAATTGTGCATCCGTTTTGTAGACCACTCCCAAAGGGGCTTCCGCTCGCTCTACTAACGCAAGTGCAAGACGAACGTTCTTTGCTGGAGCAATTTGACGTTCTAGTACTTTCCACACACCGAGGTTAGTTAAAGACTCTCTTGCATACATTCCGGCAGGAACGGACACTGGATTGCCTAGAGCAAGTCGGTTGCCGTCCAGTGCCTTATTCCAAGCATCAGCATCAGAGAAATCAAATGTTGCAATACTGCTATTTTGCGGCGCAATGACAACGAGGGAATTTTGCACTAAATTAGTGACATTGTCACTCTTTACGACTTTTGATTTTACTAGGTAATTCATCCATTTAGTGTTTGCAGAGATAAACACATCGGCCGGTGCGCCATTTAGAATTTGGCGAGCAATGGATGATGAACCACCGTATACAGGTGTGACTGATACATCGTATTTTTGCTCGAATTTTTGAGCAATATCATCAATCGCATTAGTCATTGACGACGCTGCATAAATTTTTAAGTTAGTTGCCGCGTTTGCTGCTGATGAAACGCTCAATATTGCCACTAGGCAAGCATGAATTTTCCATGCTTTCATAAAAACACTCCGGTGCTAGACAGGCAGAAGATGAATGAGTGGAAAGCAATCTCCACTTTTATTTATGCTTCAGACAGTTAAAAACTGGTTTTATTTGAACAGAAAGTCAAGATTCATATGTTGTTCTATCGCATCTGCAATTCGATTAATGCCCTGTTCTTTGAGCTGTTCAAAGTCTTGTTGTTTGATTTGAGTGCCGTTTACCCATTCTGAAACAAGGCTCAAGACATCTGCCTCATCGAAGAACCCGTGTAGGTAGGTTCCCATGATTTGGCCACATTCACTAAGCGCGCCTTCTGCTTCGCCAGAATTTAACTTGATAGGTTGAGCGCCCTGCACTTCACTTCTTCCCACATGGATTTCATAACCTTTCACATTAGCTTTTTTACCGTTAAGAGAAAGCTCTGCTCGTGTGTTTGTAAGCTGTTTGCTATCGGTTAGAGTTGTGGTGATGTCTAACAAACCAAGGCCTTCACTACGACCAGGCCGGCCCTCTACGCCATTTGGGTCATCAATTACGTTGCCAAGCATCTGGTAGCCGCCACAGATGCCAATGACTTTGCCGCCCAAGCGAATGTGGCGTTGAATGTCTTTGTCCCACCCTTGGCTACGTAGATAATCCAAATCGTCTCGGACTGATTTAGTACCCGGCAAGATAACGAGATCGGCTTTATCGATCTTCTCACCTTTGCCAACGTAGCGAAGGTTAATGTCTGGATTTAGACGCAACACATCAAAATCAGTATGGTTACTAATGCGCGTTAAAACTGGTACCACAACATTGAGTTTCACTTGTGAAGACAGCTCTTGCTGCGCCGTAATGGCATCTTCTGCTTCGAGGTTTAATCCGTGAAGATACGGCAATACACCGAGCACAGGCTTGCCCGTTTTCTCTTCTAGCCAATCAAGACCAGATTCAAGCAAGCTGATGTCGCCACGGAAGCGATTAATTACGAAACCTTTAACGCGCGCTTGTTCAGATTCGGATAGCAACGCTAGTGTCCCGTAAAGATGGGCAAACACGCCACCGCGATCGATATCTGCAATAATAATGACGGGAACGTCTGCTTCCTCGGCAAATCCCATGTTGGCGATATCATTTTCTCTTAAGTTGATTTCTGCTGGACTGCCAGCGCCTTCAATCATTACGGATTCGAATTCTTCGATCAGTTTAGAGAAAGAGTCTAATACCGTGCCCATTGCGACTTTTTTGTAATCGTGAAAGCCGACAGCGTCCATATTGGACAATGCTTTACCTTGTAAGATAATTTGAGCGCCCGTATCACTGTTTGGCTTAATCAACACAGGGTTCATATGAACGGTAGGCTCGACGTTGCAGGCTTGCGCTTGAACGGCTTGAGCACGTCCAATCTCACCGCCATCTTTCGTTACTGCGCTGTTTAAAGCCATGTTCTGCGGCTTAAACGGGGCAACTTTTATCCCTCTACGAGCTAATACACGGCATAAACCTGCCACAAGGACGCTTTTTCCGGCATCTGAAGTTGTACCTTGAACCATTAATGAAGGGATTGGTGATTTCATGAACGTTTATTAAGAGAAAAAAGAAGGTGAACAATCATAACGTTATCTCAGCATAGGACTCAAGAAAATGAATCGAATATGAATGTTCGAATCAGTAATGGTTCAAATAAGGTTTGTTTTAATAGCACCATCAAAACGAACACTTTAATAGAGAAACCAAATTATGAAAAACACTGTTATCGCTACTATCGCTGCACTTGCTATCGCTCCTACTGTTGCAATGGCTAAAGACCACAACCACGGTCAATCAAGCATTCAATTTAATGGTCCTGTAACGATTGAAAAAGTCGATGCATTGATTAAAGACTCAAGCATGTTCACTGAGAAAGACGTGGTCGTAGAAGGCAACCTACTTCGTCAAACACGCTCAGACCAGTTTATCTTTAGCGATGGCTCTGGCGAGATCATGGTTGAGTTGGACGACGACATCCGTCTAGCGACACCAATTGACCAGACTACAAAAGTTCGTCTATTTGGTGAATTTGAAGGCGGTAGTAAGCCAGAGATCGAAGTTGAACACTTAGTGGTGATGTAAGCACTGCTCTCTTGCCGCTTAATTGGGCGTCATCACTATGATCATAAGCACTCTGTCCTAGTGTTTAAGGTGACGGGAAACACCTGAAATGATATTTTGTAAATATTGGTCTGCATTTTGCAGACCTTTTTTTCGTTCGTATTATTTTTCTTGCCCGGAGACACCCATGCTAGGTAAAGCTCTAAAGGTTGCTGCCTTTGGTTTGTGCGCTGTTTTGCCACTTTCTGCTCACGCAAACAATTTCAACTACAACACAATGGAATTCCGCATGGGTACCAGCCCAGGTACGTTTGGTGGGGAAGTCACAACCTACTTTACTGAAAATACGCATTTTATTGGACGTGCTGATAGTGAATTCAGTGGTGATTGGGATGTTGCAGGCGGTATTGGCTTCAATGGTCCTGCAGGCCAATTTGCTGATATTTATGGTCAAATGTTGGTTCACAACATCAAACAAGACAATGGCGACGGTGATGAGTGGAAAACAGAAGTAAACATCGGCACTCGAGTCTGGTTTATGCAGAACATTGAACTACATGGTCGTATTGGCCAACTGATTGACAACGATGACTCTAAGACTATCTATAACCTAGGTGCACGCTTTCACTCTACGCAACAACTGTCGTTGGGTGCGGATTTAAAAAATAACGGTACTTACGGCCAACAGCTTGTTTTATCAGCACGCTTTGCCTACTAAGTTGTTCGATATTAAAGTTCAGTAACATATTGATATTATGTAAAAAAACCTCTCGAATGAGAGGCTTTTTTTTGCTTACTACGTGAAGCAGAGATTTACTTGCCGCTTGGCTTGTTTTGAACATACTTCTTAGATACGTCTACAACAGCAACGTCGCGGAAGAAGCTTCGACCAAGTAGGATTGGGAAATTCATGTGGCCTCGCTCAGCCAGTGTGAATTCCGTTTTCTCTTTTAGGTCACCAACTTGAATGTAAGCTACAACAACAGCGCGCTTATCTACTTCTTCTGAAGAGGATTGACGAACTTTTGCCCAACGTTCAACAGGTAACTTGAACTCTTTGCTCGCTTTACCATTAATATCGATTTTGAACTTAACCCAGTCTTTACCATCTCGTTCAAACGGCACTATTTCTGTCGCGCTGATTGATGATGTGGTTGCACCGGTATCGACGCGACCTTTAAATGTTTGGTCAATGTCTGGTACATAAACCCACTCTTCCGAACCAAGGATCAACATGCCATCAGGTGTTTTCTTTGCCTGCGGTGGTTTTGCCGGTTTAGGATCGGGTTTCTTCTCGAGCTTAGTTTCCGGTTTTTGTTCCGGCTTCACCTCGGGTTTTGGGTCTACTTCTGGTTTTACATCCGGTTTTTCTACCGGCTGCTCCACGACTGGTTTTTCTGGCTCAACAGGCTCAGTGGTCGTCGGTGTCGACGTACAAGCAATAAGACCGCCGCTCATCATTAGCGGCAGAATCAGTTTCCAGTTCTTCATTAACTCTCCCAATTAACGTTGAGATATTTTTTGGATCGCGTCAGCAACGTAAGGAATATGAGTTTCGGTTAAACCCGCGATGTTGATACGACCATCACCGACACCATAAATGCCATAATCTTCACGCAGTTGCGCCATTTGGTTTTCACTAAAGCCTAGCACAGTAAACATGCCTTTGTGACTCTCAATGAAATCAAATTGATCTGTATTATGGTTGTTTCTCAATTCGTTACACAAAGTTTGACGAAGATTCAACAAGCGCTGCTGCATTTCGTTCAATTCTTGTTTCCAAACGGAAGTGAGGCTTGCATCTTGAAGAATAGTTTTTACTAATGCTGCGCCGTGATCTGGCGGCATAGTGTATGTTGAACGTGCTAGCGTAAGCAGTTTACCTTTCGCATTCGCCACATCTTTTGCATTCTTGCCGATCACAATCGCTGCACCGGTACGTTCACGGTACAAACCAAAGTTTTTAGAACAAGAAGTCGTGATCAGCATTTCTTCAACGTTGTCAGCCATAAAGCGAAGACCTTTTGCGTCTTCTTCTAAGCCGTCACCAAAACCTTGGTAAGCAATATCTACGAATGGCGTAAAACCATTTTTTTGAGAAAGCTCAGTGATTGTCTGCCACGCTGAAAAATCAATATCTGCACCCGTTGGGTTGTGGCAACAACCATGCAGAAGTACTACATCAGAAGGACCAGCTTTAGAAAGGTCTTCGAGCATTTTTGCTGTATCGACTTGCTTGGTTTCTGGAGAGAAGTAATGGTAGAACTTAACTTTCAGCCCAGCCGCTTCCATCACTGGTTTGTGATTTACGTAGCTAGGGTTTGAAATCCAAACCGTCGTATCTGGTTGTGCGACCTTCA
Organism: Vibrio jasicida CAIM 1864 = LMG 25398; assembly: GCF_000400365.1. GTDB lineage: Bacteria > Pseudomonadota > Gammaproteobacteria > Enterobacterales > Vibrionaceae > Vibrio > Vibrio jasicida. Next base: position 58,861 of record NZ_BAOG01000030.1, on the reverse strand, counting down.
TTAGGTCACCCAGCATACGCAATGCACCACTTGCTCCAGGCGTTTGAATAGCAGCAACGCGATCTGTGGCTGATGTTCCCGTTAGAAGGAGGTCGATCATGCTTTGGTTGAATTCTTCACAGCCTGCAAGACCAACATAAGACTTAGTCTTTTGGTTCTCAACGACCACTTCTTGTGCCATTTGAATGGCTTTCATGATTGGTGTTTCGCCAGCGCTGTTTTTGTATACGCCAATACCAAGGTCAACCTTGTTAGGGCGTTCATCGCCGCGGTATGCGACGGAAAGAGATAAAATAGGATCTAATACAGGAGTTGGTAGATTAGAAAGCATGAAAGTCATAACCCTTTGAAATTCAAGTATCGAACCTCACGGTAACACTTTCGTTAAAAATGGCGAAAGGATTTTTAACGGATTTCATCAATTAGAGGACAAAATACTGGGAACGAACGCGTTTTATGATCTCAATCGGTTATAAAAAGAACGATTCACTCATCCGAGTTTGAGTCAAGTTTACCATTCTTTCTAAATTCACGTGGGGTCATGCTCGACCAGGCTTTAAAACGGGTACTGAAGTTCGCACTAGTAGGATACCCCACGATTTCGCCAATGTGTTGAATTGACCATTCTGTCGAACGCAACAATCGAGCTGCATATTCCATCCGCATGCGTGTGAGATGTGCTATCGGACTTCTTCCAAATTGTTGCTGAGTTAAACGATGAAGGTGCGGCTCAGAACAAGGATATAACGCTGCGAGTTGTTCAACTGTCCAATCTTTATGAAGTTGCCGTTGCACTAGATCGAACACACGTCGTAGTTTTAATTGATTACGCGAAAGGGAATCTGAGTGTGGCATATTTAGCATAAGCTCTAATTGAGCAACACTGTGAGCTCCTACCTCACCTCCGTAGTCAATAGGCAAGTTGATACTGCGCAGTAGCGTTTGAATGCAGGAATACAGCACTTCTGGTGCAGGGGTCAGTTGGTATTCGATCTCTTCATTAACCATTGGCCATTCTTTATCTTGTGAAAGGAAAACCCAAGCGATTTGCCATGTTTCATCTTCCATCCCAAATCCATTTTCCGTTCCAGCTGGAACAATTACTAATGACCCCGGTTCTAACTCATATCGACATGCCCCGCTCTCTAGCCAACCTCTTCCACGGACGGTGTATAACAACATGTGCTTTTTTTGGTTTTTGCGATAAACGGAAAAAAAATCTCGGCAAGTAGCGATTCCACATTGGACAATACCGCGTTCTTCAAGCGCAAGTACACGGGTATGATCGATGAATTCTTGATAGGTTTTATCTGAAATGGTGTAGCGTTCTTGTTTTTCTTCCATGATTCATCGACTCACTAAGGTACTTTCGTCTCGAAGTTAGAGTAACTCCCACAGAGACTGGATAGTTTCGCAAAACTATTGGATGTCTTTGAAAAATACACCGCTAAATCATGTGGATAAACTACTCGCATTATTCTTAGAGGAGAAATGCGATGCTCTTAACACGTCAATACATAGACAAAGCATTTTGGAAAAAACTGGTTGCGATTGGCGTTCCTGTCTCGCTCCAATCTATGCTGTTTTCGTTGCTCGGAGCCGTGGATATCTTCATGGTTAGTCAACTTGGTGAGTCCGCTACCGCTGCGGTGGGTGTCGGTAACCGAATCTTTTTCTTTAACCTTGCTGTGGTGTTTGGTTTGTGTGGGGCTGTAACGGTTTTAGCCTCTCAATATTATGGTTCGGGGAACCTTGCCGGAATAAGACGAACACTCGCTCAATCTTGGTTTATTTCGTTGGTCGTGACCTTGCCGTTTATCTTGTTGTATGTGGTTTACGACAAAGAGATTGTCTCTTTTATGGCGGACGACCCCGAGTATGTTGGGTACGCGAGGGAATACTTGGTGGTAACTGGATTGAGTTTGATTGGCACGGCTGTCGTTGTTCCCATTGAATCGGTGTTGAGATCAGTCGGTGAAGCTAAGATGCCGACTTACGTCAGTATTGCTGCTATTGTTGTAAACATCTTCCTCAATGCAGTTTTGATCTTTGGTTTACTTGGTTTTCCACAATGGGGCGTGTTTGGCGCGGCTGTGGGGACTTTGATTTCTCGATTCTTTCAAACGGCGATTCTGGTTTATTTCTTCTGTCGTCGATACGCGTATCTGCTCCCTACCCGTGCAGATTGGCGTGAAGGTACAATAAAGAAGTATCGGAACAAATATTTCAAAGTCTCTATGCCAATGCTGATCCACGATGCGTTGTGGACCGGCGGCCTGATTATCTACAGCATCATTTACGGTCAATTAGGCGTAACCGAACTGGCAATTATCTCTTTCCTATCGCCGATTGAAGGCGTATTGATTTCAACCTTTATGGGATTCGCTGTTGCCGCGTCTGTGTTGCTTGGGAATGACATTGGCGCTCAGCAATATGACCGTGTTGAGAAGACCGCTTGGTGGTATGTCTTAACCAGCGCCGTGCTCGCAACTGTGTTGTTTTTTGCTGTGTGGGTTAGCTCGCCTTTAATATTGAATTTACTGGAAATGAGCCCGCTCACAGACACACAAATGGCGCTGAATGTATGTTTAGTACTTGCGCTAGGCATGATACTGCGTGTGTTTAACATGGTTGGTATTGGGGGCGTATTAAAGAGTGGTGCTGATATTCGCTATAGCATTTTCATCGACACGTTTGGTCAATGGGCGATTGGTATTCCGCTTACCTACTACACTGGAATGGTGTTAGGTTTACCACTGCATTGGGTGCTGATGTCTCTACTGGTCGAAGAATTGGTAAAAGGCATTCTAACAACTCACCGAATTCAGTCTAAGCGATGGATTAACAACATGGTTGATGATGATTCAACTGTGACAGCGTAACTGAAGTATTGTGCTATAGTAAGATCACAACAGCGCGACTCATCTATCGAGCAAAGCTTTAAAAGAACTCACACCAAAAGGGCACATCCGAATTATACGAATGTGCCCTTTTCATATTTAGCTTTCTTGTGTTTCAACGCTTAAAAAAGCTCAGTGAATCGGTGGATAATTTGATTCGAGCTGCCTCGCCATTCTAGATTGAGGTCTCGTTTATCTTGCTCGTATTTGCCATCGATTAATGTGTCGATGTACTGAGTCACTTCGCGCTGTGCATCGTCTAGTTCTTCAAGCGTGTAACCTGTCCAAATCCAAATATCTTTGCCTGGGCACTCTTCTCTTACGCGTTTTACAAGCTTAAGAATGTGCGGCACGTTCGCTGGATGCAAAGGATCACCACCAGACAGAGATAAACCACGGCGTTTGATGCGTGTGTCGTTTAGGTCTGCAATGATTTTGTCTTCCGCTTCTTGCGTGAAAAACACACCAGAGTCCAAGCGTTGCGTCGACTGGTTATAACAGCCGCGGCACTGGTGTACACAGCCAGACACAAATAGCGTGCAGCGTGTACCTGGTCCGTTAACAACGTCAATTGGATAATATTGGTGGTAGTTCATAATCGTGCCTTGTTTTGCTGGCTAGAAAAGAAAATCAACCCACGACAGGTTGATTTTCATTATTGGGTTTGAGCTTAAGTGAACCTTACAGGTGCTTAACTCGACGCTTCACTTCTTCTTGCTTACCGAAGTTAAACGGACGTGCATCTGGGCTGCCTAAGTAGCCACAAACACGACGTGTTACTGACACTTTGGTTGAGTCATGGTTGCCACAGCTTGGGCAAGTGAAGCCTTTACTTGTACAGTCAAACTCACCGTTGTAACCACACTCGTAACACTCATCAATTGGTGTGTTCGTACCGTAGTAAGGTACGCGGGTGTAACTGTAATCCCATACGTTTTCTAGCGCTTCAACGTTACGTTGCATGTTCGGGAACTCGCCGTAACAGATAAAGCCGCCGCTTGAGATTTCTGGGTAAGGCATCTCAAAGTCGATCTTGTCGTATGGGTTTACTGTTTTTTCAACATCTAGGTGGAAGCTGTTAGTGTAGTAACCCTTGTCCGTTACACCTTTGATTACGCCAAACTCTTTCGCATCGATACGGCAGAAACGGCTACATAGGTTTTCACTTGGCGTTGCGTATAGGCTGAAACCGTAACCGGTATCTTCTGCCCAGCCGTTTACTGTGTCTTTCAAGTGCTTAATGATAGCTACTGCTTTTTCGCGTAGAACAGCGTCGTCGTAAACGTGCGCTTCTGTACCGAATAGCGCGTTGATTGTCTCGTGTACACCGATGTAACCAAGAGAAATCGACGCACGACCGTTCTTGAAGATATCTGCGATTGAGTCGTCCGCTTTCAGACGGACACCACATGCGCCTTCCATGTAAAGGATCGGAGCAACACGTGCTTTCACGTTTTCTAGACGAGAAATACGTGTTTCTAGTGCTTTACGAGCAAGACGTAGGCGATCGTTTAGAAGCTCGTAAAACTTCGCTTCACTGCCGTTTGCACGGATAGCGATACGAGGAAGGTTCAAACTTACTACGCCAAGGTTGTTACGACCTTCGTGAATCAGCTCGCCGTTTTCTTCGTAAGTACCAAGGAAGCTACGACAACCCATTGGCGTTTTGAATGAACCCGTTACTTCTACTACTTTGTCGTAGTTAAGGATGTCTGGGTACATACGCTTGGACGCACACTCAAGCGCAAGTTGCTTGATGTCGTAGTTTGGATCTTCTGATTTGTGGTTCAAGCCATCTTTGATGCCGAATACCAGTTTAGGGAATACCGCTGTTTTACGGTTCTTACCTAGACCTGCAATACGGTTCTTCAGAATAGACTTCTGGATCAGGCGTGATGCCCAACTTGTACCAAGACCAAAACCGAACGTAACGAATGGGGTTTGCCCGTTCGCCGTGTGTAGCGTGTTTACTTCGTATTCTAGAGATTGGAACGCGTCGTAACACTCTTTCTCAGTGCGTGATTTTGCGAACTCTTCTGGCTCAGCAATGTTCCACTCTTTTGCGATCTCTAGGTGTTTCTCGTAGCTTGTCATTACGTACGGTTCTAGTACTTCATCAATACGGTTGATGGTTGTACCACCGTATATGTGGCTCGCTACTTGAGCAATGATCTGTGCCGTTACTGCTGTTGCAGTCGAAATTGATTTAGGAGTATCAATCTCAGCGTTACCCATTTTAAAGCCGTGCGTTAGCATGCCTTTAAGATCGATAAGCATACAGTTAAACATTGGGAAGAACGGAGCGTAATCCAAATCGTGGTAGTGAATATCACCTACTTCGTGCGCTTGAACCACATCGCGTGGAAGGATGTGTGTCTTCGCGTAGTGTTTCGCTACGATACCAGCCAACAAGTCACGTTGAGTCGGAATCACTTTACCGTCTTTGTTCGCGTTCTCGTTGATTAGATCTAGGTTGCTTTCTTCAATTAGACCTTCGATTTCGCGAGTTAGTGCACTTTGCTTCTCACGAGCGATGTCGCGATCGTGGCGGTATTCAATGTAAGAACGAGCTAGGGCTTTGTAAGGACCTTGCATGAGTTCATTTTCGACTAAGTCTTGAATCTCATGAATGTGAACTTCATCGTGATCCTGAAGCTGTAACTCAACTGCCAGAGCAACATTTAGTGCATAAATGGCGACATCTTTGTCTTTGTTTTCCGCTGCAGCTTCTACTGCTGCTTGAATACGATCCCTGTTGAACGGAGCTCTTGAGCCGTCACGCTTGATTACGATTGGTTTCACTTTTTCTCCTTACCCCAAAATACTCACAGACTTATCCACAAATACACTATATGGGGTTATTTCTTATTCTGATGACACAATATATTGTGGCGTATTTAACGAGAAGCACCAATTGAAAACATTGATTTTGATCAATAAAAAATGGGTAGCGAACAAGAACAAATCGATCTTATTGGCGTTGATCTCAGTTGCGAAGAAAACTGTGAAAATTGCAAAATTGGAGCGAAATCCACTTGCTTTTTTTAGAGGTCTTATAGGATAAAGGATGGAAAGGAATGCGCTAAAAGATAGGAGTGCGATAGACCAAAATGCGATCACTTTTTGTTACGACGATATTACTTTTTAGTTCTTTTTCATTTGCTCAAAATTCCGTCAACTTAACCAGCTGGAATATAGAATGGTTATCTATAAGTGGTGGTAAAGTTTCGAGAACACCACAAGATTTTGAAAAACTGGCCCACTATGTGGATAACACACAAGTTGATATTCTCGCTTTTCAAGAAGTCGAAAGTGCAGCTGCAATCCAAAAAACGGTTGGTAATGACTTCACTATTTATTTGTCTGATCGTGCGAGCACTTCTAATCGACATCTTCAGTTCAACGATACCAACCAGTACACAGGTTTCGCGGTACGCAATGGCGTAAACGTATTGGACAAGCCTGACTTTTCTATCACACGAGGCAACAGCAAGCTCCGCTTCGCCAGCTACCTTGTTTTGAATCCTAACCAAGACAACGAAACTCACCTACTCTCTGTACATCTAAAAGCGGGTTGTAGTGGCGCGTATCGCAATAACCGCGATTGTAAGATAGTGAAACAGCAAGGACAGGCACTAGCAAAGTGGATAAAAGCGCGCGAGGACAACAAACAACACTATGTGGTGCTTGGCGACTTTAACCACAATTTGGGTTATCGAGGAGATTGGTTATGGGACGTGCTATCGGACAATACCGATGCTAAGTTAGTGACCAAAAATACCAAAGCGGAATGTAAGGTGCGTTCTAATCGTAATCCGAATAAAACCCACCAATTCCGCTCGGTGATAGACCACATTATTGTGAGTGGTGATTTAAAGGCGTCGTCTGGTGTTCAAACCGTTTTCAAAACACAAGATGTACTCGACTACAAACTGAGTGACCATTGCCCGGTGTCTACGACGCTCTCTTTTTAATGACGAACCACTCTTTTAGCGGTGAATGACCCAACCAACATTGCCGCTATAAAGAGCAGAACTTGTATGTTGCCAGTGAAAAGGCTGGCAACCGCAGGACCAGGACACACACCCAGTAAGCCCCAACCAATACCAAACAGTGCTGCACCACCAACTAGCTTTTTGTCTATCGTTTTAGAAGTTGGACATAAAATCTCATCACCAAACACAGATTCGCTTCTTGGCTTTATTAATAAAAGATAAGCAGGAACGAACACCGCAAGTGCTCCGCCCATAACGAAGACTAAGCTTGGGTCCCATGCGCCGGTAATATCTAGGAAACCGGTCACTTTTGCCGGATCAGCCATACCGGAAATCACCATACCCATACCGAAAAGCGCACCAGAAAATGCGACAATGGAAATTTGTTTAACATTTTTCATTACGTCAGTTTTCATAACGACACTATTCCTCACGATACTAGCAAGACGGTTAGCATGGCTGTCGCCATAAAAGTACAAGTCGCGACAACAGAACGGACAGAGAAACGCCCCATTCCGCAAATACCATGACCACTCGTACAACCATTACCGATACGGGTACCGACCCCAACAAGTAAACCTGCAACGACAACTAAGATAAGAGAACTGCTGTACTCAGTTGGTACATGCCCGCCAAGGGCATAAACAGCAATCACACCGCCCAATGCCATCGCAATTAAGAAGACAATTCGCCAAACGCGGTCTGCATTCTCAATCGCGCCATTTAAGATCCCGCTGATTCCCGCTGTCTTACCTGTGAATAGCATCAATATTACCGCTGATGCGCCAACCGTGACGCCGCCTAAAAGCGACATCCAAGGAACTTCAAACATAACAACCACCAATATAAAGTCTGAATTATTGCTTACAGAAAACTTGGTTAAACGCTTCGATCAGCGGAGCGACTCTCCCATCAGAAATCGAATAAAATACCTGCTGAGATACCTTACGAGCTTTGATGATGTCGTGTTTTCTCAATACGGTGAGGTGTTGTGAAAAGGCTGATTGGCTTAATGTTGAGCCTTCAAACAGTTCACCGACTCCTTTTTCGCCTTCAATCAGCTTGCACATCACGATTAAGCGCTCTGGATGAGCCATAATTTTAAGTAGCTCACTCGCTTCAGTCGCGCTTTGTAGCATACTGTCGCCCATTCTTATGTCCCTTCATCAATACGTTAAGTTTTATTAGATATTACTAATTAATATTATTAAGTCAATGCTAATGTAGCCAAATTAACATTAGACACAGCTAATTCATTTAAGTAAGGTGTAGGCGTTTTCGATCATTCAGTAGGAGAAATCCATGAGCAAAATCGTGATTATTGGTGGTGTTGCTGGCGGTGCATCTGCAGCAGCTCGCGCTCGTCGTCTTAGTGAAGACGCAGAAATCATTATGTTTGAACGCGGTCCATTTGTGTCATTTGCAAACTGTGGCTTGCCGTACCACATTGGTGGCGATATTCAAGAACGCAGCAAATTGCTTCTTCAAACACCTGAGAGCTTCTTAGCGCGTTTCAATGTTGATGTTCGTGTGATGAACGAAGTGGTTTCTATTAACCGCCAAGACAAAACGGTTACGGTTAACAACCTGCTTGATGGCTCTGAATACCAAGAGAGCTACGACTTTCTTCTACTCAGCCCTGGTGCAGGTCCAGTAGTGCCGCCTATTCCGGGTATTGATAACCCGTTAACGCACTCGCTGCGCAATATTCCAGATATGGATCGCATCATTAAGACGATCGAAACCAACAAAGTGGAACATGCTACAGTCGTTGGTGGTGGTTTTATCGGTTTGGAAATGATGGAAGCCTTCCACCAGCTTGGCGTAAAAACCACATTGGTTGAAATGGCGGATCAAGTGATGACGCCCGTTGACCGAGAAATGGCTGGTTTTGCTCATGCAGAAATTCGTGAGAAAGGCATCGACCTGCGCTTAGGCGTTGCTCTATCTTCTGTTGAATATATTGCGAACCAATCTGTCGCTAACAACGAAGCGGGTGAAGATGACACACACCAACACCTTCAAGGAAAGCTGACACTGTCTCTAAACAATGGTGACCAACTTGATACCGATATCCTAATCATGGCGATCGGTGTTCGCCCTGAGACAAAACTTGCACAAGAAGCCGGTCTTCAAATTGGTGCGCTAGGCGGTATTTACACCAACGAGTATATGCAGAGCAGCGATCCTTCTATTTATGCCGTTGGTGATGCGGTTGAAGAGAAAGACTTTGTCACTGGCGAACAAACACTTGTTCCGTTGGCAGGTCCGGCAAACCGTCAAGGTCGTATGGCAGCAGACAACATGCTTGGCCGCCAAGAAACTTATCAAGGTACACAAGGCACGGCGATCTGTAAGATCTTTGATTTAGCCGTTGCTTCTACTGGTAAAAACGAGAAGCAGCTTAAACGTGAAAACATCGCTTATGAAAAAGTGTATGTCCACACAGCTAGCCACGCGAGTTACTACCCTGGCGCAGAAACTGTGTCGTTCAAAATGCTGTTTGATCCATTAACCGGAAAGATTTTAGGTGCGCAAGCAGTAGGTAAAGACGGCGTTGATAAACGTATCGACGTAATGGCAGTTGCGCAGCGTGCTGGTATGACGGTAGAACAGCTGCAACACCTTGAGCTAACTTACGCGCCACCTTATGGCTCAGCGAAAGATGTGATTAACCAAGCGGCGTTCGTTGCGAACAACATCATTAAAGGTGACGCAACAGCGATTCATTTTGATGAGATTGACAACTTGTCAGAAAACCAGGTGCTGCTTGATGTTCGTAATCCGGGAGAATTGGAATCTGTAGGCTTCATTAAAGGCGCGATTAATATTCCTGTCGACCAGCTTCGCCAACGTATGAATGAACTGCCGAAAGACAAAGAGATCGTGATTTATTGTCAGGTCGGTTTGCGCGGTAACGTCGCTTATCGTCAACTGGTCAACTCAGGGTTTAAAGCACGTAACCTACTTGGCGGTTACCGTACTTATAAGTTCGCACAAGCTTAATCGCTGATTCTAAAAATCTAAGGTTTAGGGCTGAAAATGAAAAAGGGGCACGTAATGTGCCCCTTTCTACATCTCGGATTCGACTAATTGAATAATCTTGGTCGCTTTTTCGAAGTGATCGAGTTGATGAGTTTGAATCCACCAAGTCGCCGCTTCCATCAATAACTCAGGATTGTCATTCTTATTGGCGAAAAAGGCATAAAAGGACACACCAACATTGTCGCCTTTCTGCTCTATTTTCTTCTTACACACCTGAATGATTTTGTCTCTTAACGCGATGTTCATTGCCTTTCCCTTTCTCTTCGCAATAGCAAAATTAACCCAAAACAAGAATAACTGTATTTATATACAGTTATTCTTGGTAAGGCAAATAAACATAATCATCTAGATGAATATTCTCGCGCGAAGACCTAATACCCAAGTGCTGCTTTTGTTCGAAAATGCTGGGTCTTTGATGTATTGAATATCAGGGGTAATTTGAATGTAGTCGTTTAACTGCATGTTGTAGTAAAGCTCGGCAGTGAACTGTTCAGAGTCATCGACACCATAGGCTTGCTCTAGGTTATCGTTAACATGACTCCAGTTAACCGCGAAGCCGAGGTTGTTGGTTGGTTTACCTAAACCAAAGTAACCAATCCCCACCGTTAGGGAGCGATCATAAAGCGCCACATCACCTTCCGAAAAGCCACCACGAACAAATGGCATTAATTGCTCTGTAGCAAAGTAGCTTGCTGAAAAGTTAATACCCTGTCCGCTGTCTTTATTCGTTAGGTTATGTTGCGTGTCGCCATCTAAATGCCAAGCCGTTAGGTGAACATTATCGGTATAGATTTGGTCTTGTGACGCCGTCCAACCTAGCTCGAACGTGGTAAACAATTTATGATCGTTGAATAAGGTATCGAAGCCATCAAATGGCTCATCTGAACGCCCTTTACCATCTGCGACACCTGCAACCATATAGAAGTTATCAGTCAGCATGTGTCCCACGGCTAAGCCGAGAATCCCATCATCCGGTAGACCAATCGAGCCTCCACCAGTGCTGAATGCAAGGTTAGTAAATCCGGTCCAAGGGCTTGCCAATGCATAGGCATCAACGTAGTCAGTCGTATCTAGGAAACCCACCATGAAGGAAGTTTTGCCATCATTCAGTTTTTGTTTCCAGTATAGGTTGGTTAGACGAGCTCCTTGATCGCTGTATGCTGGACCAATCATGCCTGCATAACCAAGCCCATTTCCGATAAAGCTGAACTCTTTTGGTGACAAATCGTTGTAAGCATGGCGATGTTCGACTTTCCAAACCAGACCGCCTGTATTGCCAGAATCAAGACCGATCAGATCCCAGCTACCATAAAAGCGAGCAACACCAGCACTTGCCGTATCTTCACCACCACTTTGAGGGGTTGAGGCCGTTAGTCCAAGGAATTGATAATCCAGACCGAAAGTAACATTGTGTTCTTCAGCTAATGACTCACGCCATGAGCGTTTTTCTCGAGCATTTTCTGCAATAGTATTGTCTACCGTATCAGGGCTACCAAAGTTCGCCGCGTTTACCGATGACGCCATTACAAGTGAAAGAGCGATAAAACTAAGCTTGGGAACAGTTACTTTCATGTCTGGGTTCTCATTAAATTGATTTCTAGAAAGAGATTTTAATGATTCAGAGTTTTGAAAATTGCCATTAAGCGACAGCTCACTGCTTTATGTCATTTCGATAATAGACTCTTATTGGTAAGGTCGGATAGAAACCTCGTCCATTTGGTAGATAGTTTCTACGTTCGCAGCACCATCAGAGTATGAAACGTCTGCTTTGGTCTTTTTCACGTGCAGATCCCCTTTCACCCAAATTGGTTCGTAAAGAGAAGTCAGTTTCAAACCTTTCGGGTAATCAACCAACACAATCTGGTTTGCTGGAGGTGGTGGTGTATGGATACATGCGCCCATGGTTGGAACAAGGAAGAATTTTGTGACAACGTCATTGTTAAATTCTACTGGCGTTACAAAGCCTGGAATTTCATAAGTATCTTCGGTAAGTGTTGCGTTTGGCATTGATGCCAACATACGACGATGTTCAGTAATTTCGTTTCGCTTTTTGAACAACCATTCAATGTCTAAGTCGTCAGCTTTTAAACTGTCCTCTAACTCTTTCATGGTTTGCTTCTGTTGCTCATTAAGATTTTGAGAATCGCGGTATCTTGCAAGAGAACCAAGTTCGAAAAGCTGTTGATCGGTAAGTTTTACAAATGGGTCTTCAATTTGAGGAACATTGACTGGCAATAATTGCTGCCAACTAAGTTGGTCGGCGGATACATTTGATGAAGCCAGCAAAACTAAGCCAGCTAATAGGTACTTCTTCATACGTTCCCTTGAATCGTTCTTTGTCTTTTAGAGAAAATTTGGGGACAGCCTTCGTCCCCAAATAGTCGAAAGAGTTTACTACAAGGTGTTCTTGTGGATCTTGCCGTCTTTCATAATTATTTTGAATTTATCTTGGTAATCGTTAAGAACTGTGATGTCTTGCAAAGGATTTCCATCCACCAGCACCACATCGGCATAAGCCCCCGGCTCTACAACTCCGAGCTTTCCGTATTTATATGGATTCATACCACCCGACCAACTAAGCACTTCTGCTGCGTTCGATGTGCCCATCTTCATGATTTGATAAGGGGTAAATCCGACTTTCTCCATCCAAACCATGTTGTCTGCTTGGCGCGTATTGTAAGACGGGCCAAACATATCGCCGCCCGTTACAATCAACAAGTCGTATTTACGCGCCCACTCAAACATCTGTTTCGCGCCTTCGTTTACTTTGGTCGCTTTGGCTTTTTGATCGGGACTGAAGAAGGTGATCTTTTCTGGTTCTGCAAAGGCTTCAAGAGACATCACTGCTTGAGCAGATAGCGCTACGCCCTTCTCTTTCATTCGTTTGATAGTTTCCTCAGAGATAAGGAAATTATGTTCGATAACTTTCACGCCAGCATCAATGGCGCGATTAACCGAACGGTCATGATAAGCGTGGGCCATGACATAAGTGCCATAGTCTTCCGCTACGCCCACAATCGCTTCCATTTCTTCTTTGGAGAATTGCGTCATATGGATTGGGTCAAACTCACTTGCGACGCCGCCGCCAGCCATGATCTTGATTTGAGTTGCCCCCGAGCGAAGGTTCTGACGCGCAGCACGACGAGCCTCTGTTTCACCATCAACGATATAGCCAAAGCCGTGGCGTTCGAGATCGTCAACGCGTCCTGGTACATCATTGAAGCTGCCGGTATCTGCGTGGCCGCCTGTTTGACTCAAGAAACCGCCTGCTGGGAAGAGTCTTGGGCCTTCTAGCAAACCATTGTTGATGGCTTTTGCCATACCAAGAATATTACAGCCTGCGTCACGAGCCGTCGTAAAGCCTTGGTCGAGGTACTGCATCATGGAAACGTGAGCACGTGCACCCATCGCCATTTGGTCGTAACCATCTCGACCTACCAACATGCCTTCCTGAATACACATGTGTGAGTGCATGTCGATCAAGCCAGGAATCATGGTTAAGCCTTCGCCATTAATCGTTGTGGTTTGCTTGTCGGTTTTTATCGGTTTAGCCGAAATCTCTTTGATTAAGTTATCGACAACCAATACGTTCTGGTTTTGCAGTAGCTTTTCATCCGTGCCATTGAAAACATCGACGTTGGTAAACAGCGTTGAGGCTGCATTGGCATTGAGGGCAAACGCACAAGATAGCGCAACTAAAGAAAGGTTCTTCTTAGAAATTGTCATTATTACACCTATGTTTTTGGATAGTTGGGGTCCATTTCCTATAACCTCCCTGTTTAAACAGCGGCGTTATGAGGGCATCTATTTCAGTGATCACCAAAAACAACTGATCAGATAAAAATACATATGAAACAGACGACTTACGTTAAAAACATAGAAGTCATGATGATGATTTTCAAGGTGGTTTAATTGCCTTTACACGACAACATGCGGATATTGTTATAGAAATGTGAGTTGAGACGAAAACCTCCGATTATTCAGAGGTTTTATGTGTAACTCATTATGACAAGGATTGGCGGTACGCTTTAGGTGTGACTTTCATCATTCGCTTAAACGCACGGGTGAAATGAGCAGAATCGGAGTAGCCTGTTTTGAGCGCAATATGGGTGATACTCAGGTCTCGGTCCGCTAAAAGCTCTAGCGTTTGTTTCAGCACCAAACCTTCGATCACTTCTCTATACGTCGTATCCTCATTTGCTAGCCGCCTTTGTATGGTGCGAGCATTCATGTCAATCAACTCGCCAGCAAACTGGATAGAGATCTTACCCATCGAGAGATAAGGCGTGAGCGCCCTTGCTAAGGCATCGCTGAACTTATCATCCTCACCACGAAAACTTGTATTTGGCGCCGTTTGAGATGGTGTGAAAGCAATCGGATGGTTAATCCATTCATTAGGAATTGAGATTGCAGTAACCGGTCTACCTGTAAAGAACTGCGCACTCTTCATACCCGGCAACAGATTGAAAGGTTCGGCTTCTACATCTTGAATTCCGACTTCTGCCAATCGCCATTGGGCGCCAACTAGCTTTTTGAGCAACTCATTCATGAACATCGCGGAGAACATTTCTGCGTAACGGAACCAGTCCCTTTCTGCGTTCTGTTTTTCTCTCACTAGCCACCATTTCCCGCCGCGCGATTGAACAGAAATACTGACGTTATCAGAGATTTGTTTAAGCAGTTGGGATACCTCTTCTAGCGCTGCTTTTAGCGAGTGAATTTGAGTAATTTGATTCGCAAATCTAGGCACATAGATGTCGTGACAAAGCGTCCAAGTAAGCAAGGCAAACTTCTCTGGTGATGCACGTTCCCCCAACGTTTGGAAGACGGCTTTTAGCGCGCTCTCGGGAACAAACGCGTCAAGGGGTTGGTTAGACAAGATATCCTGTGGCATTCGGGCGGATTCAAGTAATGAGTGAATATCTCCATCAAGCTCATTTAACATCGTGGCAAAAAGCTTTACTTCTTCCGAGTGAACCAAAGGAATATCTGTATTGGGCATGCAAGCTATCATCTTAAAATACCAAGGATTATTCTAGTTTATGCACAAACTTCCGAGCTGTCATTAATAGCAATCTAAGAGCCATTCCATATTGAGAGAGAACTCACCTGCAGGCATTTGATACTCGTTCATATCAACTCTGGCGCTGATTCGGACTTCTTTACTAGAATCTAATTGCTCAAGGTTTAGCTCAATGCCTTGCCGCCAGTAGTCAAGAGTACCGACAAAACGTTCCGGTGTTTCCACTTTAAAGTGAATACGTTCCGGACTGATGGTCTCTGCGCCCATATCTATATTGAAATAGGACAAACGAAAATAGAGACGCTTATCTCGGTTATTCGCAAGTAGTTTGAGCGTTAATGAATCACTGCCAAATCTTCGACCGAAATGAATTTCGCCACGCTCTTTAATCACTTCAATGCCACAAGACTCATCGATATGTTTATGAAAATGAACTTGCGCTGCACGAGAAAGCGAGCTCACGCTTAATAGCGCGATTGCTAATAATGAAATTAGAAATTGTTTCATAAGAAAACAAGCCCTATTAAAGGGCTTTCATTAATTTATTATTAATCACACTCAATGACCCAATTAGTGACTAATGTATATTGGTCAGCATCCAAATTGCTTTCATCGACATTAATTCGAGCGGACAAGTCAACTAGGTTATTATTTCGAATGTCATCACGGGAATATTCTATGCCTGACTCCCAATCTTTAGCATTCATATTTGTTTGATGGACGCCACCGGATTTAAACCACACATCTTCTTTATCAATATGGTTACCGAGTTCATGCTCTTTTAATGGCTCAAGGCTGAGTTCAATCTTTCCGTCGTCTTCGTTATTAATCAACTTAACTTGAGCTTTTGAATCGTTGTATTGCTCACCAAAAGCAAGATCAGCGTTCGCTACGGTAACATCTATGCCGCATTGCTCTTGAACAGTCGCACTAAACGTGACGTCGTCACTTGTTGCTTCATCCTTATCTCCTGGTGGTTTCGCGTGAGCGCTCGTTGCCGCAATAAGTGCTGCTAGCAACGCAATGCGGACTGGTCGTTTCTTGAGTTTCATGTTTACTCCGAAAAAGTGGTTTGAGTTTGCTTCATTCTCTTGAGCCTTTGTGTTTCTGCTTGAATTTGCAGAAGCTTCAGCTCGTGCTCTGCCTGAGCGAGTTCTTCCTGCCGTTTTCTCTCTCGCAACTCGAATTCATAAAGACGAGTACAATCGACTCGTTCCTCACCACCGAATTGAAAAGTCAGTGACGCGTATACGCCCGCCTCATCTTGGTTTTGCTGGTAATAGTTGTTGTAGTAGTTATCACTGTCTTCTTGACCCGTTGCGCCATACGTACCGACCTGAAAGGTTTTACCGGTTGAGACGGCTTGCTCACAGGTTGCGCCTTCAGACGTTCTGATTCTGTCTGTACCCGATGGGTTAGAAACACTGGGAATAGGATTTGCGATAACACCAAAACTCAGCAGTAACAAAGGCAAGCCACAAAACAGGACATGCTTGCTAGCAATCGTGTTCATGCTTTAATACCTTTTTAACCGGATGTTAGAACACACTTCGTAGCTATTTGGTGTGTTATTCACCATTCGAGTACAAATTTTCTTTTTGCTTATTTGGCCCGCAGGTGTTTTGACTCGTACGTTTAATGACACTTCTTGTTGAGGATCGAGTGTTATTTTACTGTTGAACGTCTTATCATCGATTCTGAGATAATAATCCGCTTTTTTGTTGTACTTATTCTTTAAAAGAAATTGAACTTCCGTCATATCGGTATATGCGGTGTACTCTCTCTCTTTCCAAATGTGTAAATTTGCCGATGCACTGCCAGAGATTAGCATCGTTAATATAATCACCTTTCGTATCATGGCTTATTACCTTGAGAAGAAATCAGACGGTGATTTTATTTTGTGCAGTTTTTAATCCTTACCATTTTACGCCAAGGAAGAAACTAACTAAGTAACTGGATGCTTATTGCCAGAATTAAGGCTATCCCGCACAGAATGTGATGATTTTCACGCTTTCTTAATCAGCAATCGTTTTCTAGGAATTTTTCCTAGTCGATCTAAGCCCTCCTCTCATGTGGTTCAAAAGAGGACTCTCTACAATCGCCGACAGCTAAAAGAAAGCGAGCACGCAAGTGCATCACACTAATACAAGAGAGTTCACGATGTTAAGATTCCTTGAACAAGTCCGAAAGCCTACCCTCGACCTTCCTGTCGAAGCACGTAGAAAAATGTGGTTTAAGCCATTTATCCAATCTTACCTTGTGGTATTCATTGGCTACTTGACCATGTACCTGATCCGTAAAAACTTCAACGTCGCGCAAAATGACATGATCTCAACTTACGGTTTGTCGATGACAGATCTAGGTTTGATTGGTCTGGGTTTCTCGATTACTTACGGCATCGGTAAGACCGTAGTCTCCTACTACGCCGATGGTAAGAACACCAAGCAATTCCTCCCTTTTATGCTTATCCTTTCTGGTCTGGCGATGCTTGGTTTCAGCTTCAGCATGGGTGGCGGTAGCGCGAGCTTGTTCATGATGGTCGCATTCTATGCACTGAGTGGTTTCTTCCAAAGTACTGGTGGTCCTTCTAGTTACTCGACCATCACTAAGTGGACGCCGCGTAACAAGCGTGGTTCTTATCTAGGTCTTTGGAACATGTCTCACAACGTAGGTGGTGCGGGTGCCGCAGGTGTAGCTCTGTTTGGTGCAAACTACTTGTTCGACGGTCACGTAATCGGCATGTTCGTGTTCCCTTCTATCATTGCGATCATCGTTGGTTTCATTGGCATGCGCTTTGGTAACGACTCTCCAGAAGCATATGGTCTAGGTAAAGTTGAAGAGCTATTTGATGAAGCAGTCAGCGAAGAAGACGAAGCGGCTGAAGAAAATCAAATGACCAAGAAAGAAATCTTTGTTGAGTACGTACTGAAAAACAAAGTTATCTGGCTACTTTGCTTTGCAAACATCTTCCTTTACATCGTGCGTATCGGCATCGACCAATGGTCAACGGTCTACGCTTACCAAGAACTCGGTCTATCAAAAGAAACAGCAATCTCTGGCTTTACCCTATTCGAAGTGGGTGCGCTTGTGGGGACTCTGATGTGGGGTTACCTGTCTGACCTTGCGAACGGTCGCCGTGCGCTAGTGGCTTGTGTTTCTTTGGGTTTGATCATCGTATCACTTGAGTTCTACCAACACGCAACGAGCGAGTTCATGTACCTAGCGTCGCTATTTGTTCTAGGCTTCCTAGTGTTTGGTCCTCAACTGCTTATCGGTGTTGCTGCGGTTGGCTTTGTTCCTAAAAAAGCAATCAGTGTTGCAGATGGCGTAAAAGGCACATTCGCTTACCTAATTGGTGACAGTTTCGCGAAACTGGGTCTGGGTATGATTGCAGACGGCACGCCAATCTTTGGTCTAACGGGTTGGAAAGGCACGTTTGCTGCCCTAGATACCTCCGCAATGATTTGTATTGTTTTGCTGGCTTTCGTTGCTATCGCGGAAGAGAAAAAGATCCGTCAAAACAAGAAGAAGCTTGAACTCGCAGAAAACCAAGCTTAATCAAACAGCGCGCTTTGCAAGTCAAAGCGCGCTAGATCATTAAATAAACTTGGTCAATTTAGTATCATAGTAGGTTTTTGTTGGGCTCTTTGAGAGCTCATTTTCGTTTGTGTATTGCTGAAGTTTGGTATTTAAGATGATTAACGTAGCGCTTGTTGATGACCATGTCATTGTTCGTTCTGGATTTGCTCAGTTGTTGAGCCTTGAGCCAGACATGAATGTTGTAGGTGAATTTAGCTCGGTAGCAGAAGCTCGAGTGGGATTACCTGCGTGCAAGCCAAATGTGGTTATTCTAGATATCTCGATGGCAGACGAAAGTGGGCTTACCCTACTCTCCGAAATCCCTTCAGGCATTGCTTGTGTCATGCTAAGCGTGCATGACTCTCCGGCAATGGTTGAAAAGTCACTTAAACTCGGCGCAAAAGGTTACCTAAGTAAACGTTGTAGCCCTGACGAGTTAATTCAAGCAGTCAGAACCAGTGCTTCAGGCGGTTGTTACCTAACGCCGGATATTGCGCTGAAGCTCGCCACACCAAGTGACAAAGCGGCGACGCTGACTCAACTGACACGCCGAGAAAACGAAGTGTGCCAATTGCTGGCTCGTGGTTTGGATGTGAAGTCTATCGCCACTGAGCTTGGCTTAAGCCATAAAACCGTTCACGTTCACCGTGCAAACGCCATGGATAAGCTTGGCGTAAAGAACAACGTTGAGCTCGCCAAACTGTTCTCTCAAGAGTCGTTTTAATGCGTAGCTACACCATCACCTCCATTTGCGGTTTATTCATGACAGGATGCTCGTGGTTCTGTCTGTGGGTGATCGCCTATTACTTTGTGAACGATGCCGAGCTTGCGATCTTGTTGTTCCCCTTCGCGTTGCGTTTGGGGTTAACACTGCACACGCGCACAAAGTATTGGGCAACGATTTACCTTGCCGAATGGGGGCTGACCGTTGCACTCGCTCTACTTCTTGAACAGCCACAATGGTTGATGGTGTTGGTGGCCAGCGTGTTGAGTATTCCAGTGGTTTACCTTGCTAAGCGTTATTACAAAGGCGATCAGAACCAACATTTAGCGGTGATGGCGGTCGTGTTGCTCGTGACGTCTTGCATTAACGTACTTGCGGTTGGCTATCATGTTCAATCTGCCTATATGGCATGGTTAGCGAGCATTGCGGGCGGTTTGTTGGTGCTGCCGATGTGTTACTTGCTCTGGAATTATCTCTTCCAAAGCCCTTGGTCACCGCTGACCTCGAACTTGTTAGCCAACGAAGTTCAATTCAAAGTTCGTCATATTCTGCTTTATAGCGTGCTGTTGATTGCCAGCATTTTGGTTCAAACCAGCTTGCCTGATGAACTGGCTCGATTTGCACCTTTCTGTATGGCGATCCCAATCATCGTCTTGGCACTGCGTTACGGTTGGCAAGGTGCACTGCTTGCGACCATGTTAAACAGTATTGCCTTGATCGCTGCGCGAAGTGGTGTATCGAACCTAGAAATCACTGACCTGCTGTTGTCCCTTTCGGCACAAACCTTAACGGGCATCATGCTCGGTTTAGCGGTGCAGAAACAAAAAGATCTTAACCAAAAGCTGCGTGGCGAATTGTCGAGAAACCAAACCTTGTCTCGACAACTCATTCAAGCGGAAGAGTCGGTGCGTCGTGATGTAGCAAGGGAGCTGCACGATGAAATTGGTCAGAACATCACAGCGATCCGTACCCAAGCGAGCATCATTAAGCGGGTTGATAATGCCGAAATGAACACACGCTGTGCCGACATGATCGAAAACCTATCACTTAATGTTTATGACACCACCAAACATTTGCTGAGCAAACTGCGTCCGAAAATGCTCGACGATCTGGATTTGAAAGACTCTGTTCACCAGTTAACCCGTGAAATGGAGTTCGACAATCATGGCACTCGCGTTGTGCTTGATTGGCAAGGTGACTATGAGTCTTTGGGCGACACGCTGAAAGTCACCCTATTCCGTTTGTGCCAAGAAGCGTTAAACAACGCTGCCAAATATGCGAGTGCGACGTCTATTGTTATCGAGCTGTCTATTGACGAGAACATTTCGTTGAACATCGCTGACAACGGCATTGGTTTCAAAACCGAAGACTGCATGAAAGGCATGGGCGTTCGCGGCATGCAAGAACGTGTGCAAGCGCTTGGTGGAAAAATGTATATCTACTCTTTGAACGATCATGTGGATGGTACGCAAATCGCCATCACATTACCTAAGGTGTAACGAGCATGTTTGGATTATTTCAGTCTCCGAGCTACAACCAAGCTCCCCTTAGCAAAGACCAAGTGGATGAACGTTATCGTTATTGGCGTCTGCACATCATGCTGGGCATGTATCTTGGTTATGCGGGCTTTTACTTCACTCGTAAAACCTTCAACTACGCCGCACCCGCGATGATCGCTGATTTAGGTTTAGATAAAGCCGATATCGGTATGATTGGTACGCTTTTCTACATTACCTATGGTTTATCAAAGTTTATCTCTGGCACCATTTCCGACCGCTCTAACCCTCGTTTTTTCATGGGTGTCGGTCTAATCGCGACGGGCCTTATCAATATCGCATTTGGCTTCTCTAGCTCTTTGGTTGCACTCGCAGCCCTGTGGGTGATGAACGCTTGGTTCCAAGGTTGGGGCTGGCCTTCGTGCTCTAAGTTACTTACGACTTGGTATTCGCGCTCAGAACGTGGCTTTTTGTGGGCAATTTGGAACACGGCTCATAACGTAGGTGGCGCGTTAATTCCCCTACTCGTTGGATTTCTTACATTCCATTACAGCTGGCGAGAAGGCTTTATCGTACCGGGCGTAATCGGCGTGATTCTTGGTGTAGTTGTGTGTTGGCGCTTGCGTGATAAACCGACCACTCAAGGATTGCCAACGGTTGGTCAATGGCGTGATGACAAGTTAGAACTGGCGCAAGAAAATCACGGGCAAGGTCTGAGTTATAAAGAAATCCTCAAACAGTATGTGTTCAACAACAAGTACATTTGGTTGCTCGCATTCAGCTATGTTCTGGTTTACATCGTGCGCACCGCAATCAATGACTGGGGTAACTTGTACCTAACAGAACAACATCACTACAGCCTAATCAATGCTAACGCTGCGCTGTCGATGTTTGAAATCGGTGGCTTTGTTGGTTCTCTAGTCGCTGGTTGGGGCTCGGATAAATTGTTCGGTGGTAACCGAGGCCCAATGAACCTATTGTTTGCCGCGGGTATATTCTTATCTGTCGCCGCACTGTGGTTGATGCCGTTAACTAACTTTGCGTTCCAAGCGGCGGGGTTATTCTCAATTGGCTTCTTCGTATTTGGTCCACAAATGTTGATTGGCATGGCAGCGGCGGAATGTTCACACAAAGATTCTGCTGGTGCAGCAACGGGCTTTGTTGGTTTGTTTGCTTACATGGGTGCCGCACTTTCTGGCTACCCATTGGCATTGATTCTTGAAGAATACAGCTGGACTGGATTCTTTATCACCATCTCGGTATGCGCAGCCGTTATTGGCTTGCTGTTGTTACCGTTCTTGCAGGCTCAACCTTCGAGAAAGCCGCTCGCTCCCAAGCTTAGGTTGTAGACATCTGATTGTAGAAGCGACTTCTACACCTCTTAGGGTGAGTTAACCGCTCACCCGTCCAATCTCCACTATTTTTTGCTTCCGATTCAGTTCGGAGGGTTTTCTACGGGTAAAATTCATGAATTCGAATACTATTTCATCAAAATGCTTCTTCAAAATGGACAATAAAATCCAAAACTACGACTGGGGAAGTCGCACTGCTATCCACGATTTGTTTGGTTTTGCTAACGAAGCTCAACAACCTCAAGCTGAAGTTTGGATGGGTACGCATCCGAATGGTTGCTCTATCGTTACACAAGCAAACACTGACGCTTCAAGTACAACTGTCTCGCTTTCAGAATTGATCAAACAAGATCCGTCAGAGTTTCTATCCCCAAGCACGGCAGAAGTCTTTGGTGACTTACCTTTCCTATTCAAGATTCTTGCGGCGGATAAAGCCTTATCTATTCAAGTGCACCCAAACAAGCAAGATGCGGAGCTAGGTTATGCAAAAGAACAACAGTTAGGTGTCCCGCTGAGTGCATTCAATCGTAATTACAAAGATGCGAACCATAAGCCAGAGCTGGTTTACGCACTTACTGAATACCAAGCGATGAACGGCTTTCGTCCCTTTGATGAAATCATCGCTGAGTTCCGCCTGTGTGACATTCCTGAAATCAACGGCTACCTAGAACAATTTGAGCGTAACCCCAACCAAGATGGGTTGTCTCAGTTCTTCGTAGAGATTCTTTCCATGGAAGAAGCACGCAAGGTTAACGCCGTGGATCACTTATTAAGTTACGCAGCAGCCAACCAAGTACGCCCTGTGTGCGAATTGATTTTAGACCTTGCTGCTCAGTACCCGAATGACGTGGGTTTGTTTGCCCCATTACTGTTGAATGTTATTACGCTTAAACCAGGTGAAGCTATGTTCCTGAGCGCAAGAACACCTCATGCTTACATTAAAGGCACTGGTCTGGAAATCATGGCGAACTCAGACAACGTACTTCGCGCTGGATTAACACCAAAACACATGGATGTGGAAGAACTGGTTAAGTGTACCGACTTCATTCCAAAACCAATGAACACGCTGCTAACCAAAGCAGCAATCAACGGCTGTGAGCACAACTTCCCTGTCCCTGTGCAAGACTTCAAGTTCTCTGTCTTTCGAGAGCCAAAAGATCAACAAGTTGAGATGAGCAGTGCAGAAATCTTGATGCCAATCGATGCGGACGTAACGCTACTTGCAGAAAGCGGCGAAACATTGGTGCTTGGCAAAGGGCAATCGGCTTTCATTCCTGCTTATGTAGGTAACTACACAATCCGTTGCGAAGGTCGCGTCGCTCGTGCATTTAATAG
This sequence comes from Vibrio jasicida CAIM 1864 = LMG 25398, assembly GCF_000400365.1. Taxonomy (GTDB): domain Bacteria; phylum Pseudomonadota; class Gammaproteobacteria; order Enterobacterales; family Vibrionaceae; genus Vibrio; species Vibrio jasicida. The sequence continues at coordinate 35,412 of NZ_BAOG01000030.1, read as the reverse complement.
CTAAGCTAAGTTCATTTCCTCTTAAAACAAAAATGGCGGAGACTTTTCAGCTCCGCCATTCAAACCATTCATTTGTTTACTCACTCTGTGCTTGAGCCAAACGAATACTCACCAAACTTGCCACCATGATGGCCAAGTAAAAGCTCCCAACTATCGCCTCGAAGAAAACGAAGAACTGAGCCACAGGAACCGTCGGTGAAATGTCACCATAGCCCACCGTTGTCAACGTGATAAAGCTAAAGTACAAGGTATTAAACAAGTTCGACAGCCAAGGTTTTGCTTCTAATCCAGTGAAAGAGCTTGGGAAAAACTCCAACACCAACAAGTAGATCACCGCCCACGCCAGTCCTAAGAGCAGATAGATACAAATCGAACCTATGATGTGGTTTGTCGTTACTGACTTGGTTAATACTACCTGCTTTAGCGCCGAGTATATGTGCGAAAACAAGAACACCAATAGTGCACTTAGCGTCAAAATGGACAGATCTAAATGCTCTAAAAACGACATCCCATAGGAGATGACGGCCACAATCAGTAACACGCCATACCATGTTCGGTTTGTTTTATTTTTCTTGTTGATGCCTGCAATCGAAACGCCTAGTGTCACCACCAAAAGAGCAAGAACAAATTCCTGCCCATCTGGATAAAACTGATGCATCACAGCACAGCCGAAAAACAACGCAATGAGTGCGAAAAACAAAAAGTAGAAGTTATCTTCCCTGGTCATCGGTTTCATGATGCCACCTCTACTTTGTCTTCCTCCTTCGCTTTTTGCTCAATGCTCAGTGCTTTGTTTGTTTCCGCGTCATCTTCATCTAACCAATTCACCATCAATTGGTAAGTTAGGCTCAGTACCACGGCACCAACAAATAGACCAACGATACCAGACATTGCCATACCACCCAGTGCACCCAATAGTGTCACAAGCATCGGTGTGTCAGAACCACGGCTTAGAAGAACAGGTTTCAGTACCGCATCACTCGCGCTCACCAAGATACACCAGATGAGGAAGATGCCAGCAACCAGTGTCGATTCGACGCTAAACACGTAAATAATCGCAGGAATCAACGCCAGAATTGGTGGTAGCTGAACAATCGCAACCAGAATCACGGCAACCATCCAAAGCGCCGCAGCAGGAACGCCAACCGCGACCATAACAACACCCGCCATGACAGATTGAATCAGTGCAACACCAATCACACCTTGAACGACACTGCGAACGGTCGACTTAGAAAGATCAATCAACGCTTCACCTTTCTTGTTGGTGAGGCGGTCAGCTAGCTTGGTAAAACCTTTCTGGCAAACTTCAGCATTGCTCATGAACGCACCGGCAATCATGGTCGAAATGATGAACTGAATGAAACCACCACTTACCGAGCCCACGATAGATGCTGCTTGAGAAAGGAAACCTTTTACTTGTTCGCCATACTTAACTAGGAAGCCTTCCATGTTGGTCGATGCGTAGTTAACCGCAACGAACAGCTTGTCACCCACGACAGGGATCTCTTTTAAGCTTTCTTGTGGCTTAGGCACAACTAAAGTGCCATCTTGCAACCCAGTGACGACCTCGGTACCACTGGTATAAAGACCAGATGAGAGCGCGATAAGTGGGATTAAAAGTAACAGCACACCAATAGTGCTGATGAGCGCACTCGCCTTACCTTTTGAGATACCTAAGCGATTATGAAGGGACATCATGACTGGGTAGAGCGCGATGGCAATAATGCCGCCCCACACGACCAACATAATGAACGGACTGAGGATAGAGAAACACCACCAGATCAGTAACGCTACGGCTCCGATCTTGATAGCGGCGTCTATCGCCTGTTTAGAGAAATCATTTGAAGCTTTCATAGCGTTACCTTTTAACTGTCTGTTAAGTGTTATGTTTGCAAAAACTTCCATTGTCTGGTTTCCAAAAAGAGTGATGCGAGGATCATGTATGTCCCGACCAACACCAATTGGAAGATTCGGATAAATGTATTGCTGTCGATATCGCCAGAGCTCATTAGCGTGCTGCCGATTAAGACAAGCAAGGTACTGAACGCCGTGGCGAATATCGGTGCCTTATCTGGCACGGTGTAAATCTTCTTCCCTATCAATACCGCCAATAACGCAATAAAGGCGGTATAAAAGAATATGCTTGGCACAATGGCGAGAATCGAGAAAGCCAAGATGGCAAGTATCCCGCCGATACCGTTACTGATGATTAAGAACGCGCTTAATTTGACTGACTTCTCTGACGTAATCATCAAAGACAGCAACGCGACAAACATCATAGTGAGCAGCGCTTCTGAAATCTGAAAGATAAAGAAGAAGCACACCACAGGAAACGAAATCAACATGGCTCGAAATGACGCATGCCAACGTTGTTCTCTGCCAATTGGTGGAGTCGCATAGCCAGCGAACTCACTGTCTGGCTCTGGAAGATAAATATGAACCAGAGCAAAAATCGCCACCGATACCGCTCCAGAAATCGCCAAGCCACTCGCGAGAACCAAGGAAACCGCTGGATTGTTTATTGCCATGAACGGCAGCATCAACACCGCAATCAACAAAATGGTCGCGAACAGATTCCATTTGGGGTCAGTAAACAAGTAGTAACCCCATGCCATCATCAAACCGACGGCAATCAGTAGAACAATTGGGTACTGAGTAATGCCTCCTGAAAGAAGCAGTCCCAATCCCATCGTGGCAATCAATGCCAGCAGCAACTCGTAAATCGTTTCTCTATGAAGGTTTGGCTTATCGACCAAGAACTTCGCGGTAAATACCGGCGCGACAAACGCCAGTTGCCAATTAATCCAAGCAGCGAGAAACACCGCCAGACCTACACCAATGGTGAAGCGCAGAATCCGACGTTGAGTTGCGTTATCAATGCTCAGATTATCGGACATAAGACAGTACGCTCAGTAGACGAATCCAAAGTTTGCCAAGCGTGTTGAACACGAAGTTGTCACCGCTATAAACAATCACGTCTGCTTGACCGCCAACGCGTAGCATTCCCGTTACTTCTTCGCGATCAAACTCGATAGCGATTGGTAACATTTGCGTTTGGCGTAACCAGCCTGTTTGTTGGTTGGCTTGCGCGAGCTTACCCGCTTGTTGGTTTTGTCCCCAATCGACACCCCAGTCAATGCTGCTGACTTTGCCTTTGATGACTTTGCCAGGAACAAAATCGAGGGCGATTTCTACTTCGTCACCAATGCTGACGTTGCCTAAACTGTTTTCACGAAAGTATGCTTCTATCCAGATGTCTTCTGTCGACACAAACGTCATAATTGGCTGGCCTGCTGAAGCGTAGAAGCCTTCGGTCAAGCTGAAGTTCGAAACACCACCTTGAGTTGGCGCACGAATCACTGTACGTTCTAAGTTCAGTTGAGCTTGCTCAAGTGCCAGCAATGCCGCTTTGACTTGGCTGTTTTCTTCACCTTCTGCGCCAAGTTGTTGTTTCGCTTTTTCAAGATCCGCTTCTGCATTTACTACGTTTGCTCTCGCGGTTGCCAATGATGCTCTCGCTTTGTCCGCGTCTGATTTCGACACTACGCCTTTCTCTGCCATGGCAAGAACACGGTTGGCTTGCGCTTCAGTGTTTTGGCGCTCAACAATCGCAGAAGTTAATCTCGCTTGAGCCGAAGCGATGGACGCGGTTTGCGCACCAACGTTCTGCCCAGCAACTTCCAGATTCTCTTCAGCTTGCTTTACCGCGATCTGGTAATCAGATTTATCAAGAACAGCAAGCTCATCACCTTCTTCTACAAGTTGGTTCGGACGAACCTTAATATCTAAAACGTTGCCAGAAACCTGAGGTTTTATCGGCACGATATAGCCTTTGACGCGTGCATTGTCAGTCACTGGAATGATGCGGTCTGACACAATGCTGAACCCGAGCATGACGACAATAAACAAAAGCAAATAGTTGGTGACCGTCTTTACTTTGTCTTTTTTATTCGTCTCTTTGTTTTCTGCCACTTCCGTTGGCTGTTTTTGTTTTTCGTTCTCGGACATGTTATCCCCTTGCCATTGAATAGATTGAACATTTTAAGAATATACCGTCCTGCTCAACCTTCAATTAATTGAATAATAAATAGCGAGCTATATCTAAAACCGTGCGTTATGCGCTAAGATAAAACAGTGATAAAGGAGTATCCGCTAAAATGCCAAATCAAACGTTTCATCTACCTGTCATTCAGACTAACTATGCTCGAATCCTAGTCGAAGTCTTTGCTGACTATGGCTTGGACAAGCATAAGCTACTTAGTGACGCTGGCTTACCTGCGGACTTATTCCAAACCGAGAGCGACTACATTCCGTCTGAATCGATAAAACGTTTAATTCATCTCACTTCTTCTCAACTTGGCGTAACGAAATTCACCGACTTATTGGTGTTAGTCTTTCGTCGCCGCGTTATACCCAATGTCTTGCATCAGTTTGTGCCATTTCAAACCATCGGCGATTCAATGCAGCACATAGATGAAATCTTCAGTTTAGACTCGCCTGGCAGTAACGTTTCTTTCGAAACCCACCATGGCCACGCCTGGTTCTGTCGATATTCGGAACAGAAAGACACTCAAATCGCTAACTGGTCTGAAGCATTTGCTGTGATTTACATCATTGAGCTCATTAGCATTTTGACCAAGACCGCTTGGTATCCAAGTAAGGTACGCCTGCAAGGCAGTAACAGCGATATCGTAAAAAGTGTTGTTCCTAGCCAGTGCCAGATATTTGTGGGTCAAGAGAAGACCGGTGTTTACATTCCCGCGGACATTCTTAACGTACCAATCCAAATATCGGACTCACAGTTAGGCGCTGAACCGAGTCAGATCCAGTGGCATACAAGTTTTACCGATAGCGTGTTTGAACTCCTGCGCCCTTATGTGCGAGAGCGTAATTTGTCGATAGAAGAAGCGGCTCAGTTGCTGAGCTATTCTGTCCGAACCTTTCAAAGAAAGTTAAAGAATGAAGGCACTTCTTTTCGGCATATTAAAGAGTCATTGATGTTCTCTGTTTCTTGCGAATTGATGGAAGAAGGACACTCTCTCACTTATATATCCAATCAACTTGGCTACACCAGTATTTCGCACTTTTCGCGCGCCTTTAAAAGAGTGTCCGGGTTATCTCCTAAAGTGTATAAACAGTCTATTGCGCTGAACGCATCCAGCACTTCGTGACGTTATACTGCTCAGTCCATTTGAGGCTTGGTAGTTGGTAATTGTTTGAGCTTGGCTTGCATCAGTGTTGCGAGGTCTATTTCATCACACAGCACTTCTACGTCCTGAACTCGAAAGTAAACAATCATACGTTACCCTCAATTGAAAACGTGGGGCTATTATGCCGTGGCGCAAACCAAGTTATTTACCATTTTACGCCACCCGACCACATTCCAATCTCATTATTTGAAGTCTCAAATTAGAGTAGTTCGCCCACTTTGCACAATTTTTACAGAAAGAAGGAATTTCTATTTAAGCTCTTCACTGCTCGATTTTAACCTTTCAAATCAGTCCGATTTTTATCTTATTTTCAATAATATAGAGAAAAATGCGCAAAAACCAGACGCTTTATACCAAGCATTTAAAGGGCTATTTATTCGCCAAATAAGATTTCAGTGAGTTTGAAGTTAAGCAGCCTTTTGTTGCAAAACGTATACGCGGGATTGTAATCACGTTTTGTATCACTACAATTCCAAACCAAATGAATAAAGAAACGTTTGTATGCCGAAATTAAATTTAGACAGCGCAAGGAATAGCTCTGCACTCTCTGATAATGAAACCTGCGAAAAAGTACAATCGGCATTAGAACCGAAATACCACAAGCCAGAAAAGAAACTTTGCCTCAGTGCGGGTCTGACGGAAAAGCACATTGAACGCCGTTGGAAAGTACTCGAATCGATGACGGACAAAGATCTTCTGCTGGATCCTTTCACACAATCGCATTACGACCAATACGCCAACAACATTGAACACTTTATTGGTACCGTTAACGTCCCTGTCGGTGTTGCTGGGCCTCTTCGCATTAACGGCTTGTTCGCGAATGACGACTACTTAGTACCACTCGCAACAACAGAAGCCGCTCTCGTTGCCTCCTATAACCGAGGCGCGAACTTGATTACCGCAGCTGGTGGCGCAAGTACGCTTTTGATCTGCGAAGGCGTGAGTCGTACTCCCGTGTTTGGTTTCCAATCACTTACAGAAGCAGCGCAGTTCGTCAGTTGGGTGGTCACTCAATACGATATCTTCCGCAAAGAAGCAGAATCCACCACCACGCACGGCAAGCTTAAAGACATCAACGTCAACATCGAAGGCAATCATGTTTACTTGGTGTTTGAATACGTGACGGGCGACGCATCTGGTCAGAACATGGTGACCATCGCGACACACAAAGTCTTCCATTACATTCTTGAACACAGTCCAATCGCGCCGGTTGATGCTTACCTTGACGGCAACTTATCTGGTGATAAGAAAGCCAACGCCCACACTTTACGCTCTGTTCGCGGTAAAAAAGTCTCAGCTGAAGTGACGATTCCTGCAGCTTTGGTCGAGAAATACCTGCACACCACACCAGATGCGATGGTCAAGTTTGGCAAAATGAATACTGTAGGTGGATTACTAAGCGGCACTATCGGTATTAACGCGCACTACGCCAATGCCCTCACCGCTCTGTACATCGCCTGCGGACAAGATGCAGCGTGCGTTGCAGAATCTGCGGTTGGTATTACTAGAATGGATGTGGATTCTCACGGCAATCTGTATACCTCTGTCACTTTGCCAAACATCATGGTTGGCACCGTTGGTGGCGGTACTGGCCTACCAACTCAGAAAGCGTGTTTGGATATCCTTGGTTTGCACGGCAATGGCAAAGCAAAAGCGTTAGCAGAAGTCGCTGCCGGTTTATGCTTGGCAGGTGAGCTTTCGATTGTTGGTGCATTCTGTGCCGATCATTTCTCCCGTGCGCATCACAAGCTAGCGAGAAAATAAACCGTTCAGCCTAAACCGTTAAAACAAAAAGCCGCGCACTCGTGTTAATACAATGAGTGAGCGGCTTTTTAGTTTAAGCTCTTGTGCTTATTTCGTTATTGATGCTGCAAGCACCTTCGCTTTTTTACTCTGGTTGCGGTGGTATGTATAAATCCACAGTATCGACAAAATACGTACTCCACATTTCGTTCATACTTGTATCTGAGTACTCGTCAAAGATAATAACGGCAGCGCCATATTCACCTTTGAAGTAAGGCGCAATCAAACGGACAAAATCGTCTCCTTTGCTTAACCTTAAGTAACCTTCTGAGGTGATACTCCAATCCCAACCGAGGTTTTCAGTATTGCCATCGGCTTTCCAAGTCTCGCGATCGGCCATACCACCTTCATAGATATCCCAGAAACGAACTTCAACGCCGTTTCCTTTGCGTCTCGTCAGCCTTGAATCGACAACGTCATCCGTCGTTAATGGTTGTAGGCCACCACAGTTTGTTAGCTCCGACGCCAACAACGCGGCATTGACTGATGCACCAGTCTCATTGACCTCGCAGTAATCGTAACCTTCACTGCGGCTCACGCCACGGATAGACTCACCAATGACTCGCAACCAGATCGCTTGTTCAGACAACTCTTCTTCGATCCAACCATCGACCAGTTCGTCTAAATCTTCAATATAAGGACCAACGTAATCAGGATAACCAGTGTAATTGTCGTTGATTAAAGTACTGTATTTTTGTCCACCATCGTTAAAGGTGTAGTCATACCCTTCAATTGCAAAGTGTTGCCATTCAACATGAGTACGAATATCTGTCTCTGACCAATAGGTTTTCACTTCGTCCCAACGGTTGAACCTCATACCATCGCCATTTTCATCGACTTTCTTGATCGCGTTAGCTTCATCGAGAATATATTTGCCACCCACACACGTTTCGATTTTCTGACTGTCGTCGTTGACACCCTTGGTATAGGTATATTCTTCCCAATAATTGACTTGGTATTCGAAGCTAACTGAACCATCCCAGTTCCAAATTGGGCCTGCTTTCGTGTATGACTCGGAGCCATCGGCATTGTTCATACTTGTTGTCGTTTCATTAACTGAACCGTCTGCATCCCAATCATGCATGATGACTTCTTTGTTACCACCATCCACATAGTCCCATCGTTCACGAACTTGCGCATAGGTAGCCGCTTCTAGAGGAACTGCAGCGTCTAGGTCGTACTCTTTAAATTCACGAGATTCGTAATCGTATTCAGTCGTTGCTTCTTCCACCTCAACCATGGTTTGAAGTAAGTCCACACCAGACATATCGCCAGCCATGATGGCTTCTGCGAACAAATCAACCGTGCTGTAGCTTAACTCTCGCTCTGGGTCATCGGTAGTGACGCTGTCACCACCAGAGTCTGCGGGGTTAGACTCATCAATGTAACGAGTAAACTCCCACTGACCGCGAGTCTCGCCCTCATCTGCAACACCGACATCATATACATGGCTGGTGAAATCAAACTCGCCATCGAAGTTCAAGTCTGCTTTAAACGTTATCTTGGCCGTGAAAGTACCGTCATCAAGGTTCTGCACCGCTTCCTCTGTGAATGTACTGAACACCGTTTTTACACCGGCTCGTTGATAATACTCTGTAGCAGTCGCTTGATAGGTCAATGTGTTCGCGGTTTCATCGACAATTTCCGTTTCACTGCCTTCCACGGTAAAGTCTAAAGCGATATCCATGTTATCTGGCACACCGTAGTAGCTGTCGGTATACGAGTAATGGGTCACCTTACCATCGGGGTTTTCATCTTCCAGTTCCTCGGCGACTCGTTCATCCGATACGCGCTCGTCGACTTTACTTTCAGCTAGTTCGAGGATTTCGCCTGTGTCGCCTTCAGCGATAAAATCCCCCATCAAACGGGCTTTAAGCTCTTCATCGGTCAAGGTGCTATCTTCAAGCTCTTCTTTTAACTCGTCGACTGCATCGTCAATTGCTTGGTTCACTAGGCTCCCAAGCGAAACAAGCAGCGCTGCTATTTTCTCATCACTCAACTCATCGAGGTTTTGATCTTCCAGAACGGCGCTTATTCGAGACGTCAGCTCTTCATGAACTGGGTAGTAAAAGGGTTAATAACCTGACCATCAAGTTCGCCATCTTCAAGATCATCAAAGTCGGCTTGTGTTAAAGGGGGCATGCCAAGAACAATGGCGTGCCCTTCTTCAGTATCTTCAAAGACCTTCTCTGCTTCATTGGCAGCGATTTTCTGCTCTAACTCTTCCATCGTGGTTGGGGGTTCAGTTCCCACATCGACAGAGTCGTTCGTTAACTGAGCCAAAATTGGTACACCCACTAAGGCGTCCTTTTGTGCTTCTGAAATTTGAAATGAGTAGGTACCATCAAGGCCAGTGTTTGCCTGAGGTTCATCGGCGTCTAGCTCACCATCTCTATCGACGTCCATCCAGACTAAAGCGTTATAGATGTACCCATCCACGACGGTACCATTAAGTGTGTACGTTTGACTGGCGCTCTCATCATTGTCATCACTGCCACACGCAGCGACCGTAGATGCAATAACAACAGCAAGCATAGTTTTGCGAGCTTCCATGTGTGCTCTCCTATCCAACATTTATGGTGCAGCTATTACCTCTCCTCTTTACTAGCTGCGGATTGAACTGTGTCGAAGTTATCGACCCGGTAAATGTTAGCTATTGGTCGCATTTATTTGTGCGATTTATGTACAATCGTGAGCTTATTAACGCTTTATGCAACTTAATTAATAAATCGATCAGTAAGGTAATCACTCTGGCATGTTTTTTATAGAGCCAATTGTCTTAAAAGCTCACAACCATCAAACTAACTGTTATATCAGTATGAAGTCAGACGTAATTTCTGACATGTGACCCCGTCCAATATTTCTACGTATTCAAAAAAGTTTCACATTTTATTTGAGTTCGATCACAACGGATTGGTAGCAATACTATTCAGTCACTTATCCGTTTTTTCTTATCTCAAATTAAGACCTAGCCAGACTATTTTCTGTAATTGATAGCTTTGATAGTGATTTTTACCGTCTATAATCCGTCTTGCAGCTGCTTGATTTCACTAAATTTATTAATTAGCTCATTTCGAGCTTCATGACTCCCGTTAAATGGATTTAAGTCGTTCCTTTGGGTAAGCGAGTTAACTATGAGACGTCAGAAACAAAACGAAATTTCTTGTTGGGTGCTTGGCTTTGTCGCAATGCTGCTGTTCTTTGTTGGTCCGGTTTCAGCTGATGAAGATGACCCAGATTTAGCCGATGCCCGCTTTATCTATCAAACCACATTTGGTCCAACACCTCAGTTAATCGAACAGGTTAAGCGAAGCAGTTACCAAGATTGGATTACAGAACAAATTCTTTTGCCTCCCACTTTTCACAGTGATCTTTACTCCACGTCGTTTAGCAAAGGTGCGCAAGCTAATCGAGAAAATGCGTGGTATCAAACCGTTCTCACCGCGGATGATCAGTTGAGACAGCGAATGGCATACGCACTTAGTCAAATTTTGGTCGTGTCCCGCTATGGAGGAATTCTTTCTAGCAAACCCGATGGTTTAATCAATTATTACGATTTGTTGGTTGAGCATGCATTTGGCAACTATCGAGATTTGCTTTTTCATACAGCGAAACATCCAGTGATGGGCAACTATCTCTCAATGATGGGCAGTGCAAAAGAAAATATCGTCACAGGTGCCCTACCTGATGAAAACTTTGCTCGCGAATTGATGCAGCTTTTTACTATTGGGTTATACCAACTCAACCTTGATGGTAGTGTTAGATTTGACCAAGAAACCGGACAACCGCTTGCAACATATTCGCAAGCAGACATACAAGAATTGGCTCGTGTCCTTACAGGTTGGAACAAGTCAGATACTTTGTTTGTGAAGCCAATGCGCGTCATTAACAGCCGTCACGATACGGGCGAAAAAACGGTATTGGGCACCATCATCCCAGCCGGATTGACAGCAGAGGAAGAACTAAATCGAGTTGTTGATCTCTTGATGGCACACGACAACATTGCGCCATTTGTGTCTAAGTTGTTGATTCAACGATTTGTGACTTCCAACCCAACGCCAGAATACATCGCAAGAGTCGCCTCGGTGTTTAACAACAATGGTAAAGGAGTGAAAGGCGACTTGAATGCCGTGATCAAAGCCGTTTTGCTCGATGACGAAGCCAGAGGTTTAACCGCTCATCGCCCCATGAAAGTCAAAGAACCAATCCTCGTACTTACTAATTTTCATCGCGCTGCGGGGTTCACCCTAACCGCCACGCGATACGATGGCGCAGTGACATTAATGAACATTGCAAACCAAGGACCTTTGCGTTCTCCTTCTGTATTCAACTTTTATTCTCCCAATTACCAACCTTCATCGGATTTCGTCTTTACAGGTATGGTCTCACCCGAATATGAACTGTTTGACTGGTCTGTCTACAGTGAACTGGTCAATTTTATGCTCTATAGCGTACGCAAAGAATCCGGCGCCACTTATACGCTTGATATGGACGAGCTCTACAGCTTGTTAGACAACCACCCCGCGCTAGTAGACGCGATTGATGCGCGTTTCTTTGCTAACACAGCGTCAACTGGATTGAAGCAAGTAATGCTCGATGTCCTCGACAACTATCAAACCAACTATGTACCCAAAACCAAACTTGCCTTGGTGATATTCACTGCGGTATCTGGCAATGAATTTTATATTCAAGATTAGGAGCGAATTATGGACACTTCACGTCGAAACTTTATCAAAGGAACCGCTTCTCTTGGTGCATTGGCAACGGTTGGGCTACCAGGTTACACACTCGCCTCACCAAACAACGATTTTCGAGCGTTAATCTGTGTGTATTTAGCGGGTGGGAATGATGCGATTAACACGATATTACCATTGTCTGATTTTCATTATGACCAATATGCGAGTGTCAGAGGCAAACTGTCTGTCGCTAAAAATACGATCATTCCGATTGGCCTCAATGCAAAAGACAACCAAGGTAATACCGTCCCTTTAGGAATGCACCCTAAACTTGCACGACTATCTGAGATGTTTGATAACGGTGACGCCACCGTCGTGCTCAATAGCGGAATTCTAGAACAACCAATGACGAAACAGGCGATCGAATCTGGTGATGTACCGTTACCAGACCAACTGTTCTCACATAATTCTCAGACAAACTCTTGGTTACGCGGTGGCATGGACGAATTTACCAACCTTGGCTGGGCAGGCAGAATGTTGGATGTAATGAGCCCTTCTTCTGAAATAACGCCTCTTTATAGCGTGCATGGTGATTCACTTTGGCTGCGAGGATTAGAACAACGTCAAACGGTATTGAAAAAAGACCGAGCAGTACAGCTAAGTGCCTTGGGCAATCCTTTGTACAAAGAGATTTACGACCAACTTCAATCGACACCAACAAACAATCCATTCAGTGGCCATTTCAATCTCATGGTGGATGAGTCGATGACCATGAGCGGTGTTTTATCTCAACAGTTGAATGATGTCGATAACGCCCCTCTGTTTACCTCCAGTACATTGGGGAAACAAATGCAGACGGTCTATAAATTGATTGCTAGCCAAGGAGTGTTGAATCAACAACGCCAAGTCTTCTTTGTTAAGCACACCGGTTATGACGTCCATGATTCACAGTTGTCTAAGCACCCTGCATTACTTGGCGATCTCGCCACAAACCTCTTTGCTATGTATCGAGCTATCGAACGCTTGGGATTGAGTGACAATGTCACGACATTTACGATGTCTGACTTTGGGCGAAGAATGACAAATAATGGTAACGGTACCGACCATGGCTGGGGCGGGCATCAGTTATTAATTGGCGGAGCCGTAAAAGGTTCCCAACCTATTGGAACTTGGCCTGAGCTGGTCTTAGATGGCGAAGATGACTATTCCAAAGGTCGTTTGATTCCGAAAATAGCAGCGGACCAAGTTGGCGCTACACTCGCACAATGGATGGGGATTGGTGACAATGCAGCGTTAGATTATGTGTTCCCAAACATTCGAAGCTTCTCTTCATCAAATCTTGGTTTTATGTCTTAACGCCTGCGAAGAAATAGGTACAAAAAAGGGAGCCTTGTGCTCCCTTTCGCTTATTGCTTGTTTTGACCAGTTAACCGCGAGCGCTAGTTATGCGTCTTCACCACGTGGGCGTTCGTTACAAAGCTTAATAGCACGCTCTAGTAACTCAAGTGCAGACTTGTCACTCTCAGGTAACACAGCGTCGCTTTCTGCAATTGGCGTTACGCGGTCACCCCACTTCAGCACCGCAGCACCCCATGTTAGGCCAGCACCGAACGCTGCTAATAGCATGTTGTCGCCTGGCTTAACACGGCCTTGTTCTAGCGCTTCACATAATGCGATTGGCACCGTCGCTGCCGAAGTGTTGCCGTAGTTTTGGATGTTCACAAACGCTTTTTCTTGCGGGATACCAGAAAGATCACACAGTGTTTGGATGATACGGATGTTTGCTTGGTGCGGGATTACCACGTCAATTTGATCTGTGGTTAGTTCTGAAGCTTTCAAAACCGTTTTCGCCGCTAGACCCATGCCTTTTACGGCGCGTTTGAAGATCTCTTGACCTACAAAGTTGAAGTCCCAGTAACCGTTGTCTTCCGCAAAGCGATCCATGCATGTACCAAACTTAGGTACAGAAAGGATGTCGCGCCCTTTTGCATCACAACCAATTTGCGATTGCAATAGACCGGTTTCTTGTTCTGTACGAGTCAGAACAACGGCCCCTGCACCATCGCCGAACAGTACGGCAGTATCGCGCATTGCCCAGTCGATGTAGAAAGAAAGACGCTCAGCACCAATAATGATTGCGTTTCGATAGTTGCCCGATTGAATCAAACGTGTACCTGTTTCTAGGCCGTACACGAAGCCAGTACATGCCGCGTTTAAATCGAATGCAGCAGCAGAGCGAATACCAAGGTTTTGCTGAACCTTAGAAGCAATGTTTGGAATAAGAGAGTCAGGAGAGCATGTCGCAACAATGATCAGGTCGATGTCACTCGCTTCTACACCTGCACGAGCCATCGCGTGTTGCGCGGCTACCGTTGCCATGTCAGACGTGTTTACGTGGCTGATGCGACGGTTTTCAATACCAGTACGAGTGCGAATCCATTCATCTGAAGTTTCAAGGAAAGTGCTAAGGTCATCGTTAGAGAGCGTGGCTGGTGGAAGACATTTTCCCCAACCTGTAATTTCAGCGTAGTAATTTGTCATCGCAGACCTATTTATTGTTGTATTTTAATGAAATTTCTTAGAACCTGTTCAGGTCCAAATACAGACTTGCCGTCTTATAATTCGGCAGGCTAAAAAATAAGTATACAAATTATGAGGCTGACTGGTAAGTCATGTTTTCATCAAGTTGTCATAAAGGAAGAAGTCATGTCATCGTTTAAAACTCGTTGCCCGTCTTGTGGCGGTTTAAATCGTGTCCCTAATGAGCGAGTTGCAGAAGCTGCAAGTTGTGGCAAATGCAAAAACGCTCTATTTGATGGTGCACCGATAGAAGGCACTGTCGATAACTTCTCGGCGCTGCTAGAAAGTAACACGCCAGTTGTGGTTGATTTTTGGGCACCATGGTGCAATCCATGTGTTGGTTTTGCGCCTGTTTTCTCGGATGTGGCACAAGAACTGACCGGAAACGCTCGTTTTGTCAAGATTGATACCGAAGCGCAACAGCAGCTTGCCGCTCAATTTGGTATTCGTAGCATCCCAACCATTATGGTTTTCAAGAATGGCCAGCGCGTGGATATGATCAACGGCGCCCTACCGAAGACTCAATTCGATCAGTGGTTAAATCAGGCACTTAGCAAATAAATCCTTCCGCCAGCCTCACTTACAGGCTGGCGTTTTTATGCAGCATTTCCCCATAGAATTTCGATAAATTTCTTTTGTCGAAACGACTGAAATATATCGTTTTACTTGCCTATTAATTAGCCTCATATTCGCGCCGAATAACCCCTTAAATTTACTTAACTAATAGGCGCAAAACATTGGAAAACACAGTCGTTCCCGCAGCATCACCACGAGTCACAGTTCCGGTCGTAGCACTGTCTCTTTATGCAGTGGCATCAGGCTATTTGATGAGCTTGATTCCCCTCATGCTTGGTGAGTACAACATCTCTGCTGATTACGCGAGTTGGTTGGCGAGTGTGTTCTATGGCGGCCTATTGGTTGGTGCAATTTTCTTTGAGCGTGTCGTGCGAACCGTTGGGCACCGCAAAGCGTTTGTTGGATGTTTGGCGACCTTTTCTTTAACGATTATGGCAATGCCTATTCTTCCAAACGGTATGGTATGGCTTGTTGCCCGCTTTATCGCAGGTATGGCGGTCGCTGGCGTGTTTGTGATTGTTGAATCATGGCTAATGTCTGGTGATGAATCGTCTCGTGCGAAACGTTTAAGCCTGTACATGCTTTCTCTGTACGGTGGTTCTGCACTTGGTCAGTTCGGTATTGGTATCCTTGGTGTAAGCGGCGGTGTACCTTTTATCGCGATCACAACGTTGATCCTAATGGCAATGCTAGTATTGCTGTTCATCGATTGTGAACAACCAAACAGCCACGAATCAACCGCACTATCGTTTAAACAAATTTCTAAGCTAAGCCATGCTGCAATCATTGGTTGTATTGTTTCTGGCTTAACCTTGGGTGCAATCTACGGTTTGATGCCTGTAGAGCTAGCAAACCGTAAAATTAGTCACCAAGATATTGGTACCCTAATGGCACTTGTCATCCTTGGCGGCATGTTGGTTCAACCTATGGTGACCACATTAAACAAATACATGGCTCGTACAGTCTTGATGGCATTCTTCTGTATTTTGGGTATTTTCTCTATTGGTCTGACGTTTGTTTCTACCTCAGCGGTGGTTCTAGCAGTAGCGCTGTTCCTATTGGGAATGGCAACATTTGCACTGTATCCAATTGCAATCAACTTGGGTTGTGAAGGTTTAGAAGAGCGTTTCATTGTATCCGCAACACAAGTGATGTTGTTTAGCTACAGCATCGGCTCAGTTGCTGGTCCTGTGGTTGCTGATAAGTTCATGGGCCAAATGCACGGCTTGTTGGGCTATCTATTTGCGGCTTTGCTTGCGACTTGCATCTACATGCTCATCGCTGCAACAAAATCAAAGCATCAAATGGCTGCAGGTTTGTAATTCAAACCTCTGCAAAAAGACAAACAAAAACGAGGGTCATTGCCCTCGTTTTTTTGTTTCTGAATTCTCTACTTTATCGATTATTAGGTGATCATTAGAAATCAAAACGACTCATTGGTTTTGATTCTCCAGTAACCTCTTGCGATAACGTGTTGGCGAAGTGCCGTAGAACTTTTTAAATCGATGGGTGAAATTGTAAGGGTCACGATACCCCAAACGGTTGGCAATCATAGCTACTGACCAAGCTGGATACTGCAATAAGTCCGCGGCCTTGTGCATACGAAGCTCAATTAACTTGCTTCGCGGACTCATATTGAAAAGCTGTTTAGATAAACGGTTGAACTGTTCTTCACTGATAAAACACTGCTTGGCCATTTCAGCAATGGTCCAAGGCAAGTGTAACTGACCTTCAACTTCGTTAAAGAGTGTTTGAACACGCGATAGCGATGTACTGATCGGGGTTTCAACACTTTTTACCAATCGTTGCACTTCACTGATCAACAACTGACGAAACCCCGTTCGTCCCCCTATTTCGTTGTAGAGTAAGGTCATCAGTGACCATACCTGCTCAGAGCCCCTAAACGGCACCACGGTTTGACCCAAGTCAGAGAGATGCTGCCAAGCCTCTGTATTTTGGGGCAGAAGCCAAACCATCTTCCAGAGTCCTTTGCTTGGATTCATTTCAAATCGAAAACACGTATCTACGGGCAAAATAGTCAGCGTATAAGGCTCAATTTCTTTAACGAAACCCGGTGTAATCAAAACACCGCCACCTTCAATGGTAAACAGCAAGGTATGAACGCCCACTTTGTCTCGCTCGACATGGTAACCATCGCGCAGTTCAGCAAGCCCCGCCATAAAGATATCAGCTCGTTTCCATTCGGGGATTTCAGTTAGAGTCAGGAATCGTTCTTTACATGCGGGTGCTAAATGCACATCGTCGTGCCACTCTGTTTTGATGGCAAATTGTTCGATGACGGATTTGCACAGGTTTTGTGGTTTTTCGCACATGTATTTCTGTCCCTATTGACTTTATATTCCTCACAAATTTCGAGGAGTAACTATGACGAACAATATTGGCATCAAAAACAGCGACAACTCTTTATCTAGCGGGCTACTTAAGCAGATCGTCCGCTTGGGTTTCCCTGTCGCGATCCAGAGTGCGTTGGTGGCTATTCTCGCCTTGGCTGATGTTCTCATGGTTAGTGACTTTGGTAAAGAAGCAACCGCAGCTGTGGGAATTGCCTCAAAGTGGCACTTTGTTGCAATCATGATTATGGCTGGCTTAGCATCGGCAAACGGCACACTCGTTGCTCAATATTGGGGACGTGAAGACGCGGTAAGCGCCAAAACCGTTACTGGTATAGCGATTCGATTTGGTTTAAAAGTCTTGATTCCTGTTACCCTGATAATCACAGTCGGTAGCGAACTTATCATGCGTCTACAAACCAACGATACGCAAGTCATCGAACTCGGCTCCACTTACCTTTGGTATGCATTTCCTGTTCTGTTACTCACTCATATCATCATTGTTTTAGAAGCGAGCATGCGCTCTTCTGGTGACACCGTCACTCCTTTACTTTTGGGGGCGGTGACGATTGTTCTGAATATCGCACTTAACTTCTGGCTCATCAAAGGTGGTTTCGGTGTACCAGCAATGGGCGTTGCAGGTGCGGCTTTGGCGACAACGATTTCTCGCCTGTTCCAAGTTCTTGCAATGGTTGGTTACATGCGTTGGCGTAAGCATTGGTTATTGGAAATGAAAGAAGGTTCTGAGCGCCCTTCTTTGTGGCTCTCTTATCGCCGTTTGGCGCTTCCAATGACGTTAGGTGCATTGCTTTGGGCAATTGGCACTATGGTGTATCAAATGATCTTTGGGCATATGGGCACAACAGAACTTGCGGTATTCAGCATGTTAGGCCCGTTTGAGTCGCTATGTTATTCCATCTTCTTTGGTATTTCGGTGGCGTGCTCTGTGATGATTGGCCAGTCGTTAGGGCGTGATGCTTTTGAACAAGCTCAGTACATGGCAAGCTTCTTCATTAAAGCGGTTTTTGTGTTTGGTATTTCGATTGGTGCGTTACTGCTACTAAACCGAGAATTAATCATTGCTGCTTTGAACTTAGACAACCCTGAGCTCTACCCACTTGCAGCACCTGCGGTGGTGATTTTATGCAGCGCGATTTGGCTACGCATGCTTAACATGATTATCATCAACGGTATTATCCGAGCTGGCGGAGACAATGTATTTTGTTTGCGTATGGACTTTATCGCGATGTGGATGACAGGCTTACCTTTGTGTGCGGTTGCTGCGTTTGCACTAGGTTGGGAATTCAAATACGTTTACGCGCTGATGATCACCGAAGAAGTGGTGAAATTAGCATTGTGTTATCGCAGATACACGCAAAAGTACTGGATCAAAAATCTAACCATGGTGACGACTTCTTAACTAAGCACAATGGCTACGACTTCTTGGTTTCGCGTTCTGAGTTCATTCGCTTGTGACGATTGGATGCATTGGGAGCAGGCTTTTCTGGAACCTCACGTTTCTCATGAACCAAGTGGCGAATCGCTAAGATTGGATGTTTGAGTAACATTCGAGGCCCGGAATAGCGCATGATTAACCGCATTTGTTCTTTAGGGGCTGGTTTGTAGCAGTGAATTGGACATTTGTTGCAAGTCGGCTTGTCTTCTCCGTAAGGACAACGATCAAGGCGCACTTCTGCATATTCTAATAATTCACGACATTCTGTACACAACTCACCTTTCGTACTATGGTGATCTTTGCAATAGGCCTCAACCATAGCTTTAACGGTTTTAAATTCAGTGGCGAGTTTGCCCAGTAAAATGTCGCTCATTGTTCACCCTTTGATTACAGCGTCATGGTGTAGAGTTGTAAAGTTCGGCCATTATCGTAAGTCTGCTCAATACGTTCAAACTGAAAGCCCAATTTTTCTAGCAAACTTATACTACGATTATTGTCATTATTGGTGATGGCGACCAAGTTTTCTATTTTCATCTCGTCCCGAGCAAAATCAACCACGACACTCGCCGCTTCTTTTGCGTAACCTTTGCCATAAGCGCTAGGTAGATAACCGTAACCAATATCAAACGCCGTTAATGTGTCGCGTTTGACCAAACCACAAATGCCTATAGGTTGTTTATCATGATTGGTTTCTACCACCAGCAAACTGACGCCCTTGAGTTCTTGCATCCTTAGCATGTTGTCTTGAATGTAACGTTTTGCTTCTTCCAAGGTGCGAATTTGCTTGTCACCGACGAAGCGATAAAAGTCAGGCTGATTGTAGAGTTCTAAAACAAACGGCGCATCTTCTACACTAACAAGACGAAGTGTCAGGCGTTCTGTAATAAGTGTTTTCATAAGGGTTCCATTAGGCTTGTAACTTGGTGGAAAAATCACTATCCTGCCCCGCTAAATTAAAGGACCAACACCATGAACCGCAAGAAGAAAATCAACTCGATCTTAAAAGCGAAGTTGAAAAAACAAAATGCAAAGCTTCATAAGAGCAACAAGCCTCGCTACATCTCAAAAGCAGAGCGTGCGAAGATGGAAGCTGAAGAGCAAAACCAGACGGCAGAACAAACGTCTGAAAATGTGGCTGAAACGCAAACCACTGATGAAGCTTAAATAAGAAAAGCCGCATAACGCGGCTTTTTTATCCAAATTTAACGTGCTTATTTGTATTTCGAATACTGACGTTTAGTACTCAAGGCTGTAGTTAAACGTGAACGTACGACCTCTCCCCTTGTAGTCATAAGCAGAAGACTCATAGTGAGTCGCATACAGGATTTGCGCACGTTGTCCCCACACCGTGGTGTAATCCTCGTTAAATAAGTTTTGGATTCCGAATCCTAACTGACCCATAGGTAGCGTCACGTTACCCAATAGATCAAACGTTGTGTAGCCGTCTAACTTGTTATTGGCATTATCTTCATAATCAAACATGGTTTGGCTCTGTAGGCGTAACGCGTAGTCGTTTTGATACCAGGCCACCCAAGCATTCGCCTTTGATGAACTTGCTTTGCCTGCATTTAAATCTTCCCATTTGCCGTCAGTTTTTAGCTCAGACACCACATAGTGACCAGATGCACCGACGAGAACATCGCCAGTCACCCAGTAGTTGATGTTCGCTTCAGCACCGTAGACGCGTTGTTCATCATCGACATTCGTAATCAAAAGTGTGTTACGGTCGTATTTGATTGAGTTGTCGGATAATGAATAGTAACCCGCGGCTTGTAATGAAAGCACATCTTTATCCAGTCTGTAACCAATCTCATAACTGTCCGTTTTAATACCAGACATTTTTGAATCAGAGACGTTAATACTGTCTTGCAATACATAATGACCATTTGCATCGACCGCTTCATACGTCCCTTGACCATAATACTTCGCGGGGTCTGCTAATTGGAAACCTTGCGAGAAGTTCGCCCAAACTTGCGATTCATTATTGATCTGATAAATCGTGCCTAGGTTAAACAGACTTACCGAATAATCAGTACTGCCACCCGGTACGGAATCAGCAGATGTTCCTGCGCCCGCCGAAATTTTCTTTTGCACGCTGTATGCGACAAAATCATCTATCTTGTTATCCATATATTGGTAGCGATAACCGGCTTGCACAGACCAACCCTGGTTAATTTGGTAATCACCTTGAACAAACAACGCATAAGAAGACACATCGACACCAGGGTAACGACCGACTTGAGCGTATGTTTTATTTACTTGGTTGCCAGAGTCATTTGCAATGGTGGGATTAAACAGTGCTTGGTTGCTGTCAAATCGGTCTAGGTAGGCATCTACCCCATAAACTAAATTGAATGACTGCCAAGCCTTCGCTAACGCTAAGCGACCAGAAAAGACTTCGGTTTCTTGTTGAGATGCACTTTGGAAATAGGGAGTAAACGTCTGGTCTTCACTACGGTAAGAAACCTCACCAATTAATTGATGACCAAATACCGCGTCATGGCTGTAGCTGGCGCTTAAGAGCAAACGCTCTGTACCGTGTTCACGATCTGAATCAAACCCTTTACGTACATCCACAAAGTCGCGCCCGACAATGTACAAACCATAAGGCGAATCTTGCTGGCTATCGTAATACTGGGCAACAAGGTTAAGTTGGCTGGTTTCAGACGTTTGAATTTCTGTTGACCCCATGACGTCGAGCGTCGAATTATACTGAAGTGATCCTTGAGAGATATCTGGTGTGACAATGTGACCGTTCCCATCGTAAAAACCTTGCGTTTCACTGTACACGACGGCGCCACGTGCTGTGACTTTTTCGGTGCCACCAGAAATTGACTGTGCGACTTTGTAATCGAAGTCTTCACTGCTGTTAAAACCCGATGTACCACTAACAAAAGACTCAAATGCAAGATCTTCAGAAGCCGCTTTCTTAGTTACGATATTAATCACACCACCTGTCGCGCCAGCACCATAAATCGATGTGGCTCCTGAAAGCACTTCAATTCGTTCAATATTAAATGGGTCTATGGCTTCAAGTTGACGGCTGATGGGGCGAGAAGATTGCAGCGATACCCCATCTATCATCACAAGCATGGCTCGGCCGCGTAAGTTTTGACCGTAGTTGGTTCTTCCGCCGGTACCAACGTCCAATGACGGAATTGTCGCAGAGAGAATATCACCCAGCGTTTTACCCGCTCGATATTGTTGAGAAATTTGTTCTTGATCGACAAACCAAACGGTGCCGGGTATGTCCGAAATGGATTTAGGAACAACGCTACCTACGACCACCATTTGCTCGTCGGCATTTTCCTGTTGAAGAATAGATTGGTCAGCGAGGGCCTGTGCTGCATAGCCACTGCTCATCGCGAGCACGATGAGATTAAGAGAGAACTTCCTTTTTATCATTGTCTTTATCTTTTTATAAACTTAAAGAGATGGCAATAATACTCATTCGCACTAACATATCGAGCATTGTTACATATGTTATCAACATGTTAGCCCTGCATGTTTCTCGATCTGATTAACTGTTTATTTTTATCCGTTCTTGGGCAGTCTTCGCAGAGTTGTCTTCCTTCACATTTGTAAACCAGACAACAGCTCTTGCGTATTAATTTTAGTGGCTGCTCTTCGCCTACATTATACAAAGACGAGACGTTGGCCGTATTCAATCCAAGCGCCTCTAACCACAAATTGGCTTGGGCTTGAATCATCTCATTAGTAAATTGCGGAAAGTTTTGTTGTAGTCGTAGTAAGCAAGACATAACGCCATCAGACATCAATTGTTGAGTAAATCCGGGGCGAATTCTTGTCCATTCGCTCATTTGAATTTGGTAAAAGTCGTAAACCTCACGTATTTGCCCACCCGCTTCTTTTATTAAGTCCTCAATTTCCCCGTGAACATGTTGCTTATCAGGGAAACGGTAACCCGTGACAAAACCAGAGTGAACGTACTGTCCCATGCCTCTTAGGTTAGGTAGCGTGTGAAAGCCATAAATAGAAATGAATGCCACAAACATCGGTTGCCAACACAGTAAGTCCCATGTTCGAGTAAGCCAATAGGCTTTACCGGCCTCTGGGTGCACCTTTGAGAGCGTTTGATAGAGTTCTTGAACAATTGGATTGATGTCATTATCGAGATGGATAGCACCCGGTTCAATTACACCAATACTGCCATGTAAATAAGGCGTGACCTCTTTAGAGTAATGAAATAGTTGTTGGAAAAATTGCTCAGACATGGCTGTACTTACTGACGCTATCATTTGCAAGCAGTTATACTCAAGCACCAAAGCGAATGCAAATGGTTATCAGTATGATTTATTCCTTTACACTAATAATCAAATAACGATCAACAGGAAAAACTCGCTGCTTTTATTAAGTCCAAACTCAAGCCAACAAACATATAGAGCAAAATTCAAACAGAAATAACTCCAATCAGTGTACCAAAATGGTCAGGTTTAACCTTAGACACGGACGATTCAAACATTCCAACAACACCCTTTCAATGCACCATTAACACTGACACGGCTCAGCGTGAGTTATTCCCAATTATTGGACATTGCTGTTTCCTATAAAACAGAATGTGAACAAAGCTAAGTATTTTTTCCTTGAATACCGAAACAATAGAAGTCCCTGTTTCTAATAAGGAAATTAAACATGTTGTATCTTGAGTTTCTATTTTTGCTCGTGATGCTGTATATCGGCTCACGGTATGGCGGCATTGGTCTTGGTGTCGTTTCTGGTATTGGTTTGGTCATTGAGGTTTTCATCTTCAAGATGCCTCCAACCTCTCCGCCTGTGACCGTAATGCTGATCATCCTAGCGGTGGTCACTTGTGCCTCCATTCTTGAAGCCGCAGGTGGCTTAAAATACATGTTGCAAGTGGCCGAGCGCGTATTACGTAAGAACCCTAAACGCGTCACTCTTATTGCGCCGTTCGTGACTTACTTTATGACTTTCCTACTTGGTACTGGTCACGCGGTTTACTCTATCATGCCAATCATTGGCGACGTTGCGCTTAAAAACGGCATTCGTCCTGAGCGCCCTATGGCAGCAGCATCGGTTGCTTCTCAAATCGCCATTACTGCATCACCAATTTCAGCAGCAGTGGTTTACTACCTTGCACAATTGTCTGATATCCAACACGAGATCACCCTACTTTCTATTTTACTCGTTACTGTGCCTGCCACATTGTTCGGTACTTTGCTGATGTCCCTTTACAGCTTAAAACGCGGTAAAGAACTTGAAGACGATGAAGAATACCAAGAACGTCTAAAAGATCCGGTTTGGAGAGACAAGATCCTGAATACAACCGCAACTTCGCTCGATGAAATATTGCCCGTAAGCGCACGTAATTCAGTATTGCTATTCATTCTATCGATTCTCGTGATTGTAGTGATTGCTATGTGGCCGGAAGTTCGAACTATTGTCGACGGCGGCAAACCAATCAGTATGGCGGTGGTTATCCAAATGATGATGCTCTGCTTCGGCGGTATCATTCTGCTTGCGACAAAAACCGATCCACGTGATGTTCCGAACGGCGTGGTCTTCAAATCTGGTATGGTGGCGGCGATTGCTATCTTCGGTATCGCATGGATGTCAGACACCTACTTCCAATACGCAATGCCTCAATTTAAATCCGGCATCGTAGAGATGGTAACTAGCTACCCTTGGACCTTCGCTCTTGCACTATTCATCGTATCGGTTGTGGTGAACTCTCAAGCAGCGACAGCGCGTATGATGTTGCCAGTCGGTTTAGGTCTAGGTTTGGAGCCAGCACTGCTTATCGGCTTGATGCCAGCGGTTTACGGCTACTTCTTTATTCCAAACTACCCTTCGGATATCGCAACTGTGAACTTCGATACCTCAGGTACAACTAAGATTGGTAAGTGGTACTTCAACCACTCATTCATGTCTGTGGGTTTAATCGGCGTGATTGGTGCGTGTTGTTTGGGTTACTTACTAGGACAAATGATCATTCCTTCGTAAATCATCTGAATCAGAAATAAGGGGCGAGTCATTGTACGTTTGCGTACAGCCTGAAGTGACTCGCCCTTTCTTTGATTCTCGAAGCTATACAGCTAGGCGAGATCAGAGAAGAAAGTCTTCATCGATAGCGACGAAGTTATCGGCACAATCGATCAAGGTTTGAGACGTAAGCCTAGGTACACCATACACTGTGACTCTCTTATTGAAGCGCTGCTGAATTCGCTCAACCAGCAAGCAAAAGTCACCATCACCAGAGACCAATACGACTTCATCTACGTCTTGTGCTACTTCGATGGCATCAAGTGTAATACCCACATCCCAATCGCCTTTTGCACTACCGTCACGTCGCTGAATAAACGGTTTAAGCATGACTTCGAAGCCTACACCACGCAGGATATGATGAAATTGACGCTGCTTCGGGTCATTACTCGCAATCGCATAAGCTTTTGCACTCGCCACTTCTTTCCCTTGTGTCGCAACATACCAAAACTGGTTGTAATCAAAATTGCTGCGGTACGCTTCGCGGCAGGTGTAATACACATTCTGCACATCAACCAAGATGGCGATCTTTTGTTTGCTTTCCGAATTCATCAAGTTCTATGCCTTATTTGTTTGTGCCATACCCTAAGCGAACTTGCGCCAAAGCACAATGAACTAATTCCACTAAACTTATCGTATAACCTGATAATCGGAGTTTCGCGTTTCAAGGAGGGAAACCATGAACAAGCCTACTATAGCCCTGTTGCTTTCATGCCTCATATCAAGTGCCGCGTTTGGTTACCCTGCCCACTCTCAATATTGGCCACACCGCAGCGTCTTATATTTTGCGCCAGAAAACGACAATCATGTGAAACAGTTTTTGCTAGAGGCTTTAATGAATGAGTGTGAACTTGAAGACAGAGACGTGATAACGCTCGTCATTGCAGAAGATGGGTATACAGAGCCGTATTGGTTGAAAGAAGAGTTTGACCTTAAGATGCTAGCCAAACTTTACGAAGTGAAACAAGGCCAACACACGGCGATTCTATTAGGTAAAGATGGTGAAGAGAAACACCGCTGGGGAGCGAAAACCGATTGGCAATTCATCAACAATCTGATCGATGAAATGCCAATGCGTAAAAGGGAGATGCAGCAGAAACGCAGTCCTTGCGCGATCTAACGCTTAAGATTAAGTCTTCGGCTACTTGCCGAACCAATCCAATTTGTTGTGCAGTTGAGTAACGCTACCAACCACAATCAATGCTGGGCTCACGGCATGCTCTGCCATGCTCGATAGCTCGTTCAACTTTCCTTGGAACACGCGCTGCTCTGGGCGCGTGCCGTTTTCAATAATGGCGCATGACATCTCAGGATCTAACCCGTGAGTGACCAGCTTATCCATAATGTGGCCGCTTTGCTTCAAACCCATGTAGAACACAAGTGTGTTATTGGATTGTGCTAGAGAACGCCATTCAATTTCGCGCCCATCTTTTTGTACATGACCCGTGATGAACTGTACGCTTTGTGCATGGTCACGGTGCGTTAATGGAATACCGGCATAAGCCGTTGCACCCGCTGCTGCTGTGATACCCGGAACCACTTCGTATTTGATACCAAATTCCGCTAGTTCTTCTAGCTCTTCACCACCACGGCCAAAGATAAATGAATCACCGCCCTTTAGACGCACAACGCGTTTACCTTCTTGCGCTTTCTGCACCAAGATTTGGTTGATTTGATCTTGAGGTACGCAGTGAAAGTCCAACTTCTTGCCAACATAGATCATCTCTGCTGATGCGTGAGCCAATTCCAGAATGTCTTTCGACACCAATCGGTCGTAAACCACAACTTCGGCAGCTTGAATGGCTTTTAAGCCTTTTACGGTAAGCAGATCTGGGTCACCAGGACCGGCACCAACAAGAGAAACAAAGCCGCTGTTTAAAGATGAGTTAACAGTAGTCATATCAACGCCTATCGAAAAATTTAGATATAAAGAGTAACACTCGCGTTATGCACTTAGGGTTAAAACCACTCTAAGGAGTTATTACTTTTTATAGCTAAACCAATAAATATGTCGCGAAAGCGAAAGTTAAAAATTGAAATCCAGGTTGGAGAATGGTCCCGCCCATCCAGAAGCGGGACCATATTAAGTGTGTTACCAGTGAATGGTTATTTAGCCATTGCTGGCTGTGCTTTTACTTCTTCTTCAGCATTGATAGAAGGCGCAGTTTTTGCGTGAGTTAGGTACAGTGGAATACAAGTCATCACTAGACCACCAACAATGTTACCTAGGATGGTTGGGATAAGGTTGAAGTTCAACCAAGTCGCGATGCCAAAATCAGCACCTAGGATCATACCTAGTGGGAATAGGAACATGTTTACTACTGTGTGCTCAAATACTAATGCGAAGAAGATGAAGATTGGGAACCACATCATTGCCACACGACCAGATACTGAACGGGCAGTCATGTTGCCGATAACGCCCAGACACACCATTAGGTTACAGAAGATGCCGCGTACGAAACACGTGATCCATCCGTCCATCCCCATGTTTTCAAAACCAAGGCTACGCGCGGTAGAAACAGCGACAAATTTCTTCGCTACTGCGTTCAGTTCTAGAGAGAAGTTACCTGTTAGAGAGATAGCAACTAGGTAAGCAACGATTAGAGAACCGATAAGGTTACCCAAACCGACAAGACCCCAACAACGGAAGATGCGGCCCCAAGTGATGCCTGGACGGTTTGCAAACTTAGCTAAAGGAGCAAGACCGAATACGCCAGTAACGAGGTCGTAACCCATCACACTTAGAATCACGAAACCAACAGGGAAGACAAGTGCACCTACAATACCAACGCCAGTTTGAACGATAGTCGTAATCGCAACAACGACCGCAAGTGACAGGATAATACCTGCCATTGTGCCGCGAAGTAGCAAATCGCGAGTGCTGGTGTTTGTTTTCGCTTCACCCACGTTAATCATGGTTTGTACGAATTCAGCAGGTTTAAAGTCTGTAGACATGAATGTGTCCTTATTCAAAAGTTGAAAGTTAAAAATTAAAGATTGAATAGAGAAAGGCTTCCCGTTAACTCAGTAACACCTTGCTTCCTTGTCCCCCCGCAGGTGAACATCGAAAAGCCTTTACCTATTAAATCTAGATTTCGGTTCATTCCCTCCCCCGAAGAGAAGGGAATTTAACCAAGCTCTTATGCTGAGATTTCGACTTTGCCTTTTGTTACACGCGTTTTGTACGCTTTCACGTTAAAGTGTTCGTCTTCCATGCACGCACCTGTTTTCAGGTTAAAGCGTTGTTTCTTAAGTGGGCTTGCCACCCAAAGCTCGCCTTGGTGCTCACAGATCAAACCGCGAGAGAGCACGTTTGATTGGAAAAAAGGGTCTGTGTTGCTAATCGCTAGCACTTCTTCCGCTTCAGTTGGACGGAATACCGCTACTTGTTGACCATCAACCAGTGCACAAACACCTGTGCCCGGTACGATGTCGCTGATTTGGCAAATCTTTTCAAATGACATAATCAACCTTCCCTTATGCTTCTGTAATCGCTACGTGTAGGATGTCGCCTTTCGCTTCAGGGTGCTTCTCCGTGAAGGTTGCTGGGCGGTGCTGTTCGCGTTCTTGCACAAACACAACATTGTCATCGCGTTTGTCTGAGTTAACGAAGTGTGCAAAACGAGTCAGCTGTGATTCATCATTAATGGTTGCAGTCCACTCACACTCGTACTCATCGACCAGTTTCGCAACATCAGTTTCTAGCTGAGCATTAATGCCAAGTTTGTCGTTAACAATCACTTCGCGTAGGTAGTCAACGCCACCTTCCATGTTTTCCATCCAAACTGATGTACGTTGTAGTGGCGCAGCAGTACGGATGTAGAACATCATGAAACGGTCGATGTACTTGATCAGAGTCTCTTTGTCTAAGTCGCTCGCTAGTAGGTCTGCATGACGAGGTTTCATACCGCCGTTACCACATACGTACATGTTCCAGCCGGCGTCAGTCGCGATAATGCCAAGGTCTTTACCTTGTGCTTCCGCACACTCACGAGTACAGCCAGAAACACCGAACTTCATCTTATGAGGGGTACGAATGCCTTTGTAACGGTTCTCGATGTAAGAACCTAGACCAACAGAATCTTGAACACCGTAACGACACCAAGTAGAGCCAACACATGTCTTCGCCATACGAAGTGCTTTTGCGTACGCTTGACCTGTTTCGAAACCAGCGTCGATAAGCTTGCGCCAGATCTCTGGAAGATCATCTTTTTGAGCACCAAACAGACCAATACGTTGAGCACCAGTTACTTTGGTGTATAGGTTGTATTCTTCAGCAACGTTCGCTAGCGCACCCAGTGCTTGAGGCGTTACTTCACCACCCGCCATACGTGGGATTACTGAATAAGTACCGTCTTTTTGGATGTTACCTAGGAAGTTATCGTTCGTGTCGTGCAGCTTAACCAGTTGTGGCTTAAGAATGTGCTCACCCCAGCAAGAAGCCAAGATAGAACCAGCCAGTGGTTTACAAACTTCACAGCCGTAACCTTTACCGTATTTCTCTAGAAGCTCATCAAACGTTTTGATCTCTTCAATGCGGATTAGGTGGAACAACTCTTGGCGTGAGTATGCAAAGTGCTCACACACGTCGTTCTTCACTTCGATACCAGATTTAGCAAGCTCAGCATTTAGAACAGAGGTCACTAGAGGAATACAACCACCACAGCCTGTACCTGCGCCTGTTACTGCTTTGATGTCGCCCAATGCGTGGTGACCATCAGCAACTGCTTGTGCGATCTTGCCTTTTGTCACGTCGAAACATGAACAAATAACCGCGCTCTCCGGCAATGCGTCTGCACCCAAAGAAGGTTTTTCAGCCCCTGCGTGTGCTGGTAGGATCAACGCATCTGGGTGTTCTGGTAGGTCGATTTCGTTCAGCATAAGCTGTAGAAGATCACCATAGTCAGACGTATCGCCAACCATTACTGCACCTAGCAGTTTCTTGTTGTCTTCCGATACGATAAGACGTTTGTAAACTTCTTGTTCTTCGTTTTGGTAAACGTAACTCTTACAGCCTTCAGTGCGACCGTTCGCATCACCGATAGAACCAACTTTCACACCAAGCAGTTTTAGCTTCGCAGACATGTCAGCGCCTTCGAACTTGCTTTCCGTGTTTCCAAGTAGGTGATCCACTGCAACCGTCGCCATCTTGTAGCCAGGAGCCACAAGACCGTAGAACATTTCGTTCCAAGATGCGCACTCACCGATAGCGTAGATGTTTTCATCAGACGTTTGGCAGTAGTCGTTAATGGCAATACCACCACGTGGCGCAACGTCTAGGTCCATCTGACGAGCCAGTTTGTCTTGAGGTCGGATACCTGCCGAAAATACAATGAAGTCTGTTTCTAGTTCAGTGCCGTCAGCGAAACGCATAACGTTGCGTGCGCTTTCCCCTTCTGCGGCAATCTCAAGCGTGTTTTTGCTGGTGTGAACGTTCACGCCCATACGCTCGATTTTTTGACGAAGCTGATTGCCACCAGCAAGGTCAAGCTGCTCAGCCATCAGTTTTGGTGCGAACTCAACCACGTGAGTTTCCACACCCAGAGCTTTTAACGCGCCTGCAGCTTCAAGGCCTAGAAGACCACCACCGATAACCACACCAGATTTGCTTTTCTTCGCACACGCTTCGATCGCTTTTAGATCTTCGATAGTGCGGTAAACAAAACAGTCTTTGCTTTCATGACCTTTGATAGGCGGTACAAATGGGAATGAGCCAGTAGCAAGAATCAGCTTGTCATATTTAATTTCACGACCTGTGCTTGAATAAACAATACGGTTTTCACGGTTGATGTTAATCGCGCGCTCACCGATCAACATATTGATGCCGTGTTTCTCGTAGAAGCCTTCTTTTACTAAAGAAAGTTCATCTGCAGTATGGTGAGAAAAGTAAGAGGAAAGGTGCACACGGTCGTATGCGACTCGAGGTTCTTCACAAAAAACCGTGATATCCATATTAGAGACATCGGTTTTCTCGACTAAGTCTTCGATGTAACGGTGGCCTACCATACCGTTACCGACGACTACTAGCTTCAACTTGCTCATTGTACTTCCTAAGGGTTAGGTTCTTAACTGTCTGCATTGTTAATTGTGAAAGAAAATTAATACATGATGTAAATCAATTACGGAATTAAACTACCCTAAAGGGGTAGGAGCACTTTTTAACCCGTATTTAAACCTTTGCTTTCGTAACTTAAACAAAATTAATGTAACCCGAATAAAATAAGATCACCCTTTTTGTCATATTTCTTAATAACAAACAAAAAGCAAGCACCAAAACACTTGCCTTTTCTGTTCAAAAAATTATTTAAATTCAGTCAATTAGACAATACCTCGAGACGTACCTACCCTCCGTCCTTCTTCCATTTCCCATTGAATGCCGTATTTGTCTATCCAGTAGAAAAAGGAAATCGGGAATCCGTCGAGCTTTTCAGGATGATATTCATCCGACGTATTGATCATGGTTACCCCTTCTTGTTGTTTTAAGTAACGGAAGACTTCACCACAGTTTGAAACTTCTAGCGCGACATGACGAGGGCCGCCCAAGTCATAAGTTTTTGGTTGAGGGGGTATGTCTTTTGTCCCGATTGGTGTGTGATATTTCATCAATTCAAGATAGACCGACGCATAAGGATGCTTCACAAACAGCACGTCAACGACAACATCTTGTCCAGCTAAACCTGCATCTTGGTTAAACTCGGCCATACTCACACTGCGGTAATCCATTTTTTGCCGCTGATCATCAAGTGCGCGTTCAAAACCGAGCACTCGCTGGTAGTAATCAGCCGCAGTATCAACATCATCGACAATGACATTGATATGAGATAACCCAAGTACAAATGCACCAATGTCGCGCTCCGCTAAACGCTTGAGCATTTCCGGTTCAGCATCTGGCGATACTTCAACTACATAGTCGACCTCTCGTCCCTGCTCTATCGATTCATTGCAAACCAGATAGGCTTTCTCTTTGTGTTTGTCCGTATCACTTGCCGCGATCTCCACCTTGGCCTCCCAAGAATGAGACACAAACCATTCTGGATTTACCACATAAGCTGCAGCAACCATGTCGAAAGGAATGAACCCTTCTTTTGCACCAAAGATCAGCTTCCACTCTGTCCACCAAATCATTGAGTGTTGTTCCAGAAAGTGACTTAAACTGCTGGCGTGGCTCATGGCTCTTAGTTCAGAAAAGTTCACCCAGACATCCGCACACACCTCAAAAGGAACCAATGTTAAAGGTACATCGCTACTTAAAAGTACTTCGAAAGCCGCTTCGTCGACCTCAAAGTTGAGATCGCGAAATGGACGCGTTTGATGTTTGCTCGCGACAAAATGCTGGTCGGTACTGCGGCGGCCTGCAACACAAACGATCTTTTCGATGTTGTGAAGCACATCAGGGTAATGTTTAATCAGCAGTGCAATATTGGTTAACGCACCAATTGCCAAAATAGTCAGAGGCTCTTGTTTTAGTTGATCAGCAAGATCGGTAACGGCTTTTGGAACCCCCACAGCAGAGTCAAAGAAGCTTGCACTTCCCTTTGAAACACTCAGATATGTCGGACCAAACTTTTGGATAAAAGACTGTGCGATTTCAGTCGTCACTTCAATATCGTCGCAGTTACCCAATGTAGAGCTTACTCC
Source organism: Vibrio jasicida CAIM 1864 = LMG 25398 (assembly GCF_000400365.1). Lineage (GTDB taxonomy): Bacteria > Pseudomonadota > Gammaproteobacteria > Enterobacterales > Vibrionaceae > Vibrio > Vibrio jasicida. The sequence goes on along the minus strand of NZ_BAOG01000030.1, from coordinate 3,098 downwards.
AACAATATCCACTTCTTGGCTTCGAAGTAACAAGCCCAGTGCATACCCGTCATCGACATCACATGGCTTTAAACCACTCTTGTGACCAATGGTGATATCAGTATCCACCCATAAACGTGTTTGTGAGCCGCAAAACTGTTTATCTTCCCCAATATGATGCATGGAGACTCCTTTCTCTTTGCTATTTTTTGAATTTAGTTTGGCCAGCGTGGGCCGGTGAAAAACTGGACAAATACCAGTTAAATTTGGATAGGCTTCGCCATGATCACCGTATTTCGGCCAGTGTCTTTGGCGGTGTATAGGTTTTTATCTGCAATTTCAAAAGCACGCTCTAGCGCTGCCTGACAGGATTCAAAGGTTGGTTCTTGTGCTGAGAGTGTTATTGGAACAGCGCCAACAGAGATAGTAACTACACCAGATGGTTGATTCTTCATATGTGGTATCGAGAGTGTTTCTACGGCCTGCCTTATACGTTCGACTTTAGAATTAAGAACGTCAGGATTGTTACCATAAACGAGCAGAGCAAACTCCTCCCCACCCAAACGATAAGACGGCTGGTCTGCCCCAAGCTGTGAACGGAATACTTCCGCCACGTCACAAAGTGCGTTATCCCCTTCGGTATGGCCATAGGTGTCGTTAAACTTTTTAAAGTTATCGATATCACACAGAACAAAGCAGACATACTCCATAGTCTTGAGTGAATCTCGAACAAAGAACGGCGCGCTACGTTTATACAAAAACCGAGAACCAACCCCTGTCAGCGTATCAGTATCTGTTTGTTGACGAAGCACACGAAGTTGATTTTTGATCTTGGTGATCAAGCTAGAATATGAGCGTGCCAACTCGCCAATTTCATCAGAACGTCGGATTTCCGGAATATGGGATTGATCTATTTTCTCAATGTCTTTCTTCATCGAAGTAGACAAACGCTTTAATGGGCTAACGATCCACATCGTAACGACATAGATAAGTATCATTGAAATCAAGATGGCAATGAGCGCTTCACGACTTAGCTCTTTGATGAGGTTTAACTTGATATGGTCGAGCTGGCTTGCATCCAACACTGCCCAGATGTAGCCACCGTTATTGTTACGAAGTGGTAGGCAAACATGCAGCACTGACAAGGTAGAATCGTAATAGAAGTCAGTTTGACGTAGCACATCCTTATTCCAAGGTAATTCTGTCTCCCTGTTTAAACGCTGGCTATCTTGCAACGCATCGAGGTCGATGCTCGTTTTGTTTACCAGATATTGGAGCTTATTCCGTTTTATCTCATCTTCATCAGGCGTCATTGAAAGCATACGAAGTAGATTATCTTTTTGCCCCTTTAAGCTGCCTACTTCGTAATCACTGACATCAATCCGCCATACTTGGTTGGTTTGAGCGAGGTAACGCACAGCTACCTCTTGAGTTTTGTAATCCGATACGCCAGACACTTCGACAAAAAGCAAATCATCGATAGCACTCAAATTTGCCTTAGTAGATGGCATCATTAAGTTTGCGTAATTCCGCCCTGCGATCGATCCAGACAAGAAGGTCATTTGAGAAGAAAGGTGAGTTTTTGCCATGGTCGCAGCATGTTCAATGCGCATATCCCATTCGCTCTGGAACCGAGTCAATGACAAACCAAAGATAATCGACATCACTAACACCAGATGCGAAACAAACAACATCTGGTTAATCGTAAGCCAACCAAAAACTCGCGTGCTCATTTTTACTACTACTTGTCTTTGTACACACCTAAGACAGGCTCTGCACACGTTCCGTTGATACAGATATCTTGATAGGTCGTGTGACAGCTTTGACAAAAAGAAGGTTCGAGAGATGGATGAGTATGACTGATGTCTTTTCCTTGACGATCATAACTTCCGTATATCGCCATACCGCCAATGTGCTCTGTTACCCAAACGATGCCATCGACTTCAGAAATGGCAACGGCTGTTGGACCATCGGTATATGGTCCGTGGGTTTTATATTGTTCTAGTTTTGCTGGATTAACTCGGATCGTCAGTGGCGAACCCTGACCATTATTGATCCAGCTATAAGCTCGAACAGATTCTTGTATAAAAAGAGAAGTATCTGGAGGTAGAACCGTGTCTGCTGGTAGGTTTTGTGACTCTTTTACAACAGGCCAATCGAGCCACCCGTCTGGGTAACTGGCCATTGAAGCAGCGAAAGTTGAACAAGACGCAGCACTTAACACCAAGGCTAGCATTCGCCTGCTTTTACGACTAAACACGTGTTTTTCTCCCTAAAACAACAATGGGCTCGTCCTGAGCCAAAATCTAACAATGTCATATATTAACAATACGTTATACATGATGTTATCAATTAGCCTTTAGTAATGCACCAAGTTTATAATTAACAACGTTCTGTTAATAGAGTTGAATGTGCAAAACTGGAACATAAAATTGTGGTGTTAAGTCGAAAATGAGGATTACGTCGAATTTGACGCAATAAATATCGGTTACTGATGAGTAAATTTATGAACAAACGTCTTAAATTTTCACTTATTGAGTGAATGGTCAGAGGTCTTAAGTGAAGTGATTATGTATTAAAGAGAAAATGGAGGCGCCTCCCGGAGTCGAACCGAGGTCCACGGATTTGCAATCCGCTGCATAGCCACTCTGCCAAGGCGCCATTTTGTCGTTTCTAAGAAGAAACATTGAGGTTTTCGTTAGGGTTAACCCTTTCGATGGTCAATGCGACAGATTCTATTCAAATTTTCTAGAAGCTAAATCAGCCTCAAATAATTTAAATAAACACACTAACCTAATCGTACGTTCGATAATGAGATGCGATGGTACTCAATCGAATGGAGGCGCCTCCCGGAGTCGAACCGAGGTCCACGGATTTGCAATCCGCTGCATAGCCACTCTGCCAAGGCGCCTTAACGATTTTTGTTCTCTGAGACTTTAAAAATCTCAACCTACGAGAGATGGTGCCCCGAGCCGGAATTGATGGTCCGACACTCGGCCGGTCAACTCGACGGCGGGATGTTAAATCCACGCACTCAATTTGCGGATGGTGCCCCGGGCCGGACTTGAACCGGCACAACGCGAACGTCGAGGGATTTTAAATCCCTTGTGTCTACCAAT
>NZ_BAOG01000031.1 GCF_000400365.1 Vibrio jasicida CAIM 1864 = LMG 25398 | reverse complement strand
GATGGCTGCAAGCATCTATTCACCAATCGCACCCGCCGTTATGTCCACCATTGGCTCGCTAACATTCTAAATGTCATTCTATTGAGTCGTATTGACTTGGCCTTTGACGACTTCGAAGGTATCAACACTTGCAAAAACGTTGAACTGGCTTTTCTTGATGACGGTTTTAAACGCTCTC
>NZ_BAOG01000032.1 GCF_000400365.1 Vibrio jasicida CAIM 1864 = LMG 25398 | reverse complement strand
TATCATCAACGAGTGCCCACACAGATTGATAGGTCTATATTGTTAAAGAGCTTGCTTTGCGAGAAGTTTTTCTCTCAAAGCGGAGGTGCATTCTAGCGAGATAATTGAGAGTGTCAAACACTTTTTTCAATTTATTTTCTCAGAAGCTTTTCACCTCTCCGACCCTGCTGAAGCCTTATCGCGTCTGCCGTGTCGGTGGATGCGCATTATAGGGAACTCAGATCCGTTCGCAACCCTTTTTTGAAAAAAAATGGAAAAAACTAACTGTTCGATGACTATTTCATCAAAAAAGCAAAAAAGAGGGTAAAAAACCCTCTTTTTCTGCCCCAAAAGCTGTATTTAAATGAATGCGTACGCGTCTGCGAACATACGTTCACTCTTCGCTTTCTTGTTCTGGGTGAACTGTTCACGCGCTGCCCCAGCCATTTCAAAGCGGCCAGCAATATAGATATCGTAGTTTTCTAAGCTTTCGAAATCTTCACTCACCGCTTGTAGCACGTTACCAACTTTACCTTGCCAATCGGCAGGTGCTTCTTCTACTACTGGAACAAAGTGAACGTTAGCAAACTTATCGGCAATCTCGGCCAGTTCTTCTTTAGCATAAAGCTGGCAGTTGTCTCGTGCACCCCAGTATAAATAGATAGGGTTGGTTTTGTTCTGTGCAACACAGTGATCCAAAATCGAACGCACGTAACTAAAGCCAGTACCACCAGCAATCAATAATAGCGGGCGCTCGCTTTCTTCTTGAACCCAAGCATCACCATGTGGTGCATCAATTTCGATATGACCATCTGTTTCTAATGCCGATTGCATTGCTTCAACGACTTCTAATGCGTAAGCATTTTGCTCTGCCGCACCGATGTGCAACTCCAGTTCGCCTTCATGACGGCAAGGGCTACTTGCAATAGAGAAAGGGCGTTTGTCTTTTTCACCCATCACTACCATTAGATACTGACCTGCTTTAAAAGGCACTGGTGATTCTGGGTGAAGAAGGATTTGGTAAGTATTACAAGCTAACGGCTCAATAGACTTTACTTTACATTGGATGGTCATGGTGTTCCTCTCGCTTACTCGTCAAAAGTAAGCACTAAATTACTTTCTGTATAGGCTTGGCAAGGGAATATCCAGCCTTGCTGTTGCTCTTTTTCGGTTAGCATCGGTTCGAGGTGATAACTCACCTCGCCCGTTAGCTTTTTACACATGCACATGGCGCAAGCGCCAACTTGGCAACGGTGTGGGAAGCGAATATTGTTGTTGAGCGCAGCTTCCAACACTGTCTCCCCTTCTTTTACTTGGAACGTAACGTCCATTGGTAGAAGGTGGACTTGATGACTCATAGAATACCTAACTGGTCCCAAATCTCATCGACTTTAGCCACAAGTTTAGGATCTTTTTTGATAGGCGTACCCCATTCGCGTGTGGCTTCAGATTCAAACTTATTGGTCGCATCGAGCCCAAGTTTAGATGAGCTACCCGCCTTACCACGAACTTGAGTGGTATCTCTGTCTGGATCCATTCGAGTTGTCACAGCCCAAATGATGTCATTCCAATCTTGTGCATTGACGTCATCGTCGCACAAAATAATGAATTTGTTATCCGTGTACCGAGCAAAGAAGTCCCACAGGTATTCCATCAATGCTTGAGATTGACCAGCTTGGTCTTTCTTCATTGTTACAACAGCAAATTGGTTGTTTGCTGTGGCTGGTAGGTAGATATCAACAATCTCAGGACGTTGCTGTTTCAACTCATTCAGTTCTGCTTCGGTAATCGCTTTACTGTCTCGTTCAGTGACCTTGGTTCGCGTCGCCAGCTCGGCATCCCACTTAATGGTTGCATCTAAACCCATCTTGGATCCAAGACCAACCACTGGTGAAGCAAAGTCGAGCGAGTCGATTGGCGTGTTATCTATCATCAAGGTATCACGCACAGGATCCATATGCTCTGACATGGCTTTCACGACATCATTCCAATCTCGTGCGTTTACCGATTCATCGCACACAATAACAAACTTGGTATACATGAATTGACGTAAGAAAGACCACACGCCCATCATTACGCGCTTGGCATGTCCTGGGTACTGCTTCTTCATGGTGACGACTGCCATTCGGTACGAACACCCTTCCGGCGGTAGATAGAAGTCTTCAATCTCTGGGAACTGCTTTTGCAAAATAGGCACAAACACTTCGTTTAATGCCACACCCAATACAGCCGGTTCATCTGGCGGACGACCGGTGTAGGTACTGTGATAAATTGGGTCCTTACGCATAGTAATGTGCGTAATGGTAAATACGTGGTGCTTTTCTTTTTCGTTATAGTAGCCGGTGTGGTCACCGTAAGGGCCTTCATCGGCAAACTCGTTCGGGTCGATATAACCTTCCATAACGATTTCCGCACTCGCTGGCACTTCCAAATCATTACTGATTGACTTCACGACTTCAGTTTTGCTGCCGCGCAGTAAACCAGCAAATGCATATTCCGATAGCGTATCTGGCACGGGTGTTACTGCGCCAAGAATGGTCGCAGGGTCTGCACCAAAAGCGACCGAAACAGGAAAAGGTTTCCCTGGATTGGTTTCCATCCAATCGCGCAGGTCAAGCGCACCACCACGGTGAGCTAACCAACGCATGATAATTTTATTCTTGGCAATTTTCTGCTGGCGATAAATACCTAGGTTCTGACGTTTCTTATTCGGACCTTTAGTCACAGTTAAACCCCACGTAAGCAGTGGCGCAACGTCTTCTGCCCAGCAGCTCATCACTGGGATTTTATCCAAATCGACTTCATCACCTTGCCGTACAATGTCTTGGCACGGCGCTTTACGTAGACGCTTGGCTGGCATGTTCAATACTTGCTTGAACACTGGCAGTTTTTCTAAGGCGTCTTTAAAGCCTTTTGGTGGCTCAGGTTCTTTTAAATAAGCCAGCAGCTTACCGACTTCTCTTAATTCTTTAACGTCTTCGCGCCCCATGCCAATTGCGACACGTTCTGGCGTACCAAATAGGTTCGTCAAAACAGGTACGTCGTAGCCAATTGGATTCTCAAACAACAGTGCCGGGCCACCAGCACGCAAGGTGCGGTCACTTATTTCTGTCATTTCGTAAGCGGGATCGACGGGGTGAGTGATGCGTTTAAGTCGACCTTTCTGTTCTAGGTGGTCGATAAATTCGCGTAAATCCTTAAAACTCATAGGCCTTCATGCTGGCTGATTAAATTATTCGCAGTATAACAAATAGGAGGACGCTAAGATCCTCCTATTTTGTGTGGGTATGTGAGCTACGCAGCGACAAGAATCGAGCCTTGAAGAACGCTTAATTCAGGAACAGTTATTCCAAGAACTTTTCAATCTGCCGAGCTTTGACTTGGCGATTGTTTGACACTAACTCTTCCAGCCAAGATTGATGCCCTTGTTTCGCTAGCTCTCTGGCCACTAAAGTAGCTTCCTCAGAAAGCGCCATTTTAGCGATCAGAAACTGTTTTACGTCGGAAGTAAGAGGATTGGATCTCGTCAGAAGCTCAATTGCATAGGGTTTTAAAGTTGGATTAACAGTAGAGCTCATCAATTGCTGCAAAGAGAATGCATCACCAACTTCCGCTAACCTTGTAAGCTCAGTTTGGCTGTTGTAATCAGCACGCATTCGCCACAGCAGATCATACATCGCCTCATTTTGACTCACTTGTGCTAAACGTACGACAACGGCTGTAGAAGGTAACCAGCTAGTAACGTTTGCATGAGTTAACTGTTTAGTGATTGCCTCAAGTGCATCTGGAGATAAGCTGTCTAATTCGCGGATCAATAATGCCTCTCGAGCTTGTATTTGCTGCGATGTACCGGTAAGCCAATCTTTAAGGTTGAGTTCTTGGCGCTCTGCTTCCAATACAAACTCCAACGTGCTTTGGTCTTGCTTCCAGCGTTTGATCAAACGGCTTGCCACCGCAGGAAAGTTAAATGCGGGTATGCTGAACTCATAACCATCACCACGCTCAAGCACTTGATAGGTTGGCGTAATACTGATTTGGGATTCGACAAAAATGGCCATTCTTGGCGTAAGGATGATTTCTTGTTGCTCAAGCTTTTCGAGCAAAAGAAAACGGACGACTTCTTGTTGAGGGAAAGCAAGTCGGTCGAGAGCGAATTTAAGCGAGTCGACCTCGTCTCTGACTGCATAATCGAGCAATTCAGATACTTTGGTCTGTATGTGGGTATCCTGAAGCCACTGCTCTACCACGGTTTCCTGCATTTCCTTCGCAGATAACGTTGCAGGTAATGTGATAAGTGACAAGCTCAGGAGTAATGACGACAACATTCCTTGTTGCATGTTAACCTCCCGATAACATTTTCTTCATTCTGCTGCTTCTATCGGGAGAAAGCAATAAAAAAGCCACCGATATACGGTGGCCCTTCGCAGAATTACTTATCTGAGACTATTGACGACGCATTGCATCGAAGAACTCGTCGTTGGTCTTCGTCATCGCTAGCTTATCGATTAGGAACTCCATCGCGTCAGTTTCACCCATTGGGTGAACAATCTTACGTAGAATCCACATCTTCTGTAGTTCGTCTGTCTTCGTTAGTAGCTCTTCACGACGCGTACCACTGCGGTTGAAATCAATCGCAGGGAATACACGCTTTTCAGCAATCTTACGGTTCAAGTGCAGTTCCATGTTACCTGTACCCTTAAACTCTTCGTAGATAACTTCATCCATTTTAGAGCCAGTATCGACTAGCGCTGTTGCGATGATAGTTAAGCTGCCGCCTTCTTCTACGTTACGAGCTGCACCGAAGAAACGCTTAGGACGGTGTAGTGCGTTTGCATCCACACCACCAGTTAGTACTTTACCTGATGAAGGCACTACGGTGTTGTATGCACGAGCTAGACGAGTAATAGAGTCAAGCAAGATAACCACGTCTTTCTTGTGTTCAACAAGACGTTTTGCTTTCTCGATTACCATTTCTGCTACTTGTACGTGGCGAGAAGCTGGCTCATCGAATGTTGACGCTACTACTTCACCTTTAACTAGACGCTGCATCTCTGTCACTTCTTCCGGACGTTCGTCGATTAGAAGTACCATCAACTCACACTCAGGGTGGTTGTATGCGATGCTTTGAGCAATGTTTTGCAGAAGCATTGTTTTACCCGCTTTCGGCGGAGCAACAATCAAACCACGTTGGCCTTTACCGATTGGTGATGCCAAATCTAAAACACGTGCTGTGATATCTTCTGTAGAACCATTACCGCGCTCCATAACCATACGCTCATTCGCGTGTAGAGGCGTTAAGTTCTCGAATAGGATCTTGTTACGAGCGTTATCTGGTTTGTCGTCGTTTACGGTGTTGACTTTCAGAAGGGCAAAGTAACGCTCACCGTCTTTTGGTGGACGAATCTTACCAGCAATTGAGTCACCAGTACGTAGGTTAAAACGACGAATCTGACTTGGCGAAACGTAGATATCATCAGGGCCAGCAAGGTATGAGCTGTCTGCGCTACGTAGGAAACCAAAGCCGTCTTGCAGAATCTCCAGAACCCCATCGCCAAAGATGTCTTCGCCGCCTTTCGCGTGCGCTTTAAGAATAGCGAAGATGATGTCTTGTTTTCTTAGACGAGCTAGGTTCTCAAGACCTAGGCTTTCGCCAAGCTTTACAAGGTCAGATACTGGTCTGTTCTTCAGTTCAGTAAGATTCATGGTGGTGGATGCTTGTTTAGTCAAAATAAGATCTGTTTTCTAGTTAAGATGGATTTGGTCTCAGGATCGACCAAGAAGAGAAATTTGTTCAATTAACGCGCGATAAGTTAGCACTAATTAATATTCTAGTCCAGAGTTAGAAAAACAAAACCGCGCATTGTTACATTGCACGGTTTTGTCTGTAATCACTTGGTGATTATAGGTTTGCGTCCAAGAACTCTTTTAACTGAGTCTTAGACAAAGCACCAACTTTCGTTGCCGCTACGTTACCGTCTTTAAATAACAGTAGCGTTGGAATGCCGCGAATACCAAACTTAGGTGGTGTACCCGCGTTATGGTCAATGTTTAGTTTACCGATAGTGAGCTTGCCTTCGTACTCGTCAGCGATCTCGTCCAGAATTGGAGCAATCATTTTACAAGGACCACACCATTCTGCCCAGAAATCCACTAGAACCGGGCCTGCAGCGTTGATTACGTCGTTTTCAAAACCGTCATCAGTAAGCTGCAAAATCTTATCACTCATCTTCCACTCCAATGTGTTTTTCGAAACTGGTTGGATGATAACCAGTAAATAGATGCCCTATTGGAATGTATTTACTTTCGTATTGCAAGCTTTAGCTGATATTCTATAGCTATGAAAAAGACGCATATCACAGAGCAAAAGTTCGCCGATTTGGATTTAAAGCCCCAAGTTATTGAAGGATTGGAAAAAAAAGGGTTCGAGTTTTGTACCCCTATCCAAGCCTTGGCGTTGCCGGTACTGCTCACCGGCCAAGACATTGCAGGCCAGGCCCAAACGGGCACTGGTAAGACCCTCGCGTTTCTTACTGCAACTTTCAACCACCTTCTGACGACACCAGAACATGAAGGCCGCAAGCCGACACAACCGCGTGCAATTATCATGGCACCAACACGTGAGCTAGCGATTCAGATCTACAACGATGCTGAGCCTTTGATCGCAAGTACTGGTCTTAAAGCAGCACTGGCTTACGGTGGCGAAAGCTACGATAAGCAACTAAATAAGCTTCAAGACGGCGTCGATATCCTGATCGGTACGACTGGTCGTATTATTGATTTCTACAAACAGCGCGTCTTCAACCTAAACAACATTCAAGCAGTTGTTTTGGATGAAGCAGACCGTATGTTTGACCTAGGCTTTATCAAAGACATCCGTTTCTTGTTCCGCCGTATGCCTGAGCCAAAAGAGCGTTTGAACATGCTTTTCTCAGCAACGCTTTCTTACCGTGTACAAGAACTTGCCTTCGAGCACATGCATAACCCTGAGCATGTTGTGGTTGAGCCTGAACAAAAAACAGGTCACCGCATCCAAGAAGAACTTTTCTACCCTTCTAACGAAGATAAGATGGCACTACTTCAAACTTTGATTGAAGAAGAATGGCCAGATCGTGCGATCGTTTTTGCAAACACCAAACACAAGTGTGAGTCAATCTGGGGTCACCTAGCGGCAGACGGACACCGTGTTGGTCTATTGACTGGCGACGTTCCACAGAAGAAACGTGAAAAGATTCTTGAACAATTCACTCGCGGTGAAGTTGACCTACTCGTAGCAACCGACGTTGCGGCACGTGGTCTACATATTCCTCAAGTAACACACGTATTTAACTTCGACTTACCTGATGATTGTGAAGATTACGTTCACCGTATCGGTCGTACTGGTCGTGCAGGTGCAAGTGGTCACTCAATCAGCTTTGCTTGTGAAGATTACGCAATCAACTTGCCACCTATCGAAGAATACATTGAGCATGCAATCCCAGTTTCTGATTACGATGCATCGGCATTGATTCAGGAATTGCCAGCTCCACTTCGTATGCGTGCACCTCGTACTCAGCAACGCCGCACCAATACAGGTGGTACTCGCTCTGGTAACCGTAAGCCGCAAGGACGCCGTCCTCGTCAGCCACGTCAATCAGCGCCAAAACAATCATAATAGGAAACTGAAGTCGTTTATGAGTCAAGCAGGATCATCACCGCTATACGCCGCCATCGACCTCGGGTCGAACAGTTTTCACATGCTCGTTGTGCGTCACATCGATGGCAGCGTTCAAACCATGGCTAAAATTAAGCGCAAAGTTCGTCTAGCAGCGGGCTTAGATGAACATAATTCTCTTAGTACGGAAGCTATGCAGCGAGGATGGGACTGCTTAAGTCTATTTGCAGAACGCTTGCAGGACATTCCTAAACAGAACATCCGCATCGTCGGTACCGCGACATTGCGTACCGCGACTAATGTGGATGTTTTTCTAGAGAAGGCGAACCAAATTTTAGGTCTGCCTATCGAAGTGATTACCGGTGAAGAAGAAGCCGCCACTATATATAAAGGTGTTGCTCACACTTCTGGCGGCAGTGGCCGCCGTTTGGTGGTTGACATTGGTGGCGCAAGTACCGAACTGATCATCGGCGAAGGTTTTGAAGCCAAAGCACTCACCAGTTTAAAAATGGGCTGTGTCACTTGGTTGGAAAACTTCTTCAAAGACCGCCAGCTCAATGCACGTAACTTTGAAGCCGCTATAGAAGGCGCAAAACAAACACTCAAACCGATTCTGGAGCAGTATACAGAGCTAGGTTGGGATGTCTGTGTTGGCGCTTCTGGCACAGTTCAGGCTCTGCAAGAGATCATGCTTGCGCAAGGTATGGACGAAGTCATTACTCATGCCAAACTCAAGCGTCTGCAAAAACAAGCCATGCTTGCCGATCACTTAGAAGAACTCGATATCGAGGGACTTACCCTAGAACGCGCGTTAGTCTTCCCAAGTGGTTTATCCATTCTTATCGCCATATTCGAGTTACTAGAAATTGATGCGATGACATTGGCTGGCGGCGCACTGCGTGAAGGCTTAGTGTATGAGATGGTCGACGAACTTCGTCAAAATGACATTCGTGCACGTACTATTTGCAGCGTACAGAGTCGTTACCAATTGGATTGCCAATATGGTGAACAAGTAGCAAACCTTGCGAGCAGATTGCTTGAACAAGTCGGTGGTGACGAATGGGTAGCAGAACCACAAGGTAAAGTACTGCTAGAAACAACGGCCAAGTTGCACGAAATCGGGCTAACTATCGATTTCAAGAAAGGCGGTGAGCACAGCGCTTACCTACTACAACATTTGGACTTACCTGGTTATACGCGCGCTCAGAAGTTTGTTATCGGTGAAATCGTTCGACGTTACCGTGAGCAGCTCACCTCTTTACCAGAGCAGCACGCGCTGTCTGGAACTAGTGGTAAGCGATTACTTCGTTTATTACGCCTTGCCGTACTATTGAGCCATCGCCGTAACCCAGCGCTGGAACCAAAAGTCACGCTAAATGCAGAAGGCGACAAGTTAACACTGAACATTGATGCTAACTGGCTTGATGCAAACCCATTAACAGCCGCTGAGTTGGAAATTGAATCCAACCGTCAGACTGATATTGGCTGGCCGCTTAGCGTCGTCACAAGTTAATCACCATCACTCAATGATTGTTTAAAGAAAGGTCCTTATTAGGGCCTTTTTTATTGTTAAGCTTTGTCGAGTTTTACCTGCGCACAGCTCATGGAGCTTTTGGACACCCATGATCTAATTGCTCCCCACGCTGTACAAAACCCTCTAAATCCCAGTAAGCAGGTACAAAAAAGCCGCTTGATTTAAGCAAGCGGCTTTCGGGGTTCCCACTGATATTAAGACTGAACGCTTGTCGTCACCTTAAAGTCAGGGTTCACCGCAGTCAGCTTCTTAATTAGGTAATTCAGTAGTACACCGTACATAGGAACGAACAAACCAAGACTGATAATCAGTTTGAATCCGTAATCCACCAGCGCGATTTCTGTCCAATGCTCCGCCATAAATGGATCTGGACTTTGGTAGAATGCAATGGCAAAGAAAGCAATGGTATCAAGTGCATTACCAAAAAGCGTTGAACACGTTGGTGCCACCCACCACTGTTTCATCTGGCGTAGACGGTTGAACACGTGCACATCCATGATTTGACCAAGCAAGTAAGCCATGAAGCTAGCAATCGCAATTCGAGCAACGAACAGGTTGAACTCCCCTAGGTGAGCAAGGCCTTGGAATTGGCCTTCAAAGAACACCACCGATAGGAAGTAAGAAACAGCCAATGCAGGTAGCATCACTAAGAAAATGATCTTACGCGCCATTTTTGCACCGAAAATACGAACTGTAAGGTCGGTAGCCAAAAAGATAAATGGGAAGGTAAATGCGCCCCAAGTGGTATGGAAGCCAAAGATAGTAAACGGTAGCTGAACTAGGTAATTGCTAGATGCAATAATGACTAGGTGGAATAGAACCAGATAGATAAGGGCGTTGCGCTGCTGCGCAGGGGTAAAGTTACTCATGCGATACCTTTTTAGTTTGGTTTGGGGGTGAGGGAACCCAAATCGAGCCCTTTCAATAAAGAAAAGCACTCTTACCAACAATGTAAAATGAAAAAATAAACTGGCTAAGCTCATTCTGAGCGAAGCGGTGGGCGATTATACATTAACCAATTTGACTCGCAAGCGGTCTGTATTACGCAAACGTTTGAGCACAAAAAAGGGCGTTTCATGTGAAACACCCTTTCGTGAAAGTTCTATTTTTTAGAAGCCGCGTTGGAACAATCCCGCTAGGTAATCCAACTCTTCCCTGCTCTCTTCAATCGCTAAGGCTTCAAACCAAATCGCTTCACTGTAATGCTCTGCTTTCATAAACAATCGACAACCTTCAAAGTCGATCAGCCAAGAATGAATGTCCGCATCCCATTGCTTTTCGACAACAGTAGCGGAAAGCAGTCCAAGTAAACGCTCACCTAAAGCAGGAAAACTATCGAGGTCAAAGCTTGGTGCGGTTATGATTAAGCGCCCCTCTCGTGCCATGTAGTCCGCTAAGCCAAATTCCTTTTGCATTTTGATTCCTTATCCGTGGTGAGTAATGTGTTCTTGAATCAAATCAAGGAATGGATCGGCGTACTTCTCTAACTTACGCTGACCAACACCGCTGACGGCCAGCATTTCGCCGTAAGAGGTTGGCAGAATTTCCGCCATATCAATCAAGGTCGCATCACTGAAGACAACGTATGGTGGTAAACCATCTTCGTCCGCGATCGATTTACGCAACTTACGTAATTTGGCAAACAGCTTCTTATCGTAGTTCTTGCTGGTGAGTTTATCTGACTTCGCCGCACGTGCTGCGGTGTCTAAACGTGGGACCGCTAACTCTAGAGTCACATCGCCACGCAACAGCGGACGCGCTTCTTCCGTTAATTGCAGTGTTGAGTTGCGCGTGATGTTTTGGCTCAACAGTCCTTTGTGGATTAACTGACGGAAAATACTGATCCAGTAATCATGGCTATGGTCTCGGCCTATTGCGTAGGTAGAGATCTTGTCGTGGCCATTTTCACGTACACGAATATTCTGCATACCACGCAGCACTTCCACCACATAGCCCATACCAAAGCTTTGGTTTACACGGTACACACAAGACAATGCCTTACGCGCTTCTTCTGTGGCATCAAAGTGTTTCGGTGGATCTAAGCAAATATCGCAGTTGCCACATGGCTTCTCACGATATTCTCCAAAGTAATTCAATAGCACCTGACGGCGACAGGTTTGCGCCTCAGCAAAGGCACTCATCGCATTCAGTTTGTGGGTTTCCACCTGCTTCTGTGGACCGTCGTCTTTCTCATCCAACATACGACGCAACCAACTTATATCTGCTGGGTCATACAGCATCATCGCTTCCGCAGGTAAACCATCACGCCCTGCACGACCGGTTTCCTGATAGTAGGATTCAATGTTGCGCGGGATATCGAAATGAACCACAAAACGCACGTTTGGTTTGTTGATACCCATACCAAAGGCCACTGTCGCAACGACGATCTGAATATCATCACGTTGGAAAGCTTCTTGAACGTAAGCACGCTCATCAGCATCCATACCTGCGTGATAACCAGCAGCACGAATGTGGTTGTTGCACAGCTTCTCGGTCACCATCTCAACTTTCTTACGACTACCACAATAGATGATGCCGCAGTTGCCCTTTTGGGTATCCAGATATCGAATGATTTGCGAAACCGGTTTGTGTTTTTCAACTAAGTTATAGCGGATGTTCGGACGGTCAAAGCTACCTAGATAAACTTCAGGTGCGTTGAGTTGAAGTCGATCAAGAATATCTTTGCGCGTAGCGTCATCCGCAGTCGCCGTCAGCGCCATAAATGGCACATGGGAAAACTGCTGCTTAAGTTGACCAAGCGCGGCGTATTCAGGACGGAAATCATGTCCCCACTGGGAAATACAGTGTGCTTCATCGACGGCAATCATAGATAGAGGAAGGTTTTCCAAACGTTCAATGAAATCACGCATCAATACACGTTCTGGCGAGACGTATACCAACTTAAGATGACCAGAGTGCATTCGGTTGTAAACGCTAATGAGATCTTCTCGAGCCATGGTCGAGTTAATGCACTCAGCTGCTACACCGTTAGCTTTAAGCTGATCCACTTGGTCTTTCATCAACGAAATCAGCGGAGAAATGACCAAAGTAATGCCAGAGCGAACCAAAGCAGGGATTTGATAACACAGCGACTTACCACCACCCGTAGGCAGGATAACTAAGCTATCACGACCTTCTACCGCGGCGTCAATCACCAACTGCTGACCATCACGGAACTCTTGGTAACCAAATACATCCTCCAACACACGTTGAGGCGTCAAAGGCGAATCAGATTGTTCGGCTAACAAAGTCGAGGTCATGAAAAATCTCAGATTGGGTCTTAGAAAGAAGTGCTTATGCATGCAACTGGCACGCAAAGTGAGGGCACATTGTAATGGGGTTTCATGGTGAATAAAACCGCAAATTGTTAGGTGATTAAGTTCACCACTCGTATACTGATTGTCTGCTCTATAAAAACTCAATTAGGTGACATCCCATGACACCAGAAGAACAACAACGCTCACGGCAAGGCATCTTGCTTGCTGTTGGTGCGTATACCATGTGGGGCATCGCACCCATTTACTTCAAATCAATTGCTGAAGTCTCACCACTAGAGATCTTAAGCCACCGAGTGTTTTGGTCTTTCTTTTTGCTTGCCGCACTCCTCCATTTTGGTCGCCAATGGCGCTCGGTTCGAGACATCATCAAAAATAAAACCAAGATGATGTATTTGATCTCTACTGCTATTTTAGTTGGGGCAAACTGGCTGATCTTCATCTGGGCGGTCACGTCAAATCATATGCTCGATGCCAGTCTCGGCTATTACATCAACCCGTTAATCAATGTGTTACTCGGGATGGTGTTTCTGGGAGAGAGGTTACGTAAGCTGCAATGGTTCGCAGTCGTGCTGGCGGCTTGTGGCGTATTAGTGCAATTAATCGTGTTTGGCTCTGTCCCTGTGGTTGCTATCGCACTCGCAATGAGCTTTGGTTTTTACGGCTTGCTACGTAAAAAAGTCAGTGTGGAAGCACAAACCGGGTTATTCATTGAAACTCTCGTCATGTTGCCTGCGGCAAGTATCTATCTCTTTTTTATTGCCAGCACCCCAACCTCAAACATGTTTGAGAACCCATGGCAGCTGAATACCTTATTGATTGCCGCAGGTGTCATCACTACCCTGCCGCTATTGTGCTTTACCGGTGCAGCTACGCGCCTAAAACTCTCAACTTTAGGCTTTTTTCAGTACATTGGACCGAGCTTGATGTTCTTATTGGCGGTACTGATTTACGGCGAACCGTTCACCAGTGATAAAGCCATCACCTTCGCCTTTATTTGGGGGGCCTTGGTGGTATTTAGCTTTGATGGTCTGCGTAACAACCGTAAGTCACGCAAAGCCATGCAGGCACAATGATCGTTTTTTACAAGACAAGTTAGAAATTGACGGATAAGCTTGGTCATAATATGACCAAGCTTTTTTATTGAATGGAACAGATCCAATATTACGCAACCGAACATGACAACTTGAGTCTGATAGAGGCGAAATACCAGAAATTTGCTTTCCAAAGGCATTACCATCTGGATTTTCACCTCGGTCTGATCACGCATGGCGCGCAGAAGTTCCAATTCCAAGGCAACAGTCACCATGTAGGCCACGGGCAAATCGTGCTTATGCCGCCAGATGAGCTGCACGACGGGCAATCTAAGCTCGAAAGTGGCTATGAAGTAAATGTGTTTGCGATCGAACCTCATCTACTGAGCGATCTGGCTGATCTTAAGCAAAACGGTCAAATAATACGCTTCAATGAACTGATCATCTCTGATCCACGGATATTTTCACAACTTAGTAACTTACACGACCTACTTCGCGGTAAAAACATTAGTCAGCTCGCCAAAGATTGCCTTCCTTTTGAAGGATTTAACCAGCTTTTTGATCGCTACGGATCGCTTGAGCGACAAAAAGTGGTGCCGCTCGGAAATCAATCGCTTGGAACGTTAAAAGATTATCTAATGGCAAACCTTGACCAAGCAGTGCGTTTGGATTCACTTTCAGAGCTGTGCCAACTGAGCCCAACTCAGTTCCAGCGCCACTTTAAAGCGCAAACTGGCATGACGCCTTATGCATGGTTCGCACGCCTGCGCCTTGAACAAGGCATGAAGTTACTGCAATCAGGTCAATGTGGTACCGACGTCGCCCATCAGATCGGTTTCTACGATCAAGCGCATTTCAGCAAAGCGTTTAAGCAGACCTACGGTGTTTCCCCTTCTCAAGTGACTCGTTAATTTCATTTACCGAGAAAGCTGTCAGTTTTTTACAAGCGCCACAGGTGACTTACCACGATAATAGCCGCATTGGTTATATTTGAGATGTGTTATGAATGAATCCACCATATTGCTGACGCTCGCCAGCATTCACTTTATTGCCCTAATGAGTCCCGGTCCCGACTTTGCGTTGGTCGTACAAAACGCGACGCGCCATGGTCGTCAAACTGGCTTGTACATTGCGTTGGGATTGTCTGTCGGTATTTTGCTGCACTCTTTGTTCAGCCTGACAGGCGTGAGTTATATCGTCCACCAGCACCCAGTGTTGTATTCGGTGGTGCAACTGCTCGGTGGTAGTTACCTGCTCTATTTAGGTATTGGTGCATTGCGCGCCGTGATCTCGATGATCAAAAACCCTCTGGCGGATCAACCTAAGAAGCAAAACAACCTAGTGATCAGCAACAAACGTCAGGCATTTGCTAAAGGATTTGCGACCAACATCCTTAACCCGAAAGCATTGGTGTTCTTTATCAGTTTGATGTCGAGCTTAGTCCCTGCAGGTATGTCGATCACTGGCAAAGGTATTGCTTTGGTCATCTTGTTTGGCTTGTCGCTATTCTGGTTCTCTAGCCTTGCGTGGATGCTGTCAACACAGCGCTTACAACGTAAATTGCAACAAGCAGGCATCTACATCGACGGCCTGTGTGGCGTGGTATTTACTCTAGTGGGTGGCAGTATTTTATACCAAACCATCAGCACTTTTATCGGATAAAGTACTGATTTAAAAGCGTAGCACAATCGACATTTCTAAGATCGCTGACTCGACGTGGCTCTTCATGACTGCCAAGCTGAAAACACAAAACTGGCAACATGGAGAGTCATCATGCATTGGACGTTCAACCGACTCGTGACCACGGGTCTTTTTCTTACTTCCCCACTCGTTTTATCTACCTCAGCCTTTGCTAACCAAGCAGCAGATGCGGTTGCACCGGAGCACAGTACTGGCTTCGAGCAAAAGCAATTGGTCAAAGCCAAAGATTATATGGTCACAGCAGCCAACCCACTTGCCACCCAAGCCGGGGCGAATGTTCTTGCACAAGGTGGTAATGCTATTGATGCCATGGTTGCCGTACAACTGATGCTGGGCTTGGTAGAACCGCAATCTTCAGGCATTGGTGGTGGCGCCTTCTTAGTGTATTGGGACAGTGAGAAACAAAAACTGACTACGTATGATGGACGCGAAACCGCACCGCTCGCCGCGACGCCGAAACTCTTTCTAGATGACAAAGGACAACCTCTACAATTTTACGATGCGGTTGTAGGTGGGCGTTCCGTTGCCACTCCTGGCACGGTGAAACTACTGTGGGACACGCACCAGAAATACGGCAAGTTGGAATGGAAAAAGATCATCCAACCTGTGATTACCTTGGCTGAGCAAGGTTTCGAAGTGAGTCCTCGCCTCGCGAGTCTGATTGAGAAAGATGCCAAGCGCCTATCACGCTTCCCTGTGACTAAGGCTTACTTCTTTAATCCAGATGGCTCACCAAAAGCCGAAGGCACGTTGTTGAAGAACCCTGAATACGCGCAAACTCTGACGGCAATTGCAGAGCAAGGGGCAAAAGCTTTCTATCAAGGCGATATCGCCACAGACATCATCAAGACAGTACAGAATGCACCGGGCAATCCTGGCGTATTGGCACAACCTGACTTTGATGCGTTCCAAATCAAACAACGTGAACCGGTTTGTGCGGCTTACCAAAGCTATGACATCTGCGGCATGGGACCACCAAGCTCTGGCGCATTGACGGTTGGACAGATTCTCGCGATCACTGAGCAATACGATCTTAAAGGTTGGGGAGCCGAAAGCGCGAAATCATGGCAAGTGATCGCCGACGCGTCTCGCCTTGCGTTCGCGGATCGCGGTAAATACATGGCTGACCAAGATTATGTGCCAATGCCAACCGAAGGCTTGCTTGATAAAGACTATCTAAAACAGCGTGCTGAGCTCATTCAAGTCGGTAAAACGTTGAGTAAGGTTGAAGCTGGCAATCCTCCTTGGTCGCACGCCATGAACTTAAGCATGGACCAATCGATCGAGCTGCCTTCCACCAGCCATTTCAATATCGTCGACAAGCAAGGCAATGTGGTTTCAATGACAACGACCATTGAGAACGCCTTTGGCTCACGCTTGATGGTGCGCGGCTTCTTGCTCAATAACGAACTTACCGATTTCTCTTTCCGCACGCATCAAGATGGTGTGCCAATCGCGAACCGCTTAGAACCAGGCAAACGCCCACGTTCATCCATGGCGCCAACCATTATGATGAAGGACGATAAACCCTACATGGCAATTGGTTCACCGGGCGGCAGCCGCATCATTGGTTACGTCGCACAAGCCATTATCGCCCACACACAATGGGATATGGACATCCAAAGTGCGATCAATCAGCCACGATTGCTGAACCGTTTTGGTACCTTAGATATTGAGCAAGGTACTGCTGCAGAAGGCTTACAGCCTGAGTTGGAGAAGATGGGTTTTAAAACTGATGTTCGTGATTTGAACTCTGGACTGCATGCGATACGTATAACAAAAGACGGTCTCGAAGGTGCGGCTGATCCAAGGCGTGAAGGTGCCGCTATCGGGCAGTAAGAGTCTTTCGCTCGACCCCATGTGCGAGATCTCTCACAAAGGGTTGAGCAAACCTCTCTTTTTTAATGGTAAAACCGTACAACAAAGAGTATAAGTTATTGAATTTAATGGTTATGTATCTTTTTTGAACGCTAAGAGAGTAAAAAAATGTGAGATTAGCCCGTTGTTGGGAATCGCTAAACACGTAATATTAAACCTGTCGGAAGGATGCTGACACGGAACAGGAAACACCACGGACTTGGTGAACTTCAGGAAGAAGAAACGGTTATTCAGGATGAATAGTCGGGCATGGATTGCAAAATTGGACATTGAACGGAATCAATAGTGACTAGGATGGTTACTACTAAGGACGGGAAATGGACACCTCTGGACGAGGCAAGGATTTGAACATCAGGATGATGTCAGGGACACCGCTCAGGGAACAAGTGATGAGAGCTAACGAGGATGGTTAGCAGACCAGGATAAGGTCAAGGACACCGCTAGGATGGCGACGTAAGGATTAAGCTGACGGATTCAGCACACTATCATGGATTAGATGCATGGAGCACTCTTAGTAGCCGGATTGCTGCGAGTAAGACTATAACCCCGATGGGCGAAAGCCCTCGGGGTTTTTCTTTGCCTAAAATTTTTCTCAGCAGATCTACTGAAAGTAGACATTCACCCACAACGCCCACCTTTCACTTCAAACGACATCGTTAAATCGCCGCTTTTGCACTCCATTTATCATTCCATTTTTTACTGCATTAGCGACACAAAAACAGCACAAACAAAAAGAGCCGCCGAAGCAGCTCTTAAGTTGATTAGTTTGGTGAAGTATTACAGTTTCTCTAGTTTCGCGTAAGCAGTCACTAACCACTTAATACCTTCGCCATTAAAAGCAATCTGAACACGGCTTTGTGGACCGCTGCCTTCAAAGTTGATGATGGTACCTTCACCAAACTTCGGATGCATGACGCGAGAACCCAGCGTAAAGCCAGTTTCATTGAAGCTATCTTTCACGACCGTTTGGCTGAATCGGCCACTGCTTGCAGGACGGCTGACTTGTGCTTTCATACGAACTTCATCCAAACATGCTTCTGGTAGCTCACGAATAAAGCGAGATGGCTTATGATACTTATCCTGACCGTACAAGCGGCGCATTTCAGCATAAGTGATGTACAGCTTCTGCATCGCACGAGTCATACCTACATAGCACAAACGACGCTCTTCTTCTAAACGTCCCGCCTCTTCTGCCGACATTTGACTTGGGAACATGCCTTCTTCCACACCAACCATAAACACGAGCGGGAACTCTAGACCTTTCGCGCTGTGCAATGTCATTAGCTGAACCGCATCTTCGAATTCATCTGCTTGTCCTTCGCCCGCTTCTAATGCTGCATGGGTTAGGAATGCCGTCAGCAATGACATGTCTTCGGCTTCTTCTGGTTTCTCGAATTGACGAGTTGCTGTCACCAATTCTTCCAAGTTCTCAATACGCGCCTTAGACTTTTCACCCTTCTCTTGCTCGTACATGGCGAACAAACCTGAGTATTTAATGACATGATCAGCCTGATGATGCAGAGGCATTTCTAACGTGTCATCTTCTAGTGCTGTCACCAACTCAATAAAACGGCTTAATGCCCCTGCCGCTCGGCCTGGTAATACTTGTTCCTCAAGCATGACCATACTTGCTTCCCACATGGTGCAACCGCGATCACGCGCTGCAAAGCGAATGGTTTCTAGAGTTTTATCACCCAAGCCACGCGTGGGTGTATTAACTACACGCTCAAATGCGGCGTCATCGTTACGGTTAGCGATCAAACGCATGTAGCTCAAGGCGTCTTTGATCTCCTGACGTTCGAAGAATCGCATACCACCGTAGATACGGTAAGGTAGGCCAGCTTGAATCAAGGCTTCTTCCAGAACACGCGATTGGGCGTTGTTACGGTAGAGCATGGCAGCGTCATTCAGTGCACCGCCTTTTTCTTGCCACTCTTTGATTTTGTTAACCGCAAAACGCGCTTCATCCAATTCGTTGTAAGCGCTGTAAACTGAGATAGGCTCACCGACAACACCATCAGTCCAAAGCTCTTTACCCATACGTTCAGTGTTATTGGCAATCAGGGTGTTAGACGCTTCCAAAATGGTCTTGGTTGAACGATAGTTTTGTTCAAGACGGATGGTATTCACGCTTGGGAATTCCAGCGTAAACTTCTCAATATTCTCAATTTTCGCGCCACGCCAACCGTAAATAGATTGGTCATCATCACCAACGATCATCACGTGACACTCAGGGCCCGCCATCATACGTAGCCAAGCGTATTGGATGTTGTTGGTATCTTGGAACTCGTCCACCAAGATGTGCTTAAAGCGTGCTTGGTAGTGTTCACGAACGAACTTGTTATCACGCAGTAGCTCATGTGCGCGCAGCAAGATTTCCGCAAAATCGACTAATCCAGCGCGATCGCACGCCTCTTGATAAGCAGTATACAACTGTAGGTATGTCTTGGTCACTGGATCGTGGTACGCATCAATGTGTGACGGACGTAGACCCTCGTCTTTTTTGCCGTTAATCCACCATGATACTTGGCGTGCAGGCCATTGCTTCTCATCTAAGTTTTGCGCTTTGATTAAACGCTTCAATAGACGTAACTGATCGTCGCTATCGATAATTTGAAAATCTTCCGGTAGCTTGGCATCAAGATAATGTGCACGCAGAATACGGTGACAAATCCCGTGGAAAGTACCATTCCACATTCCGCCTGCACTGCCCATCATGAGCTCTTCGATACGTCCACGCATCTCTGCCGCGGCCTTATTGGTAAAGGTTACCGACATAATCGAGAACGGAGATGCCTGCTCGACCGACATCAACCAAGCAATGCGGTGAACAAGAACGCGTGTCTTACCACTCCCTGCACCAGCAAGGACGAGCAAGTTTTCTAGAGGTGCGGCAACGGCTTCACGTTGTTTATCGTTCAAACCGTCGACTAATAGAGAGGGATCCATCATGATGAGAGCTACTGGTTATTTATACATAAAAATAGATTATAACCTAAACAACCTCCTCAGATTAGACAAAAATTCATAAAAAATTCGATGTTTTTTTACTCGATGCATCAATAAGTTATATAAATTCCACTCTTTAAAGCCATTTGTTTCGAAAATTTCTCTGAAAGTTTTTTAGCCAGTTTCCTATCTTTTAAGTTAAGCAAGTTGATAACAAAAACGCCACAACAGGCGATTAATCTTGCCAACTTAAAGTAAAGGAAATCATTCAGAGGAATTTATTATGAAAAAGTCGAATCTAGCTGTTACTGCTGCTGTTACTGGCCTTCTAGCTCTTGGTGGCACAATGCTAACTGCAGCTCCAGCTGTCGCAGCTGATAAAGAAAAATGCTACGGCGTTTCAAAAGCAGGCAAAAACGACTGTGCAACGAAGAGCAGTTCTTGTGCTGGTACAGCTAAAGAAGATAACCAAAAAGATGCATTCGTAGTCGTACCAAAAGGTCTATGTGACAAGTTAGTTGGTGGTAGCACTTCTTCTTCATAATCTTTTATCGCTAGCTACTGCAAGGATGCGTTGACGCTCAACCAGCGCATCCTTCTCTTCCCGCCCGCTTTGAAAAGGAGTTTCACGTGAAACACCACACCTTCCACGACCTTGTTGGAGTTGGATTAAGAACCCCTCACCTCGATTACTTTAGCCAAAACAAACCCGAGTTATCTTGGTTAGAAATCCACAGTGAAAACTATTTTCAACCCAACGCTACAGAGCGCAATCAATTACAAGCGTTGCGCGAGCAGTATCAAATTAGCTGCCATGGCATTGGTCTGTCACTAGGTTCGGTGGAACGTGTGAATCAAAAGCACCTTGCTCAACTTAAAGCGCTGATTGACTCAATCGACCCGGTTCTTGTTTCTGACCATTTGAGTTGGAGTGAAAACGGCGGTCACTACTTTAATGACCTGCTTCCACTTCCATATACGGAAGAAGCGCTCAAAGTGTTCACTCGTAACGTGAATGAAGTGCAGGATTATTTGCAACGCGAGATCTTGATAGAGAACCCATCTAGTTATGTGAAGTTTCAACATTCGACCATCAGCGAATGGGAGTTTCTTACCGAAGTGCAAAAGCGCACTGACTGTCGTTTATTGCTCGATCTAAACAATGTTTATGTTTCGGCGTTCAATCACGGTTTTGATTGCGACACATACCTAGATGCGATTCCAGCCGACAAAGTGGATGAGATTCACTTGGCAGGTTTTACTATCAAACAACTCGACAAAGGCGAGATATGGATTGATACCCATAGCCGCCCAGTTAGTGACGAAGTTTGGCAACTGTTCGCACAATGGACAAAGAAACACGGTCCACGTCATGCGTTGATTGAATGGGATTTGGATATTCCTGCGCCAGAGGTCTTACTGGGAGAAGCGCTGAAAGCATCGCAACTGCTATTGCAAGGCACACTCCCAAGTGAACAAAGCGAACCAAGGAAGGCATCATGAATCTAGCCACCTTACAAAGCCAGTTTGCTAAAGCCCTACACTATCAAGCACTCGGTGACGATTGCGATATTGCCAGTGATGAGTTTACCGCTGATGAACGCATGCAGATTTACCGTAATAACTTTATCGTCAGCTTAAGCGAGGTGTTGTCCGCAACCTACCCGATGATTGAAGCGCTGCTTGGTGAAGAATGCTTCGAACAGATGGCTCGCCAGCATGTTCTCACTTATCCATTAGAAGAAGGAAATGTGGTCCATTATGGCGAAGGCTTTCAAGACACCATCATGCAGTTTAGTCAGGTGATCGCACAAGCCCCTTACAGCCCTGAAGTCGCGCGCTTCGAGTGGCATATCGACCTCGCTCGTCAAGCGCAGTATGAACAACCCAATGCGGCAGAATTAAAACCGCTTGCGTTACTTGGCGAAGTGAGTGAAGAGCAACAACTCGCTTTGGTTTTGCACCTTAAACAAGGCTGCCGAAGCTTTGACTCCAGTTACGCGGTATTTGATTTGTTTAGCGCGATTCAAACTGGGCAATTCGAACAACTTAATATCAACCAATTACAGCAAGGTGTCATCTCGATTCAAGCCAATGGAGAAGCCTTGTGTCACGCACTCGATGCCGATGTGTTCCAACTGCTGCAATGTTTAGAGCTGAAACAGAGTTTGAGCGAAATACCTGAAGTTTTACTCGCTCATCTCAATAGCATCATGGCACTCGATCTCGTTGACGGCTTTACATTGAAATCAATCTAAGGAGCACTCTATGACGGATACGGTTAAAAACTTAGTGAATCGGTACGACGATTTAATCAGTACCCTACAAACTAGCTTTGTCCCTTTACTACTTCTCTTTTGTCGCTTGTGGGTAGCGTGGGTGTTCTTCAATTCAGGGCTAATCAAACTCTCATCTTGGGATAGCACACTGTATTTATTTGAGCTGGAATACCAAGTGCCAATACTGCCATGGGAACTGGCGGCTTACTTAGGTACAGCTGCGGAGTTGGTTCTACCGGTATTCTTGGCACTAGGGTTAATTACGCGCCCGATGGCTGCGATTCTGTTTGTGTTTAACATCATCGCCGTGGTCTCTTACCCGCTGCTGTGGGAGAAAGGTTTCTATGACCATCAACTTTGGGGGTTGATGATTCTTATTGTTATTGTGTGGGGGCCAGGACCTTTATCTCTCGACCACATTATCAAGAAGAAAGTCACTAACTAAAAAAATCCCCGCATGATGCGGGGATTTTTTATTATTTGTTCAAGTAAGCCAGTAACTCTTCTGCTGAGATACCTTGCTTCGCGAGGTCTTTTGCCATCTGCTCTACTTGCTCGCCTTTACGTGACTCAATCACTTGCTGAAATTGATACACAAGATCACGCAAGACTGGCAATGGAACTTGTTTTGCCGCACTACGAATACGCTCAGAGCTTTGGTTACCCAATTCGTTGAGCAACTTACCAAACATCACCTTTTCTGGTGACTCTTCCATTTGCTCTAAGATACGAGCCATTTCATACGTGGTTAACGACATTACTTTTTGAGTTCCGTTATGGTGTCGAGAAAAGTTTGAACGACAAATATACACGCGTTAGTAACATTGGAAAATACTAAATTACCGAGTTTTACGCATTCACTAATTTTGTATGCCAGTTCTTGCCTGCTTTCGTGAACAGAATCAGCAATGCTGGAAGTAGAGCCCACATATGAATTGCGATCAGGGTTTGTGGGTCAAGTGATAGACGCTGTAGCGTACCTACTAATAAACCAGAGCCGCTCATTTGGAACAAGCCAAGTAACGCAGCCGCAGTGCCCGCTTTATCACCAAACGGTTCTAACGCTTTACCTGCTGCTGCACCAAGAATCCAAGCGAAGCCAACCGATGAGATAAAGATTGGCAGCATGAAAGACAGCGCCGTGTTGTGTCCTTTCATCACCATCATGATAACGCCAGCTATCGAGAGTAAGCTGATACCAACAACCAGTGAATTGTGCGTACCCCAGCGATCCATGAATTTCGGTGCCAACATACAAGCTGCAATATTAAACGCCGCGTTAAGACCAAACCAGAAGGTAAACTCGTTCATGGATAGACCCATGCCCATCATCAGTACACCTGGAGCTGATGTGACGTAAGCAAGAATGACCGCCATCGCCATTAGACACAATGATGCATGGAAAATGAATGACGGCGTGCTTAATACAGACCAATAACGGCTCAGTTTAAACACAGCTTGTTTTTCAGTTGCAGGGTTGGTTTCTTTCATTCCAAAGAAAATCATCGTTCCGGCAATCACAGCGAAGCCGGCCATGAAGCTGAAGTTTGCACGCCAATCGAATTGCTGGGTTAACCAACTGCCTAAAATAGGCGCCAATGCCGGGATAAAGCAGATCGCCCCGTTAAGGTAACTGATCATTTTGCCACTTTTTTCCGGACCAAAGATATCGCGAACTGTTGCAAAGGCTGCTACAGATGTTGCACATGCACCTAAGCCTTGTAGCAAACGAGCCGTCAACATCCACTCAATATTTTGAGCACTCCACGCCAATAAAGCGCTCAATGCGTAGATGGTGATGCCTCCCAATGCAACAGTTCGACGTCCGAGTTTATCTGCCAAGGGGCCTGCGAATAGCTGGCCAACGCCCATAGCAAATAGGAACCAAGTGATGGTGTCTTGTGCCAATGCATTTTCTACCTGAAAAGTGGATGCGATAAGAGGCAAAGCAGGTAGATAGATATCAATCGCAAGCGGACTGAACAGAACTAACATGGTCAACAGCGCCATCTGTTTTTTGCTATTTGTAATATGGCTAGACACAAAACACTCCAAATTGAATAAGAACTTTTGAGCAAAGCTTAATCATCTGATGATATGAATGGAAATGATGTATACTCATGACCATTATTCCAATGAGGAAAATCACAGTGAACGTAGAGAAACTGGTACGCATCGACCTCAACTTGTTGGTCTGTTTTAAGGTACTAATCGAGGAGTTGAATGTTACTCGAGCTGCACACCGACTCTGTTTGAGTCAGTCTGCAGTGAGTAAATCTTTGGCCAAGTTACGCACTCAGTTTGACGACCCTTTGTTCACACGAAACTCGCATGGATTGACGCCAACACCACGAGCTTTGTTCCTCAAACCGAAACTGGATCTGTTGATAAATCAACTTGATGTCCTGACTCAACCAGAAGAGTTCTCACCACAGAGCAGTGAATACCGTTTTCAAATTGCTGCGGTGGAGAGTGTCTACCCGTTGATTTTGCCCCACTTCTTGCCAGCAATATTCCAACAAGCACCTGGCGTGACCATCAGCACGCATCCATGGTCTGAACAGACTTTTAAAATGATTCAACGTGGTGAGATTGATTTGGGTATGACGGGGCGAGATATCGACATCAACGATGCCAAGCTGACTATGTTGCCGCCCGATGACATTTGTGAACAGGAAATCTATCGCGACCACCAAATGTGTATCGTGCGTAAAGACCACCCGGCTTTGCGTGGTAACTGGAACTTAGAAGCTTACCTAGCCCTGCGTCATGTACAGGTGCGTTGTGATGGCAACGACCGTTGGTTGCTCGACTATCGTTTAGCCGACATTGGTCGCGAACGTGACATCGCAGTCACCGTACCGGACTTTAATAGCGCCGCCAGTTTGTGTTCTTACACTGATTTTGTGTTTACCGCGCCAAGCCACTTTGTGAAACTGGCCGCCAAACAACACGACATGGCATTACTGCCGCTGCCACTCGAATTCCCGCCAATGGCTTACACTTTGTTCTGGCATCGAGACAGAGAAAATGACCCGGCATTAACTTGGCTACGTACCATGATCACGCAAAAAACCGATCATCTTAGATAAAAATCCCGGACGCGATTTGCGCTCTTACGATAAAATGAGTAGCTTAACAGTCGATAGTCCTTTTTGGCTCATCTATGGCCTGTTGTACTCCGACTCTATTGAAGTGATTGCGAACCTCAATGGAATCGTAAACTGCATGAAGCAGATGGAAACAGCTCCCACACCTGAGCATGAAGGAGCGGTAATTTGAAGGAATAACACAGATGCACAACGATACCCAAAGCCGCGTGAATGCAATTCGCGAATGGCTAGCACAACATAATATTGATGCCCTACTTGTCCCACATGAAGACGAGTACTTAGGCGAATACGTACCAGCGCACAACGAACGTTTACATTGGCTAACTGGTTTTACCGGTTCTGCTGGTGCTGCGGTAATCACCAAAGACAAAGCCGCTATCTTTGTTGATGGTCGCTACACGGTACAAGTAACCAAGCAGGTTCCTGCTGATCTATTCGAATACCGTCACCTGATTGAAGAGCCCGCGTTAGATTGGATTAAAGACCATCTTACAAATGGCGCGTCTGTGGCAATCGACCCTCGCATGCACAACTCTGCTTGGCTGGACATGGCACAAGCAAAACTTGCAGGTGCACTTGAGCTTAAGATTCTCGACAGCAACCCAATTGATGAGCTGTGGCACGACCGCCCTGCTCCTGTAGTTTCTGATGTTCGCCTAATGGCAACAGAATCAGTTGGTCAATCAAGTGAAAGCAAACGCCAAGAAATCGCAGAGCTCTTGAAAAAAGCCGGCGCAGACAGCGCAGTTATCACTGCACTTGATTCTATCTGTTGGCTGCTTAACGTTCGTGGTCTAGATGTATCACGTCTACCAGTTCTGCTTTCTCACGCGATTCTGAACTCAGATTCAAGCGTGGAATACTTCCTAGATCCAGCTCGTCTACCTGCTGAGTTTGACGCTCATGTTGGTGTGGGAGTGACGGTTCATCACCCAGAAGCATTGCAAGCACGACTAGAAACTCTAACTGGCAAGAATGTACTGGTTGACCCTGCGACAAGTAACGCATGGTTTAAGCTGGTTCTACAAAATGCTGGTGCATCAGTGGTGAGTAAAGCTGATCCATGCCTAATGCCAAAAGCGGCAAAGAACGCAGTTGAAATCGCAGGAATGAAAGCATGTCATATCCGCGATGGCGTGGCGATGAGTAAGTTCCTATCATGGTTAGATGCAGAGGTCGTTGCAGGTAACCTGCATGATGAAGCGACGCTGGCAGACAAACTGGAAGCATTCCGTAGCAAAGACCCGACACTTATGGATCTTAGCTTCGATACCATTTCGGCAGCAGGTGGCAACGCGGCGATGTGTCACTACAACCACGAGAACCAACCTGAACCTGGCAAGCTAGAGCTAAACACGCTTTACCTAGTGGATTCAGGCGGTCAGTACCTAGATGGCACGACAGACATCACGCGTACAATTGCGATCGGTCAGCCTTCACAAGAGATGATTAAACAATTCACTCTCGCACTAAAAGGTCACATCGGTGTTGCACGTGCACGTTTCCCGAAAGGCACACGTGGTTACCAAATCGATACACTAGCTCGTCAGCACCTATGGGCGGAAGGCTACGATTACGACCACGGTACTGGTCACGGTGTTGGTCACTTCCTAAGTGTTCATGAAGGTCCGGCGAGCATTTCGAAGAAGCAAATCGACGTGCCTCTAACAGAAGGTATGGTGCTATCCAACGAGCCAGGTTACTACCGTGCAGATGCGTTTGGTATCCGTATTGAAAACCTAGAGCTTGTTGTTGAAACCCCAACTAACGGTGACTTCCCTGTTCTGTCATTTGAGTCGCTAACACGCTGCCCAATCGACAAGCGCAACATCAACGTTGATATGCTAACTCGTCCAGAACTTGCTTGGCTGAATGATTACCATCAGAAAGTATGGGATGAGATCAGCCCGCTAGTTGAAGGTGATGTGAAAGAGTGGCTTCGTCAAGCAACGGCACCTGTAGCACACAGCTAGAAGCTAGAAGCTAGAAAAACGTAGAGGGTTGATGTTTTGCATCAACCCTCTTTTCTTTGCCTATGTTTCACGTGAAACATAGCGATGACCAGTGGCTTTATTTGTTGCTTAACCAGAATACGCTGAGTGCCAATCTCGCCATACAGGGTCAAAGCCTTTGGCTCGAATCATATCTTCCACAGAACCCGCACTTCGCTCATCGCTGATCTCAAACTGCTCGAGTTCAACATCATCCATCGCATAACCACCCGGCTGAGTTTTCGATGCAGCAGACATACTGGTGATGCCTAACGGTAATGCATTGTCTCTGAACTTCGGTGATTCACGAGTCGATAATGACAACTCCACCTCTGGATTCAACAAACGATAAGCGCAAATCAACTGAACAAGCTGCTTATCCGTCATGACTGATTTTGGCTGCTTTCCGTTTAAAGAACTGGCCCCCTCACAAGGACGTAAACGTGGGAAAGAAATTGAGTAACGAGTCTGCCAATACGTGCGCTCTAGATAGTCCAAGTGCGCTGCCACATAAAAACAGTCGGTACGCCACTCTTCCAACCCTATCAAAGCACCAATACCGATCTTATCGATGCCTGCTTTCGCAAGACGATCGGGTGTATCCAATCGGTATTCGAAATCCATCTTATTACCACGCAGATGGTGCTCAGCGTAAGTCGAAGGATGATACGTTTCTTGATAGACCATCACCGCATCCAAACCCAATGTCTTGAGCTCAGCGTATTCATCTTGATCAAGTGGCTGCACTTCCATCGCCAAATAATTAAAACGTTGCTTAATCATCGGCACCATTTCGCGGAAGTATTTCATGCCCACTTTGGTTTCGTGTTCGCCAGTCACCAGCAATACGCTATCGAATTTCATGCGTTTAATGGCTTCGACTTCTGCAGCGACTTCGTCCCTATTCAAGGTACGACGCTTGATTCTGTTCTCCATCGAGAAGCCACAATAAGTACAAGCATTGGCGCACAAGTTAGAAAGGTACAATGGAATATAAAGCGACATGGTATTACCAAAACGCTTACGAGTTGCCGAGTATGACAGTTGCGCCATTTGCTCTAAGTACGCTTCAGCCGCTGGTGAAATTAGCGCTTTAAAGTCTTCCAAATCACGCTTGGGTTTATTCAATGCTCGCTCGACATCTTGTGTCGTTTTCGCGTAGATCGACATCGAAATATCATCCCAATTCAGCTGCTTAAATTGTTCAACGAAGCTCATGTTTTCCTCGCTTAATAGCTAAACCAATCTAGGACTAAAGCTCATCTAGGAATGACGTCAGTGGACTCGACGCAACCGCATGAGAAACCTTACCAGCAAGTCCGGCTTCATAAGCCATACGCCCCGACTCTACCGCCAACTTAAATGCCTTCGCCATCGCAACGGGATCGCTCGAAGCTGCAATCGCAGTATTGACAAGCACGGCATCCGCGCCCATTTCCATCGCACGCGCGGCATGTGAAGGTGCGCCGATACCCGCATCAACAACCACTGGAACATTAGCTTGGTCGATGATGATCTCTAAGAAGTCGTGAGAAACTATCCCTTTGTTAGAACCGATCGGCGCACCTAATGGCATGACCGCAGCACAACCTACTTCTTCCAATCGTTTACATAGAACCGGGTCAGCATGACAGTAAGGAAGAACAATGAAGCCTTCACGAACCAGTTGTTCAGCGGCCGCAAGTGTCTCAATGGGATCGGGCATCAAGTACTTCGGGTCTGGGTGAATTTCCAGTTTTAACCAGTTAGTGCCCAGCGCTTCTCGCGCCAGTTGTGCAGCAAATACGGCATCTTTAGCATTCTTTGCACCCGAGGTGTTCGGCAATAAGTTCACCCCCGCTTGTACTAACGGCAGCAAAATATCGTCTTGTTGGTCGTTCACATCCACACGCTTCAGCGCCATGGTCGCAAGTTGAGATCCCGACACTTGAATCGCCTCTGCCATTAATTGGCTGTTGGCAAACTTCCCTGTTCCCGTGAACAGTCTTGATTCGAATTGTTTATCACCAATTTTAAGCATCGACTTTAACCCCCTGCGATCGCTTGAAACAAAGAGATGCTATCTCCCTGTGAAAGAACTGTGCTAGCCCACTCACTGCGCGGCACAACATTGTTATTAATTGCAAAAACACAGCCCATTTCAGGCAGCGCAAATTGACTAATGATTTGCTGTAGATTCGACTTACTGGCGACTTGATGTGACTGGTCATTGATGACAATAGTGATCATATCTAAGTCAGCAGCGGTCATTTGTGTTGCTTGTTGTTCTGATAACGTCATTGCTTCCAACTCTCTTAATTCTGTCCATTACTCGTAAGCTAAATCTGGGCACACACTTGGCACTGTTTGTCTTTGCTTATCGCCATGGTTTGCCATTGCAGTTTCAATCCATCAAATAGGTGCAACTTGGCAGTCTCGACATGAAACTTTCCCATCGCCAGTTTTTGAATTGCCGCTATCGCTTGGTAGTTACCAAGTGTCCCCACCACCGGACCGACGACACCGCTCTCACTGCACTTTTGCGTTTGCGGTAATTCGTCGAACGGATACAAACAGCGGTAACAGGCTTTACTCTGCGCTTCTTGTTCACTTGG
This sequence comes from Vibrio jasicida CAIM 1864 = LMG 25398, assembly GCF_000400365.1. Lineage (GTDB taxonomy): Bacteria > Pseudomonadota > Gammaproteobacteria > Enterobacterales > Vibrionaceae > Vibrio > Vibrio jasicida. The sequence goes on along the minus strand of NZ_BAOG01000032.1, from coordinate 6,528 downwards.
GGTTTGGTAATCAAAGACAGCGAACTGCCCTTGCCAACCAATTGCCGCCGCCGAGATGAGCGGCGTATTTTGCTCGAAACAAACTTGGTTAATTAGCTGGCGCGTTGGCATGTTATCGGTGCAGTCGAGCACCACATCTGCTAGCATCACCTCAAGCTGCAGCTGTGCTTTGTCTAATCGCTTATTGAGAGCACGAACTTGGACCATAGAATTAAGTGCAGTAAGTTGCTTTACAGTCGCTTTTGTTTTCGCAACTTTGAGGTCTTGTTCACGATAAATGATCTGACGTTGTAGGTTACTGCTATCAACTTCATCGTCATCGACCACAACCAATTTACCAACACCCGCTGATGCCAAGTACAAACTCGCTGCGCTCCCTAACCCACCACAACCGATGATCAGCACATGCGATTTGCTCAAACACTCTTGCCCAATTTCGGCAATTTCAGGCAGAGCGACTTGGCGTTGATAGCGAATGAACTGCTTATCCGTGAGCATGCTCGCCTCTCTTGGTATCCGCAAATTCACTATTCTGATCAGTAAACGTTATCTGTCTTTCCTTCATCAGTTGTGCGAAGAACTCGATGACGGACTGAGGTGATTCTGCCAACGTAATAGCTCGCACAACTGCCAAACTAGAAACACCTGTTTGCCAAACTTGGTCTGCATTAGATTGGTCAATGCCACCAATCGCGACCGTCGGAAAGCCAAGCACATAGTCACTAACTGCTTTGTCTTTTGAAGGACGGAAAGCCAGATCTTTGTTTCCGTAAGGAATGCTATCAATCAGCTTTTGATACAGTGCCAAGCGCACCAAACCTTGTGGTTTCGATGGCATCTGTTTAGTGGTGGTTGGGAAAATATGCCCTAGAGCGATGTAGCTAGGATGAATTTGTACGATACGTAGTAACTCATAATAACCATGAGTAGAAAGACCAAGACGAATACCCGCTTTAGTTAGCTGAGCTAAATTCGATTCTTCTATGTCTTCTTGTCCTAGGTGAACACCATAAGCGCCATGCTTGATTGCCAACTGCCAATAGTCATTGATGAACACTTGTGCTTGATACTGACGACCTAGCTCAATTGCTCGAATGATCTGTTGTTCTAAATCGGCTTGTTGTGGGTTCTTGATTCGCAGTTGAATAGTGTTGATGCCTAGTGGCAGCAGACGCTCAATCCAAGCAACATCATCAACGACTGGATAGAGCCCTAGACTTTGCTTAGTTAGAGTTGGAAAGCTAACGCTCTCGCCTTGTGCAGACCAACCAACCTGAATATCGAGTCGGTTATCCTCCAGTACAGGTGTGGGGAAATCATCAAATTGGTCAGCCCACTGAGTAGATCTTCCCTCGTCAAGGTTGTCATTCAACAGTGTTTCACGTGAAACATTCGCTTGCTGAGTTAGCATTCCTCGAGCAAGTGTTAACGAATCTTCGATAGGAAAATCGAGTACTGTCAGCGTTACTATCCAAGCAAGGTGATGTTCGGGATCGAACATTGCGTTGGGTTTGGACTTAATGGAAAGCGCTCTCACTTCGTCGTTAATCGGGTGACGCCAGATATCAAGTTGAAGCACTTTCTCCTTTTCACCGAAAGCCTGAGTATCAACAATACCAATATAAATCGCTTTCGAAGGTTGCTTAGCACATGCTTCTACCGATAAAGCAGAGCGGTAATAGAGCACAAATGAACTCTCATGCTCAGAGTCATAACCATCAATAAGATCTGTCGTTATGTGTGTGGTCTGTTGGTCGCGAACAAGCTGAATAGATTGAGTTGGGCTCACACCCAACTCAATGTCTTCGATGCTAAAACCCTGTTCTCTCGCCAACAACAAACATTGCTGAACTAAACCTGTTAGCTCAATCAATGATGACGGAATAAGGATTTTGCTCATTAGTCACTTACCTCGGCATGTGCTGCTGGATGGTATAGCTCAGAACCTGTATCTCTAAATTCTTGCGATTTCTGACGCATCCCCTCAAGAGGATCATCCAGCATTTTGATTGAGATAGCTTGGTCCGCAGCAACTTGCTCAGTATCTTTCGCGTACTCTCGTACCTCTTGCGAAATCTTCATCGAGCAGAACTTTGGTCCACACATGGAACAGAAGTGAGCAACTTTTCCAGACTCTTGAGGCAAGGTTTCATCATGGAAAGCGCGTGCGGTATCTGGGTCGAGCGACAAGTTAAATTGGTCTTCCCAGCGGAACTCGAAGCGAGCTTTAGAAAGCGCATTATCACGAACTTGTGCACCAGGGTGTCCCTTCGCTAAATCAGCGGCGTGCGCAGCAAGCTTGTAAGTGATCATGCCTACTTTCACGTCTTCTTTGTTTGGTAAACCAAGATGCTCTTTAGGAGTTACGTAGCAAAGCATTGCACAGCCATACCAACCAATCATGGCAGCACCGATGCCTGAAGTAATATGGTCGTAACCAGGAGCGACGTCTGTCGTCAATGGACCAAGGGTGTAGAAAGGAGCCTCATGACAGTGCTCTAACTGCTCTTCCATGTTTTCTTTGATCATATGCATTGGAACATGACCAGGACCTTCGATAATCACCTGTACGTCGTATTCCCACGCAACCTTGGTCAATTCGCCAAGAGTACGAAGCTCTGCAAATTGCGCTTCATCGTTAGCATCAGCAACCGAGCCAGGACGCAGACCATCACCAAGAGATAGTGCGACATCGTACTTAGCACAGATTTCACAGATCTCTCGGAAATGGGTGTATAAGAAGCTTTCTTGGTGATGCGCTAAACACCATTTCGCGATGATAGAACCACCACGAGAGACGATGCCAGTAACACGTTTTGCAGTCATTGGCACATAACGAAGTAGTAAACCGGCATGGATAGTGAAGTAATCAACGCCCTGCTCTGCTTGCTCGATCAGAGTATCGCGCATCACTTCCCAGTTAAGGTTTTCCGCAACACCATTCACTTTCTCAAGCGCTTGGTACATTGGTACGGTACCGATAGGAACCGGACTGTTACGTAGAATCCACTCGCGAGTTTCGTGAATATTGCGTCCAGTAGAGAGATCCATAACGGTATCGCCACCCCAGCGCGTCGCCCACACTAGTTTCTCTACTTCTTCTTCAATCGAAGAAGTGACCGATGAGTTACCGATGTTGGCGTTCACTTTGACCAAAAAGTTACGCCCAATGATCATTGGTTCGGATTCTGGGTGGTTGATATTAGAGGGGATAATCGCGCGACCTTCGGCGACTTCTTTACGCACAAACTCGGCGGTAATGTCTTTTGGAAGATTCGCTCCGAAGCTTTGACCCGGATGTTGTTGATTCAGCACTTCATCGCGGTATTGAGCACGTCCCATATTTTCACGTAGGGCGATATATTCCATTTCTGGGGTGATAATGCCTTTGCGAGCGTAGTGCAACTGAGTCACACACTGCCCACCTTTGGCACGTCGAATACGTGGTAGATTACCGTAACGAAGATCGTCTAGCGTTTCATCTTCTAGGCGCTCTTTGGTGTATACCGAGCTTACTTCATTAAGTAGCTCAGTATCGACACGCTCTTCAATCCACCCTTCTCTCAGTTTAGGTAAGCCATTGTAAAGGTCTATGGTGTGATTTGGGTCTGTGTATACACCCGAGGTATCGTAAACGCGTACTGGCTCATTAGGCTCGAAAATAGGCGCTTCTTTTGTGCCTCCAATAAGGCTATCAGCAAGTGATATTTCACGCATTGGCACACGAATATCAGGACGTGAACCTTCTACGTAGACTTTGCTTGAATTTGGGTACGGTTGTACCGAGAGTGTATCAATGAACTGTTTTGCTTCCAGTCTCGCTTGCTTGCGACTCGACATAGCATTTTTCCTTGCTTTGTTATGCTTAGATAAAAAGTATTGGGATAAAAATGCTTGGCGGATAGATGCGACAAGAGGAATCGAATTAAGGACAGATTGAGCAAGTACTCTTCGCCTATAACAACATTCGACTATTTGATAGGTCAACCAGATAGAGCTCTGGTGTAGATATCTTCTCTTGTTCCCTTCGCAGATTCTAATCTGATCAGGTTCAACGGATCCCGAATTAACGGTCTCAGCCTTATGGCACTCCGACAAGTAAAATCAGTATATAAAAACGGCTTGGTTAAACCAAGCCGACCTGATTAAGATTTGAGTATTTTTGCTAGCTACGCATCAATAATTGGAAACCAATCCACGCAGCTGAAATGCTTAACACGACATTCAGTAGTACGTTCAATCCCATCTTAAAGAAAGCGCCCTGCTGCATAAGCAACACGTTATCCATCGAGAAAGTAGAGAATGTGGTTAATGCGCCCAAAAAACCAAGACCGATGATTTGACGCCATGGATCAGTGACCATCAACTCAGTTTCAAACGCAGCAATCAGTAGACCCATAATAAATGAACCAACGACGTTCACGGTTAAGGTACCGTACGGAAAGCCACGACCAAGTAGCATCACACAAAGTTCAGAAATTAAGTAACGAGAACATGCACCAAATGCGCCACCCAATGCAATAAAACCCAAAACGGATAGTTGTCCCATAATTCCCCCAGAAAAGTTAATGGCGACATTGTAATCAAATTTACGGCAATAGTGATTATACAATCTTAGAATTCAGCAAAGTATAGCGCTTAAAACTTATCAAGATTTAAAAAGTTACAGGAGTCACTTTACTTCAATATAACCCATCAACCCCGTCTTCATGTGTTCGATCACATGACAATGGTACATCCAACGTCCTGGGTTATCTGCAACAAATGCCGCTTTCGCACTGCCATTTTTTCCAAGCAAGACCGTATCAGTATGAAACGGTTCATCGAGTGTTTTACTGTCTAATTCAAGAACAGTAAATGTGTGTCCATGTAGATGAATAGGGTGATGATATTGGGTGACGTTCTTAAGGTTGAAAATATAGGTTTTTCCGAGCTCCAATGTTGAAAGCGGTGCTGGGATATTATCTTTACTCATTCCCTCCCAAGCTCGTTTATTCATTAGCCAAAACTTAGGTATCGCTTTGCCCGATTTATCGGCAGGAGTAACTGCCCCCTCCCATTCAAACACATAATCAATTTGCTCAGCATTTTCCAAATCAAGATCAGGCACAGGGTTGAGAGGCAATAAAGGCAGTTTTTGATTACTCGGCAGGTCAGACTCAACAATATCAAACTCACACAAAGGGAATGGGAAGCGTCCTTTCATTTGACGCACATAAACACGTTCTCCAGCCTTCGGAGCAATCAACCCGACATCTAATCTCATTCCCGGACCAATTTTGTGCTGAGTGAGCTTATAAGGCGTTTTAACAGGATTACCATCAACAGCAATAACCCAAGCCTCTGCACCTTCAATAGCGATCGGGTAAGTAATGGTGTTATCGACATTAGCAATTCTCAGTCGCGTAGTAGCATTCTGCTTCAGCGTATAAACAGGCTCATGAACACCGTTAACGCTACTCCACTCTCCGGGGGTTCCCATACGAGCACTCAAGCGCGGCACCATAAGGTTCTTCCACTGACCTTGTTTGTCTAAATGCCAATGCTTGAGGACGATTTCATGCTCTTCATCAAACTGAACAGGCTCAGCCTCTTCAACGACAATTAGCCCGACTAAGCCCATACCAAGCTGCTTAACACTATTCATGTGTGGGTGATACCAGAACGTACCGGCATCTGGCGGTGTAAATTCATAAACGAATGTTTCGCCAGGCATGATAGGCAGCTGGCTCAAGAAAGGGACACCATCCATCTCAATAGGGATTCGCAAGCCATGCCAGTGGATTGTAGTCGGCTCTGAAAGCTTGTTAGTAAACCGAATAATAACTTTCTCGCCTTGGCGACAACGAATCGTAGGCGCTGGAATCAAGCCATTAAACGCAAGTACATCCGTGGTAAACCCTGATACTAATTCAGCAGTAGAAGGCTCTGCAGTGATATCGTATATATGCTGACCTTGTTTGTTAGTGCTCTTAGATAGAGAACATGCAGGCAGAAAGGTAAGCGCAGAGATCGCTAAGGAAGATTGAAGAAAGCGTCGACGAGATATATCCATGTATTTAGTCACTCATTATTCCGATTGATGTGAGTGTAACTAAATATTAATAATGATTCTCACTTATCTTTTAAAGATGTGCACGAATGATGCTTAGGGTCAGGAATATAAATGAAGTTCCTTATTTTATAGGCACTAAAAAGATAGTAAGCACCTACACACATATAGCAAGCAAGTAAAAGAGATCGGTTTAAGAAGGAGGGAGCTTAATGGTAAATAAGGCTAGAGCAAGTAGGAAATTGAAGGCTCTAGAAACGACGAAAGCCTTGCTATTTCTAAATAAATGGCGGAGAGGCCGGGGTTGCGGGCAACCGGGACTCGCTCCCTGAAAAGGGAAAATATTTTTGCTTTTAAACGACAAAACCCAGTCCGAAGACTGGGTTTCTAAATAAGTGGCGGAGCGGACGGGACTCGAACCCGCGACCCCCGGCGTGACAGGCCGGTATTCTAACCAACTGAACTACCGCTCCGCA
>NZ_BAOG01000033.1 GCF_000400365.1 Vibrio jasicida CAIM 1864 = LMG 25398 | reverse complement strand
GGGGTAAACAAGCCAAAAGGACGACTCCCAGTCAATGTCTATGAGATAGAGCTCGATGAAGATGGAAACACTGTGTTGGGTGAAGTGAAATATCCAATAGGACATGGCCTTTCCTACTAAGCCTCCCCAGTAAAACCTAAACATAAAAGGGCACATTCCGTGCCCTTGTTTTGATTCAAATCTTGGCCTCTGTGCTTTCCAACAACTCTTGTGGCATCGATGGGTTCATATCTTCTACCCCAAACCGCTACTTACTTTTTCTCCCACACGTTAAATTCTCACATTTATGCAATCAAAGTCAGCGGACTGTGAAATTTCATTCACAAAGAAAAATATTGCTAGCTGAATTTTATTGAGCTCGACTATGATTCGCGCTCCTGTGTTTTGGTGATTTTTTAAATGAGAATTTATACCGCTATTATCACGGCAGCATTGGCTGCAACAACACTTATCGCTCCTGCACACGCAGACGATAAATTCACTTTAGGTCGTACTATCTTGCTTGAGCACGGTAACCTAGCTGCAAAAATCCCAATGGTGATTTGCCGCAACACCAACGCGATCAAAGTGAAAGCAGAGAAAGACCTAGAACTAAGAAAGGTCGTTGTGCGATTCCAAAACGGTGACGAGAAAACCATTCGCTTCCACCGTGATCTAAAGAAAGACAAGATGACCGACTGGCGTTACTTCGGTTACCGTCGCTGTGTGAAAAACATCGAAGTATACGGTAACTCAGAAGGCTCTAAAGCGGGCGTGCGCGTTTACGGTAAAGAGAAGAACGATTAATCGTTACTGATCTCGACATTCAAAAGGGATGAGTATCCTCCTCTCTACGAATACAAAAATCCCTCGTCGATTGGCGAGGGATTTTTATTGTCAGTCAGAAACGAAGAAGGTTCTTATTCTGGCACAACCAATTCGGTTCCATTGACCGTAATTTCGACTTTGCGCGCGGCTTGCTCGCGATGTTCTTGTTCAATGACTGACGTCTCAAGACGAATGTTGTTCGCTTTCACGCCGTGCAAAATCAAGAAATCCGCCACGACTTTTGCTCGCTCTTTCGCTAAGTGATTGTTGTACTCCAGATAAGCAGGCTTACTGTCTGCCCCTCCTGTCACCACCACTTCATAGCTTTCCAACTCAGTAATTCGAGTGGCCAACTGCATCAACTGAGCTTCCATCTCTGGGTTGAGCGATGCATCGTCATAGCTATAAACCGGACTGTTCTCCGCTAGAATCACGGTTTGCTCTTCTGGCGTATCCTCTATGTGCTCAATAGGTTGCGGATCGTAACTGCTGCTCGACCACGGATGAAGCACCAGAGACAAGTTCACCTGACGCAACTGCTTGGTGTCTTTTTTGTCGTAGTACTGATCGAGCACACTGACATTAAACAGATTGTCGAATTGCAACGAGACGTCGATGTACTCACTCAGAGCATAGTAACCGCCCACCGACAAGTACGGTGCCACGCCGCTGGTTTCTGTCGGTGAATCTAACTGAGGCTTGTCCATGTCGGCGTTGTAGACGTAGCCACCCACACCAGCAAACAAACCACCATCGCGCCACAGTGACCATTTGTGTTTGGCGAGAATGTCCAAACCTTTCATGTCAAAACCATTGCCGTCCGATAAGCTGCGATAGCCTAACTCATAGTCAAAAGACTGCGTCGAGATACCTAAGCTGTACTTCAAACTGGTGATGTCGTTGTCGTGCTTGTAAGGATCGTCTTTAAACTGAGCGAGTCCCCCTCCCACTTGAAAATACAACCCATTGGATACCAAAGTATCGATAACGCCTTTCTCGGGTTCGTCGACTTGCTGAGCCTCTTGTGCCAAAACTGGGGAGAGTGCAAAAACAGAAATCGCGAACAAAATCATTTGTTTGTAATTCACAAGCCTTCCCCTATAAGTAAGAAACGGTGTACACCACCATTCCCTCGAACTTCCCTTTCTTAATGTTGGCAGGGTCGAAAGGCACCAGTTTGGCGAGGTAACGGTCATAGCCGACTTGCTCTACTTCGTAGCCATCACCGACAGGCTCATTAAGTTGCACCTCTTCACCACTTGGGGTGTAAAGCTTGATGCCGTAGGATTTGATTTCTTTGCCGCTTTCGTCAAAGACAGGCACATAAGATCGGTTGGTCAGATCACGCACGTTATCAAAATAACCACGCAGCTTAACGGATGGACAATCGGCTCCGTACTTTAAGTTGCGAACGATAATAGTGAGAGGGCGAGGCTCGGTTTGCACAATATCGTCCACACCAATGCGCCCGTAGTCGATGTTATTGTTCTTGATCTCCAGCTCAACCAAACATTTAGAAGGCTTAAGGATGTCCATGTTCTGAATTACGCTGCGGTAGTTCGCATACGCACCGTTGTAACCTAACTCCCCATCTAACTGGAAAATGTTGACCGGCGCGCTATATCCAGAGAAGTCCCCCGGCCCCGTAACAATGATGGGCTGGTATGTAATGGTTTTGGATGTTTTAGTGCGTGATTCACAAGCGTTGTTGTCTTCACTAGCACTACACTGAGGAACCCTGAAGCCATCGACCGCCGTTTTTACACCATAAATATCTCGGCCTTCATATCGAAACCCTACCTTAATACCGGGAATATTCGGGACGACGGTATCTCCCGTTTTACCGGGCCAAAAGAACACTTGTTCGGGGAAATCCTTCAGGTGAGGGAAATTCGTCGCATCTTTATAGCAAGTAACATTCACCGTTTGAGACGGGCCACGCCATACCACTTGCCCATCAGGCGCATCAATGGGTACCGATGCAGAAGGATCAATGTAGAAACTGCTTACACCGCCAGGACCACTCCCACCAAAACTCCCACCGGCTTCTGTGCTGTAGCAGGCTAACGCCCACGCATTGGGAGCCATTGAGAGCCCCGTAACGAGCAAACAAAGTGTTAGAAATAACGCTCTCATCATTAACCCTCACTTTCGTCTTTGGCCGTGCAAATGCTTTTTGAATTGCAGAAATAGGTGTTGCTCACCGTGGCACCATAATCATTGATGTGGCTTAACGTGTATCGGTCGCTCTTTTCTACTTTCAAGGTTCTGCTAGTAAACGGCGCCAGCATCACAGGGGTGAAACCCGTCGCGTCTTTTTTCGCTTTCCCCACCATCAATTCAGAGTAAGTCACGTAAAATGGCGAACCGTTTTCTACCAAGATCTTATTGCTGTCCGTGCGCTTAATTTTGGTCGCGCTCGCCACCGCTTTATCGACGCGCTTAATCTTGTCCAGACTGGAAGGTCGATAGAAAAATTTGATCACCGATTCAATTGCAATTTGGATAGAACCACTGGCAGTCTCTGTGACAGCATCATCGTGCTTGTCATGCTCCGAAGGCGGCACTTCGCGAACATGTAAGAAGTAAGCCGTTTCCCTGTCTTGCGGCAGTTGGGAAGCGGTTGGCAAAGATTTGATGCGCAACATGGCGTAATCTTTACTCTCGATTCTCAACACGGGTGGAACAACGATGAATTTGTCTTCTACATCCTTTCCGTCCATGTCCGTCAACCAAGATTGCGCCAAGAATGGAATGTCAGCGGGGTTCTTTATTTTGACGGTCTCTACCTTTGAGTTACCTTCATAAACCACACGAGTTCGGTCTAAAGCCAATGCTGCATTCGCCGATGCCGAGACCATCAAACAACACATGACGGCTAGAATTGATTTTTTCATAACTTCTCAACTACTGATTAATTATCACAATGAACGGAACGGATGACTTCTTTACTATTTAGGATTGAGTCATCAATGATTAAGTGGCAGCTTTGGTTATCCCCCCAGCTCACACTGATTTTTGAATCGAGATTGACGCCGACCAGATAAGCCGTTGAGTCTTGCCCAACAATGCCAATCTCTTGATTGAGTTCGTCGTCAAACACCAATGCGCCAAACGGAATGTCTTGTTCGCTTTGCAAGTGCGCCATAAAGTTGCTGCCTTGGCGGGCCTTAATTTTTTGATAGCCAATCGCACCTTCGGTCAGCACCATGCTCTTAACGCTGCCGAGCACCTCAACATCATCAGGTAGTGATTTGTAATCGATGGTGTTATAGCTCTTTTGATAAGGCGTCACGCCATTGATCAGCGCCAAGCCAAACGCATTGGTCTCTTCGTTGTTGCTACCGTTTATGGTGACGTCCGGTACATTCGAGTCGATAAGAATGCGCGACGTACCCGAGTTAAGTGCGCTGTATGCCAAGCCGTGTTTTGAAAGCAGCACCGTGCCCATCGCATTGGCGTTTACTTGGCTGTACGAGTTGGTTTTATAGCTGCCACCAACAGACGTCGACATGAATGAGAAATCGCGATTGTAGTTGCCACTTACGCCGTTGGATTCACCCTCGTAAACATCGTAAGCAACACGATAGTTAGAACCGTCATCATTGTTGTATCCCGAGTAGGCAAGGTTTTGAGAGTAGTCACCACTGCGTGAATTGGTTTGAACTGAGACAGTGTTGCTGCCACCGATAGGAATAGAGATCCCCAATGACCAACCTTTTTCGTCAATGCTTGGCGAGTATTCATTAATGCCCGACTCGTAGTCGTAACTGATGTATGAATCGTTCGACTTGTACAGGTTCATCGTTAAGTAGAGATCGATCCCGTTGATCTTCAACGGATGCGAAATATTAACGTCGTAACGAGAACTGTCGCGGCGATTGTCCCAATAGTTGTTTGAGGTGTAAGACAAATACGCACTGGTCGAGCCAAAGCTCTGGGTTAGTGCAATGTACTTTTCATCTTTACGGTTATTGTTCGCGGCATAGACAATGGAAGAAGTGCGGTCATCATAAGACTTCAAATACTCATCAAATTCGTAATATTGCTCTTCCGAAAATCGGTAGCCCGCCACACGTAAACCCAAGCCAAAGTCGGTCAGCGTGTTGTTGTAAGTAAAGCCATAAGACAAGCCAGAGGCATCCGTGTCGTCGCCTAATTTCGCCTGCGCAGAAGAAATATCGAATGAAGCCGCCCCGAAGTAATTCAGGTTGATACCACTACCGAAAGTGTAAGATTGGTAATCTTCAGAGAGCAGCGTTGCAGAGAACAGCGACAGGTAGTTGTTGACACCATAGGACGCTTCAGCAGAAAAGAACTCCGGCGTGTGCTCATAAGCGTCACTGTCCGGTACGCCCGCTGAAACGCTATAACGCACGTGATTAGGTCGCGTTAGGTACAGCACATCTGCACCGTTCACTTGGTAACGTTGAATCATCCCGTCGGCTTGTTTGACCTCAACATCCAACGTACCTTGAGACGCTTGTGCTAGGTCATCAATCAGATACGGCCCCGCATTCACATTCACCACTTTAAGTACGTTGCCTTGCTGGCGAATGGTGATCACCGCATTGGTATTGACCGTGCCAGAGACCACTGGCGAGTAACCGCGCAAGTTCGATGGCAGCATTTGGTCATCGCTTTGCAGGCGAACACCCGTCATTTGGAACGAGTCGTACACGTCCGAGCCAAACTGGGTATTACCGAACGTCAATTTCGATTTAATGCTGCGAATCGGCGCGTAGCCATACAATGAAGTAAAGTCACCCGAGTAGTTGTTAGATGCTTGGTAATTTGCTCGAAAGCGAAACGCTCCGGCATTTAGCCCAACAATGCCGTAGGTGGATAGATCGTCATTCCAACCGTTTTCATCGTCTTGTTGGCTAGAAAAATAGTTAACGTTGTAATCCAGATAGAGCGCGGCGATGCCATCGTCCCATAAACGATCAGGCACAAAGCCATATTTGTACTCGTTGGCGATGTATTCTTGAGGCGTTGTGATGTCTAAACGTGCTTTACCGAGATCGGACGTGACTTTGGTGTAGCCGACATCTTCAAACTGATAACACACACCACCATCAACTGAGATCGCGTTTTCTTTGTAGACTTTATAACCACGCTCGCTAAGAGGAAGGCTGTCCATTAATGCATCAGAAATGCAGGGTTTATTGTTATTAAATACAATATTTTCTTTGGTTAAGAACTCCCCATTAATATAAACCTCTAGCTCATATTTACCGTCTTCCACAAAGTTCGCATTCGAGAATTTGCTTAAATCGACACTATTTTTACTTCTTATAAAATAATCATTGAAGCTGGTCGCGTAAGAAAAAGAAGGAAAGGAAAGTACAATTATTAAACCGAGTAAATGACGACGCATTTTATCAACCAGTGTTTTTTATTAGAACGAGAGCTTTGGCTAAACAGCCAAAGCTCTCTCGGCAACTGCTTATGGGTACGTTACGCGTAGTAGCGCCCAAGATTCTGCAACACCCGCTGTAACAGGTGTTGCTGTTACGTCTACGTTTGCTTCATACGCTGCAGAGAAAGACGCGATGTTTGTGCCGTCTACGATTACGTTGCTTGCTGCTACGTCACCGTTGTCGATTGGGTTACCATCGTGAAGGATACGTACGCCAACGCCCGTTGCACCGCCTTCAACGCTGAATAGGTCGCCAGTAGTGTCTGGGTTAGAATCGAATGTGAATTCCGCTTTTGTTGCTACAGTCGTATCACAGTCCGTCAGTTTCACTTGGAAAGGCACTGGTGTAGAGCGGTCACCTTTTGCTTTAAAGATGTGCGTTGGCTGTTGACCAAGTTGGATTGTCTGATCGATGCTGTCTGGTGATAGACCACATGCTGATTCTACGATTTCACCTTTGAAGTAAACGTTGGTCGTGTTTTCTGCCAAAGCAGGGGTTGCAGACATCAGTCCAAAAAGAAAAGTAGCTGCGATTGATGAGCGAATGAATTTAGCTTTCATTTTTAAATCCCGTGTATTTTTAGCGAATAAATGCAGACAAGAAGTGATGACTTCTTATTGTTGCAATTTAGTTTTTAATAAATGTGTGGATGGAAACGTTTTATTTCCAACTCGATATGTTTGTATCGTTTCACAAACATTATGATTTTTGGTTAGCGTGAATGTTATTAAGTTCTAAATCATTAATTCTCCCTAAATTATTTGCTCCTTTTCATCAAGAAATAATGCATTCTTGTTACGAGCCTATATGTTATTTACCTGTTCCAATTTACATTCATCCAATTAAACGTTTTTCCGAAGATAACGATGACTCGACGTACAATTCGTGAAAATTAAGTGTTATTTGAGGAGCTCCAAGTGCGAATAGTCAACAACTCGCCTAATACATAATCTGACGTTCCAGAATATATATTCGAACAAAAGCCAACCTCTTCAAGCTGAAGGACTCGAGCTTTCTTTGCCGCTTTTCTTTCAGCCGCGACGATCCAAAAAAATTTTGCCTCACTTTCGTACAATAGCTCAATCAAACGCTCAATCGTCGACAGCAACGCACTGTAAGTTAAGCTTTCAGAGTGGAGAAGAATGAAAGTATCGCCTTCGATTCGATATGTGACTGATGCTAAATAGCACCCAGTAACAGACCACTGCTCCGTTCGCTCCCTACCTGTCACAAACGGCTCATACTCCTCAACGGAACAGAGACTTCTAAGAAACTTATAACCACTGCCTTTTTCTTTTAAACGCCGCCACCTCCCCTGCCTTTGGGGAAGTTCAATCAGTCCAAAATTTCCTCTTCGAAAGCGCTCAAATCTCTTCATCAGTTGAGGTTTTTTCGGAAAGCCACAAACCTTAAGTTCATCTACACTGATTCTGAGAGCTCTAAATATTTGAACCATTCGTTCAGGTGTCGGTTGTATCTTCTCGCTTTCCCAACGAGAAAGTGCATTCACATCAAGCCCAGAAAACAAAGAGAAGGAAAGATCGTGCAAGCGCTCAACTAACTCTCTTTGAGACCAACCTCTTCTCTTTCGTGTCATTCGAAGGTGATGAGAAAAGTTCGATTTCATCTACTGTTCTCCAGCACTGCTTAATTGACTTATGAATCAAGAGGTTAAATAGGCATAAAAAAGTTAAGCAATACGGACATGCTCTGTATGTTTGAGGAGGATAGGTTGTAGAATTTGTCTCGAGTTATTTGATGCTATGCCATTAAAAAATAAAGAGAAATGTACAAAAACGGCATTTTGATTCAATGGTAAAGAACAACTACGTTGATATCGATAGATTCAGCCTTTACCTGAGCAACCCTATCAAGAAATCGATGACTCACCGTGCGTTTTAGCCACAAATGGATGCAGAAAAAAGACGCAAATAATCAGCGCTAGGAATTCAAGACATTAGAAAACGTGAGGTCGCGGTCGCTTCCTCAGTCATTGAGAATATGAACTGTGTTGTTATTGGCTATGCGAAAAAGTAGTCAAACAGCCGCAATTGCGCCCTTCTTGTATCTTCATCAGATATGCCAATGTACCTCAATGTCGTCGCAACAGATTGATGACCGATGATAGTAGCAACAAGGCCAATATCCATATCACTTGAATGATAAAGGTGACGTGCAAAGATTTTACGCAGGCTGTGACAACCAATCTTGTGTTGGCGAAGCTCATCGATACAACAAGATAAGCATGAGAATACCCGCCAGCACGCTTGTCGAGAAATGACACCTCGCTGTCTTTTTGCACGATTACTGCCCAGTGTCGCTCTTGAAAAGATGAATCCGCTGTCTCGACCTTGCCATACTCTTTGTCGCTTTTTTAATGCCGTTAATGTTCGCGGACTGAGATAAGCCACTCTTTTTTTCACTGGCGCACTTTTGGTTGCTTCTTCTAATCGTGTTTGGACGCTATCTTTCCAGCAGCGAGGAACAAGATCAGTGATGTGTCGATAGTCACATACGTAAACAGAAAGCAGTTTTGTGTGATCACGCTTGTAGTAGTTAAGCAACTCATTTTTGACACTTTTTAAGACTTTATGCCTCGCTCTGGCTTGTCGGGCTAGCGTGCCTTTACTCTCAATCACAACCACTTCTCCGGATTCGAAATTGATATTATCGTAACCCAACTTGGTGATATCGGTAATTCGTAGCCCTGTTTCAATACCTATTCTCCAAATTAGCCAATACACTTCATCATGATGACTCTTGAGGTATTTCTCTGCTTTTTTTACAAGGCGCTTGTCACTGATTGCCTGTACGGTACTCATAAACATACCTTCCATTGCGTTATAATTATTAATAATTAAAATATAGTTCAAACAACCATGAGTAATAAGGATGAGTGTTCGTCAGTTATTACCCAATGCTTATTAACCCGTGTTTGAGCGTATTTTTCTCATGCTATGGTGCAGGGCAGGCAATGATTGGTTGAGCCCAATCCCCTGCACAAAATCCTCTGGACTATATCAAGCTGAATTGGCCTTCCGACAGTGCTGATCTGTTCGGTAAATACATCTCTTAACTTGATAATTTATCTAGACTTATAACTATATTGACTTTTTACTCAGAAAGATGGCGGTTTGCTTGGTGATAAGAACGGTGCTCACCCGTTAGATAAGCCTTCGTTTTGTGATCTAGTTATCATTAGAATTTTTTTACTGAACCAACATCACAATAAGTCTCATTAAATTTGTTACGTTTTGATGACCTTAAAGCACCGCTCATAACCGTTAATTTAAGGAATGGGAAAGGTCCCTTTCATTTTTGAATGACAAGAAAAAAGACACCTATTAATCAGGTGTCTTTTTAATCAATTAGACAATTAAAATCGTTCGATTACTGAGCTTGCTGCTTCATCGATTCAAACTTTTTAATTTGTTCTTGTTGGCGCTTTTCTAACGTCGACTTCTGCTCATCAGTCAGAACGTTGTAAATGTCGTTTTGTGCTTTTAGTTTTGCAAGCTGGACATCGATTTGTGTCTTGTTAGCTCGTTCAAGCAGCGCTTTTGCTTTTGCTTCGTCAAACGATGACGCTTTTACTAACTTCTCAAACTGCTTCGCACTTTCTTGGATATCTTGTGGCGATTGCTCCTGAGTCAGCGTACTGCTTAAGTTAAGCTGAATTTCTTCAATCTTAGCTTGCTGATCAGCAGTAATGCTTTCTAAACCAAATGGTTTTGGCGCTACAGGTTGAGTGGGTGCCGCTTCTGCAAATACATTGGCACTGCTTAGGAGTAAAATTGTCGACAATAAGTAGCGTTTCATTGGGGGAACCTTTATTTACTTCAATCAGGAGTAAGGTCAGACTCAAGCGATACCATATGGTTTCCTGCCTATTATTAATGTGCGACTTTCCTTCACAAAAACAGCATTAGAAGTGCATCGCAAGGAACCGAACAAAAAATAAGGAAATGCGTCGTCTTTTTTCGGCCTCTGTCGTCTTAGTTATTGTTTTACTGAATTTTAAGAGATTATGTTTACCTTCAAACCTGCAATCATAGAGATTGATAACCATCAAATCGCGATTTCACCAGATGATCAGAACTTGGTAGAAACAGCCCGCAAGGTCAAAGTGAATATCGCTGCGCCCTGCCTAAAGAACAAGCGTAAACACGGTTGCTGCCATGCTTGCAAAGTAGAAGTTAATGGCACGCCTCTTTACGCGTGTAAGGTAAAGCCTCAATCAGGCATGAAAGTGATTGTGCGCCGCGCAGATTTAGACGAAGAACGTAAACAAGCGATAAAAACTTACAGACAACAAATAAAGAAAGGCGAAACAAAGCCCTGCCAATGTGGCTAAATCGCGCAAGGAATTGGCAAAGCGAGACAGAAAAAGGGCGACTCACACGTCGCCCTTGTAGATGATTACGATTTTGGATTTAGAATAATCGTTGTTCGCTTAGCTTTGATGCCAAATGCCTCTTTCGCTTTGGCTTTTACTTCTTCTAACGTCACACTCTGAGCCGCTTTATCTACATCAAGCAATGTGTTTAAACCATATCCATGAACAAGATAGCGTGTGTAAGCCCAGCTACGTTGGCCCGGATTATCATCCAAATCCTTCATTGCAACCGCAAGTTGTTTAGCTGCGGTATCAACCTCTTTTTGAGTGATATTTTTAGCCAGTTCATCAAAAACCTTATCTAACTGCGCATCCATTTTGCTAACGTCTTTAGGATCGATTTGAGATTCCAAGAACCAGTCGGACACCATTTCACGATCTTGTGTGATTGGATAAATACTCGGGCTGTAATCCAAGCTTGCATCTTCACGTAATTGCTCTGTAACACGCGCAGCCGCAATACGTTGAAGCATGTCTTCCACAATCATGTCATGCCCAGTTCTTGGCGACTCGTGCTGATTGGTTAGACGTAATAAATACATCGATGACGGTTCGTTACCTTCTTCCATCACCGTTCGGCTTAATGCATTTGGGTTGAACTCAATCGAGTAATCCACCGGTTCCCCTACCTGCATATCAATCGAGGCGACGTATTTACGCAACAATGGGGTAATTTGTTCTGGTTCAACATCCGCCACAATGACCATTTTAAAACCGCGATTGTAGTTGAACAAAGCATCATGTACCGCTTGAACCTGCTCAGGTGTCACATCCTTTACACCATCACTTGGTAACAAACGATGGCGACTGTTTGGTAAGTACGAGTTTTCGTTCGCCGCTTTAATCCATTTCCCCATCGACGACTCAAAAAAGGCACGGCGCTGCTGAAGAAACTCTCGTTTCACCGCTTCGAGTTGGCGTTCATCCACTTTGATATCAGTGGCAATGTTGTACAAACCATTTAACGCACTCGCCAAATGCGCTTTCGGAGTAATGACCTCTATGCCATGGTTAGTTGGCCCTAAAATAGGGAACAACGAGATATCGTTTTTACGTAAATAACTGTCGAGTTCAGAACCAGAAAAATCACCCAAACCACTACGAGCTGCTGCCATCGTTGCCACGTCAAACGCAGGATACAGTGGCTTATCTAACGCGGCTTTACCACCTTGGCTGACGAAGTAAACATAAGCTCGATTGGCCGCTTTATCATCCTTTTGGAACCAAACATCCACACCGTTTGACAAGGTATACACTTGGAAACCACCCGCATCTTCACGAGTACTTACAATAGTGCCTTCTTTCTTTGGCTGAACAAAACCATCGGCTTTCGCGTACATGTTCAAAGGCTTTTCCCCCGCTTGTGCGTAAGCGGCACTCAACAGGGCAAATTCTCCAGCGAACTGAGCTTTATTTTCTGTTTTACCTAAGCCGACAACAAAACTTGCTGGCTGAGAAAGAAGAGCCTCCAACGCTTCATTCGCATGGGTTAGCGTATTGCTCTTAACAAACGTCGACAAGCTCAATTCATAGCCTGCTTTGGATTGGCTCACTGAATCTTGTTCTAGTTGGAATACACGCGCTTCTGCATAGCCTGCTGGTTTGCGTTTCGACCAATCAGAATCGAGATTAGCCAGCTCCCCATACCAACCCGACATGATCCCGTCGAGTTCTTGTTGAGTAACACCATAGTCACGCAAGGACGTCAATGTGTTCATGAAGATTTGTTGGATTTTCTCTCGGCGCTCTGGTGCAAATGAAACACCAGCAGACATCATGCGGTGATAGTTTGAAGAGTATGGTTGTGCGTACGCGTATTGAAATGACTCCGCAGCATCATTCAAAACACTAAGTAGGCGTTGTTGAATAAGTTGAGCACTGATTTCATCTTGCCATGCTTTATGTTGATCTTGCATGGTTTGACGACTCACCGAATCTCGGTCGATAATCAAATGCAAACTCGGCGACTCCATCTGACTACTTGGCAAAATACGATCTGCATTTTTTGCTCGGATATCACGACGTTTTTCAACAACAGCATCGGATGTACTATCCCAGTTAGAAAACTTACTCTCAATAATCTTAGTCAGTGATTCTGCATCCACATTACCCGTCACGATAAGCTCTGCGTATTGTGGTTGATACCATTTGTCATAAAACGTTTTGAGTGCAGGCGAAGTTGTGTTTTCTATAGAACTACGTGTACCAATAGGGTCGTGCTCTGCGTAAGGCGTTCCTTCAATTGAAGCTTGGTACGCGTTAAAAGATAGGGATTTATCATCGGGACGAGAACGTCGCCACTCACCTAAAATGACGCCTTTCTCTTTCTCCACTTGTGTTGGATCAAACTGAATACCATCACTGATGTCGCGCATCCAAGTTAGCGCATCATCAAGCTTGTCAGGGTTAGCCAAATCCAACTTATAGGTCGTCTGTTGATAGGTCGTTGTGGCATTGATATCTGCACCAAAACTGCCACCAGAAGCTTCAAACAACTTCACTACATCATTACCAGAAAAATGGGTACTGCCGTTGAACGCCATGTGCTCAATAAAGTGTGCATAGCCTTTTTGATTGGCTTCTTCTTGGAATGAGCCAACGTTCATCATCAAACGTACCGAAACTTCTTCATCTTGAGTTGGGTAAATGTGGTATTTCATCCCATTGGGAAGTTGGTCAACAACCCAATTAGGGTCAGTTTGAAGAGGTGTAGATTGGGGCGTCAGAGCGCACCCTGACAGCAATAATGCGGGAATTAACAACGTGCTACGCATAACTATCGTCCCTAACAATGATTAATTGAGGCAATATATCGATCACGTCATATGCTTGATATTTAATATGAAATATACGCCCGAATAGTAAGACTTCGATCACACTTTATAAAAATAAGAATCATTTACAAAGACTTAGATAACGCTTTGCTAATTTAAAATTAGGTTTCTTCAGTATGGATGAAGCTGATCGTCATGCACCGATTAAATTCTTGCGCTAGCGCACAAATAAACCGACTCGTTTAACCCTATTCTATTTTCTCCTTCCACTACTTTTGTCTTCATTTGACCCGAAAGGGCGAAAAAACCGTACAAAAAGGCATAACAATCATCACCATCACCTGTCAGCGAAAGCAAACTCCACAGAGAGTACGGCAGACTTTTATCTAGGGAAACGGCTCAACATCACCAGTTAAAAACGTTTGAAGGGGTGCGCTTATGAACCTAATGGATCTTCCCAAAAAACGCGGAAAATGGAGTCTCGAACTGTGCAAACAGAGTGCGGCTCATTATCAGACACGAACCCAATGGTGCGAAGGGTGCAAGGCAGCCTACAGCGCCGCTTATCGTAATGGATGGCTAGATCAGTGTTGCGCGCACATGCAGCGAGTCGGCATCAAATGGACATTTGAGAAATGCAAACAAAGCGCTGCGCGATACAACACACGGTCACAATGGAACCGGGGCTGTAAAAGTGCTTACCACGCCGCCCGTAAAAACGGCTGGGTAGAAGATTGCTGTGCACATATGCTCCCTTCTCGGACCGGTAAAAAATGGACCTTCGAAACTTGTGCAGACAACGCCAAACAGTACCAAACACGCTCCGATTGGCAACGCGGTTGCAGCGGTGCTTATAACGCGGCCAACCGAAACGGCTGGCTAGAAGACTGCTGCCAGCACATGAAACAAATAGAGTTGAAGTGGAATCGACAAGCCTGCGTCAAAAGCGCAAGCGCCTTCCAGACCCGCACTGAGTGGATTGCCGCTTGCAAAAGCGCTTACCAAGCAGCGAGAAATCGCGGATGGTTAGACGAATGCTGTGAGCACATGGGGGCGCCAAGAACACAGAAAAAATGGACGTTCGAAACATGTAAAGCCAGTGCAGCTAATTATCGAACGCGAACTGCATGGCAAGAAGGGTGCAGTGGCGCGTATTTCGCAGCACACCGCAATGGCTGGACACAAAAGTGCTGTGAACACATGCGTTCTGCTCGCTCAAAGTGGACGCTCAAAATTTGCAAAGGCAGCGCGTCCTACTTCGCAAACAAGCGAGATTGGTTACGCTGCTGCCGCGGGGCATACAACGCCGCTCATCGCAACGGGTGGCTTCCAGAATGCTGCTCACACATGGAAAGACCAAGACCTCAGGCGGCATAATGATCAAGCTCTCAAGGACGTCGAAAGTCTACTTAGCAGCCGCCCCTGTGAGCTTACTCAGTACACCACTGACTTTGGCTAACACCTCGTCACACCCTTCAATCTTGTGGCGCTCTTTTAAATACATTGGGTTGTTGTAAGCGAGCCAAGTTTTGCCTTCTGCATCTTCATAAACCAACACTTTTTGCGGCAAATCGATCGCGACTTCTTGTGCGCATTGCATCAGCGGCGTGCCCACTTTGGGATTACCAAACACAATCACTTCGGTTGGACGTAGCGCCATATCGACCTTAGCCGCATTCTCTTGGTGATTCACACGTGCAAACACGTTTAAGCCCTTACTTTGCGCTATTTCGACAAACTTATTCGCGGTATCTTGCACCGAATGTTGACTCGCGACTCGTACCACACTTTCTTCTGCCAAAGAGGAAAATGACGCCAACGCTGCGACTAATCCTACCGTTATTGCTTTTACCATCTGCTGATTCCTTATGCTTCGATCTCACTACCCAAAAACTATAGAAGCCAAGCCCCAGACTCGCGACCTGTACGTGTTTGATTTTCGGCTTTCCTTATCAACAATAGACCGACTCAGAGTGAAAATTGATTCAGATTAATAAAGCGTTAATCAGTCCAACATTAAAACCGTGAAGCACATAAAATACGTGACCTATTTTACTGAGTAAGAGATAACTAGTGACACGCGATCAATTTGAGTTATTAGCCCCGGGCGGCGATCTGGATTCCATCAAAGCTGCCATTGCTGCGGGTGCCGATGCTATCTACTGCGGACTAGACCGTTTTAATGCCCGCAACCGAGCGACCAACCTCACTTTAGATAACTTGAATGGCGTGCTGACGCTAACTCATCAGCACAACTGTAAGATCTTCCTGACTCTGAACGTATTGATACTGGAAAGCGAAATCCCAGCCATCGTGCGTTTGCTCAGCCAATTAAACACCACCGCGATTGATGGCGTGATCGTGCAAGATCTTGGTTTGGCTTACATTCTCAAGAACCATTTCCCAGATTTAGATGTACACGCTTCAACCCAGCTCAACACGCACAATGAAGGACAGATCTTGTTCCTAAATCAGTTGACGGCGAGCCGTGTGAACCTCTCTCGTGAACTGAACATCAATGAGATCAAACATCTAGCTCAGTTTGGTCGTGAGCATGATGTGATGATGGAAGTGTTTGTGCACGGCTCTTACTGCATTGGTTTCTCTGGCATTTGCTACATCAGTTCTGCGCGAAACGGTGCTTCGGGCAACCGTGGTCGCTGCGGCCAGCCTTGTCGTGAGCAATACGAAACCACCAAAACAGGCAACAGCTACCCTCTCAACATGAAGGACAACTCAGCATTTGGCGATTTAGAAGCACTTGCCGATGCGGGCGTATATTCATTGAAAGTGGAAGGCCGCATTAAGAAATCTCACTACGTTTACACCGTGGTCGATAACTGGCGGAAACAGATTGACCGCTTGTGTGATGGCGTAGAACTGTCAAACGACACCAAAGAGTTGTACACCGTATTTAACCGTGATTTCTCTAACGCGTTTTTGCAAGGCGATTTCGGTAAAGCGATGTACATCGACAACCCTCGCGATCACGCCGTAAAACACTTCTCGAAGATCTACAAATGCGAATCCGCCGATGATGTGCAAGGCGTGAAGAAAAAGCTCTACGACGACAAAACCGCAATCATTGAGAAGGTTGCAGAGAAGACTCAAGATTTTGATGTGACTTCAACGCAAGCCTCTGGCAGCAGCCTAAAAGGCGCGATTGATGTACCGACTTTACCGACGCTACCTCAACCAGATATGCGCGAAGGCGCTCCGAAGCTATCTGTCTTGATTTCATCACTAGAAGACACCGCACTATGCGAATACAGCAATGTCGATGTGTATTTCCAGCTACCAATGGGATTGGCAGGTGAACTGAATGCGATGATTGAGTTGTTCCAAGCAAACCCAAGATTGAAACCTTGGTTCCCTGCGATTCTGATTGGTGACGATTACCAAGCCGCACGTGCATTCTTAGAAGCAGTGAAGCCAGAATTGTCGATCACCAATAACTCTGGCGTGGGCATGTTGGCTCAAGAACTGGGATTAGGTTGGGTTGCAGGCCCGCAGATGAACACGGTGAACTCCTACTCGTTCAAATGTTTGCAAGAAGAGTTCGCCGCAAGTGGTGCGTTTATCTCTAACGAGCTGAACATGAAGCAGATGCGCCACATTAAGCGTCCGCACAACATGCGCAGCTACTACAGCATTTACCACCCAAACACACTGCTGACTAGTCGCCAATGTTTGTTCCAACAAACCGAAGGTTGCCGCAAGATTAAGGTAAATAAAGGCTGTTTGAAGCGTTGTGACAAGCGCACATCGATCATCAACCTAAAAGACAACCCATATGTGGTACAAAAGCAAAAAGGCAGCCATAACGCAATTTACAGCGAACATAACGTGCTGAACCTGCAAGTACTGCAAGATTTGCCGCAACTGTTTACAGACGTGCTGATCGATCTGCGCGACATCCAGACAGAAACCAAAGTCACGATGACCAAACCTGAATTGATCGATGCCTTTACCGCTCTGCTGAATGAATACAATGAGCAGCATGTTGAAGCACTTAATACCGCGATTCACCCGACGGCAAACGCTCAATACTTGAAAGGCTTGTAACGGAATCTCATCGGATTCACCGCACAATTTATGGAAGACTTATGCACCCAATGAAGCAAGAAACACTGAGCTACTTTGATGATTTGAACTACAGCGTGATGGCTCAAACGGAAGCGGTTTATGAACTCAAACAAAACCGTACGGGTTTAACCGTTGAGCTTAACTTTTCAGTGCTTGGTAAAGGCGAATTACCCGCAGAAAGCGAACAAAGAACCGATAAGAAGCTGTATTTCATTGATATTGAAGACATCGAACGCATTGGGTTTGAAGCACTCGAACCCTTCGTGGCTGGGCTTGGTGAGCATTGTTCTATGGTGGTGTTTGAAGAAGAGTTCTTTGAACAAAGCATGAAAGAGATGTGGATGTTCCTATCGAACGATCCGCGTGATCGTGACGTCTTCAACGACAGTAAATTCTATCGGGCTTAATACCCACATAATAACGGTTGAAATGCCATAAAGATAAAAAGGTGCTAGAAGACCTAGCACCTAGGTAAACATGTCATCGGGGGGAGTTTACCAAATATAATCAGTTGTTAGGGTCAACAGACCCTAGAGCTTTCCTTCACTTCCGCACATATGGATCTTATCCATCACCACCTGTTTCATCGCCGCTTTACCAGGCGTGATGTATTTACGAGGGTCGTTTGCGTCAGGGTGATGCGCAAAATGTTGTTTGACCGCATTTGAGAACGCGATCTTCAGCTCAGTCGCCACGTTCACCTTGCACACGCCAAGGTCAATACAACGACGAACCATTTCATCAGGAACACCTGATGCGCCATGCAGTACTAACGGAATATCGACAACACCACGGATTTTATCTAAGCGGTTAAAGTCGAGTTTAGGCTCCGCTTTATACAAGCCATGAGCTGTGCCAATTGCCACAGCTAACGAATCAATACCAGTACGGCGAACAAACTCCGCGGCAGAAGCTGGGTCGGTCATTAGTGCATCGGCACTGTCGACAATCAGATCGTCTTCTTGACCGCCTAAACGACCTAACTCAGCTTCGACACTTGCGTCAAATCGGTTACAGTATTGAACCACCGAGCGCACAATCTCTATGTTCTGATCAAACGCATAATGCGAACCATCAATCATTACAGAACGAATACCGTGATCGACCTTAGTACAAATGTCTTGTAGGTCTTCATGGTGATCAAGATGAAGAACTAACGGGATCGAATGCTTATGTGCAGCTTCTTTACAAATACTGATCAGGTAATCGGTACCCGCATAATCAAAAGTTCCCGGCGTGCCTGCGAGAATCACTGGAGAGCCCATCTCTGAAGCGGTTTCAACAATGACTTGGACCGTCTCTAAGTTATGAATATTAAATGCAGGCACCGCATAACCAGCTTGTTGGGCACGTTTTAGCATTTCACGGGAAGAAATTAGATACATAAAGCCTCCTGACTTGGTACGGATGCATCAAACACAAGACGCCCATTGACCCAAGTTTTTACAATTGAGAAATCTGATTTAACAGCGACCATAGATGCGCGCTTTCCGGCTTCTAGGGTGCCTAATTGGTGTTGCAAACCTAACGATTGAGCCGGAGTTAACGATGCCATCAACCAAGCTTGCTCTAGTGGGATGTTTAGCCATTTATGAATATTTTTAACTGCTTGCGGCAAGGTCAAAGTGCTGCCTGCCAAACTTCCACTTTCTGTAGTAACGACGCCGCCTTTCATTTGCACTTCGTATTCACCAAGCGTGTAGCGACCATCAGGCATGCCTGTCGCACTCATAGCATCGGTAATCAGCGCCATGCGTTGACCACAACAGCGATGCGCGACATCTATAGCAGCAGAGTGAACGTGATGCCCATCGGCAATCATTTCGACATAGCTGTTGGGATGGATAAGCCCTGCCCCAACGACTCCTGGATCTCGGTGATGTAGACCCCGCATGCCGTTGTAGCAGTGGACAATGCCATTTGCGCCAGCATCCAACGCCTGTTTCACTTGGTCGTAACTCGCATCGGTATGCCCAAGCATCACGTTAATACCCTGTTTATTCAGGTAACGAATCGCATCGATTGCCCCGTCTTTTTCTGGAGCCAGTGCGACGGTGACGAGCTGGTCATCACAATAAGAAATCCACTGCTCCAACTCTTCGACCGATAAATCTCTAAACCATGTCGTCGGGTGCGCGCCGCGATTCTTCTCGGTGAAATAAGGTCCCTCTAGATACGCACCTAAGATCTCAGCACCATCAACGCCATGTCGTTTACTCACAGCAACTTGCTTTAACGCGGCACGAATTTTTGCCACAGGAGCGGTTACGGTTGTGGCAACAAATGCGGTAACGCCCAAGCTTGCGAAATAGCGAGACATCGTATTGAGGCTGTCATGCTCGGCATCCATAACGTCACAGCCTTTGGCTCCATGCACATGACTGTCAATCAGGCCGGGTAGTATGCTCACCTCACCTAAGTCAATAAAATCAATGTGTTCATGAGAGTTGAATGGCTCAACAGAATCAATCACCCCATTTTCGTCGATGCGAATTAGCCCATCATCAAGCCATCTATCACCTTGCAATACACGCTGAGCTCGGTAGCAAGAATGCCTTGCACGATCTTGTTCAGATGCCATCTTCTTCTACCGTTCCCACATGTTTAGCTTTCTCAGCCATTTCAGCACTCAACGAGGTAATGCCACGATGCCCACAAGCCAGCGCTTGATCGCGAAACTCAGCGAGATCGAGTTCATCGCGTTCCAAAAGCATCTCAGCCGCCATCTGCATGTTTGTTCCCGTTACAACCTGGACATCGTCACGCTCTTGACTGATCAGTGATGCAGTACGAAAAGGTGTACCTCCCAACAAATCAGTGAGGAAAACAATACCTTCGCCAGAATCAACTTCATTAATCGCCTCGCGCATTGACACTTCCAGTTGCGGAGTCGTTGCCTCTTCTGGAAAGTCGATAAACTTAAATTGAGGTTGCTCCCCAATAACCTGAAACACCGCTTTGGCAAGACCGGAAGCAAACCCTCCGTGACCAGATAGAATTACAGCAATCATTTACGTTTCCTTAATGGGGCAGAGCACTCCACCCCAATGTTTTGTGTGTCCAATGTGATTTATAAGAAACCCATAAAACGCCCAACAACACCTAACACCACGGTGATACCGATAAGTTTTAGCGGGCTCCAACCACGCTTGACGAGCGCGTACATAGCTAGGGTGTAGACCAATGGAAGAAACGCTGGCATGAGTTTATCGATCACATCGCCTTGCAGTTTCACCACAGCATCACCGGCGGTAATTTCTGCGGTCGTCGATAGACGAACATAAGTCGCCACCAAAGCACCGATCACCGTCATACCTACCATCGAAGCCGCATGTCCGACTTTCTTCGTGTTGGCTTTGATAACAGGGATAGCAGCAACCCCCATGCGATACGCATAATGTGCGAGACCAAATCGCAGACCAAAATGCACCACGTTAAACAGCACAATAAAGAACACCGCACCCATGATGGAGCCTTGCAGCGCAAGGTCTGCACCGATACCGCCACAAATAGGAAGAAGAGTCAGCCAGAACATCGCATCACCGATGCCACCCATTGGTGCACCAACCGCGATCTTAGTGCTCTGAATACTGCTGACGTTTTGCTTGGAGCGTTCCATCGCCAGAACGATCCCCATGACAAATGTCACCAAGAACGGGTGAGTATTGAAGAACCCCATATGACCTTGCATTGCTTTAGATAGGTCAGCTTTATTGGTGTGAATCTTCTTCAGCGCAGGCAGTAGTCCGTACAACCAACCAGAAGCCTGCATACGTTCGTAGTTGAAAGACGCTTGGAGTAGGAGCGAGCGCCACGCCATACGATTGATGTCTGCTTTGGTTAGATCTGCACCAATCTCTTTATTTTCATACTCATCTTCAGCCACGCCAGGAGCTGGCTGCACATCAACATTTTGGCTACGAAGGTCGAGTTCGTTACTTACATTAGATTCCATCTTCAAAGTCCTCAGCAGGTGCAGTTACAGGAGTGGGTTCCGTTTTACGCATGAAGTCGATAATGGCCATGGCCGTCGCAGCCGCGGCAATCGCTAAGATTGGCAGTTGAAGCCAAGCAGCAGCGACGAAACCAAGGATGAAGTAAGGGATGTAGGCGTTCTTCATCATGATTTTCATCAAGACAGCAAAGCCAATTGCAGGCATGATGCCACCAGCGACGCCTAAGCCATCAATGAGATCTTTCGGTAGTACTTCAACGATTTTCCCTGCATGTTCAGCCCCAAGATAAACGGGTAAGAATGCACACAGAAAGTAGAAAGAACCGAGTACAGCAAGTGCCATATAGTTCACGCGTTCAATACCATTGGTATCCGCATTTTGTGCGTACTCGTCACACTTAGACATGACCGCTGACATTGCAGAGAAGAGCAGCGTAATGCCCATCTGTACGGCAACGGCGAAAGGCACAGCGACACCAACCGCAACATTTGGCTCGACTTTGGTTGTAATCGCGAAAGCCGTACCCACGATGGTGCCGATGATAACGTTTGGTGGTTGAGCCCCCGCAAGAGGGGCAAGTCCCATCCAAATCAATTCAAGCGTACCGCCAACCAAGATACCGGTTTGCAAGTCGCCTAAAATCAGACCAACAAGTGGACCAAGCACCACCGGACGGTGGAAGTGAGTAAGACCATTAAATAAATCTAGGCCAGCAAAAAAGGCTAAGATGCCGAGCATCAAGGCCTGTAAGAGTCCTATTTCCATGATTTCTTTCCTATTGTTAGATAAGAGTAAAGAGGTCAGTCGCACTTTCAGTTGGCACCCCTTGGATCGTGCATTTCACCCCTAGTGCTTTTAATTTTTCAAACTCCGCAACGTCTTCAGTTCCGACTGAAACCGTCTTGGCAATTTGCTTTTTTCCCTCAACGTAGTGCATGTTTCCGACGTTGATATTGCTAATTGGCACACCGCCTTCCACCAATTGGCGGAAATCTTTTGGTGTGCGACAAACCATTAGAATTCGTTGGCGTTCAGCCGCTTTATGGATGGTGTCGATGGTCTTTTTCACCGTCCAAAATCGGATTGCGATGCCATCTGCTAGCACCATCTCCATTAAGTTCTGTTGAATGGTGTCTTCTGCTACCTCATCGTTCACAACGACAATAATGTTGGCATCCGCAAAACCTACCCATTGCACACCCACTTGGCCATGGACGAGGCGCTCATCAATACGACTTAACACGATATTTGGCATGGTCTATTCCTTTTCGAATCCGTTACTTGTTGAATGGGTAGATGGTGACACCTTGCACCACACGATTGACTTCACCGGTTGGGCACGGATTGTCCGGTCCAAATCCCAGTTGAAGTGATTTTTCAAATGCCAACATTTGGCAGAAGAGAATGAATGGGAAGCACAGCCACTGATCGCCCAAATCCAATCTCCCAAATTCAAAAACATCGTCTTCGTTGAGAGACAGTTCTGTGAGAGCAATATGAGCTAATGCTTGTTTGTCGCGGCGGATCTCATTGAATAAATCCAAATCGTACCCACGGGTATAAGCGTCACTTGATAACAACTGGATCACGACCGCTTTATCGTTAATGGTGAATTTAGGACCATGGCGGAAGCCAAGAGATGAGTCGAAAGCCGTCATCACTTTACCTGCACTTAGCTCAAGCGATTTGAGTGATGCTTCACGGGCAAGCCCAGCAAAACCACCGCTACCGATTACGATTAAACGCTCATAAGGCTGGCTGGCGAGCGCCTTAATAGCAGACTCCCATTGCTCTAACTTGGCTTCGCAAAGTGCTGCTACCACTTCAATTTGTTCATGCCATTGTTTTGGAGATTGACCACCAAATAACGTCAGCGTAGACATCAACATACAACTGAAGCTCGATGTCATCGCAAAGCTCTTATCATTTGAGCCTTCAGGCATGATCACGCAGCAAGCATTTTGTGCAGTTCGAGCGTAATGAGAGAGTTCCCCGTCACGGTTACACGTCAAGAACAAGTGATGACAATGAGGAACAAGCTGATCGACAAGAGCAACAGCAGCAACACTTTCCGGGCTATTACCAGAGCGGGCGTAAGAAACGACCAACGTCGGACGACTTGGGTCCAGATACTGTTCCGGGTTTGACACTAAATCCGTGGTTGGGATGGACTCAACTTGAAATCTCAGCCCCTCTTGAATAAATGGTGCTGCCGCATCGCCGACAAATGCAGATGTGCCCGCACCAGTCAAAATAATGCGTAGGTCTGGCTGCTCAAGCAGAGGCGTTAGAAAATCGCGGATTGCCTCATACTGCTCTTCTAAAATGGTAGAAAGTGCTCGCCATAACTGAGGTTGATGACTGATTTCTTGAGCCGTATGAACACCATTACGTTGTTCTAACCATGGCAACTCATAGCCTAAAACTGAACTCATTTGGTCGTCTCCTTGCTAGCCACTGAATTGGCGTAACAGGCTTCGGAATAGACTTGTGTCACTTCCATTATCTTGTGCACGACAATCTCAGCAGGTTGATTTTGAATTTGATGTTGAGAAATTGCCTTAGCTTGGTTGGGTAAATATTGGCTAAGGATTGTGATTGGCAGAGGGTGAGCAGCTAAGTTGTCAAACAGAGCTTGCTGCGCCG
Organism: Vibrio jasicida CAIM 1864 = LMG 25398; assembly: GCF_000400365.1. Taxonomy (GTDB): domain Bacteria; phylum Pseudomonadota; class Gammaproteobacteria; order Enterobacterales; family Vibrionaceae; genus Vibrio; species Vibrio jasicida. The sequence continues at coordinate 13,693 of NZ_BAOG01000033.1, read as the reverse complement.
CTTTAACCTCTGGATGATTCCAGTAGTAACGGATGCGATCACTCAAGCTGTAGCTGCAATCGAGATATTGTTGATGCCCTTTGCTGGAGTAGTGAGAACGCCAATAATTAGGTTGCTCTCTCATCACTTGTTCTATGGTTTCGCGTAAGTGAGAAGCATGATGAGCGCCTAACCACTCTTTCTCCGCAGAATCCAGACCATACAAGGCTTCACGCAAAGCAAATGTGAGAGCTGGACCGACTTTGAGAATCGCAAAATGATCGCGAATTAGTTGGTGATATGCCTCTGGGTTTTGGTAATCCGTAGAATGCGCTTCGAAGACCAGATTTGGTTGGCTGTCGATCATATTGCTTAACGATCGCGCTGCCGCACTGTGGTAGTGATGTACTGAGTGGTGATCAAATTCCACTCCTGGTTGCACCACTAAACCAATCACACGAGGCCAAACATAGCTAAGCCCCATATCACTGACCGTTTGATGATGAGCATTTAGCGTTGCCAATGCTTCTTCCGCTTTCGTCACTTGAATACCTTCTTCTTCAAGCGACTCAAGAGCACCTCCTGGCGTTGGAACTTCCGTGCCAACCACATACACTGGCGCTTCACCACCGACTGTTTTCCATGCTTGCTCTGCCACCAAACATAACTGGGCAGCGCGCTGCGCCATTAGCTCTTCACTCAGCGGAACCTCGTCATCGGCACAAGGCATTGAACAATCGAGATGAATCTTCTTAAAGCCCGCGCAAACATAGTCTCGAATCATTTGCATTGAATATTCCATTGCTTGGCTTGCTGGCAAGTGCTGCCAACAGTTAGGACCAAGATGATCGCCACCCAATACCACGTTCTCAGCAGGAAAATTAACCCGCTCTGCCAAATCAAATACGTGGCTCGCGAAATCTTGTGGCGTCATTCCGGTGTAGCCACCAAACTGATTAACTTGATTTGACGTTGCCTCAATCAAAACCAATTGCTCATTTTGCGCAGCCTGCTTTATCGCAGCTTCAAGTACTAAGGGGTGAGCAGAACACACAGCATAAATACCGGTAAGCTGACCTTGTTTGTGTTGCTCGATTAGGGAAAGTAACGCTTTCATTTTGATTCCTAGTTAACGATTTGATCCGCAATGACGACATCTACGCCAAGTTCAATAAGGGATTGGTGCGTGTTATGGGGAATGTTGCGATCAGTGACCAAGACGTCGATCTGGCTTGCAGCTCGGATCATGCAAAAGCTTTTGCGACCAAATTTGCTTGAATCGGTGACAGCAATGACTTGGCGAGCAACCTCACACATGGCGCGATTCACCTGAGCTTCTTGTTTGTCTGGCGTAGTCACGCCAGCAAGCAGGTCGAATCCATCCACGCCCAAAAACAGCTTGTCAAAAAGGTAAGATCGAATTTGCTGTTCACCATGGTTACCTATCAGTGAACAAGAAGCGCGACGCAGGCTACCTCCAACCACATGTAACTCAACGTTTTCCATCTTGCTAAGTTGGTAGGCGGTATTGAGGGCATTGGTCATCACAACCAATTGCTGCTTATTGACCAAGTACTGTGGCATAAGACCTATCGTGGTTCCGGAATCCAAAATGATCGCTTCACCATCTTGAATAAGGCTCGCTGCAGCCTGTGCTATCGCTTGTTTCGCACTGCGATTAAGTTGATCTTTGCGGTAGAGCGGTTGGTCAAAGGCAAAGTTAGGGTTGAGTGTTGCGCCACCATAACAGCGAAAAACACAGCCTTCTTTTTCTAGAAGATTCAGGTCGTGGCGAATGGTGACAGCCGATACATTGTAATGCTCGACAAAGTCGTCCACTTTTCCTGAACCATGACGACAAATATGAGCCATGATTTGCTGTCTTCGTTCTGCACTGTTCATTCACCAACTCTCCTTTCGTTCCATTTCGCTTTCCGTTAGAAATGTTTCGATTTTCTTTTCGTTGGTATTAAAACAGGGCGAAGTTAGGAAAAGTGAAAGCTAGATCACAGTCATTTTTCTTTCGTTTTTACCCCAAAAAACCTTTCACTTCATGAAAAACGAAAGGCTTTTCTTTCGTTATTAAATTGAAAGTAATCACAAAGGGGCGCATAAAAACTCACTTTCGATACAAAGAAAGTGAAAGGTAGGATGAAATAGAGTTAACAGCTGTCGTTTCGAACTACAGCCTGCGCAAGATCACAAAATGCAATATCGGTTATTTTTTTGAAGGTCGATGAAGTCGTTAGAAGGCGTTTTTTTGATGCTGAAGTTGCACAAAGGTTTAAGTCGATCAGAAATAGTCTTCACGATATTGATAGAAAAACCAATATCACTAATCACTAATCACTAATCACTAATCAACAATACGTACATCAACGCCCATTGAAGTGAGATGTTCAAAGTAATCGGACGGGATACCACTGTCAGTAATGAGCATATCAAGTTGCTCTGGTCGGGCAATAAGGCAAAAACTCTGACGAGAAAACTTTGATGAGTCGGTTACGGCAATAACGACTTGTGCCGCGTCAAGCATTCTTCGATTAATGTCAGCCTCACCCTGATGAGGAGTCGTGACGCCAGTGGATTTGTCAAAGCCATCCACACCTAAAAAGAGCTTGTTAAAGCGATAGCCTGCGAGGAAGTCCTCACCACTCAAACCGTGGACGGAATAAGAATTCTCACGCATGGTGCCTCCAGTGACCATAACAGAGACATTACTTTGATTGGCAAGATGATAGGCGATGTTAATGCCATTAGTCATAACGACAAGATCATTCTTACCTTTCAAGTGATAAGCAATTTGCTCTGTGGTTGAACCAGAGTCGAGAATGATTTTATCGCCGTCCGCAATCAACGAGGCAGCATACTCTCCGAGCTTCGCCTTGATATTACTGTTGAGCTGCTTTTTATCATTGAGAGGACGTTCAAACGCAAATTGATTATTCAACAGTGCTCCGCCATAACAACGTTTGACGCAGCCTTGTTTCTCTAGATAGTTGAGGTCATTTCGAATGGTCACTTCTGACACATCATATTGCTTGGCAAAGTCACTCACTTCACCTCGCTGGGCGTTCTGGATGAACCGCAAAATCTCTTTGCGCCTTAATGATGCGTTTAATTTCATAAAAGTTGATCACCGATAATAAGCTATAGATGTAATGATAGGTACTCATATCTGTTTATAATGCAACCTTTCTTTAATGCTATCAAATTGAAATCGAGAGCGTATTCACGCCAAAAAAGACGATAGCATGGCTGTGAGTGTTATACGCTTCAAACTCACATCAACATTTCTTGAACACTCGCCTTGCACTGACTACAATGGCGCACTTTTTTTAATGACTTCAAGGTCACAAACATGACAGATACAGCTAAACCAGCTCTACCAGATCGCCTAGCGGGTAACCCACGTAGCCCATTCTTCATCAAAGAATGCTTCGAGCACCAAATCGGTATTCGTATCAACGGCCAAGAGCGTACTGACGTAGAAGAATACTGCATCAGCGAAGGTTGGGTAAAAATTGCTTCTCCTAAAGCAAAAGACCGTTTCGGTAACCCAATGCTAATCAAGCTTAAAGGCGAAGTTGAAGCGTACTACGTGTAAGCTGACCACGCTGAATGTATTTGAAAGCTCGAGTCTGACTCGGGCTTTTTTAATGCCTGTCATATCCCCTTCTCGTTTAATCTATTCCCTCTTCTTTTCAGTACAAGTTATTAAGAAATCGATGTAAATCGCTGTTTTTATCTGATTGTTGTCTAAAGTTTCTAAAGAACGAACTGCAATAGTGATTGCCAAAAGAAACGACACCTTTTGAATACAGGGAGAGGAAATGGAAAGCCCACTTGTCACACTCAAACACGCCAGCAAAAGCTTTGTCGATGGCAAAGAGACACATCGCGTGTTGGAAGGCGTCGACTTTACGTTGAACACAGGAGCGAGCGTTGCGCTGACGGGTGCAAGTGGTACCGGCAAAAGTACCTTGCTCAATGTCATCGCTGGCTTTGAGCCGCTTTCCGATGGTGAGTTGTGGTTAGATGGCGATAACACGGCGGCTTGGAAAGACCCACAATGGAGCCGATTTCGACATCAAAAACTCGGTGTTATCTTCCAGCAATTCAATCTATTAACGCCGCTCAACGTGCAGCAAAACATCGCCTTCCCTCTGCATTTGAATCAACAAAAATGGAACGACTGGTGCGATTATTTGGTCGAGACTCTAGGCATCAGCCAACTGCTCGATAGACATGTTTCTGCCCTTTCCGGTGGTCAACAACAACGAGTCGCTATTGCGCGCGCATTGGCACACAAACCTAAGCTTCTACTCGCCGATGAACCCACAGGTAACCTCGACCAAAAAGCAGGGCTAGAAGTAATGAAACTGCTCAGTGAAATCACCACCCAAGGCAATACGGCAGTGCTGTTAGTCACCCACAGTCCTGACTGCGCTGAGTTTATGAAAATACGGCTGCGATTGGATAATAGTCAGCTACAGAACAGTCATCAAGTAAACAAACATGAGCTTCGCCATGAAGCAAGCTAAGCTATCAAACACCAGATTTACTCATACTCGACTCGCCCTGAATCTGTTTGTAGCGCACTATCGGCAGGCGCCATTGCAAGCCGCCGCAATTCTGGTCGGTATCGTGCTGGCTGTGACCTTGTTTGTTGCGGTGCAAGCCATCAACCTCAATGCCAAGCGCAGTTATGCGGAGTCTACCGAGCAGCTTAGCGCACAAGCTCAGAACCTAATTATTCCATCAGCAGGGCAAAACTATCTGCCTGAATCGCTCTACTTCACCCTTAGGCAAAACGGACTCAGTGCAGCGCTACCTGTAATCGAAGGGCGAGTGAGAGACGAACAAGGGCGTCGCTGGTCAGTACAAGGTAGCGAGTTAATTGCCGCCATCTCTTCGCGTTCTCGGTATTCTACAAACGGAAAGTCATCAGAAAACCAACAAAACGTGTCTTTGTTCGACAGTGCGTTACCTTTACCTGAGCTTTTGGCTGGGAAGCCGATCGTAATGATGAGCCAATCTCAACATCAAAACTTAGGGGAGGTAGAAACCCTAACTCTGGACGACATTCCAACCCAAGTGGTGGTGCTACCTGACGAATGGCAGTTAGGTAGCCGAATGTTGATGGACATTGGCTTTGCCCAGCAACTGCTCAATAAACAAGGACAGCTCAGTTACATTGCGGTTTTCCATTCGGGTGATAAAGGGAATAAAGACACGCAAGCAAAATGGCAGAAGCTGATTGGCGATCAAGGGCAATGGATTTCCAATAATCAAAGTACAGACCTTGGCTCGCTGACCGACAGCTTTCACCTCAATCTCACCGCAATGAGCTTACTCGCCTTTTTAGTTGGGCTGTTCATTGCTTACAACGGCGTAAAGTACAGCTTGCTGAAACGCAATCGGCTGTTAGTGCAAATTCAACAGGCGGGTGTTGCGCCGAGCATTGTGTTCTCTTCGCTGTTAGTTGAACTCACTCTTCTCGTTACCATCGGCGCTTCCCTCGGTTTTGTATTGGGCATGCAGCTTAGCCATTGGTTACATCCGACTGTGGCGCTGACTTTAGAACAACTTTACGGTGCGACACTGCTGCCCGGCACTTGGCAGTGGCAATGGTGGGCGCAAGCATTGCTGCTCACGTTAGCCGCAACCCTATTGGCGTGTTGGCAGCACTTTAAACAGCGAGTGCGCCAACCGCTCTCCTCTCATGGTGGATTTTATCAAGCACCTGAAGCCTCTAACGAAAACCAATTGTTCGTGATAGGTGCTGCGTTGACGACTCTCGCACTCGCAGGGTTATGGCTGAGTGAGCATCACCGCTTCACCATGGCGTGGCTCGGCGTGCTTGTAGTGTCGATTCCTTTGTACCTACCCAAAACACTCAGCGTACTAGCCAATTGGTGTGGGAAGCGCACCACTTCCGGTTTGATGCAGTATCTGTTTGCTGAGTTGCGCGAGCTGATTTCTCCGCTTTCTCTCGCCATGATGGCACTGCTACTCGCCGTTACAGCCAATATGGGCATGAATACACTAGTTGGCAGCTTTGAATCCACCCTAAAACAGTGGTTAGAACAAAGGTTGCACGCCGATATTTACGTCAGTCCTGCGCAAGGAGAAATCGCTGATGTAGAGCGCGCGTTAGGGCAGTTCGACAAGGTTGAGGCCATCTACAAGCAATACTACGTCGATGATAACCTGCAAGGCTTACCGATTTTGCTTGGCACCAAAGACAAAGACACCTTAGAGCAAACCATGGTATTCAAATCGCACTTGGAAAACTTCTGGCAACGCTTCTACCAAGGTGAGTTGATCGCCATCAATGAACCTACTGTGGTCAAACTGGGTTTATTACTGGGTAGCGAACTCACGCTTGATGCCATTCCAAATAAGAACCTACTTGTGGGTGCGGTATTCCACGATTACGGCTCACCCAACGGTGAGGTCTTATTAGCACCAAAGCTATGGCAAGAGAGCGGCTTTACCGACTTGCCGACAAGCCTTGGCATTAAAGTCTCAGGTGACCCACAAATCGTCTACGAGCAACTGCGCGAGCAATTGAATCTGCATCCAAGTCAGCTCTACGATCAGGCGCAAATCAAATCCATCGCGTTGGATATATTCTCGCAGACCTTCGCCATTACGCGTGCGCTCAACGGCGTGACGTTGATGGTCGCGGTGGTTGGCTTGTTCAGTGCTTGCTTCATGTTGCTCGACGCGCGTAAAGCCGCCATTGCAAGGCTGTATGCACTTGGCGTTAGTCGTCGTAAATTAATGACCATGGTGGTCGGACAGATCGTCGCTCTGGTCAGTTTTACTCTGATTATCGCCCTGCCCCTCGGTGCCATGGTGGGTTATGTTCTGACAGACATCGTCACCTTGCGCGCTTTTGGTTGGAGCTTAAATTATCTGTGGAATTGGAGTGATGCCCTCAGTATTGCGGCGCTCACCATCTTGGTGGCGGTGATTGCAACCTTGGTTCCGCTGTGGCGATTGGTCAGCAAGCCTGTCGTATCCAGTTTGCAAAGCGAGGTGTTGTGATGGTTCGATTGGCAAGCAAACTTACTCTGTTCATAAGTAGTCTGTTCCTATTTGGATGTGAAGATCCCCAACAAAAAAATATGGGCACGTTGCTGGGCAGTGGAGATCTGCAAAGCGAGAGCAACCCATTCACACCCGTGGAAAAAGGTGTCGAACTGACCTTCCCGGCAGACCATCAAGCACACCCGAATTTTCGTCATGAATGGTGGTATTTAACCGCTAACTTAATTGATGAAGATGGCACTCAACTTGGCGTTCAGTGGACACAATTTCGCTTTGCTGCTGCGCCGCCAACGGGCGAAGATGACGTGAAGAAAACCGAGTGGCAAGCTCAACAAATCTACATGGCGCACAGCGCAGTCACGACAACGAACAAACACTACGCCGATGAAAAATGGTCACGCGATCAAGCATCTCTCGCTGGCGTCGACACTTCACCATTTCGGGTTTACCTCGATGATTGGCAGTGGGCCTCTTCAACCAACGACCTCTTCCCTGCCACGTTGAAGGCGAGCTCCGAACAGTTTGGCTATTCGCTGACGCTTACCAACACTGCACCGTATCAAAAGCAAGGCGAGCAAGGGTACAGCACCAAAAGTGCCGATGGTCAGGTGGCTTCGTATTATTACAGCCAACCGTTTATTGATGTCTCCGGTGAGGTCACGATCGACGGCGAAATCCATCAAGTGTCGGGCAAAGGCTGGATAGACCGAGAGTGGAGCTCGCAATTCTTACTCGACTCACAACAAGGCTGGGACTGGTTTGCCCTAAGGTTGAGTGACGACACCAGCTTGGTGGTGTTCCAATTGCGAGATTCCAAAACCGGACAAGCCAGTTACTCCAGCGCAAGGCTGATGCAGCAAGATGGTTCTGGCATCGCTGTCCCACAAAAAGACATTCAGTTAAAGGCAACCAATCAAACAGAAATCCAAGGGCGAAAGTATCCAACCCAGTGGCAAGTGTCGATTCCTAACCAGCAAATCGAGCTAACCGTTTCTGCACTCAACCCGAACGCGAAAATGCCGCTTTCGGTACCTTATTGGGAAGGCCCGGTGCGTATTGATGGCTCTCATTCTGGGACTGGTTATATGGAACTCACTGGCTACTGAGCAAATAAATTTCCGTACACAACCTTGGTTATTCGATTCATAATGATGAAACCGTCACCCCCAAGAGCTGTTGAATGCCCTCATGAGCAATATGATTTCGCCAATCCGACAAGTGCGACTCATTTTAGGTGAGCCGTGTCGAGCGCTTGAATTTTCAGACATCCAAGAAGACCCATACATCGAACCGCATCGTCACGAGTACTGGGAAATCGTGTGGTGCTTGGATAATAGCGGAACGCAGAGCATCGATTTCGTCGAATACCAAAACCGCCTTGGTCGCTTGTTTACCATTTCACCAGGGCAGGTTCACCATTCCGAGTTCATGGGTAAAAACATTCGCATGTTGATATTCCGTCCTGGCTTTGCTGAAACCAATCCACGCAGCACACAGTTGGTGAATAGCGTATTTTCTACGATTGAGCGACCGCCGTACCTCGATTGTAGCGACGAGGGTTTTCCCTACCTAGAATCGATTTACACCCTAATCAAAGAAGAGTGTGAAAGAGAGGATTGTGATTGGGACCTTGTCGAATCACTCATCAACAGCTTTCTACGCTATGCATTGCGCTTTGCTAAAACACCATCCCAGAAAGGTGAACAGAAAGACGCTCGCATCGTGCAGTTGATTGAATTAATCGAACTGCATTATCGCGAACAAAAGAAATGCCAGTTCTACTCCGATACCTTAGCTCTCACCAGCAAACGTCTAAACGAATTAGTGAAAGCTGCCAGAGGCAAAACGGTCACGCAACTGATTCATGACCGAATCATATTAGAAGCCAATCGAGAACTGGTGTTTTCGACGAAAACCGTCAAGACCATAGCGTTTGAATTGGGCTTTGATGACCCTGCGTATTTCAGCCGCTTTTATCGGAAGCAAAAGGGAGAAACGCCCGCAGAGTTTCGTCTCCGATGTTTAGATAGTGCAATATAATGGGCGGATAATCCCTTTTCGCTACGCTTGAATGTACTGATAATACCCGAACATAAATCCACCACATTCGGGTATTTTTCTAATCCATGGCTATCAATCTAAAAACTGATCCCATTTCAAAATCCTTTTATCAGTATCTATGGCCAGCGCTCACTGGAATGGTGATTAAATCACTGTTCATCATGGGTGATGCGTTATTTATCGGTTTAGGCGTCGGTCCCGATGGGCTTGGCGCTATTGCCTTGGTGATTCCACCTTTTTCCATTTTTACTGCCATCGCCATGATGGTTGGCATTGGTGGCGCTGCCAAAATGTCGATAGAAATTGGTAAAGGCAACACAGAATCCAGCCAGATGTGGTTCAGCCAATCCATGTTGATTACCACTCTGTTATCCACTATTACGGTGACGCTCGCTCTCATTTGGTTGGATGAATTGATTGCCTTGATGGGCGCTTCAGGCAACTTGGCTCAGCTTGCTCATGATTACCTAATCGTGCTGCTGCCCTTCTTTGTCCTTTACTCGCTGGCTTGGGTGTTGTCTTGCTTTGTGCGTAACGACACCAACCCGAAATTAGCCACCTATGCGATGTCGATTGGTGCCATTACCAACCTCGCTTTTGACTACCTGTTTATCATTGAGATGAACATGGGGATGAAAGGCGCAGCTTATGGTACGGCCATTGCTCAAGCAGTCATCGCACTGATTTTGCTGACTCATTTCGTGGGTAAGAAAGGCTCATTAGAATTCAGTCTGAAAGGCATCGGCTTAAGCAAGACTAAAGAAATCTTAAGCATCGGTACTCCAACATTCTTTATCGAAGTCACATCCGCGATGACCATCGTGCTGTTCAACTACGTGTTGCTGAGCCAATTCGGTGAAAGCCACATCATTGCCTATGGCTTAACCACCAATGTCGGTGTATTCGCTCTGTTTGTGATGGTCGGTATCGCGCAAGCTTGTCAGCCAATCATCAGCTTTAACCACGGCGCAGGGCGACCAGAACGCATTGACGAGATTCTAAAATTGGGAATGAAAGCAGCCATGGGCAGTGGCACAGTCTTTCTTTTAGGTATCTGGCTGTCAGCGCCACTGATTGCCTCGATTTACTTGGGTAACGCAAATGACTTAATCCCTATCGCCGCAAGCGCACTGACGTTCTACTTCTTCGGCGTCCCTTTGATGGGGTTAAACATGGTGATTGCCAACCTGTTCCAAGCCATTGCCAAGCCAAAACAAGCGACGCTCATTTCCTTATGCCGAGGGTTTGTGTTTGTCGCGCTAGGTGTATTGCTACTGCCTAAGTTCTTCCCGCAAGACGGCATTTGGGCGAGCATAGTATTTGCAGAAACGCTCACTGCGGTGATCAGTTTGAGCATGTTATTCAACTACCGAAAACGCGCAATGGAACTAACAATTTCCTTGGCAAGCAGTTCCTAGTTCAACCAAGCTCAGCCAAATGATAAACTCGGGTTCTATTTAATTCTGTGATTAAAAGGAAATGCGATGAACCCGATTATTGCGCTGCTAAAAGAGAACAACATCAGCGATGAGCAAATCAACGAGATTTTTCAGACTCTGACGCAAAACCCTCTAGCGGCAATGGCAACAATCAGCCAACTAGGTTTGCCACAAGACAAGCTACAAATGCTGATGGCGCAAGTGATGCAAAATCCTGCGCTAATCAAAGAAGCCGTAGATGAGTTGGGATTGGATTTCTCAAAGGTTGAAGAAGCAAAAGAGAAGCTTCAAAGCCAAAACCAAGGCAACTAAGTCTTAGCCATTTAGCGCTGAATATAGAAAAGGCCGTTAACCCGAGCATGTGGGTTAACGGCCTTTTTTGTTCACTACTTTGTTTTTAGCTACTTTTTTGTCGGCTAATAATCAGCGATTTAAAGACGCGAATTGTTCAGCGGTCATACCGTAGTAAAGCTTGTCGTCAAAGCCTTGCTCTCGTTTGTAGTAGTCTTTCTGACGGCCTTCTTGAGTAAAACCATTTTTCTCTAACGTCTTGTAAGAACCAGCATTAGAAGCGTAGCAATCGGCATTGACTTTATGGGCGTTTAGCTCAGTAAATCCAATCTCGGTCATCATTTGGCAAGCGCGAGTCGCAACGCCTTTGCCCCATGCACAAGTTGGTAACTGATAACCCACTTCGTAGTTGCCAGTTAAGAACATCACTGCGGTCACTGCACACATTCCCATGTACTGACCTTGTTGGTCACGAATCACGAACGTTGGGCTATCTGGCCAAACATCGTCTTTAATCGCTTGTGCCGTATTTTCAATAATAGGGCCAAAGAAGCCTTCATATAGGCTGTTGTCAGCAGGTGCGAAGAACAGATATTGATTGACCTTATCGTCGTTCAACATCTCGATAATATCTTGTAGATCAGAGCCTTGAATCAGTTGAATAGTCAACGATTCGTTAAATGGGATGGCTTCGCCTTGTTTTAGTTTTTGATATGACATGTGTTACCTCGTTATCTGCGGAAAATAGTAGCCCAGCGGATAAGAGAAAAATTGGATTTTTGCGACAATTTTCGGGCTGATTAGCAATGTATTACGACTCAAAGTCGCCATAGATATCGATGGTTAAGTCACGCTTTTTCAAGTATTTGCTTGGCGTTTTTCTTAGCTGATGTTTGAGGGTACGAATCAAATGCGATTGGTCACTGAAACCAAATTGTTGGGAGAAACTCGCCCAATCAATCGCTTCTTGTTGCTTGTAGAGAGTCAAAATCATCTGCTCCAGACGTGCCATTTGTTGATACTGCTTAACGCTCAACCCCACCACCTGCTTGAAACTGCGCTCAAGCGTTCTGCGAGAACAGGCGCACTGTTTGGCTATCTCATCAATATCCATCGCTAACTCAGGTGAGCGTAGCGCCTGAGCATCCATCACGGACACCGCTTTTTGCGATGCCAAAAACGGTTTGATACGGCAAGGTTCGATATCTAACGCATCTAAATGTCGCTTGATATAGTCCAGCAAACATTGCGGTGAATCCTGCAACTCTAACTGCCATAGACCTTGTTGAAAGCGCTCATCAAACGCCGTGTTGAGCCAATCAAACCATTCGCATTGGTTAATTGCTGCAACTTGGGATGCATCACTAAACCGTGACTCAATGGCATACAAACCCTCTGGACGAAAGGTGATACCAATACGCTTGATGGGTGCCCTATCTTCCAACAACAGCAAATGTTCGTTAGCCGTTAATAAGTGGCAGCCTTTGCCAGCAAGCTTAATGTCCCCCGTGTCGTAACTGTAGCCTTGCTCTGGTGGCGTAAAGAGTAAATGAGCACGCGGGTTTGGAATAAGGTGCGGCTTGGGGTCAATGACTTCACCCTCTGGCACTTCCAAGTACCAAACTTGATGAATGAGCCATTCGTACTCTGGCAGAGACTGTTTCCAAGCTATCATGATTGTCCTAGCGGTTAGTAAAGATAATAAGCGCGACGTTTTTGCTTCAACATCTGTTCGTTGAGTGTGACTGATTGACGCTCATCTCGCCACGCATTTCTCACCCTGCTCCCTTGCAAGCTTGTTGGATTGCGGTAGGCTTTGAGCAGAGAAAACAAGCTGAACAGAACAAGGAAATCCCCCGATGCGCGTCGACTACCACCAACGACTGGTTCCTGTGATTCGTTATTTAGAACAACACTTTAATGAACCACTCAACCTGCCAGAAGTGGCCGCGCTGGCGAACCTTTCTCCTTATCACTTTCATCGTACCTTCAAAGCCGTGCAAGGCGAGACATTGGCTGATTTCATTCGACGTTTGCGTCTAGAAGCCGCCGCCGATGACTTATTCAAATCCAAGCAACCAGTATTGAACATTGCCCTAGAGTACGGATTTTCTAGCTCACAGAGCTTAGCCAAAGCCTTCAAACAACATTATGGCGTTACACCTACGGCCTTTCGTGACTGCGAAAACTATCAGCAATTTTCTGAATTAGCACGAAACAGCAAGATTGGACACACGTTGCGCAAGAATGGAAACGAAGTGACACCAAGCGATTCATATACTGGCTCTGAACTCACCAAATGGAGCACGACAATGGAAACGCAAAACTTTGAAAAAGCAAAACTGGCTTACATTCGCGTAAACGGCCCCTACGGCCAAGGCTATGAAGAGCCGTCAGGTCGCCTGTATCAATGGGCAGGAATGAAAGGTTTGGCAGGCAATACCTGCATCTTCATCTACCATGACAATCCTGAAATCACGCCAGACGAGAAGTGCCGTACTGATATCTGCTTGATGGTGCCAGAAGACACGGAAGTTCCGAAAGGCATTGAGCTGCAAGACTTCCCCGGCGGTCAATATGCGGTGATGCGCCAGCACATTACTGACCCGAGCCAATACTCAAAAGCGTGGGATGATGTCATGAGCAAGGTAATTGAATCCGGTATTGAGAACGACGACCGCCCTTGCTTTGAGCTTTACCACAGCTTCGACCCACAAACGCACCATGCAGACGTTAGCTTCTGCACCGCCATCAAATAAACCAAAAGCCTGCATCGTTGAAGTGACCCCGTAAAGTTGGACATTTCTGTTAAGCGGCTTTCAAGGCCTGAGTTCGATACTCTATCGGAGTCAGGCCTTTTAGCT
>NZ_BAOG01000034.1 GCF_000400365.1 Vibrio jasicida CAIM 1864 = LMG 25398 | reverse complement strand
TGGATAGCTGCGATTACCTGAGCTTCCTCTGACTTGGCAGAGACAAATCTCATGCTTGGTCGACTCGCTGCTTCTGCTATCGCAGCCGCATCAATAAAGTCGTTCTTATTACCTTTGACGTAAGGTTTTACATATTGAGGCGGGATAAGTCGAACTCGATGCCCATAGGCTTCACACTTTCTCGCAAGCCAGTGAGCACCACCACAGGCTTCAAAAGCGATGATGGTAGGTTCAAGTACAGATAAGAAACGGAGTAGTTGGCTTCGACTAAACTTACGGCGAATAACGTCTTTGCCAGTGTGATTGTTGCCAACCGCATGAAAGCAGTGCTTGCCTAAATCGATACCTAAGATGTGAATGGTAGACATATGGTTCACCTCGTTCTGAGAGCCTACTCTAAGCGTAGGGCTTGAGAGTGAGGCGGACCATATAATTAGCCC
>NZ_BAOG01000035.1 GCF_000400365.1 Vibrio jasicida CAIM 1864 = LMG 25398 | reverse complement strand
AGCTAAAAGGCCTGACTCCGATAGAGTATCGAACTCAGGCCTTGAAAGCCGCTTAACAGAAATGTCCAACTTTACGGGGTCACTTCAAAATCGCAGGCTTTTTAATGCTTTTGTATTGGTTTGGCTTCTTACCAACCAGTCACTTCACGTAGACCTTTGCCAATCTCTGCTAGAGATTTAACAGTCTTTACGCCTGCCGCTTCTAGAGCTGCGAATTTGTCTTCGGCAGTACCTTTACCACCAGAGATGATCGCACCTGCGTGCCCCATACGTTTACCAGGAGGAGCAGTAACACCTGCAATATAAGAAACCACTGGCTTAGTTACGTTCTCTTTGATGAACGCCGCAGCTTCTTCTTCCGCAGTACCACCGATTTCACCAATCATTACGATTGCTTCAGTTTCCGGGTCTTCTTGGAACAGTTTTAGGATATCAATAAAGTTTGAACCTGGGATTGGGTCACCACCGATACCAACACATGTAGACTGACCGAAGCCTTCATCTGTTGTTTGTTTAACTGCTTCGTAAGTAAGAGTACCGCTGCGAGATACGATACCTACTTTACCTTTCTTGTGGATGTGACCAGGCATGATACCAATCTTACACTCGTCTGGAGTGATAAGACCTGGACAGTTAGGACCGATCATGCGAACGCCAGTTTCTTCTAGCTTCACTTTAACGTCGATCATATCTGTTGTTGGGATACCTTCAGTGATCGTTACGATCAGCTCGATACCTGCGTCAATCGCTTCTAGGATTGCATCTTTACAGAAAGGTGCTGGCACGTAGATAACGGTTGCTGTCGCGCCAGTTACTTCTACAGCTTCACGTACTGTGTTGAATACTGGAAGACCAAGGTGAGTTTGACCACCTTTACCAGGAGATACACCACCAACCATTTGCGTACCGTATGCGATAGCTTGCTCTGAGTGGAATGTACCTTGACCGCCAGTGAAACCCTGACAGATTACTTTAGTGTCTTTGTTAATTAATACAGACATTATTTAGCCTCCGCAGCAGCAACAACTTTCTGAGCAGCATCTGTTAGAGATTCAGCTGCAATGATATCAACGTCAGAATTCGCAAGTACTTCGCGACCTAGGTCTGCGTTTGTACCTTCTAGACGAACAACTACAGGAACTGTTACGCCTACTTCTTTAACCGCACCGATAATACCTTCAGCGATCATGTCACAACGAACGATACCACCGAAGATGTTTACTAGTACTGCACTAACATTGTCATCAGAAAGGATGATCTTGAATGCTTCAGCTACACGCTCTTTTGTCGCGCCGCCACCTACATCAAGGAAGTTTGCTGGCTTGCCGCCATGTAGGTTTACGATATCCATCGTACCCATTGCAAGGCCTGCACCGTTAACCATACAGCCAACGTTGCCATCAAGAGCTACGTAGTTCAGTTCCCACTGAGCTGCGTGTGCTTCACGCTCGTCTTCTTGTGAAGGATCGTGCATTTCACGAAGCTTTGGCTGACGGTACATTGCGTTTGAGTCAATGTTGATTTTGCCGTCAAGGCAAAGAAGGTTACCTTCACCTGTAATGACAAGCGGGTTGATTTCTAGTAGCGCTAGGTCGTACTGAGAGAACATCGCGCCAAGACCCATAAAGATCTTAACGAATTGTTTGATTTGATCGCCTTCAAGGCCAAGTTTGAACGCTAGCTCGCGACCTTGGTAAGCTTGAGGGCCTACAAGTGGATCGATTGCCGCTTTATGGATTAGCTCCGGCGTTTCTTCCGCAACTTTTTCGATTTCTACACCACCTTCAGTCGAAGCCATGAAAACGATCTTACGAGTTGCGCGGTCTACAACCGCACCAAGGTAAAGTTCGTTCGCAATGTTAGATGCTTCTTCTACAAGGATTTTAGTAACAGGCTGACCATTTGCGTCTGTTTGGTAAGTAACCAAGTTCTTACCTAGCCATTTTTGTGCGAATTCTTTTACGCCGTCTTTTGTATCGTGTAGTTCTACGCCGCCCGCTTTACCGCGACCACCAGCGTGAACCTGACATTTAACGACTTTCTTTTCAGTAGTGATGCGACCCGCCGCTTCGAAAGCTTCTTGTGGCGTATCACATGCGTAGCCTTCTGGTACAGGCAAACCGAATTCTGCAAACAGCTGTTTGGCTTGGTATTCATGCAAATTCATTTTGATATTCCGTTTGTTTATCCCTTAGGGGATTTATTATTTCCATAACGCCGCTTCATGCGGTACGTCTGTAGGGTCTTCTCAAATCAACTGCTTATAATTTTATATCGGGGGCAGTTCAAATGAAGGCCAGACGCTGAGCCAGTCTAGCCTTGGATGCTGTAGACGTCGAGCCATCAAGGATAACTCGACGTTTTAGCGATATTAAACGTCTAATAACAGACGCGCTGGATCTTCTAGTAGCTCTTTAATGGTTACCAGGAAGCCAACTGACTCACGGCCATCAATCAAACGGTGGTCGTAAGATAGTGCTAGGTACATCATCGGCAAGATTTCTACTTTGCCATCAACCGCCATTGGACGCTCTTGGATTTTGTGCATACCCAAGATTGCCGATTGTGGTGGGTTAATGATTGGCGTAGACATCAATGAACCAAATACACCGCCATTAGTGATAGTGAAGTTACCGCCCATCAGTTCATCAACGGTTAGCTTGCCGTCACGGCCTTTGATTGCTAACTCTTTGATGCCTTTTTCGATGTCAGCAAAACCTAGTGTGTCACAGTCTTTTAGTACTGGCGTCACTAGACCACGTGGCGTAGATACTGCCATGCTGATGTCGAAGTAGTTGTGGTAAACGATATCATCACCATCGATAGATGCGTTCACTTCTGGGTAACGTTTTAGTGCTTCTGTTACTGCTTTCACGTAGAAAGACATGAAACCAAGACGAGTACCGTGGCGTTCTTCGAACTGGTCTTTGTATTGCTTACGAAGGTCCATGATTGGCTTCATGTTCACTTCGTTAAACGTGGTTAGCATTGCCGTGTTGTTCTTCGCTTCTAGAAGACGGTTTGCCACTGTCTTACGCAGACGCGTCATTGGAACACGTTTTTGGCTGCGAGCCGCTGCAGGCGCTTCAACGGCTGCCGGAGCTTCCGCTTTTGGTGCCGCTTTTGCATTTGCAAGGTGCGCTTCAATGTCTTCTCGAGTAATACGACCGCCAACACCAGAGCCTTTCACTTGGCTAGCTTCAAGGCCGTGTTCAGCAAGAAGACGACGAACCGCTGGGCTTAGCGCATCGTTGCTCTCTTCTGTCAGCGTTGCTTTGTGACGCTTATCAGGAGACGCTTCTTTGTCTTCTGTTGAGTCTGTTGTCGGCTCACCCGCTACCGCGCCTGGCTTAAGCTTTGCAAGCAGTTGTTTAGAAAGTACCGTCGCACCTTCTACTTCAATAATGGCTTCTAAAACGCCAGCTTCCGGAGCTGGAACTTCAAGCACAACTTTATCGGTTTCGATATCAACCAGAACTTCATCACGCTCTACCGCGTCGCCTGGTTGTTTGTGCCATGTCGCTACGGTTGCGTCAGCAACTGATTCAGGTAAATCTGGAACCAGAATTTCAATTGTCATATCTGTTTCTTCCTTTAACTTCTAGTTCTTAATTCGAAGTTTTTGAGTTCACGTTCAGAGCGTCTTCAACCAACGCTTTTTGTTGTTTCAAGTGCACCGACATGTAGCCTACTGCTGGCGAAGCAGAAGCTGGGCGACCTGCGTATTTAAGATCTGCACCTGCTGGAATTGCAGCACGGAAGTTATGTTGACTGCAGTACCAAGCACCTTGGTTTTGAGGCTCTTCCTGACACCAAACAAAATCTTCAACATTCGTGTATTGTTCGATGGCAGCTTGTACTTCATCCAGAGGGAATGGGTACAATTGCTCAACACGTACAATAGCAACATCATCTTGTTCGTTGTTGCGACGTTGTTCTAGAAGGTCGAAGTAAACCTTACCTGAACAGAACACAACACGTTTCACTTTGCTCGGTTCCAGATTATCAATCTCAGGAATCGCTGGTTGGAATGTGCCATCAGACAATTCTTCCAACGTTGAAGTACAAAGTGGATGACGCAGTAGCGACTTAGGTGACATAACAATCAGTGGGCGACGCATAGGGCGCACCACTTGGCGACGAATCATGTGATAAACCTGTGCTGGCGTAGATGGCACTACAACCTGCATATTCTGTTCAGCACATAATTGTAGATAACGCTCAAGACGCGCAGATGAGTGCTCAGGACCTTGACCTTCGTAACCGTGAGGTAGCAACATCGTTAGACCACATAGGCGTGCCCATTTTTGTTCACCTGATGAGATGAACTGGTCAATCACGACTTGTGCGCCGTTTGCAAAGTCACCGAATTGAGCTTCCCAAATAGTCAAACCACTTGGTTCTGCTGTTGCATAACCGTACTCAAACGCCAATACCGCTTCTTCTGACAACACAGAGTCAAACACTTGGAATGGACCTTGTTTGTCATGAATATTTGCTAGCGGAATGTATGTACTTGCATCATTTTGGTTATGCAAAACAGAGTGACGGTGGAAGAACGTACCACGGCCAGAATCCTGACCCGAGATACGAATACGCTTGCCGTCATCAACGATCGTAGCGTATGCCAGAGTCTCAGCCATGCCCCAGTCAATTGCTTTTTCACCACTGATCATTGCAGAACGATCGTTATAAAGCTTGTTTACGCGGCTTTGCAGTTTATGACTATCAGGGTATTGAATTAGGCGCTGACCAAGCTCTTTAAGGCGAGTCTCATCAAATTTGTTGTCCCAATCCACATCCCAGTCGTGACCAAGGTATGGAGACCAGTCAACCGAATGCAACGCCATTGGACGCCATTCTTTCACCACAACTTCGCCTTTATCTAGCGCGTCGCGGTATTCATTGACCAATTGCGTCGCGACTTCAATGTCTGATTCGTTTTTATCGATCAGTACATCTGCATAAAGCTTACGAGGCGTTGGGTGCTTCTTGATTTTTTGGTACATCAATGGCTGAGTTGCGTTTGGCTCATCGGCTTCGTTGTGACCATGACGACGGTAACAAACCAAGTCAATGACAACATCACGTTTGAACTCATTACGGTAATCCAGTGCAATACGGGTAACGAATGCTACCGCTTCTGGATCATCAGCATTAACGTGGAAAATCGGAGCCTGTACCATCTTAGCGATATCTGTACAGTACATGGTAGAGCGTGTATCGCGAGGGTTTGATGTTGTAAAACCAACTTGGTTGTTTACAACAATACGCACCGTACCACCAACACAGAAGCCACGAGCAAGAGACATGTTGAACGTCTCGGCAACCACACCCTGTCCTGCGATCGCAGAGTCGCCATGAATAGTAATAGGAAGTACGCGACTGCCCTCAAAATCACCTAAGCGATCTTGACGAGCTCGTACAGAGCCAATAACTACTGGATTTACAATCTCAAGGTGAGATGGGTTAAAGGCTAACGCAAGGTGAACATCACCACCTGGCGTCGCAAAGTCAGCAGAGAAACCTTGGTGGTACTTAACATCGCCAGTACCCCATGTATCATCGTGCTTGCCCGCAAACTCATCGAACAAATCTTGTGGCTTCTTACCTAGAACGTTAACCAACATGTTTAAACGTCCGCGGTGAGCCATACCGATCACAACTTCACGCATACCGCTTGTACCAGCATGTCGAATCAGTTCTTTCGTCATCGGAATCAGTGCATCGCCACCTTCTAGCGAGAAGCGTTTCGCCCCTGGGAATTTTGCGCCCAAGTAACGCTCTAGACCTTCAGCAGCCGTTAGCTCCTCAAGAAATGTACGCTTTTCGTCTTTATCGAAAGATGGCTGACCAACGACAGACTCTAAACGCTGTTGAATCCAACGTTTTTGTTCTGTGTCTGTCATGTGCATGTATTCTGCACCAATCGAACCACAGTAGGTTTTCTTAAGTGCTGAGTAGATATCTTTTAACTGCATGGTTTCTTGGCCGACGGCGAAAGAACCTACGTTAAAAGTTTCTGCGAAGTCATCTTCGGTGAGATTGTGGAATGCAGGGTCTAGCTCCGCCACAGGTGGACGTTGCCATAGACCTAGAGGATCGAGCTCTGCAGCTTCATGACCGCGGAAACGGTATGCGTTGATAAGCTGGAGAACTTTTACTTGCTTAGCGTCGACATCTGGATCACTAACTTGGACACTGTAATGCTTTGTTTCTTGAGCGAGTCGTCGGAAGTAGTCGCGGACACGCGAGTGTGGCTGATCAGCCACTTCTTCTGAGTTCTTTGGCAACTCATCGAATACACGTTTCCACTCCTCACTTACCAGATCGGGGTCACTTAGATACAGTTCGTAGAGGTCTTCTACATACGTTGCATTGGCGCCAGCCAAGTGTGAAGACTCGAGCCATGCCTTCATCACGCCGTTGTGCATATTTTCCCTTAACCAGTAGTTTTCACGTTTGCTGCGGTCTGCGCCGAGCTATTAAGAGCCGACCCATTTAGGTCGGCAATTTTTTGTTGTTAATTAAATCGAACGATTGACCAACATCGACTTGATATGACCGATAGCTTTCGTTGGATTTAGCCCCTTAGGACAAACACTTACACAATTCATGATGCCATGGCAACGAAAAACGCTAAATGCATCATCAAGATCGGACAAACGTTCATCAGTCGCTGTATCTCGGCTATCAATTAACCAACGATAGGCCGCTAAAAGACCAGCAGGGCCGATAAATTTATCAGGGTTCCACCAGAAAGACGGACAAGATGTCGTACAACATGCACACATAATACATTCGTACAAGCCATCTAGATGCGCACGCTCATCAGGCGATTGTAAGTTTTCACGAGACGGTGGAAGAGCACCATCGTCAATCAAGAAAGGCTTAACTTTCGCATAGTTATCGTAGAACTGAGTCATGTCAACGATAAGATCACGTACAACAGGCAGACCAGGTAATGGTCGAATGACGAGCTTATCGCCTTTCAAAGCAGATAAAGGTGTAATACACGCTAATCCGTTTTTACCATTCATGTTAAGGCCATCAGAACCACACACACCTTCACGACATGAACGACGGAATGCAATGCTAGGGTCTTGCTCCTTCAAAAGGATCAAGGCATCCAGAAGCATCATGTCTGATCCTTCTTCAACCTCAAGCGTGTAGTCTTTCATGTACGGCTTTTGGTCGACATCCGGGTTGTAGCGGTACAAAGAGAAATTCAGTTTCATAATATTACCCTCCTTTCCTTAGTACGTACGTGCTTTTGGCGGAAATGCTTCACGATGGATTGGCTCCATGTTTACACCACGTTTAGCCATTGCTTCCGTTTCCGGGTTGTAGATTGAGTGGCATAGCCACTGCTCATCATCACGATCTGGGAAGTCAAAGCGAGCATGTGCACCACGGCTTTCTGTGCGGTAGTTTGCTGCTACAGCTGTTGCGTATGCTGTTTCCATCAAGTTCTCTAGTTCTAGACACTCAATACGTTGAGTGTTGAACTCTGTCGATTTGTCAGCAAGGTGTGCGTTCTTCAGACGCTCACGGATAACTTTAAGCTCTTCAAGACCTTTAGCCATTGCATCACCTTCACGGAATACCGAGAAGTTGTTTTGCATACATTGTTGTAGGTCTTTACGAATTTGCGCTGGATCTTCACCGTCAGTGCTATTTTCCCAACGGTTGTAACGCTCTAGTGAACGTTCAATGTCTGCTTCAGTTGCAGGTTTCGCATCAGCTTGTTTGAGCAGAGTTTCACCTAGGTGCAGACCTGTTGCACGACCAAATACCACCAAGTCTAGTAGTGAGTTACCGCCAAGACGGTTAGCACCGTGTACTGATACTGATGCAATTTCACCACAAGCGAATAGGCCTTGAACTTCAACATCCGCGCCGCTTTCATCTTGCTTAATCGCTTGGCCTGATACCTGAGTAGGAATACCACCCATCATATAGTGACACGTAGGAATTACCGGGATTGGCTCTTTGACCGGATCAACGTGCGCAAATGTACGAGACAACTCACAAACGCCCGGTAAACGAGACTCCAGTGTATCTTTACCTAGGTGATCAAGTTTCAATTTAATATGTGGACCCCAAGGGCCATCACAGCCACGACCTTCACGGATTTCAATCATCATTGAACGTGCAACCACGTCACGACCAGCAAGGTCTTTCGCGTTTGGTGCGTAACGCTCCATGAAGCGTTCGCCGTCCTTGTTTAGAAGGTAACCACCCTCACCACGACAACCTTCGGTTACAAGAACACCTGCGCCAGCGATACCCGTTGGGTGGAACTGCCACATTTCCATGTCTTGCATTGGGACACCAGCACGAAGTGCCATACCAACACCATCACCAGTATTGATGTGCGCGTTAGTCGTTGATGCGTAAATACGACCTGCACCACCCGTTGCTAAGATGGTTGCTTTCGATTTGAAGTAGCACACTTCACCCGTTTCCATGCATAGCGCCGTACAGCCTAGAACAACACCATCTTCATTTTTAACGATATCAAGAGCATACCACTCAGAGAATACCGTTGTTTTGTGCTTGATGTTTTGTTGGTATAGCGTGTGCAGGAGTGCGTGACCAGTACGGTCAGCCGCTGCCGCTGTACGCGCAGCTTGCTCGCCACCAAAGTTCTTTGACTGGCCACCAAACGGGCGTTGATAAATAGTGCCGTTATCAAAACGAGAGAAAGGAAGACCCATTTTCTCTAGCTCGATAACAGATTCAGGGCCGTTCTTACACATGTATTCGATTGCGTCTTGGTCACCGATATAGTCAGAACCTTTAACCGTATCGTACATGTGCTGTTCCCAATGATCTTCGTGCGCATTACCTAGCGCAACCGTAATACCACCTTGAGCAGAAACAGTGTGTGAACGTGTTGGGAAAACTTTAGATAGCAACGCACATGACAGGCCTTGCTCCGAAATTTGTAGTGCAGCGCGCATACCCGCACCACCAGCGCCGATTACTACGGCATCAAACTCACGAACTGGAATAGACACTTACGCACCCCACAGAATAAATAGACCAGAGAAGACATAGCCGAATAAAACGGCAATAACACCAAGTTGCAATGCACCACGAAGTATCGCGGGCTTAATGTAATCCGTTAACACCTGCCACAAACCAACCCACGCGTGAATTAGAATTGAGACTAAGGCCAACATGGTGAAAACTTTGGTGAACGTACCACCAAAGAATTGGGTCCAAGATGCGTAAGAGATATCTGAGAAAGCGCAGAAGCTAATCAGATAAATCGTGTATAGCGTCATAATGATTGCTGATGCACGAATCAATAAGAAATCGTGGACACCATTACGACCAAATGAAGAGACGTGTTTTACCATACCAAGATCCCCGCCAATAGTGATAATACTGCAGTAGCACCAAATGCGACTTTAGCGCTCATCGCGCCTGAATCGAGTTCTTCGAAATGGCCTAGGTCCATCAACAGGTGACGGACACCACCAGCGATGTGGTAGGCAAGTGCAGTTAGAATTCCCCACAGAATGAATTTCACGAAGAAGCTATCGACGATATCAGCGGCTTCCATAAAACCCATCGGGGATGACAGAGAAATGGACAGTAACCAAAGCAATATGCCCACCGCAACAAACGTAATCACACCCGACACACGATGTAGGATGGACGCGATTGCTGTGATGGGAAAGCGGATGGTCTGTAAATCTAAATTAACAGGTCTTGACTTTCTTTCTTTCACGGGCTTGCTCACTCAGCTCCATTGAGCATTTATTGTTATAACCAATTTCAGCTTCCAAACGTACAAAAGTTAACATTTGATTAACAAATACTCGCAATATGCTCGGAGATAATTGTAAACACTTTGTTAACAAACGGAGTCAGTAAACAAACCTCACTTTTGTTTCCAGCCCCGAATTTATAAGGATTTAACTAAAATTTTCTGTGCCAATATACGGCCAGCAACATTCTAATACAATTGATGTAACAAATTATGCTACATAGAACAGATTTTTAACGATTTTCATGAGAAAAATCATAACAAGTGCACACAAAAATGGAGAAAAATTGACTTTAAGCTTTAACAACAGTACAAAAATGGCACATAAACATCCTGGACGGATTAAATAATAAACAAAGGAGATTGTTATGGCGGATAAGAAAGCTACCCTTCACGTTGAAGGTCATGCGCCGATCGAACTGCCAATTATGGACGGTACGCTAGGTACACCTGTGATTGATGTTCGTAAACTGGGAGCCAATGGTTACTTTACTTTTGACCCAGGTTTTCTTGCCACTGCATCTTGTGAATCATCAATCACGTATATCGACGGCGGCAAAGGTATTCTTTTGCACCGCGGCTACCCGATTGATCAATTAGCCAATAACGCAGATTACTTGGAAGTATGTTACATCCTGCTTTATGGTGAAGCCCCTACCCGTGAGCAATACGAGCAATTCAAAACAACGGTTACTCGCCATACGATGGTGCATGAACAAATCGCAAGCTTCTTCCATGGCTTCCGACGTGATGCACACCCAATGGCAGTAATGTGTGGTGTGGTTGGTGCACTAGCGGCCTTCTACCACGATTCACTCGATATCAACAACGACGAGCACCGTGAGATCGCGGCGTACCGTCTGCTGTCTAAAATGCCAACATTGGCGGCGATGTGTTACAAGTACTCTATCGGTCAGCCATTTATCTATCCTCGTAACGACTTAAGCTACGCAGAAAACTTCCTACACATGATGTACGCAAACCCATGTGAAGAATACGAAGTAAACCCTGTTGTTGCTCGTGCGATGGATAAGATCTTCACACTTCACGCAGATCACGAACAAAACGCATCGACATCAACGGTTCGTTTGTCCGGTTCTTCTGGTGCGAACCCGTTCGCATGTATTGCCGCAGGTATTGCTTCTCTATGGGGTCCTGCGCACGGTGGTGCAAACGAAGCATGTCTGAAGATGCTTGAAGAGATCGGAAGCGTAGATAACATCCCTGAGTACGTAGAGCGTGCAAAAGACAAAGATGATCCATTCCGTCTAATGGGCTTCGGTCACCGCGTTTACAAAAACTACGATCCACGTGCAACGGTAATGCGTGAAACATGTCACGAAGTACTAAAAGAGCTAAACATCAAAGATCCACTGCTAGACGTTGCAATGGAACTTGAACGTATTGCTCTTTCTGACGAATACTTCGTGTCTAAGAAGCTATACCCGAACGTAGACTTCTACTCAGGCATCATCCTAAAAGCAATCGGTATTCCTGTATCGATGTTTACGGTTATCTTCGCGATTTCTCGTACTATCGGTTGGATTGCTCACTGGAACGAAATGCACAGCGATCCACTAAACCGAATCGGTCGTCCTCGTCAGCTATACACTGGTGAAACTCAACGCGAGTTCTCTCCACTGCACGAGCGTGAGTAGGCGTTAGAATCGAGAATCGAGAATCGAGAATCGAGAATCGAGAATCGAGAATCGAGAATCGAGAATCGAGAATCGGATAAGTGTTGGGGTTGACGTGAAAGCGTCAACCCTTTCTTTTTTGAAGAGACGAGAACGAGCTACGCCCCATAGAACGCTTCGCTTCGGAATGCGAGAGATAATTGCTTAACACTTTCGCATCTCACAGGGCGAAGCCTGTCCCTTTTATACTGGATTATCAATATCGATAAACGTGACGTCTAACCCGTGCTCTTGCGCTAACCATTCACCCAACGCTTTAATGCCATAACGTTCGGTTGCGTGGTGACCTGCAGAGAAGTAATGAATATCCAATTCACGAGCGGTGTAAGTCGTACGTTCTGAGATCTCGCCCGAAATAAATGCATCTAATCCATGTTGAGCAGCAAGCTCAATGAAGTCTTGACCACCACCGGTACACCAACCTACTGTCTCAATCATTTTTTCTGCATTGTCAGGCGCGATATGCAAAGGTTCACGGTTTAATACGTGATTGATTTTGTTCGTGAAATCAGTGCCAGTCATTGCTTGTTTTAAGCGGCCAAACAGAGCGACAGATTGAGGGTGTCCTTCTAAGCCACCTTCCACTTCAATGTCTAGCAAGCGTGCCAACTCTGCGTTGTTACCCAACTCAGGATGAATATCTAGCGGTAAATGGTAGCCGTAAAGGTTGATGTCACTTTTGATCAAACTGCGGATACGCTTTCCTTTCATACCACGAATTGGCTCTGGTTCACCTTTCCAAAAGTATCCGTGATGAACAAGCAGTGCATCAGCCTCTAACTCGATGGCTTTATCGATCAATGCTTGTGAGGCCGTTACGCCTGTCACGATGCGTTTGATTTCTGATTTGCCTTCAACTTGCATTCCATTCGGTGCGTAGTCTTTAATAAGTTGCGGCGATAATTTCTCGTTAAGGATCTTTTCCAGCTGTAAATTATTCATTGTTACTTCCAATACTTGTGGCTTAAACAAAGTGTATATCGAACCGCGATCAGGATGCTAGTTGTGGCATCCCCAACCAGAATAAATTTCGATACAATAGAAAGGCTCTGCCTGCGACAACAAGGATAATGGATGAATTCTCTACAACGTTTCTATCAATGGATTGCTAGCACCCCACCACTTTTTAAACTTCAAACGCCCTTTGTCACCGTCGAAGACATTCTGACACCACCTCTATCGGACAATGAAGATTACGATGGCAATCCACGACTTGGCTTCCTTTACCAACACCTTTGCACCAAGCTACTGACTTGCTCGCCTCGATATGAACTGGTTGCTGAAGAGATTCAACTCAACGACACGGCTGGCCGCACAATTGGCGCCGTCGATTTGATCCTCGAGAATCAGGAAACCAAACAATACGAGCATTGGGAAGTGGCCATCAAATTTTACTTACTGAATGAAGGCATTTGGTATGGCCCGAATGCACATGACCAACTGCATAAGAAACTCGATCGCATGCTTACCCACCAACTAAAAATGAGCCAGAGAGAAGAGTTCCACCAGCAGTTACCGTTAGACGTTGTACCGAGCGAACACTTGCTGATGCAAGGTCGCCTCTATGTAAATCCTTTTTCAGACGAGCCAACCCCTACAACCTGTTTAGGTTACGAGCTAAACCAAAGCCAAATATCCGGCAATTGGTGTTATCAAAGCCAATGGGAAGGGATCAAAGAACCTTTATATGCTCTTTCCAAACCACTATGGGCAATTGGCAATAAGGAGTTCTTGGAACCCATCGATAAACCATCAGATAGGTTTATTCACGCTCAAACAAAGAGTGGTCAATTTTGGTTTGTTGTACCTGATACGTGGCCGAACTAAAACGGGAAACGATTTTATTTTGCTTTTCTAGGAACAAGTCCCGTCAACACCTTCTTAATCAAAATACCTTTCAGCTATACTCTCAACGAGCACCTCTCGATTCCTAGAGCGAAGCGTTCCCGACTCTCGAAGCGCAGCGTACCCTCTTCACAAACAAAAAGGGCCGACGCAATGTCGACCCTTTCGAACCTTAATCGTTTGAATTACAAACCAGCGGCTGCAAATACTTGATTAACGATTTCTTGTGCTTCGGCTTCGATTTGTTTTAGGTGCTCTTCACCTTTAAAGCTTTCACAGTAAATCTTGTAGATGTCTTCAGTGCCTGATGGACGAGCAGCGAACCAGCCATTGGCTGTCGTTACTTTAAGACCACCAATTGCAGCACCGTTACCAGGAGCATGTGTTAGACGAGCCGTAATTACGTCACCTGCTAGTGTTTCTGCCGCGACCATTTCTGGTGACAACTTCTTCAGTACGTCTTTTTGTGGACCGTTTGCTACAGCTTGAATACGGTTATACTTGGACTCACCGTGCTTCGCCGCAAGCTCTTCATAGTAATCTTGCGGGTTCTTACCCGTTACCGCAGTGATCTCTGCCGCTAGAAGACATAGCAAGATGCCATCTTTGTCTGTTGACCATGGCGTACCATCTTTACGAAGGAAAGACGCACCAGCACTTTCTTCGCCGCCGAAGCCAAACTTACCAGTGTACAGACCGTCCACAAACCATTTGAAGCCAACAGGCACTTCACATAGCTCACGACCTAGATCCGCAACAACACGGTCAATCAGAGCGCTTGAAACTAGCGTTTTACCAACAGCGACATCTTTACCCCACGCGTCACGGTGACGGTATAGGTAGTCGATACAAACCGCTAAGAAGTGGTTCGGATTCATCAAACCTTTTGGCGTAACGATACCGTGACGGTCGTAGTCAGGATCGTTACCAAATGCTAAATCGTATTCATCTTTCAGCGCCAATAGACCCGCCATTGCGTAAGGAGAAGAACAGTCCATACGTACAACGCCGTCTTTATCTAGCGACATGAATTGGAAAGAAGGATCAATCGCTTCACTTACTAGCGTTAGGTCCAGGTTGTATGCCTGACCAATTTGACGCCAGTAATCGATGCCGCTGCCGCCTAATGGATCTACACCAATCTTCAAGTTTGCTTTTTGGATTGCTTCCATATCGATAACGTTCACTAAATCGTCGATGTATGGTTTCACCAAATCCATCTCTACAAACAGCTCAGATGCTTTTGCTTCAGCTAACGGTAGGCGTTTAACGCCTTGTAGACCTTCAGCAATCAGTGCGTTTGCACGATCTTCGATAGCCTGAGTTAGCTCTGCTTCAGCTGGACCACCGTGCGTCGGGTTGTACTTGATGCCGCCGTCTTGAGGTGGGTTATGAGATGGGGTAATCACGATGCCATCTGCTTTGTCATCATGCTTGATGTTATAAGTCAGAATCGCGTGTGAAATACCAGGCGTTGGCGTGTAGCCGTTGTCTTGCTGGACAATCACTGTCACACCGTTTGCAATCAATACTTCAATCACACTTGAAAACGCTGGTTCAGATAGCGCGTGCGTGTCTTTGCCCACAAACAGTGGACCTGTTGTACCTTGCTCAGCACGAACTTCTGCGACCGCTTGAGCGATAGCTAAAATGTGGTTTTCGTTAAAGGTGTGCTTGTCCGCGGTACCGCGGTGACCAGAAGTACCAAATTGAACGTTATGCTCTGCATTTGATGCATCAGGTTGAAGTAAGAAGTAGTTAGCAACGAGTGCTGGGATATTATGAAGATCTTCCTGCTGCGCTTTTTGCCCAGCACGAGGGTGCATAGCCATGTTTGACATCCTTTCTTTAAATACAAATAAAATCAAAAAAGCCTCATAATATCCGCTATACGCTACACATTATGAGGCTTCTATCAGGTTTCTTAGATTGAACCTGTTACTTTCTCTATCAAGTCAGGCTGGAACTCCATATGAGTCATCACCTGCTCAACCATCTGTCGCTTGCGACTGGTGTTGTTATTAGTGATTACCCAAAATGGCGTACCAGGAATTGCTTTAGGCTTGGTGGTATTGCCGTTTGCTAGCAGAGTATCTTCATTATCAGCAAAGTAAACGCGCTTGCGCCCTTTTACTTTCGTTGCTTGAGAGAAGCTCTCTGGATTTAAAGTGTGTAAGGTTGATAGAACCAACATGAAGCGATCAATCGCTTTCTTAAGGCCAGCAAACTCATCAGAAATCAGTAGAGAACGCATCTCTTTTACGGTATCCACTGATTCTGTTTTACCAGCATCTTTACTTACTACAATCCCTTGTGGCTGCTCGATTACAGGTGCAACGACGGCTTCCTGCAACTGACCATCAAGGTTCAAAAGGCGTCGTAAAATATCCGAGGCACTTTCACCGATATGCTTGGTTTGACCCGCAATGTAACGGTATAGATCCTCATCAACCTCAATTGTTTTCATTCGCTTTTCACATTCTCAATGTTTAAACTCTGGGGGATTATAACGAGATCCTCGCGGATACTCCACGTTAAACCCATCACGAATAAGATAAAATGTCAGCATTACTCAACTATAAGCAGGAAGGCCAAGGCCAAACGGTTGTTTTGATTCATGGATTGTTTGGCAGTTTCAGTAATCTAGGTTTACTGGCTCGCGACCTCGTCCAAGATCATTCCGTGATCAGCATTGATCTACGAAATCACGGTCTCTCTTTCCATTCAGATACACACAACTATGAAGTCATGGCGCAAGATGTTGCTGATTTACTTCGCAATATCGACATCGAGCCTGCGTTAGTAATCGGCCACTCTATGGGTGGTAAGGTTGCAATGAAACTAGCAGATGTCGCTCCTGAATTAATAAAACAGCTGATCGTTTTAGACATGGCACCAGTTGCCTACAACACAAATCGTCACGACAATGTATTTCGTGGTCTACAGGCGGTAGTCAAAGAACAACCAAGTAATCGCCAACAAACCATGGATATTCTTGCTCAACACATTGAAATGGACGGCGTAAGACAATTTTTGTCGAAGTCGCTGTATAGGAACGGTGACAAAATGGATTGGCGCTTTAATGTCGCAAGCTTATTCAACAATTATGATCAGATTATTGGCTGGCAAGAAATTGCTACCACAGATATTCCAACTCTGTTTGTTAAAGGTGGAGATTCAGACTACCTAATGCCTGAGCATCAGCCTGCTGTTAAGCGTCAGTTTAACAACGCAAAAGCACACATTATCGCCAATACCG
This sequence comes from Vibrio jasicida CAIM 1864 = LMG 25398, assembly GCF_000400365.1. Lineage (GTDB taxonomy): Bacteria > Pseudomonadota > Gammaproteobacteria > Enterobacterales > Vibrionaceae > Vibrio > Vibrio jasicida. The sequence continues at coordinate 57,602 of NZ_BAOG01000035.1, read as the reverse complement.
GACACTGGTTACATGCAGAGAAACCCGCTGAAGTAATGCGTGTGATCAGGAAATATATTTCGAGTTAACAAATTCGAAAAACAACGCCAGATTATTGAAATAACCCTTCTTGTTGTGCATTAACTTTACTGTTTAACAGTGGTATAGTGCGCCCAAGAATTTTTGGCATGAAGGACGACAATGCTATACGACTATATGGACATGCTCGAGTCGATTGGGCTCGATCTGCTTTTTGCTGCTATCTTCTTTTTCATCGGGATGGCAATAAAAGATGTGCTAAAACAAGGTAACGTACCTGTTTATGGTCGTCGTATTGTGTGGTTAGTCCTTTTCCTTGGCTGCGCTGGTTTCATCGCGAAAGGCCTGATTCAGCTCAGTTGGGAAGGCACAGGGCTTGGTTAAGCTCTTCTCCCCATCGCCAGTAACAAACAATGTAAAGGTATAGACTCTATGGCAAGTGTAGGTATCTTCTTCGGTAGCGACACAGGTAATACTGAAGCCGTTGCAAAGATGATTCAAAAGCAACTAGGTAAACAACTAGTTCACGTTCAAGACATCGCAAAAAGCAGCAAAGAAGACATTGATAACTTTGATCTTCTTCTTCTAGGTATCCCTACGTGGTACTACGGTGAAGCGCAATGTGATTGGGATGATTTCTTCCCTGAGCTTGAGCAAGTAGACTTCTCAACAAAGCTAGTCGCTATCTTTGGTTGTGGTGACCAAGAAGATTACGCAGAGTACTTCTGTGATGCGATGGGAACAGTTCGTGACATCGTTGAAGCAAAAGGCGGTACTATCCTTGGCCACACTTCAACTGAAAGTTACGAGTTTGAAGCGTCTAAAGCACTTGCAGAAGGCGACGATAGCCAGTTTGTTGGCCTATGTATCGACGAAGATCGTCAACCAGAATTGACTGATGAACGTGTCGAAAACTGGGTTAAGCAAATCTATGAAGAGATGTGCCTAGCTGAGCTTGAAGGCTAATACAGCACCTATTGAAAAAGACCTCCACCTTGGAGGTCTTTTTGTATCTCTCTATCAAGAAGCTTCCGTTGCGACCTCTTCTTCTCGATATTGAGGTTTCTTCCTCACATACAACTTCCGTTGCACTTCCGATACAACGTTACCTTCTTTGTCTTTCACATAGGTAATAAACTCTGGAAAGCACTTTTCACCGTTACGAGTCATTTGGTAAATGTCAGCTAGCATTCCTTCTGTTACTTCAAACTCGGCAAATAAATCACTCTGTCCCGGTTTGATGAAGTTGATACTCGCCTCTTTATCCCACACAAAATACTCTTCCCGTAAAATGCCCATCAACATCAGAGAATAAATTGGGTCCGTAAGCGAGAAGATACTACCGCCATACTGGGTACGATTTGCGTTTTTATTCCACCAACGGAGCTTCAAACGAACGTTAACCGTTCGAAAGTCTTCAGAAATATGTAAGATTTTGATACCTGAGCCCCAAAATGGCGGCCAAATATTAAGCGCAAACTTAACAATCCCTGGTTTATAAATCTTGGCAAGTCGCTTATTCATACCTATCCATAGCCTTTGCGATGCAATGTTACAAAAATGTAACTGGTCTGATCTGTAATATAATCGACCTGTTTCTAATTTACAAAAAGAATCTATTAACCCTTTGAAGTTCGTGGTTTAATGTTCAGTACGCTTCGCCTATAATGGTAGGAATATTGAATTCTGTTAAATCGCTGCAGATGATCCAACGGGAAAGTATATGTCAGATAATAATCAGGCGCTGAAGGATGCGGGTTTAAAAGTAACCCTTCCAAGGCTAAAAATTCTAGAAGTACTTCAGCAGCCAGACTGCCAGCACATCAGTGCTGAAGATTTGTACAAAAAGCTAATCGATCTAGGTGAAGAGATTGGTCTAGCAACCGTTTATCGTGTATTAAACCAATTTGATGATGCTGGTATTGTTACCCGCCACCATTTCGAAGGCGGTAAATCAGTATTTGAACTGTCAACTCAACATCACCACGATCACTTAGTATGTTTAGACTGTGGTGAAGTAATTGAGTTTTCAGATGACGTGATTGAAGAACGTCAAAAAGAAATCGCAGCTAAGTACAATGTTACGCTTACTAACCACAGCTTGTACCTATACGGTAAATGTAGCGATGGTTCTTGTAAGACGAATCCTGACGCGCACAAGCCTGCAAAATAAAAAGTAACGCTTTTTATTAATAAAGACTCTAAACGTCAGCTTCGGCTGGCGTTTTTTTATGGAGACAAGCGATGAAGAAAAGGAATTCTTGTGGCTTTACCTTACTCGAACTGATTATTGCAATTGTTATTCTTGGGATACTGGCTGTTGTAGTCGCACCGCGATTCTTAAACCTTCAAGACGATGCCTACCAAGCCAAGATGGAAGCCATCGCAGACCAATTTGAAACGGCAGTTAAGTTCACCCAAAGCCAGTGGTTAGTTAACGGGGGGACACCAGCAGCACAGCAAAATATAGATGGCTATGGTGGCGGAGAACTTGATGTCAATGAATTTGGCTACCCTTTAGGAACAAACAAAGGCAACGCCAGTGGGAATATTGGTAACCCATACAATATTGGCCAAGGGAACGCAGGATGTATTGCCGTATGGCAAGCTCTATTAGGTGATGAATACTCGCTATCGAATAATCGGAATGCAAACGATAGGTTTGATTTTATAACGCGCCGTATCAGAGACAATGACTCCCACCAATCCGTTTGCTATTACACGTATACAAAAAAAGGTTACGAACGAACTCCCGAGAACTCAAGCTTTGTCATATGGTACGACTCAAAAGCGGGTACAGTGACGACATCAAAGCCCTCTCGTCTACCATAGGACATAAAAAATGCCAGCAATTTGCTGGCATTTTTGTTAGCGAGGTATTGAGATTATTGGTTCTCGATTTTCGCCCAAGTATCACGTAGACCAACCGTACGGTTGAATACTAGGTTATCTGCTGAAGAATCTTTTGAATCTGCACAGAAGTAACCCATACGCTCAAACTGATAACCTGTTTCCGCTTCTGCCGTTGTTAGGCTTGGCTCAACAAAACCGTTTAGAACCACTAGTGATTCTGGGTTGATTGTCGCAGCAAAGTCATCCGCAGCCGCTGGATTTGGTACTGTGAACAAACGATCGTACATGCGGATTTCTGCAGGCAATGCTTTGTCTGCTGATACCCAGTGGATTACGCCTTTCACTTTACGGCCATCTGCCGGGTTCTTACCTAGCGTTTCAGCATCGTAAGTACAGAAGATTGTTGTGATGTTGCCTTCCGCGTCTTTCTCGATGCGTTCAGCCTTGATCACGTATGCGCCACGTAGACGTACTTCTTTACCTAGAACAAGGCGCTTGTACTTCTTGTTTGCTTCTTCACGGAAATCTTCGCGCTCAATCCAAACTTCACGAGTGAATGGCACTTCACGCTCGCCCATTTCAGGTTTGTTTGGATGGTTAGCAACCGTCAGAGTTTCTACCGCACCTTCTTCAAAGTTCTCGATAACGATCTTAACTGGATCTAGAACGGCCATCGCACGTGGTGCGTTTTCGTTTAGATCATCACGAATACAAGATTCTAGTGAACCGAACTCAATCATGTTCTCTTGTTTCGTTACACCGATACGCTTACAGAACTCACGAATAGATGCAGAAGTGAAGCCACGGCGACGCAGACCAGATACGGTTGGCATGCGTGGGTCATCCCAACCATCAACCAATTTCTCAGTCACTAGTTGGTTTAGCTTACGCTTAGACATCACTGTATATTCAAGGTTTAGGCGACTGAATTCGTACTGGTGTGGACGGCAATCAATCGTGATGTTGTCTAGAACCCAGTCGTACAGACGGCGGTTATCCATAAACTCAAGAGTACAGATAGAGTGCGTAATGCCTTCTAATGCATCAGAGATACAGTGTGTGAAGTCGTACATTGGGTAAATGCACCACTTATCACCAGTCTGGTGGTGAGTCGCAAAACGTACACGGTAGATAACTGGATCACGCATTACCATGAATGAAGAACCCATGTCGATCTTAGCGCGAAGACACGCTTTGCCTTCTTCGAACTCACCTGCACGCATTTTTTCAAATAGCGCTAGGTTTTCTTCGATTGGGCGATCACGGTATGGGCTTGGTTTACCCGGAGCCGTTAGCGTACCGCGGTATTCACGAATCTGCTCAGGACTTAGCTCATCAACATACGCTAAGCCTTTATTAATCAATTCAATTGCATATTCGTAAAGCTTGTCGAAGTAGTTTGATGAGTAACATACTTCACCATCCCACTCGAAGCCCAACCAGTTTACATCTTTCTTGATAGACTCAACGTATTCGATGTCTTCTTTTTCAGGGTTTGTATCGTCAAAACGCAAGTTACATTGACCCTGGTAGTCCTGAGCAATACCGAAGTTCAAACAGATAGACTTAGCATGACCGATATGCAGGTAACCGTTCGGCTCCGGCGGGAATCGAGTATGCACGCTAGTGTGTTTACCATCCGCTAGATCTTTATCAATAATCTGGCGAATAAAGTTTGATGGACGAGCATCAGCTTCACTCATCTATAGCACCTCAAAAATATTAGTATTGTCAGAGAAAACAGAACTCCACAACCAAGGTTGGATTTGCAGAGTGCATTGTTCCTAATGATCCACAATTCTTAGCGATTAGACAACAAGAACCGTCGTTAAAAAGGCAATATTTCTCTACTTAGGTGGAAACCAAAGCATATTGAAACGCTTGAAACAAAAAAAAGACCTCCCGAAGGAGGTCTTTTATAGAGAGTCTTTAAGATGTTACTAAGGAAGTTTTACATCTGATAGGTCTTCACCTGCACCGATTGCTTTCATTTCACCAGCAACGATTTCTGCAAGAGGACCAAGGATAACTTGTAGGTTGTTTTCACCTAGCTTAACCACACCCTTCGCACCAAGTTTCTTAAGAACAGCTTCGTCAGCGACTGAGCGGTCTTTAAGAGTAAGACGTAGACGAGTGATACATGCGTCAATTGAAGTTAGGTTGTCGTGACCACCTAGTGCTTTCAGGTATTGACGAGCTAGGTCACCTTTTGGTGCATCACCAGCTGGAGCAGCAGATGCATCTTCATCGTCATCTTCACGACCTGGCGATTTCAGGTTGAATGCGCGGATTGCGAAGCTGAATGTGAAGAAGTATAGAGCACCGAAGCTTAGACCTAGAGCAAGAAGCACTAGAGGCTTAGTAGCTAGACCGTAGTTCAGTACGAAGTCGATTAGACCCGCAGAGAAACCAAAGCCATGTAGCGTGCCAAGCATGTTTGCAAGTACTAGAGATAGACCAGTAAACACGGCGTGCATTGCGTATAGAGCAGGAGCAAGGAACACAAACATGAACTCTAGAGGCTCTGTAATACCTGTTAGGAATGAACAGAACGCTACTGAGAATAGTGCGCCACCAACTTGGCTGCGTTTCTCAACTGGTGCTGCTAGGTACATAGCTAGTGCCGCACCTGGTAGACCGAACATCATTACAGGGAAGAAGCCGTTCATGAATACACCAGCGCTCTTATCGCCGCCGAAGAAGCGGTGTAGGTCACCAGATTTAAGCGTTTCAGTTACTTCTTTAACTGTTGCTGTGATTTCTGGAGTTACAGAGTTAGCGAATTCGAATGTGTGAGTTTGACCAGCAACAAGAGTCTTAGCTAGAGCTGGGTCAACACAAAGCTGTTGTAGAGCAGGAAGTGCTTGACCAGCAGCAGTTGCGCCAGATACTAGAACTTCTTGACACGTACCCATACCGAACCAGAAGTACGAGTTTAGTACGTGGTGTAGACCTACAGGGATAAGTGCGCGGTTAAGCGTGCCGTAAACGAACTGACCGATAGCACCAGAAGTAGAAACTGCGTGCGCTAGCGCGTCAAGACCGCCTTGAATTGTTGGCCATACAACACCAGCAAGAGCACCAGCTACAAGCGAGAATAGACCCGCCATGATTGGTACTAGACGTTTGCCAGAGAAGAATGCCAACCACTCAGGAAGACGAGTAGCATGGAAAGCGTTGTAAGAGTGACCAGCGATGATACCTGCAATGATACCGCCGAAGAATGACATGTTAACACTTGCATCAATTGTCGCTGCAGTAGCAGTTAGCACGAAGTAAGCAACTGCACCTGCTAGACCAGCAGCACCTTGACCGTCTTTAGAAAGACCGATCGCGATACCTAGACCGAATAGTAGTGGTAGTTGACTAAAGATTGCGTTACCAGCTGATGCCATAAACGCAATGTCTAAAAGGTCAGGTTGACCCAAACGTAGTAAAAGCGCTGCAACTGGAAGCGTTGCGATAGGAAGCATAAGAGCTTTACCTAACTTCTGCGCGTATCCAAGAATATTCACCTTAAGTTCCCCCTATAGGATTTTATGTTTTGTCGAATGACTTATTTCAGTCGTTCAATTTAGTCGCTACCAGTTTATGATATTAATTTTGCTCCGCAAATTAAAAGCTCATTGTTTGTGATCATAATCACCAGAAACAGCCCTTTGGGAAGGTTTTTGCTAGCGAGATCATAAAACTTATTTTATTATACGAAAAAATGGCGTTTTAGAGATAAGATCCTCGCACTTTATGCAAGACAGAATCAGTGTTATTTTGGTATCTCTACAGATGATTCGCAGTAACTTCGCTCTGGAAAACAATCATAAAAACTAATTCATTTATTATTTTTCAGTTAGTTACTCTGATAATGACATCGATAAAACGCGACTTGCTGTATGTGACTCGTTATCTAATTCAGTGATACAAACTAAGTACCAGCATGACTCATGCAGTCACCAGTTAGATAACGGGACAGAAAATGAATTCTCATCTATAAGGACTAGCTGACTATGTACGCGCTAAGTAACTGTAAAATCTATACCGGTAGTGATGTTCTTACCGATCATGCGGTCATCATCGACAATGACCAGATTCAATCAGTTGTGCCAGTAACTCAATTACCAGAAGGTATTGAGATCAAAGATCTGGACGGTGCAAATCTAAGCCCTGGTTTTATTGACCTTCAGCTAAACGGCTGTGGCGGTGTGATGCTAAACGACGAAATCACACCTGAAACCATGCAAATCATGCACGAAGCCAACCTAAAGTCGGGTTGTACTAGCTTCCTACCAACTCTTATCACGTCTTCAGACGAAGACATGCGTGCTTCGATTGCTGCGGCTCGTGAATACCACAACAAATACCAAAACCAATCGTTAGGTCTTCACCTTGAAGGTCCTTACCTTAACGTTGCGAAGAAAGGCATCCACAGCGTGGACTTCATCCGCCCTTCTGACGACGGCATGATTGACCTTATTTGTGCGAATGCAGATCTCGTAGCAAAAGTAACACTAGCACCAGAGCAAAATGATCCTGAGCACATAGCACGTCTCAAAGCGGCAGGTATCGTCGTATCAATCGGCCATACAAATGCTACTTACGCAGAAGCGCGTGAAGGTTTTGAAGCAGGTATCACCTTTGCTACTCACCTATTCAACGCAATGACGCCAATGGTTGGCCGTGAACCTGGTGTTGTTGGTGCGATTTATGACACTCCGGAAGTTTACGCCGGCATCATTGCTGACGGTTTTCACGTAGACTACGCAAACATCCGAATTGCTCATAAAATCAAGGGTGAAAAGCTTGTTTTGGTGACGGATGCCACAGCTCCAGCAGGTGCTAACATGGATCACTTTATTTTTGTTGGTAAGAAAGTATATTACCGAGATGGTAAATGTGTTGATGAAAATGGCACATTAGGCGGCTCAGCTCTGACTATGATAGAAGCAGTTCAGAATACAGTTGAGCACGCAGGCATCGCTTTAGACGAAGCTTTACGAATGGCTACACTGTACCCAGCAACCGCAATCGGTGTTGAGGAACGTCTTGGCCGAGTTCGAAAAGGAATGGTGGCAAACCTGACTATTTTCGATCGTGACTTCAATGTAAAAGCGACGGTTGTTAACGGACAATACGAGCAAAATTAAGCATGAATGGCGGACAGATTGGTAATGTAGATTTAGTAAAACAGCTTAACAGCGCTGCGGTATACAGGCTGATTGACCAACAAGGTCCAATTTCCCGTATTCAAGTCGCGGATGTTAGTCAGCTCGCCCCTGCGAGTGTTACCAAAATAACCCGCCAACTCTTAGAGCGCGGCTTAATTAAAGAGGTCGCGCAACAAGCATCTACCGGTGGTCGCCGAGCGATATCGCTGACCACTGAGGTAAAACCCTTCCACTCTATCGCTGTGCGATTAGGCCGAGACTACGTGCAATTTAGTTTGTACGATCTAGGTGGCACGGCGTTGGCAGAAGACCAGCACGAACTTCACTACACCAATCAGGCTGACTTGATCGCTGGTTTGATTGATCTGTTGAAAGACTTCGTAAATCGCTGCCAAGACAAAATCGACCAACTTATTGCTATCGGCATCACCCTACCTGGCTTGGTAAACCCAACTACAGGTGTTGTTGAATACATGCCAAACACAGATATCGATAACTTAGCGCTTGGCGAAATCATCCGTGAGAAGTTCAATACTGCGTGTTTCGTTGGTAACGATGTACGTGGTATGGCTCTGGCTGAACACTACTTTGGTGCAAGCCAAGATTGCCAAGACTCAATTCTGGTCAGTGTTCACCGCGGTACTGGTGCGGGCATCATCGTAAATGGTCAAGTTTTCTTGGGCTTTAACCGCAACGTAGGCGAAATCGGACACATCCAAATTGACCCACTCGGTGAGCAATGCCAATGCGGTAACTTTGGTTGTTTAGAGACCGTAGCGGCAAATCCAGCAATCATTCAACGTGTGAAAAAACTGATTGCACAAGGTTACGAATCTAGTTTAACTCAGCTTGAACACATCACGATTGAAGATGTTTGTAACCACGCAATGAATGGTGATGAACTGGCGAAACAAAGTCTGGTTCGTGTGGGTAATCAACTTGGTAAAGCGATTGCAATTACCATCAACTTATTCAACCCACAAAAAATTGTCATTGCTGGTGACATTACTGCCGCTGAAGAAATTGTCTTCCCAGCGATTCAACGAAACGTAGAAAACCAATCTTTGAAGACCTTCCATAACGAACTTCCAATTGTTGCTTCTCATATTGATAAGCACCCAACAATGGGCGCATTTGCGATGATTAAACGCGCCATGTTGAACGGAGTTTTGTTACAAAAGTTACTAGAAGACTAAGTTTATACAACCAATTGAGTTACAATCTCGGGCTGTGATTTCACAGCCCGTTTTTGTATATCAGGAATATAGCTCAACAGTATGGAAATTATTCTAATTACAACGGCCTTCATCGCCGGTTTTATTGCGCTCAAATGCCACCTTCCTCCATTGGTTGGCTTTCTACTTGCCGGCTTTGGCTTGCACGCGTTTGGTTACCAAAGTAATGACGTCATTGTTACCCTTGCAGATCTTGGTGTTACGCTTCTCCTCTTTACAATTGGCTTAAAGCTAGATGTCAAAACCCTACTCTCTAAAGAAATTTGGGGAGGAGCCACGGCGCACAACGTTCTTTCAACTCTTTTCTTTGCGCTTGTTCTTATTGGACTAAAACTGCTCGGCTTATCCTCATTGACAAGCATGGATAGCACGCAAATTCTACTTCTCGCTTTTGCTTTATCATTTTCCAGTACTGTATTTGCCGTTAAGACACTACAAGAAAAAGGTGAGATGAACGCGACCTACGGGACCCTCGCTATTGGTATTCTGGTTATGCAGGATATTTTTGCCGTGGTTTTCCTTACCGCTTCAACGGGTAAAATTCCGGAGTGGTATGCGATAGGTTTGTTTGCATTGCCTCTTCTTCGTCCATTGTTCTATAAACTCTTAGACAAGGTAGGCCATGGCGAGATGCTGGTTCTCTTCGGTATCTTCTTTGCGTTAGTCGTTGGCGCAGGCCTATTTGAGCTTGTTGGTATGAAGCCTGACCTCGGTGCTCTTATCCTCGGTATGCTCTTGGCAGGACACCGTAAAGCATCTGAATTATCCAAATCTCTATTCAATATGAAAGAACTATTCTTAGTCTGCTTCTTCTTGAATATTGGTTTGTCGGCATCTCTGAGCTTCACAGGCATTGGTTTGGCGTTGCTGTTTATTTTACTACTGCCAATTAAAGGTCTGCTTTACTTCCTAACCATCAACTATTTCAAATTCCGCGTACGTACCTCACTTCTGACATCACTATCATTATTCAACTACAGTGAATTTGGTTTGATCGTCGGTGGATTGGCCTACAAAATGGGTTGGATGCCAAGTGATATGCTTGCTGCGATTGCAGTTGCCGTCTCCATTTCTTTCATTATCTCTGCACCATTGAACCGCTTGGGTCACCAGATCTACCAGCATTCTGGGAAATGGCTACAAGAAACAGCAGCCGAAAAGCTCAATCAACGCGACCAACTTATCAACCCGGGCCATGCTCAAGTCCTGATTTTAGGTATGGGCCGAATTGGCACTGGTGCCTACGATGAGTTGCGTTCTCGCTATGGCAAGATTTCTCTTGGTGTAGAAGTCCGTGAAGAAGCAGCGCATAAACACCGTTCTGAAGGACGCAATGTAATTTCTGGCGACGCGACCGACCCCGATTTCTGGGAACGAATTTTAGATACAGCCAATGTAAAGTTGGTCTTACTGGCGATGCCACATCACCAAGGAAACCAAACCGCATTAGAGCAACTACAAAGCCGAAAATATAAAGGCCAAATTGCAGCGATTGCTGAATATCCCGATCAGCTAGAAGGATTACTAGAAAGTGGTGTTGATGCGGCGCTGAACATTTATAGTGAAGCCGGTAGCGGTTTTGCGCGTCATGTTTGCGAGCAACTTCAACCTCAGTTCACCCCGATGAAATAAGCATCAAAAACAATATTTTTATTGAGCCCTCTAACAATAAGAGGGCTTTTTTGTGTGTTTTTTATACCAAACCTTAATCTCATTCATCAAAACAAGACTTATTTTAAACACCATCTAATAGACAAGCCTTTTTATCATTTTTTTAATCATAAAACGTTGCTTTTTTTACTCACAATGGCAAATTGAAGCCATACCGATTAAAAATTGTTTAGTTTAAAAAGGATGTTGTATGTGTTCAGTATTTGGCATTTTAGACATTAAGAGTGATGCAGCAGCATTGCGCCCTATCGCACTTGAGATGTCGAAAAAGCTTCGTCATCGCGGTCCAGACTGGTCTGGAATCTACTCATCAGAACGCGCAATTCTTGCGCATGAGCGTCTAGCGATCGTTGGTCTAAATAGTGGTGCGCAACCACTATACAGCCCTGATAAAAAACTCATCCTTGCTGTAAACGGTGAAATCTACAACCACAAAGAGATTCGTGCTCGCTACGAAGGCAAATACGAATTCCAAACCGATTCAGATTGTGAAGTTATCCTAGCGCTATACCAAGACATGGGCGCAGACCTTCTTGAAGAACTAAACGGTATTTTCGCATTCGTACTTTACGATGAAGAAAAAGACGAATACTTAGTGGGCCGTGACCACATCGGTATCATCCCGCTTTACCAAGGTTACGATGAGCACGGCAACTACTATGTTGCTTCAGAAATGAAAGCACTAGTACCAGTATGTAAGACCGTGAGCGAGTTCCCTCCAGGTTGTCACTACGGCAGTGCAGATGCAGAGCCTCAACGCTACTACACTCGTGACTGGAATGAATACGCAGCCGTACAAGGTAACAGCACTAGCAAAGAAGAATTGACTGAAGCTCTAGAAGCAGCGGTCAAGCGCCAACTAATGACTGACGTGCCTTACGGTGTACTTCTTTCAGGTGGTCTAGATTCTTCTATTACGTCTGCGGTAGCGAAACGCTTTGCAGCGATGCGTATTGAAGATGATGAGAAGTCTGAAGCTTGGTGGCCACAACTGCACTCTTTCGCTGTCGGCCTAGAAGGTGCGCCCGATCTGAAAGCTGCTCGTGAAGTTGCTGACCAAATTGGTACGGTTCACCATGAAATGACATACACCATCCAAGAAGGTTTGGATGCCATTCGTGACGTGATTTACCACATTGAGACGTATGACGTAACAACGATTCGAGCTTCTACTCCGATGTTCCTTATGGGTCGTAAGATCAAAGCAATGGGCATCAAGATGGTACTGTCTGGCGAAGGTGCGGATGAGATTTTCGGTGGTTACTTATACTTCCACAAAGCACCAAACGCTCAAGAGTTCCACGAAGAGACGGTACGTAAGCTTCTCGCTCTAAACATGTTTGACTGCGCACGTGCTAACAAATCACTAGCGGCGTGGGGTGTAGAAGGCCGTGTTCCATTCCTAGATAAAGAATTTATTGACGTTGCAATGCGCCTGAACCCAGCAGACAAGATGTGTGGCAACGGTAAAATGGAAAAACACATTCTACGTGAGTGTTTCGAGCACTACTTACCAGAGTCAATTGCATGGCGTCAAAAAGAACAGTTTTCTGATGGTGTAGGCTATAGCTGGATCGATACTCTAAAAGAAGTGGCTGAGCAGAAAGTGACTGACCAGCAAATGGAAACAGCGCAGTTCCGTTTCCCTTACAACACACCAACCACAAAAGAAGGTTATGTGTACCGCGAGATCTTTGAAGAGCTGTTCCCGCTACCTTCTGCAGCTGAATGTGTTCCTGGAGGCCCTTCAGTAGCGTGTTCTTCAGCGAAAGCGATTGAATGGGATGAGTCTTTCCAAAACTGTGTAGATCCATCAGGACGTGCTGTGCAAGCCGTTCATAACGACGCATATTGATTCTAAGGTAGGGCTGGCTCCACCAGCTGCCTTTCAGTCTTTAGGCACAAAGATCAAAAAGAGGTGCAAAAGCACCTCTTTTTTTATACCAGAATGACTGTTGGTTATTTTAAATCGAGGTCATTATTGTCTATGCTTACCGGCACTCGCTTAGTGATCATCTGCACTAACATGATTGAGCGCTTCTCACCATCTTGCTCTTGGAAGATGGCATCTATACCCGCAAACTGCCCGCTTTTAACTCGAACCTCATCACCAGGCTGTGGCATACATTCAGAATCAGAATGATCGTCTGTGCAGGTTTCCAGCTGTTTAAGCTCAAAAACCAGATCACCTTGGATTTCTTTAGGCTGCGCACCAAAACGCACAAAATCCACAACACCACGTGTAGAACGTACTGAGGTGAAATTAGGGCCTTTTTCATAATCAAATCGAGCAAATACATAACACGGGAACAACGGCTCTTCGACTTTCTGTCGCTTACCCCGTAAGATCTTTTCGACCTCAACAGTTGGGTAAAAACATTCTACACCCTGGTTTTCTAGGTGCTGTTTTGCCCTAACTTGTTCTCCACGTTTACAATAAAGTAAATACCAACGTTTCATTTTTTACTAGCCAATTATATTTTTCTCTCATCCTAGCATTAAGCCCAAGGTGAGTCATGGACATTCAAGTAACCTATCAATAAGCCACTTTATATTGCACATACAACTTACACCTTTTCATCAGCTTAAGAAAATAAGTCTATAGGTAAAAATGAAAAGTAAGTTTGTAACACGACCAAATCACCGACAAAAACCCCGCCATTTCAACGCTAAGCAGTCGTTTCATAAGGTAAATGAATCGTCACATAAAATTTTATTGTTTGTCAGACATAAAATTGCCATGTATACGTAGATTTCGTTAAAAAATGTAATAACTACTATTAGAAGAGCTTATGTCAAACCAACATCAATACTTTGGTCACCCACGTGGCTTGTTCTTATTGTTCGGTACAGAACTATGGGAACGCTTTTCTTACTACGCAATGCGCGCCATTCTAGTACTTTATCTTACTGACACAACCATGAACGGTGGCCTTGGCTGGTCGACTAAAGATGCCCTAGACCTTTACGGCATCTATACTGGACTTGTCTACATCACCCCGCTTATTGGTGGCTACCTTGCGGATAACTATCTAGGTCAACGCCGTTCGATCCTCATTGGTGGTGCATTAATGGCTATCGGCCAATTTACGCTAGCAATGCCAGCTGATGCGCTCGGTCTTGGCTCTCTACACACTTTCTACCTGGGTCTTGCTCTGCTTATTTGTGGTAACGGTCTATTTAAGCCAAACATCTCAACAATGGTTGGTGACCTTTACAACGAAGGTGATAACCGTCGTGACGGCGCATTCACTATCTTCTACATGGGTATTAACCTAGGTGCACTACTTGCAGGCGTGGTATCTGGCTCAGTAACCAATGAATTTGGTTGGAAAGCCGGTTTCGTTGCCGCTGGTGTTGGTATGATTGTCAGCCTTGTGATGCAAATGACCATGGCTCAATCTTGGTTAGGTGATATTGGCCGTGTACCAGCAGCAAAACGTGACCTAGCGATTAAAAAATCTGCGAAGAAAGAGCCTCTAACTAAAGAAGAAGTCGACCGAATCAAAGTTATCCTTGTGATGAGCTTGTTCACTATCGTTTTCTGGGCGGGCTTCGAACAAGCCGGCGGTCTAATGAACATCTACACACAACAATACACAGATCGTATGATCGGTGGTTTTGAAGTGCCTGCTGCGTGGTTCCAATCACTAAACCCATTCTTCATTATTACTCTTGCACCTGTATTAGCCGTTCTATGGGTGAAGCTGGGTAAACGTGAACCTAACTCGCCAATGAAGTTTGCCTTCGCAATGTTCTTCCTAGCACTAGGCTTCCTATGTATGGTTGGTGCCGTTATGGAGCAAGGTGGTGATACTGCGGTTAAAACATCAATGCTATGGCTAGTAGGTGCATTCTTCTTCCATACGTTGGGTGAACTGTGCCTATCTCCTATTGGTCTATCTCTAGTAACTAAGCTAGCTCCGCTACGTCTTGCATCACTTATGATGGGTGCATGGTTTGGCTGTAACGCGATCGCAAACTACGTTGCAGGTTATGTTGGTTCTCACGTTGGTGAGCTAGGTGCACTAGCAATCTTCAGTGGTATTGCAGTAACAGCGACTATCTCTGGTGTAATTCTACTGTTGTTCTCTAACACGCTAGTTCGTTGGATGCACGGTGCAGAAAATACACACAGCACAGCAGAACAAATTGAAGAGCAACAAACTCAAGTTGCTTAATATAACGTACAAATAAAACAAAGGGTCGCAATCGCGACCCTTTTTGTTCCCTGTAAACAAAACAGAAGCTCGAAGGCTTGAAAGATTAAAGCTTAGAACGCACCAAATCGACCATCATATCAATGTGCATATCATTGTCGTTTAAACAAGGGATGTAGCTAAAGCTCTCCCCGCCTGCTTCAAGGTAAATCTCACGGCACTCTTCTGAAATCTCTTCCAACGTTTCCAAACAATCTGACGAGAATGCAGGCGTTAGAATACTTAACTTCTTCTTACCTTGGCTTGGTAATACTTCTAACGTTTTATCGGTGTAAGGTTGTAACCACTCTTCACGGCCAAATCGAGACTGGTACGTCATACCGAACTGGTCATCAGTTAACCCTAATGCTTCACCTAGCAATCGCGTCGTTTCTTCACAATGTTTAGGGTAGATATCACCATTGTCGGCATAGCGCTTTGGAATACCATGGTAAGAACACAGCAGGTACTCCCCTTTCCCATGCTCTTCCCAATGTTCACGTACTGATTGCGCTAATGCTGCGATGTACTTGGGGTGGTTGTGATAATCACAAATAAAACTAAATTCTGGCATCACTGGCATTTTTTTGAACGCTTTCGTCATGCCATCAGAGACTGCAGCTGTCGTCGTCCCCGAATACTGCGGATATAGCGGCAACACGACCACTTCTTCGACACCTTGCGCTTGCAGGGCTTCAAAACCACTTAGAAGACTTGGGGTACCATAAGTCATTCCTAATTCCACAGGCATGTCTAACGCGACTGCGAGCTTCTCTGCTTGTCGCTTAGAGTGCACCATCAAAGGCGAGCCTTCTTCCATCCATACAGATTGGTAGAGTTTTGCAACTTTCGGCGCGCGTACTGGCAAAATAATACCGTGAAGGATTGGGCACCACAGCCAACGAGTCATATCGACAACACGGTGATCATGAAGGAACTGACTGAGAAAACGCTTTACTGCCGGTGCGGTCGGCTCATCGGGAGTGCCAAGGTTAACCAGTAACACCCCTTGCTTATTATTGTTTTTCATAACATCCTATTCATGGTAAACGGCGTTGATTGTACGATGAGTATAAGAAATTGGTTCACCGTTCAAACAAGCTGAATAAAAAAAGCGACCCTAAGGTCGCTTTTAAATATATCAAAATATTAAATTTTGCCGCTAGCAAATTATGCTAGTGCTTTCTCAATATCTGCACTTACTTCTGCAACTTGCTTAGTACCGTCAAACTTAAGGTACTTAGTGTTACCTGCTTCTGCTTCTTTACCGTAGTACTCGATAAGTGGTGCAGTTTGCTCATGGTAAACACCCAGACGTGCGCGTACTGTTTCTTCTTTGTCGTCATCACGTACAACAAGATCTTCGCCAGTTACGTCATCTTTACCTTCCACTTTTGGTGGGTTGTAAACAACGTGGTAAGTACGACCTGATGGTAGGTGTGCACGACGACCAGCCATACGCTCAACGATTACGCTGTCAGCAACGTCGAATTCGATTACGTAATCGACATCAACACCCATTGCTTTTAGACCATCAGCTTGAGGGATAGTACGAGGGAAACCATCTAGTAGGAAACCTTTCGCGCAATCGTCTTGAGCAATACGCTCTTTGATAAGGCCAAGGATGATTTCATCAGAAACTAGCTGACCAGCGTCGATAACAGCTTTAGCTTGTTTGCCAAGCTCTGTACCTGCTTTGATAGCAGCACGAAGCATATCACCAGTAGAGATTTGTGGAATACCGTATTTATCCATGATGAAGTTTGCTTGTGTGCCTTTACCAGCACCTGGAGCACCTAGAAGAATGATGCGCATGATTTATCCTCTTTAATATTTAAGATTTATACCGAAGCTCACAATAGCTGGCTTCTTGGGCCGCAACCCGTCGAGGCAGTCGCAACGATAAGTTTCGGTATAATGTTTAGGCGAGCCAAAATACACGCCTTATTACTCACATTCAAGTTCGAGATTCTAACACAGGTTCACTAAGCAATGAGCAGATTAAGACTAAAGAATGTTAGCGATGCCTGCTTTCGAGTTTTATTGATTACTAACTCAACACTCAAAGTGTGAATCTATGCGTTTACAAACAAAAAGCTCGCATTTCGCGAGCTTTTCATTGATGTTTGGTTATTAAACCTTAGTCAAAAGCTTGTTGA
Source organism: Vibrio jasicida CAIM 1864 = LMG 25398 (assembly GCF_000400365.1). Lineage (GTDB taxonomy): Bacteria > Pseudomonadota > Gammaproteobacteria > Enterobacterales > Vibrionaceae > Vibrio > Vibrio jasicida. The sequence goes on along the minus strand of NZ_BAOG01000035.1, from coordinate 40,305 downwards.
TGGCACCGACAAATTGCGTCGGGTCTTCCATCGAACCTCGTTCAGCCAGCATCGCTTGGCCCAACAACACTTCCACCCAGCGACCAAATGCTTCTTCATCGGCTTCATCTGCCATACGCTTAACAAGTGCGTGCTCTGGGTTGATTTCGAAGATGTACTTCACGTCTGGTACTGCTTGACCTGCCGCTTCAAGAAGCTTCGCCATCTGTGTACCCATTTCGAAATCGTCAGTCACGACAACTGCAGGCGTAGTAGCAAGCTTGAAAGTCGTACGAACTTCTTTTACGCGGTCACCAAGGTATGACTGAGTTCGCTCAACTACAGACTTAAACTCTTCTTCCGTTTCTTTCTGCTTTTCTTTTTCTGCTTCGTCTTCAAACTTACTCAGATCAAGACCCGCTTTGGTAATCGATTGGAATTGCTTACCATCAAATTCGGTTAGATAGTTCATCAGCCACTCATCGATGCGGTCAAACATCAAGATAACTTCGATGCCTTTCGCTTTGAACTGCTCTAGGTGCGGGCTGTTCTTCGCGGCTGCGTAGCTGTCTGCCGTTAGGTAGTAAATCTTATCTTGGCCTTCTTTCATGCGTTCAATGTAAGAAGCCAAACCAACGGTTTGTTCAGCAGAGTCCACTTCGGTAGACGCAAAGCGCAATAGACCAGCAACCTTCTCTTTATTTGCCATGTCTTCTGCAACGCCTTCCTTCATGACAAGGCCGAACTCTTTCCAGAATGATTGGTATTTTTCATCATCATTCTTCGCCATACGCTCAAGCATAGTAAGTACACGCTTGGTACATGCGTTGCGAAGTGACTGAGTGACCTTGTTATCTTGAAGAATTTCACGAGACACGTTCAATGGCAGATCATTCGAGTCAATCAAACCACGGATGAAACGCAAGTAAGATGGCATAAACTGCTCAGCGTCATCCATAATGAATACACGCTGCACGTACAACTTTAGACCCGACTTATGGTCGCGGTTCATCATATCCCATGGCGCTTTCGCTGGGATGTAAAGCAGGCTGGTATAATCGTTCTTACCTTCTACACGGTTATGACTCCACGTAAGCGGATCGGCGAAATCATTAGAAACGTGTTTGTAAAACTCTTGATACTCCTCTTCAGAGATATCCGACTTGCTGCGGGTCCAAAGTGCCTGAGCTTTGTTGATTTGCTCCCACTTCTTCTCACCCGTTTCATTACCTTCGTCATCACGAACAGTGGTTTGAATTGCAACTGGAATACCAATATGATCAGAATATTTACTGATGACATCACGCAGACGCCATTCATTTAGAAATTCTTTACCTTCTTCACGCATATGAAGAACAATGTCGGTACCACGAGAGTCTTTCGTAATGGTTTCAATGGTGTACTCACCTTCACCCGCAGATTGCCATTGAACCGCTTCGTCAGCAGCAGTACCCGCAGCACGAGTGCGCACAGTCACCGAGTCAGCAACGATGAACGCTGAATAAAAGCCAACACCAAACTGACCAATCAGCTGCGAGTCTTTACTTTGATCATCAGACAGCTTCGAAAAGAATTCTGCCGTGCCAGATTTCGCGATAGTACCTAAGTGCTCAATCACGTCGTCACGCGTCATGCCGATGCCGTTATCAGAGATCGTAAGTGTGTTAGCCTTTTCATCAAACGCAAGCTTTACACCAAGGTCGGCATTCCCTTCATATAAATCTGGGTTAGATAGCGCTTGGAAGCGTAATTTATCAGATGCATCAGATGCATTTGAGATCAACTCGCGTAGGAAAATCTCTTTGTTTGAATAAAGAGAATGGATCATCAGGTGAAGTAACTGCTTTACTTCTGATTGAAAGCCACGAGTTTCTTTGTTTGGGGATACGGTGTCGCTCATGTTTGCTCCATAACTTCTAAATTAAAAAGACTTTAAATGACAAAGTCCTAACCGCTGCCTTATAAAAACAGCTTTACCACGATGTCATTTAACATGTGGCTGACAAATGTAAATTCAAGGTCAATATTGCTAAAAACGGTGTTTTTTTAGAAAATTTTAATTATCCTATTTGTCTAAAAGCATCTAAAACGAGCACATGTCCTTTTGCGCACGCCATTTTTTGTGACGCAAATCACTATAATTTCAGAATCATCCATCTAAGAAGAACTAAATGACTAACATCGGCACCAAATTTCTGCTTGCTCAAAGATTTGTCTTTGACCCAAATAGTAATTCGCTCGCTGACCAACAAAGTGGCAACGAAGTTGTACGATTAGGAAGCAACGAAAGCCGTATACTCCTGTTGTTGGCAGAGAGACCTAACGAAGTATTAACACGTAACGAGTTGCATGAGTTTGTTTGGCGCGAACAAGGCTTCGAGGTGGATGACTCAAGCCTAACTCAAGCAATTTCTACCCTGCGAAAAATGTTGAAGGATTCAACTAAATCGCCAGAATTCGTAAAAACAGTCCCTAAACGCGGTTACCAATTGATTTGTTCTGTTGAACGTTTAAGCCCGTTGTCTTCTGATTCTCTCCCTGAACTTGATGATCCAGAGAATGAAAATGAAGCGCCTGTCGTAGATTTAGAGCAATTCACAGAATCTTCGACGGAAACAATTGCTGAAGCACCTGTTGAACTTGAAGCGTCATTAGAAACACCAAAAACAACGCCAGCACCAAAAACAAACCATTGGATCGCGCGCGTGCTTGTTATTGTCGCTCTGCTATTGCCAGTGTGCGTATTGTTACTAACTAATCCTGCAGAGTCTCAATTCCGTCAAGTTGGTGAGTACCATAACGTCCCCGTTATGACACCCATTAATCACCCACAATTGAACGATTGGCTGCCATCCATTGAGCAGTGCATCAAACGTTATGTGGAGCATCATGCGGAAGAGTCTTCGCCAGTCGAAGTTATCGCCACTGGCGGCCAGAACAATCAACTGATACTTAACTATATTCATGATAGCGACCATTCATACGAGAATGTGACGCTGCGAATCTTTGCTGGTCGTAATGACCCAACAGACATCTGCAACTAAAGGAGGCTGAAATGAAGATTAAAATAGCATCTGCGGTTTTAGCCGTATCTATCCTTTTTAGTGGCTGGTTATATTGGGGCAGTGACCTAAAAGTAGAACAAGTACTGACAGCAAACGAGTGGCAATCTACCATGGTCACACTGATCACTGATAACTTGCCAGACGATACTGTAGGACCACTACGCAAAGTCAATGTTGAATCGAACGTGAAGTATTTACCAAACGGTGACTACATCCGTGTAGCAAATATTCGATTGTTTGCGCAAGACTCAACGGCGGAGTCAACCATCAACATTTCGGAAAAAGGTCGATGGGAAGTGAGCGACAATTATTTGTTGGTATCGCCTGCTGAGTTCAAAGATATTTCGGCCTCTCAGTCCAAAGACTTCTCTGAATCGCAACTTCGTCTCATTACTCAAATCTTTAAGTTAGATGCCGAGCAGAGCCGTCGCATTGATGTCGTGAACGAAAAAACGTTACTACTGACTAGCCTGAACCACGGTTCTACGGTACTGTTTAGAAACTGATTTTGATTCGATGATAAGGGGGCAAGATGCCCCCTTTTATTTTGGACATGGACTGGCTAGATACCCTTACCCTCTTCTTTGGTTCTCTTATCGCAAATACGCTCGCTTCCTTCTCTGGTGGTGGCGCTGGGTTACTGCAATTTCCGTTATTGATCTTCCTTGGCTTGCCTTTCTCCGTCGCACTAGGAACGCATAAAGTCGCTTCCGTTGCCCTTGGACTTGGTGCTGCGAGTACGCATCTAAAAGCCGGGACTATAAAACCTAAAGTCGCGCTTTATCTGATTCTGGTGGGCAGCATTGGAGTCGTGATTGGCGCAAACCTGATTGTCCAAATTCCTGATAACATCGCCGAGAAAATGCTCGGGGCGATGATCCTTGCTCTTGGAATTTACTCTCGCTTCAAGAAACAGTTGGGGCAGACAGAGATACCAACTCATCGCGATACCTTTGGCTGGATAGTCGGCGGGTTAGGTTTGATGTTCATTGGTATAGTGAATGGCTCGTTGACTGCCGGCTCTGGCTTGCTTGTTACCCTTTTCCTTGTGCGTTGGTTTGGTTACGACTACAAGCAAGCGGTGGCCTATACAATGATTTGTGTCGGTCTGTTTTGGAATGGTATCGGTGGCGTCGCAGTGGTACAAGCCGGAGCACCAATTCATTGGGCCTGGTTACCGGTTTTATTAGTGAGTTCATTTTTAGGCGGCAGCTTAGGTGCATGGGCGGCGACAAAGTACAGCAATCGAGTTATCAAAATCGCGTTTGAGATCCTCACCTTTGCGGTGGGAATAAAGCTACTGCTTTAGTATTTAAAGAAAGGAAATAAGAAATGGATAAAGCCATCATAGACATTCACTACTGTCGTCAGTGCAATTGGATGTTGCGTTCAACTTGGCTATCACAAGAATTGCTTCACACGTTCAGTGAAGAGATTGAAACCGTCAGCTTACATCCTGATACGGGTGGCCGTTTTGAGATTTTTTGCAATGGCGTCCAGATTTGGGAACGTAAAAAAGACGGGGGTTTCCCTGAAGCCAAAATCCTAAAACAACGCGTAAGAGACATCATCGATCCAGAGCGCGATTTAGGTCATTCAGATACAAAATAGGGAGCCAATTGGCTCCCTTACTTCTTTATCCAATTCACGATTTATTCGATAACTCGATCACTAAATCGTAGTCTGAGCCAGCACTTCACCTTCTGGTGTTTGCACAGTCAGCGTATTGCCTTCCATCAAACCATAGCTACGTGACAAGCCATTTCTTGGGAAGGTCATTGATCCCGGATTAAAGATGATCGCACCTTCTTGCATCTCTGCCACTGGAACATGAGTATGACCATGAGCAATGATGTCGCCTTCACGCAATGGCGGGCGTTTTGTACTGTTGTATAAATGACCATGAGTGAGGAACATACGCTTACCCGACTCCAATAGCAGCCATGCGTATTCCGTCATCATTGGGAAGTTCAACAGCATTTGGTCAACTTCACTGTCACAATTACCACGAACAGAGATGATCTGCTCACTATATTGATTAAGTAACTCTGCGACTTGTGGCGGGTTGTAACCTTCTGGGATTGGATTTCTTGGCCCGTGGTTTAACGTATCACCCAATAAGATGAGATGGTCAGCACCAGAGGCCAAATAAAGCTGGATAGTTTCTTCGGTTGCCGGCAAAGAGCCATGCAAGTCTGAGGCAAAAAATAGTTTCACGACATCGTCTCCTCAAAATGTATGAGGGTATTCTACGGCATTCTTATAGAAGCTCAACCAAAGTACAAAACTAGTGATTACGAAGCATTTCAACCAACATTGGCACCAAGTAGAACCAAGCAAAATAACCGGCCCCCACAAGGATTACAGCCCAAAATATCATCGATAAAAACTTAGACTTGGCTAGGTGGTTTAGTGGGTCTGGCTCTCCACATCCTGGACAGGTGTGAGCTCGTTTTGATATTTGCTTCTCGCACACAGGGCAAGCAACTAGCGGCATGACATGACATCCTCAATTATTTCTTTAATTCTCAAAGAATAAGCCTCAGTTTACGGATATGCAATGGCACAAATAAGTAATTATTACTCGGTTTGCTATTTGTCGCTGTGATGAGAATGTTTCCGTTCTTACCCTCTATTGAGCCATTAACGAAAAGAGCCGCCTATACCTCTTCTCTCGCCATACCATTAATCACAATGTTGTTGTAACTCACCATGCCAATGACCTCACCATTTTCAATCACTGGTGCGCGACTAATACCAAATCGTTCAAATAAGCGTGCGCAATATTTCACATTCATGTTGGGATCGACGGACAGTGCTGGTTTAGTCATGATTTCATAAAGATTGGTTCGTTGCGGAGAACGATTTTTTGCCAGAACTTTTTTAGCGATATCGTTCATCAGAACAATGCCATATTCATCATCGCTATCACGCTTATTAATCACCAGCGCTTTAACTTCACTCCTTTTCGCTAACGTAATACCTTCATGAACCGTGATTAACCCATCTACAATGATATACGTTGCAGCCATCACGTCTCTGACTCGAATTAACTCGTGATTACTCATAATTCGTCCTCTACCACTTTGGTCAGTTTTTCTACTTGGTGCGCGACGCCAACCGCATCCTCGACATCAATTTGTACGGCAATGCCTTGGCCTGACTCTTGGTCGAACTCTCCGACCTCGCTGATTGTCTCTAGTATGTGCCTGGATAAATGCTCTTCAACAACAAACAACAACACGTCTTTTTGCACTTCTAAAGTCAATCCAAAGAAGGTGCGTTTTTGGTTTAAACCTTGCCCTCGTGCGTTGTTAATCACCGTGGCACCCGTTGCCCCTGCATCACGAGCCGCATCCAGCACTTTATCGGTCTTGCTATCCTCTACAAAGGCCAGTATTAGTTTAAAGCGCATTCTCTTTTTCCTCCGCAGTCTCTTTGTTTAACCACTGGGTGATTTGGGCATAGCCCATGACAGAAATTATTGGGAATAAACTGGCAAAGGCGATCAAACCAAAGCCATCTATCATGGGGTTTCGTCCCGGAACCGTCGATGCCAACCCCAAGCCAAGCGCCGTAACCAAAGGCACTGTGACCGTGGACGTCGTCACGCCACCCGAATCGTAAGCCAAAGGAACGATTAGCTTTGGCGCGTAAAAGGTTTGAATCACCACCACGATGTAACCTGCAATGATGTAATAATGAATCGGATCGCCCACTACGATTCGGTAACTGCCCAACGCAATGCCAACCGCGACACCTAAAGCAACAGCAACACGTAACCCGTTCACACTGATGCTGCCACCAGACACTTGATTAGCTTTAATGGCGACCGCGATAAGAGAAGGCTCCGCTATGGTGGTACTAAAACCGATAAAGAAAGCGAAGATGTACACCCAGTAATAATCAACCCAACTCAAGGCTTGGCCGATTGAGACTTTAAATTCCAGCAAGAAGGCTGGTGCAGTCAATTGAGTCGCCATGGTTTCACCAAGTGGAAACAGCGCCATTTCCAAACCAAGCAAAAATAACGATAACCCTAAAATAACGTACCCAAAGCCAAGTATTACTTTGGGTAAGTTTGAAACTGGACGGCGCAGCACTGCCAACTGAAAACCGAAGATAATGGTCGCGATAGGAACCACATCAGTGATGGTTGAGATAAAAGTATCGATGAAATGCGCAAAGGAAATCATGCCACCACCATCCCATAAACCATCACAAACATCATCGGTAACAAGGAGGCAAAAGCGATCAAACCAAAGCCATCTATCATGGGGTTACGTCCTTTGATCGCCGACGCGAGCCCAACCCCAAGAGCAGTAACCAGAGGCACCGTGATGGTAGAAGTCGTCACACCGCCAGAATCGTAAGCCACACCGATGATAGATTCCGGCGCAAATCCCGTCAGTATCACAACGCCGATGTAGCCTCCGATGATCATGTACTGAATCGGCCAACCTTTTAGAATCCGAAGTACGCCTAATACAATCGCCACGCCCACCGACAAAGCAACCGTTAAGCGCAAGCCATCTGCGTATTCCTCCATTGATTGCTCAGTATTGGCAATCATCCCTCCCTCAGCCGCCACCTCCGAAGCTTCTTCCGCTACAGCAGTCAATGCTGGTTCAGCAATGGTTGTACCGAAGCCTAAGCAGAATGCGAAAATCAACAGCCAAAACACGCTGCCTTTACTGGCAAAAGCTTGCGCCATGTTTTCGCCAATCGGGAATAACCCAAGCTCCAAACCAAAGATAAAGAAGGTCAAGCCGAGAATAACCAAAAGAAGGCCAAATAGAATGGAGACAAGATTAGGGAGTGGCTCTTGCAAAACAACGAGCTGAAAAAAGGTAATAACAAGAACGATAGGTAGTAGGTCGCGAGCACTGCTGAGTAAGGCTCGAAACAGAGCAAAAAATGCTTCCATATACGCCTCCTACCCTAATGTCATCTTCCTTTAAAGTCAGCATGACACAGTTTCCTGCAACTAAGTGTGAGCCGCACTCGATGATTAATAACATCTTGTTACATTTATTCAAATTGTGAGCTTCATATCGCTTCACAACAAAACGCTTCTAACTGCTTAGGAACTAATAATAAAATCGACAACGCAAGTCATTGAAATGATCATGCTAGGCCGTTAACGACTATAATGTTTGAATAGTTTTACAATCAAAGGGATAACATGAAGATATTACTGACCGGTGGTACAGGCTTTATTGGCTCTGAGTTACTTAAACTGCTTACCACGCATCAAGTCATGCTGCTTACTCGCACCCCAGAGCAGGCGAAGCAACGCCTACAGCATGCTGATGTCGGTAATATAGAATACCTCGACTCCCTTGATTCGATTGAAGATCTCAATGACGTCGATGCGGTGATTAACCTTGCCGGCGAACCGATTGCAGATAAACGCTGGAGCAAGGAACAGAAAGAGGTCATTTGTAACAGTCGGTGGAAAGTGACCGAGCGGATCGTTGAATTGATTCACGCCAGTACCGAGCCACCAATGGTATTTATTAGCGGCTCTGCGGTTGGCTATTACGGTGACCAGCAAGACCACCCGTTTGATGAGTGCTTACACGTGAATAGCGATGCTTTCGCTCATTCTGTGTGTGCTCGTTGGGAGCAAATTGCCAAGCGTGCAGAATCTGAACAAACACGAGTGTGTTTAATTCGTACTGGTGTTGTCCTCGGTCAAAATGGAGGTGCGTTGGCAAAAATGCTGATGCCCTACAAACTAGGTGTAGGTGGGCCGATGGGAAGCGGTAAACAGTACATGCCTTGGATTCATATTCTGGATATGGTTCGCGCTATCATGTACCTACTTGAGACCCCACATGCTCATGGTGAGTTCAACTTGTGCGCCCCCCACCCTGTCAGCAACCGAATCTTTAGCGGTACACTGGCGAAAACCCTCAAGCGACCGCATATCCTGTTTACTCCTAAATGGGTGATGAACATGGCGATGGGAGAGTCATCGTGCTTACTGTTTGATAGCATTCGCGCTAAGCCTAAGAAACTGACCGAGCTCGGTTTCAAGTTCAGCTACTCAAGAGTTGAACCCGCACTCAAGAACTTGCTTCAAGACAGAAGTTGTTGAATCATAAGGCTCACTACCTCCCAGTGAGCCCCTTACTATGAAAAAGTCAGTTTTAATCACCGGATGCTCTACAGGCATCGGTTACGTGTGTGCCCACGCTTTACAAAAAGAGGGCTTTCACGTTATTGCCTCGTGTCGCAACGAGCAAGACGTTCAACGCTTAACCAGTGAAGGCTTAATCTGCATTCAGTTAGATCTTAATGATCCTCAAAGTATTTCTGCTGGAGTTTCAACAGCTCTGGAACTGGCCGAGGGGACACTCTATGCCGTGTTTAACAATGGCGCTTACGGACAACCTGGCGCATTAGAAGATCTACCGACAGAAGCACTTCAAGCACAATTTCAGACCAACTTTTTTGGCTGGCACCAACTCGTAAGAGAAGTGTTGCCACACATGCGCAAACAGGGTGAAGGAAGAATCATCCAAAACAGCTCTGTGCTAGGGTTTGCGGCGATGAAATATCGTGGTGCCTATAACGCCTCTAAGTTCGCTCTTGAAGGCTGGACAGACACGCTACGTTTGGAATTGATGGACACCAACATCAAAGTTGCACTGATCGAACCCGGCCCAATAGAAACCCAGTTTAGACAAAATGCCTTAAAAGCTTTTGAGCAGTGGATTGATGTGGAAAACAGTGCCCACAGAGCGGCTTACGAAGGACAAAAGCAGCGTTTGGATAACGACAAGTCGAACAACAAATTTGTCCTTCCAGCTGAGTCTTGTATTCAGCCGGTACTTCACGCACTCACCAGTGATAAACCCAAAATCCGTTACCGAATCACCACACCGACCAAAGTTTTTGCGGTATTGAAGCGCCTGTTACCAACTCGTATTCTTGATAAGATTTTGCGACAAGCAGCATAAAAAATTTTTATCACGATGTAATTTTACCGTAACAATGTGATGTCATTATGAGCATGTAGGTTAAGAAAGCCTCAATGTTCGAATCAATTTCTAGGTTAGTATCTTCATCCATCGTGCCTGAACGCGATGTGGATACTCACTTTAGATTTGGTATCGCCACCCTTTCTGTTTTGTATTTTCGCGAGACAATAATGACATTAAATCAGCTTAACTGGCTTAGTGTGGGTGTAGTGTTGACCATGTTCATCCTATTTTGATACCACACCCAGCACACCACTATAACGTCTAACAAGACTTTCTAAAGCGTGCTGGACTAGCCAAATTTAATAGCACTTTCGCTTGCTATCAGGAATACGCTGCTTCGGCAGCGTTTTTCCTTTCTATCGCTTGAATTTCCCAAATATCAACTCCATATCTACAATCAACGACAAGAAACAAAAAGCAAGGATACTCTGATGCAATCCCCATTTATCGTTGAGTTAACAGAACAAAACTTCCGTGAAACGCTTGAAGGGTCAATGAACACGCCTGTATTGATCCACTTTTGGGCGAGCGCTCAACCAGAAAGCGCACAAGTGATTCCTGATCTACAAATGCTGACTCAGCAATACAACGGCGCATTTACCCTTGCTCTATTGAACTGTGAACAGCAACCTGCTCTTGCTTCTCAATTTGGCGTGCAAGTGCTACCAACCATCGCATTATTCATGAACGGCCAAGCCGTCGATGGTATGGGTGGTCCTCAGCCTATTGATGCGATTACAGCAATGCTGCAAAAGCATCTACCAAGCCAAGATGAGATGCAGTTGAAGCAAGCAAGTGAATTGCTTCAACAAGGTGAGCACGCTCAAGCATTAGCGATTCTACAAACGCTATCGGAAGAGCTTCAAAACCGTGGCGACGTGAAACTGGCGATGGCAGATTGCTTGCTAGAAACCAAACAGTTTGAATTGGCACAAACGCTGTTAAGCGCGATTCCGCTGGAATATCAAGACAACTACTACAAAGGTTTGATCGCGAAGTTAGACCTGCATCTTCAAGCAGCAGAAAGCCCAGAGCTTCAACGTCTTGAACAAGAACTAGCAGCAAACCCTGATAACATTGAATTGGCGTGTGAACTTGCGGTTCAGTACAACCAAGTAGGTCGCGATGAAGAAGCGTTAGAGCTGCTTTGGAACATTCTTAAGACCAACCTAGGCGCACAAGATGGTGAAGTGAAGAAAGTCTTTATGGATATCTTGAGCGCACTTGGCCAAGGCAATGCGCTGGCAAGTAAGTACCGCCGTCAACTTTACTCGATTTTGTACTAAGCGAATCGATTTAAAGCAGGACAGCTCAAATAGAAAAGGCCGGAAAACTCCGGCCTTTGTTGTTTCTACCATTCCTAAAACACCCGTCACGAGAGAGTTTGGTACTAAAAATCACTGTACAGCGTAGGTACCGCAGGTGGGTATTCAATCGGCTGCCAGCGGTCATTGAAGGTGTATTTTCCGTACAGCATGAAATGGTTTGGCGTATAAAACTCTGAACGCTGTAGATCCACCAGCGCACCGATATACCAACGTTTACTCACTCGCTTCTCAACGGCGGCTTGCAGCGAAGCACCAAAACCGCCACCGCGCTCAGAACTATCACTAGAAGATAAATAAGGCGCATCTTCTTCTGTCCATGAGTTAGAAATGGAAGCACTCAATTGATACGACCATGTGCTGTCGTAGCGACCGTAATAGTTGACTGGCAATGACACAGAGAAATAACTTTGCGGGCTGTAGTAGCCACCATGACCAAGTGTGTATTCACCCAAGTTCTTGTCATAGTCGAGGTACATCAAGTTAGTGCCAATGCTCAGGCGCTGATCATCCGTTGCGATCAATTTGTAGTAAGCCCCACCAAGCACGCCGAGGCGAGTGTTGTCTTCAACGTTTTCACCCGTCAGTGCATGGTATTGCAGGCTGCTCCAAAAACCGTAAGGGCCACCTATATCCCAGCTCGAATTGAGCTTAACGCCTGTTCGAACTACACCACCCCATTTTTTGCCTTGAGGATCACTGGTTCCACTCGGCACTGTCATTCCAGCGTAAGAAAGTGTGCTGCTGGTTTCAGGTCGGCGAGACGCTTCTGCTGTCCATCCGAAATCCCCGAGATCACCATCCACACTGATCCCGCCTACCCAAGTGGTATGGTCAAAACCAATCGGTGTAGTGCCGATATCCACTTGCCAATCTTTGGCTTGCCAACCCACACCAAGTGCCATACCCGATGCATCATTTTGAACCGTTGTTGTGGTTGGGAAGTTTTTAGGATCCTTCTCGTAGTAATCTAACTCACCCGAATCGATAGATACGTAATCCGCTCTCAACAGCAGATGCCCATCGAGTGATTCAATCGGAATACGCGCTTCGATTGGCACTTGGTTGGATGAGTTACGCCCATCACGCGCACTGTAATCCCAACCAATAAGTACATGACCATCACTGCGATCATGGAGCGTATCGATGTCCGACTTAACATTGCGCGTTAGCCAGTAGTCATCCGCTGTGTCATACAACTCACGCAAAGTAAGCGTCTCTAGACTTGCTTCATCTGGTTTTGCACTTTTTTCAATTCGATCACTATTCAGAGCCTGACGTCCGCGCTCTTCCGCTAACGTCCATTGCTGATTGTCCATCGCAATAGACATGCTGTTTCGATACGCCAGAGCATCAGCGTCTTGTGTATCATCGAGCAAGCGGTTCAGGATGTTCGCATCATTGCGGTAACCAAGTTGGTTGAATACCGAAGCAACCGTCATCAGCTGAGCAGCATTCAGCGTGTCACGCTTCTTATTCAAGATCAGATGCAAGTCGTGATAGGTTGCCTCATCCCCACTCTGTGCGCTGGCTTGCAACAACCCTACCTGAGCTTCTGTCTTGAATGGTTCAGGTTTTGAGGAGATACGTTCATACAAAGCCATTGCTCGCTCTGGTTGTTGATTCGCGAGTAACAAATCCGCTTGCGCTAAAGTACGACGTGTTTTGAGTTCATCAAATTGCAGCGCTTCAGAGGCACTGACTGCTTGCTGGTCTTTACTCAACGCCAAGCCTTCGTACCATTGGTCGAAATCGTCAAACTGATTCAAGCTCACCATCATACTGCCGTAAGCGAGTTTTTCGTCGGTATTCCATTTGCTTGAGGGGCGAATGCTTTGATAAATGCGCTGCGCTTCATCGACCTTTTCAATCTCTACCCAAGCACTTACAAGCCTTGCTAGAGGTTGAACTTGCCCAGCATATTGCGACTCAAGCGAGGTCAACATGGTAGTGACAGCCTTTGGTGAGGCCTGATAACGCGCGGGTAGATCTTGTAAATCAGCATTGAGCTTTAAGCGTGTGAGGTTACGCTCCATGGCCGGGGTAACGTCGCGTTTCGGCACACTTTCTAACTCAGAAATCGCCGCATCGACTTTAAATTCTTGAGCGAGATACAAGGCATACGCAAACTTCATTTCCGGATCAGTGCTGTTCGTCGCCCATTCAGACATCAGCCTGTCGGCACGACGTTTATCACCCATAGAGTGAACCACATCGGCGATGTCCAGTCTCAACCAAGGCGATGTTGGTTTTAGCTCAATCAATTCTTCCACTGCAGATTGCATACCTGCTTGGTCATCTTTCGCTATCGCAATGCGCAATCTCGCCAGAATGATCTCAGATTGAATGCCATTGATTTTCTCAGACACCACCTGTTTTTGTGCTGGAGAAAAACGCTGTGCAAGCGAAGCCGCGCCCGTCCAGTCCTGCTGCTCAATACGAACATCGAGTCGTCCACGTAAGGCAGATCCGTTCAGCGCTTCCAGTTTTAGTGCTTGGATATAAGATCTATCTGCTGCAGCATAATTCTTTTGTGCTAAGTAAAGCGCCCCTAAAGAGGTAAAGGCATAAGGCTGTGTGTTATCAGACTGAATGGCTTTACGGTAAAGGCTTTCAGCTTGTTTAAACTGCCCTTTCTCAGCCAGTGCATCACCTTGATCCAAATAAGCCCAATATTGCGAGGTTTCAATCAGAGTGGCCCATTTCGAGGCACTATCCGGGTCTTTATCTAACTGCTGTGCACGTTCAAAATACTCAAGCGCCTTTTGTTGCTGACCTTTACGCAGATAGACCTTGCCCATACCACCCAATATTTCTGGGTCGTTCGGACGCGTCGTCATCGCATAACGCAACTGCTTCTCAGCTTGCAAGGTTTTGTCTTCATCCAGCAGTTTGAGACCTTTCAATTTGGCAAGATAGGTTGGGTCCTTACGCAGATCTTGCTCGGTTTCCCAGCGCTTCTTCGCGCCTTGGTTAGCTCGTTGTATCTCAAGATCTGATGGATAGTAACTCGCTAAAATCGCGTATTGTTGAACCACTTGTTCTGAGATAGGCAGTTGATCGAGAGCACGCAACCAAGATGTCGCCGCACTGCTGCCAATGACTGGCGCTAAAGCGAGCTTTTTGTAGGTATCCAAAATCCATGGGTCAGCAGGATTCTCTTTGCGGATATGATTCGCCAATGCGAGTTGAAACTGAGGCACACTTGGGTAATCTGCATTTAAGCGCTCTAAACCTTGTTTTACTGCCTGCCAACTTCCATCTAGATTGCTTTGCAGCTGAAGAAACTCTAACTGCAATGCAGCAGAAGGCATGCCGTTTGGAAAAATGACTTTGTACGCTTGGATGGCTTCTTCGTAACGGCCAGATTTAGCCAGCAGCTTAGCTCGTTGGTAATCGCCTTTGTTATTTCCTTGAAGAGACATGATGGCAGCCAAGTCTTTGGCTTGTGGAGAATTTGGCGATTGTGTAGTTAAACGTTGAAACGTCTGCTTCGCCAGCTCAGGTTGCTTACGCTTTAAGTACATATTGGCTTGATAATACAAGCCAATCGGGTTGCCTTCCTCAATGGCAAACAAACGCTCTAACGTACTTTCAACAATGTCGTCGCGTCCTATTGCATCCGCCAGTTTCAGTTGTTCAACTAGCCACTCCACCGAATTTACCCGAGCAAGAGACGTCGAGAACTGAACCGTTTCAACTGGTTGGTACACTGCGGCCAACTGCGCTTTGCTAAGCGGCTTTGAGTTAAAACTTTGTGCATAAACAGGAGCAATCCCGCTCGCCATCATAGCCAGCGAGATCAACCACGAAGCACGTCTTGCTATTGGCATTGCTCGCTCCATGCAGGCAACAGTTCACCTTGTTTGCCAAAGCGGTAGCGCGCCTGATGCCAGCCTAGGCCAAACAAGCTCAAAACATTGTCGTAGTAGTGGTCATTTCTGTCCGAGATAAGCTCTTGCTGCGCTCGGCTTGCTTGTGCTTTGAGCAGCTCAGACTCACCAGATGCCGCCAACAAAGGCAAAGCAGCGGCAGAAAATCCTGCACTGCCAACTTGAGTGTACTCACCCGTTTCTGTATTCACTTCTCGTGGTGGTGCACCGAGCGCTTTAGTCGCTGCGACAAAGGGCTGCATTTGCTGAATCAGCTGAGCTTTTTCTGCGACTTGGTCATCAAGCATACCCGACCATAAGTACGTACGAATGGCGTTGTAACTGCCAATTGGCCCAGTCACCGAATCGGCACTGTACTGGCCTTGGCTGAGCGTTGCCCAATCAGGGCTGAAACCTTTTGGCATGGTTTGCGTTAGCATTTGCGCGCTTGCTTTATACATGCCATCCCATGAATACTGCGGATACAGAGCTTCCATTCGGGCAATCAGCTGTAACGGCACATAGCTCGGGTTCACACGGTAGCGATCACCAAACTCAAATCCTGTTGGTGCAGGCAGTAACACGGTGCCCACACCGTCAATGGTTACAGCCTCTTCTCGTAGAATACGACTAGCAAGCAGATGACCAAGCGATTGGTAGTAATAGTTATCCCACAGTCGACCCGCTTCAACTAAAGCGTAAGCAATCCAAAGGTCGGAATCCGATGCTGCATTGGTATCTAACACACCAAAACTGCCGTTCGCTTTTCGGCCCCATAACCAAGCTGGCAATCTTGCCGTAAGGTCACCACCAGCTAAATGCACTTGAGTCCAGTTTAATACTTCGGCAAACGCTTTTTGATCATTGGCAACCAAAGCAAAAAACAACGCATAGGACTGGCCTTCCGATGTGGTGATCATGCGTTCATCGCTGCCATCCACGACTCGACCTTGTTCGATATAAACCGACTTGAATGTGTCCCATTGTGGCCAGTCACACGTGTTTGCCCACAGTTGAGGAGAAGTCAGTAGCATGATAAGTGCAATCAACTTTTTCATTCCTCTTCCTCCTCAGTCTTCTCTAGACGTTTTGCAGCAACCTGACGCAGAACACGCCAAAGCACAATAGTCACTATCACCATCAATAACGCAGCGAAGCATGCCACGATGATTGGATGATTTGAGAAGTGGAACCACACTAATTGCCACACTGGCAGCTCACCCACAAAGTAATGAGAACCAACGTTATAGCTCGCGACTTCATCGTTTCTTAGCGTCACTACAGAGCCAAACATATGCTCCACTTTGCCCGAATCCGCGAGAGCTTCATCAACCATAGAAAAATCGGTAGGATGAGCAGCCATGATAGACACTAAACTGCGATTATTTGTGTAAGGTGATTCCATACCATAAATCGTAGCAAAGGAGCCGCCTGCTTCCACTGAAACATAATCAGCTGGCACTTGGTTCGCATCGCTTGGGTCCATCCAGTTCATACCAAGCTGTTGTTCATTCTTGCTCGGTAGACGAATTTGGCGCTCGCCTGCTTCAACCACCAGATTCACTTGGTCTGGGTCGTTCGCCGCTTCTTCTAATGAACGCACCACACCAATGCTCAAGATATCTTTGTCTTTTAGCGCTTGTGCATCCCACTTATCGGTCAACAACACTTGGATGCCTGGGTAACCAGAATCGCCCCCCAAAGAGCCCATCACATTCAAGAAGGTTTGCAGGGCTTCCTTTGGTGCGTTTTTTGGCACCACAACAGCGGTTTCAGACAGATCCGCCATACGAGTGTACGGGAAGCCAGATGTTGCAAACGCTCGCATGTTCGGCATTTCGATGTAGTGCGGGAAACCGCTAAAGTCGATCGTCGAGTCGCCATCAACCACGGCATATTGTTTGCTTGGTTGAGTGACCTGACACTGACCATCTGTGACAGAGGCAAAGCCAAATTCAAAATCGATCTGGTTTTTGCTGCCCACTTTGAATGCCGGAATACGAACACGGTCGTCGCTGCTCAGAATGCTGTCATCCAACAATGGCACACGAACGCGGTTGGAGTCGCCACCTTGACCAGCAGTGGTCAGGTTAAAAGCTTCGATAAACTGGTCGTTAATGCTCAGCGTCAGGCGGGAACCAGAATGGTCTTCCGTCGGTGGTGAGTAACGGTAGTTCAGATCCATTGGAATACCACGACTCTGCCAAGTAAACAAATCTGGCGGCAAACGTAAGCTCACGCTGATAGGTGGTGGCGTGCGACCTTCCACCTGCAGCATGCTCTTTTGCTCAACCAATTCAGACAACGCAACCGGTCGATCTGTGCTCACCCAGTTTGGCGCATCGTAAGGCACGCGAGGTTTGATTTGCTTCACCTCGTTGATCTTGGCAATGGGGCCGGTAAGAATCTGGTTACCCAATGCCAAGCCACGTACTGCGGTGTTTAGGTCAGCACTATCACGACCAATCACCAGCAATAACTTCACGTATGGGTCGGTTGGGTGGGTAATCACCTGTACACGCGGGCCATCCGTATCTGGGAAGTCTTTTAGGAATTCAGGTTTGTTGTCGTTAGTGATAAACACCACGGCGTTGCGCTCTGGCAAAGTGTCGAAACTCAGAGGAAACTGCGCACCGCGCCAAGCCGCTAAAGAGCCAAAGTAGGAACTCAAAACACCAGCGGCTTTCACTTCGTCTAAGTCATATTTATCGCCCATTACGACAGGCAGATTGAGTTGGCTAAAGTCACGAACATCAAAGAAAGGCGCTGGCAATAAGCTCAAATCGCTTTCTAGCTGCGTTTTTTGCACAAACATTTCAATGCGGCTGCTTTGGCTGATCTCGGCCCAAATACTGGAATCATTCGGGTTGGCACAGTCTTTTTGAGTATTGCCAATCAGCTCAAAACGAATTTGGTTGTAGTTACTGAAATAACGCGTATCCAATGGCATAGAAAGACTGAGCTTTTTACCCTGCTGTCCATCAACGATAGACGCCACGCCCATCAACTCGTTGTTCAAGTACACTTTGACATGTGAAACCAAGGCAAGTAATGCTGGCGAAGGCGTAATATCAAAGTACAACGTGGCTTTTGAAACCACCTCATCAAGGCGAGAGCCAAAGCCAACATAAGCGTTCGCTTCACTGCCCTGAATTGCAATTGAGCCGCTGTAGCCCAATTGACTAAATGGAACGACTCGCTTAAAGACGGTGGCATTTTCCGTGTCTTGTTGCTGAGCTTGAGGTTCCGACAATTGCTGTTTTACTTCTTGTGCCGCGAGACTGCCCGACATACACATCAGAGTGATTGCCGTCGTCAACGCTGTTAGTTTTTTATTATTTAGCATGACTTGTGGTCCTGATTGGGACATAGCGAGGTCGAAGTGACCAAATAAATTCGATACAAAATAAAAGTGCATCCACACTGACCACGACAAATTTCGGGCAGTGTTGTAGCAAGCGCTTGTATCCGTTAAAGCCGACTTGTAGAACGGCTTGCATACTCGATAGTGGCTTATCTGCTTGATAGCCTTGTTGCCATTTCGCCCATGTATCTGCTCGTGCAAATGTACATTGGACGTATTGGATTTGTTGTTGATGCGACAATTCATTGAGTTGCATACCGAACATGCCTTTATGAGCATAGGCAACCGTCATCGGGAACACGAATTCTTGTCCACCACGATTCAGAATCACTTCGAGTGACTGACCGAGTAAGTACTGGCAAGTTTGTTCGTCAACGCCATCGATTTCTATGCGGACGCCCCCCAATGAAAAGTCTTTCATCTGAGCTTGAATCAAATGCCCAGAATGCAATCTCACCGCAACAGGAATTGCCACCTCTACGCGGTGATCTTTTCGTACCTGTTTCGCTTCTACCGCAACCGCGACCGCTGCACCTAAGATCAGTAAGTTGTACATCGTCCATACTAAGTTCACGATGACAGTGCCGACCTCATCCTGGGGCCCCCACCCCATTCGATACAGGCCCACGGCAAAACCAAGAATATTCAGTGCCACGAGCACCAAATACGGTCGAGAGATCACCCAGTCGTAATGCGATTTTTCAACTAAGCCCCCTTTCGCCGTTACATTGAATGTCCCTTTATGAGGCGCAAACAAAGCGACGGTGGTTGGTCTTGCGATGTACCAAGCAAGCACGGTTTCATACACTTCTCCCCAGAAGGAGTAACGATAGTCACCCTGCATGCGTGAGTTGGTCATACTGGCGTGGATCATATGCGGCAAAACGTACAGGATGATCGCCAATGCTGGTGCGTAAATGACGTAAGAGTGCAGCAACAAAAACGCCAGAGGTGCAATCAAAAACACAATACGCGGTATACCGGATAAGAAATGCAGCATGGCATTGACGTAACAAAGCCGCTGCGACAACTTCAGCCCTTTACCGGTGAGCGGGTTGTCGACCCTGAAGATCTGCGCCATGCCCCTCGCCCAGCGAATACGTTGCCCTACGTGTGCCGATAAGGTTTCTGTCGCTAAACCCGCTGATATCGGCTGCTTAAGGTAAGCAGAGCGATAGCCCAATCGGTGCATGCGCAGTGACGTATGTGCGTCTTCCGTTACGGTTTCAACTGCAATACCACCTACTTCTTCAAGCGGCTCACGGCGTAAAATGGCGCACGATCCACAGAAGAAAGTCGCGTCCCATAAATCGTTACCATCTTGAATCAAGCCATAAAACAAGTTGCCTTCATTAGGCACATTGCGGAAGTTCGATAAGTTACGTTCAAACGGATCCGGAGAGAAAAAGTGGTGCGGAGTTTGAATCAGCGCCAGCTTCGGATCTTTGAGGAACATGCCCATGGTGAGCTGGAAGAATGCTCGAGTTGGAATGTGGTCACAGTCGAAGATCGCCACAAACTCACCATCCGTCTGCTTTAACGCATAGTTGATGTTGCCGGCTTTGGCGTGCTCGTTAGTTGGCCTGCGAATGTAGTTGACCCCCACACTCTTTGCGAAGTCACGGAAGCTGTCTCGTTTACCATCATCGAGAATGTGAATTTTCAGCTTTTCTTTTGGCCAGTCTACCCCCATCGCTGCGTACACCGTCGCTTTAACCACATCGAGATCTTCGTTGTAAGTCGGAATCATCAAGTCGATAGTTGGCCAAGTCGATTGATCTTGTGGCATCGAAACTGGCTTACGGTTAAGCGGCCATATATTCTGGAAGTAACCCAGCATCAACACGATCCAAGAATAGGTTTCTGCTAAAAGCAATATACCCCCTAAGATCAGTGCAATAGGATCGTCCCAGTTTAAGGTTGATGAGTAACGCCACCAGAGATAACGACACGATGCTGTCACCGAAAGAATGATGAGCAACATGGTCGGAAAGCGCCCCGGCATACGTCGCACCATCATGGCAAGCGCCCACAACAGCAGCACAAATACAGTCTGCGCTTGGTAACCGAATGGCACTGTAAAACAGAGCAACGCGATCAACACAACGAGGAACAACAATGCGTAGTTCAAGGCCATCGCAGACTTGCTGGCTTTCATGCGTTCACGAACTTCAGGATCTTTAACTTGGTTTGCGGCCTTTTCTAACCAACGAACACTTTTCGCCACCAGCTCAAACGGCAAGTAGAAAGCATTGCGGATTTTCTCAGCAAGATGCATCACGACACTACTGGCTTGATGAGACCAAGCGGACGCCACACTTTGCTTAAAACACAGTAACCAAACGCTCTGGACAACAAATCGAATCGGGTCAAACAAGCGAGGAGCGGCATAGTTAACTTGTGGGAAATAGACCAGAGGCAGCTTCCAAGAGGGAACACCAGAAATCACAGGTTTTAGGAAAACAAAGCTCAATGAAAACCAAACAGAAAGCACAATGTTGCCCAACCAATTGGTTTTGCACTCCCAAGCTTGCTCATACGCCTGCTTGTGCGACTGAAATTGATCGACTATCCAGCTTTGGAAGATAAGGTTGAGGCTACGCATGCATTAGCCCTGAGAAGTTGCAGCAGCAAGCGTAGAAACGCACCAAAATGCCAAAGACTGGTAATCTTTCGCTGCTTGGCTCGTCGGAGAGTAATGCTGAACGGTCGTCAAATTGGCGGCGCATTCAGCCAATGCCGTATCACGGTGCATGAGAACAGGCACTAACGACGCTTGAAGTTCCTTCTTAAACACCAGCATGAAATCTCGACCAATCTCAGTCTCAGGCTGATATTGATTAAGAATGTAACGCAGCTTACCAGACTCGACTAGGTTGCTGATTTGAGACGAGTGTCTAAGCGCCGTTTGTAACGCTGCGTAGTTCATTGCATCAGCGTTAATAACCACAAACACCATGTCCACCGACTCAAGAAACGCGTTCATTTCTGGAGTCATGAGGTAAGACATATCACCGTGGAACAACTGCCATTGCTCTGCATCTGTGACTTGCAACGTTGAGCGACCAAGCGCTTGAAGGTATTGATAAGATTGAGCGAACTGACCCTTTTGATCGGCATCCAATTCGCCAAATGGTAGCAACAGAGCGCCTTGCGGGCTTTGATACCCGGCCTCTACCCAAGCATCGCCAGACAACACACGTGCTGCCCAACCGTCTTGCTCTTCATAAGGAAGGCCAAGATGAAGGCGTAACAGATTCTCAGGCACTGCGTCGATCGCAAGAACCTGCTTGTTAATTTTGACTAAAGCTTGAGCCAAGTTTGCGGTTACCGTGGTTGATCCACATCCGCCTCTCAGGCTAACAAAAAGAAGGCGCTTCATATCGCTTCCGTTTCAATACCTGCTTGTTTGTTTTTGCTCCCAACGCCACTGTCTTTGGTCGATTGAGATTGAAAAACCAACCATTTACTTTTCACATTGAGATACGACTCGTTTTCTGTCGTCTCAACATATTGATGCTGAGTTAAGTCATATGAAGAGTAGATCGAATTAATGTCTTTTGCTGGCTCTGTCACGACATCTTTCCACGTTATCCACGGATCTGATAAAGCGCTAAGACATTCCTATCTTGCTTAAATTTTTATCAAATACGATGCTGAAAATTTGACGCACCTAACCCGTGCATCACATATTTATAGAATGAGAAAAAATGTGAACAACCTAAGTCATTGATCACATGATTATTAAATTCCTATACGATGTTAGGCTTCAGAAACTGAGGTTATGAAGATGAGTTGTAATTATCCGTTTACGACATATAAGATAAAACTATAGGCGAACTTTAAATATATTGATTTGCAAATGCCTAATTTTAAACTTATAAACATCAATGCAGATAATGCTATATCTAATTTTATTTTTGATCAATTTCGTTTAATATCTTCGCGTCATTTTATTGTCACACTGGCATTTTTTTCTGTAACGTTTTACATACAGCACAACGATAAAGACAACCAAGATTGAACATAACCATCTGATTAAAAGGCTATTTTGATGTCATTAATAAACGGTCTGTCCGCAATTACCAGTGATCGAGCAAGTAAATCGGTATACGTCAATTTATTTTCTCACAAACACATGACAATTGAATTCTTAACTAGTGCATCAGACCAAAGTCACAACACTTCGCTTACAAGTTTCACCAATAAAGAAACCTTCCTATCCGGCCTAAATCGCAAAGCATCACAAAAATTCAATGACTTATCTGATAGTTATCTTGATAAGGTCTACTTTGTAAGTAATAAAAACCATAAAAAGAAGTTAAACCCAATTATTCTCGCCAAAGACATTCACAAAATAAATATCATTAAGAACTCTAACTATATTTTGTTTATTCCCGACTCGATTTTATCTCACTGCAGCGACAAAGATGCAGGCATATTCCTAAAAACAATTGATGAATTCGCTCATAAAAAATCGCTCATGATCAATATATGTATCTATGGTCATTTGGCGACATCGATACTTAAGCCTAAGTTGTTGACGAATAATCAATACCTCGCCGGTCTCGCGACGATGAGCGCATTAGATGAAACACGATACAGTTACTTTGTCGACTTTTGGTCCAACAAGCATGGGGTGAAATCAGAAGAAGAATACATCCTATCTTTTGATGATGACGGCCACTTGCTCGCGACACCTTATGAGAAGTTGCAAACGAACGACGTTACAGAAGACAAAGCCGATAGCGAACGACTTTACATTACGAAAGAAGCCTTAGGTGACAGCACAAAAGTTCCGAAAGGAATGCACCTAGCAGAAAATAACCAACAGTTATTAGAGATGTTAGACAGCCCAAGAGCATCAACCATTGTTTTCAACTGCTCAAGCCAAAGCGAAGTACAACAGTTGGCATTGGATTGCTACCGACTGCGCACGAAAGCGGGCAGACAACTCAAGCTCGTGATCAGAGAAACACAACAATGTTTACGATATGCGGATGAAAAGTTTCTGCTTCGTGCTGGCGTAAACCTGATTTCACCGGTGCAGGTGCCTCAGATGCGCTTTATGACTCAGGTAGAGGCCATACAAGGACAAATGCTGACGCGTGCGTTACCTCAAAGCTTAGAGGCCTTACTAAAGTACGACGTTAAATTTGGCAGCAAAGGTTACCTGCATAACAGAGACTTCAGTCAATACTGTACGGATGTGATCGCCAGTTCGAGCCGTTCTAACGTCAACTTTGCTCTGATTAAGTTGAATTTGCTGCCGGGAATGAGCCCTGAAGAATGTCTTCGTTTGTGCCACATCCGACGAGATGGTGATGTCGTCACCGCGTGTAACAAAGCACTTTATGTTTTGTTCAGTGCTATTCGTCATAACGACATCGATGTTGCTCTTAATAATATTTTCGAGTTTCCACCTCGAGATCTGTTTCACTCAACGCGCACCTTCGATACCCATTATGACATCGAAGCTGAACTAAAATACATCCTAGAGGATGAAGTCAGCATCTCTGAGGAGGTATCAAGCTTGACCACTGAGAAGCAGATTTTCGCGGTAACTAAAAAGCCGATGAGCGAGGTACCTGCTTTATTCGCAGTAAAGAAAGCCATCAACATTAAGGAGCAGGAATGAACATTGATGACTTTATGCTCACCGTAGGCATTAGCCTTTGCATCGGATTAATCCTAGGCTACTTTCTGCGTGATGCAGTAAGCGCGATAAAGCGACTCTACGATAGATACTTAAAACGCGCTCAGTACTTTGAGCAAGATCTTTCTGTAAACAAAAACAAGAAGCTTAAGTGATGACTTCACACTCTAAACAGCCTGCTCAGTTCACAATTGGATTGGGTTGGTGGAACACTTATTTTATTGCCAAAGTAGCCCTTTTCCTCCAAGGGACCATCGATTTCCATCCGCTAGAAAACTTTGCGCTCTTGCTCTTTATTCTGTTACCAGTGCCAATCAAAGCATTGAATGTCCTGCGACATGTTATCGCAGTGATCATCGCTGCATGGCTACTGCATTATGACTCTTTCTTACCTCCGCTAGAGCGATTATGGGCTCAGGCAGGTCAGTTGATGCAGTTTGAGTTTAGCTATCTTGTCGAACTCATGGGACGCTTCATCTCTGTTCAAGCATTGCTTGGGTTGTTTGCTTTGTGCGCAGCGTATTTCATTCTGAGTAAGTTTTTACGTGTTTCTGTATTCGTTGTCATCGCGATGATTTACATCAGCATTCCAAAAACGCCACAGAATTCAGTCACCGTTGAGGCAACTCAACCTGCGCCACCAGCAACTACGGAAGTGGCGGAAACGGCACAACCTCAAGTCACAGAAATCAACGATGAGTCGCTCAACAGTATGACAGCAGATTTTTTTGCGAAAGAAGCGTCACGACGTGTCTCGTTCAGCCCTGATAGTGCACAAGATGCTCCGTTTGATTTGCTGTTCTTGAGTATCTGTTCCGTCGCTTGGGATGACATCGAGATTGCTGGTTTGGCCGATCACCCGTTGTTCAAAGAATTTGATGTCATGTTTGATAACTTCAGCGCGGCAACATCCTACAGCGGACCAGCCGTTGTAAGGCTGCTGAGAGCAAGTTGTGGCCAGCAAGAACACAGTAAACTGTTCGAGCCTGCTCCAAAGCAATGTTACTTGTTCGATAACCTGAAAGATCTCGGCTTCAAAGAAAATCTGTTGATGAACCACAACGGTGTGTTCGATAGCTTCTTAGAACTGATCAAAAAAGATGGCGATCTAAAAACGAACCTGATGTCTCAAGAAGGGTTCAAGCCTTATCAAAAGTCGTTCGATGGCTCCTCTATCTTCCGTGATAAACAGGTGCTTGATGATTGGTGGCAACAACGAATCAAAAGCGATGATGAGAAAGTGGTTGCGTTGTATAACACCATTTCATTGCATGATGGTAACCGCATCATCAATGCCAATTCGACAACGTCTATGGTGAGTTACAAGAAACGCTTAAAGAATCTTCTTGATGATCTTTACTCGTTCTTCCAAGAGCTAAAAGCCTCCAAACGTAATATTGTTGTTGCATTAGTGCCAGAACATGGCGCCGGTATGCGAGGTGATAGAATGCAGATCTCTGGTATGCGTGAAATTCCAGCGCCGACCATCGTTCACACACCGGTTGGGATTAAAGTCTTCGGTGAAGGAATTCAACGCCAAGGCAATACGAAGCACGTTAAAGCGCCTTCAAGCTACTTAGCTCTATCACAATTGGTATCGAATATTCTTGAACAAAACATTTATGACAAGGAATCATTCAACCCGAGCGAATTGGCTGGCAACTTACCAGAAACCCGTGTGGTCGCTCAAAACTCTGGCTCAACCGTAATTGAGGTAAATGGTAAGTACTACGTCTCATTAGATGGTACCAGTTGGATTGAATACCCAACTAAATAGCATTCACATGTTAACGGCATGAATTTTTAGCAACAATAAAGGCTGGTGTATTCCGGCCTTTATTCTGCCTGTTATCTATCCAACCTCTCATTTCTACGATTGTTTAATACGCATAAATAAGTAAGAATGGATTAAACATTATGCACTTAAGGGAATAGCACATGCCAATTGACTCATTGATCACCATCGGTATTTTCGTTGCTCTAGCCGTTATTATTCTTGCCTCTGCGATTAAGACTGTACCTCAAGGGAACAACTGGACGGTTGAACGCTTTGGACGTTATACCCACACACTTAAACCGGGCCTGAACTTAATTATTCCGTTTATTGATAGAATTGGTCAGAAGATCAATATGATGGAACGCGTCCTCGACATTCCAGCTCAAGAGGTTATTTCTAAAGATAATGCGAATGTCGTCATCGACGCAGTCGGCTTTGTTCAAGTTATCGACGCAGCCAAAGCGGCTTATGAAGTTAACGATCTAGAACATGCTATTCGTAACCTCACATTAACCAACATCCGTACCGTACTTGGTTCAATGGAGCTGGACGAAATGCTCAGCCAGCGTGACATGATCAACACCAAGCTTCTCTCTATTGTTGACCAAGCAACAAACCCATGGGGAGTGAAAGTCACTCGTATAGAAATCAAAGACGTTCAGCCACCAGCAGACCTGACTGCTGCAATGAATGCTCAGATGAAAGCAGAACGTAATAAACGTGCAGAGATCTTAGAAGCTGAAGGTGTGCGCCAAGCAGAAATCTTACGAGCAGAAGGTCAAAAACAATCAGAGATCTTAAAAGCGGAAGGTGAAAAGCAGTCTGCGATCTTACACGCAGAAGCCCGCGAACGTGCGGCGCAAGCGGAAGCAAAAGCAACTTACATGGTGTCAGAAGCCATCGCTAAAGGTGACGTTAAAGCGGTGAACTACTTTATTGCTCAAGGCTATACCGACGCATTGAAGAGTATTGGCCAAGCAGAAAATGGGAAAATCATCATGCTACCAATCGAAGCAACTGGTTTAATGGGCTCTGTTGCTGGTATTGCTGAAATGTTCCAACAAAGCAAAGACAAAGGCTAGCCTATGGACTTATTTAGTTTATTAGAAGGCATCACTTTCTGGCATTGGATTGCTTTCGGCCTCGCATTGTTAGCTGTTGAGTTACTCGGCACAGCAGGCTACTTCCTATGGCTTGGCATCTCTGCATTGATCGTAGGTGCGATTTTATCTGTGCTACCAATCGGCTGGCAAATGCAGTGGTTAGCCTTTGCGGCATTCAGCTTGGTGACAACTTGGCTATGGTGGCGAAAACAATGGTCGAAAGATCGCAAGAGCGACAGTGCGCGCGATCTTAACCAAAAACAGAAGCAATTAGTCGGCAGTATCGTGACGTTAGATGAAGACTTCACGGTGGGGATGAACCGCTTACGAGTGGCAGATACTACTTGGTCTGCTGAGTCAGAACACGATTTACCAGCAGGAACTCGAGTCGAAATTATTGCTGTTGATGGCATAATTCTTAAGATAAAACCTATTTCTCGATGATGTTTGTCAAAATAATAGGGTGCTATGCGCCCTATTCTATTCCTAATCCCACTACCTCTTTTATTTCATCCACTTATTTAAATTAATTATGTGAATTAAGTGATAGAAATATTATCAATATCCTCTCTTTTCTACCTATTGTTAAATTTTCAATTTTAATAATTCAAACACATAGCGAAATATAATTACTTTTTCAAAATCTAAATTTATTTTAAAAAATAAAACCTTGTTGAATTTAATTTTGATCTTTCTAGGTCTCTATACATACTTAACGCATAAGCATGTCTATTAAGTGCTTATATTTTTTTAAGGTAAGTAAGAGGAAGTACTATGAAGAAGTGTTTTTTATTTTTAGCGTGCAGCATATTTGCGTTTTCTTCATTCGCCTATAACAACGGGAATGGAGGCACCACCAACCTGGGACCTATTGTCGAGTGTACTCTACCAAGTGGAGATATTTCCCATATTCCTAGCGAGATGTGCCGCTTTCAAGGTGGATCATGGGACAACTAAAATCAGGGTATGAAAACGAGTAAAACTCTCTGCTCTAATTACTTTTAGTTTGTAGACCTGTTCCAAGTAATTAAATTGAATTTAAAAAGCAAAATACGTTCTAGATTACAAGGTAAATAATATGAAACTGGTAACTGGATTGTTAATCGCGATTGCAGCATTAATGCCTTTGACTTCGTTAGCAAATGGAGCTTCAGGTGGTAGAACATTAGCACCAGAAATAAAATGTGAACTGCCTAATGGCAACGTACACATGCTGCCGCCACTCTATTGCAAAATGTATGACGGAAAAAAAGTGAAATAAAAAAGGAGCCGAATGGCTCCTTTTTCTTAGCTTCTGAATATTAGTGGAAGCTGTATGGGATAAGAACTTGTAGACGTAGATCTGTCTCGTCCGCGTCTGCTGCACCAGCAAACTCGTCACGCTCTAGGATAGTACCGTGTAGACGAACGGTTGTACCTTTAAGAGAACCACTTTGTAGAGAGTAAGAAACCGTTGCGTTAACTGCGTACTCGCTCTCGTAATCCCAGTCACCTGATGCGCCACTTGCTGCAGAATCTGCACCAGAACCGTAGCCCAAGCCTAGGTAGTAGTTCCAACCGTTACCTTGGTTGTAAGAAAGACGGTTGTACCAAGCTAGCTCACCAGCTTTGTTCCAGTCAGATAGTGCATCCCACCATTGTGACCAAGTACCGTTGTTCATACCGTAAGTATGGATAGTACGTGGAACGAAATCTGAACGGTTGTCTGTATCTGTGTAGCGTAGCTCAGACATCCAAGATAGCTTGCCGAAAGATTGGTTTAGAGATAGACCAGTATGGAAACCTAGACCATCGTATTTCACATCATCATCAACACCGTAGAAGTCGAATGCAAGAGTAGTGCGGTCACTTACTGTGTACTTCAAGTAAGCTTTGTATGATGTGTTATCAGTGTCGTCATGGTAGCTAGTTACTTGACCTGCACCCCAATCGATACCGTTCGCGTATTTAACGCCTGTCGCTTGACCAAGACCAACTTGGAAGAATAGAGCGTCAGTGATGTTACCGTTCAAGCCTAGAGAGTGTAGGTAGCTCCATGAAGTGTCTGACCATAGTGCTGGCGCGTAATCATCTTCATGTAGTAACCAAGGTGCTGTGAATTGGTCTGCACCGAAGTAGCTTAGGTTGAAATCACCAAGTTTCGCGTTTAGCTCGAAACCACGGTACGTACCAGGTACAAAACTCCAAACGTTACCGATTGTACCGTTGCCACCAGCTTGTAGCATACCGACGCGAGCGTTAAAGTTTTCGCCAGTCTTAAATTTCAGAGCCGCTTTGTAAACTTTAAGCTGATCACCGTCACCTGCACCCCAGTCTAGGTTAGTACACGTAGAGATTTCGTTACATAGGTAGCCGTCTGCGCCTTTCAAGCTATCATTGTATAGGTCACCAGAGTAGTAAGCAGCGACGTCAGCACCTAACCAACCGTCATGGTAGCCAGAAGTGAAGTCAATAATTGCATTGTAAGATGAGTAGTTTAGACGACTCCAACGATCGCCATTTTCACCACCAGGCTTACCGCTAGTACGTGTACGAGAACGAGTATCAACAACGAACATTGCGTTCAATGATGAGTCGCTCATAAACTCGTTAACTTTCTCTACATACTCACCACCAGCAGCACTTTCAGTAGAAGCCGTAGCTGGAGCTACCGCTACTGCACCAAACATTGCTGCGGTTAGTGCTGAAACCTTGAAAAATTTGTCCATGGAAAAAACTCCTAAAAATGGATATAGCTGTATTTTTCTATCTCACCTTAAGTTGGCCGCCGAAGGAGAGAAGTAAATTCCTGAGTGAACCTCAATATTTCTAAATTGGTTCTTTTTAGTTCCTGCATACACACCGTGTATCCACGCTTCTAAGACTAACTTCGCATCTAAAAACATCCAAACGGAACTTATTTTTTTTCTAAAAAAATATGACCAACGCCAAAGTTCCATATAACTTGTTGATCCAGATCTTATTTTTAACACCCAAACTACAGATCGACACAAAGATGCTATTTATCAATAACTTATGGCTAATACGGAAACGTCAATTTGAAGTTGATCGCAGAGTTACTGCTAGATACGAGGAAAAATTAAAGGAGAGATCTTGATCACTGAAATGATTTCAATAGGAAAATAGCGCTAATTTTGTCACTTTTTAATTGGCAAGAAAAAGCCCCAAATGACTGTCATTTAGGGCTTTTAGTTATTTTTTATCTTTTTTGATGGAAGTTATTTCATCAAATTGAGCAAGTCTTGTTCGGTTTTAACCTCAACACCCAACTCTTGAGCTTTCGCTAGCTTAGAGCCAGCATTCTCTCCAGCAAAAAGAATATCGGTTTTCTTTGAAACGCTACCCGTCACTTTTGCACCTAGATTCTGCAGCGCTTCTTTCGCTTCGGAACGTCCCAGCTGAGAAAGCGTGCCCGTCAATACAACAACTTTGCCTTCTAACGGTAACTCAACACCTTGTTGCGGAGCGGCAATCTCAGGCCAATTAATACCTTGATTCAACAAATCCTGTACAACAACCTGGTTTTTCTCTTCACCAAAGAAGGTCGTGATGTGTTTGGCAACAATAACGCCAATATCTTGAACTTCAATTAACTGTTCTTCTGTCGCTGCCTGAATCAAATCCAATGACCTGAAGTGTTGCGCTAGGTTGGCAGCCGTCGCCTCCCCTACCTCACGAATACCTAGCGAGTACAAGAAACGCGGTAATGTTGTCAATTTTGATTTCTCAAGAGCATTAACTACGTTGGTTGCCGATTTAGGGCCCATGCGCTCTAGGACTGTCAACACTCCGGCCGACAACTTAAACAGATCTGCTGGTGTCTCAACCATTTCTCGGTCAACGAGCTGTTCAATCACTTTGTCGCCAAGACCATCAACATCAAGGGCTTTACGAGAAACAAAATGTTTTAGTGCTTCTTTACGTTGTGCTTGGCACACTAATCCACCAGTACAACGTGTTACCGCTTCCCCTTCAATACGTTCAACATGAGAGCCACATACAGGACACGCTTCAGGGAAAATAATTTCTCGCGCAGTTTCAGGACGACGCTCTTTGATCACCGAAACAACTTGTGGGATAACATCACCAGCACGACGAATCACAACTTCATCGCCAACCATTACCTCTAAACGTTCAATTTCGTCTGCATTGTGTAGGGTTGCATTACTGACGGTTACACCGCCAACGAAGACAGGCTCAAGCTTCGCTACTGGAGTAATCGCACCGGTACGACCCACTTGGAACTCGACTTCGTTTAACGTTGTAATTTCTTCCTGAGCCGGAAATTTGTATGCGATAGCCCAACGAGGTGCTCGAGCAACAAAGCCCAATCGCTCTTGAATAGCAATGTCATCAGCTTTTATTACGACACCGTCGATTTCATAAGCTAATGCTTCACGACGAGTCAGAATATCTTGATAGTAGGCTTTCACTTCTTCCAAGCTATCGACTCGCTTGGTTTCAGGGCACATTGGCAAACCCCAAGATTTGATTTGAAGGAATCGCTCGTAATGGCTTGATGCTAACGTTGCACCTTCCACAACACCAACACTGTACGCGTAGAAGCTCAATGGGCGTGAAGCAGTAATGCGCGAATCTAATTGACGCAGGCTTCCCGCAGCTGCATTGCGTGGGTTCACAAACACTTTCTCGCCTTTTTTGCGAGCAGTCTCGTTAAGTTTGTCAAAACCGGCTTTCGGCATGAATACTTCGCCACGAACTTCAAGACGAGCAGGCCAGCCTTTGCCTTGCAACTTAAGTGGAATTGCGCTGATAGTACGTACGTTTTCAGTAATATTTTCACCTGTCGCACCATCACCACGCGTTGCTGCTTGTACAAGTACACCGTTCTCGTACAGCAAGCTTACAGCTAATCCATCTAACTTAGGTTCACAGCAATACTGCTTGATAGTTTGGTCAGGAACACGATCTTGAGCGCGCTTATGAAAACTATCCAGTTCACCATCGTCGAAAGCATTGTCTAAAGACAGCATTGGAACTTCGTGCGTCACTTGGCTGAACTCAGATAACGGCTGACCACCGACACGCTGGCTTGGAGAATCCACTGTAACAAGATCTGGGTGTTCGGCTTCAATATCCATAAGCTCGCGCATCATACGATCGTATTCTGCATCTGGAATCTCAGGGTTATCTTCCACGTAGTAACGAACAGCGTGGTAATGCAACGATTCTTTGAGTTCTTCTAGTCGCTGAGGTACTGGTTCAGACATATTAAAGCCCCGTGTGTATTCAATAAATGAGGTTGAGAATTCTATGAAAAAGGGCTCCTAACGGAGCCCTCTCTTTATTTGGTGTTAAGATTATGCGCTAGCGGCAGTAAACTCAACTATTTGACGACGATAAGATGCCAATCGGTCCGGCGTCATTAGGTTTCGTTGATCATCAAGGACATTACCACCCATATCGTCTGCAATTTGTTGTGCAATACGCAGCATTAGGTTGAAGTTTTGATCTGCTTCACCGTAGCAAGGTAATGTCATAAAGAACGAGATACCTTTGGTTGAGAATTCAGCAGGGTCATCATGTTCTAATGTGCCCGGTTGCATCATGTTGGCGACACTAAAGAGCACTTTACCGTTACCAGACAAATCAACATGACGATGGAAGATATTCATCTCACCGTAAATCAATCCATTTTGCTGCATGCTATCGAACAACTTAGTACCGATGAACGGCTCATCGCCAGCGCAGTGAACGTTCAACACAATGACTTGCATTTCAGGTTCTGGTTTTGGCTCTTCAGGTTGCTCTACAACAACTGGTGCAACATCGATTTCTGGTTCGACAGCTTCAGGTGCTTCGAACACTGGCTCGATAATCTCTTCTTCGAACGTCGCTTGAACAGGCTCAACAATTTCTGGCTCAGGCTCTTGTTCCGCTTTAGTTGCAACAAAAGCAGGGATCTCAGGTTCTTCTTTATGCTCTTTCTCTTTTACATCAAGAACATCATCAATCAGAGGGTCTGAGGCGAACTTGTTGTCAAACGAGCTTTCCATCCCAAAGTCTGGCTCTTTGCGATCTTTACGGATAATCTCGAAATCATCTTCTGGAGCAGGAGCAAAATCTCGCTCTTGTTCTTGAGGTTCTTTTTCTTCTTGGTCAACATCCAACTTACCAAGTGGTTTGTTACCAAACTTCGCTTTGCCTTCTTTTTTGCTTGTCCATAGGCCATGAAAAAGCAATGCGGCGATGGCTAATGCGCCAACAACAATGAGTACGAATCGCAATTCCTGCATTATTTACTCTCAATCTACCTGTTCTTACTACTCGCACATCCTTGAGCAGTAACCCAAGTGCAATAAATCTGAATGATGCGTTTACTTTACCAAAACTATATGCAGGTTTAGAACAACTTAATGCAAGAAGTTCCGTTTTTTGTTGTGATTCTTGCCACGATTCCACTTTACAAGACCTCATTTGTTAGGGCATTGAAAGAAAAGTATCGACAGGTACAATGAGTTTTCACTCACAAGAAATAAAATAGATATGAAGTCGAACATTCAACAAAGAACCGGTTTTGGTTATTTCCTATACGGAATTCAATTGGCGCTCTCTCCAGAGATCAGACGTTTTGTCGTTCTCCCTCTGCTGGCGAATATATTGCTAGTTGGTGGTGCTATCTTCTATCTTTTCTCTCACTTAGACGCTTGGATTGAAGGCTGGATTGGGCAACTCCCTGAGTTTCTGTCTTGGTTGACTTACCTCTTGTGGCCAATTCTCGTCCTAACGATTCTCGCCACCTTTTCATATTTTTTCAGCACCTTAGCGAACTTTATCGCCGCACCATTCAACGGATTGCTTTCTGAAAAAGTAGAAGAGTCGCTGACTGGTCAGAAAGTCAATGACGATGGGTTTGCAGCATTGGTCAAAGATGTACCTCGTGTTATGGCTCGTGAATGGCGAAAACTGCTGTATGTATTGCCAAAAGCGATTGGTTTATTCCTGTTGTTGTTGATTCCTGCTCTGGGTCAAACGGTTGGACCTTTCTTATGGTTCTTCTTCACAGCCTGGATGTTGGCGATCCAATACTGCGACTATCCATTTGATAACCATAAAGTGCCGTTCAATGACATGCGTTACAAATTGAAACAAAAGCAAGGTAAAGCTTATGGGTTTGGTGTTTTGGTTTCCGTATTTACCACCATTCCAATTCTCAACCTCATTGTTATGCCTGTTGCTGTATGTGGTGCAACTGCAATGTGGGTAGCTGAGTTTAAACACCAGCAATAGCGCAGTTTTGAATCAATCAGAGGAGGCCGAATAAGCCTCCTCTGTTATTTTGTTCAATTCTCGACCAACCTCATAAGATATAACTTTTTAATCCTTTTCCCTTTTTTTCATACCGCATATTCTTCTAATCATATTCACAAATCGTGTAATGAAGGAACATCACTATGAGCAAGATCTACGAAGACAACTCTCTTACTATTGGTAATACGCCTCTTGTTCGCTTGAATAAAGTGAGCAAAGGTAAAGTTTTGGCGAAAATCGAAGCACGTAACCCAAGCTTCAGCGTTAAGTGCCGTATTGGTGCCAACATGATTTGGGAAGCGGAAAAAGCAGGCACGCTTAAACCTGGTGTTGAGCTAGTAGAGCCGACCAGTGGTAACACAGGTGTTGCGCTTGCATTCGTAGCGGCCGCTCGCGGTTACAAGCTAACGCTAACGATGCCAGAGTCAATGAGTCTTGAGCGTCGTAAACTGCTAAAAGCACTCGGTGCAAATCTGGAGCTAACTGAAGCAGCAAAAGGCATGAAAGGTGCGATTGCGAAAGCCGAAGAAATCGTAGCAAGCAACCCAGACAAATACCTGCTTCTGCAACAGTTCAACAACCCTGCAAACCCAGAGATTCATGAGAAGACAACGGGCCCTGAAATTTGGGAAGCAACAGACGGTGAAATCGACGTATTCGTAGCAGGTGTTGGTACGGGCGGTACTATCACTGGTACAAGCCGTTACATCAAAGGTGAAAAAGGCAAAGCAATCACTTCTGTCGCTGTTGAGCCAGCAGAATCACCGGTTATCGCACAAGCACTAGCAGGTGAAAAAATCCAACCAGCACCACACAAAATCCAAGGTATTGGCGCTGGTTTCATCCCAGGCAACCTAGATTTAGAGCTTTTGGACCGTGTTGAGCAAGTGACTTCTGAAGAGGCAATTGAGATGGCTCAGCGCCTTATGGAAGAGGAAGGCATTCTGGCTGGCATCTCATCGGGTGCAGCAGTAGTGGCAGCAAACCGCCTTGCAGAACTTCCTGAATTTGAAGGAAAAACAATTGTAACTGTACTTCCAAGCTCAGGTGAACGCTACCTAAGTACAGCACTATTTGCCGGTATCTTTACTGAGAAAGAGAACCAACAGTAATATGTGGTCAAATCAATTTTTCGTTTAAAAAAGCCCCGGTCAGGGGCTTTTTTGTTGATCCCTGCCCCACCTTTGGTAATATCAGGGTGTTTTATTTTTAGGTTCAAAATAAAGAATCTAAACCAAAAAGTTTTCTAAGTAATTGTGCACGCAAACAGTTGCGTAATTACCAAACTTTTGACTAGTATCAGTTCTGACACGCTTTGAACTCTCCCGTGCTAGCGCACAAGAAGTAAAGCAGTTAAGCTAAAACTCAGTCACAAACTAACAAAAAAATACATTTATTGGGGTATATCACATGTACGAGAAGCAAGTAGAAATCACAGCAGAAAACGGTCTTCACACTCGTCCAGCTGCACAGTTCGTTAAAGAAGCTAAAGCATTCGACGCGGACATCACTGTGACTTCTAACGGTAAAAGCGCTAGCGCTAAGAGCCTATTCAAGCTGCAAACACTAGGCCTAGTAAAAGGTACTCTAGTAACTATCTCTGCTGAAGGCCCACAAGCTCAGCAAGCAGTAGACCACCTAGTTGCTCTAATGGACCAACTACACTAATTCGGTCTCCTATTTCAGAAGCCATTTTGTGAAAGCAAAATGGCTTCGTTGGAAATAGGCTCAAAACTAAGCTAATACTATTCGTTAGCGCACCCATTATTCTCCCGTTTTATAAAGTTGACCAACTTAAGGTAAGGCTATGATTTCAGGCATCCTAGCATCTCCTGGTATTGCAATCGGTAAAGCACTACTACTTCAAGAAGATGAAATTGTCCTAAACACAAACACTATTTCTGATGATCAAGTAGAAGCAGAAGTTGCACGTTTCTTTGACGCTCGTAACAAATCTTCTGCTCAACTAGAAACTATCAAGCAAAAAGCGCTTGAAACGTTTGGCGAAGAAAAAGAAGCGATCTTTGAAGGTCACATCATGCTTCTTGAAGACGAAGAGCTAGAAGAAGAAATCCTAGCACTTATCAAAAACGACAAAATGTCTGCGGACCACGCTATTCATTCAGTTATCGAAGAGCAAGCATGTGCTCTTGAGTCACTAGACGACGAATACCTGAAAGAACGTGCAACTGATATCCGTGACATCGGTTCTCGTTTCGTTAAGAACGCTCTAGGCATCAACATTGTTTCGCTAAGCGACATCAATGAAGAAGTTATCCTAGTGGCTTACGACCTAACGCCATCTGAAACGGCACAAATCAACCTAGACTACGTTCTTGGTTTTGCTTGTGACATCGGCGGTCGTACTTCTCACACTTCAATCATGGCTCGTTCACTAGAACTTCCAGCGATCGTTGGTACTAACGACATCACTAAGCAAGTTAAGAACGGCGACATGCTGATTCTTGATGCGATGAACAACAAGGTTGTTATCAACCCATCTGAAGCTGAACTAGAAGACGCGAAAGCAGTTAAAGCGGCATTCATCGCTGAGAAAGAAGAACTAGCGAAGCTAAAAGACCTACACGCAGAAACGACTGACGGTCACCGCGTAGAAGTTTGCGGTAACATCGGTACAGTTAAAGACTGTGACGGTATCATCCGTAACGGTGGTGAAGGCGTTGGTCTGTACCGTACTGAATTCCTGTTCATGGACCGTGATGCACTTCCTACTGAAGAAGAGCAATACCAAGCTTACAAAGAAGTTGCGGAAGCAATGAACGGTGAGTCTGTGATCATCCGTACAATGGACATCGGCGGCGACAAAGATCTTCCATACATGGATCTTCCAAAAGAGATGAACCCGTTCCTAGGCTGGCGTGCAGTACGTATCAGCTTGGATCGTCGTGAAATCCTACGTGACCAGCTACGCGGTATCCTACGTGCATCTGCACACGGCAAGCTGCGTATCATGTTCCCAATGATCATCTCTGTTGAAGAAATCCGTGAGCTTAAGAAAGCAATCGAAGAGTACAAAGCGGAACTTCGTGCGGAAGGTCATGCATTCGACGAAAGCATCGAAATCGGTGTAATGGTTGAGACTCCAGCTGCAGCAGCTATCGCGCACCACCTAGCGAAGGAAGTTGCTTTCTTCTCTATCGGTACAAACGACCTAACTCAGTACACACTAGCGGTTGACCGTGGTAACGAGATGATTTCTCATCTTTACAACCCACTATCACCAGCGGTACTTACTGTGATTAAGCAAGTTATCGACGCTTCTCACGCTGAAGGTAAATGGACTGGTATGTGTGGTGAGCTTGCAGGTGATGAGCGTGCAACACTTCTACTTCTAGGTATGGGTCTAGACGAGTTCTCTATGAGTGGCATCTCTATCCCTAAAGTGAAGAAAGTTATCCGTAACTCTAACTTCGCAGAAGTGAAAGCAATGGCTGAAGAAGCACTTTCTCTACCAACAGCAGCAGAAATCGAAGCTGTTGTAGAAAAGTTCATTGCAGAGAAAACTCAATAATCAACTAATTCCAATGGGATAGGCGGTTAAAAAAAGTCGTCTATCTCGTAAGATTGGTATACTATAATTCGACAGAATTAAATAAAACGTTAGGAGCATGACACAATGGGTCTGTTTGACAAACTTAAGAAGCTAGTATCTGACGACAGCGCTGACGCAGGTGCAATCGAAATCATCGCACCACTTTCTGGTGAGATCGTGAACATCGAAGATGTGCCAGATGTTGTTTTCGCTGAGAAAATCGTTGGTGACGGTATTGCTATCAAGCCTGCTGGTAACAAAATGGTAGCTCCTGTAAACGGTACTATCGGTAAGATCTTCGAAACAAACCACGCATTCTCTATCGAGTCTGACGACGGTGTTGAGCTTTTCGTTCACTTCGGTATCGATACTGTTGAACTAAAAGGCGAAGGCTTCAAGCGCATCGCTGAAGAAGGTCAAACTGTTAAAGCTGGCGACACTGTAATTGAATTCGATCTTGCTCTTCTAGAAGAGAAAGCGAAATCAACGCTAACTCCAGTTGTTATCTCTAACATGGACGAAATCAAAGAGCTGAACAAGCTTTCTGGTTCTGTAACTGTTGGTGAAACTCCAGTTCTACGTGTAACTAAGTAATTTTTACTTAGCCTAACACGGAAAAACGCTGCCATTGGCAGCGTTTTTTATTACCTGAAGCTTTTGTTTCCAAACAACTTTCATCGCTAAAACTGGTTTAACTGAGCAACCCAAGTGCCGAGCTTGGTTTCTGCTTCGCCTGAGCCAACAATGCAGTTGTTGCATCTTGCAGTACTTTCGAACGCACCATCTCCGTCGACTCACGAGCAAAGTCCGTATCTCGTATCCGTCCTTTGGATTCCGTCACACTTCGGTTCACCGTATTCAGGTTATCCATGGTGCCACTGACACGGTTTTGAAAGCCACCGATTTCACTTCTGTGTGAATCAACATACTTAATAGCGGCATCAATCACCCCAATCGAAAGCTGTGCCCCACCAACTGTCGACATATCGATATCATCCATAGTAACGAGCTCACCGGAACTTACATCAAGCCCATTCGCTAAACGCCCCTTCAGCTCTACACCTTCTGGTGCATTCAAGGTTGAAGCAAAGAATTGCAGTTCATTGTTTTCAGTCACCGAGGCACTCACTATCGATTGCTGCGCATTGATATAAGTAGCAACTTGCTCGATGCGATCTCCTAGCTTGAGCCCAATAGATTCTGTTTGGGTTTGCCCTTTACTGTCTTGGTATTCAAATTTAAGGGTTTGATTATCTTTAGTGACTCGCCAATCTTTATCGACTGCATCACCAACATAATGCTGCCCTCCCATCTCCGGGATGTGACTACGCATATTTCGCAGTATCAGAGAGATAGAGTTGGCATTCGCACCAATATGGAAGCTTTGCGAGCCGTAAGAGCCATCAAATAGGTTTTTATCTGCAAATGTCGTCGTGATCGCGACACGATCAAGCTCATCTTGCAGCGCTACGACCTCGTATTGAATACTTTGCCGATCACTTGAGTCATTACTGCCGTTTGCCGCTTGAAGCCCCAGAGAGCGCAAGCGTTGCAATATATCACTGCTCTCATGCAAAGCGCCTTCTGCAGTTTGTGCCACCGAATACGCATCGTGCGCATTTCTCAAGGCGACATCAAGCCCTCTTGTTTGAACATTAAGAGTATTGGAGATTTGCAGACCTGCAGCGTCATCACTGGCGGAGTTAATCCGATAGCCTGAAGTGAGATTTCGCTGTGACTCTATGTTTTGCTCAGCCGCATGACTGAGGTGTCGCTGCGTCATCATCGCAGTGACATTGGTATTTAAAGAGACCATCTAATCGATACGAACTCCTTGTCACCTGTCCTATTCGGTGTCCCTAATGCGAGATTTGAATAAGCAAAAAGCCAGGGGTGAGCCTGGCTTTTGTATCGC
This sequence comes from Vibrio jasicida CAIM 1864 = LMG 25398, assembly GCF_000400365.1. Classification (GTDB taxonomy): domain Bacteria; phylum Pseudomonadota; class Gammaproteobacteria; order Enterobacterales; family Vibrionaceae; genus Vibrio; species Vibrio jasicida. The sequence continues at coordinate 432 of NZ_BAOG01000035.1, read as the reverse complement.
GTCGTATTAGGTTGATTAACCTAGTAGGCTTAGCGCTGAGTTTGGTGCTTGTTTTGCTTGCGCAAGGATTGAGCTTGACGCTTGCGATAGAATTTGTGACTTGGTCATTTGAGTCGTTTCTTTTGCGAAGTCGGTATCTTTGATACGGCTCTTCGACGCGTTCACGTTCTCGTTAATGTTATCCAAGTTGCTGATTGCGTGGTTGAAACGGTTTTGGAAAGCACCTAGCTCTGCACGGTGGCTGTCTACGTATTTCAATGCGGCATCAATGATAGCTACAGACTCTTGTGCACCACCTACTGATGTTACGTCGATAGTATCAACCGTTACTTTCTTACCGTCGTTTAGACCTAGCTCACCAGATAGGCCGCCAGAGAATTCAACGTCGCCTTCCACTTTGTTGTTGCCCGCAAACACTTGCAGCTTACCGTC
>NZ_BAOG01000036.1 GCF_000400365.1 Vibrio jasicida CAIM 1864 = LMG 25398 | reverse complement strand
GTCTATTTCAAAGATCCTTGAAATAGACAGAAATTCTCAACGGTTTGAGAAGGCCTCAACTCGATTAACCGAATTTCACTTCAAGTTCTTCTGCTTTAGTAAACGCAGGGTGAGTCGCGAGCTGTGCGCCATAACGTTGGATGTTTGGGAAGCGCTCAATGACGCCAAACTTGTTTAGGATATCGACGACAAAAGACATCATGAAATCCGCGCCTGTTAGCCGCTCTTCTACAAAGTAGGTTTTCCCTTCTAGGCTTTGATCAACGTAGCTCATGACTTTCATGGTTTCCGCATCGGCGTAGTCCGCAAGGAAATTGGTCTGTGCGCCATCTTTAGCTACAAACATCTTGAGCAGCAGGGGAACCATGGCTGAGCTCTCTGCAAAATGCAGCCATTGAATGTACTGTGTGTAAGCTTTGCTGCCACGCTCTGGTACAAAACGTCCATCTGCATACTTTTCAATTAAGTATTCAGTGATAGCACCAGACTCTGTAACGATCTCGTCGCCATCTTCCAATACAGGTGACTTGCCGAGTGGGTGAATGCTCTTGAGCTCAGGTGGTGCAAGGAAGGTGACGCTGTCACGAAGGTAAGGCACGATCTCATAATCCACCCCCAATTCTTCTAACAACCAAATGATGCGTTTTGAGCGAGACTGGTTTAAATGATGCAGTTTAATCATAGAAGAATCCTTTCTTATACAGGTTGATTAGTTTGAATAACAAGCTTGCCGAAGTTTTTACCTTCCAGTAGACCGATGAATGCCTCTGGCGCGTTTTCTAAACCTTCTACTAGATGTTCGCGATAGTGGATTTTGCCTTCTGCTAGCCATTGGCTTACCTCTTTGACGAAGTTTGTGTAGCTTTGCTCATAGTGGTCAAAAATGATGAAGCCTTGCATCTTGATGCGTTTAACCAGAATGTTACCCATCAGCATCGACATACGATCTGGACCTTCTGGTAATGCTGTCGCGTTGTATTGAGAAATCAAACCACAAAGTGGCACGCGAGCGCCGACATTTAGCAGAGGTAACACGGCATCAAAGACTTTACCGCCGACGTTTTCAAAGTAGACATCAATACCTTTGTCGCATGTTGCTGCTAGCTGCTCTGCAAAGTCATCTGCGGTGTGATCAAGACATTCATCAAAGCCTAGGGTCTCTTTTGCGTACTGACACTTCTCTGTGCCACCTGCGACACCGATTACACGACAACCTTTTAGCTTACCAATTTGACCAACCATAGAGCCCACCGCACCGGTTGCAGCTGCGACAACTAGGGTATCGCCAGCTTTGGGCTGACCAATTTCCAATAAACCCACATAAGCGGTAAAACCAGGCATACCAAGCACACCGAGGGCATAAGACGGATGCGTCGGCTTGCTGCCTAATTTAAACAGACCTTCGCCGTTAGATAGCGCGTAATCTTGCCAGCCTGTGTAAGCTACCACCCATTCGCCAGTTTGGAAGTCGGAGTTCTTCGATTCCACCACCTGACAAACGGTTCCGCCAACCATCACATCGTTTAGCTCTACAGGATCAGCGTAGGATTTGCCTTCATTCATACGGCCGCGCATATATGGGTCAAGAGACAGGTACACGCTACGTAAAAGCACTTCACCTTCACTCGGGGTAGGGATGGCAGCCTGTTCTAAACGGAAGTTCTCTGGGACTGGCGAACCTTTTGGACGGTTAGCCAATACGATTTGACGGTTGAGCGTTTGGGTCATGGTAAGTTCCTATATTAATTATTAGACCAGTCGTCTAGTTTTGATTCCTAAAAAATCCGCCGTACTTTTTGGGTAAAGATAAGGCGGATTAAGTGTGGTTCGTTATTTGCCTTTTAGCATACTTTGAGTGCTCTCAAAGCTACGCATTAAACCGGAACGATCCTGATACAGTTTGTTGAGTAAGCTTGCGCCAATCCATTGATGGTAAATCAAGTGGGCGGTTTGTTCTGCTGACTCAACTTGGATTGAGCCGTCTTCAATGCCCGCTTGGACACAATCTTCGATGGCTTTCACCACTTGAGTCGCACCCGAAGCCAGTTTTACGCGCATTGCTTCTGAAAGATCAGAGACTTCAGCACTCAACTTCACGACCAAGCATTTGTTGGCGTTACATTGGCCATTTTCAATCGCCATCCAGCGTTCGAAATAGTTCAAAAGGCGGTCGCAACCAGAGCCTTCACTTTCAGTAAAGTGGGCTGTGATCATCTTAAGGTAGCGAGAGAAGTAATCTTCAATCAATGCCTCACCAAATTGCTCTTTCGACTTAAAGTAATGGTAGAAAGAGCCTTTCGGCACATCCGCTGCCTTTAAAAGTTCTGAGAGCCCAACGCTCGTAAAACCTTTGGTCACTACCAATTGGTAGCCGACATCGAGAATGTGTTGACGTGTATCGTTCGTTTTTGCGTTCATGAGCAATACTATAAAAGCGATTAGACCAGTCGTCTAGTAAATTGTGGTTCTTACTTGATCAGTTCGTATTCAATCACATACAGCTCATCGATATTCGGATAGATCTCGCGAATAAGCTCTTTCAGTTTTGGCAGTTCAATCGCTTCTTGTTCTGCGTGGAACTCGTTGATGTCATCAAACTTCAGTGGTGCCACTGATAGGATTTTGATGTCACACACCTTGCGGTCTGTTTCTAGGGTGAACACTTCCACTTCAGTGTTTGGCACGTAGTGGCTTTCTGATTCATCACGAATCGTGATTGTCTTTTTACCCGCAGTGATAAGTGGTGTTAGGAATTCAAAGAAGGTGATTTTAGTTGGATGTGAAGGCATAACCGATGCTCATATTAATGTAATAGGGCGAGAGTATATCTCGCCCTCTAAGAAAAATATCCAAAAAAGTGCTAACCGAGGAAACCTGCGATGAGTCGCTATTTCGAGGAGCGCAGTCGGTAGTAGGTCTCAGTATGATTGCCACTTTTCGCTTTAACGTTATTGGTCTTTCCCTGTTCATTTTTGACAGGGCTGAAGGTTAAAATGATGCCGAAAGCTTTGTTCTCGAACTCGTTTTCCGTCATTGGAATGAAAGTAAATGAAGGTTGACCTACCATCTGAGCTTTTAATGCCCCATCATCAATGAACACCTCTACTACCTTTTTGCCATCCAAGGCTTTGTATGTTCCAGTGAAGGCCTTAAGTTGCCCTTCATTCATTGTCATGTTTGGGCGGTCATAATCTGGCAATTCAACCTTCTCATCAAAGTACAAACCGACAATATTTCTCACAATGTCGTCATAAGTTTCATGAAGTCCGTTGATTGAGATGACTATCGCAACATCTTGTTTGGGGAAGTACAACATTGACGAGCGATAACCTTCCAAGATGCCATCGTGTCCATAGCGTTCCAGTTGCGAGTATTCAGGGCTGTAAATACCAAAATACTCCTTCGTCATCATTTGCACTGCTTCTTTCGGGAGCAACTCACCTTGGAACAGTGCCCGAATAAACCGAGAAACATCGAGTGTTGTTGACGTAATGATCGCCGCTGCACCTGCTACGGTTGGCGACCAGTGCGGTGTGACTGCAACCCATGCGTTGTTCCAGTAATAGAACGAAGTAATGTGAATATCGCACGCCTTGAGATCAAGGCAATACTGAGTGTGCGTTAAGTTCAATGGTTGCGTGATTTGAGCGCGGAGTACCTCGTCAAAGCTCTTTCCCGTCACTTTTTCAATGATATAGCCTAGCAAAAGGTAATTTGCGTTTGAGTATTCATATTGACTGCCTGGTGGAAAGTTAGAGGGTAGCGCTGCCAACCTCGCAATCATTTGTGCTTGCGTTTGAGGCTTTGCGTAGTAACTCAGAAAGTCGGGTTCATCAATAAAGTTCACCAACCCAGAGCGGTGTTGGAGCAAATCTCTGATGCTGATGTTCTCAGCGTTGCTAATCTCAGGAAAGAAGTCGTTCAGTTTGGTGTTCAAACTAAGCTTATTTGCTTCAATTAACTGCATCACCATGGTAGCCGTCATGGTTTTGGAGATAGATGCCACTTTGTATGGGCTTGAGCTGTCTGCAGGAACATAACCACGGCTGGCTAATAAACCAACTTTACGGTTTGAGTAACCAGTTTGTTTGTCCAACATCACGTTACCTTTATCCAAAATAGTGAAGCTGCCCATGGCTTTGTTGTATGTGAAGAGATCGTCGATATAACTGTTGATGACGGTGAGTTTGTCTTCCTGTGCTTGTACTTGTGTTAGGCACAAGAGCGCAGCAACTAAGGCAATAGCGGATTTGAATGCAATTCGAGAAAGTGTTCTTTTTAAAATCAAGGCGCTGTACAGAATGGAGAAAGGATAGAGAGAGTATAACGCCTGTGGAGGACAGGCGTGAAGTTTGTCATTTTAGAGTGATGAATAGGCCTAAAAAGCTAATGATTAGCAAAGAGCTTTATAAACTTGGCACAGAAATAGCCCAAGATAATACCTATCCAGTTAGTACTAAGATCTTCAAAACCGAATGAACGAGTGGCGATAAACAACTGGCTGAGCTCTTCTAACGATACAATGCAAAGCAATAATATAAGAAGGCGGATGCCAAACATGTCCGCTTTTGTTGCGCTTACCCATTTAGGGAAATTAAATACGGCGAGAAATCCGATTAAAAGACTGAACGTAAAGTGTAATGTACTGGAGCCGCCCACATAGCTCTCCAGTTCTTGATAAACGCTGTGGTCTATATCTGAGCTTTTCCAAAGTGATAAAGACACCGTCAACAACAGTACCGCAGCGAAGCTTAGTCGAGCAATTGTATTGGTCATATTTACCCCACAGGAAAGAAGCCTAGATGACGTTTAACAAAATAAAGAGCCGCCAAGTTTTGAATGGCTAACCCTATCGCCATAGCCCATGCAGCCCCCAGAACGCCGTAACCGTTTGAAAGTAAAATCAGTAGCGCAATGGAAATAACACCAGAGACAATGGTGATGTATTTCATGGTCTTTTCATGGCCGCTCATTAACAGTAAGAAACCAACGGAACCCGTCGCGACATTAATCAATTGCCCCAGAGATAAGGCCAATAATAGAGGTGCAGCAGCAATAAACTCTTTACCAAACAGTTGCATGATGAATTCAGGGAATAACACACAAATGATGACGGGGAGAATCGCAGCCCCAATGTTTGCTCGACATGCAAGGCGGCTTAGATTGCGTAGTCGGTCCATTTTGCCCTCTTTGTAGAGTGAGGCAAACATAGGCGCAACAACAAAGTTGATGGTGACAAGAACAAAGCCAATCAACAATGAGGTTCTTTGTGCTGCTGCAAGTAAACCGAGATCTGACGTCGAAATAAAAAAGCCCGCAATGACGAGGCTTCCCCACTGAACGAGGTTAGTGAAAATACTGCCAACCCAAACTTGATTTGCTGAATAGGTAAGTTCCGGATTATGTTTGGTACTTCCGTGTTGGTATTCACCTGAGCGAAGCCATTTTAATGTTGAATGGATAGCGACTACGGTGGTAGCGACTAAAAACAACACCATTAGCACGTCGGTACTGATTGGATAAACGTCTTTGGCAAAGATAATCAAAGCCACCATTAGAAAGCTTACGCCAAGCTGCAATGCAATCAGAGAAGTAATGACTTTTCTTGATGCTTGTAGGACGCGACTGTTGGTTTGGCCAATAACGAGAAGAGGAATCGCAATAATGGCAAGCGCTAAAGAGAAATTCGAGGCTTGAGTCGTATTGAGTTGTTCAGGAAATGTTGTAAAGGCTAGATATAGCAAAGAACAAACGGCGACACAAAAGAGCAAGCTGCGGGCAAGTGCGATTCGGTAATTGTTACTCTGCTCGTGACGGTTTTGATTTTTAAATGCGATTGCGTTGAATTTTACTAACGAAATATTAAAACCGAGCTGAGCAATGATTGCGACTAATGAGACAAGGTTAAACAGATAAAAAAACTGACCCGCTGTGGTCGTGTTTGAATATCTTGAAACCACGAGGGTCAACAAGAAAGCGAAGAAAGCAGCGAGGGCTTTCACTATCGCCGTTGCAGCACCAAGTGAGAAAAATTGCTTTTTGTCACTTGGCAAGTTTTGAAGTTTTTGATTAATCGATTGAAGCATAAAAAACCTTAGCTGTAGATACTGTTTAGCGCTAAGCGTTGCTTCTCTTCACTGAACGCTTCATTTAAACCGACCGTGTACTGGTTGAAGTCAATGTCATGGTAATGATTAATGCAGTGTGTCAGCTGCTTCGCCATGTCTTGAGGGGTTTGTGCTAAGAATGGATAATTAAGATCTTTAGTAGCACCGATTGATCGAATGACCATAGGTAGGTGTAATTTTGCCGCTTCCAAAATGGTCAAAGGCATGCCTTCCCAAGCAGCGGTATGCAGATACATATCTGAACTTTTCAGCAAGTTGACCACTTCATTTCGTGGAATCATTCCAGTGACCGTTATACCTATCTCACGTAGTTGATCTTCGAGCTCAATATCACCACCACCAATCCAAGTGATGTCGAACTCTCGGTTTAGATGGTTTGGTTCTAGGGAGGCGAGAGTTTCAATCAAAAACTGAGGGTCTTTTTGAGGTGCAACACGACCGAGCACAACAAGTTTTAGCTTGTCTTTTTGTGGGCTTCTAGCGCGTGTTTCACTGTTATAAGTGACGTAGTTATTCAGTAGTTCCGCACGTTTAGCTCCGATACTTACTGCGAGGTCGCATTCTCTTTGACTGCAACCTGCTACAACATCGATCTTATTGAGTGATATTTTTTCTAACGTTTTGTAGAGGTTGCGGGAAAAATTTGAAATATCTTCACGTTCAAATGCATAGCAATGTGGCGTGTAGACTAGACGAGAACGACCAAGTTTCAAGAATCGTCCGAGGAAGCCGGCTTTGCTTGAATGCAAATGAACAATGTCTGGCTTTAATTCAGCAATAAGCGCATTGGCGTCTTTCATAAACTGCCATAAGCCACCTTCAACCCACTTTGTTTGCTTGAATACGTGATTACTGGATTCATTAGTCATGTCGTTTGAGCGTGCACGAGCAAGTAAGGAGTGTTCGTAAGGCTCGGTGCGGGAGGAATGTACATAACTGTATAGCGCTGTTTGAACACCACCACCGAACGCTTCAGTAATATGTAGTACTTTTTTCATTATGACTTTGTCCCTGGTGTTTGCTTCCATTTATTTTTGAATGCTTCGCGCTCTTGCTCAGAGTAAACGTGGCGGTATAAAGGGAGGTCATACATATAGAAAAGCTTTGAGAAATCGTAACGTTCTTTAAAGTATTGGTGGATATTGGAGTACCATTTGTTTTTTGCTTCGTTGCTGTTTTTAAGCACGAATTTGTCAAGCTGAAGAAACTCACCGATTTCTTGGTCTAGAGAGCTAAGTTGCTCACATTTGATCAGAATGACACTCGCTTTCTCATTGTCGAATGTATAGAACGGTTTCGTGTTATCAATATCTTGACGTAAAACATCAATATTGAAATTGCGCTTCAGTTCGTTATCAAACCAGTTAGCAAAGTAGTTAAGATTGATGTAGTTATCGAAACAATGTTCGATGTGCTTATACGTAACATCCATATCACGATGGATGGCATCATTTTTCTTTCCTTCAATAAATTGGAGGTGTAAGTCTTGGAAAAAACGAGAAAATACTGTCGCGATAGGATCTCGAACTAGCGTAACGATCTTAATATGTTCACGCTTTTGTAGAATGCGCTTACGCTTGTTGAGTACTAGGCGGTACATGGTGCGGTTCTTAAAATCAAAGAACTTACTTACGTCCTTTTTGTTGTGATACATGTGGAATTCTTCATGATCATCAAAAGTATGAATGTGGTAACTCGGGATTTTTCGTTCACCTAACGTGTGTTCAATTGAGGACGAACCTACTTTGCCCATTTGATAAACCAACACAAAATTGTCTGCTTGAAGTTCTCGGTTTTTTTCAAATTGTCGAGAGATTGAATATTTCATTTATCCTATCCTTGATAACTTTAAATTCGTTGTTCCGCGGTGTGATTAGTTGTTGGTTATAGGCGGAATCGGTAATTCAGTTTGATCGTTATGATCAGGTTGTTTAAGAGGTTCTATCTGACGACTATAATGCCGTTTTTTACTGATCATGACGGGTAGTAAAAGTATTAAAATGATGGTGGTATTCACCGCTACGAAAAAAACCATCACCAGAGCGTAAATAGAAAGCAATAAGCTTTTTCTGTTTACTTTCAATGCCTTGAAGCATTGCTTCATAAAGTGGAAGTAACCACCAAATAGTAAGACAATGCCGAGTAAGCCATACTCTATTGAAGTGTCGAGAATGAAATTGTGGGTATAAATAGCCAACTCGTCGTAGTTGAAATAATGAATCATATAATGAGGCAGCATCTTTGCTCCGACGCCCAAAATAGGATGCTCAAGTAAGATGTCGAGGCCGTTTGCCAACAGTAATTTACGGTGTAAATTGGAAACCCAGCGAGCCTCACTTTGGTTGGCGAACAGAATGTCCTCTTGGGTTATTTCAAGCTTATCCGCCAATTGTTCAAACCCAAAATAGAGTGCGGCGGATATCGTCGCTAAGATAATCAAAGTGCTAACGAGTAACACCGTCCATGCATACGTTTCGTTGAGGGTTTGACGGATTAATCGTTTAATAAAAAGCTGGTCGATGAAGACTAACAAACAGAAACCTAGCAGTGCTTTCCTTTCTTGCGACATGAGCAGTAGAGCAAACGCAAGCAGCATTAAAACAGGGAAAGCTTTGATTCGTGCTCGATATAAATAGAGAAGGGAGCAAAGAACACCAAAAGCGTATTTACTGACGCCAAGAAGCTTAAAACCGCTGTGGTAACCTTGCGCAAAGTGCCACGCTGCGACGAGAGCGCAAATGATCAGCAAGCAATAGGTGAAGTACACCATCACTCGTTCATCGCTAAATACACCATAGGCGTATAACACCCCCAATAAACTGAGTATTGCAACCCATTGAACGGTCTCTGTGATTAAGGAGAAGATAGGTACGCGATTCAGCATGCCATTAACAAACACGTAGCTGGTAAATAACAGCAAGAATCCAATTCCTGGGTGGAACAACTGATGCGCTTTTCCTTCAAGGACAACCAGTGCAGCAAACCCCAGCGACAGCAAGCTCGCAATATCTGATGGTGCTAAAGTAACCCCTCCAAATCCAACCTTTATCGGCACGAAGAATAGAGCTAGGGCAATCGCAGCAAGCAGCGACACACGGTTACTTGCTGGTGCAGAGTTGCTGGTAAAGACCATAGTAACCATCTCGGAATTTATCGATTGTGTATAGCTTGGCTCGATTCACGGAATATTCACTGGCGTGGTCGTAGAGTCCGGTCGTGTTGCATAGTTGAGCGATCTTTTCTGCTAATTGCTCTGACGCACCGACAGTGAACAAATATTCCTTGTTACCCATGACCTCATCCAGCCCGGGTACATCAGAAGAAAGTACAGGCAAACCTGCCGCCATCGCTTCGACCGCAGCAAGACCAAAGCCTTCAACATGTGATGACTGGACATAAACGTCCATATTAGAAAGAAAGGCGGGGATATCAGAAACTACGCCATGAAAATGAACACGCTCTACAATATTGAGTTGTTGGCACAACGACTCTAATTCATGTCGCTTTGCTCCATCGCCAGCAAGGTGTAGCTCATAATTGTGAGGCAATAGTGCAACAGAACGGATAAGCGTTTCATGATCCTTATGTTCATGCAGTCGGCCAACCATACCGATGTTAATCACGCTTTTCTGAGCAAGTTGGCTCTCAGTTTTCACCTTCATCGGGAAGCGTTCAAGGTCTACTCCGTTGTGAACCACACGATATTTGTGTTGATAATGAGGCATAAACTTAACCAACTCTTCTTGCACTTTTTCACTGATGCTGACAGTCAGGTCATGGCCTCTATAAAGGATGTATTCTAAGAATTTAAATAGTGGGTAGTCGCGACGACGATTGTAAGAGCAGTGTTCGGTTTGAATACGTTTTTTTCCAAACGCCAATAAAGCAAGGTAGATTGAGGGGTAAAGATGGCCGTGCACTAAATCTGGCCAACGCAATACCGACCACCTTTCTTTAAGGGAGAGTGCTTGCCAGTTGAAGCAAACGACTCCTTGTGCGGAAAGTTGATCCAAATAGTCGTTGTCATCGCATAATACTAGGACTTTGATTTCATACTCTGGCCCGTGTTCCATGACGAGATCGACGAGAAACTTTTGTGCACCACCATTCTTGGATAGGTCATTGATAATGTGTAGTATTTTTGTTGTCATGGTTAAGCCGTTAAGTATTTTTTCTTCAACGTTTCGATTTCTGGTGCGGTAAAGAAATGTTGTGTTAACTTGGAGGACAGCATTTCTTCGACGAATTCAGGTTTGGGTTGGTATGAGCTTTTAAACTCTTTAATCAACGGTGAATACCATTTATTGTCGGCCTGATTTTCATGCACAACTTCTACGTCTTGTTGCAAAAACTCGCTGATCGCTTGTTGCGATTGATCCAGCTTGTCGATGCGAACCACCATGAGTGAAAAATTACGATTTTGATAAGTCTGGTAACCAAGTTGGTGATCAAATGGTTGAACAAAAACATCAATGCCTGTCAGTGCTTTGATTTCATTATCGAACCACTCAAGAGGATATTGGTGATTAACATGCTCTTCGAATGCTTCATGAAGTAGCTGAGGACGCTCAGAGCGTACCGCGCTGTCATCTTTGAGGTACTTGTCTGCCATCCAAAACGGTAACGACTGAAAAAACATCGAGACGTTTCGTCCAACGGGTTCACGAACTAAGGAAATAATACGAACCTGTTCCTTACGTTTGAGCATATTGCACATGACGGCTCGTTTTAATGTGCGTTTAACAAGGTTAGTGACGGGCTTATGGAGTTGTGCCCGCACGGGTGAAATCTGCTTTCCTGCTTCAATTGACATCAAATCATGCAAATGAAGCGAGTTTGGAATGGATTTTTCTAGTGCGCTCGAACCTACTTTGCCCATCTGATAAATAAGGATCGGTTTTTCTTGGCTTTTAAGAATCTGATACCACTGCATAGAATGATTAGTAGGCGTATTTTTGGACATAAAGCGCTTCTCCTTCCTTAGATTTCGCCTGAGTGATAAGAACACCAAGAGATGGTATCGAGTGTTGAATTTGCTTGGATAACGCTATATTAACCAGTGATGCTTTAGTGGATTCTGAACGGATAACCGTGATCAGACCGTTAGCTTGTTGACCTAGGATTAAGGCGTCACTAACAGACAGCAATGGTGGCGTATCAATAATGATGCGATCGTATTTGTCCTTTAGATGGCTCAACAATTTATCGAAGCGGTCTGATGCCAGTAACTCCTGTGGGTTTGGTGGAATGATCCCTGCCGGCAGTACATCTAAATTCGCTTCTTCATTCCGTACAATGCAATCTCTCAAAGGGGTGTCCATAGTCAGGATGTTTGTGAGGCCAGGATTTGACTCTGGAATATTGAATCGTTTTGCTAGTGATGGTCTGCGCAAGTCACAATCAATAAGCAGTACTCTCTCCATCGTTGAAAAGGATACGGCCATATTGATGCTGGTGGATGTCTTACCCTCTTCTGGTATTGCAGAGGTGAAAGGCAGTACTTTCTGATTGGTATTCGTAAGCCTTAGCAACAAGGATGTTCTTACCGAGCGGCAAGCTTCACTAAACAGTTTTTCATCTTGGTCTAAATAAGCCGAGTAGGTAACGCCTCCTTGTCTGAGGTTACGTTTTTTGACCTTTGGAATGGTACCAAGGCACGTGACGCCAAGTTTATCTTGAACATCAGATGAAGTTCGAATGACTTCGCGAAGTGTTTCTAAAAGAATCACAAGCGCGCAAGCAATTGCAAACCCGAAGAAAGTAGCGATTAGAACCAACTTCATGCGCTGTGGGGCGATAGGGAAGAGTGGCACAATCGCTGGGTCAGTAAATCGCGCAGTGACATTTTTGTAATCGCTTGTCGCGTTCGTTTCTTTTTCACGATTCAAAAACGCTTCGTAAAGATCTTTGTTGGATTCCACTTCTCGCTTGAGTTGCTCGTAACGTGCTTTTTGAGATCCAAGCATTTGGAAGTCTGACTTTTTACGATCCAATTCAGCTCGTAAAAGATCTTCTTGTGACTTTGCTGCGAGCAAGTCTTGCTGCTTACTAAAAGAAATTTCACGTATCAGTCGCTGCGTTCTTGCTTGGATAGATGTCAACTGCGCCTGAGCTTGAATCATACGATCATGTTTCGGGCCGTAGCGTTGTGATAATTCCGATACGCTTTTCGCCGCTTGTGCTTCAGATAGTTTTAAATCGCGTATTTGCGCTTGGTTGGCAAACTCATCAATAGATAACAAGCTATCCAAATCCTGTGAGGACTTTCGCTTAAGGAGCTCAATTAATGTTTGTGCTTCTATTCGGTTGTTGACAGCAGTGTTGAGTTTTCGGTTGAGTTCTTCCAGTTCGTTAGCATAGATGTCATCGATGCCATTAATGTCGATTAGCCCTTCTTGCATCAAGAATTCTTGCAGAGCCTGCTCTGAGGTTCTAAGGCGTTCTTCTAACTTCTGCGAGTTATTGGTTAACCATGTTGCCGCATTTTGCGTGACAACCAGTTTAGCTTCGAAATTTGCATCGATGTAAGCCTGACCGACAGCGTTTGCAACGGTGGTTGCAAGTTGAGGGTCGGTGGAGCGAAAACGAATCTTCACCAATTGGGTATTGCGAACGGGCTCAATCTCAAGCTTTCTTTTAAAAGTTTGTAGCGCTTGATAGTACGGTTTGCTGTGTTGGGATGTTTCCTTGGGGTTTGGTGCGACGTGCAGTAAATCCTGTACAAAAGGAATCGCTTTTATTTCATCAATTTTCTGCTTGATACCGCTAGCACTGGTGAATTCTGGGTGCTTAGTTAGGTTGAGTTGAGTGATGACTTTATCGGCGATGTGGTTGGATTTCAGTATCGCGATTTGAGTTTGGAAGTACTCTTTCTTTGTGGTATCAACCCCATACACTTCTTCGATCGAGAGGGCGCTTTTTTGCTCTTCTTGGATGAGTAGGGTTGCCGTTGCTTGGTATACCGACTTCTTTGAATAGATATACCAAGTGCAGGTGAGAGAAAAGATAATGGTAAAAGCAAGAATACTTAACCAGTTCTTTTTCAGGGTTCTGAAGTGGTGCCCGAACCGAATTAGCTCAACGTGATTCGAAGGGATATGATTTGCTTGAGTTCCGTTCATTGAATTGCCTGTCATTTAGAAGAAGCTCTGATCGATAAATACAATGTCACCAGGTTCAACAGAACGTTGCATGCTGACACTTTCCACGGTTTTACCCGTATTGTGTTGAGTAAGGTTGATGCCTTTACGGGAAGCTCTATCCGTTAACCCACCTGCGAGTGCTATCGCTTTTTCGATGGTCAATCCTGGTTGATATTCAAAGCCCCCAGGTTTTCTCACTTCACCGTTGACATAAAACAATCGGAAACTGTTGATGGTGACCATCACCTTTGGATTAATGAGGTAATCTCCCTTTAACCCAGTCTCGATTTCATACTTCAGTTGTTTTGGTGTTTTGTTGATTGCTTTAATACGCCCAAGGTATGGGTAATCAAAGTAGCCATCTGACGTGATAAGGATATTTTTAATGGTGAGGTCTTCTTCGCCATACACTTGGACTGAAATCGTGTCGCCAGTATCTAATTGGTAATCCTGTTCGTTAGCAGCCGAAAACGTCGGAGCACTGAACAAGGTGAGTACGAAACTCAACAAAGTGGTTAAAAGTTTCATTAACGTTCCTTGTTATAAAGAAAATCGAGCGTTAAGAGCCCAAATGTTTTGATCAAAGCTATAATTCTGCCAATTGGAATTCTTGTCCTGATATCGCCAGTCAGCTTGAAGTAAAACCCACCGCTTTATGTGGTAATCGAGTCCCGCAGAGAGGGCGTAGCGATCTTCATTTCGAGTGATACCGGTATAGTCATCTTGTTGGTACAAAGCCCCTAATCGTGTTGTTAGGTAACTGTTCCAATCGTGTTTTATATCTAATATGTAGCGTGTTTGAAGGTTGTAATCGCCGTCTTGGTCAGGGCTAACTGCCGCTTGGGTGGTTTTGACCGTAAACAGGGTTTGCTCTTGTGGGAGCCACTCCAAACCAATGTCCCAACTCAATCCGTCAAAGGTTTCTCGCTCATCGCTGTCGAAGCTCTTCACCTGATAGCCCAAGCGGGCTATGCCCTTAGTTTTACCTGTTACTTCCCACTGAGCTCCGGTGTAATAGAAGCCAGAATAGTTGTCTTTTGAAGGTGAGGAAGGGTTGTCTGACAGGTAGTCTGTGTTCGCTTGTTGAGTGCCTACTAGCCAATAAGTTCGCGGTGTTGCACGTAGATAAAATTCTAAATGGGCATTTGGTGAACGAAAGTCGTTGTACTTCGTCTTTGAGCTTCGCTTTCCGGGTAAGCCTTCACGGTAGTTTTGGTAAGTTTTGTCTCGATATCCAATGCCAGCTTCGAACCTTCCTTTTGAACCCTCAGAACCAAATACATAGTTTGTTCTCAGGTCATTGCGATGAAATTCAACAGGATCAATCAGCAAGGAGCCTTGACCCTCAGTGAAGTCCTCACCTTTTTCTTCATGTTGAGCTCGAAATTGATAATCGATAACAAGATGATTGCGACGATTGAACTCAAAGAAATTAGTAAACTGAAAGGTGTGGTCATCGTAGTCATTCTGATCATCAGAAGAAAACCCAGCACTCAGCTTATAGAGTAGGTTTGCTCGGTATTGATTACGCTCTATTTTGGCCAGCAAAGCAGGTTCTACGCCCCATATGTTGACTGATTCTATGTTCTCACCACTATCGGCTTTGTTGATGTTGTCATTACCTTCGTAAAACAAACCAACGGTAGGAATAAGCTCAATACCGGAGTCTGTTTTGTAGGCCATCGGTTCAGCCGATGCAGCTGCCGAAATGAGGGTAACAGCTGCGATGACAGGAGCTTTCTTTATTGGGATGAATTTAATACGCATTGGAACCTGTAAACCCTTTGAAAATGGTTAAGAAAATGATTTTGAGATCCATCCATACTGACCAGTGGTGGATGTAGTCCAAATCGAATTCAACGCGCTTTTCCATTTTATCTAGAGTGTCTGTTTCACCTCGATAACCATTAATTTGAGCCCAGCCGGTAATACCTGGCTTTACCTTATGTCTCAGCATGTAGCGATCGACAATCTGGCGATACTCTTCGTTGTGTGACACCGCGTGTGGACGAGGTCCGACAATTGACATCGTACCTTGAAGAACATTGATAAATTGAGGAAGTTCGTCGAGAGAAGTTCGACGAAGGAATCCACCGAAAGGCGTAATACGAGGGTCGTTTTTAGTGGCTTGTTTTACATCGTTGCCTTGTTCCATCGTTGTCATTGAACGGAACTTCCAAACTGCAATCTTTCGACCATCCAACCCGTAACGGAACTGTTTAAAGATGATTGGGCCTTTTGAAGTCAGCTTAATCCCGACTGAAATGGCGAGCAGTACTGGAGAAATTAGAAGCAATATAATGCTAGAGAGAACAATATCTTCTAGGCGTTTAATCCAAGATGAAATCCCTGCGAAGGGGGTATCAAAAACGCTTAGAGTTTGTACTTGGCCGATTTGATCCCAACGTGAGTGCAACAGGTTATAAGTGAAGAAATCAGGGATGAGATAAGTATTAGCTGTCGTATCAGAAAACTGATTGAGGAATAGCGCGATACGCTCGTTTGCATGCATTGGCATTGCGATATAGACGTAATCGACCTCACCACGTTTCGCTCGTTCCAGCGCTAAACTTACGTTGCCTTTGATTGGGTAGTCTGACGTAGGTAATCGGTCCTTTGAGCGTTCGTCGTAGAAACCATCGAACAGCACACCATGTTCAGAGTGGTTTTCTAGTTCATTCGCCAAAGTTAAACCATGTTGGGTTTGTCCAATGATGATTGCTGTTCTGGTGTTGTAGCCTAGTTTGCGCATGTAGGCTAAAGCGACGCGAAACACGCTTCGCCAAGATAAAAGGAGGATAGGTGTAAGCAGGAACCAAACGACTAATAGATTTTTATCAAATAGTTGATGAACTTGAGAGAAGTACAAAACCATAAAGAGGAAAGTACAGGTAACGAGCCAAGATATGCACGTGATAGAGATTTGCTCTTTGAACGAGCTTGTACGCCATGAGCGATATAACTTGCCGCTTTCAGCCATGATCAGAAATGAGATGCTACCGACGAATGATAAGATTACGTAGTCTTTCTCAATAGAGGTGTTAACGTCATTCATTACGAGTAGCAGCATAAATGACACAATGACAACGAGATCAATCAGGCGGTATAGAAAAGCAAACTCCACCTCATGCGAACGAATAAGTCCTTTGTGTTTCATAACTTAAGTTTCCCTTTAGACACGCTACCGCCATTGAGTGTCGTTCTCAATATCCGTGTCGTTAACGCTTTATATTGTTAAGGCTTGTGTAATAGATTGGGCTAGAGCCCTTATATATCCGAAACAAGTTTAAAAATTTGCACTGTTTGGGTAAGTGGAAATAAGAATGAAATTTAGACCTTAGGCTAATATTTACAGGTTAGGAAAAACGTAATACTTACTGGGGGTTGGTGGGTAAAAGTACTAATCAGGGAGTAAGATAAGGTAACTAATGTTTGACGATGAACATTGTCTATTGGATTAATTTTTAAGGTGAGAAATTAATACGATAGTTTTGAAATAAAAAAATCCCTCTCGAATGAGAGGGATTGTTAGCAAGCAAAGGTGAAAGAGATTTTATTCTAAGTCTACGCCATTTTCTTTATGTAGGCGACGACACGCACGACCATCACTGTGGAACAAGTGGCATCGATGCGCTGGGATACCGATTTCAAGCTTGTCACCCGTATCAACTGGTAACGTGTCTGGCTGGCGGTAGATAACATCTGCGTCAGCACCTTCAAGGTTCAAGTAAACTTGAGTCTCATTACCAAGTTTTTCAACAATCATCACTTCGCCGTGAATCGCTGCATCAGCTTCTGTTGCTTCAATGAGGTGCTCTGGACGAATACCTAGTGACATACGGTCACCGCGGTTAACTGTTGTGCCGTCGACTGGAATCCAGAACGACACACCATTAGAAAGTTGTACTTTTACGCGCTCTGCTTCGGCTTCTTCAATGAATACACTCATGAAGTTCATTTTTGGTGAGCCGATGAAGCCAGCGACAAAGCGGTTTTGTGGGTAGTGGTAAAGCTCCAGAGGTTTACCAACCTGAGAAACGTAACCGCCATCAAGAACCACGATTTTATCTGCCATTGTCATTGCTTCTACCTGATCGTGTGTTACGTAGATCATGGTACAGCCTAGTTGGCGTTGTAGCTTAGTGATTTGCGCACGCATGTTTACACGAAGCGCAGCGTCTAGGTTTGATAGTGGCTCATCAAGAAGGAATACGTTTGGCTGAGAAACAAGTGTACGGCCGATGGCGACACGTTGACGTTGACCACCAGATAGTGCTTTTGGTTGACGCTCCAACAAGTGACCCAGCTGAAGGATTTCCGCTGCGTGCTCAACACGCTTATCGATTTCCGCTTTGTCCGCTTTTGCCAGCTTAAGACCAAACGACATGTTGTCGTATAGATTTAGGTGTGGGTAAAGAGCGTAAGACTGGAATACCATACCAACACCACGTTTGGATGGTTCTACGTCGTTCATGCGCTCGTCACCAATATACAAATCACCTGATGTAATGTCTTCAAGACCGGCAATACAACGTAGAAGGGTAGATTTACCACACCCTGATGGACCAACGAAAACCACGAATTCGCCTTCGTGGATTTCTAGATCTACGTTTTTAGAAATCAGTACGTCGCCATACGCTTTACAAACATTTTTTAACGTGACACTCGCCATGTAGCTCGTCCTCGATCAATTTTTATTTTTCACCGCTCATCATTATATGAATTTTCTAGCGAGCAGTAACAGTAGGAATCGGTAAGTTATTGGGGTTGGTAAGAAAAACAGGGTAACGCTCCAAAATGTCCTGAACAGGAGCGTTACCCACCATAGCCAAATACGAGTTTCTCTCCCCCACATTATTCGTGTTGTCTCCCCCGTGAAATAATTACCACAAACAACACCAATAATGACAATTCCGCTCGTATGGCAATGCAAAACCAGCAAATCTTTTAACCTATAGGGTAGGTACTGCTGGGAAAGGGTTCTTACCATCCACTCTTGGATGACTGCAGTTTCTAAGATTGTGCTTATTGCTACATCCTCCTAGTGGAAATAATTGTAGGGGGAGTAGGCGGGGAGGAGGCAAAAAGGAGGAGTAGAGGGAGAGTTGGGCTGAAATCACATTATTGCGTGACCTAAAGTTGAAACCGATCACAGGAAGTATTCATTTTGTGATTTGAGTCTCTAACCCTTGGCGATTCAGATCACGAAAATACGTCATAATTGCAAGGGCGTAGGGATTAGGAGGATGAGACATATAGGATTATTTCAGATGATATATGTCGAAATACGGCTGAACCTCAATGGACTAGCCCTACATCAAAAATATAAAAAGGATACGAACATGAAAAAATTAAGCGCTGCAGCACTAGGTACTCTTGTTGCTCTGGGCTCTTTCGGTGCAAACGCTGCCATCGAAGAAGGACAACTTACTATCTGGATCAACGGTGATAAAGGCTACAACGGCCTTGCAGAGGTTGGTAAGAAGTTTGAAGAAGACACTGGTATCAAAGTTACAGTGGCTCACCCAGACGGCCTACAAGACAAGTTTCCTCAAACTGCAGCGACAGGTGATGGTCCTGATATCGTATTCTGGGCTCACGACCGTTTCGGTGGTTATGCAGAAGCTGGTCTACTTGCTGAAATCAAACCTTCTCAAGAGGTTCAAGAAGGCATCGTTGATTTCGCATGGGATGCAGTTCGTTACGACGGCAAACTGATCGGCTACCCTGTAGCGGTTGAGTCTCTATCTCTTATCTACAACAAAGATCTTGTTCCAAACCCACCTAAAACATGGGAAGAGGTTGCAGCATTAGATGCGAAACTTAAGAAAGACGGCAAGTCTGCAATCATGTGGAACCTAAAAGAACCGTACTTCACATGGCCACTAATGGCGGCTGATGGCGGTTACGCATTCAAGTACACTTCAACTGGCTACGATGTTAAAGATGCTGGTATTGCGAACGAAGGCGTGAAAGACGCAATGAACTTCGTGAAAGGTCTTGTAGACAAAGGCGTTATCTCTGCAGATATGGATTACTCAGTATCTGAGTCTGCGTTCAACCAAGGCACTGCGGCAATGACTATCAATGGCCCATGGTCATGGGGCAACATCGAGAAGTCTGGTGTGAACTACGGCGTAACAACACTACCTAAATTCCAAGGTCAATCTTCTAAGCCATTCGTTGGTGTTTTAACTGCTGGTATCAGCACTGCATCACCTAACAAAGACCTAGCAGTAGAGTTCATCGAGAACTACCTACTAACTAACGACGGTCTACGTATGGTTAACAACGATAAGCCACTAGGCGCGGTTGCTCTAAACTCATTCCAAAAAGAGCTAGATTCAGATACTCGTATCGCTGCAACAATGGACAATGCGATGAACGGCGAAATCATGCCAAACATCCCACAAATGAACGCATTCTGGGGTGCTGCTAAGAACGCTATCATCAACGTTGTTGACGGTCGTCAAACTGTAGATGCTGCTCTAGCAGATGCAGAAAAACAAATGACTAAATAATTCAGTAATACCCTTTTTAAGGAGGGGGCAACCTCTCCTTACTTTTCTACTTTTATCCTATATTCGCTAGCAGGTTCCCTATGCAGTCAGTTCAAGGTACAAATGCTATGACAGCACCAGAAGCCAGCCTTCCGAGCAGCAAAAAAGTGTTTATCAAGTGGGCACTATTAGGCACAGTCGGCATTATCAATGGCTACGCAACAATCCTTATGTATTCTCGTGGTGAGATTGCGTTTGCACTCCTTACGCTCATTCTTACCGGTTTAGCGCTATTTATTTTTGGTAGTAAAAAGACCTACGCTCATCGTTATATCTACCCAGGTATTGCGGGGATGATCTTATTCATCCTTTTCCCTTTGGCTTATACCATAGGTCTCGCATTCACTAACTACAGCGCAAAAAACCAACTCTCTTTTGACCGTGCGCAGACCGTTTTAATGGACAGAACGTACCAAAGTGGTGATAGCTACCCGTTCACTCTGTACAAAACTGAGCAGGGTCATCAAATTGTAGTGAAGAAAGGTGAGGCGCTTTTAGCAACACCAACCTTTGAATTGCAAGGCTTCTCTGCGACAGACTTAGATTTAGCGCCAATCACAGAAGCGACGGGCGATAAAGAACCGATTAAAACGATCGTTAAAAACCGTAGCGCTTTGAGTGGTGTTGATCTACACCTGCCAAACGGCGATGACATCCGTATGAGCGGTCTTCGTAAGTTTGCGGCTGTTGTTCCGCTTTACACGCTGCAAGACGATGGTGAGACGCTATACAACAATCGTACCCAAGAGACACTACGTCCAAATATGGATGTGGGTTACTACCAACCAGTAGACGAAAATGGTCAGTTTGTTGGTAATACGGTTTCTCCAGGTTTCGTGGTAAACATCGGTACGCACAACTTTGAACGTGTTTGGAAAGATGATGGTATCAAAGAGCCGTTCATCAGCATCTTTATCTGGACGATTGTTTTCTCTGCGTTGACCGTTGTTTGTACACTGGTTATCGGTCTAGTACTTGCAAGTGTCGTTCAGTGGGAAGCCTTGAAAGGCCGCTCTGCATACCGATTACTGCTTATTCTTCCGTATGCGGTACCAGCGTTTATCTCTATCTTGATCTTTAAAGGTCTCTTCAACCAGAGCTTTGGTGAGATCAACATGTTGTTAGAAGGGTTGTTTGGTATTAGCCCTGCGTGGTTCTCTGATCCATTCATGGCGAAAACCATGATCCTAGTGGTTAACACATGGTTAGGTTTCCCTTACATGATGATTCTTTGCATGGGTCTACTAAAAGCCATTCCTGAAGACCTCTATGAAGCATCAGCTATTGATGGCGCAAACTTCATCACCAACTTTACTCGCATCACGCTACCGATGATGCTTAAGCCACTAACGCCATTGCTGATCGCTAGCTTCGCGTTTAACTTCAACAACTTTGTACTTATCCAGCTATTAACGGGTGGTGGTCCTAACATGATTGGCACATCGGAGCCGGCAGGTTACACGGACTTACTTGTAAGCTACACGTACCGCATTGCATTTGAAGGCGCTGGCGGTCAAGACTTCGGTCTAGCAAGTGCGGTTGCAACGCTTATCTTCCTATTGGTTGGCGCGCTAGCACTATTGAACCTACGTGTTACTAAAGTAGCTCAGGATTAAGGAGACAGAACAATGGCAATGGTACAAGGTAAGTCATTAAAATATCGTGTTTGGGCTACGCATATCGCAATGTGGGCGTTCTTAGCGCTGATTATCTTCCCTCTACTGATGATCATCGCGATCTCATTCCGTGAAGGTAACTTTGCAACGGGTAGCCTTATCCCAGACAACCCGACGCTAGACCACTGGAAATTAGCGCTAGGCATATCAGTTACAAACGCAGATGGGTCGGTTACACCGCCTCCATTCCCAGTCATGACTTGGCTGTGGAACTCAGTAAAAGTTGGTGGTATTTCAGCTATCTTGATTGTGGCTCTGTCGACCACTTCAGCGTACGCGTTTGCTCGTATGAAGTTCAAAGGTAAGAACACTATCCTGAAAGCGATGATGATCTTCCAAATGTTCCCAGCAGTATTGGCATTGGTTGCACTATACGCATTGTTTGACAAACTAGGTCAGTACATCCCGTTCCTAGGCTTGAACACGCATGGTGGTTTGATCTTCGCTTACTTAGGCGGTATCGCTCTTCACGTATGGACAATCAAAGGCTACTTTGAAAGCATCGATTCTTCATTAGAAGAAGCAGCCGCGCTCGATGGTGCAACGCCTTGGCAGGCATTCCGTCTGGTACTACTTCCACTGTCAGTGCCAATTCTTGCGGTAGTGTTTATCTTGTCATTTATCATGGTGATAGGCGAAGTTCCGGTAGCATCACTACTGCTATCTGATGTAAACTCGTACACTCTTGCGGTTGGTATGCAGCAGTACTTGTACCCTCAGAACTACTTATGGGGCGACTTTGCAGCAGCAGCAGTGCTTTCAGCTGTACCAATCACAGCGGTATTCTTACTGGCGCAACGCTGGCTTGTTGGTGGTCTAACGGCTGGTGGTGTGAAAGGTTAATCTTGGTTGGTCACTAAGATACAAAAGAATAACTAGAAAAGGGCGACCATTAGGTCGCCCTTATATTTAGCAATCGATATTACACTTTTGGTTTGGCCGCCGATCAGTAATATCTCGCTTTAATTGGCGTTACGCATAGCTGGCTGTTAGCTTAGTTCCTTACGCTTTAATCACTAACAGTTTCTTGTAACCATAACCTGAGTCTTGACTCAGGTTTTTTTATGCCCGTCGTTCACGAGGTTTATTTTCTTAATGCAGGTAGAGATTAGCGGCTTTGCAATGGATTACACAGTTGAGCCGGAATGCCATGCGTATCACTTCACATAAATAATCTGTGGGTATTTTCGAAAGGGCGATCAGGGAGTTGGGAGAGATTAAAACTCTCGGCTTGAAGGAGCGCAACCTACGTACTGAAGCAAGGTATATAAGCTCTCTTGTTGCAGCGCAACGCGACGAAATAAATCAGCAAAAGTAGAATCACCACCAAAGCAAGCTTGAATGTAATGATTAATCTCTGTTTCGTTATATCCTTCGACATACATCGTTCTTACCCACTGGTATTCAACGGCTTTCAAATTAGTGAGTGTGTCTTCGCTTAATGTGGTCTCTTTCAATCTCAAGATCCAAACTCTATCCAATAGCAAAATTGTGCTTGGATTTAAGCAAATCAAAGTGAAAGATTTATGACAATTTGACGCTTGTGTGAAGCGAATGACACAACCATGACATTGCTTCACACAGCAAGGGGGCAAACGCTTACTTTTGTTGAGCGACGTGAGTTATTTGAGATACTTAACGTGCGCTTCCATCTCTTCGCCAATTTGCTTACGCATGTTCATCAAGCGAATGGCTGATTGTTCTAGTGCTTTGTCTTCATCCGACTCAGGAATCCACTTTGGTACATCGGTTGGTTTTCCGTCTTCATCAACTGCAACCATGATAACGATACAATGTGTCGTAAGGCGGTTTTTTAACTCTTTGGGATCGCATGCTTGTACATCGATAGCAATGTGCATTGAACTGCGTCCTGTGTAGATAACTTTGGCACTGACTTCGACTAAGTTACCGACATGAATCGGCGCGACAAATCGAATACCACCCGCATACGCTGTGATGCAGTACTTGCCACTCCAAGCCGCGCTGCACGCGTAAGCGGCCAAGTCGATCCATTTCATTACGGCGCCACCGTGCACTTTACCACCGAAGTTTACGTCTCCGGGTTCAGCAAGAAAACGAAGGGTAATATCTCTTTGACCACTGCTCATCTGTCATTCCTTTATTGTTGTCGTTGTTATTAGACTCAATGTATCAGCAAGGAATTAATTCTGGAATAGGAGACGCAACAAAATATTAACTTTTCTGTCAGCCTGAGCAGTAAAAGGTGCGGAGCACAAAAAAGCCACGGAAGATACCGTGGCTTGAGGGATTGAATTACGATGTCGCAGGCGGTAAATCTGGGCTTGGCGATTGCACCTTCTTTCGAATCTTAACCTGCGACAAGATAACGCCAGAGATAACCAGCATGCCACCAATGATATGGTACACATGGACTTCTTCGCCGAGCATAGTCGAAGCCAAAGCTACCGAGACCACAGGCATCAGGTTCATGAACATGGCACTAGAATCCGCGCCAATCAAATCGATGGCTTTCACCCACATCAATGGGGCAAAGATAGACGCCGCAATACCCGCGTAAGCAATGAGAGGTAGTGCGCTTTTGCTTGGAAGTAACTGGTCGCTGCTAAGCCAAAGTGGGGTAAGCATTATCAGCGTGAAAAAGCCCTGCATGTAAACCAGAGTCATACTGTTGAATGGCATTTTCCAACGCTTAAGTAACACGCAGTAAATCGCGTAACAAAGGGCAGCAAGAAGCATCAAGCTGTCACCTTGTGTCATATCTTGATGTAGGAAGTAGGTAATATCACCATGTCCGAGCATAAACGCTAAGCCAGCTAGAGAAATGACACCACCTGCGACGCTCAACATCGAGATAGATTTACCAAGTAAAGGTACGCTCAAAAATACGCTTATAAGTGGCACCAAAGATGTGATTAGCGCCATATTTGATGCTGTCGTCGTCAAACCTGCGTAGTAACCCAACGATTGGTTTAGCACCATACCAAGCAGCGCAAGGCAAGCGAGTTTTGGCAGGTAAGGGCGAATGACATGACGTTGGCGGATTACGGCAGGTAAGCAAAATGGTGTTAGAAGCACCATAGCGACAAACCATCGATAGAAACTCATTGCACTCGGTTCGATGGCACTTGCTGCCATTTTATTTACGATGGAATTCCCACCCCAAATCATGACAGTAAAAAACGGAAGCAAATAAACCATGAGAACCTCATCGCAGAATAATTAATGGCGCTAGTCTGACAGGTCTTTATAATGAAAAGTATCTCTGGAAAGACATCGTAAGCGATAGGAAGACAATTTTGAAAAAGACCACGAGGAATCTTCATCCTTCATTATCAATTGAGCAGGCACCATCAGATGTGTTTATGAATTTTGAAGCCTTTCTGTCGAATACTGAGACTCGGATTCATAGTCACCCTTGGGGACAAGTGCAGTTGATAAGTGGCGGTATTCTAGAAATGGATGCAGAAGACACACGCTTTTTAGCACCACCACATCTGGCTATTTGGGTGCCGGCTGGAATTCGTCATACCAGCTATAACCGTAAGCCATTGGAATACTGCTCTTTAAATATCGCACCAGAGCTAACGCAGCACTTCCCGTCTAAAACCAGTCTGATCAAGGTAACGCCAATAGTGTCTGCAATTGTGGAAGACTTTCGTCAGCGCGACATTAACGTGGCAAAGAGTGAAGAAGACAAACGCATCGTACAGGTACTGCTTGATCAGTTAGCGAAGCAAGAGGTTGAGCATCACTTCTTGCCAACCACAGATAACAAATATCTGGAACCCATTCTTAAAGCCGTTGAAGAAGCGCCAACGGATGAAATTAGTTTGGGGGAGTGGGCGGAAAAGGTGCATACCACTGAACGAACGTTAGCTCGTCATTGCCAAAGTGAGTTAGGGATGAGTTTTACTGAATGGCGATTGCGAGTTCGTTATCTGCACTCAATGGAGCTATTAAGAAAAGGACAAACCGTGAAAGAGGTGGCGTTGACGTTAGGCTATAACCAAGCCAGTCCATTTATTGCCATGTTCAAGAAATACTCCGGCATTACACCGGAGCAATATAAGAACCGCTTGTTATAGCTGAGCGAGCACGTAGTTTAAACCGCCTACAACTGCTGCAACTTGAGCGTCGTTACACTCTTCATCAGTTACTTTCGGGCTGTCTGGGTAAACTTCTGTAGTGGTGCCGTAAGTGCAGTTGGTCACGCCGCCACACAGACCCAGTTTCACCATTGGGTAATTAATCACACCAAACTGCACCACTGGCGAGCCAATGATTTCGCCTTTATCGTCAGCAGGTGCAATGTGCGTTACTTTCGCTACTGACTTGATGACCGCTTTTTGGAACTCAGGTTGCGGGTTTTCTGTATCACCGACCGTGTAGAAACCGTCTGGGATCATGCCTTCGATGTATTCAAGGCCATCACGCGCCGCAAGTGCAGGGCGGAATTCAGTTTCATCAGAATCGGTGGTTTCGTGCAGGTCGATGTGCATTAGAACATCACCCAAGGTCGCAACCAGCTTCATCAAGTTTGCTGATTCTTCCGCAGGGCTATCTGCATAGAAAGAGCGGTTTGGATCGATCGCATTTGGGTTCCAGCGGTTAATCACTTCGTAACCCCAAGGGCTAACACATGGCGCAACGACAATGTTGAAGTGTTCTGCGTAGCGTTCTGCTTGCGTATCAACAAACTTCAGTGCGCCGTGCACACCACTTGTTTCGTAGCCGTGTACGCCGCCAGTGACCAAAACAACAGGCTTTGTTGTGTCCCAGTTATGAGTCTTGATACAAAATAGAGGGAAACGTGCCTCGTCGTAAGAAAGTGCGCCATATTGCTCAACATCAAAACGCTTGCGAAGGGCGTCAATTTTGGTCACGACTTCTTCTTGGTAGCTACGTTTTACGTCACGTTGCTCACACCAAGCTTTGCGTTCTGCTTCGCCCCATGGCTGACCTGGGGTACCGATTGGGTAAGTGTATCCGCTTTTCATCTATACTTTTCTTTTGTGTGCTTGAAAGGTAAGACAAGACTAGTCCTGTCTCAAAGCCACATCAACACAAAACACAATTTGTGACCTTATTCTTTGCAGAATCATAACTTTGCTGAGTGATTTAATGATGTTACATTTTGTTACTTATTCAATTCCATAAAAGAGATAAATAAATGGCTGGAGCAAGTTTACTGACACTGTTGGATGACATTGCAGCTGTATTGGATGATGTCGCATTGATGTCAAAGGTAGCGGCGAAAAAGACCGCTGGTGTATTGGGCGACGATTTGGCGCTAAATGCGCAACAAGTATCGGGTGTTGCTGCCGAACGAGAAATTCCAGTGGTATGGGCGGTCGCGAAAGGTTCATTTAAAAACAAGTTGATACTGGTGCCTACGGCGTTGCTCATTAGTGCGTTTATTCCTTGGTTGATCATGCCATTACTCTTGATTGGTGGTTTGTTTCTCTGTTTTGAAGGCGCAGAGAAGATCTTAGAGAAACTATTCCCTCACGCTCATCAGCATGAAGATAACGCGGAAGAGTCCTCTGATACGGGTGAATCCGTGGAAGAGTACGAAAAGAGAAAAGTGGCGGGCGCGATCCGTACTGACTTTATTTTGTCTGCTGAGATCATCGTGATTGCTTTAGGCACCGTCACAGGAACAAGTATCGTGACGCAGATTTTGGTAGTAAGCCTGATTGCGATCTTGATGACCATTGGTGTCTACGGTTTAGTGGCTGGCATTGTTAAGCTCGATGATTTGGGCTTCTATCTAGAGCGTAAATCCAATGGCGAAGGTCTGAAAGCCAAACTTGGTGGTGCGTTAGTGGCGTTCGCACCGAAATTGATGAAGATGCTTGCGATTGTTGGTACTGCAGCAATGTTCTTGGTTGGCGGCGGTATTGTTGTTCATAACGTCCCTGCGATTCATCACCTGATTGAACCTATCATTATGGATTTCCGTGGTCACACCATTGCTACTGCGATCGTACCGACACTGCTTAACGGCGTGATTGGTGTCATTGCTGGCTTGATTGTGGTTGCTGCTTGGACTGTGGTTGAAAAGGTTCGCGGTAAATAAGCGCGAGTTCAGTTTGTTGAGGCTGTATTAAAGCCAAAAGAAAAGGGTCATGCCTTTCCATATCGAATATGGTGGCATGACCCTTTTTCATTTCTTGAGGGTGATTACTTCACTTCCCACTCAATTTTTTCATTTGCACGGATTGGCACAACGATGTCGCTGCCAAATGGCATCGTTTCTGGTACATCCCACGCTGCTTTTTCTAGCGTGACGGTATCTGTGTTACGAGCTATGCCGTAAAAATCAGGGCCATTCAAGCTTGCGAATGCTTCTAGGTTTTCTAGCTTGCCTTCGTTCTCAAACACTTCAGCGTAAAGCTCTAGCGCTGCGTGTGCAGTGTAAGACCCAGCACAACCACAAGCCGACTCTTTTGCGCCTTTTGCGTGTGGCGCTGAATCCGTACCTAGGAAGAATTTCTTGCTGCCGCTTGTTGCTGCTTCGATAAGCGCTTGTTGGTGGGTATTACGCTTAAGAATTGGTAGGCAGTAGAAGTGTGGCTTAATGCCGCCGACTAGCATGTGGTTACGGTTGAACAGCAGGTGGTGAGCGGTGATAGTTGCTGCAACGTTATCAGAAGCGTTGTTGACGAAATTAGCCGCATCCGCAGTCGTGATGTGCTCAAGAACGATTTTTAGGTTAGGGAAGTCGTTGACGATAGGAGCAAGAACCGTGTCTAGGAATTCCTTCTCACGGTCAAAAATATCAACGTGGTTGTGAGTGACTTCACCATGAACCAAAAGCAGCATGCCAACTTCTTCCATCGCTTCAAAAACGTGGTAGATGTTCTTTGCGTTGGTTACGCCAGAATCAGAGTTGGTAGTTGCGCCTGCTGGGTAAAGCTTTGCTGCAACGATTTTGCCTGTCGCTTTCGCTTTGCGGATTTCGTCTGGCGTGGTGTTGTCTGTTAGGTACAGCGCCATAAGAGGTTCGAATTGCTCACCGTGTTGTTCAGCAAGGATGCGATCACGGTAGGCTAGCGCCATTTCAGTATTAGTCACTGGTGGGACGGTGTTTGGCATGATCAGTGCGCGGCCGTTATAACGGCTAATATCGCGAACGGTATCTTTTAGAACTTCACCATCGCGTAAATGAACGTGCCAATCGTCAGGACGAGTAATAGTCAGTGTTGTCATTAATTGCTCCCACCATTTAAAAGTTATGTTTGGAGCCTAAACGCTGCATTTACCTCAAGAGCAAACGCTTGCGCTTAGGCGACAGGATGATAGTGGAATTGCACTTTCATTTCATCCCATTTTTCACATTTCTTTTCGGCAGGAGCTCAGTTGGTTACTTCATCGTCAACCAAAGCGCGTGAATTGTGCCTGGTAGGAAGAAGAAGAACGTTAGGATCAGGTTGATGAAGAAGTCTTTCTCTAGACCTTTTTCCATGTAAACCGCCACTGGTGGAAGGAAGATACAAAGTAGAATTAGAATCAGTTTATTAGTATCCATGGTCTATGCTCCGGATAGGTTATGTATAGTGTCAAAAAGTTGGCGAATTATGTGTGCGATGTCACGTTTTGGCAATCCTTATTTCGTCAATACTGTGCAAATTTATGGAACTCTGTTCATAAAGTGAGACAAAAAAGAACGCTAAAGAGGGACAGCGCCAACCGCCTTGGGAAGATACCTTATAAAAATTGAGTTTTTATAGGCACTTGGGTCATTACTCTTATGAGGATATGATAGTCCAATAATGAGAAAGTACCTGTAGGAAGAAGGCTATGTCGCAATCAGTTTTGTCCCAAATTAATGTTTTTCCAGTCAAATCCGTCGGAGGTGTTGCCTTATCTTCCGCTTGGGTAGAAAAACAAGGATTGAGTTTTGATCGTCGATTTATGATTGCGACGTCAGATGGCTCAATGGTGACCGCTCGAAAATTCCCTCAAATGGTGACCATCAAGTCCGCGCTGCTGCCAGACGGAGTGGTGTTTACCAGTCTTGGCGAAGAGCCACTAAAGATCCGTTATCAAGATTTCAAAATGCAGGAAGCGCCCGCAACGGTTTGGAAAGACAGTTTTACGGCATATACCACCACTGACGAAGCGGATGATTGGTTTAGCAAAGTGTTAGGCCTTCGCGTTGAGTTACTTTTTACTGGTGAGCAATCCAATCGTGTAAGAGAGAAGTTGGGGCACAACGTTAGCTTTGCCGATGGTTATCCGGTGCTTGTTATCAGTGAAGCGTCACTGGAAGAGTTAAATCGCAGAAGCTCTGAACAGCACTCAATGGATCAATTCCGAACCAACCTAGTGGTATCTGATACCAAGCCATTTGAAGAAGACTCATGGAAGCGTATTCGTATTGGCGAAGTGGAATTTGAATCAGTAAAACCTTGTGAGCGTTGCATTTTAACCACCGTTAACACTCAGCGCGGTACATTCCGAGAAAGCAAAGAACCACTTAAAACACTGCAAGAGTTCCGTGCGAACGAGCGTGGTGGAGTGTTCTTTGGTCAAAACCTTGTTGCTCTGAATGAAGGCATTATTCGTTCTGGTGACAAAGTTGAAGTACTGGAATACAAAGAGCCAGAGTTTTATCCAGACAATTCTCCTAATCGAATGACGCTAACTTGTGTCGAACGAGAAGAGATTGCGCGCGACTTCGTCACCTTATGGCTTGAGCCAAGCAAAGGTCAGTTACCAACGTACTTACCGGGTCAGCATTTACCTATTGAAGTGGATATAGAAGGTAAGAAAGTAGGGCGTCGCTACACCTTGTCATCTAGCCCATCTCGCCCGGGTCGCTACGCGATTTCGGTTAAGCGCGTTTCTGGTGGGCGTGTGTCTAATTCACTGCTTGATAATCTGCAAGTTGGAGATGTGCTGGAAGCGGAAACGCCAGATGGCCAATTCCACCTAAAAGAGCATTCAGTTCAACCTCTACTCTTGTTGTCTGCTGGTAGCGGCGTAACACCTATGCTGTCGATGGTTCGTTACTTGGCTGATCACAACCAACTCGATGATGTGGTGTTCTACCATCAGTGCAGCAGTGAGATTGATATTCCATGCAAAGAGGAGCTCGATGAACTAAAACGTCAGCATCCGGGGTTGGATGTGAAGATTTGCTTAACTCAGCCAGCAGTGGATTGGTTTGGCCTGAAAGGACGCATTAGCCTGTCTCATATCAAGCAGATCAAAGACGTTGAGAAGCGACAGGTGTTTGTTTGTGGTCCTG
The DNA here is from genome assembly GCF_000400365.1 of Vibrio jasicida CAIM 1864 = LMG 25398. Lineage (GTDB taxonomy): Bacteria > Pseudomonadota > Gammaproteobacteria > Enterobacterales > Vibrionaceae > Vibrio > Vibrio jasicida. The sequence goes on along the minus strand of NZ_BAOG01000036.1, from coordinate 121,535 downwards.
ATGGTTTTATGCAAAAGGCGAAAAACCTCCTATTCAAGAAAGGGCTACCGGAAGATAACTATCATCAAGAAGCATTCGGCGTTGCGGCTATCACAGCCAAGCCAGAGAAAAGTGTTGAGATTGAATTCAACGGCTTTAAGTTGATGGGAAACAACCAGCAGACATTGCTTGAACAAGTTGAAAATGCAGGCAAAAGCATTAGCAACAGCTGTCGAGCGGGCTTGTGTGGTGCTTGTAAGGTTCAAATGGAATCAGGGCAGGTCGATCATCCGGATGTCCCTGCGATAAGTGCTGAGGAGCGTGCGATGGGTAAAGTGCTCGCATGTTGCGCTATTCCGCAGACGGACGTGACAATCACAGACTAATTGCCATAAAGACGGATCGCAACCAGTAAAAAAACGCCGCTAACGTAGCGGCGTTTTTATCTATCTCAGAGCGGTTTCAGAAACGAGTCGCTCAGAAATAAAATTGCAATTTAGTCGTAGATCGTTGGGATCGGCTGACGTTTGTGCTGCGTGGCCTTGTAAATTGACACCAGACGGTCACTCACTTGTTCCGAAACAGGTTTGCCTTCTAAGAAGTCGTCAATCTGTTCGTAAGAGAGATTCAGTGCGTCTTCATCTGCTTTTTGAGGATCAAGTTCTTCTAAATCTGCAGTCGGTACTTTCTTTACTAGTTGTTCCGGTGCACTCAGCGTTGCCGCGACTTCGCGTACTTGACGTTTGCTCAAGCCGAATAGTGGTGCCATATCACAAGCGCCATCACCAAACTTAGTGTAAAAACCGGTAATGTTCTCAGCCGAGTGGTCAGTGCCTAAAACTAGGCCGCCTACGTAACCTGCGATTTCATATTGAGCAGCCATGCGGGCACGTGCTTTTACGTTACCTTTTACAAAGTCGACTTTTGCAGCGTCAGTTGGCAGAAGGCCAGTACCTTCCAATGCAACATGAGATGCAGAGTGAAGACCATCTACGCCCGCTTTTATGTTTACAGATACAGAATGAGTTGGTTGGATAAAGGCAAGAGCAAGTTGTGCTTCGTCTTCATCCTTTTGCTCACCGTAAGGTAAACGAACGGCGATAAACTGGTAGCTATTGTCGCCAGCTTCTTCGTTCAGTTGGTCCACAGCCAGTTGAGCCAAACGACCACATGTCGTTGAGTCAACGCCACCGCTGATGCCAAGAACAAGAGACTTACAGCCTGCTTCTTGCAATTTACGCTTGATAAAAGCGACACGGCGTTCAATTTCGAAATGCGGATCGATAGAAGGGAGTACTCGCATTTCATCGCGGATGGATTGTTCCATTTAGGGTTCCTTTTCCTGCAAATATGTACGACACCAAATGAGTTTGAATAAATTCATACTGCGGCAGGCGTTTATAGTTCACAAATGGTGAGAAACCATGCAGTTGATGTTCATAAACGTCGCTTTAGTGTCAAAAAGCTCTAAAGATTAGTAGTATCATACCGAAATCATCGGATTAGAAAACTCTCTTCAACCAGGTAATCACCGGATATGAAAAAAATCGCCGTTTTTGGCAGCGCATTTAACCCGCCAAGCTTAGGTCACAAGAGCGTGATCGAGTCACTGAGCCACTTTGATCTCGTGCTACTTGAGCCAAGCATTGCACACGCTTGGGGCAAAAATATGTTGGATTACCCAATTCGGTGCAAACTGGTTGATGCCTTCATTAAGGACATGGGGCTTTCTAATGTTCAACGCTCTGACCTTGAGCAAGCTTTGTACCAGCCTGGACAAAGTGTGACGACTTTTGCGTTATTAGAAAAAATTCAAGAAATCCACACGCAAGCCGATATAACTTTTGTCATAGGTCCTGATAATTTTTTCAAATTTGCTAAATTTTACAGAGCAGAAGAAATAACCGAACGTTGGACTGTGATGGCGTGTCCTGAAAAAGTCAAAATCAGAAGCACGGACATTCGTAATGCACTGTTAGAGGGTGAAGACATCAGTGCATTCACGACACCAACGGTCAATGAACTATTACTAAGCGAAGGCTTATACAAACAATCGTAATCTGAAAACGAAGAGGTCAGATTTTCATGGTCAGAGTTGTGGTACTTAGTGCATGCGCGCTGCTTGTGGCAACACAGGCTAGCTCTGCTTGTAACTATTTATCTGATCGTTCCGTCGTGTTTGCTGATAACACCATGCCTATCTGTGAAGATATTTTTGATAGCGTTGGTGTGTTAAGTATGGACACGATCAACTGGTACATTGCTGAAAAGTCGATTGAGGGACCTACAGAGAGCTATTGGGATCAGTGGGCAATCAAATCGGAAGACACGCCAATTCTTACTCAGAATCTAGAAAGTAACTACTTTGGTCTTGGGCTTTGGATGCCAGAAGAACTAAGGGATGAAGAGGCGAAAATGAGCACAGAAGAGTGGCTAAAAAGCCATGGCTTGATGTTCAGCGTTGGTTTTGGTGATAAGAGCGGTGATGAACCAAGAATGCGTTTTGATTACCGCTGGCACGAATACTACGACGCCGATTGGATGATGCAGATAGAAGTGCCGTTTTAACCGAATTCAAAACAAAAAGGACGTACTGAGTACGTCCTTTTTTCATTCTTGCCTCGTTAGTTTTTATAGTGCTTCCCCAAACACTAAAAAACACAACTGTTCGTATTCTTCGTCGTTGTTGTTGAACAATTTCGCGACGATGTCCGCTTGTTTTTTGCCTGACAACTTCATCTTACGCGCTTCTCTTAAGGTTAAGACAAGACAAAGCTCTATTGAAATCGAAGAATCACACCCCGGTTTCCACTTATTAATCGAGTCTGTCAGTGGAGAGCTGGTCAACATCGGCTTTAGTGTCAGAACTTCATGTCTAACAACTGCCAGTAAATCCATTTGGTGTTCGCTACGTGTTTTTGTTGTCACTAACTTTTCAATCAACGCTGACAATAGAGCAGATGGCTTCACGTAACCTGCTTGTTGAGCAAATGCGTCAGTTAAGCGCACAGAAAAGTCACAGCGAGTTACTCGCGTGTTAGGCAAAAAGGTGAGGGAGCTCAAACATCCCTGAGGAATCCAGAAATACTGACCCGGTTCAATGGCATACTCATGTTTACCCAATTTAATGATCGCCAAACCCTCGACTACTAACAGTAGCGTGTGTTTTAGCGCTTTCTTACGCGCAGCAACATTGAGAAAAGGGTAATTTGCGTCGTGAAATTCAATTGCGTAGTTCATTGTGAATACCAGAGTTCTTGGGGCGCTAAGGTTAACGTTAAACCCTTAGAATGCCAACCGAATAACAGAATTTTTTGCGAATAGAAATTGTAATACGACTGGTATGACCATGTTAAAAGTATGGATTGAAATGCTGCTACTTGGCAAAACAATGCGTAAAATGTGCCAGCTTTTTTTGAAATGAATTGAATAATGACAGCCAATACCGATCCTTATATTGAAATTCGTCCATATAATGACGAAGAGATTCCAGCTGCGCTGGACCGCCTTATCCAAGACGATGAGTTTATCAGCGCGATTTTAGAGCACCGTTTCGCAAATAAAGCGAACTGGTTCAAAACACTCATGAGCCCGATTATCCGCGTCTACTTAAAAGCGAAGTGGAGCAAGCTGGACTCCGTAGAAGCGATTCAACTTGAAGTTAAGAAGTACCTTCAAGATACGTTGAATACGACGACGGATGGTGTGACCTTTTCCGGCTTGGACAAGCTAGATAAAGAAACTTCTTATTTATTTGTGTCTAACCACCGCGATATCGCTATGGATCCTGCGCTTGTTAATTACGGTTTGCATCAGACCGATCATCGCACTGTGCGCATTGCAATTGGTGATAACCTGCTTAAGAAGCCTTGTGCGACTGAGCTGATGAGACTGAACAAAAGCTTTATTGTTAAACGCTCGGCGAAAGCGCCGCGTGAAATGATGAAAGCGTTAGGCTTGCTATCAAGCTACATCAAGCACTCTCTTGATACCGGCAACTCGATTTGGATTGCGCAAAAAGAAGGTCGTGCCAAAGACGGTAATGACTTTACTGATCCTGCCATCTTAAAGATGTTTCATGTTGAAGGGCGTAAGCAAAAAGTAAGCTTTGGTGAATATACGCGTTCATTGAAGATTGTACCTGTTTCGATCTCTTACCAGAATGACCCTTGTGACATCGCAAAAGCCAAAGAGCTGTATGAGAAAGCAGAGAATGGTAGTTACGAGAAAGGCGAATTCGAAGATATCGAAAGCATCATCCAAGGTATCGTTGGTTACAAAGGTAAAGTGCACGTTGCATTTGGTGATGTGATTGACCAAGAGTTTGAGACTCCGGATGAGCTCGCGAATGAAATCGATCGTCAGATTCACAATAACTACCGTGTGTTCCCAATCAACCTGCTTGCTGCGGGTCGTGAAGATGAATCGATTACGGAGTCGGTGAAATCTCAGTTACAAGAGAAGTTGGAGCAACTGCCTAACGGTGCTCACAGTTACTTGGTGGCAAGTTACGCTAACCCAGTAAACAACCAAGAATGATTTAAACTTAGCTCAGTGCTTTGCAATAAAGCACTGAGTACTTAGTTTTAGGAAGGAGCTCTCATCTAAGCCTTTCTATGGTGCAACTGCGCCACCTAGGGTCAAATTCGTTGGCCATTTCGTAACCCGATTTCCTCCCAAAAAGATATTGCCTTTCACTGTCATGGTGTCTGGAAATACTGTCAGTTTGGAACCACCTATGTACAGGTTACCATCCACGATTAAACCTTCTGGCAGTTCGGTAAGTGGTGTGCGAATGACGCTTAGATCGCCTTTCACTCTTAATCTTGCGGGCAAACTGGTTAACGGGTTATCGGTTAAGTTTAAATAGCCGCCTAATTTGACACCGCGTGGCCAACGCTCAATTTTACTACCGAGTAAGTTCGCGTAACCCTTAATTTTCACCCCTGGTCTTATCGTTTTTAATGCGCTGTTGGTGGCTTCTAGGCTTCCTTGAACATCCAACCCTCTCGGTAATTTGGTGATTGGTGTTTGTGAAATGTTTAGGTTGCCTTTAACAACCAACCCATCAGGTATCGTGGTATAGGGCTTATTACGAAGGTCAATGTTGCCATAGTTATCGGTATGGCCAAATTTGGCATAGTAATCGAGCTCATAAGCAATGGATGAGCTGGAAAAAGCCGTTAGAGCGAGTAAGAGAAGTAAAGCGCGCATAACCGATACAGTATTAAGGATAAGTGGAAAAGGATAACGTAAAGCTTGGTAGGTCGCTACAGCTCAATGTCTCAAGAATATGAGATGCTGCCAAGAACATGAAACGTTTCTTTGTTAACTTATGTGGTCTTCATTGAGGGGATATTCATGAACTTAAGAACGATTTCTATGCTGGTCGCGAGTACTGCTATGGCCTTCTCAGGCGTTGTGTTAGCAAAATCTTACAGTACACCAGATACTAAGGCTCTAGTAGTGGCAGACGGTAAGCTAGGACAGCGGGTTTGTTACTACGACGATAAGGCATACACCACTGGGGCAGTGCTTAACATAGATGGCGTATTGCTCGTGTGTACCGATGAGAATGACTTTGAAACCAACGGTTCACTGAAGTGGGTTGTGTTTCAAAAAGATAACCAGTAACAAGCCAATCAAGCATTAAAAAAGCGAGCTAAGAGCTCGCTTTTATCTATATGTCGATTATATATCGACGATTAACGCGCTAGAGAGCGAGTCTTTAGTTCAAAGATAAGTTTTTCAGCACTTACTTCAAACTTGAATCGAGCCGTTAGCTCTTTAGATTCTTCTGTCAATTCTGAAACGTTGTATTCAACGTCAGCACAAACTTGTGTTGCTAGTTCGATGTATTTCGCCAACTCAGCTTCTAGTGCTGCTTTAGTCTCTGCGAAAATCGTTACGTCGGCAACATCGTCACCTTCTTTGATGATAAAACCCATTTCACCAGCGCAACCGCAAGCTTCACATACTTGGTTTTCTTCTAATTCGACACTCATAACGAATCCTCTTGTAAATACTGTGGGTATTCTATCAGGTATTTGATCTCTATCTACAAAAATGAATGATTTTGGATAAAAAAGGCACGGTATGTTATGTTGTTAACAGTGAGTTAATTAATTTTATTAGAACTTCCTTAAGGAAATTAATGTGATATGTATCAATATTTAAAATCAATTAACCTAGATATTCGTGAGATTTTTGTCAGGTTAGTTGAACTGGGGTTCAATTTATAAGACTATTTCCGGATTAATTATTTTTACATAATTATCATTCTTAGCCTGAGAATAGTTTCGATGAATGATTTGGTGCAAGGTTTTGATGGAGTGGACTTTTCGCCATATTTTGAGTCACATGTATTGACAGAAATATCACTGTAAATTGCACGTTACGCAGTGCACTTTAGTTATGATTGGTCCTCTGATTTGTTGTTAGAGGCATACAGTACATAATGCTGAGGATGATTTTCATTCTGGCCTCATTTAATTGTGAGTTAGATGGATTTACAAAGAGAAGAGCTTAAAATATGCCAAAGCGTAGTAAAGAAGATACCGAAATCACTATCCAGAAAATCATGGATGCCGTTGTTGATCAGCTTCTAAGACTTGGTTATGACAAAATGTCTTACACCACGTTAAGTCAACAAACAGGTGTATCGCGTACAGGTATTAGCCACCATTTCCCTAAGAAAACGGACTTTACCGCCGCGTTAGACGGTCGTATCTTCAAAATGTTCGTAGAACATCTAGAATTTGATAAAGGTCTGGATGCGTTCTCTAAGAGCTGGATTAAGGCTCTAGAAGATACTGAATTCTTAGCGATCTTGCGTCTATTGTTCCACCATATTGTTACTTCAGAAAGCGCACATGAGTTTGCTGCAAATGGCATCGACCGTTTGTACAAGATGGCAGAAAGCCAATTTGGTGCAGGTAGCGACAAAGAGCTAGAGTGGTTGATTGGTCGTTCGTTGATTCAAATGAGCAAATAACCCCAAAACAAAAAGCCCCGCAACGTTGCGGGGCTTTTTTGTATGCCTATCATTTGGAATGGACAAACAAGGGCTTAAAACGCGCTGATTAAGCCGCTGCGTGCACTTGAGGGAAATCCAAGGTTGGGTGCTTAGTCACGATTGAGCGGTAGCCATAGACTTGCTCAATGCGTTCTGGAGTCAGTGCATTCCAAGGCGTGTCATCACATACTAACTTACCATCATGCAGCAGGACTAAGCGGTCTGCATATTGAGAAGCTAAGTTCAAATCATGCAACACAATCACGACGGCAGCATTATTCTCTTTGGCTGCTGCGCGAGCAATTTTTAAGGTGTTGTGCTGGTGAGCCAAATCCAAAGCGGAGGTTGGCTCATCTAACATCAAGATTTTCTTATCCCCAGACTGATGAAGCTGAGTGAGAACACGTGCTAAATGCAAACGCTGCTTTTCACCACCAGATAGGGCAGGGTAGAGGCTATCAGCTAAATGCAGAACATCAGTTTGTTGCATGTAATGCAACGCGAGTTCACTGGTTTCCTTATTGGAGATAGAGAGAGGGATTGCTCCGAGCTCTACCACTTCCCTCGCTAAGAAAGGAAACGTCAATGTGCTGTGTTGTGGCAGCATAGCGACGTGTTTTGCACTTTCTGCAGGCTCCCAATCATTCTTTTGGGTACCAAAGAATTCGATATCATTTTGAGATGGGATTTCGCCACACAACAGCTTTAACAAAGTACTCTTACCGGCGCCGTTCGGACCAAGCAATGCTGTGACTTCTCCAGCTCGAATCTCAATACTGATGTCGTCCAGAACGACACGGCTTCCGTATCGCATCGAAATATTTCTGCCCGACAAAACGGTGTTATTCATTACAGGATTTTCCCTTTTTGTTGGAACAGTAAGTAGATAAAGAATGGAGCACCAATCAGTGCAGTAACGATACCTACTGGTAATTCTGCTGGTGCAACTGCGACACGTGCAAACATATCTGCTGCCGTAAGAAGTAATGCGCCCATCAAAGCAGAAATAGGAAGCAGAGTTCGATGGTCAGGACCTGCGAGCATACGACCTAAGTGAGGAATAACAAGGCCGATAAAGCCAATAGCGCCACAGATACTCACGGTAATACCTACACCTACCGCAGATAACAAAATGAGCTGTCGTTTTAGCTTTTGAACGGGAACGCCCAAATGCCTTGCTTCAGATTCGCCCAGTAGGAGAGCGTTTAGCGACATCGCTTTTTTCTGGAACCAGAACATCAGTAATAACAATGTCACGGCCGCTAAGCCAATACCAGACCAATTCGCACCTGCTAGTGACCCCATAGACCACAGTGTTAAGTCACGCAGCATTTGATCGTCTGCGATGAAGTTCATGAAGCCAATTGCAGCCCCTGATAAGGCACTGATAGCAACACCAGCGAGAAGCATGATGGTAACGGATGTACCAAACTTACTTGTCCCTAACCAGTAAACTAAAACAGTAGTGATTGCACCGCCTAAGAAAGCAAAGAAAGGCAGTGCTGCTAGGTTCATTAATGTTGGATAGTTTTGGCTGAAATCCGCGAAAACAACGATAGCAAATGCACCACCCAGCGCCGCACCAGCAGAGACACCGATGATGCCAGGCTCAGCGAGCGGGTTCCGGAACAAGCCCTGCATGACGACACCACAGATTGCTAGAATGGCACCGATAAACATGCAAAGAATGGTGCGAGGAAGTCGTATTTCGTTGATAACCAGTTGGATGTGAGGAGCAAGATCAGAGCTTGCCCCTGTTAAGCTTCGCAGGCTGTCTGCGAAGCTGATATTCATTGGACCTACAGTAATTGAAGCGACTGCGATAAAGGCTAAGATGCCGGATAAAGCAAGCAGAATAGTAGGTAAAGGGGTACGTCTTAATAGCATTGAATCTCTCTACGGGTATAGCAGCTCATTCAAGCGCTTCGCTTCAGAAAGGCTCTTTAGTCCCAAACCACCTACGAGTGCGTGGCCATCAATCGTCACGATGTTTTTGTTCATCCCAGCCGGCGTAGCAGCAAGCAATGGCATTGCTTTCAAAATGGCATCTGCACCACCCATTGTTTGGTAACTGCGGCCACTGACTAGGATCACATCTGGCTGCATTTCAACCATGGCCTCTGTAGATAGAGGTTTGTATGAAGATAACTGACCTGCCGCTGGGTTTTCACCACCCGCAAGTTGAATGATGGCATCTGGCGTGGTTTCTGAACCTGCGACGTTTGCAGGACGGCCTTCATGAATAAGAAGGAAGAGGACTTTCTTTTTGTCAGCTTTTGCTGGTTGGTTGCTCTCAAGCGCTTTTACTTGCGTTTCAACTTTTGTTTTTAGCGCTGTTGCTTGAGTTTCACGATGCATGATGTTGGCAATTTGGTCTATGCGATCCACAAGACCTTCAACATTTGCTTCTGTGTTTACAATCTCTACATCTACACCAGCAGACTTTAGTTGCTCAAGTGTTGTGCTCGGGCCCATTTCATCAGAACCAATCACTTTAGTTGGGCTAAGTGCTAGCAAACCTTCAGCAGACAGACGACGGTGGTAACCCACTTTTGGCAATTCCATTTCTTTTGGCAGTTGGCTGGTGACATCAACAGCAACAAGGCTGTCTTTTGCATCAAGCGCGATAAGCAATTCGGTGACAGCGCTACCCGCGCTAACAACACGTTCAGAAGATGGGGCTTCATTGGCAAAAAGACTCGCACTTGCCAGCATAGTGACAGCTGCTGTTAAGGCGGTGCGAACTGGAGATAGTGTTTTATTCATTAGGATGTTCTCAATCTTATGTTCTTTTATTGCGACTCTTCAGTGAGCAATTGAGTCGCTTGAATTCCGTTTTCTTGTAAAAAGCCAAGAAGCTTAACCAGTGACTGAATATCGGCGGTTTTTTCAGCGCCAATCACAATCGGTTTATCTGTTGATTTACTTTCTTCTAGCAGAGCAATCGTGAAGTTTTCCCAATCGATGTAAGACTTGCCATTGATTGCCCAGTGCGGTTCGTCTTTAAGGATGTTGACCGTAATTGATTGTTTATCAACTTCGGCAACGGCTTGGGAATCAGTGCTTGGAAGGTTGACATCCAAAGAGTCGAGCTTGACCGCCGCAGTCAACATCAAGAACACCATTACAATAAAGATAATATCCAGTAACGGGGTTAGGTCCGGTGTTAAACCATGGCTGCTATTGTCTTGAGGTGCTTTAATCATGAGCTTCTCGCTTCAACATGATCAGCAACCGTTGCGATTTCTTTGTTGTTTTCTGGAGAAACGTGTTGCAAAGAAATGCCTTCTAGCCAGAGGTTTACATAGTTCAGTGTGTGCTCAAGCTTAGCGATAACGCGGTCAGCCCAAAGACCAATCAGTTGCGCGCCAGAAATTGCGGGTAATGCAATGATCAAACCTGCTGCGGTCGTGCGCATCGCGAGACCTAGACCATCAGCCAAGTCGTTTGGCGTGATGTTACCTGTAGAGGAAGCAATGCCTTTAAACATATCGATCAGGCCAAGTACCGTACCTAATAATCCGATAAGCGGGCTGATCACGCCAATCAGAGTCAATAAACGAAGACCTGAGTGCAATTGATGGCGCTTTTCTTGTAGCCAAATCCCCGCCGCATCTTCCCGCAAAGATTTAGAGAACGAGTGATGCGCTAGCAACATTGCAACACCACGATAAAGAAGAGGGCGTTTGCCAGAAAGTTCATCCGCTAGCGCTTCGATATCTTTGTTGTTGGTCGGATCAAGGTTATTCAGCTTTTGACGAATTGCGCGTTTGCCTACGCCTAGACTGATGAATACTTGAAAGAGTCTTTCCACAATGATCATGACTGTAAGTGCAGAGCAAATAACTAAAGGCCAAGTCATAAGACCAAATTGGGTTTGTAAATGTTGTAGCTGTTCCATTATCCATCCAACTTAAAACGAACTGGGATTTGAACTCGGTGAGCAACTTTTTGCCCGCCAGAAATATGTGGTGAGAATTGCCATTGTTTGATGGCACGCAGTGCTGAAACATCGAGCATTTCTGCACCGGAAGATTCGATAAGTACTAGTTTTACTTGGTTGCCATTTTCGTCCAACCAAACCTCATAAAGTGCCACGCCTTCGATACCACGCTTACGAGCTGAACGAGGGTAACGAGGCTGAACAGGCTGGGAAACAAAAGCAGGCTGATCAATCATCACAGGCTGAGACGTTGTGCCTTTTGATTGTTCCGTCGGCGTTGCTTTTTGCTGCGGTACTGGCTCTTTTGCCACTTTCTTTTCCACTTTTTCTTTTGGCTGTGGATCTTTCTTGGCAACAGGCTTAGATGTTTGTGGCTTCTTGACTGGCTTCGGTTTTTTCTCGACAGGTTTCTTTTTGATCGCTTCTTTCTTCACGATTGGCTTTTCTACCGTCTTTTTAACCGGTTTAGGCTCTGGCTTTGGTTGAGGCTTTTTTTGTGGCTCTGGTTGCTTCTCTTCTACCACTTCTTGTGGTGTCGGTTCAGCTTGGACTGGTTTGGGAGCCGAGACTAAATTGAGGCTAACCGAGCTAGTAGGATTCCCTGCAGGCATTGCAAACACCTTCGTCTCTTGAGAGACAAAAAGCAGTGCAGCGTGCACCACTAAAGAGGCGCCTCCGGCAATGACATATCTTTTTACGTTCACGGGTAAATCTCGGTATTGCTAATCATTATCAACTTGGACTGATTATCACTTACAAAAGAAATAAGATCAATTATCAATTGCATTATCATTACGGCCAAATTATGATCTTTGCAGTTTTTTTGAAATGAGCCTCAATCCTTTGTGTGGTGGGCTTTAAGTGAGTAAATATGACCGTCGATATTTATAAATTTGACGAATCAATCCTTGGGAGTGATAGCCCCGATCCGTTGCGCTTTGCTTTTGTGAAAAAACACTCTGCGCATGCGGGTGGCAGTAGCATGCCAGTTCCGCCGCCACAACAAGGTGACATCCTATCGAGAATCACCTCGGAAACGACGACTAAGAACAATAAGCGCTGCTTATATATTCATGTTCCATTCTGTCGAGTGCGCTGTACTTTCTGTAACTTCTTCCAAAATGCTGCCAGCCGTAAGTTAGTCGATGAATACTTTGATGCTCTGATGAAAGAGCTAAAAGAGAAAGCGGCGATGCCGTGGACGCAAAGTGGCATCTTCCATGCGGTTTACATCGGCGGTGGCACGCCAACGGATCTGGCACCAGAACAAGTTCGCATTCTTGGTCAGGCCATTCACGACTATTTCCCTCTAGCAGCTGACTGCGAAATTACACTTGAAGGTCGTATCAACCGATTCTCTGACGAGTTATATCAAGGTGCGCTAGACGGCGGATTCAACCGTTTCTCATTTGGTGTGCAGAGCTTTAATACTAAAGTTCGTCGCAGCGCTAAGCGTTTGGATGATCGCGAAGACGTATTGAATCGCGTTAGTGAGTTGGCAAAAGAAGACAAGGTTCCTGTCATCATTGATTTACTTTACGGCCTGCCTTACCAAACAAAAGAAGTGTTAGAGCAAGATCTTAAGGACTTCGTGTCTACAGGCGCTCATGGCTTGGACCTTTATCAGCTAGTAGTTGGCGGTACAGCGCCAATGCTCAATTTGGTTGAAAAAGGCAAAATGCCGCCACCTGCAACGACACCGGAAAAAGCAGGCATGTACGAGCTTGGTGCTAAGTTTATGGCAGAGCATCACATGAAGCAGCTTAGCGTGAACCACTGGGCGATCGATAACCGTGAACGCAGCTTATACAACAGCTTAGCGAAGACCTATGCAGAAGTATTGCCTGTCGGTTGTGGCGCAGGCGGTAACATCGGTGGTTACGGCATGATGCAGCACCGCACGCTAGACACTTACGTTAAAGCTGTAAATGAAGGGCAGAGCACCATCGCAATGATGATGAAGCAAAGCCCACTTGAGCCGCTATTCGCAGCACTGAAGTCCGGCTTTGATCGAGGCATTGTTCAGGCGAGTAAGCTGCCAGCATTTATGGGCGAAGACACCTTCAGTTTCCTGATGCCACTATTCAAAGTTTGGCATGACAAAGGTTTGGTCGAGTTACAAGAGCGCAGTTTAGTTCTGACGTTAGCAGGTAGCTTCTGGGCTGTGTCTCTGGCTCAGGCATGTATTCAAGTACTGACTTCTGAAATGAACGAAAACGTACCAAAAGTATCTAACAATTAATCTGAAAGAAATGGAAAAAACAATGGAATCAATTAAGCAACAGGTCGAAGCCCTACTAGAACAAGAACCGCAACTACTTCCAGCAGCAATGGCTGAGCGCCTTGGTGTATCAGAGTTTGAAGTGGTAGCTGCACTTCCTCAAGAGATGGTTGCAGTAGCTCCTGGTGAGCAAGCACAAAGCATTTTAGAAGGTCTTGTTGGTTTTGGCCCAGTAACAACTATCGTTCATTCTTTTGGTTCTATCTTTGAAGTAAAAGCGCCGTTCCCGAAAGGTAAAGTTGCTCGTGGTTACTACAACCTTATGGGCAAAGAAGGTGAGCTTCATGGCCACCTAAAACTGGATAACGTGAAAAACATTGCCTTAGTAAGTAAACCGTTTATGGGACGTGAGAGCCATTACTTTGGTTTCTTTTCTGAGTGTGGCAGCAACATCTTTAAGATTTACCTAGGCCGCAACGAGAAGCGTGAGCTAATCGAAGATCAAGTAACAGCATTCCGTGCAATGCAAGCAGAGTTCAACAAGTAGTCTCGAATGAGCATGACACTGCACTAATTCGTTAGCGCAGTGTCATTTTATTAAAGAATAACCGAGTTAAAACTCGGAACAACAAACAAGTAAAGTTAGGTATCAAAATGGATCAGCAAGTTAAACAAGAGCGTTTACAAGGTCGTCTAGGACCAGAAATCAAGGAATTTCGTCAGGAGCGTCGTACCATTCAATTAGCAACCGTTGATGCGGAAGGCCGTCCAAACGTAAGTTACGCACCATACGTTCAAAACCAGGAAGGTTACTTCGTTCTTATTTCTCAGATTGCTCGTCACGCACGCAACCTACTAGAGAATCCAAACGTATCTTTGATGATGATTGAAGACGAAGACTCGTCGAAGCAGTTGTTCGCTCGTAAGCGTCTAACGTTTGATGCGGTTGCAACCGTTGTTGAGCGTGATACTGAAATGTGGCAACAAGTAGTTGGCCAAATGAAAGATCGTTTTGGTGAGATCATCGATGGTCTGAGCCAACTAGAAGACTTCGTTCTGTTCAACCTAAAAGCAGAACAAGGTCTATTCGTAAAAGGCTTTGGTCAAGCTTACCAAGTATCAGGCGATGATCTGGTTGATTTCGTTCACCTTCAAGAAGGTCATAAGAAAATCGAAAACGCATAAGCCGATTTTCTAACTTATGATCGTCTAAACGGATGTGAATGCCGAAAGGGAGTTAGGTTATACTGACTCCCTTTTTTATTAGAACCAAAGCACAGAGAAAGAGCATGAGACCAGTAAGCAAGGAACTTGGCGAGATTTGTTACCCATTCATCTATGAAGACAGCCCAGTATGTGACTTTGAAATCACTGCTGATGAGTTGTGTAGCAAAATTGGGTTGGTTCTATCGATGGAACTCGATGACTTTAGCCGTGACATACTGACTCGAATGCAGCCCAACGTATATCATGTAAATGGCTCTATCCGCGGAAAACTCGCGATTACAGAAGCGGAAGTCGATGAGCTAAAAGCCGATTACGATGCAGTTAAGGCTCGTATCGATGGCGGCTTTAAAGGGTTTGTGCTTCCTGGCGGCCACCCAACGTCAAGCCAACTGCATTTGTGTCGTTGCCAAGCAAAAAAGGTGGTTCGTGCATTGGTTGCCGTTGAGCATTCAGGTAAGAAACAACCCGCTCCGATTTTGTTTCGCTATTCAAACCTGCTCGCGAATGTGCTCTACAGTCTTGCGTCTTATATCAACCACATTTATCAAGTCGAAGAAACTGAGTTTGTGTCTCGCAGCTACACAATGCCAAGTAAATAGGCCAAATATCACCTAATAGTCTGAATTTAATGACTTTAAGCTAGCCGTCGCAGAGTTCTCATTCGAGTGCTTTGATTACCTTTACCCATCTTTCTGCCTTTGTTTGAATAACGATTAAAATTGATTCAGAGGAAAGAAACGATGGGTTTAGTTGTTGGGGGGCCTTTATTGGTCTGGCTGTTTTGCGCGGTATTGTCTATCAGAGCGGGGTTTGTGTTGTTTGCAGGGCAGCATTTTTCGAGTGTTCTGATTGCTATAGCGTTAGCGGTGGGGGCGACAGCTTCTATTATTTTCTACAACTGGTATTCGATTACGAAAAGGGAGGAGGTTTACTTTTTCTCCCTTGCAATGGAATTGGTGTGTCGCCCCGCATTGATTATGCCAACGGTTATCGCGATAGGACTGTATTTCTTCGGCGGAGGGCTATTGCTCAATAGTCACATCAAAATGTTCGTCTTTGTTGCACTGTTTTCATGTTCGGTAGCGAGTATCACGAGTTTGTTCACTGCCGAAAAAGTTATTGATGTATACCAGATCAAGCAAACTTATTAGATATGATTAAGAAGCCATCGCTTTTGCTTCTAGCTCTTTTGCACCGCGCAGCATCGCTTCAATCAATTCCCCAGCGTTGAATTTCTCTAGTGCCTCATGAGCGCCAACTTGGTGAGCTCGGTCAACACAAATTTCGCTTGATAGAGACGTGTGAAGAATACGGTAGGAGTTGTTAAGCGCAGAATCATTTTGAACTTCAAACGCAAGTTCATAACCATCCAGCCCTGGCATTTCAATGTCACTCACTAAAAGGTCAATTGGGCGGTTTGCTTCTGCATCTCGCTTCATCAAGTCGAGTGCGTCTGAGCCGTTTTTACGGATTTGATACGGGATGTTGATGCGGTCTAGCGCGTCGCTCAATTGCTTGCGAGCGATAGAAGAGTCGTCGACCAAAAGGATATTCAAGGCTTTCAAACGCTCGCGCTCGATGTCTGTAAGCATTGGAATCTTGGTATTCTCGTATTGCGGGTAGATCTTCGATAGTAGAAGTTCCACATCCAACATTTGTACGATCTTCTCTTCATAGCGAGTAATACCCGTTACAAAGATATTATGACCCGCACTTGATGGCGGTGTTTCGATAGATTTCCAATCACATTCAATGATCTTCTCGATACTTCGCACCATAAATGCCACCACGGTACGTAGACAATCGGTCACGATCAAATAGCAATTTTTGTATTCTTCCTCTTGGATAGGACGGAATCCAATTGCTGCCGCCATATCAATGACTGGCACCGTCAAATCACGAATCGTCACAGTGCCAATTACATGATGGTGCGAATAGGGAATTTTGGTGGTCGGCATGTAAGGTACAATTTCACGGACTTTAAGTGTGCCAATTGCGAAGTTCTGTTGCAGGGTGAGTTTAAACACCAACATGCCTTGAGATTGGTTCGCTTTACTCGCGACTTTTGCCATGAAAATAACCTTATCAATATCACTGATTTATGTAACTAATCTAATCTTATAAGGCGACCGCTTCAACCGTAGAGCGTGGAAAAGTGAGCTTTTTAGGAAATAGCGCAAATTAAAGGTGAAATTGAATCGGTGAGCGGCCAAGTTTTCATCAAATTGTTAGATAGAACCGAATATCAAAAGATGAAGATAAGGACTGCATTAGAGAAATTATTGCGATATTGAAGCGATTCGGTAAACTTGCGCCACCCGAACAGTGAGAGACAGACACATGGCAAATACAGCAGCCGCTTTACACATTCTTGTAAAGCATAAAGAACAAGCTGAAGACATCATCCAGCAGCTTAAAAAAGGTGCTAAATTCCAGACATTGGCAAAGAAATACTCGACTTGCCCATCTGGTAAACGTGGTGGCGACCTAGGTGAGTTTCGCCGCGGTCAAATGGTGCCACAGTTCGACAAAGTTTGTTTTTCTGGTGAGGTTCTTACTCCACACCTAGTCAAAACCAAATTCGGTTGGCACGTTGTTAAGGTGTTATACCGCACTTAAAAAATAGCGCGTTTATCGCGCTATTTTTGTATCTAGCGTTCTTTATTCGCGCACCTGTCGTCATCATTTCGAGTCTTCCTCTCCTTTCCTATCAATTTATAAACCGCACCAACTGTGACGTGAGCAGCAGTTTCGCTTTCTTAAATATTTGTTACATATCGAATTGTTGCCCCATATTCACATTCTTACTGAGAAAAGGCGTAATAGTGAGAGTAGGCGCGTTCAGAATGGTTTATCTGCAAAATGCTTATAAAACAGGTGTTTAAATCGGTATCCTTGCGATCTTTGTTTTGGCTTCGGCGTTTGAATACTTTTAAACGGACGTTTAAACCTTAACTGGGGATGAGCTACGCCTTGTTTTTCCACCTAGCAGAAACGCAAAAGGGGTGAGGGAGGTTCGCTAATAGTTCTTATAATTTTGGCTATTGGATTCGCTCACGAAGAATACGAGTAACAATGGGTGAGCGAACGCGACGAGGAGAGAAACATGAGTGGCTTACAGGAAACACAATCAACAGGTGCAAATGTTATCTTGCACGCTTTTGATTGGAAGTATGCTGACATTGCCCAACGCGCGGCGGAGATCAGCGAGCTAGGTTATGGCTCGGTATTGGTTTCTCCACCGATGAAAAGCGCACAAGACGAACGCTGGTGGCAGCGTTACCAACCTCAAGATTATCGTGTTATCGACAATGCGCTCGGTAATACCACAGATTTTAAATACATGGTTGAAGCACTCGACCGTGTAGGTGTATTGGTTTACGCCGATGTCGTCTTTAATCACATGGCGAACGAAGCTCATTTACGCTCGGATTTACAGTATCCGCGCCAAGCCGTGATGGACGATTACCAGCAAAATGCAAGCAAGTATCAAAATCTGACTCTATTCGGTGACTTGTCAGAGCCGCTGTTTGATGAGAATGACTTCGTTGAAGCTTTTGGCATTAAAGATTGGAAAGACAAGTGGGAAGTTCAAAATGGTCGAATCTCGGGCGGTCCAACCGATCCTGGGTTGCCGACTTTACGTGTGTGCAAGCATGTTGTTGAGCAGCAACGTATTTACCTGAAAGCGCTTAAGGCTTTAGGCGTGAAAGGTTTCCGTATTGATGCCGCAAAGCACATGACGCTAGAACACCTAAAGTTGGTTTGGACCGAAGACATTACTCAAGACGTTCATATCTTTGGTGAAATCATCACAGATGGTGGCGCGACAGAAGAAGAATATGAGCTGTTCCTAGAACCGTATTTGAAAGAAACACGGTTAGGTGCATACGATTTTCCGTTGTTCTCAACCATCTTTAAGGCGTTCTCGAAGAAGGGCAGTTTTAAGTCTTTGATCGACCCGTACTGTTTTGGTCAGGCTTTATCTAACCGTCGAGCTATTACTTTCGCGATTACTCATGATATTCCAAACAATGATGTGTTCTTAGATTTGGTCATGGATGAAGAGAACGAATGGCTAGCGTATGCCTACATTCTGGGACGCGATGGCGGTGTTCCGCTGATTTACACGGATTTGGATACCAGTGGTATCAAGGGTGTGGATGGCAAACCAAGATGGCAGAATGCGTGGAAAGACGTACGTATGGCAAAGATGGTGGCATTCCATAATCTTGTTCATGGCGAGCCAATGACGGTACTAGAAGGTAACGACGATATGTTGGTACTTCAGCGCGGCGAAAAGGGCATCTTGGTACTCAACAAATCTGCGCGAGCGCAATCACTGCAACTGACAGTGAACAAGGTTCTGGTTGATATGATGACCGGAGAAGAAGTGCCTAGCGGTGAAGAGATTAAAGTGGCGGCGAAATCAGCAATGCTGCTTGTAGAAAAGTAATACCCCTTAGAAGCGCAAACAGCTTTGGAGTTTGCGCTTCTTTTTCCTTATTTGTCGCTTGGGATTTAGTCGACGAGTTTAGCGACGATCTTTCCGACCGTTCGTTGCTGACGAATAGACACTAGAGCTTGAGCGACGTCTTTTAATGCGACGACTTCCAATTTAGGCACCATGACTTCACCACGTTCTAGCATGTGGGAGAATTCCACCCCAGCGTTAACGATAGAAGCAAAACCTTTTTCACCGTGAACATGACCAGAGCCTAAGCTCAGTTGGTGGAAGGTGAGCCCTTGCAAAAAGGCTCCTGGGTATTCGGTTGCACGCGTTGTTCTTACTAGCTCTACCATTTCACCTTCAAAACCAAGCACAGAAGCACACAGAATGTCGTTGTCGCCACCAACGCAGTCCAATGATACCTCTACGCCAAAGCCTTCAGTGATAGCCATGATTTGTTCACGTACATCCTCTTGTTTGTAGTCAATGACGTGTGTTGCACCTAACGAACGTACAAACTCGTGGTTTGCCGCAGAGCTTGTAGTGATGATGGTTTCTACACCGAAGAAGCGAGTGAGCTGAATGGCAAAACTACCCACGCCACCAGAACCACCAGCAATAAAAATGCTCTTACGTGTAGAAATGTTCAGTTTATCAATGAGCGCTCGATAAGCCGTCCAGCCCGCACAAGGTGAAGCGGCTGCGACTTCTGGAGCGACATCAGGGTGCGCAACTAACGTACGTGAGTCTTGAATTGCGTATTCGGCAAAACCACCGCTCATTCGACGCATGTTGCCATGATAGAGAACGCGATCACCTACCTGCCAACCCGATACCTTGTCACCGATGGCAACGATTTCCCCCGAAACATCGAGGCCACCGACGAAAGTATCGTCCATGCCATCGACCATCTCGTGCCAAAGATTCACTTTCGCATCGACAGGGTTGAGCCCAACGGCATGAACTTTTACTAACACATCTAACCCACTCGCAAGCGCTGGAGTGTCGATGTCGGTATAGGTAAAGGTATCTTGATCTTTTTGGTAAGTGATCGCTTTCATTCTTTTCCTCTAAGGGCATAAAGCACCGAGTTATATGGCTTAATAACGTTAGAATAGTTGGAAATCTTCATTTTGTTCCACGTATATTAGCCTTAAGGCAATGCTTTCAAAAATTATCATTTGTTCTCATATTCATAAACTTATGTAATCCAAATTGAGTTATTATCTTATTTATGTGCTGTGAGTATAAAAAAAGCGCCGAGTAAGTCGGCGCCTTTGGTAGATGTTTGTCCAAACACCTTTCAAGTTCTGCTGTTTAAGCTATTTCACTAAGTGTTGACCCATGACGCCATCGCCTTTTTCTAAGCGAGATGAAATGTCACCAAACAGATCCGGTAAATCGGCTTTGATGGTGTAGTTATGTCCGTCATTCAACTTGTTAAAGTCCACTGAGTACTGCGTGTAACTGTCGTCATACTGGTAACGCACGTTCATCACTTTTTGGTCTAGGTTGTACACCAAACCATAGATGGTTGCATAGCCACGCATTTCGCCATTTACTGGGCGGTTTGCCGCATCCAATGGGATTTTGTAGGTCACACTGTCGAGTTTCGCAATGCCATTGGTGTAGCTGCTAGGCTCTTTAAGCTGGTCCTTCATGTAGCTGTTCCAGATAAAGCGTTGAGCAGAATTAATGTTACCCGGGATCGGGAACTCACCATTCACATCACTCTTCGCTTTGGGTTGCGTTTCTTGCCAGTTTTTCAAGTGTTGCGCGTACTCTGGGCTGTTAGTCATCACGTCATATTGTTTGCCATGATGCACTTGCCAAGCGCCGTCGATGTATTCCAATACAGCAGAGTCACCACTTGCGTCTTCTAATGAATAATGCCCCTTCATTTCGATGCCATTGTGGCTGAACTGTTGGATTTGGATTGAATCTAGATTCTTCAATGCTTCATCAACGGATGCAAAGCTATCAATCAAATAGGCGACAAAGCGCGAGTTTTCGATTTGTTGTTTGCCAGCTTGTGGTGCGCCTGGGTTTTCTTCATCCAAGAACAGGGCATTCGCCGCAAAGCCTTTCTCGTTAAAGCCATCAATAGTGCCCACGCCGTAAATACTTACACCGATAGAAGCGTATTTCGATGTCCACGTAAGCGCATCGTCTTTATCGTAGCCACGGTATGTTTGGCCTGCGTGACGAACATCAATGGTTGGTTGATTGGCTTCCATCCAATCCATAGTACGAGAGACAAATACACCGTGGTCTTGAGTCTCCCAAACCAAACGTGAACACGCATTTGCTGCAGTAGAGATGCTGCCAACTGCCATTGCGACTGATGCTGCTAGAAGTACTTTTTTGCTAAAACCTTTCATTGAATTGCCCTCGTAACGTTTCAATACGAGGTCATTATTACGTTTAATATTCACCATGTAATCTCAGTTATGTTGCAGATTTTGCAACAAGACAGTTTAGATTGAGCTAAGATAAACAGGTTTATTGTTTGAGGACCTTCCAATGCCCAGAGCCAGTTTTGACCAACTTACTGCATTTGTCGCTGTCGCAGAGCATGGATCATTTAGCCAAGCCGCAAGGGTAATCGGGAAAGACAGAGCGACGCTGCATCACCAAGTCAGCGATCTCGAAATTGATTGGGATGTGACCTTGTTTGAACGTAAAGGAAGAACACCAGTCTTGACGGAAGTAGGAACGACGTTACTTACCCAAGCCAAGCATATTCTTTACCAAATGCAGTCTTTAGAGCTTTCTTGCGACAGCTACTCTCAAGGGGATGTTCCGGAGATAACGATTTGTCACGACATGTCGGTACCGTGTGATGCCATCGCGGACATCGATCTGTCTTTGCGTAAGCAATACAAGAGTACAGCGATTCATTGGTTACATCGCAGCCGAGATGAAGCGTTAGAAATGCTTATGGCGAAACAAGCGGATTTTGCGGTGGTACTTAACAGCGGCAAAGCGTTCCCAACCGAAGGGATGTCTTTTATTAACTTGGGCTATCCAAGGTTTACCTTCTATGCGCATCAGAAAAGCCCAATAGCGCAGAAACCCGTGGTGACTCTGCAGGATCTTGCGTCACATCATCAATACATTGCAGAGAATTTCAGCACCAGTGCACTTGGTAATCAACAGGTGATGTCACCAAACATTTCTCGAATCAGTAACATCGATGTGTTGATGCGATTATTGAAAAATGATGGCTTTGCCTTGCTTCCTCATCATTTAGTGCAAGCTCATGATGAGAAAGGCGAGTTTGTCCCGTTAAACATCGATTTTATGGCAAACGAAGGTCGTGCTGGCTATGTGCTACTAAAGCGAGGCAATACGTTAAGCCCCGTACATCAAAAGCTGGTGGCGTTGGTGACCGAATGGTTTGATAAACAGGTGTAAAAGCCAGAATTCTCCATTTTGGATTCGTACTGGATTAAGAAAGCACTAATCGTAGTGAGATGTCACCATCATCGAGTACGCCATTCTCTTGAAATCCGAAAGCACGATATAGCTGGCCTGCCTGCTGATTGGAGGGTTTATGCATCGTGAGTAAGGTTTTCCCGCCAAGTTGTTTCACTTCTTCAACGAGCAAACTAAGTACTTGCTTTCCATAGCCTTTGTTCTGGTGATCTTTGTCGATCATAAAGCGGAACAGCCAGTAAATGGAGTAATCAAGCGGCTCGTCTTCATGGCAAAACGCAAGCAAACCGATCACCGTCTCTTGCTCATAAATCACTTTCAATCGGTAGTCGGTTTCAAAGCGTGACTGAGCAATCGTAATCGCGTTGGCGGCAAGGTTTTCTTCTTGTTCTGGGTGAAGATTGAGACGAATACAATCTAGATAGTTTTCTTTGGTGAGTTCTCTTAATGAGATCATAAAAATGAGTTTCCTTCTTCCTTAAAGCAGAAAAAGTAAAGCTTACTATTCAGCAAGATAGCAAATGAGAGAGCGGATGAAGAGATAAAGCTGTGATTGAGTTCATGGATAGGCGACTCAATAACGAGCCGCCAAGCTATCGGTGTTCATTGTGAGGTGGGAATTCAGCGAGGGATTAACATCTATCGCAAGAAGTACCGTTTTGGTTGCAATCTGTCATACGACCTTGTTTGTCGAACGAGAAACTACAACATTCTTCAAATAGCTTTTTCAATTCGACACGTCCTCTCTGTACGCGCGATTTGAGGGTTGAGTAGCTGATACCTTGCTCTTCGGCCAACTTCTTCTGGCTCATGCCTTCAAGCTCAATAGAAGAGAGCAGTTGCGATTGCTCATCTGGTAATGCTTGCACAAACGGCGCAATGCACTTTGACAGTTCTTGTTTCAGGTTTGATTCTTGCTCTTCAAACCAAAGATCGTTAGCAACGAGGTCATTATCACGCTGATTTCGAGCACGTTTACGGTAGAAATCGATGATGGCGTTATTAGCGATTTGGAAGAGCCAAGATTTGACGCTAGATACATCACGAATATCCGCAAGGTTTTGATAAGTCTTAAGTAAGATCTCTTGTTTTAAGTCGTCTACATCATCTTCATTGCTGACTTTAGAGCGCAAGAACGCATGAATAGCGTGTTCGTATTCGCTCCAAATTGATTCGAGGTTAGCAGTTTTCATTGATGCAACACTCGTCACGCAAGAAACCAATAACCGTATCTAAGCATTCATACTCGGCAACACAATATAAAGTACGACCTTCACGACGCTGACTGATTAAGCCGGCTGAGGCTAGGCTCGAAATGTGATGAGAAAGGGTAGAGGCTGGAATACCAAGTTTATCTTGTACGCCACCAACCGCGATTCCTTCATAGCCTGCTTTGACCACCTCTTTATAGATACATAAACGGGTAGGGTGTCCTAGCTCTTTGAGCGCTTTTGCTACAGCTTCGAGTTCCATACTGACCTCTTGGAATGACAGACGATAAATACATTTCGATGATAGTGAAAGTGTGGGTGAATAGCAAACAAGAAAAATCCCTTAGTTAATTAATTGATTATTAAGACTTTAAATTATATTTCGATATTTATCGAAATATAATGGTTGACGCATCGATTTTTAATTCTATAATTCGAGAAAAGTAGAAATGAAGAGTTCAGCTTCATTAGGAAATTTACAGTTACTGATGTGACATCAGTAGGAGAATCAATATGAATCCAGAAATCATGACCATGGCTAAGGAAGCGCTTGATATGTTTGCGTTTCTAGCAACCGAACTTATCATCCTATTCCTAGCGATTAGCTACATCGTGGGTGTGTTGCAAGATTTTCTAACGCCAGAAAAAATCCAATCTATCCTGAGCTCGAAAAAGGGTAAAGGTTACTTCATTGCTGCGCTATTAGGTTCGATTACGCCTTTCTGTTCGTGTTCGACCATTCCTTTCTTGAAAGGTCTATTGCGTGCAAGAGCAGGTTTTGGACCTATGATGGTGTTCCTATTTGCAAGTCCACTGCTTAACCCTGTAATCATTGGTTTGTTTGTAGTGACCTTTGGTTGGAAGGTAGCGGTATTCTACTTTGCTATCGCGATGACGGTGTCTGTGGTTGCAGGCTATGTTCTTGAAAAGCTGGGCTTTGAACGTTACGTAAAACCAGAAGCGTACGAAGCAGCAGGCACCTCTTCATGTGGTACATCTTGCGGTGATTCAAGCAAGAAAAAAGAACAAGCGAAACCTGCATCAAGCTGTGGTACCAGCGCTTGTGGTGAACCTGCACCAGTTGCAGCAAAAACATCATGCTGCAGTGAGCCAGAGCCTGTGGTAGCGAAAACATCTTGTTGTGGTGATAGCGCGCCAAAAGCAGAGCCTAAAGTGGAAGTGTCTTGCTGCTCATCAGGCGGTAGTGCAACAGCGACCATCGTGGAAGAAAAAGAGCCTAGCCGCTGGGTACGTATTTGGCATTCAACTTGGAAAGACTTTAAACAAGTATTCCCTTACCTAATGATGGGTATTGCGATTGGTTCATTTATCTACGGTTTCATCCCAACGGATCTTATCGCGGAGTACGCAGGTGAAGCGAAGTGGTACGCGATTCCAGTAGCAGCAATTATTGGTATTCCACTGTACATCCGTGCAGAGGCAGTTATTCCACTAAGTGCGGCACTAGTACAAAAAGGTATGGCTCTGGGTTCAGTAATGGCACTTATCATTGGTAGCGCAGGCGCAAGTCTTACAGAAGTGATTTTGTTGAAATCAATCTTTAAGAACCAAATGATTGCAGCCTTCCTATTCGTTATCTTAACGATGGCAATGGGCGCAGGTTACCTATACACCTTCATCTTTGCTTAATGTAATTAAGTAAACTGAAAAACAAAAATCCCCAAGTTTCGGCTTGGGGATTTTTTTATTCTGAAAGACTTAAAGCTTATCGTTCACCAAGCACTTCAAACTCATCGTACGTTAGGCGAGACAAACCATCTTCTTGAATTTCCCATAACTCTTTGTGCACGACACCAAACGCCTTGTTCATCGTCCAATCTGAAGAAAGAATGTAGCCATTTTCGTTGTCTTGCTCCCACTTAGTGTTGGTGTAGTCCACGCTGTTAAAACCTTGGTCCATGATGTTTTGCCAGAATGCTTGGATTGCTTCGCGCCCTTCAAAAGTGCCAAATGGCTTAGCTACCATAATGCAGTCTTCTGCGTATTGTGCTGCACAGCCCGCAGCGTCTTGATTGTTGAAAGCGATTTGCCATGCTGAGATGCCTGCTTGAGCGCGTTCTAAAACTGATTGAGTCATCCTGAATATCCTGTGATTGGTGTTTGTTTATGGAGTAATCATAGGGTTAGAATTGAGATAGAAAAACAAAGTAATAAGAATTGAATGTTCTGTAAAAAAGAACAATAAGGAAGGGCGATGAATAAACTGCGTTTGATGTCTCTGTTCGTTCATATTGTCGAGTGTGGTTCAATCTCCAAAGCTGCCGATAAGTTAGAGCTTTCTAAGTCAGTGTTGAGCTCTGCTTTGAAGCAACTAGAGCAAGAGCTGGATACTTGTTTACTCAAACGTACGACCAGAAAGCAAACTCTGACCTCGACGGGCGAGCGCTTTTACGAGCAGTGCGCCCAAATGACAAAACAAGCAGAGGCCGCGTGGTTAGAAGCCACAGAGTTAAAGCAAGTGCCAACGGGAAGGCTTACCGTCACAGCGCCACATGCACTAATGCGCTCGATAGTGTTGCCAGCTTTAACGAGTGCTTTTGCTGATTACTCTGATGTGCAGTTGAATTTGATCAGTGATGATAAGCATGTGGATATTGTTCAGCAGGATATCGATCTTGCCATACGAGTAGGGGCTTCTGGCGATTCAAACATTAAGCAGCGCAAAGTAGGGCAGTTTTGTGACGTCTTGTGTCGTGCGAAAGGAGCGCATACTGATTTTGAAAGTGCGCCTTATATTGCTCAACATTGGCAGCTTGAACCTGTGGTCCATGTGTTTGCCTCCAAGGAGCCGGAACATCAAATTCAATATCCAGTGAAGCACCGAGCGAATACTGTCTTTGATGTGGCCAGTCTGTTAGAAATGGAGCTAGGTGTTGGGATTTTGCCTGATTTTATGTTGGAGTCGAACTCGCTTCTTGAACCTGTACCTGGTGCGAAAGCGTCAAAGGTGAATCCAATTTATGTATTGCATCCCTACCAAGCTCATGTGCCGATGGCAGTGACAATAGCAATAAAGGCGATTGAATCGCGCATTAACGAAGTCATTTTATGTAAAAACTGACGGTTAGCGGGGCGAACACTCAGAGTCGGTTTGGAATTAAAATTGATGAATTTTTATTCAGGATCAATCTTCATTATTATTTCACCCCACGTTCAAAATGCCTCGTCTACACTATTTGATGAGTTGTCAGTTGGCAGACCAAGGAGGCAGCCATGATTGCAGTTCATCGAGAGTATTGCTTATCGAATAGCCCAGATTTACACGCCCATGTTGAAGTCAATCCCGTCGGTAAATTGGAAGTTGAAATTGTCGAGCTTCAAGAACGCCACACCACCGAGTTTGATGATCTTTCTTTTGAAAGTAGTGGCGCTCAAACGCGTATTTGCGGTAAAGAAGACACCGTTCCATGGCAGTTCAACCTAGCCAAGACCGACGCATTAGAACTGTCGCATTTAGTGGATGAAGCGAATGAAGAGTATGAGACATTGATGAGTGATCTCATGTAGCTCTGCTTTTTCACCGGCAATAAAAAACCTCCCAGTGGGAGGTTTTCGCGTTTATTGAGCGTCTTCTTTTGGTGGATGCAGCTCTTGGACGTTTTCTTCGCTGAAGTCGTCGGCATAGCCTTTTGGTGGCGGTGTCCAACCACGTTCAGAACGGGAGAGCTTGTCGTGACGATCTTTTTGCATCTCTTCTGCCATTTTTTCTTCAAGATGAATAAATAGTTGACGGAAGTTGTTGTCGTAACGTTCACCCTCTGAGTCATCGACCCACGCTTCATAAAGCATGTTGGATTTGCGATCTTCAACGCGGCGATAAGTCGATTTTTGTTGCTCAGTGAAGAACGGATGAATACCAATGGCTTTCATTGCGTGACCACCAATCTCCAATGCAGAATGGTAAGTTTCTGATTCGATGATATCTGCGCCTGCTTGGCGTAGTAGGTAGCCATGCCCACGGTCAAATGCACGCGCAATCACTGTCACGTTTGGATAGGTGTGTTTTACGTACTTGACCAACTCAACGCTCGATTCTTGATTATCTATCGCGACGACAAGTGCAGAGGCATGCTCAATACCTGCCGTGTGTAGCATGTCTGGTCGAGTCGCATCACCAAAGTAAGCGCGTGTTCCGATTTGGCGCATGTTATCAATCTGGCTTGCTTGGTGGTCGAGTACAACCGTTTCCACGCCATTAGATACCAACAAGCGGTTTACGATCTGACCAAAGCGACCAATACCTGCAATGATGACAGTGCCTTGTTCTTCAATGGTGTCACTTTCGCGCTCATTCGATTCACTTTCAAAGCGAGGAAGAATCACCTTATCAAATAGAATGAACAGACCCGGCGTTAGGAACATAGAGATCGCAACAACCAATGCCAGCGTTTGTGAAAGCTCGAATGGGATTACATGGTTTTGTACCGAGAAGCTCAATAGCACAAAGCCGAATTCACCCGCTTGCGCCAAGCTCAAAGTAAACAACCAACGGTTACTGCCTTTGATACGGAAGATGAACGCAAGTGCGAATAGAATCGCTGCTTTCAGAATCATCACGCCTAGCGTTAGACCGATGATCAAACCAAAGTCGCTGAACAGCACTGAGAAGTCGATGCCAGCACCTACCGTGATAAAGAACAAGCCAAGTAGCAAGCCTTTAAACGGTTCAATGTTTGATTCCAACTCATGGCGGAACTCACTGTTCGCCAGTACTACACCTGCTAAGAACGTACCCAGAGCCGGAGACAGACCCACTAGGCTCATCAAAGCTGCAATGCCTATCACCAGCATCAACGCAGTTGCAGTAAAGATTTCACGTAGGCCAGAGCTTGCTACGTAGCGGAACAGTGGACGACTGAGGAAATGCCCGCCAACAACGACGATAGCAATAGAAGCCGTAATCACTAGACCGTAAGCCCAGCCAGGAAGTCCAGCAACTAGGCTAAGTTCTTCATGATGTTCTGCAGCTGCTTGCGCTGCCGATTGTGCTTGTTCTACCAACTCTGGCAATGCCAACAGCGGAATAAACGCCAACATTGGAATTACGGCGATATCTTGGAAAAGCAACACCGAGAACGCGTTCTGACCACCTTCTGTTTTGGTCAGTCCTTTCTCGCTAAAGGTTTGCAGAACAATCGCCGTAGAAGAAAGCGCGAAGATCAAACCGATCGCTAATGCTATGGTCCAAGATTGGCCAAAGTACAGGGCAATCGCCATGATCAGTGCGGCAGTACCACCAACTTGTAAGCCACCTAAGCCCATTAAGCGGTTACGCATTGCCCACAGCATCTTAGGCTCAAGTTCCAAACCAACGAGGAACAACATCATAACCACACCAAATTCAGCAAAGTGTTGAATTGTTGTGGTTTCTTCACCTACGAGGCCGATAATAGGACCAATGACCACACCCGCAATCAAGTAACCTAATACCGAGCCTAAGCCTAGACGTTTTGCTAAAGGAACAGCGACGACAGCGGCAATAAGGTAAACAAAGGCTTGTAAGAATATCCCTGTCATGATGCTTCCTTAATCAGTTGTGGTAATGCACTGTTGAGTTTGATGAGCGATGCCGCTGCTTCAAGATCAAGTGTGTCATTGACGAGCGCATTGAGTAGCGTTTTGTAGCGTTCGACATGCTGTGGAATTCGGTCTTCTTCTTGGGCGGTACGGGAGCCAAACAACGCAAGTGGAGCGATGTAGTTCATCCCGGTCAATGCCGACATTTGCTCGATAGGAGCTAATAGCTCACGGATGGTGAAGTGGTTGTAGCCTTCAGCTTTATAGGCCTCTTCTTTACCACCTGCGGATAAGACACAAAGCATGGTTTTGCCATGCAGCTCTGTACCTTCTGAGCCATAAGCAAATCCGTATTCTAAAACCAGATCTTGCCACTCTTTTAGAATGGCTGGTGTGGAGTACCAGTACAGCGGAAACTGAAAAATCACCACATCGTGGTCGCGTAAACGCTGTTGTTCTCGGTCAATATTGATATTGAAGTGTGGGTACTCGGCGTAGAGATCGACACAAGTGACACCTTCAATTGTATTAGCTGCTTTAAAAAGGGGAGCATTCACCTCTGAGCGATGCTGGGAAGGATGCGCAAAGAGAATCAATACTTTTTTATTTATCATAGGAATCCTTGCTATGCGTCTAAACCATTTTTGGTATAAGAATGAAAGACTTTGATTGTTGTAAGAAACTGTAACCCATAAACCTTATCCTATCTACTTTAGTGATTGAACATTGGAAAGTTAAAATCACTTTCAATGAGATATGAAAAATAACCATAGGTATCGTCTTTTACTTGGTTAAATAAAAAACCAAGTTTTACCCACGATAGATGAGCAAATTAGCCTGCTTAAGTAGATGTTCTCCACTAAAAATATCGGTAGTTGATACCTTCTTTAATGTACTAGGTTTTTTACTCTACTTATTGAGAATAAACGTATAAAAACGAGGGCAAAGCAAGTGTACGGTTGTGCCTGCAAAGGAACTTCTATCTAGCGTATCATTTAGAGTGGTAATGCAAGGCAAAAGAAACAAGCATTGTCGTTCTTCTGCTTATTGAGTGTAATTGTTCTGGTGAATATATTAAGAAGAGGTGGAGGTCGTATAAGGTCGACAATGACCTGATTGTTCTCTCAAACTGCTTGATTAAAAATTTATAAACGCCAACTAGATCTCAATCTTTGTTATTTTTTCGTCATAGAGGCGTAGAGAGTGCAAATAATTCATAGGTTGAGATTGGAAAGTGCACAAATCTGTTCTTATGCTGAATAATAACCTCAAGTTATTATCGATGTGGAATATGGCCAAAGATCTTTTCTCTAATCTCGACCTCAATTTGTTGAGGACGTTTATTATCCTCCATCAAGAACGCAATATGCGTAGAGCCGCTGAGCGTTTATTTGTCTCGCAGCCGGCTGTAAGTAAAGCACTGCAGCGCTTAAGAGACCATTTCGAAGATGAGCTGTTCGTGAAAACCCATCATGGCTTGCGAGCTACCGAGTACGCGAATGATTTAGCGGAAAGCTTAGCGCCGTTACTTGATGAGATATCGATGACGTTAAATGGCTCAAAAGACTTTAACCCATTAGAGATGAATGGGACGGTCAAGATTGCGTTAGCCCCTTTTATCCTTAGTTCCTATGCAAGCGAAATTTTTCAAGCAATCAGACAGGCGGCACCCAATGTGCAAATTCATTTACTGAACTGGTCGCGCTCTACCATGGATGAAATTATTAAGGATGAAGTTCTGCTTGGTGTGAACTACGAAATCAACCACGCTCCCAAAGAGCTCTTGACGAAAGAAATCGTAAAAGATGCGTTTTGTGCTTATGTTCGAAAAGACCACCCCTTGCAAGGTGATCGCCTACGAGTGTCAGATTGCCAGCATCTTGAGTTTGCGACCGTGATTGCCGCTGACTGGAACTCTAATATCTCATTTTCAGAAAAAATAATGAAGATCAAAGGGGTAGAGCCAAACATTGCGTTTCGCTCGGAACTCCCGTCAGCAATTATTGATGTGGTCGCAAATTCAGATATGGTGTTTCCGGCGTCTAAAACCGTGAATGTCGATAAGTTGTATAAGCTCCGTAGGCTTGATATTGAGCTCGATGGTATGGTGATCGAACCGTCTCTGCTGGCTTACTACCACCACAAGAATCGACATAATGAGATGGTGCACTGGTTGCGCAATATTGTAACGGAGATTATTACCGGACACCTAGAGCGAGAGTCGTAACAATAATAACCCTCAGTTATCACGCCTTATACCTCTGTTTATTAATAACCCGCCGTTAAGTGCGGGTTTCTTTTAAGCAATTAGTACCAAAAAACACTGTTCAATATACTTCTCTTCATCGGGCAGGGAGTCCACAGAACCTGCAAGAGGCAGCCCTGAATTTCGACAAATTAAGAGAGTAAATCATGAAAGTTAAATTACTGAGTGCAGTTATCGCAGCATCTTTTCTAGCCGGTTGTTCATCATCAAGTTCTTCGGACTCCCCTAGTGAGCCAGCAGGTGTGGCATCGGTACAAACCTTCGAAGGTGAACATTTCGATGGAATGGCAATTCAAGGCGACAATGGTGAGTACAACACAGTCGCAATCCGTGGCGTAGAAGGTAACACCGTATTTAATGTCGGTGGTGAACTGTACTTCACCGACGGTGATGTCGTGAAAGATGCTTCAGGTAATGTGGTTGGTAATATCGAAGTTCGCAATAACGAGTTGGTGTTTGTGAATGACAAGGGTTTTGTGCACTTGAGTGTAGAAGATGGTCGATTGGTGGTGGAAGAAGTAAAACCTAAGATTGAACATCCTATTGAAGAAGATGTAGATCCTGACTTTGGAGGCGGTGTTGTTCCGACATATGGTGACATCATTGAACTTGAAGGTGCGGCAGTAATCGTTGGTGACAATGGGAATCATGTATTCATCAGTAAAGATGAAACAGACACTGTAAACATTGTTGTTGGTGATTCAGGTGCTTTTTACACCGTTAATGATAGCGAGATTAGAAATGAAGACGGTGACATTGTAGGTCATACATCAAAAGAAGGGGATAACTACATCGTGCGTTTAGAAGATGGCACAGAGGTGGTATTCCGCAACGAGGATGGTCGTTTATTTGCCGGAGTCACGAACCGTCCAGATATTAGCCACCCAATTGAAGGGGTTCCAATGCATCCGATTGAACTGCCGTCGCCAATTAACCCAATCGAACCAGAAATTAGTCACCCAATCGAAGATGTCACTAATTTGCCTACAAACCAATTAACCAAAGAACAGCGTGCAGAGCTGAAACAAAAGGTTCAATCCCTATCACAAGAGCAACGTCAGGAAATAAAAAGAGCGATTCGCGACCGCGTTGAGCGCTCGTAAACCAAATCGCATAAGGGTAAGTAGCAAGGAGCCGCTTGATTTAAGTGGCTCCTTTTTTCTTTTCGAATCTTTCTGATAGGTATTCCAATGAATAAATCTCTGACGCTGCTTTGCGCGCTCTTTGCCATGCCGTGTTTTTCTGCTGACTACAAAATGCCAGGGTTTGGTTTAGACGTGTCCAATACAGATGATGAATGGATTGTGACTGCTTCAGGGTACTTACAAGCAACGGAAGAATGGAACATTTCTGCTGAAGTGGATTCTACGGGGTATTTAGAATTTGGGACGGGATATGGCGTGATGCTCGGACAGTTCTATACAGAAGCATTTGTGAGCTATGGCCGTGCAGATCTGTTCGATGTGTATGATGCGGGAGTATTTACCGGAACCGCATTAGGGGATGATTGGATGGTTTTCGCCAACAGCTCTCATGAGTGGAGAACCAGCTCAATCGGTAAGTCATTCCCATTATTGGAAAAGACAGAGAGAGAGTGGAAAAACACCGTTGGTGCAAGCTATACACCGATTGATTTTATCCGGCTTGGTTATTCGTATAACTACGATAAAAAACTCACAGAAGGCGGTCATCGAACCAATCACGAAGTACGTATTACTTTAAAGCCAAAATGGGTAGAGCCTTATGTGAAGTACACATTTGGTGAGCATCGAGTTTCGCCGGGCTCGACCAAGATAAGTGAAGAGAACAGCGTAGAACTAGGTATTAATTTTAACTTTTAACTAAGGTGGGAGTATGAACTTTCAATCCATTATTCTTGAGTATGCAGTGGCGATTATGGGCTTACTTTTGACAGGAATAACCCTCTAAGCAGGATGCTCAGAGGGCGACAAAATTAACGGTTGATGTTGTAGCGAGCCATTGCTGCTTCTTCTGTTGTTACGACTGTTTTACCAATCGGAGCCAGAGAGATAACCGCAAGTTTCAGGTGTTGAAGTGCGAACGGAATACCAATGATAGTTACAAAGCATGCTACGGCAGAAAGTATATGGCCGATTGCCAACCAAATACCTGCAAATACAAACCAAATCACGTTACCAATCACGCCAAGCGGGCTAGTACCGATGTCCATTTCATTGGTCAGTTCATCTCGTGAAACCGCTTCTTTGCCGAATGGGAAGAACGAGAAGTTACCCATCACAAAACAAGCGCGTCCCCATGGAATGCCGATGATGCTGATGAAAGCCAGCAGTCCGAAGAACCACCATAGCAAACCCATGAATACGCCACCGAATACAAACCAGATGATGTTGCCGAGTGTTCTCATTTAAAACCCTTTTTGATTTATAGCGTTGTGTTAAGTATGTCACACGAATCTTAACAGAGGATGAATGGACGCACTTTATCTTAAATAAGCAATCATTGATGAGAATGCCTATTCGAT
The DNA here is from genome assembly GCF_000400365.1 of Vibrio jasicida CAIM 1864 = LMG 25398. GTDB lineage: Bacteria > Pseudomonadota > Gammaproteobacteria > Enterobacterales > Vibrionaceae > Vibrio > Vibrio jasicida. The sequence goes on along the minus strand of NZ_BAOG01000036.1, from coordinate 87,744 downwards.
TGAGGGAAAACAGAAAGCATGTTGCGGGGAGAAAAGAGAAAAGGCTCCTAGCTATAACGTTAAGAGCCTTCTTAGATTACGCGGTTGCCAAGTTCAAACGTGGTACCGGTTTGTCATTGATCGGCAGGTGAATAAGAGCCGCGATAAATGCCAACACAACCGTTGACCACCAGATTGGATCGTAAGAGCCGTAGTAATCGTAAATGCGACCACCAACCCAAGCCCCCAAGAAGCTGCCTACTTGGTGAGTGAAGAATACTAAGCCGTACAAGGTTGAAAGGTAACGAGCACCAAAAATCTGGCGTACTAAGCCGGAAGTCAGTGGCACCGTGCCTAACCAACAGAAGCCGATAGCACCACCAAAGATGGCTGCAGTGTGTTCGGTGACAGGTAAAGTCACAAAAGCACCAATCACCACCGTACGCATTAAGTACAGAGCAGACATAACGTGACGCTTGTTAAAGCGATCGGCCATCACACCCCAGAAGTAAGAGCCAAAGATGTTGAAGATGCCAACATACGCCAGTGCCATCGCTGCTGTCGAAGCCGGTAAATCTTTATCTGCCAAGTAACTTGGTAAATGAGTGGCGATAAACATGACATGGAAGCCACACACGAAGAAACCGGCGTGGATCAACCAGTAACCTTTGTGTGCGAAAGCTTCTTTTAACGCTTCTTTCAGAGTTTGCGTATCTTCTTGAGTATTTGCTGCGTTGTTGGCTTGTGGTTTTGCTGTTCTCATGAACAACGCAAACATCACCATAAAGCTACACAACACGGCAAACACCTGAAGCGCACCTTGCCAACCAAAGTCACTTAATAACGCTTGTGCGCCGGGGATCATCGCAAACATGCCGAATGAGCCCGCAGCAGTTGTCAAACCAAATGCTTTTGCTGCGTGTTGGGCAGGGACCACTTTCGACACTGCGCCTAGCACGATCACATAACTGGTCGCGCTTAAGCCGAAGCCAACTAGCACACCCAGCGACAAATACATCATGGTTGGCTCAACTGCGATAGAAGTCAGGTAAAGACCCAAAGCGTAAGAAATGGCACCTAAAATGATTATACGCTTCGCGCCCCAACGGTCTGACGCCATACCAACGAATGGTTGGAACACACCAAACAACAGGTTTTGCAAGGCAATAGCAAAGCTAAAGAACTCACGGCCCGTTTGGAAGTGGTCTGAAATTGGCATCATAAAAATGCCGAACGATTGTCTGATCCCTAGACAGATAATCAAAATCCCTATTCCAAGCCAAACAAGAATTGGAAATCGGAAAATACTCATAATTTGCTCTTATTAATGATGATGGTGGTGATGAGAGTGATCCTGGTGTTCGCCGTCGCCAGTGGTTTGATGGCAACCGCTGTTGATGGCTTGCTCTGCTAATATTTCCAATAACTTAGGTGAGTTATGGACGATGATTAACGACAGGCCCAACATGACGGACATTCTCAGCACCTGAGCGAAAATGGTTTGAGAAAAAAGCATGCATTGTGCGCTCAAGTAGAAAAAAGAGCGCGAAGTGTAGAGACAAGTCTGTGATGACACAAATGATAAAAAGTGAAGTAAGGTATGCGTTTTATGCATACCTTATTGAGTGTCCAAAATACCAACAATTGGCTTAAAAAACAGAATCTAAAACAGACAGCACTCGACAGTTGCCCAATGGATCCAATATCACCATGATGGCTCTGGTTTCGGTAGAAATACTGCACGTGTCTATCACCGTTGTAGTGCCTGTTTCTCTGATTTCAATCGGAACATTTGCGGTATTCGCACCTACGATGATCTGGCTCGACAAGGTTCTTTTGCTCAGATTAAAGATCCGTTGGGACCCATCCACCCAAACATCACTGTTGATACCGCCTTGTAGTTGGCTAGCATCCATAACGAATACAGAGACTTGAGTATTGGTTGTGCTGCTCGTGTCGGGCTTGTCTTGGAAGACGAGGTCATAAAATCCTGTGTTAGCGTCACCAAAAGCAAAGATTACTTGAGGATTAGAGACAGCAATTGAACGTGTCTCACTGACTAAGGTTTGCTGGCTATTGGTTTCAATCAAATCAAACGTGATATCAAAAGTACTGGCGTTTTCTTGAATCAACAGCAAGCCTGTTTCTGTCGCACCATAAAGTGGCAGATTGGAATAAATATCTTCTTGCAGGCTGCCATAGTTGGCTTGAACACTGATATCTGAAACACCGCTCGGGTTTTGGTTGACGAAGTTAACGGTCTGAAAGTTGAGAGCTCTTACCGCAATCTCTGGATCTGAGGAATCGCTCCCTCCACAGCCGGAGAGTGCGCTCGATAAGGTGATAATTGATAAAACTGACATCCACTTCATTGTGCTGTCCCTATAGAGTTAATGAGAGTCAGTGCCAACCAACAGGACCCGACGAGTGGCGCATCGGGTCGTTCTAATTAAGACAGTATAGTGGATGCTCGCAGGCTTACAGTTTTTGTTCTGCGGTTACTAGTGGGACGCGAGTTGATACAGCGTGCAGTGCGATGTTGTGGATCATTTCATCGACCGTTGTACAGCAGTCCATAAGAATTGATACCTCGTATTTTTCTGCCGCTTTAGAAATCGCAGTATGAGTGACACAGTTTTGCGTCATCATGCCAGTTACTAATAGCTCTGTTACCCCATGTTTTTGCAGTACTTCTTCAAGGTTTGTTTGTTCAAAGCCGTCTGCAAAGTGTTTGATAACCACATCGGCATTTGGCGCTAGCGTTAAGATCTCAGGGTGAATGTCAGCGCCTTCAGAACCTTCATTAAAGAACGGCGCTATGCCCATTGCTGGGTCGGCGATGTGCTGAATATGAATGACAGGAATATTTTTCTCATTCGCTTTAGCAATTGCGCTCTTGATGTTGTTTAGTGTTGCTTCTGTATTCCATAGCGGGAATTTACCGTTAGGGAAGTAGTCGTTTTGTAGATCGATAACAAGAAGTGCTGCTTGGCTCATGGTGTTTTCCTTTTGTTTTCAGTGAATGTGTTGCTTTGGTATGTGAGCTATTATGCGTGCTTTCTTTTATCTTGCTCAGTGTCTAAAATGACAAAAAATAGGCCAAAATCGACAATTGGAATGAACAAGATAAACATTGCTATTGTGAACTATCCGGGGGCTTCAAAAGCATCAGTCTATGGTTTGCAGGAGCTGTTTGAGATGGCAAACCGTGCTTCGATTGAGCTGGATGTCAAATGCCGCTTTCATGCGGACATCATTGATTGGAAAGAAGAGGCTATTCGAGCTGATGAGTTCACGGTCGTCATACTGCCGCCAAGCGGTGCGGAGCAATATTACCTTTCGCCAAGTGAGGCATTAACGTCTTGGTTGTTTGAGCAGCACAAAGCTGGTGCGGTTGTGGCGTCTGCATGTGCAGGCGCGTTTGTTCTCGCTCACGCTGATTTGTTGAATAACAAAGCGTGCACGACACACTGGGGGTTGGCAGGGTTATTCCGAGACAGGTTTCCTAACGTGACGCTTAAGCCCGAGTCCATCCTTATCAACGAGGGCAGTATCATTACCGCTGGTGGCATGATGTCTTGGCTTGATTTGGGGTTGGAGCTGGTTTCTCAGCTAAGTACATCTGCAGTGATGCGTCTGTTGGGAAAGATGCTGGTGGTCGATACAGGTGCCAGAGAGCAGCGTTTTTATCAGCAATTCACACCTAACTTTCAACATGGTGATAGTGCCGTTCTTAGTGCTCAGCACTACATGGCCGATCATTTCTCACATGTGATTTCAAACCAAGCTCTATCGGAGATCAGTTGTTTAACTGAGCGCACGCTTCAGAGACGTTTCCAAAAAGCGACAGGTTTGAATTTGAATCAGTATCTGCAGCATCTTCGTGTGCAAAAGGCGTGTGATTTATTAGAGTCGAGCAACTTAGCTTTTGAAGTCATCGCTTATCAAGTTGGGTATCAAGACGCGAGCGCGTTTCGCAAAGTGTTTATCAAAACTATGGGATTGGCTCCCAAAGCGTTCCGCGCTCGTTTTAGTGCTTAATTATCGACGCACTGACTGTACAATATTCTGACAAATCGCTTCGGCAAGTTGGTGGCTAGCGATATTACGCGCTACGATTTCAGAAGCGATTTTGCCTGACTGGATGACTTCAAACCAATCCAACAGCATAGAGTGGAAGCCTTTACTGGTCAGCATTGGCGTCCAATCTTTTAAGCTCAACTTCTGCTCTTGATTGTCTTGCCACAGTTTCCCTTCAACAAACGAATCAAACTCCATTGCTTTGTTTGAATAGCACGCTTGGACACGTTCAGTGGTGATTCCAAAATGGCGGTTCATGGATGCATGAAGTTGTGTCTCACCATGCTGCCATTGGATATCTAAACGAGCCAGTTGGTCACCATCCATTTGATGTGTAATGTAAGCGTCTTTCAGATCTGCTCTGGCCGTGATGTTCACGCTATCAAGAGGATGGATAAAATCATCAAAAATGAAGGTACGGATATCCCCCGGTAATTGATGACGGTTCTTCTCCCAACGCAGAGATTTCAAGCCTGAAAGTTCGCCTTTCTGGATGCTCGGCATATGTTGATTGTAGAGCGGGATATGACGGCGATTGAAACCAACATACAGAGGCTGTTTCACGCGTTCTGCCAGTTCATATAGCTTTTCTACTTCAGCAGCGCTGTCTGCCAAAGGCTTATCAACGAATGTCGGGATGCCTTGCTCTAAAAAGAAAGACGCTATTTGAGGGTGAACGCTAGTAGCGGCGTGAATCATGACCGCATCTACGCCCATACCAACCAGTTGTTGATAGTCTTGGCAGGTTTCTGCGATTCGATACTGTTGAGCGAGCGCGCTGAGTACGTTTGCATTGCGGGTACAAAATACCAACTCAACATTGGGAATTTGAGTGATAACAGGAAGGTAAGCTTTTTGAGCAATGTCGCCCAAGCCAATGATGCCAATTTTCATCTGGTTCTACTTTGTTTGTTAGCAAGACCAATATTATAACTGGAACAAGAATGATTTTTGGGAGTGAAATGCCATAAAAAAGCCTGACTCACGTTAATGTGTCAGGCTTTTAGGTATTTGTTTTCGACTAAGATGTTCTGCAAGTCTTAAAGATATCTAAGGCGCCGTCGTATGCATTGGTTTCTACATCCATAATGCCCAACAACGAGTGGAAGACATTATCGTGTGAGTGCGTTGCGGTTTGCTGCGCTTCTTGTTCCAAGCAATCGGTGTTGACATGTTTGGCTTGTTTAAAGCCTGGTGACATCCAAAGCATCATAGGAACACGCTTTTGGAAATCCGGTGCTAAACCATAAGGCATACCATGTAAGAACAACCCGTTTTCGCCTAGAGACTCGCCGTGATCAGAGACGTAGATCATCGCCGTGTTGTATTTATCTTCCAACGTTTTCAGTTTCGCAATGGTTTGATCCAACACGAAGTCTGTGTAGCGGATCGTGTTGTCATAAGAGTTAACAATTTGCTCCACACTGCAGTTTTCAATATCTGCACGAGGGCAGTCTGGTTGGAAAAACGCTTTGTCTTTCGGGTAGCGCTGGAAATAAGTCGGACCATGGCTGCCAATCAGGTGAAGTGCAACAACTCGGTTACCTTTCATGCTCGCGATTTGGTCGTCCAAATTGTCTAGCAGCGCCATGTCGTAGCAGGTATTACCGTTGCAAAGCGTGTTTTGTTTGCCGCGTGCGACATCCATCTTATTGATCTTATGAGCAACACCCTTGTCGCCGCCGTCGTTGTCTTTCCACATCAAATCAATGCCAGCGCGCTGCATGATGTCCAATGCGTTATCTTGGTTGTCAGCTTTACTGCGATCAAAGTCGTGGCGTGGTAATTGAGAGAACATACAAGGCACAGAGACCGCCGTTGCGGTACCACAGGAAGAAACGTCTTGGAACGAGATAACGTCCAACTTACTGGTGTATGGGTTGGTCTGTCGTTCATAGCCGTTGATTTGATAATTCTGAGTTCGTGCCGTTTCACCTAATACAAAGACAAGCAGCGTCGGCTTCTCTTTTGCTTGCTCTAGTGCAAGGTGGGATTGTTTCGCATCCGTGCCAATCTCACGATAGGGCTCTGGCGTCGTTAAGTAGTTTTCTTTTACATAGCTAGAGATCGCGTACACGTATTGAGTCGGGATGATGACTTTTTTTAGGTAACTATTGTTGCGACCAACCGACGCATAGTCTTGATAATAAAGCCCTGCGATGATTGCGATAACAACCAGCGATGCCAGCATAGATACTATTTTGGTTAGCGCAAAGCGAAGCCATTGATCTTTGAGTGGTTTGAACTTCAGTTTGAAAACAAGTAAAGCGGGGATGACACCCATGATGACAGTCCAAATGACCGAATAGGTACTCAGGTAAGAGCTGGCTTCACTGGTATCTGTCTCAACGATGTTGGTGATCATGTCTGTGTCAAACAAGGTGCCGTAGTTGTAGCTTGCGTAACTCACCATGCCCGACGTGATAAGCAGGAAAATGAAGAATGGCTTGCCGATCCAGGGCCAACTGAACAGGTTAAATAAGAAGTTCAGCGCAGCAAAGAAGAAGATTGGAATCGTAATGATGAAACCGATCTTAACCTGGTCGAGATCCGCAAAGATATGAACCAACTCTTTGTAGATAGGGATATTGACGACTAGAGCGAAATACAAGGCTAATAAAAGCGTAAAGGTAATGTAGGATATACCTTTAGCTGGGGATTCAATTGTCTTCATAAGTGACATTCTTCGGTTGGTCTAAAGTAAAATCGACGCCCAAACAAAAAGGGCGAGAAAAAGCGCAACAAAAACTGCTGCGGAGCCAATGTCTTTGGCTCTTCCACTGAGTTCATGCCAGTCATCGCTGACACGATCGACAACCGCTTCGATGGCGGAATTAATCAATTCAACAATCACGACCAACAGAAGGCTGCTGATCATCATGATGCGTTCTAAGGTGGTGACAGGAAGCAAGAATGCGCAGATAGAAAGTACGAGAGTGAGTACTAGTTCCTGTCTGAAAGCGGCTTCATGAGTCCATGCTGCTTTCAATCCTTGAAGTGAATAGCCGGTTGCGTCCAATATTCGGCGAATGCCTGTTTTACCTGGTTTCAAAATGAGAGCCTTATACGACTAAGCCAAAAAAAGAGAGGGCAATGAGGGATCAAGCCCCTTAAAGAAAAGGCATCTAATTACGGTTGGAGAGTAGAATAGTGATCGTGAAACATTTGTGAAATTCACAGCTATAAACTCAATTATTTATGCAATTGATGAGAATTTATACTTTATGATTCAAGGTCGTATACTGTGTAGCCTTTGTTCGCTAGGCATTTACGAAGAACCAATGCTTGAGTTTTGGTTGAATCACTAGCACCACCAACAGCACCGGCGCCTGCTCCGACAGCTGTGCCCGCAACCGCACCCACAGCAGCCCCGCCAATGCCATCTTCTAATGCGCCAGCAACGGCACCGACCAATGCTCCAGTAACGGCTCCATTTTGTGCTTCCGTTTTAGCGGCTTCACCTTTATCTACTTTTTCTGCGTAACCTTGGCAGTAAGTAAAATCTTGTTCGTATTGGGCTTGGTCAACATTGGTCATATCGACAACAGGTTCTTGGTTGTAAGCACAAGCAGCAAGTGTGGAAGAAAGGGTGACGAGAAGAAGAGGTTTATACATTGCGTTGATCCATTATTGCTGTGAATTTATGGATTAAATGTACACTGTTTTATTGTGGTGCTCTGTCGGCCAATTGTATTGAAGTGTCGCCTTTTGTAATGGCGTTTAAGGGAGTATTGATAAGTTTATGAGTTTATTTGGGAAAGCAGATTGTAAAACACGCACCGCCGTACGGGCTGTGTGAGACATAGACTTCGCCGTTCTGCAATTCAACGATCTGTTTGACGATGGCAAGCCCCAAACCGAAGCCACTGGTGCTCTTGTTACGTGATTTGTCAGCACTATAAAACGCGTCAAACAAATGAGGCCAGTCTTTCTCTTCGACACCACAGCCGTCGTCGTGTATGCGAATACAAGACTTCTCAGGCGTCTCTACAATCTCTAGCACGATTTGGTTTTGTGCATAACGCATTGCATTGCGAAGTAGGTTATCTAAGGCACGTTTAAGCAGTTTCGGGTCAGCATCAATGACCGTCTGCTGAGAACTTGTGTCGTCAATCGAGATTGAAAGTTGGGTGTCACGTTGCCACTTGGGTAAAAACGATTTAGCAAAGCTTGATAAGGCGACAGAGGAAGTTTGAATCTCGGCATTTGGTCGCTCCATTTTTGCATAGTAGAGCAGTTCTTCGACCATATTTTCCATTTCATCAATGTCTTCTACGATGCTCTTGATGTATTTCTCTTGTTGTTTGTTAAGTGTCGAGTCAGCTAAGAGATCCGCTTGCCATTGTAGCCGGAAAATCGGTGTACGTAGTTCATGCGCGACAGCATTGGTAAGCATCTTGTTGGTCGTGATCAGGCGAGACACTTTCTCTGCCATATGGTTAAAGCTTTTGTTCAGAGTACCCACGGATTTGGCACTAGACGTATCAGCTCGAGCATTAAAATCACCAGAGGCAAAATCGACAGTGACCTTCTCAAGTGCTCGAACACGGCGGCTTAGGAACCAAATCAATAAGACACAGTAAAGCGCGAAACCAGCTAGAAAGAAAAGCCAAACAATGTTGTCATCAAAGTTAATGGCTTGAATGATAGGGCTGTTGGGGTTTTCGCTCAGTTTAAAAATTGGGGATCCAGGCTCAAAGCGAAACCACAAATCTCTCTCATCATCGAAGGCCGTATTAACGAAAGGATCTTCATCAAAAACTTTCTCAACTTCAGGAGGGAGGCTCGTCATCTCTTGCGCTATCAACAACATGTGGCTTGATGTCGCAAACTTCTCTAGTTGCTGAATGGTGTAATCTTCCCCTTTATCTTGGTAAATAGGGTAGATCAATTCATGGAAAGCTTGTGCCTCGTGTTCTTCAAGTAAGTAGTCATAGTCCGTATTTAGTTGATAAACAATGACTTCATATCCAACCAAACTGGCAACGAAAAGAATGATCAGACCTAAAAAACTTTCCAGATAAATTCGTTTCATTACACGTTCCAAGCATCAGGCATAAAGAGATAGCCTTTACCACGGACAGTAATGATTTTTTGTGGGGGAGTTGTGCTATCGCTAAGCTTTTTCCTTAACGTTACAATTCGGTTGTCAATCGTACGGTCAGTGCCATCGTATTCGATTCCACGCAACGTTTTGGTAAGCCACTCGCGAGAAAGGGTTTGTTCAGGATGGCTAGCGAGTACCCAAAGTAAATCGAATTCACCATCGGTGAGTGCAATCGGCTCATGATTTAGATTACAAGCTTTGCGTAATCGGTTTAGGCATAACACACCGATTTCAAGGCAGGTATCGGAGTCTGAAGCTGTGGTTTCCTTGCGGCGTAACAACATACGAATACGAGCAAGCAGAACACGCGGTTTAATCGGCTTAGTTACGAAATCATCGGCACCAATTTCAAGCGCAGCAACATGGTCAAAATCATCATCACTTGCGGTAAGCATCAGCACTTTGCCTTTATAGCATTCGCGGATCTGGCGGCAAACACTCAATCCATCTTGCCCCGGCAGCATCAAATCTAAAAGAACGAGATCTGGCTGGCTTTCAAGAATTGCCTCGGGTGCATCGGTCCCATTGTCGAAACAACTGACGTCAAAGCCCTGCTCTGCAAAGTATTCGCTCAGCATAGCCTGCAATTTAGGGTCATCTTCCACGATGATAAGGGATTGCTTAGTGTCTATTACGTTCATAGCAGTGATGCATCTTGTAGGAATTATCCCTGAAACTTAAACAAATTTGTCAGGGATTTCAATAAACGCATTTGCATTGATGACTTGTTATCCTAAAAGTTTTTTACCTTGTTAGTATGGTGACTTCTACGTTTAAGGCTAAACACATTCTTAAAAACGTATCTAGTCTAGGAACAACTCTAAGGTTTTCGATCTTGCTGATATGGCTCGCTGATGTATCACAAAATGACGCTAAGTCTTCTTGGCTCATATTAATTCTATTTCTTTTACTTCTTAGTTCGTTGATCAATTGGCAAGTTGAGCTTGATGTAAGATCACTTGAAGAGGGAAGCGCATTTACGTTATTAGGCTGCATGGGATTGTGATCAGAAAGTATTTAATGCAATTAGTAAAAATGGTACTGAGATTTTCGTCCATTTATATGTAATTTATGACAAGCTATTGTGTGAATGAATGACATAAAATTAAAAATAATTAGCTCTCTTATCAAATAGTATAAGAAGAATTATGAGGTGGGAACTTTTAAATTATAAAGTAATGATGAATATTTCCTATTTCCATTGGTTACATGAGATTTAGTAAATGCATTTGTTATTTAGAGAAAAATTCAAACATAAGTATAGTGTCCCAGTTTTATTCTTAGCTTCTTTTTTACCACTGAAAAGTAATGCGTCAGTTGAAAAAATTGAAATACCGACTTTGCATCAAAGTGGAGTTGTTAACGTTGGGCAAAGTATTACGGGAAGCGTTAATGGAAGCATGGGATTGAACCTTTATTCTGCAACGGGGGAGAGGAACAATTACTATTGGATTGACGCTACAAGTAACGAACGATTGATGAATGGTATCTTGTATACACCGAAACAAGTTGATGCTGGGAGAAGCATTTCTCTATGTTTAGACTCATCGTGTTCTGCTTCCGTTTATGTGAACTCTCCTGATCGGTTAAGAACTGCTAATGATTTTATTGATTATCGAGACTGGTGGTCTGTGAGTCAAACAGTTCAAGATAATGTTGTACTAAATGCAGATAGCGATATCGGCATTACCGTGGATTTTTCATATATCGGACCTACTGGGGATGACGAAGAAGGTTCAAAAGTTGGTATTGGCTTATGGTTGAGTCTGATACAAGATAAAGTTGATAAAAAAGTTATAGCAACTCAGGTAAGTGAGGGCACCAATACTCCGGCTCTAAGTGGGAAAAAGGTAGACGTTCAAGCATATTACGAATTGAAGAGCCTTAATTTGGCTCCAGTAAATGTGGTAGAGATATGTGAGGATGTTTACTTTGATGTAGGTAACACAACTTGGAATGCGTGTACTACGAGGATTGTTGCTGAATCTGATTGTGATCCGTACTGCCGTCCACCTACTAAACAACAGTTTGATGTTCTTTTCCCTTCGACATCGTTCAAACATGAAGAGGATGTTTGGAATGCAGATAAAACTGCGAAAAAAACTTACACAGCAGCCCCGTCTTTTGAAGGAGATGAGCATCTTCTAAATTCATATTGTAAAGCACTAGGTGGCAAGATAAGTGCACTTTCTGCGGCCGATATGCAAACCCTTGTCAATGAAGATATGGATGAGATTGATGCGACTTGGCCTGGAGAAACAGGGTACTGGTCAAGCAATCACATCGAATCCGGTTTCGCTGTCACTGGTGGGTGGGGAGAAGTCACTATGCTAAGTGATGATCTTTCCGTTCAAAAAGCACCTCGCTCTTTCTATAAAGGATATTATATCTGTAAGAAAAATACGGATTAATATTTATTGTTAGCACTATTGCTTTATTTTTACAAGAAATGCTAGCAATAGTTTGTTCTATTTAATAAGTGTTGGTTAGCGAGATTTTTTACTTTTTAAACTCTTGCTAACCAATTTTAATCTGTTTCATTTAACATAGGAAACTGAGCTTCTTAATTATAACTCATCAGAAGATTTAAAAACCTATTACTTAATGAAATAAGGTAACGAACAAACGGAAAGGTATTATGAAAAAGTTTTCATTTATTTTGTTTTATATATTAGTGGGTTCAATACCCCAGAAAGCACTATCCGGAACGTCAGCATCAGCGCTAGACAATTTAGGTAATCTAGAAATAGTCTCCGAAAGCTTCTCTATAACGCGACAAAGCATGGGTACATCTGGGCAGTATGTACTTTTTTCCTATGTTGATGGTGAGTTGGCGACGAACTTTGATAAACAAGGGAACTCTCAAGATATCTACTGGCAAGCTGAGAATGGTGTCAAACTGAGTAGCAAAGTTTACTTAACCAGTAACACTATTGAAACCAATAAAGTACGATTTTGTATTGATAACAACTTGAAGGTTCAGTGTTCTGAGTATGTGAGCAGTCCTGTAAGTACTAGACAGATCATTGAGAATACAGGCGGTATTGAAATCGATTTTGTTGACAGTGATAACCTTATGGTGGGTGTACAACCAGAGTCCTACTCTCAGTCTATTGATGGGGCGGGAGTGTTTTCGTTCATTTACCAAGAGCACTTGGATCAAAATGAACGCGTACTGGACAATACGATTAGTTATTTTGTCGATGAACAAACATTGATAGGCAAAGCTGTTACTAACGAAACAAGCTCTATTAAAGCTTGTGCTGTGGGTGGTTTTTCAATTGGTAATCCGACTCTTGTAAGTGATTGTTCTCCTTCGTATCAAGTTGATGATGGGGTAGGTGAGACAGCCTTGTGTCTTTACGAGCATGCACACTATAAAGGGCGAAGTCTTTGCTACTCCACCAAAGATATAAACAAACCTTTGAAACTTCCTGCTGACTTTAACGACATCACGTCATCTTTCACTATTCGTAATGGGTATCGTGTGACTTTAGTTTCTGACTATGAATTTGGTCGAAAAACTAAATATAGGACTTATTACAAGGATGAAAGGTTTGTTAAGTATCTGAATGATAAGACATCTATGATATTGATTGAACCTGATGATAATCTTGCCTGTTTTTACGAAAATGATGACTTTACAGGTAAGCGTTTATGCGTTGCACCAAAGAAAGCGGTATACGACTTGAGTGATAATTACATCTACATGTTTTCCGCGATGACAATATCTCCACGTCTAACTCGTGGCTACAAAATCAAGTTGGGTAAAAAACGCGGTAAACACCATTACTATGGTTGTTACCGATGGACACGAATCTGGCATTCTTCAAGTCACTACAATGATAAAGCTGCAAGGATCTGGGTGAAGTAGTTGTAATTCGTCACACAATGTGAAGACACATTTCAGGATGGGTCAGTCAAAACAAAAAAGCTCCGAGATTACTCGGAGCTTTTTTAATTGCCTAAAGGTGACTAACTAGCCTGTGGAGCAGGTTGCTGGTTGGTAACCTCGGTTTGTTCTTGTTGTACTTCCTTGGCAAGGATTTCATCTTGTTTGCGTTGATGCTCCATAATTTGTTCGTAGTTTTGCTTAAGGTATTGGAGTGTTTTAACCGCCGCGATGAAGAACACTGGCACGATCAATACGATGATCAGTACAGGGAACGCTTTAAGGATATTCAAGTCAGCATTAATCAGTAAGAAGATGATTGGTAGTGCTGTTAGCAATAAGCACCAGAACAGACGAAACATTGGGTTTACGTTTGCTTCTTCATCTAGCTGTTTAGTTGCGATGCCTGCTAGTGAATACGAGGTGCCATCTAGTGTTGTTACTGTAAACAGAATCATCGTGACTAGGTAGATAGCAGTTAGCAACATTGGAATAGATGTTGAGTCAAATACTTGCTTCACCAACTCAGTTGGCTGACCTTCTCCAATCAGTTTGACACCATCAACGACGCCGTTGTTTACAAGATCCATTGAGAAGGTGCCACATACACCGAAGATAACCGCAGAGCCCATTGTGCCGCCAATCACTAGGATTAGAACCACGTCTTTTAGCTTCTGACCTTGGATGATCTTAGTGATGAAGACACCTACACCCGGTGAGTAAGAAATCCAGTTCGCTAGGAAAAATACCGTCCAGTATTGAGGGAACAACGTTGTGCCATATGGATCTGTGTTGGTGCTCATGCGGATGTATTCAGTCAACATGATACCAATGCCATTGGTTAAGTTGTTCATGATCAGAGCTGATGGCCCGATGATGAAGATGATACCAACAAACGCTGCACAGATATAAATGGTTGCACTAGATAGGCGGGCCATGCCTTTCTCAATGCCGATGTAAGAGCTGAGAGAGAAGATCACTGACAATCCAAGGATAACGCCAATACCCAACATTAAATTGTCTGGAATGCCTGTTAAGCTCGCTAGGTTAGAGGAAATCATCGGGATGCCCAAACCTAATGTTAATGCGGTTGCGGCAAGCGTGGTGATGATGAACAGTAGGTCAATAAACTTCTGAGCCCAAACTGGAAGGCGATCATTAAAAAGTGAGTTGATAACACCACTTAGGCTCATGCGTCGGCTTTTCTTTAGGTAGAATACGACGGCGAATGGGATGGCTACAATGAGGTAGATAAACCAGCCTGCAGCGCCCCAGTGGAACATGTTGTAAGCCGTAGCGTATTCCATTGCCATGGCTTTATCTGTAATACCGAACTGAGGGTCCATGAAGTAGTATACCGCTTCAATAAAGCCCCAGTACATGGTGCTTGCGCCCATGCCCGCAGACAATGCCATTGCGAACAGTTGGAATTTCGTAAACTTAGGTTTGGTGTCGCCCATACGAATATCGCCATATTTAGAAAAGGCGAGGAACAATAGGGCACCTGTTGCGAAAAGTGTGTACCAAAGGAAACCAGAACCGAAGTTAATGACGGTAAAATCTAGCATGCCGCTCATGGTGCTTTTTACGGCTTCTGGGTATACCACTGCAAGAATACCTAGAAGCAGTACAAATCCAAAACTGCCAAAAGTAAGTTTCCAGTCGATTTCTGAAGTATTCAATTTCATTGTGACTTTCCAATATTGTCTATTAATGAGAATACTCGGACGGCCTTGTTTATTGTCACTGACACTCAGGGCGTCTGCCTTTCTCCCGTTCCCATACGAGTAATTAGAAAGGCAGACAGTGTAGGGTTAGAGGGATGTCAGTCTTTTGCTGTCTCTGTATTAATTGTTTTTGTCTTGAAGCTGCGGTTTATTCGAACACGTACGATGCCACAGACATTTCTTTCACTTTGTCCCAATCCATTTCAACACCTAAGCCGTTGCCTTCAGGAGCACGGACATAACCTTCTTTGTCGGTGCGGATAACGGTTTTCGACGCTAGCTCAAAGTCTTCGTAAGGGTAGAATTGTTCAAAGAATTTACAGTTGTTATGCGCAAGAGCGACGTGCAGGTTTGCGGCTTGCGTTAGCGTGTAACCCATTGATTGGATCTCTAGGTTCTTAGAGAAGCCCTCTGCAATGTGGAAGCATTTGTTTAGAGGCGTAATACCACCACAAACCGTCGCGTCTTGGCGAATGTCAGACCACATCTCTTGTGATAAGGCATAGGTCACTTCTTGCAGTGTTAACAAGCAGTTACCATGGCTAGAAATCTCAAGGTCGGTATTTTTAACTAGGCGTTTATAAGTGTTGTAGTCGTAATCAGAAACCGGTGCTTCTAACCACTCCCAGTGGTAGCTTTCTAGACGTTTTGCCATTGCCATTGCTTGTTCTGGCGTGTAGAAGGTTGCCGTATCAAGCATGAATCGAATGCCAGTTTTCCCGTAACGAGCCTGAACTGCGTCAACAAGGGCAACGTCCTTTTCGTACACGCAGTAGCAGTGAAGCTTGATTGCTTTAAAGCCGTGTGCAATACAGTCGTCTAGGTACGGGAAGTACTCATCTACGGTGTCGAACATTGGCGTCGATGCATAAGACAACATTTTGTTTCGAGCGCCACCTAAAAGCATGTAAAGAGGCATGCCCGCTTTTTTGCCTTTGATGTCCCATGCTGCGATATCAATTGGCGCTTTAGCTGGCAGACCACCCCAAGTACAACGCGCCATTAACCAGTTGTAGAGCTCTTGAGTTGCCAATGGATTTTTACCCAGTAAACCTGGAACTATGGTGCGTTGAGATTCGATAATGCAACGGTCAAAATCATTCTCTGTATAGCTGATTGTTGCGCCTAACCCCTCTGTACCATCGTTACAAATTAGACGGATGATGTTATTGGTGTATAACAAAGGTTCTTGGTTATCTGCCCATGGTACAGGTGCTGCATCGCGGTCTGCTACAGCGTAAAGTTCTACACGTTCAATTTTTAGATCGGTCATTTTTCTGTCCTTACAGGCGTGAGCCATTTTTAATCATGGTGGCGCGAATCTCCGCGACATTTAGGTCACGAATCGCCGTATTTGTATCAATCGCTTGTGCAGCAGCAATGCCCGCTGCATGACCAAGCTCAAAGCATTGCGCGGTGACGCGAGCAGAAGCAAGGGCTTCGTGTTCGGCGCTCAAGCATCGACCAGCAACAATGATATTTTCACCAACCACTGGCACTAGCGTGTGGAATGGGATGTCGTAGTAATCGTTAATTAGCCAGTGCAGTTTTGGTTTGTCGCCGGAGTGCAATTCGATAGGCCAAGGGGTACGGCAAATACCGTCTTCACGCTTGCGACAGTTAACAACGTCTTCATTAGTTAGCGTTTCGATACCAACAATAGAACGCGTTTGACGAATGCCGACTTCTACACCGGTGTCGACAACGAATGCCTGTTCACAACCAGGAACAAAATTATTCAAGAAACGGGCGTATTCACGAACTTGGCGACGACCGAACACTTCGGCTTCTGTGAAATCTTCAGGATCAATGACGTTCAGCATGCGTCCATCTTGACCTGCAAGGCGTGTCGCATTAACCATCAGCTCATTCGCGCGTGTGGTCGGAAAAATCCAAATCTTATGACGTGGCAACTGGTATTCACCGCTCTGGTTGGCTGCAAGAATATTTTCGGTGACTTTTGTAGGGCAGATCGTGTCGTTGCCGTAGTAGTCGAGATAAGTGTCCATATCGACACCGCCAAAACGGAAGAACATGGTTGGGTTTTGAATACGACCATTGTCGCCAAAGTAATAATCCATACCCGCACGAGCTACCACAGCAGCATCACCAGAAGCGTCGATGATCTGTTGACTTAAGATGATACTTTGACCTGCGTTTGATTCGATGATCACGCCTTTAAATGCATCGCCTTCCATGATCACGCCAGTGACTGACGTATGGAATAGAGTTTTGACATTTGCTTGCTCTAGGAAATCATCAGCAACTTCACGCCACATCAAAGGATCGTGAGTCACTGTGTACGTTTTACCGTAACGCTGTGGAGCAGTGACGCCACCTTTGTTTTCTAATGCTTGACGAAAACGTTCTGTAAAACCGAATACCACTTGTTCTGGTTGTGCATTTTCATCATCTGATGCCATGTACATACCGCAGATAGTGCCAGATAAGCCCGCGACGGCAGCACCACCGCAAAAACCGTATTTCTCAATCAGCCAAGTGTTCTTACCTAGACGACCTGCCGTTTCAGCTGCGGCAACACCAGCAGGACCTCCGCCAATAACTAACACTTCTACTTCAGCCAAAACAGGTAGGTCAGGAGTGTGTTCATAACGACGGATAATGTTCCAAGATTTCATTCTTACCTCACTAATAGATTACTGATGTTCATCTGATATATCAGTTGTATGTTTTTAATATATTCGGATTTCTTTTTTTGGTACAATGGCAAAACTTCTTATCGTGAGATTGCTCACTAAAAGATTGATCAATGGAATAGGAACGAGAATGACCGTAAATTCAGTCAATAAGACAGAAGTTGCATACAGCAAACTTGAAAAAATGATCATCTTCCGCGAATTAGAACCAGGGAGTATGGTCAGTGAAAAACAGTTGGCAGAAGAATTAGAACTTGGGCGAACGCCAGTTCGAGAAGCGTTACAAAGATTGGCTTATGAATGTATGGTTGAGATCCACCCGCGACGTGGAATTCAAATCCCAGCAATCTCTGTCGAGAGCCAACTAAAGATCTTAGAAGTCCGTCGCGACATTGAAGCCTTATGTGTCAACTACGCTGCCTCGCGAGCAAGTGTTGAAGAGAAACAGCAGATGTTAATGTTGGCTGAGCAGTTAGAAGCTTGTGCAGAAAACAAAGATGATCTGCTTTACGCGTCTTTACTTAAAGAAATCCATACCTTGCTCGTCAAAGCTGCATGTAATGAGTATCTGCAGCTAGCAATGGCACCACTACAAGGCTTATCCCGCCGCTTTTGGTTTGCATTTAAAAACCAAGACTCAGATTTGGTTGAAGCATCTTCTCTTCATGCTGCAGTTTTACGTGCTGTCAGCCATACTGATGGCGAGGAAGCGGTCGCGGCATCACATCGTCTCAATGACTACCTAACTGATGTGGCTTATCGAACGATTAAACCGAGGAAATAATGCCGTTTGGGTCCGTTTGATTACAGCAACAAGAAAAGCGGCATTGAGCCGCTTTTTGAATTTGTTCGTCTTAAAATTGCACAGATTAAGGCTGTTGCTTAGTTGGTGCTAGAGCGATCTCACGGATACAAACGTTTTGTGGTTGTTGGTAAGCAAACAGAACCGCACGTGCGATGTCATCAGCAGCTAGCACGCCGCCCATGTCTTCTTTCCATGCACCGTAACCATCTTTGATTTCTTGCGATGTAGTGTGAGAAAGCAGTTCAGTTTCTACAGCGCCTGGTGCGATTGTTGTTACGCGAACGTTTGATGCTGCTACTTCTTCACGAACGTTTTCAGAAATTGCGTGAACCGCGAATTTAGTACCACAGTAAGCCGCATGGTCTGGGAACGTCTTTTTACCTGCGATTGAGCTGATGTTGATGATAGTACCGCTGTTACGCGCTTTCATTGGTGCTAGCACAGACTGCATGCCGTTTAGCAAACCAAGTACGTTCACGTCGAACATACGTTTCCACTCTGATGCATCTTGTGTGTCAATTTGACCAAGTAGCATCACGCCTGCGTTGTTTACTAGTGCGTCAGCAGGGCCAAATTTCTCTTCTGCTTTAGCAATTGCCGCTTCAAATGAAGCTTTTTCAGTAACGTCTACTTTTTCACATAGCGTGTTTGGCAGGTTTAGTGCTTCTAAGCGCTCTACACGACGAGCAAGAAGAAGAAGTGGGTGACCTTCATCGCTTAGACGGCGTGCGATAGCTTCACCAATACCAGAACTTGCACCTGTGATTACAATCAGTTTTTTCATCTTTTGTTTCCTTAATTTTTTAAGAATTGCTTTCGTTTGAGAGCAGCTTTTAGTCAAGAACACCTGTTTCGCTGCGATGTGGATATATTAAGGAAATGGTGTTTGTTGATATATATCGCTTTAGGTAAAACACTGTTTCCATATAACAACAATTGGTGGTAACTTTATGAAAATTAGGCAATAAAAAAGGTGCACTAGTGCACCTTAGTTTGTGTATTTAGTGATTAAGCTGGCTGCTCTTGGGTACAAACGACGCTATTGTCGCTACCAAAGCCATTAGGCACGTATGCGTCTGCTTGCGGATCGTTTTCCCATTCAGCTTCGTCAAATAGATAACGGAACTGGATATTTTGTTCCGTCGGCAAGCGCGTTTTAAATTTAAATTGGCCACTTTTCTTCACGAGCTTCATTGGTTCTGGTTGCCAGTTGTTGAAATCGCCTGCAATTTGAATCGACTCCCACTGATTTTTGTCTAGCTCGAACGTGACTTCGACTTCATCTTTTGTTTTAAAGAATCTCTTTTTAAGCATTAATCTTTCCTTGTTTGTACAAAAACTGATCTAACTATTACTCAGGTTTCATAGTGATTTCAAGTTTTATTGGAATCGTAGTCGGTAACGAAAGTAAGAATCTTCTGGTTTATGAGGGTGTTACTCATCGGATAACTTGTATGAAAGAGTGGATTCTGTATGATGAGTATTCACCATATTTTAAAGAAGTTGTATGTTGAGTTTTAATCGTACATTAATGATGACAATGCTTTGCTTGTTGGCCATGCTGCTAACTGGTTTTGCGTCAAGTGTACGTGCGGCTACGGCACCGATTGAACATCATACGTTACAAACGGCTTCTGATGACTTTCATCATCCATTAGGTACTGAACGAACGGATTGTGTTGAGTCTCATCAAGATGTGCATGTCTTAGAGAAAGGACAGCAACCACATACCAGTTGTACCTCTTCATGCCTCGTTAAAATTCCCACGAACCTTTTGCAAGATGAACAGATACAACTCCCTCATCGTCTTGCTTTGATCGACAAAGCGCTCACACCGAAAGCGGTGCTCGTTATTTATAAGCCTTACCGTCCTCCAATTGTTTGATTCCAGCCTCAATCATTGACCAGCCCAACTGGCGTTTTATTTATTAATGAGAATGGCACAGGTGTGCCTAAAGGAATCAAACATGAAAAAGCTACTCGCGCTATGCAGCACCCTTTTATTGGCATTTACTGCCCACGCAGCACAATTTGAAGAAGGTAAGCACTACAAGGTCTTAGATGTAGACAAGGCCAGCAAACCGACAGTGACGGAATTCTTCTCTTTTTATTGCCCCCATTGTTACAAGTTTGAAGCAGTGATTGACAACATGAAGCCAGCATTACCGAAAGATGCAAGTTTTGAGAAAGTTCATGTTGCTTTTATGGGCAGCGATATGGCCGTTCCAATGGCTAAGTCATACGCAACAATGGTGTCTTTGGGCGTAGAGAAGACGATGGTACCGGCGATGTTTGCTCAAATTCATCAAAAGCGCCAAGCGCCAAAAGATGAATCTGAACTCAAGCAGATTTTCGTTGATAACGGCGTCGATGCGAAGAAGTTTGATGCGGCTTACAACAGCTTTGCCGTTAACTCAATGCAGAAGGGCTTTGATAAGCAGTTCAAACAAAGCACATTAACGGGTGTTCCAGGTGTATTGGTCAACGATAAGTACATCGTTATCCCTAATGAGATTCGTACTTATGATGAATACAACGAGTTAGTGAATTACCTACTGACACTATAGTTTTTGAGAAAAATAAAAATGGCGACCATCGAGGTCGCCATTTTTTATGTTCATTTTGCGTTAGCGGAGAACAGCCGTACAAGCTGCGGTTGGCATATCAGTCATAAAGATCGCATTTGGATAAAACAAGCTGGCAACAGTGACGGCAACGTTACAAGGCTGAGCGATGGTGGTTTTCACTACGTTGTTAAGAACCACTCCAGTGGTATTCACCGTATTGACCGCAGCCTGTTGTGCTTGATAAGACACACAACCTGCTGTTGCATTGATAACTGCGGTACTAAAAAGAAGTTTACGAAAAAACATATTCATATCCTTTGTGAATGCTTTTGAGATACTTATATGACCATCCATTCATAATTAAAACAAAACGGTGTTCAAAATTACGCGCACTTCACGAAATGAACATTGTTTTATATAACTTGGTTAATTTTGTGATCTGGTAGGTGGACAGACCAGTTTAAACGATTAAAACCAACCCATGCATAAGTACCACACCTGTCGTGAGCTTGCCTCGCATCATCTGATAACCTTTTGGCTCCGCTTCTTTTTCTACTCTTCGAATCAGCTTTTCCGCGTACCAAACGGCAATGTAGCCAGCTGCCAATAACAGAGTCGCGGTGACATAATGCTTGTTACCTTGCAGCAATGCTCCCCAAGCAAGCAATACGAATAAGTTACTTAGCACCAAGGCATTTCGACTCAATCGATGGTAGAAATGATCAATGGCGTTGCCCCAAAGTACCCCGGAAAGAAAACTCAAAATCACCGCACTGTAAGCAATAAAAAACTGCTCCCCAGATAAGTTAAACAAAGTCCTTTCTGTAACGATGAGAACCAAGCTGAACAGAAAGGGCAGCAGTCCTAAATAACCCAATTGCAGCATTGTCGTACGTGTGGTCGTCATAGCAGCCTTCCTTACAGTTGCTGTTCAATCATGTTAGTAAGCGTAGTACTTGTTGGAGAGGTTGAACTTGGGAAGGTCGCAACGACTTTACCTTCTTTGTTGATCAAGAACTTGTAGAAGTTCCATTTCGGAGTAATGCCCGCTTGAGTACTGATCTCGGCAAATACTGGGTTTGCATCCTCGCCAAGAACAGAGGTTCGCGCCATCATAGGGAAGGTAACACCGTAGTCGAGATAGCAAATTTTAGCGGTTTTTTCTTCACTGCCACGGTCTTGACGAAAGTCGTTACTTGGAAAGCCCACAACGGCAAAGTTTTGGTCTTTGTAAGTTTGATGCAACTGCTCTAATTGCTCGAATTGAGGGGTAAAGCCACACTGGCTTGCGGTGTTCACGACCAGTAGCGTTTTGCCTTTGAAGGCGTCACAAAGCTCTATTTCTTCCGTTGAATTGAGAAGCCTTTGCTTTCCTTGCAAGATATCTGGACAGCTCGATGCAAAAGCCAAACAGCTAGCGGAGAGTAGTGTTGTGGCAAGTGCGCTGCGAGTGATTCCCTTCATGGTGTTGATTCCTTTTGTTTTTACTAAGTATAGCTACTCGCAAAGGAATCAAATCGATCAAAAAAAGCCGCTGAGTTCAGCGGCTTTTGACTAGGGCAAATGCGTGTTGATTACGCTAGCTTCAAATCAAATTGATTACGGTACGTAACCATGTCTTCGATAGTGAGTACTGGCATGTTGTGTAAACGACCAAACGTGACGATCTCTGGTGCTTTTGCCATAGTGCCATCTGGGTTTGTCACCTCACATAGCACGCCTGCAGGCTGCAAACCGGCCATTTGCATCAGATCGATAGTGCCTTCTGTGTGGCCACGACGAGTCATTACGCCACCAGGACGAGCACGTAGAGGGAATACATGACCAGGACGAGCTAAGTCATCTGGTTTTGCATTTGGGTTTGCTGCTGTTTTGATGGTTGTTACACGGTCAGCGGCAGAAACGCCAGTTGTTACGCCTTGCTTCGCTTCAATAGAAACCGTGAAAGCCGTTTGGTTTGCGCTGTTGTTGTTCACAACCATTGGTGGCAGTTCCAATTTGTCTGCTTGAGCGTCTGTCAGGCATAGGCACACAATGCCGCTGCACTCGCGGATCATCAGAGCCATTTGCTCATTAGTCAGGTGCTCTACGGAATAAATGATGTCGCCTTCGTTTTCACGATCTTCATCGTCAAGAAGAAGCACGCCACGGCCTTCTTTTAATGCGATAAGTGCGTTTTCAACGCGAGTAATTGGGTCGCCAAATTCGGCAAGTAGTGATGACTGATTCATGGTTAACTCCTAAATATCACCAGAATCAGGGCGGTATGAGGGATCGTCACATTTTATGTATGCACTGAGCCACCGACTGTAAGACGGCACAACCCGCGCAATAAAAATGCGATCCAAAAAGAAGTGCACCAGTGTTCATCAACACAGAACGTTGAGGAAACCGCTGATGTTTTCTTATTCTCTTTCATCCGGACTATAACCGTCGGCTCTGGCATCTCACCAGATCTGCTGACCTCGACGAATCGAGCGCTCGCGGGCTCACTCAAAAGAGTATACCGCCGGTGGGGAATTTCGCCCCGCCCTGAGAACATTGAATCCAACCAATATGGTTAGAAGTAAAAAACTCCGACACTCAAATGAGTGGTCGGAGTAGAGATAGTACTGCGAACGCCTTGGCTTGAAAAGTAGATTGCAACTACTTGATGGAAAAGTGCGCTATCGGCTGAAGTGATCAGTTTTGATAAAGTGATCAATCTGCGCAGGTACATAGGTGTTGTAGATAAGGCTAGTGTGAGTCTGTTTCGTCTCTATATGATCTTGCATGCCTTCTAAACGTGTTTCATCAACGGTCACTGTGCCATCAGACATAGTGTTGTCTTTATGCATTAGAATCGGCCTAGCGCCAATGCCCATTGTGCCTGCGATGCTGCCGAGCTTTTGTGGGAAAGTCCAAACATCTTCGTGCTTGTTAAGGCCGTGATACGGTGAATTACCAAGCATCGCACCGAATCCCAAATCTTGAATGCGAGTGACGATAGATGCGCCTTTCAGTGGCGAGCCAATTGCCACAACGTGGGACACCAGACTTGTCGATGGTTTTCTGCTCGCGAGGTATCGTTTAATCATCAAACCACCTAGGCTATGACCCACCAACACATTAGCAGTCAGCGGATTAAGCGCTTTGTCGATGGAATCGAACAGCGACTCTTCGTTAATTGAAACCGTGTTGTAACTCAATACTTGGGTCTCGTAGCCCAGTTTTCTCAGCTTTTGGCTAAGAGGCTGCATGACCAGCCCATGCATATAAAGACCATGTAAGATGATGATTTTCATAATGCCTCCTAGATTTATGATGTTGATTTTATCCTACTAAATTATCCATGAGACTACTGTCAGCGAATTAGCAAATCTTGCACTTCTTTTTGTAACAAATGACGATCTAACGTGGTTGGTTGCAATAGCTCACCAATATTGACTTCGATACGAGACCAAAAGCGAGTAGGGCGCTTCGTTAACGCGTGTCCATTCTTGTGGCTGAAGAAAGAGCCCCATAAGCCTTTTAACGCCATTGGAATCACTGGAACCGGTGTACGTTTTAGAATCTTCTCAACACCCGGTCGGAACTCGCCCAGTTCACCATTTGAGGTCAAACGACCTTCAGGGAAGATACAAACTACCTCGTCGTTATTAAGAGCTTGCTCAATCTGTTCGAAAGCTCTTTTGTAAGTCTCTGCGCATTTGCGTGGAGAGCAGATTGGGATAACGCCAGCATGACGAAAAACGTGCTTAAGAACAGGCAGCTCACTGATTGATTTGTCCATCACGAATCGAACAGGACGGGTTGATGTGCCCATTAGAATCAAAGCGTCTACATAGCTCACATGGTTTGCCACAATCAGCGCAGCGCCTTGCTCTGGGATATGCTGGCGACCGGTTACCGAAACTCGGTACAGACAGTGGCTTAGCAAGTAGCTAACAAAGCGCTGAGTAAACTCAGGTACTTGACGGTAAACGTAGATAGCCACGATGAAGTTACCGACTGCCAAAATGGCAAATAGCTCAACAATAGAGAACTCTAAAACACTTAACACCAAGATAGAAACAGCAGCGGAAGCGACCATAAACAGTGCGTTCATGATGTTGTTTGCCGCAATAGATTGAGCACATTCGCCCTCTTCTGAGCGCGATTGGATAAACGCATAAAGGGGAACAATAAATACGCCTCCGCTCACACCAACCAAGAACAAGTCGATCATTACTCGAATATGTGAAGATTGGGCAACAAAGCTTTGTACGTCGTAATACTGACTTGGGAAAGATTCGATTGCAGGTACTGCCCATAGTAGGTCGACACTGAAAATCGTTAAGCCCAAAATACCAAATGGCAGAATACCCAGTTCAACTTGATTGAAAGACAGCTTTTCACATAACCATGAGCCTGTCGCGATACCAACTGAGAACAGAGCCAACAACAGAGAAACCACAGTGCTGTCTGCAAATAGGTGTTCACGAGCAAAATTGGGGAATTGAGTCAGGTAAGTCGCACCCATAAACCAGAACCAACTAATCGCTAGAATCGACATCCAAATACCGCGTTGTTTTTGTGCCAGTTTGAGTGTTTTCTTCAAACCAGTAACAGGTTCGAATTTTACTTGGTCACTTTTCTTACTTGGCAGAGAAGGGATGTTTGCGCTGCTTAAAAAGCCCAGTAGTGACAGCGTAATCACAATGCAAGAGGCGATAAGCATACCATTTGGAATCGCAAGCAATAGACCTGCGCTTAATGTACCAATCAGGATAGAAAGGAAAGTCCCAATCTCAACCCAAGCGTTGCCTTTCACTAGCTCATCAGATTTTAGCGCTTGAGGAAGTAGAGCGTATTTCACAGGGCCGAAGTAAGCCGATTGAGTACCAGTCATGAAGAGTAGAACCAGCATTAGAATGGCACTCTGCGTCATGATAGCCGTCGCTGCACAACTCATGATCACTAATTCAATAAGTTTTAAGCGGCGGATTAACTTGGCTTTGTCCATGTTGTCGGCAATCGCACCAGCGTGGGCAGAAAATAGAAAAAAGGGAAGAATAAATAAGCCCGCTGCAAGGTTAACAAAAAGGTCAACCGACATCGGTAGTGAGTCAATTTGGCTGTAGGTTACCATCAACAAGAGAACATTCTTGTAGATATTGTCGTTCAGTGCACCAAGGCACTGAGTCACGAAATAGGGGAAGAATCGTTTAGTGAGAAACATGCTGGCTCCGTAATTGCAAAAATCGCGTTGAGATGGGAGCACTTTAAAGGTTGCGTTTTAGGAAGCGAGTGTGAAGAAAAGAGTTACGTTATGAGAAACCAAAAGTAACACTTTGCGATACTTTTGGTTTCATGATTTTGTGATATCGCACTGATTGGTGCTCTCATGCGTTACGAGATGAGCTTAGTGTCGAAACCAGACGCTGAGCATTCTCAATGTGACAAACAGAATGAAACCAGAGAGTCCAATAAAGCCTAATGTCACCAAATAAAAGAACAGACGCACCAAGCGAGCTTTCATTCGTTTGAAAAAACCGAGGCTTGGTGTAAGTTCAGGAACATGCTGAAAGCTTGAGATCATCACCCAAGCGGCAAGCGCCCACAACGCAGTTACGCCACTCGGAATAAGATAAGACTCCTTAACAACATCAGAAAGTTGCAAGAGTGTGGCAATGAACACCGCAAAACCACTAAACGCGATGAGTATGAAGAAAGGGAGAATAGGTCTCGTCTTGACCGATAGGCTTTTGAGTTTATCGAGCATCAGGTAGTACCTATTTGCGTTCCCAAGGGTTAAACAACGGGAATGTCCAACGACGCATCGCAATCACCAGAGAGGTACCGTGCTTCTCGTTCATATCCAGTGAATCGTCGCTCTGACAGATCTGATAAAACTCATCAATGACCTTTTGTAGCTTTTGCTGCATCTTCTTGTTGGTTGGCAAGCTCATTAAGCCCGTTGCCATCACTAGCTTTTCATCTTCAGCAGAGAAATAGCTCTGGAAGAAAGCTTCTTGAACTTGTTGCTGGAAGAAACGCTGAATAGGGCCACCTGTGTGCCACTTGAAAGTCGGGGATATACGCAGACGAATCTTGTTACCTGGCAGCAAGTCGATGATATTGAGGCGGTCGAGTTGGGCGAGCTTTTGTATCAGCTCTAACTCATCAAAGGTGTATTGCTCGATGATTTGTTCGAAGCGATAACCATTGACCACACAAACCGCAACCAACAATAAGCCTTTATCATCAACCAGCTGTTTTTCTTGTTCTAGCGTGAGCGACTCCAGCCCTTTGTTGTGTGCTGCTGCCAGTTTAAATAGCTCTGCCATTTCTAACCCAATCAGCTGACAGATACGCTCCAAGCGGTCGAGGCTGATTTGACTGCCTTCTGCCAATAAGCGTTTTACGGAGCCCTCGCTCAGTTCCAAGTGCTGCGCGACATCGACATAGTGCAAGCCAGATTGCTTGAGTTGGCGTTTGAGCTCTTTAATTAGGTCGTGACTTTCCGACATATTAACCTTCTACTTCTTGGCGCAACTGCTCTAGGTAAGACTGCATAAACGCTTTACGCTTCAAACCTTCTTCATATGCTGCTTTGGTGTTCATTGTCTCAACAATTTTAAACAATTTGGTTTGGAAGTGATCGATGGTGAATCGTTTATCTTCCAATTCTCGATGCTCTGCAAACATGTCTTGTTCGTTATATAAGGCGGCATCAAATAACGTGCTCACTTGAATACAACGTGTCACACCAATTGCGCCAAGCGCGTCTAAGCGGTCTGCGTCTTGGACGACCTGAGCTTCCAACGTATTTGGTGTAATGTTGGCGCTAAAGCTGTGAGATTCGATCGCGTGGGCGATAGCGTCATGGTACTGAGCAGGGTAGTCGATGCTTTCTAGAAACGAAATCGCTTTGGTTGCCGCAATCGTTGAGCTTTGTTTGCGGTTCGGGTGATCTTTTGGGTAAGTAAAGCAATCGTGCAGATACGCAGCAGGTAATACAACGGCTAAATCTGCGCCTTCTTGTTCTGTTAGCTGACGAGCGGTTTTGACTACGCGTTGTACGTGACTGAGGTCGTGAGCGGCATCAGTTTGCATCTCTTGCAGCATAAACTGTAGGAACTGGGGCTCAAATTGGCTGAGCTCTGCTAGGTTGAGTTGAGACATGGATTTCTTCTAAAAAATAAAGGCTTAGACAGAGTATGCCTAAGCCTTTATTAAATTGCCAAATGAGGCGTTGTTATTGAGATGTTGCGAAGAAAGCCTTGTTGTTTTACAGGGTGCGAGTGAATCGGAACGTTTGTACTTTTTGTTCTGCTCCGTCGATGTAAGCGTAGCTATCGATGGTCCAAACGTTTGGACCTGCAAAACCTAGCTCGACACGCACATCACCCGTCGGAATACCTTGGTAAATGACGTCGTTAATGTTCATCGGGTAGAAGTTGTAGCGATGGTTTTGTGATTGTTGTTCGCCAGCAAAAGCAACCGATACATCTTTTGCTTCATTGGTCAGCGTCAATTGGTAGCCTGCTTGTGGATCGAACGTGAACGCGGCATTAAGGTCAACACCTTGCGAGTTGGTCACCTTAACATTTGCTTCTGTTGTTTTTGCTAGCGAGCCGTGTGCCGACAAACCTTCTAAGCCTTTGAAGTCGCGATTGTGGTTCTGGATATTTACGTTCCAATCACCTACAAAGTTATCGATCTCTTGCCACTGTTGCGGGGCATTGGTTGCTGCTGTGTTCTGACCACCGTTAATACCACTAATCGCGTCATTGCGGCTGTCGTGGCGAATGTTGTCACGGTTATTGTGAATATCCGCGCCCGCACCTGCGACACCACCGGCGACACCACCCGCAACTGCGCCTTTCACGGCAAGCTCAGCATCCCCCGTCAAAGCGCCCATCGTCAGACCTAAAAGTGCACCACCTGCAGCGCCTTGTTTTGTTAATGCGTTTGGATCATCTTCTCCCGGAGTCACGCATCCTGCAAGTAGGGGAAGAGATAGCGCCGCGACCAATGTAGTTTTGTTGAAAATGTTCATGTATTTCACTCCGAGATGTTTGGTTCGAAGCTATTATTGAACGCTGTTTGATTAGGAATCTACTTATCTCGCTGATAACCGACAGTTATCACGCAAAAGTTTTGTTTGCTATAAGGCTCAAAATTTTTCTGTTTGGCTCGATTTGATGGAGGCAAAGAAAAGGGTCAACATTGCTGCTGACCCTAGGTTTTATTTTATTCTTTATTTTATAAGCACTAATTTTGACGTTGTTAGTGTTAAATCTGTGTTTGGGCGATTTGCGGCATTTTAGTATAAAGCTCAACTAACTCCTTAACTTTAGTGTTTGTTACGAAGGAGTGCAAATATTTATTACGCAAATTGTCTATATTATGAAATTTAATTTGAATGCAATTCACAAAATTTCACATTCAAAAACACATTCAAACCATGAAGTGTCTCAAGTTTGAGCCCACCATAATTAGGATCTATCTTTCATGATCCAGATCAGTATTGATATCTCTTTAGAGGGATAGCATTCACGCGAAAATTGATAATTATAAATTGAGTCCGAGATATGCAGGATTTATATGAGCTAGAACGTAAGTTGGTGGAATACGGCGCAGATATGAAAGGCTTAAAGGTTGTACCTGCCATTGTTGATGAAGATGGCAAGGTTGTTTATTTAGGGAATACGCCTTCGTTGCTAAGGAATGTCATTAGTTGCCGTAGACACCTAACACAGCGCGTGAAGAAATAAAAAAAGGGTCTGATTCAATCAGACCCTTTTTTTGTTTAAAAGCTCAGTGATTAGCGTTTGTAAGTCACTTGCTCTTGCTCACCAAGGTGAATGTGTGTTGTCGCAGGCTGTGTTTCTGCAATCACTTTACCGTGACGAACAGAGTAACGAACTGGCACTTGACGACGTACTGCGTCAAAACCATTTTCTGCAGGAAGAATCAGTAAACTACCTGGCTTACCTGTTTCAATGCCGTGCTTGTCTTGAATGTTCAGTGTACGTGCTGAATTCGTGCTGATCAGATCCAGTGAGTTGTTGATTTGGTCGTAACCCATCACCTGACACACGTGCAGACCCATATGCAGCACTTGTAGCATGTTTGCAGTGCCTAGTGGGTACCAAGGATCGAAGACATCATCGTGACCAAAACACACGTTGATGTTCGCATTCAGCATTTCTTTCACACGAGTCACACCACGGCGTTTCGGGTAATCATCGAAGCGGCCTTGAAGGTGAATGTTCACCAATGGGTTTGCAACGAAGTTGATACCAGACATGCGTAGCAGACGGAACAGGCGAGATGCGTAAGCACCGTTGTAAGAGCCCATAGCCGTTGTATGGCTTGCAGTTACCTTGTGACCCATGTTGAACTTGTGCGCTAGCGCAGCAAGCGTTTCAACAAAGCGTGATTGCTCGTCATCGATCTCATCACAGTGTACGTCGATCAAACGGTCGTATTTCTGTGCCAGTTCGAAAACGTAGTGTAGAGATTCAATACCGTACTCACGAGTGAATTCAAAGTGAGGAATCGCACCAATAACGTCAGCACCCAACTGAACCGCTTCTTCTAACAGTTCTTTGCCGTTCGGGTAAGACAAAATACCTTCTTGCGGAAACGCAACGATTTGAATGTCTACCCACTCTTTCATTTCTTCACGAACTTCTACCATCGCTTTTAGGGCAATTAGGGTAGGGTCAGAAACGTCAACGTGAGTACGAACGTGCTGTACGCCGTTTGCAATTTGCCACTTAAGCGTTTGCTTCGCGCGTGATTTCACATCTTCAATCGACAACATCTCTTTGCGCTCAGCCCAACGCTCAATGCCTTCGAAAAGCGTACCTGAAATGTTCCAGCTTGGCTCACCTGCTGTTTGCGTTGTGTCTAGGTGAATGTGAGGCTCACAGAATGGAGCGACAGCCATGCCGCCCTCTGCATCAAGCACTTCACCTGTGTAATTTAGCTCTACATTATTGTCTTCAATACGCTTGAATTGACCATCCTCAATCAAAATTTGCTGGAGACCTTCCTGTCCCTTTAGCGTTGCGTTCTTGATCAATAGTGTTGTCATGATGGTTCCTTACGCTGGCTGCTGTGCCAGTGTCTTTTTATTAAGAATAGGATTTAGAATCAGGTAGCTGATTGTGCCGCCTAGTACCGCATTCACAGGCACGATACCCGGAAGGAAGTGACCTGCTGCAACACCAATCGCCACAGCGATAATGCCAGCCCAGTTTACCGTTTGGAACTCTGCTGCTGCGAAATTTGTGTAACGTTTACGGTTCATGAAGAAATCCGCAATGATTACGCCACCAATTGGTGGAATTGCAACCGATAGGAAGGTTAACCAGCCTACAAAGTTATTGTACAACCATAGTGCACACAATGTACCTACTAAACCGTTCGCCATTGAGATGTATTTACTTGGCAAACCAGTGATGTTGGAGAAGCCCAGGCCTGAGGCGTAAAGCGCGTTGTCGTTGGTTGTCCAAATATTCAAGCCAAGAACGATGATAGCTGGAATAAGAAGACCTTGCGCGATCATCACTTCTGAAATGTCTGATTGACCCGTTACCGCTGCACCAGCTGCGCCAAAGATGAACATCAGTGAGTTACCGATAAAGAACGCCACCATGGTGACCATCACTGCGCCTTTTGGCTTTTTGCCGAATCGAACGAAGTCTGCGGTTAACGTACCCGCACTGACAAATGAGCCTACGACCATAGCAAGAGCGACAGAGAAATCGATTGGCTGCGAAGGTTGTACTTTTTGAAGTTCTGCTACGCCACCAACGCTATTTACTGCTTCCACTACCGAGTAACCGCCTAGTAGGGCAATTGCTGGTACTGCAATTGCCGATAACACCATAAGTGCAGAGATACCAAAGTAAACCGTTGCGGTCATGAGTAGACCAGAAATGATGATAAGCGTGTTTGTATCGATGCCTGTTGCCTTGTTCACTGGAATCGCAAACATCGCTACGCCAACACCAAACCAACCAACTTGTGTACCGCCAAGAAGTGCGGAAGGAAGCCAAGAGCCTTTAGAGCCAAAAGAGAAACGAGCAAGGAGGTGAGTAGAGAGACCAGTAGAAGCGCCGATGTAACCGAGGAAGGAAGTGTAAATACCGAGGATGAGGTTACCGATGAGAACAGCGAGGAAGAAATCGTCAAAAGAAAGGCCAGTACCGAGCGAACCGCCCGTCCACATACTTGCGGAGAAGAAAGTGAGTCCCAACATAACCATGGTTAATGAAGCAACGCCCTTTCTGGCACTGTTAGGAACTGGTCCTAGACTGTAGTTATTGTCTGCAGCCATTTTTACCTCCGCAAAGAAAATTAAAACTAATTATCGATCCCAATTTCTGGGCAAACGGCGCGTATTATCGTGATGTAAATCTCATAGTCAATGAGTTTTTTGTCATTTAAACGTTTACTTTACGCTTTTATGATTTTAAGTCCTTTATAAACATGAGGTTATAATTTATTTGTGGAATGAAAAAAATTCCAGTTTCTACAATCTACGGTGGGTAAATATGTAATGAAATCGGTATCATTTGGTTCATGGTGGTATTTAAGTTGATTTTATATGTTTGTTTATGAATGTATGAAATGTTGGGTTTTTGGCATCAAAAGCAACCGTTTTCTTTTGGTGGGCGTTCTACTTTGTTCATAAATCAAACTTAAATTATGGAAGCTGAATGTAATTATGATGCCTTAGTGTTTAAATGCTGCTGAGTTGATTGTTTTAAGTGGTTTTTGTTTGTGTTTTCTTTCATGTAATCGGTTGTATTTTTTTGTTGGCTGCGCGTTGGTCAATAGTGGAATGGTGAAATAGCGATTTTCTGATACAAAAGAAGTTAAAAAGTAATGGAAACGAACTGGGTTGATGAGCATTTATGCCCGCCTAGAAAGTATTTTCTATGAGAGATAGTTGAGTTCTGAAAGGCTGGAGCGGAAGTGAAGGTGAATGTACAAAGTACAGATAAAAAAATAGCCAACCGCAAAGAGTGCGATTGGCTTATATACTTGTGAACAAATTGAGTTCACTAACAACGTCAGTTGGCTAGGTGACCCTCGGCTTAAGAAGGGTCAGTCATACTAATGCAGTTAGTGTGCCAACTTTATAACCGCCTAAAAATCGCGGTTTCTGTGACATAGGTTGCCTAAAATCCCTCGCTTATTGCAAAATGCAATTTCGTTTTGCAATTTGTAATTATAATGCTAATGATGAATTAATTAACTAGAGCAATCGTTTTTACAACATTACTAGGCTTGCTGTTCCTAAAAAAGCGAAGAAGCCGACCACATCTGTCACGGTAGTCAAAATGACGGAACCAGCTAAAGCAGGATCGAGTTTCAATTTATCCAGAACAATAGGGATCAAAACACCAAATAGGGCTGCTGTTATGATATTTACGATGATAGCTAATGCGATGGTGCCGCCCAGTACGGTTGATTGGAACCATAAACCCGTCAGCCCACCGATGATCAGCGCCCAAAGTAAGCCGTTCAAAGAACCAATACCAAGCTCGTTTTTCAAGAGTGCAAAACGGTTACCCGGAGTGATCTGGTTTAACGCCATAGCGCGAATCATAAGAGTAAGTGTCTGACTGCCCGCGATACCACCCATAGAGGCAACGATTGGCATCAGAACGGCGAGAGCAACCACTTGTGAAATTACGTCTTCAAACAACCCGATAGTGACAGAGGCTAAAATAGCGGTTAGCAAGTTGATGCCCAGCCAAACCCCACGCTTTTGAGAGCTTTTTAATACCGGAGCAAATAAGTCATCGCCTTCATCCATACCCGTACCAGCCATTAAACGCGCTTCGTATATTTCACGCTGCGTGCTTAATGCGAATTGCCAATCCACTTCACCGATTAAGGTTTGGTCGGTATCCGTTACTGGCAACGCTGGCAGGGGGCTATGCTCCAACGCTTCTACGGCCTCAGATAATTCCATTTTACTGTCGAGTACTGTGACGGTTTCTATCGCTAAGGTTTTAAGGCGAACGTCTTCCTCACTACGCAAGATTTCATAGTAGTTCACCGCGCCACGAAACTGTTTCTTACGGTTGATGAGATACACCTGCTGCGGTGTGTCGTAACTGTAACGCTCCATTAGGCGTCGAGCTTTGCCAACCGTGATATTAAAAGGGAGAGTGATGATCTTACGCTCAGCCCAGCGGCCAAGTTCTTCGTCTTCGTATTCGTTGGCTTGATCGTAGAGGTCGAGTTCATCTTTCTCAATCAACTCTAACGCTTCATTGATAAACTCTTCAGGCAGAGAGTCTGCCCATTCGATCAGAGATAAGTTATCTAGCTTGGCTAAGGTAAGCTTTAGCTCAACTTCAGAAAGTGCTTCGATGATCGAAAGACGTACTTCTGCACGCATTTCTGTTAGTACATCGATGTGCAACTCCATAGGTAATGCGCGCCACAATCTCACACGATCATCGATCGGAAAGGCTTCGAGAATCAGCGCAACCGCACCGGGTTCGAGGCCGCATTCGATAGAATCATTGAGAGCGGTGATTTGCTCCGCTTCTTCTGCTTGGACAATTTGTTCAATTAGAGTGGAAAGGTCTTGAAACTTACTCAACGAGCACCCCGACAGTCAGATTATTCTTATAGGCAGCGGATCAAGGTACTCGAAAGTAGCAGAAAAACAATAGCCTATTCGTCAATAATCTGTAGGTAAGGTGAGACCAGTTGGCGAATGTTTACTTTTGCGCCAATACGAGCGGCGAGCAAGTACATGCCACCGATTTTTCTGTGCAGGAATAGTGCATCCGCTGGTGGGGTGTGCCAGTACTCTTGCTTCATGCTTAGAATGGTGCCGGCTTCTCGGAGTTTCTGAGCTAGGCCACTGGCTTTGAAGTCGTAAGGTTCATCAACCAACATGGGTTCACACGCCATTTTAACTAAGTCGAGAATTGCTTGGCGCTGTGCTGGCAGGATGGTTTGGCTGAAGAAGCCAATCTGTTCAAGCGC
The DNA here is from genome assembly GCF_000400365.1 of Vibrio jasicida CAIM 1864 = LMG 25398. GTDB lineage: Bacteria > Pseudomonadota > Gammaproteobacteria > Enterobacterales > Vibrionaceae > Vibrio > Vibrio jasicida. The sequence continues at coordinate 52,935 of NZ_BAOG01000036.1, read as the reverse complement.
GTCATTCAAGCCTTGTTCGTCATTATTCACGACAGATGCAAAGGCTTGGCGGTAGCCAGTACTAAATCGTTCGCTGTATTCGCGAGTCGCCCCAAAGTCTAGCAAGCCGATTTGACGAGTGTTTTCGATATATAAGTAGTTAGCAAAGTTTGGGTCGGTTTGTACCATCTTGAATTCGAACAGTTCTCTGAACAGTAATTCGAGTAGGCTATGCATGACAAAATCTCGCGTACTCTGATCATAATGTTCGATTTGCTCAATCGGACTACCATCAATGAATTCCATCGCGAGAACGGAATCGGAGCAACTTTCAGTATGGATCTTTGGCACAACAAAATGAGGGTGCTCTTTCAAAGCGTCATGATAACGAATGGCAAATTGCGCTTCTCGTGCGTAATCGGCTTCATCATGCAGTTGCTTTTTCGCTTCTTCGAGCAGTCCTTTGTAGTCGACGGACTCCGGAATCAACCCAACGACTTTGAGTAGTGTGCCGACATTATCGACGTCGCTATCGATACTTTTTCTTATGCCTGGATATTGCACTTTGACGGCTAGATTATCACCTGCATCGCTGTAAGCCTGATGCACTTGTCCTATTGAGGCGCTGGCAATAGGCTTAAAGTTAAAGGAGAGGAACTCGGCTTTCCAGTTAGCACCAAGTGAACCTTCCATAACACCGTTCAGTTGCTTCGCTGGCATTGGGTCTGCGTTGGAGCGAAGGCGTGAGAGAATATCGGCGAGTTCAGGTTCTAAAACATCACCAGCATCCATTGACAGCATTTGACCGAGCTTCATTGCAGCACCACGTAAGTGCGCTAGTTGGTCGGTTAAGCGCGCGATGTTCTGCGGTGTCAACAAGAGGTCTTTCGCTTTTGGTTTGTTGCCTTTGGCGATCTGCTTCGTGCCTTCTGCAATTACATTGCCTGCGACACGGGTAGCAAGTGAAGCGAACTTGCTGAATCTTGAGATGCGATGGGTAGGTAGGCTTCTTTCCTTTGCCGACATGAATCTTCTCCGTTGTTTACTAACTAATTGTTATACGGGAAAAGTACGTGCTTGGATACAAATGAAAAGAAAACCGCCAGCGGAACTGGCGGTTTGTGAGTTTAGATAGAGTAGAAGAAGTACAGTTGAGACTTCATTCGGATGATGATCCCGCGAATCACATCCAAGAAGGCCATGAAGCCTATCGGTTTTTCACCGCTGACCCATGCAAGGCCAACAGAGCCAACAGGGATGTCGTAGCCTTCTGGCTCATCAATCTTAAGACGAACAAAGTGGTGTTTGTTCTGCAAGTTTTTACCAGTTGTCACGCGAACAGAGTCATCGAACCCCATCAGGTTACCTTGTGATTCACCTGTCGCCTCAACAATACCTTCGACGGTTGCTGAGAAGATCTTACCTGGATAAACCGAAGAGGAGAATTCCGCAGGTTGACCCGGTTTGACGTTACGAATCGCTTGGTGATTTACTCGCATTAGTACGTACTTCTCGTTGGTGTACATATTGATACGTGGCATCGCCGATACACGCTGACCCTCACGCAGGATAAAGTTAGTCACAAAGCCATCGCTAGGTGCGTGCACTTTGGTGCTGTTCAAATCCCATTGTGCTTTTGCGATTTGCTCTTCCGCTTGACGCAATTCAGCCTGTTTCGTTTCAACCGCTAGCTCCGCTTTATGAATCGCCAGCTTCGCACGTGAAATATCGACTTGTTTCTTCTTGATTTGAGATTCCAGAGTCAACACATTGTGGCGAGCCATGTCTACCGTGCTCGACTGTTTGTCGATGTCGCTTTCCGTAATGGTGTTTTGCACCACTCGGTTTTGCTCAACATAACGATCGAGCATCTTTTTCTGCAATTTGTAGTCAACTTTCGCTGCTTCCAACTGACTCTTTGATGTTTCTAAATCTTGAACAAGCGCTTCATGGTTCGCTTCTTCTATGGCGATGTCACCTTTCGCTGTTGCCAGAGCCACTTTGGCAGAGTCCGCCGATACACGTGCTTGATTCAGTGCGATTTCATATTGCGTTGGGTCGAGTTCGTAAATGAGCTGACCTTTCTCAACTTGTTGATTTGGCTTGATGTATATGTGGTCAACTTTGCCCTTCACGTTAGTTGAATCTGGGCGCAATTGAACATGAGGAGATTGCACCACTGAACCGCCGGACAAATCCATCGGAGTGAAGTTAATCAAGCCCACCCATACGAACATCAGCCAACCCAAACCGCCAAGGTAAGCGAACGATTTGGTCGCTTTGTTCCAAGGCATACCGACTAAACGGAGCAGATAGATGAAGAGTGCCCATACCGCTAAACCTTCTAACATTATGCCTCCTCTTGTGGCTGTGTTTCTGTTTGCGGTTTACTTTTCCATGTATCACGCAGATTGATGATGGCTTTTTCCATATCAACGAATGCAAAGATCACGGCTAGCACCCATACCCAGTGCCAGACAAATCCTATCCAGGTGAGGGCAGTGATAAGCCCTATCTGATGATGGTCCTTGCTGTGCGCCTTATTAATAGGCAACTCATGGATTTTCCAAAAGCCGTAACACGCGCCTGCAACACTCGCGATTAAAACGACGGCAGCGACAACATGTAACGCAGTATCTGCGCCTGTTCCGACAAATGGGACACTCAGTAAACTCATTAAACACTCCTCTATCAAACTGTTGGCTTATTTTGAGCAGGAATTGAAATGGATGAGTCTTTGTGACACATTCAATCACTACAAGATGAATTTTGATGTGATTGGTTATGAAAACAGTTCGATTCATTCGCGCGATGGGCATTTTAAACATGCATAACCTTGCGTTATCTAAATACAATTTGACGTCTGATGAGCTTGGGATTCCGTCTTCAGTCTTCCATAACCCTATGACCTTGATTCCGTTGAAAGCGGTCAGTGAATGGTATCAACGGATTGAAAGGATGAGTGGTGATCCAGACGTAATATTGAATGTCAGCCGAGATATCGATTTGCAAAAACTTGGACCTGTTGGGCGTTGGTTGTTTTCTGGTAATGATCTAGCCAGCACAATTCGACGTGTGAACTATGGCGTGAGTAACCTTCAGTCTGGGGCGTTCTTTGCTGGAGCACAATCGGGCAAGATCATTAAGTGGACGTACGACAATCCCTTTATTGATACCAATATAAAGGTTCACGATAGTATTCGTAGCGCCATTTTTATGATTAAAATTCTTCGAGAATTTCTAGGTAAAGATTATAAACCGCTTCGCGTATTGGTTTCTGGTTCAAGGAAGAATCATGATTTGTATCGAGAGTATTTCGGGTGCGATATCGATTGGAGCCAACCTAAGACAGAAATATGGATTAACGGTGATGACCGTCTTGCTTCTCGGCAGGTAACTCATCGTGAAGACAACCGTTTAGCGATGAGCTTTTCCGACTTGGATGATTTGCTCAATATGCCCGATCCAGAAGATGAACTGAAAGTGATATATGAAGTGGTGCACTACAGCAGTCATTACGGGTTACCAACGTTAGAGCGAGTATCTTCTCTGCTTGGTTTATCTGATCAGCAGTTTCAACGCCGTTTGCACAAATTAGGGCTCAACTACTCGACGGTCTCAGGCTATGTATTGAGCAATGTTGCGGCAGGGTTATTGAGCAAACGCGTGAGTATTGATGATATTTCTGTACGCCTTGGTTATACCAATGTGGCGAGTTTCAATCGCATGTTCAAAAAACATCGTGGGCTGACGCCAAAGCAGTACGCGGCGCGCCTAGAAAAATAGCGTGACAAGTCATGTATTAACAAAAAGCCCTCTAGGTTGAGGACTTTGGTTCTTCTATGTTGTTAAGCGCTTATTCTTCTGGACGCCAGCTCAGTGCGCTCGCAACGGCACCAATAGCCACCACGTCTTTTTGTTGATCGCTAAGCTCGGGAAGCATTTGCACTGCGATTGTACCGTTGGTTTGTACCGCAGCAATTTCTTGTGTGCCTTGCTTGAAGCTGTAACCCAATGGAATATCTACCGCCATCATTGAATCAGGGCTTGTGTGCACGGTTTCTACGTTGAAATGCGTGTTGCCAACGCGAACGCTGCCAGTCTCTTTCTTTTCTAGACTGATATCGATCAGTGCCGATTTTGGCTTCATTGCAAACTCACCGACTTTGACACCGTCTTGGGTGATTTGGCATGTGTAAGGGTCGTTTCCACCAAAATCAACACCCATGTAGTTCACTGACATACCACCACCTGTGCAGCTCAGTAACCAGGTTTCGCCGCTGTCTACGCGAGTCACTTCTGCACCCATTGCGCCTTCTTTGAACGAGATGCGATTGAACCAGCTTGAGTTCGAAGCACTGCGCGAGTATTTACCTTTGTACTTACCGGCAAAATCAAATCGACCATCGGCTCCGAATCCCCAAAAATCGCCGTCGGTTTTTACCAACATTTCTGGTTGCGCTTTTACTGCATCAGTACGATCCATGACGGCAAGGCCACCACAGCCAACAAGGATTAGGGGAGAAAGTAGAGTAAGTTTCTTCATGTTTTTCATCGTTTATAGCTTCGTTACGTCTAAAGTTTGGTCGGTGAATTGGATGTTCTGAATGTCGTATAGCTCGTCAGTGCCTGTGCTAGGACACTCAACAGTTACATTCTTCGCTTTGATAACGATACATTCCGCCAGTTTGTGTGGCACGATGTAGGTGTTGATGCCTCCTTCACCGTAAATACTGTTATCTTTGTTGTTGCCTTCGAAGGTGTTGTCTTGATCGTTACCGATGACATTGATTGCTTGGTCGCCAACGATCTTTACCTTTGTGAGCCACTGAGATTTGTAGGTGTATGCTTCTACCAAACCGTCTTTGTTTGGTGCCATACGGAAGGTAGGCACTGTGCCTGGATTCGTCTTCTCCGTGTAGAGTTTGACGCCAGCAGAGTCGATGTTCGCGGTGTATTGCAAATATCCGTGGAATAAGCCGCTAATCCAATCAACCGCTTGCGGGTCTTGGCTTTGCATTTCCTCACGCGTTAAAGCTTGGTAGCCGTCTAGGCCTTGCCCGTTTGCTTTTGCTACACCCATGTAAGCTTCAAAAGCAGCAGCAAAATATTCATGAGAGTAAGAAGGGCCGGTTTGCTTAACACGCTCCGGGTCGAAGTCGTCCGACTCCCAATCTTCCCAGTCTCTTTGTGTAGGACGCCACACGGTGGGCTTGCCAGCTTGCATATCGGAATAGATACTCAGTGCATGTGCTTGAATGCCGTTTTGCAGTGACGAAGTCGACGCGTTAGGCGCAATGCCTTGCGCTTGAACCAAATGTAGAATCTCTTCAAAAGCAGCGTCTCGGTCAGCATGCTCACCCAGATTAGCGCAGTAATCGGCAAAGTTGCTCATGTAATGGCAATCGCCTTCAACGGTCAATTCGCGATACATTAAAGATTGACTGTTCATCAACCAGTTTGGTGTGTCTGCGCTGTTCATTAAGGTTGTTGCAATCGAATCGACAAGTGAATCTAAGTCCTCTTCGCTAAGTGCCATCATGTCTTCCACAAACTTTTCTAAAGAACTGGTATCAAAAGTGTGCGTTAGACCTGAATCAGCAATTGCGTGGTTCAACTTGCCTTGACGAATAAGCTCACTGACGAAAATTTTTGTCAGCATCTCATCATTTTGATCGTCGTTTTTAGTCAACATCAATGTCGCGTCACGTGCTGCTAGTGTCTTAGCGATGCGAGATTTGTCGGTACCGTATTTAGAATTCGGTTGGGTTGTGAGTAGGTGCTGGATAATTTTTGCGGCACGAAAGATTTTTTCATTGTTCACACCATTGTCAACCGCAACAATATGAAATGCATCATCATTGTTGGCTTCAGAAAGCGAGATTTTTACATAGTGGGTGAAGCCAGCATCAGCAGCTACCTTCAACTCAGTAGGAAACGCTGTAGAAACGACATTAGGGATGATAACGGTGCTCAATACTGGGGCTGGTGGCGTAGTCGTTGTCGATGTTTTCGAGCTGGAGTCACTACCACCGCAAGCCGTAAGGCTTACCGCGCACAATATTGCCAAAGGGGATAATTGAGCGAATTTCATTTTTTGTATTACTCACTGACTGAAGGTTCGCCCGAGAATCTATGAGTAACAGGAATTTCTGTCTATATGGGCAAATGAAGTCATAACTGTTGGGAATGAATTCTTGTAAGGTTTTTAATTCGACTAATCTAAAATAATAATGGATTTATGTGTTAAATTTGCATTAAGTTTTAGCTTAAAAATCTTTTTAATCATAATTGTGTGGTTGGTAATTCCATTTCTGGTTTTATTAGCTGTGCGTGTTTTTATAAATGTATGGTTTGTAAGTGTTTGTAAGGCATTTCTTGTAGGAAAAAGTGTCAATAGAGTGGGTTGCACCCTACAAATCGGACGATATACTTCTTCTGTTTTATAGATGGAGTGAATAAATCATGGTTAGCAATAAAATCTTGCTCGTAGAGGATGACTCTGAGATCGCTCGACTAACCAAGATGTATCTAGAAGCAGAAGGCTATCTTGTCACTATTGTTGATGATGGCTTGAATGCGTTAGACAGCATCAAAGCGTTTAAACCTGATTTAGTCTTACTCGATCTTATGCTTCCCGGTAAAGACGGCGCGATGATTTGCCAAGAAGCGCGCGATTTTTATCAGGGCGTTATTATTGTGTTGACGGCAACTGATGATGAAATGAGTGAAGTTAGCCTGCTCAAATTCGGTGCTGACGATTACTTAACCAAGCCGATTAAAGGCAATATCCTTCTCGCTCGCATTGAAGCTGCTCTGCGTCGGTATCGTCGTCAAGTGGACATGGTTGAAACCGTGGAATTAAGCCGTTACGGAATTGACTTGTGTACTCGCCGTTCTAAAGCTTTTTATTTGGAACAAGATATAGACTTAACTGACTCTGAGTTTGAAATACTCGAACTGTTAATGCTTAACGTTGATAAACCTGTCTCGCGGGAATCTTGTTGTCGATTAGCAAGAGGCATCGAGTATTGCATTACTGATCGTTCGATTGATATGCGAATCTCTTCCTTAAGAAAGAAGTTTTCCAAAGCCCATATTCATACTGCTACCATTAAAACTGTCCGTAACCGAGGTTACATGCTGACGGGTAAATAACGATGTTCTCGACGTTTACTCGTTTATACGTAGGTATCATTTCTGGGTTAGCTCTGACGATCACTTTGTTCATTTTTATGGGTGAAGAGTTCATGCGCAAAACGGAAGTGGGGATATTTCTCGAAGACGGTGCTTACTTTGTTGATCAGTACATAGAGCAACGTGGGACAGAAGACTCGCTTTACAAAAACCTCACCGAAAAAGGAAAACAAGATTTCTTTATCTTCGACCTGACTTTGCTTCATGATTGGGATGGCTCAGCACCGTGCCACCATTGCGAATTGTTGTATCACTTACAAGGTATTCCCGTTTATTTGGTTGATGATACGTTGTACGCCGCCGTTTTTCCTCTGCCCAACACATCAGAAAGCTTAGTCTTTAAAGAGAAAGGTGATTTTTTCAGTCCCGATATAGATTGGGACGAGGATTCAGAGATCATCTTCGTCGTAACATTGATTATCGCCGTGATTCTTAGCTTAGGCGTGATGGTTTATATTCCGGTTCGAAAGTTGGAAAATCAGATTCGTCATTTAACTGCGACTCAACAACAGTTTGGCGCGGGAGAACTGAGTAAGCGCGTTGAGCTTAAGGATTTCTCCGCTCCAATACGCGAATTGGCTTGTGGTTTTAATACCATGGCGGAAGACATTGAAAGACAGGTTCGACAGAGTGTGATTTTCACTCAAGCTATTCCTCATGAAGTGCGTACACCATTAAGCCGTATTCAGCTCGCGACCGATTTAGCACGACGTTGTGAGGGGGCGCAGCAAGCTGAATTGCATGATGATATTGAACGGTATGTCGACGTAGTCAACCATCTCACCTCCGATATTGTGATGTTATCTCGATTGAATTCGAATAATCATTTGATGAACGAAACGTATGAGTTGGTGCACTTACCTCAATGGCTAAAACATCGACTGCACTATCATGATTTAGGGGCAGTGCTGTTGTTGGCTGAAGAAGCAAAAGAAGACCCTATGATTGGTTTGCAACCGACGCTAGGAAATTTGGTTATTGATAACTTGCTGCAAAACGCCAAGCGATATGGTGACGGTAATGTGACTGTGACGCTGAGACAGGTTGAGCATTTTTGGATAGTTGATATTGAAGATGATGGGCCTGGTATACCAGAAGAGAAAAGAGAGGAAATATTTTTGCCGTTTTCTCGATTGGATAAAAGCCGTAACGCTGATATCAAAGGATTCGGGTTGGGCCTCGCGATAACAACCAGCGCCGCGAGGCTGCTCCACTGGGATCTTTCTGTTGGAGAAAGTCACTTAGGTGGCGCGCGATTTACCGTGCTTATTCCGACCAGCGATTAGGGTAGGCTTGGCGGTAATCGGGCGATTGAATACCCTCATATAAATCGTTACACGGTTCAAGTGGGCCTACAACCGTTCGGTACGGTAATACGCCAGCCCAAACGGGAATATCCATGTCTTCTGAATCGTCGTTGACGCCAAAATTGCTTATTTTTACCGATGCTTCGGTCAGTGGAATACGCAGTAGCATGGTGGCTTTGAGTTCTTTCTCATTACTCAAACGAACTTCTTCCGTTCTCCCCGGAGCGATCTGTTCGATAAAGTGATTCAGTAACCTGTCTTTCTCTAGGTTATTCTCCACCATCTCAAATTGCCCAAAGACCACGGCACTACGATAATGCGCGCTATGGTGAAACGCACTTCGAGCCAATACCCAACCATCAAACAAAGTAAAGGTAAGGCACGTTTGCACTCCTTGTTTGAGTGAGCGTAACAATCGACTGTTGTTGGCACCATGGATATACAGGTAATCATCGACACGCCATGCCAACATGGGGATGACTACAGGGCCAGACTCGTTTGTTATTGCAATATGAGCGATCAGGCTTTCATCTATGATGGCGTGCAGTTTGCTAACATCAGAGACGGCTTTATGTACGCCTTTCTTAATTTCCGTTCTATTAGTATTGGATAACATTTTCTCTCCTTATTTGCTCCTCAGTCTTTGATTGCAATGTAGCGTTTAACTGGTAGCTTAAAGAGAGCCAGTTTTAACTAATGGATGGATCCAGTTTGTCTTTGATTGATATCGGTGACCTGCATTTAAAAGAAAGTGATGGAACGCGTCAGCAAGCGTTGTTTTTTGCTATCCGCGAGAAGATTGTTCAAGGATTGTGGGCGAAGAATGGCAAGCTACCCTCTACACGAAAACTATCACAAGAGCTTCATCTCAGCAGGAATACCGTGATTTCTGCCTACGAGCAGCTAGTGGCGGAAGGGTATTTGAATAGTCAAAAAGGTTCAGGCTTTTATGTTGCCGTAGAACTGCCGGAGCAGTATTTACCTGAGCCTAGTTCAATCAAGACGGACTCTTCACCGAAAACCAACTTTGACATCAACCGCGCATTTGCTCCGGGGGTGCCTGATTTGGAGGCGTTTCCGATGGCGCAATGGCAAAAGTTACTTGCTCGCCATCTCTCCCGTTCCTGTTTGCTCGGCAATCAAGATATCCAGGGCAGTTGGGCATTACGCTGTGCTTTAGCTGACTACCTTGCATCAAGCCGCTCTGTGAATTGCTCCCCAGAGCGCATCATTATTACCTCTGGGGCGCAGCAGGCGTTGTCGATTGCGACGATGGTTGTTCTCAAGCAAGGTGATAAGGTTCTGATGGAGCAACCGGGCTACGCACAAATGCGTAAGTTGATTCAATTTCAGCAGTATCAATTTGAGCCTTTGTTCGTACGAGAGAAACTAGGTTTTGATGTGGAAGCGGTGACCACAAGTGATGCCGATGCGCTGTATATCACCCCAAGTAATCAATATCCGATGGGCACCACACTCAATACCGAGCAAAGAGGAAAGATCATCAACTGGGCAGTTGAGCAATCACGTTGGATCATCGAGGACGATTATGACAGCGAATTCCAGTTTGCTCATCGCCCCTATACCAGCCTACAAGGGCTAGCGGCTCAAATGGGTCGAGATGATCGCGTGTTGTATGTGGGTTCTTTCAGTAAAGTGATGTTTAACGGATTGCGGCTTGGCTACCTTGTGGTTCCTGAACGTTTAGTGGAACAATGTTTGGTGGTTAAAGATGCGTTAAGTGGTGATTCACCTACGCACGCACAAGAAGCGTTGGCAGATTTTATCACTGAAGGTGGGTTATTGCGTCATATCCGAAAAATGCGCCGACTGTACAAAATTAAGCATGAACAAATGTGTTTGGGGGTTGAAAAGCACTTTGGCGATAGAGTTGCGGTGATCAGTCAGGCTGCTGGTCTCCATATTACTTTAAAGTGGCAGCAGGGAATTGATGAACATGAATGGACGCAGCGCGCTCAGTCAAAAGGTATTGTGCTGCGTCCGATGAGTTTTTATGAGCATTCAGGTTTTAGAACGCGAGATTGGCAAGGCGCTGTACTAGGCTATGGCAATGTCGCGTTAGTAGATATTGATGCGTTGGTTGAGCAACTCTCTCAGTTGTTTGAATAAGGAGTAGGGTCTTATTCAGTTACCCGTCTAGTGTGCTTTTTTCGCCATTGCCTCCACGGTAAAGAGAGCACGGCAAAAATAGTAACGGCGTAGAGCATAGACCAACCCAAACAAATGAATACTGCTGTACACAGTACAAGAGAAATTCCCGCGAGGATCTTTCCCCAACCTTGTAGCAATTTGTAAGCAGCAAGCATTGCCAATAGATAGACCAGAACAAAAATACCATTCGCGAGTTTGAGGAAAAACTCCAGATCTAAACCAGATAGTGACCCAATAACGCACGAAACTAGCAAAATAACACCAACAACGAGAGTGGCATTTGCTGGAACGCCTCGAACCGACACTCTCGCGATAGCGCTGGTTGGCTTGTGTTCTCTTGCTTGCGCCCATACCATTCGAGAAAGGCTTTGCGTATAAAGGTTTACGCTGGCAAAGCATGCAGAAAAGCCAACCACGCTGATTATCCATTTAGCGTTTTCACCAAATAGGTGGGCGCTCAGCCAAGGGATCGATGCACTATCGAATTGGGCATTGCCGTAAGCACCAAATTTTAGAATGACGACCGAACATGCCCAGTAAGTGATTCCTGCAACAAAACAACCAACGATGATGGCAATCGGGAAGTCCCGTTGTGGGTTCTTAAACTCTTCGCCCATATGAGCAAAAGCTTCTATTCCAACAAAACACCAGAACATCACGCCCAAAGCCGCTGCAATCGACCAAGTTGAATCCATCGTAATGACAGGCATGGTTAAATCGGCAGAACCAACATCGCCTTTCCACAGAAATGCACCGACCAGAGCAAAAATGCTCAGTGCGATAATGGTTTGTAAGCGACCAGAAGATTTTGTGCCGAGCAAGTTGACCACCATTAACAGAGCGACCGTGAGAATTTGAGCGAAAAGGTGATTACTAATGGACTCTGGTAACAGTTGTTGTAAAAAGCCTGCAGCAAGTGCGACAGCAGCAGGCACACCAACAGGAATAACGCTAACGAACAACCACGCCACGCTGCTTTCTAGCTTACTATTAAAGGCTTTACGGACGAAAAATGCTGTACCACCAGCACTTGGATAGCGTTTGCCTAACTGAGCGAAGGTAAGCGCGATAGGGCAAATGGCAATGAATAAAATAATCCAAGCCCAAAGTGAGAAGTGACCTGCAATGCCAGCGGCAATCGCTGGGATCATAAATAGACCCGTGCCCATTAAGGTAGTTGAGAGCTGACCGATTCCGGATATCAGCGTAATGTCTTTTTTGAGTTGTTCCATAACGACCTCTGAACGTCTAGGTAATGCGAGCCACAAGCATATCTAAATTCTGCACAGCAAAATGATGTTGTCGACCGTCAAAATGACGGTTGTTTTGCCGATAAACCGCAAATTGTCGGTTTTCAATAAGTTGTAATTGAGTAGAATGGCAAAATTAAGGAAAGCTTGGTGATGTTATGGACAAATTTGATCATCAGATCATAGACCTATTACGGCAGAACGCCCGTCTCTCTATTACTGAAATCTCAGAGCAAGTTAGCCTGTCACGTTCAGCTGTGACAGCTCGGATCAAAAAGCTTGAAAATGACCAAGTCATCCTTGGCTATCATGCCGATATTGCGATATCTAAAGAGTCGACGATTTGTGCTTACATGGCACTCAAATTTGATACCTCCGCTTCTAGCCATCATTGCGACAATTACGCTAATGACCTGTATAAAATCGATGGTGTTAAATGGTGTCACGCTATTAGTGGTGAAACCGATATGATGCTGTTTGTCGAAGTGCCTAATATCGCGCGTCTCAACGAGATTCGAGATTATATCCAAAGCTATCCAGAGCTTCGTAACGTGATGACACATACCGTGTTAACGGAGTTTTTCAATACCACAGGGAGTAAGTTTGTAAAATGAACGAAAAAGACATCGTCCTCAATTTTTGGAACGTAATGGCAAGCAATGACTTCTATGCGGCGGCAGAGTGTTTGTCAGCTGACTGCGCCGTGATTTGGCCATTAACTAAAGAAGTGATTCGAGGTAGAAAAAACTTTGCAGAGCTCAATTCAGCTTATCCTGCGGACGGGAAATGGACCTTTACTATCGAACGCATCGTGGCTGATGCTGATCAAGTCGTTACCGATGTAATCGTTAGTGATGGTGTACGTTCGGATAGGGTAATTACTTTTCATACTGTCCGTGATGGCCTGATTTGCAAACAAGTGGAATACTGGCCGGAAGATTACGCCGCGGCAGATTGGCGTGCTCAATGGGTTGAGCGTGCTGAATAACATCAACCTGAATCTACTGCGCTCTTTACATGTCCTACTTGAAGAGTGCCATGTGAGCAGAACTGCTGAGCGTTTGTACATCACCCAATCGGCGGTAAGCCGTCAATTAGCGCAGTTACGTGAATTGTGCGGTGACCCTTTATTGGTTCGACAGGGTAACCAACTGATCCCAACACCAAGAGCATTGCTTCTAAAAGAGAAGTTAGATGACTTGTTAGCGGAATTCGATCACCTTCTCGATGACAAGCCTTTTGAACCTGAGGATTGGAAAGCGGAGTTAGTATTTGCATCGAGTGATTATGTCGCCCAATACGTCCTCCCTGATATTGCCTCTCATCTGAGTGGCTTTGCTCCTCATTTAGATATGGCGTACCGACTGTGGCAGCCAGATTTTCTAGATAAGCTTCATGAAACTGGTATTCATATCGCGTCTTCCATGTATCCAGAGAAGCCTCAGGGCGTATCCAGTGTGAAGATTGGTGAAGACTCATCAGTTTGTTTGATGAAAGCTTCTCACCCGTTAGCAAAGCAAGACAGCATCAGTGTTGAAGATTTAATTTCTTACTCCCACATTAAAGTCACAGGTGGTGGGGACAAAGATTCGTACACCGATTTAGCATTAAGAGAGCTAGGTCATATGCGTCATATTACGTTCAAAGTGCCTTTCTTCTCTGCTGCCATCAATCGCTTAGTTTCTAGTGAACATCTGATGGTGGTTCCTGAGCATATTGCGGTCAATCTTGCGAAGCATTGGGACTTGGCCCATAAAGCACTGCCTCTCGAAACGCCTATTCATCAGTATTGGTTAATGTGGCATCCAAAATACGATACGGATCCGGCGCATAGATGGGTGCGGGAAGAGATTCGTTCGGTCATGCAGATTTCAGAATATTCCATTCGATAATAAATGCATTATTTAGTTATGATTTGAAATCATGGTTAGTATGAAAAACTTTGATTTCTAATTATACCTGTTCCGTTGATAGATTAGCGTCAAAGAGGGGAGATTCTTATGACACTAACAGTTTGGTTATCACTTTTTACCGTGTGTTTATTAGGGGCAATGTCGCCAGGTCCAAGTTTAGCGATTGTTGCTAAGCACTCGTTAGCTGGTGGCCGCGTGAATGGTTTGGCTACCGCATGGGCGCACGCGTTTGGTATTGGTATTTATGCGTTCATTACCTTGATAGGTTTGGCAGTGGTACTTCAACAAAGCCCATTGCTATTTAAGACAATCAGTTTGGCAGGTGCTGCTTACTTGGCGTATCTCGGTTTCAATGCTTTACGCTCAAAAGGTGGTGTAGCAGCGAAGCTAGAATCTGGTGAAGAGACGACGGTTTTACAATCGGCGCGAGAAGGTTTTCTTATTTCGATTCTAAGCCCGAAAATCGCACTGTTCTTTATTGCATTGTTCAGCCAATTTGTTGCACTAGGTAATGATCTAAGCAACCAAATGATCATCGTCGCGACGCCATTTGTTGTCGATGGTTTGTGGTATACCTTTATTACCTTGGTGTTGTCTAACTCGCGCGTTGTGGACCGTATTCGCTCAAAGGCAGTATTGATTGACCGACTATCCGGCATCGTTTTAATGCTATTGGCGGTGCGAGTGGTTGTGACGATTTAATTAAGCTGAACGCATTGTTTAAAAAGCAGAAAGGCTACCGCGATGGTAGCCTTTCTTGTATATGGCAGACAAAAAAACATCCTAACTCTTAACGAGATAGGATGTCAGCAAAGAAGGTTGCTCAGGAACATAGGGGGAGTGTGGAACCTTCAGAAACGCTAGCGACGAACTTCTTCAAACTCGCCTTCAATCGCGTCGGATTTGCCCGTATTGAATTCATATTCTTCATGCATTTCTTGCTGCATTTGCTTCACGCGCTTTTCAATACGTTTACCAGTGATCAGGGCTGCGATGGTCAAAGGAATCGCCATGATTAGGCTAAATACCAAAGTAAAAAAGCCAGTAATCAGTGCTAGTGCAGTAACGATAATTCGATTCATAATCATGACCTCTCTTTCAATCTATGGGTTCATATTAGTGCTCTGAACATGAACGAAACATGAATATAGCGTTCAAGTTGGTTAATTAATGTCTGAGGAATGTCAAAGAGTCTTAAAAACGAAAAAACGCCTGAGGTCATCAGGCGTATAAACGGGGAAGAGCTATTAGTAATGCGCGGGGCGCTTATTATTAAAAACAAATGCTGCGGTGCTACTCGTTACCTATTGTGGTTAACGTTGTGGAGCAAGGTTTCACCTTATCGAGGGAATGTTTGGTAACGAACACCCATCATTTGTTCCATACAGTGCACAACTTGGCAGCTGTAACCGAATTCGTTGTCGTACCAGATGTACAATACACAACGCTTGTCTTGTGCGATGGTCGCTTGTCCGTCCACCACTCCTGCGTGACGAGATCCAACTAGGTCGCTTGATACGATTTCTGTCGAATCTGTGTAATCTATTTGAGCAGAAAGCTCTGAGTTTAACGCCATTTCACGCAGGTAGTCGTTCAGTGAATCACGGTCTACATCTTCACCTAAGTTTAGGTTTGCAACAGCCATTGATACATTTGGAGTAGGGACGCGAATCGAGTTTCCAGATAACTTACCAGCTAGTTCAGGCAGTGCTTTTGCGACGGCTTTCGCAGCACCTGTTGAAGTGAGAACCATGTTCAAAGAGGCACTGCGACCACGACGATCGCCAGAGTGGAAGTTGTCGATGAGGTTTTGGTCGTTGGTATAAGAGTGTACCGTTTCAATATGACCCGAAAGAACACCATACTTGTCATTTAACGCTTTAAGGACCGGTGTAATGGCGTTGGTTGTACAACTCGCCGCAGAGATGATGGTGTCATCTTCTTGAATCACAGATTCATTCACACCAAATACGACGTTCTTGATTTCACCTTTACCTGGCGCAGTAAGCAGCACCTTTTCTGCCCCGCTACATGCTAGGTGTTGGCTTAGTCCCTCTGCATCACGCCAAACACCGGTGTTATCAACAACAAGTGCATCGTTAATACCGTAAACCGAGTAGTCCACATCACTTGGGTTGTTTGCGTATATGATTTGAATGTAGTTGCCGTTGATGATGAGGGCTTTGCGGTCTTCATCGATAACGATGCTGCCATTGAATTGACCGTGTACAGAGTCACGGCGCAATAGGCTCGCACGTTTTTCAAGGTCGCCTTTTTTACCGCCACGAACCACAATCGCACGCAAACGAAGCGGGTAACCTGGGCCGCTCTTTTCAATCAAGAGGCGAGTCAATAGGCGACCAATGCGACCGAAACCATAAAGAACCACATCACGAGCCGCTAAAGAAGAATCAGCATCACGGGCACCGTGCAAAGCTGTGTGCAAGAAGTCGTTTAGGGCAGAGGTGTCTTCGTGATCTTTCCAGTACATACCAGCAAGCTGGCCAACATCAACACGGCAAGATGAGATGCTCATTTCGCACAACGCTTGAATGATCGGCATGGTTTGTTCAAGAGATAGAGGACTTCCAGTGTAACGTCTTGCAATGCGGTGAGTTTTGAGAATGTCGATGGTGGTGGCGTTGATAAGTGTCTTACCAAAAAGAACTACTTCAATTCCTTTTTGACGATATAGCTTACCAATAAGAGGGGAAATAGATTCAGCAATCGTTTGGCTTGTTTGCCAGTCTTGGAGATATTTCTCTGGACTCATTGTTGTTTCGGACCTTTCACGTTTTGGGGGCTGACCTTACTTTCAGCTGTTACCTCAACGGTAGAGCGTAAAGTGAGGGTGTTATGTAATTGGGTTGTAATAATTATGTGTGCGGATTGTACGGGCGGAGGTCTTATTCTGCTAGGAAAAATAAATCCAGCTTAAAGTGTGGCAAATCGTCTTTTGATTAGTTGATTAATGTGACTAAGGCAGGGTTTTATGGGGATTGACTTTTTACAAATATGAAACTTAATTCGTGATTATAAAGGATCATCTCAAATAGAAAGGTTGCAACAATGATAGTTACCATTTGGAATTTGTGATGTTTGTATTCTTTAACACGAAAATGGTAAACGTCTTATCAACTTTTTAATGACCGTCTAGGGTTCACCAATGGTCTATGTCGATTTAACCAAATCTGTTTAAAAATGATGCTGCAAAATTTTGCAAGCAGTCACACTTTTTGTTCGGTTAACCTTGGTGCAACAAAGGGCGCTAAGTGTTGTTTTTGCCTATTTGAGCAGATAAGCGAAGCAAAAGCGCCAATAAAACGCTTCGCATAAGTTCATATTCAATCTATGAAAGTAGTCTAGTATTAATTCGAGGGCCTTTTCTTAACTCGGGCGAACGGATGATAAAACTTTCTATAAAATTACGTTTAGCTCTACTCGCACTGTTACCTGCGGTGGTTATTTCTGTGTTCGCCGTTCACCAATTTTCTATTAACTCTCAACGAGTAGCCAGACTCAACCAAACCGTCAGTAATATTCAAGGCTTGAAGTTGATTTCTGAAGCATCCCACTTTGTGTATGAGATGGAGAAAGAACGTCATCAATATGGAGAAGAGCAACCTCTTCCGATCGAAGTCAAAGTTCAACGAGACAAAGCCCTCGCGATTTACGACAAGTTCATGCAAAACAGTCACACAGCGGAATATTCCAATGATTTAAAGCAAGCCATGCTAGATGTGATCTCCGGCGACATAAAGGACAGTGTGGATGCAGGAGATTGGTCATTTCGACTCTTACAGGAGATGTCTGAGGCATTGGTTCAGCATTACCATCTATTTGACAGTGACGAAGCGCATTGGATGCAAGACTTCATTGCTTACCTCGCACAGCTTTCTTATTGGACGCAAAAAGAGGCGTGGCTGACCTATCGCTTGGTGTTAGAGCCGGAGAGTAAGCCCAATCAAGGCATGTTTTTCCAATCAATTGAGCGGCAGCAGCAAAGTTTGGAAGGGTTCATAAAGCTGGGGGCTTCAAATGAGCAAGTTGAGAAACTACTGGGCCTGTACACATCGCCGCGCTATCTTTCTAGCATTGAAGCTCGTGGGCGTTTGATGGCAGGTGAGTTATCGCAATCGGATTATGTAACTTACCTTAGAGACCTTGACCACCGCGTACAACGCTTACAAGTAATGACGGCAGGGTTCACTCAACAAGTCGAGAGTGCATTGTTAGTACAAGTCAGTTCGCAAAAACAAAGCATCACGCTGATGACGTCGGGAGTCATGGTCATCATCGTCTTATTGTGTTGGCTGGGGTTTGGTACTTGGTATCGAGTGCACAGCAAACTGGACTCTATCATTCACTCTCTCAACACGCTCATCCATGAACACGTTAAAGGGGAGAAAGTGGCCGTTGATGGTAATGATGAGTTCACCATTTTCGCGCAGCAAGTCAATCGTATGATGGAAGAGCAAAACCGACAGACAGAAGAGATTCTAAAAACCAAAGAGTCAGCTATCTCGGCTAACAGAGCAAAGTCAGTTTTCCTTGCCAGCATGTCCCATGAAATACGAACCCCATTGAATGGCATTATTGGGATGACGGAGATTCTGTCCCAAAGTGACCTTTCAGTTCATCAGAAAGAAGTCTTAACCGATATCGATACTTCGTCTCATACGTTGCTGACTCTTCTAAACGACATTCTCGATTTATCGAAAATTGAATCTGGTCACTTACAGCTTTCCTTAATCGAGACTGACATTCGCGAGGTCGTTTATCAGTCAATGATTTTGTTTCAATCTAAAGCAACGTCCAAGCAACTGGAACTAAACATTAACCTGGATGAACGTATTCCTCCACGCATTATGGTCGACGATCACCGCATCAAACAGATCATCATGAACCTAGTCTCGAATGCGGTGAAGTTTACTCATGAAGGGCACATTTCTGTCGATGTTGATTACCAAGAATCGACGACGCAAAAGAGCGTTTTCTTAACGTTTAGAGTGACAGATACAGGGATAGGCATTGAGCGAGACAAACTGAATACCATCTTCGAACCTTTTACCCAAGAAGATGAAGGCATCTCGCGTCAGTTTGGTGGTACTGGATTAGGCTTAGCGATTTGTCGTCAATTGGTTGCCATGATGGGCGGCAAATTAACCGCGACATCATCGAAAGGGATAGGAACCCATTTCGAATTCTCAATCGAGGTAGAAGTGCTACCAATTGTTGGTTGGCGTTCAGAATTAATTCGAACGGGCATACTCATCACAGACCAATACCCTTACACCGACCAAATCGTTAAAGAATGCCGTTTAGCAGGAATACAACTTTCAGAGGTTAAGCGCATTGATGATTTGACCTTTTCTTCAAGAGAAGCCGAAGTCATTTTTTACTGCCATGATGGTAAAAGTACATTGGACTCGGCCATCGATGAACTAGAGAAATATGTCGATGTGAGTCGAATCATTGTTTGTCAGCATCATCTCGCTACGACCTATACCAACTCAGAGCGCATTCATGCGGTGTTGACTCAACCCTTCCTTGGTAATCGCTTCAGACATGCCATTGATGAGCTTGCTCAAGTCGAACAGAATAATAAAAGTTACGACGTCACGGCGTCAGCTGTCATTCATAACATTAACCAATCTCGAACTCATCGCCGGATATTGATTGCAGAAGACAATTTGATGAACCAAAAGATTGCCAGTTTCTTTCTTGATAAAGCGGGCTACGATTATTTAATTGCCAGTAATGGACAAGAAGCATTAGAAGCCATTACAAAAGGAGAGCAATTTGATGCGATTCTGATGGATTGCATGATGCCTGTGATGGATGGCTTAACCGCCACAAAAGAGATACGTCGTTGGGAAAAAGAAGTGGGCAGCGATAAGATCACCATTATCGCTTTGACCGCGAGCGTACTAGAGGAAGACATTCAGAACTGCTTTGCGGCGGGGATGGATGCATACTTACCGAAACCTTACAAATCGAACCAACTATTTGAGTTGTTTAATGAACTAAAGCTTGCTTAAATCGCTCTGATGGGCCCTATGGCTACCGAACGATAATGAAAAAAGGAAGTAACATGTTCAAACTTGCTGTTATTGGAACTAACTGGATCTCCCAACAATTTGTTGAAGCGGCCATTCAAAGTAAAGAATTTTGCCTACAAGCGGTGTATTCACGTGATATTGATAAGGCACGTTCGTTTGGTGAACCTTATAGCGCAGCGTCTTATTACGATAGTTTAGAATCCTTAAGTAAAGACTCAGATATCGATGCGGTCTACATTGCTAGCCCTAACTCTTTTCATGCGCCTCAAGCTATTCAAATGCTAAACGCTGGTAAGCATGTCATTTGTGAAAAGCCCATGGCGTCTAACTATCCTTTGACACAAGCCATGTTTAAGGCTGCAGAAGCAAATGGCGTGGTGCTGTTCGAGGCCTTCATGTCGCCATACACACCAAACTTCCAAGTGTTGAAAGACAGCTTACCGACGATTGCCCCTATTCGTCATGCAACGATTAGCTACTGCCAATACTCCTCTCGTTACCAGAAATACCTAAACGGTGAAAACCCAAATACCTTCAACCCAGAGTTCTCTAATGGCTCAATCATGGACATTGGTTATTACTGTGTTGGTTCTGCGATTGAACTGTTTGGTGAGCCGAATAGTGTTCAAGCAAGTGCTCACATCTTATCATCAGGCGTAGATGGTTGTGGCAGCGTAACACTGGCGTACGATGGCTTTAATGTGAACCAATTACACTCTAAGGTGAGTGATTCACTCATTCCAAGTGAATTTCAAGGTGAGCGGGGTAGTGTGATTGTCGATATGATTGCGACAGGTCGTGGTGTTGAACGCATTCCGCGCGGTGAAGATAAAGAAGCCCTAACGCTGCCGCAAGAAGAGAACCACATGTTCTATGAAGCTCAAGCCTTTGCTAAACAACTTAAACTGGGTGTGATGGATGATCAAATGAAGCAGCGTTCATTGACCGTTGCAAAAGTACTGACCGAAGTAAGAAGGCAAACTGGCGTGGTTTTCCCTGCTGATAAGATGTCTTTACTTAGTTGAGGTTAGTTCGTTCAACTTCTCGTTTTTAAAACAACAAAGCCCTCGCCGTTGAAGTGAGGGCTTTGTTTTTCGGCGTTACTCGAAAGCGTCGTTACATTGAGACTTGTTGAGCTGAGAGCTTATTAATGGTTTTTTGGTACGTAATATAAGCCGCGATTCCAGCCATAAGGTTACCAATACAAGCGCCAATCAGTAGACCTTGAATGCCTCCCACCTGAGCCCCTACCCATAGACACGGTAGGAAGAACAAAAACAGGCGCAGGGCTGAGATGGTTAGTGCGGTATAAGATTTCCCCAGTGCGTTACAAATCGACACCATCAACATGCACACCCCAAGTGAACCTAAACTGATTGGGACAATCATCAAGTGCATGTGCAAGACTTGTTCTACTTGAGTATCACTTGTCATAAGTAAGGCGAGTGGGTTAGCTGCGGCAAAGGTTACTAGCGCAATCAACAACTGGAAACCAAGGATGAACTTAACGGCAATAGACACCAATGCGCGAATGTCGGTGTAGTTTTTCGCACCTAATAAGCGTCCGACCATCGGCGGCATTGACATGGTTAACGCCAATACCGATACAATCGCAAAAAATTCATAGCGCGAGCCCAAAGCCCAAGATGCAACTGCCGCCGTACCAAAGCCTGCAAGTAGCTTGGTCGCTAACATAGATGATAGAGGTGGTAGAAGCTGGCTGATCATCGCTGGGCCCATGATATTACCGATGGACGTGATGCTCTTAACCACATTCAAATCCTGCCACTGGAAGGTTGCCCAATGGTTTTTTTGAACACGAGGAGCGACGACCAATATACCGAAACCAAAGGCGATGACGGTGGCAATTGCTGCGCCGTTAATCCCCAAACCAAACGTGAAGATAAACAACGGATCGAGCACTAAGTTCACGCCGCTGGTGACCATCATCATGGTGCCAGGTAGCATGGTGTTGCCATTTGCGCGGCAGATACTGTAGTAGAAATACAGCACCGCACCTACCCAAGAACTCAACAGCCACCAAGGCCAGTAACTGTCGATAATTGGCATTACGGTATCAGGTGCGCTCAACAGTGAGAGAATAGGGTAGCGCAACAACCAAATGAGCAAGCCGAATACTGCTACGCCCACCGATCCGATCATTAAAACCAGACCGCCTAATTGCTTTGCATAGCGGGTATCGTTTGCGCCTAATGCTTTTGAAATTACAGCGGTTGTTGCAATGCCAAGGCCGACTTGAATACCGATAACCACCATTTGAAGTGGTAGAGTAAAGCCCTGTGCAGCGAGAGGCAGCACACCTAGTTGGCCTATGAAGGCGCTGTCGACTAGCTGAAAGCTCATCAACGACAACACACCAAAGAGCATTGGCCATGTCATCGTAAACAGTTGTTTTGCTAGCGTCGGTTGTGCGGTAGAAGAAGTTAAAGGCATAGGAACGTTGAATGTTTTTGGAACTGAAGTTGATTTTATTGTACACAGTGTACAACAAAGAGACAAAAAGAAACCCCGAGCAAGTTATCCCTGCTCGGGGTTGAATTCTGAAACTAATTCGACTTATTTTTTGCCGCTAGTTTGCTTGTCTTCTTCAGTCAGTTCGCGGATACGACGGCTGATGTCACGACGTGCTTTAGAGATTTCTGCACTCTTGATGATGTGATCGTCAACGCGGTCTTCGTAATCAGCTTTCATGTTTTTGATGATCGCTACGATTTCGTCGTGAGTCATTTCAGGTTTGATGTAGTCTAGTAGGTTCTCTAGAAGGTCTACACGCTTACGGTTATCACGAACTTTTTTCTCGTTATCAAGCAGCTCACGTTTTAGTTTGTTTTTACGACGAGCTTGGTTCACGATTTCAAATACGCTACTCATGGTTCCCTTTCCTAATTTGTGAATATCTGACTCGATTAAAGCACAACATCTCGTGGCATAACAGTCTTTAGATCAAACGTGGCGTAGGGTTGAACATTTATCCACCAATTCTGATGTGTTGTTAACACTCGTTACTGAAAAGCTTGGATTATCGTTCACTGAAATGCACCGACTCGTTGTCATAGGAGTTTTGACGCTATATTATCAGCTTTATTAAAGACAATATGATGAAGCTCGAAATGAACTCTGGTAATACTGCGGAGCAAGTCGAAAGCCAAGAAATGGAATCAACCACCGACTCATTGGCAGATAAACTTAAAGCGGCTTACGTTACAGCAAGAACACAACTCGAAATCACAGAAGTCGAACTCAACCGTTCGAAGATAATGATGGTTGATGAGAATGGAAAGATGACCAAAGTGTCGATCTTATCAGAGCATTAAGACCTACCCCGAATCGCAAAGGGTGTCAGGTCCATACGCTATGCTTTAGCCTGATACCCAAATTCAAATGCAAAAATAATAAGGAAATGCATTATGAAAGTTGAGCTAACGGCAATTGAAGCACGAGTAATTGGTTGCTTGATCGAAAAAGAAGTGACTACCCCCGACCAATACCCTCTCAGCCTTAACGCGCTAACGAATGCGTGCAATCAAAAAAGTAACCGCGAGCCGGTTATGTCTTTATCTGAAGCTGACGTTTTAGATGCAGTGGATGCGCTCATTGAGCGTCGACTTGTAAGTGATGAAAGCAGTTTTAACAGTCGAGTGAGTAAGTATCAGCATCGATTCTGTAATACAGAGTTCGGCGATTTACAGCTTAGCGTACAAGAGAAAGGCATCGTGTGTTGCATGCTGTTACGTGGTGCTCAAACGCCGGGTGAGATCCGTACGCGAACAAACCGTCTTGCTACTTTCAATGATGTTAAAGAAGTTGAAAACGCACTTGAGCTTTTAGCTGGTGAAGAAAGAGGCCCGCTTGTTGTAAAACTTCCTCGTGAGGCAGGTAAACGTGAGTCTCGTTACATGCACCTATTCTGTGGTGAAGTTGACATGAGCGAACTGGCCGTAGCGTTATCTGCTCCTTCTTCTGCCGGTGCCGAGCGCATTGCTCAGCTAGAACAAGAAGTAGTGCAACTTCGTGAAGAATTAGAAGCACTAAAAGAACAGGTCGCGTCGCTGCTTTCATGAGTGACATTGCCGAGCAAAGCTGGAGTGTGTATCTGATCCGAAACAACCGCGATGCACTGTATTGTGGTGTGACGAATGATGTACAGCGACGCTTTAAACAGCATCAAACGGGAAAAGGTGCGAAAGCACTGAAAGGGAAGGGGCCACTGACTTTGGAGTGGTCATCTTGTTTTGAAAGTAAAAGTGTTGCGATGAAAGCGGAATATTTCATCAAACAACTGACCAAAACAAAGAAAGAGCAATTGGTAGAAGAAGTCGCGAAGATCAACGTCGATGACAATCAAACGCTTTCTTTTCAAATGCGGTAAGTCAAACGTGCACGGAAAAATAAGAGCAAAAATAACGCCATTCAAACGCGATGTTGAATGAGCCAGAAAATGCAAAACTGTGCTGCTAATCCAAGGTTTGATACCTCAAGCAAACACTTCTTTTTCAAAAAGACAAACCGCCTTCAAATGGCGGTTTATTTTTGACGGGGGTGGGTATCATTTCCGTCGGTAGTAACACATAATACGGTAATGCCCCGCAAGGCTTAATAGAAACATTTATAGAGACCCAAGCATCTGAAGTTACTTGGGTATACAAGCGGGCTTTTATGGATATGTGCAAATAGGGTAAAGGATGACTCGGCTAGGTAATAAAATAGAGCAGCGACATGCTCCATAAAAAACTATAAGAGCAACACATGAAAAAAGCGGTACTACTTTCTCTGATTTCTATGATCGGTTTTTCACCGATTTCACATGCGACACAAGTGCTTAATGGCTATTGGGCATACCAAGATTTTCTTGATGAGTTTCCTGAGCAAAGAAAGCTGACCAATGCCTTAGCAGAAGCCGTTCGCGAACGTCCTGTGCCATTCTCTAAAACCAGAACACGTCCACTTAAAATATCCGTCGTATATCCGGGTCAACAAGTGTCAGATTACTGGGTACGAAACATTGCTGCTTTTGAAAAGCGTTTAGATAAGTTGAATATTAACTATCAAATTAACCAAGTGTTTACGCGTCCGAATGCCGATATAAAGCAACAGAGTTTGTCTTTAATGGAAGCATTAAAAAGTAAATCTGATTACTTAATCTTCACTCTGGATACCACCAGACATCGTAAATTTGTTGAACATGTATTGGATTCAACAAATACCAAGCTGATTTTACAAAATATCACTACGCCAGTACGAGAGTGGGACAAACATCAGCCGTTTTTATATGTTGGGTTTGACCATGCAGAAGGCAGTCGAGAATTAGCAACGGAATTCGGAAAGTACTTCCCAAAACACACTTATTACAGCGTGCTTTATTTTTCTGAGGGTTACATTAGTGACGTAAGAGGTGATACTTTTATTCACCAAGTTAACCGTGATAATAACTTTGAGCTACAATCAGCCTACTATACAAAAGCAACAAAGCAGTCTGGTTATGATGCTGCGAAAGCGAGTTTAGCCAAATACCCAGATGTTGATTTTATTTATGCTTGCTCTACTGATGTGGCGTTGGGTGCGGTTGATGCACTTTCTGAATTGGGAAGAGAAGACATTATGATTAACGGATGGGGTGGGGGCTCTGCCGAGTTAGACGCCATCCAAAAAGGCGATCTCGACATTACTGTCATGCGTATGAATGACGACACCGGGATTGCGATGGCAGAAGCCATTAAGTGGGACTTGGAAGGAAAGCCGGTACCTACCGTGTATTCCGGTGATTTTGAAATTGTCACGAAAGCGGATTCACCGGAAAGAATCGAAGCGCTTAAGAAGCGTGCATTTAGATACTCAGATAATTGATGACAATACGTTCAAACGCCAAAAAGCGTCGCTCTCTTGCGACGCTCATTACAAAGATCATCATTCTTGTTCTCGCCCCGATCATTCTCGGGATTTTTATTCAGAGCTATTACTTCTCTAAACAGATCATTTGGCAAGAAGTAGACAGGACCAAGCAACAAACTTCTGCTCTGATACACAACATTTTCGATAGCCATTTCGCGGCGATTCAAATCCATCACGATAGCAATACAAAAAGTGAAGTGATTCGTAATTTTTACGTTGACAGAAATACAGATGCGTTGAATTACTTCTTCCTCAGTATTGACCAAAGCGATCCTGCTCATACACCAGAATTTCGTTTTCTGACTGACCATAAAGGCATCATTTGGGATGATGGCAACGCACACTTTTATGGCGTGAACGATCTTATCCTTGATAGTCTCGCCAATCGCGTCACGTTCAGTAATAACTGGTATTACGTTAATGTGATGACCTCGATTGGTTCTCGACATATGTTGCTTCGCCGTGTACCTGTAATAGCCCCGCCGACCGGAGAGGTTTTGGGTTTCTCCTTTAATGTTGTTGTGTTAGATAACAATTTCGCACTAATGGAAAAACTCAAAAGCGAGAGTAACGTGGATAATGTCGTAATGGTTGCCAACAATGTCCCGCTAGCAAACTCTCTCATAGGAGATGAAGCATACAGTGTTGCAGACGTATTGCAGCGTAAAGGATCACAAAAGAAACTCGATAAGCTGCTCGTCATAGAAACTCCGATTGAAGTTAATGCGGTGACGACAGAATTGTGTTTGCTCACGGCGCAAGATAATCACAGTGTCGTGACGCTGCAAATCCAGCACCTTTTAGCCATGCTGGCTTCGATTGTTGGCATGATTATGATTGCGTTGCTGACCAAGGAATGGATTGAGAGTAAAGTCTCGGCTCAACTGGAATCATTGATGTCTTACACGCGTTCCGCGCGTGAGGAAAAAGGGTTTGAACGATTTAACGGTTCAAATATTGAAGAGTTTGATCATATAGGATCAACGCTGGAAAGCACCTTTGAAGAGCTAGAAGCGCAGAAGAAGTCTTTCCGAGATCTGTTTAATTTTGCGTTATCGCCAATCATGGTTTGGTCGGAAGAAAGTATCTTGATTCAGATGAACCCAGCAGCACGCAAAGAGTTGGTGATAGATGACGATCATGAAACCATGCATCCGGTCTTCCAAGGTTTCAAAGAGAAACTGACCCCACACCTGAAAATGGCTGCTCAAGGAGCGACATTGACAGGGGTTAACGTACCTATTGGCAACAAGATATACCGTTGGAATTTATCGCCAATTCGAGTTGATGGTGACATCAGCGGTATTATCGTTCAGGGTCAAGATATCACGACCCTCATCGAAGCCGAAAAGCAGAGTAACATTGCACGGCGTGAGGCAGAAAAGTCCGCGCAAGCTCGTGCTGATTTTCTCGCAAAGATGAGCCATGAAATTCGAACGCCGATTAACGGTATTTTGGGTGTCGCACAGTTATTAAAAGACACGGTGGAAACCGAAGAACAGAAGAATCAAATCGATGTGCTTTGCCATAGTGGTGAGCATTTATTGGCAGTTTTGAATGATATCTTAGACTTTTCCAAGATTGAGCAAGGTAAGTTCAATATTCAAAAGCACCCGTTTTCGTTTAATGACACCATTCGCACGCTAGACAACATCTATCGTCCAATTTGTAATAACAAGAGCGTTGAACTCATCATTGAGAACAAGCTCGATCAAGATGTCGAAATCTTTACTGATCAAGTTCGACTCAATCAGATTTTGTTTAACTTAGTCAGTAATGCGGTGAAGTTCACGCCATCCGGAAGTGTTCATCTAAAAGCAGAGTTAGAGCAATTTTATGGCGCAGAGAACAGTGTCTTGGTTGTTGAGATCATCGATACAGGGATTGGTATTGAATCGGATAAGCTTGACCAAATGTTCGAACCTTTCGTGCAAGAAGAGGCAACAACCACTCGTGAATACGGCGGTAGTGGCCTAGGTTTGACCATCGTGAAGAACCTTGTCGACATGCTAGAAGGTGACGTTCAAGTTCGTAGTAGTAAAGGACATGGCACCACATTTGTCGTCACGCTACCTGTGAAAGACCGAGCGCGTGTACTTCGTCCTTTGGATGCCAGTCAGCGTGTGAAACCAGAAGCCTTGTTCGATGAAAGCTTAAAAGTCTTGCTGGTGGAAGACAATCATACCAATGCCTTTATCCTTCAAGCATTTTGTAAGAAATACAAAATGCAGGTGGATTGGTCGAAAGACGGTTTAGAGGCAATGGAATATCTGTCTGACAATAATTACGATCTGATATTGATGGATAATCAACTGCCGCACCTTGGTGGTATCGAAACGACGCACGAGATACGCCAGAATTTACGGCTGGGCACGCCTATTTACGCTTGTACTGCAGATACTGCAAAAGAAACCAGTGATGCATTTATGGCAGCAGGGGCGAACTATGTGCTGCTCAAACCGATCAAAGAGAACGCATTGCACGAGGCATTTGTCGATTTCAAGCAGCGATTCTTAGTAGAAAGAACGTAATTAAAAACCGAAACAGAGGGGCGTAGTGGCCCCTCTTATCGTTGACACTATTGATTCGTTATATTGTCGCTGCAGAAAAGGATTGTTCAAGCAACTCTGTTTTGAGTTCTTCCGTCATATTCAAAGGCTCCGCAAATTGCACTCCAATAATCCAACCCTTGGCAAGTTTCTTAATGTTTGCAACGGAGCAGCGATTGTCATCATCAATATAACCACTTAGAGGTGAGTCTATCGTGATCCTATCACCTACTAAGAACTCTGGTTCTATCATGGTTGAGATCCCACAACCGGATAACGAGAAATCAATCAAGCAGCCTTCGTATTTATTGTTCATATGGTCGATAGCGCAACCCAGCTGTAGCTTGTAGCGTTCATGTTCTCGCACGGGCTTGGTCGCGAATGTGGCGGGAATACGAATAAACAACAACGGAGATGGACGTAGAATATTCATCAGAACGCTGGTTTTAAAAGCAATCACGTGTCCCAAATCCGTATCTGAAACGCCTCGGATGACCACATCGACATTATTGAGCTTACGGAGTGCTTGTTCTTCCAGTAGCCGTGTCGGAATATCGAGAATGATATAAGCGTTTTCTTTCAATCCAATATAAGTCGCAGCGTAACTGTATTTTTCTTCCGAGCTGAACTCGAAGTTAACCCAGAGGCGCATTCCTGTTTTTAAAAATCGATGTAATTCGTCTTTGCTGTGAGTTGAAGGCATAACATCTGACGTTGTAATTTATTATGCCCAACAGGTTATCAAAACGCCGTTTTGGCTTTCAATAGTCGGAGACAAAAGTCGTGCATTTTTATTCTTATCTGTGAACGGGGGGCTGATATTTTTGTCCAGGGTCTTGTTTCATTAAAACATTGCTTGCCACGATGCTGCCACACGTAACCAAAAAGAGTGCGCACCAAGTTAAGATATCTGGTCTTTCATTGAAAACCGGTATCGCCAGCAAGGTCGCGAGCACCGGGGTTAAGGAACCAAAGGCTGCACTCGCTTCTGCCCCAATGTTTTTTACGGCATAGAGGAAGGTGAAAGAGGCAACTAACCCAGCGCCAACACCTTGCAGTAAGATATGTCCAAAGAGTTCACTCCATGGCCATTTGTTTAAGGGAGTGATGGCGAGGTAACTGTCTGTCCAACCAAAACCGATGGCAACGATAAGCATCGCAAACGAGATGATCGATACAAACCCAGCGCAAACCTGTGCACTCAAATTTGCTACACGAGCACTGATAGTAAACGTGGCCCACATCAAACTACCCAGCAAAAACAAAAAATGCCCTTTAAGTTGGGGCCAATTGTATTCACTTCCCAAGTTGGACAATAAAAAAACAGCTATACCAAACAACACCGCCGAGAGACCAATAATTCGATGCCGGCTGAGTGGTTGTTGAAAGCAAATTACCGCGATAGCAGATACAAATAAAGGCAAGGTTCCAGGGACGAGAGCACTGCCATGCGCGACAGGGGCAAACTGCATTGCAGTGCCAACAATCAACAAGTAAGGCAAGCCACTGCCAAGAAGGAGACCGAGGAGGTATCTGTTGGGGACCGCGCGCACGTGATCCATCGATTTGATGACAAATGGAAATAAGACTAAGGCCGGGATGAGAAATCGGGTGAGAGCAATGTCTGCTGGCTCAAGATTAGAAATCGCCCCGCCTTTGAGGGACAGAAAAAAACCAGCCCAAAGAAAAAGGGTGGTGAGCATCGCGGCGTATCCTAAAGCCATCATGTGTCCAATACTTTGTGAATAATGTGTTAATTATCGGATGAAAGTGACGATTAATGGTGGCAAAATATAGCGCTATATTGCTTAATATTGATGGTTTTAATCTCAATGAAAGCTTTTGTTGGTGAAATTTGGCATGGATGATGAAATGGATAAAATAGATCGCCAATTACTTCATTTGATTCAACAAGACGCGACGATGACGACGAGTGAGCTTGCAGATAAAGTCGGACTCTCTGCCTCACCTTGTGCAAGAAGGATCAAACGGCTAGAGCAGGAAGGGGTCATTAGCGGTTATAGGGCAATGATTTCACGTGATAAAGCAGGCATCGCGATGACGGTGTTTGTTGAGGTCAGTTTGAATAATCACCAAGCAACCTCTATTGATGACTTTGAACAGGCCATCGGTGATATGGAAGAGGTCATCTCTTGTCATGTTGTTTCTGGGGCATACGACTATCTGCTCGAAGTAGTAAGCAAAGATCTGATGGGTTATGAGTCGTTTACTCGAAAATTACAGCGATTGGAAAATGTAAAAGACATCCACACGCACTTAGCCATTCGACAAGTGAAGGGTAATGGTAATCTTCCTATTTATACTCAGACTTAAGTTGATGCTAAATCATAAAGTGGTTTCGAAAGGTAAGTAAACATGAAGTGGTTAGATAGGCTGCGTATCGCTCATTATCACCGTAAACGATATAAGCAATTTGGTGACGACAAGGCAAAAACATTAGGTTGGCAGGACAAGTTTAGCCAAGTAAGTCGCTTTGAAGTCTTGTGTCATGATTTGCCGCTTGATGGTGTGAGCCTTGTAGATATCGGATGTGGTTATGCTGATTTACTTGAATATTTAGAGCAAAAAGATATCTGCTTATCTGGCTATATCGGAATTGACCAGCAGAAGCAGTTCATTTCTGTGGCTAGGCAAAGAGCCTTTAAAACACACGCGGATTACATACGAGGAGACTTTTCCAAACTTGTGCTGCCGAGTGCGGACTATGTCTTGGCTTCTGGCTCTTTGAATTATCAATCAGCTAATCCAAATCATACTGTCGAGATGATTGAGAAGATGTATCGGGCGGCGAAGATAGCCTGTGCGTTTAACTTATTGGATGAGGCAAAGTTACCGAGTATGAAGATGCTTGAATCGCACAACAAAGAGGGAATACTGCGTTATTGCCGACTGTTATGTAAGGACAGTTATTTGGTTGAAGGGTATTCCGAGCACGATTTCACTATTGTGATGCCAAAACATTAAATCGCCTTTCGTTTAGCGAGCAATAAAAAACGGAGTCAGTTGCCTGACTCCGCTTGGTGATTCTTTTAAGCCTTATTGGTATTTGTATTTTGAGATCTCACAGTTACCTGTGTGTCTATCAACCTTAAATGAGAACGCGGCTGAATGGTATTCCCTCCCATCGCTCCAAATTGTCTCTCCGAAGATTTTACAAAGGTCCAAGTCACTGATTGAACCGAACTGTTTAACGTGCCTAACTACTGACAAAAACTTGGCTTTGGTAGCATTAGGACAATCCCTGTTACTTAATCGATTGATAACCATTTTTGTAGCATCATCTCCAGCCAAATGTGACTTTATATTAAATTTTGTTAATGGGTAAATTACCCAAAAACTGGTCGTAAGTAAAGCGTTATTGTGACAGATGTCTCTATAAATTGACCTGTTTGATTATTAATTGCTCAATTTGAAAGGGGGAACAATCCCAATATGAACAGAATCATTCAGAGCTGTTTCGTGCATAATTAATAGCGTCGATTTCCATGCCATATTGATTGGCAAGTGTGAGGTACTTTCCTGCCAAAATTCGGAAGTCATTTTGCATTTCTAATGTATTGGTCAGATACCAGTTCGCCGTGATCTCGTTCGACTTAGCGCCTTCCTTCTGGCAATAAAAGACAATGCGTTTCCAATTTTCAGCGATGGTTTGAGAGCGATGCATCAGGGCGTTTATAGCGCGTGACATTTCGATGAAATCCTCTCGTTGTTCCTCTGACTCCAACAATTGCTTTTTCAAGCGGTTTTTATTGGAAGGCGTACGCCAAAGTTTGCTTAACTCATCCGTTGAAAATGTTTGTGAGTACATCTGACTATCGTTGTATTCTTTTAGGCTCTCATTAAACAAGCGAGCATGTTCATTGTAATTGGACTCTAAACGACTGAATTGGGTAAGATTGTCATTCCACGAAGCGTGGTCACATTGAATATTGGCGAATGCTGGAAGTGGAACTAGGAGCAATATCCATTTGAGCTTGTTCATCATTGTTGTCACGTAAGTTATGCATCTGCTATCAGTATAGATGCTGTATGGGCGCCGTTGATACAAAGAAGAAAAGGAATAGGACATGAAGAAAGCACTGATTGCACTGGTCATTTTATTGCTGCTTGGAGGCGCTGGGGCAGGGTACTACTTCTTCTTTATGCAAAAAGACGAGCCTGTCGCTGAAGCGCCGTTTAAGCCTGAAAAAGAGGTGGGTCCAAAAGAGGAACCAAAACCTATCATGGATTTAGAAGTGCCTGCTCCAGAGGTCACCGAATACTATGTCACAGAACGCCGCATCAACGTGTATAACAAACCCGATAACCAATCATTGATTGTTGATGCCCTATATAAGGGTGAGAAAGTATCGGTGCTGGAGAAAGCTGATGGTTGGTTTCGCCTCTCGGATTACATTGTTTATGAAGAGGGCGGGGAAGAAACGGCAGAATGGGTCGATGCGAAAGGGCTATCGGATTCACAACCGGTGATTAAAGAACAAGAGCGCTTGGAAATATTGGACAACTACTTACAAAAGTCCGATGATTTGAAAGTACACTTAGATATATTCCGTAATAAAACGCAGCAATTGCTTGATGACGAAACGTGTGCGCCTAGTGACTTCGAAGAGCTTGGTGGATGGGTTCGCTCTGTGACGTATAAAAAGCGCAATGTGTATTTCATATATTGCGGCGGGCTAGAACAAGAAAACAAAATCTATTTAGATGTCGATAAAGGTGAAATATTTTATCGATGAATGTCTGTTGAACGCTGGTGGATGTTGTTTTCCAAGGTTGGAAACAGAGATTTATAACTTTTTAGTTGTTAACTATAAGCAATAGGAATACTATCTGCGAGCTGAGTTGAAGAACTCGGCTCGTTTTGTTTTAAGTGAGCTATCATGCCTTGGATTTACGTTAGAAAACTGTTTTTGCTGCTACTTGCAATGGTGCTATCGCCAATGCAAGCGTCTGCTGCGCAGTTAGAACATAAATCGCACTTACCTCACTTCTCTAAGTTACAACCTTTTACGGTTGCTAACTCCGCAACGAACTCTCCGGTTGATATCTCCGAGCTGACAGAAGAGTCTACTCAGTCTCCTGTTTCAGAGGGGCATGCCAGCCAAGATTCATTCGCTATTTTTAACTCTCAGCGTTGGACATCGCACCTACGTGAGAATATCGACGACGAACATGTTGATTTCGTTGGCGATCTAACCAGTCCTTTTTACGCCGATGCTGGCTATGCGTATAGCCTAATGGACATCAGTTGGCGTCAAAACCAATCTACCTTTCACCATTTTGTTAGTGACCATCGTATTGCTGGTTGGAAAGACACCAATGCCATGTACGTCGCTCTCAATAGTCAGTTTTCAGCTTAAACACCATCACTCTGCACATCTTGTGCATTCTTAACACGACAACATTTTTACAGGGCGAGTGATCGTTCTGCGCATTCCATACCTGCTTTTAGTTGGGTAATCGTTTTGTCGTGTCTTGAATTTAACTATTTGAATATTCACTGCTTAGTGAATGGATGATGTTTACATGAAGAAAACACCGAAACCACAAAAAACCAGAAAAGTGCTGAACCATTACTCAGCATGGAAATATGTCGTATTAATTACGACCGTTATCATCTTAACTTTGAGCGCAATCCCAACTTGGTTTGGCGAGCAGCCGTCTATTCAGGTTACGTTTGCTGACCAAAACAACAGTGCGATGTCAGTGGTTCAATTGGATCAGCTATTAAAGTCGCATCACATTCCTGCGTCGAAGATCATTGAGAAAGACGGCCAAACCACAATCGTTTTCGATGGCGAAGATGCACAAAGTAAAGCGCGTGCTCTGTTAAACGAACAACTAAACAAAGACGACAGCATTACGTTCTCTTACGTATCGGTTGCACCAGAGTGGCTAAATGAAATGGGCTTTAGCCCAATCAAGCTAGGTTTGGATTTGCGTGGTGGTGTGCAATTCCTGCTGAACGTCGATGTAAATAAAGCATTCGAAGAACAACGTGACGCATTAGTAGACGAGATCAAAGCAAGCCTTCGTGAAGAGCGTGTTCGTGGTGTTCAGGTTCGCGCCGAAGCGGGCAACCATATTGCGGTAAACAGTGAAAACGAGGAAGGGTTGAAAGCAGCAAGCCAATTCCTTCGCCAAAACTACCCTGGCTGGACGATGACAAGCACAGACCGCGGCTTTGAACTTCAACCAAGTGAACAAAATATCCAAGAGTTCCAAACGACTACGTTGCAACAAAACTTGAAGATCATGCGCGGTCGTATAGAAGAACTCGGTATTACCGAGGCGATGGTTCAACGTCAAGGTAAAGAGAGTATTCGTATCGAACTTCCTGGTGTTCAAGATCCTGCCCAAGCGAAAAACGTTATCGGTGCAACAGCGAGTCTTGCTTTCTATGAAGTGAAAGATGCAAGCCAAGCACGAAGCAGCCAAGATCTTGTTCTAAAAGACAACGACGGCCGTACCGTTATTCTTGCTAAACGTCCTGTCCTTACTGGTGAGCACATTGTAAACGCACGTGCTGGTGTGGATAAAATGGGCATGTCAGAAGTAAACATCTCTCTAGACCACGCGGGTGGTAAGAAGATGAGTGACTTCTCCGCGACTCACATTGGTAAGCCTATGGCGACCGTGTACCGTGAGTACAAGACAAATGAACGCGGCATGACAGAGCGCAGTGAACGCGTCATCAGTGTTGCAACGATTCAATCTCAACTTGGTAGCCAATTCCGCATCACAGGTGCTGGCAGCATGGATGAAGCGCAACAACTAGCTTTGCTTCTGCGTGCAGGCTCTCTAACTGCCCCAGTAACGATTGTTGAAGAGCGCACAATTGGTGCTTCTCTTGGTGCAGAAAACATTCAAAACGGCTTTGCTGCGCTTGCGCTAGGTATGGGCTTAACGCTCACCTTTATGGCGCTTTGGTACCGTCGTTTAGGTTGGGTTGCAAACGTAGCACTTTGTGCAAATATGCTTTGCTTGCTTGGCTTAATCGCGCTGCTTCCAGGCGCGGTACTTACATTGCCTGGTATTGCCGGTTTGGTATTGACCGTAGGTATGGCAGTGGATACCAACGTAATTATCTTTGAACGTATTAAGGACAAAATGCGAGAGGGTCGCAGCTTCGCTCAAGCGATTGACCTCGGTTTTGATAGTGCATTTGCAACCATCCTTGATGCCAACATCACCACCATGATCACAGCAGTGATTCTATACGCGATCGGTAACGGTCCAATTCAGGGCTTTGCTTTAACACTAGGCTTGGGTTTGATGACCAGTATGTTTACTGGCGTATTCGCTTCTCGTGCAATGATTAATTTAATTTGGGGCCGTGATGGCCGTCGTGATGTAAGGGTTTAAATCATGGTTGAAATGCTAAAACAAAATATCCGCAAGATTCGTTACTTCACAACGTTTGTTTCTGTTGTTCTAACGGTCATTGCGCTGGTCGCCCTTGGTATGAAGGGACTAAACTTAGGTCTTGATTTCACTGGTGGTATGGTTACCGAAGTGAAAGTCGATAAACAACTAACGAACCACGATTTATTGAATGCACTGCAACCTAAGTTGGGTGACTCGACATCAGTAACTCGTTCTGGTGAGGATGGTCGTTGGGTGATTCGCTATTCAGCACCAACAGAGGGTCAAACTTTACCAAGTGTGGCAGAGACGCTTAAGCCGATCTCACATGAAGTGAAAGTTGTAAGTAACAGTATCGTAGGGGCTCAAGTAGGTCAGGATTTGTTCGATCAAGGTGGTTTAGCGCTACTGGTTTCAGTACTGACAATTCTTGGTTACTTGTGTTTCCGCTTTGAGTGGCGTTTAGCAAGTGGTTCATTGTTCGCTCTCGCGCACGACGTTATTCTCGTTCTGGGTTTCTTTGCTATTACCCAAATGGAATTCAATTTAACGGTGTTCGCAGCGATTCTCGCTATTCTCGGTTACTCGTTGAATGACTCGATTATCATTGCAGACCGAATTCGTGAATTACTGGTTGCTAAGCAAAGTTGGAAAACGGAACAAATTAACGATGAAGCGGTACTGGCGACGTTCTCCCGTACTATGGTGACGTCTGGTACAACGCTTATCACTGTTGGAGCACTATGGATAATGGGGGGCTCAGCTCTTGCTGGTTTCTCAACAGCAATGTTTATCGGCGTACTATCGGGTACGTGGTCATCTATCTCGATTGGTACGGTGCTTCCGGAATGGTTGAAGCTAGAACCAAAACACTACCTACCAGTAGAGATCGACACTGCACCATAATGTTTGGTGTTTAAGGTAAAAGTGCTTGCGCCACTCAACTTGAGTGGCGCTTTTTTATCTAGAGAAACGAGAAACGAGAAACGAGAAACGAGAAACGAGAAATAAAATAAAAGAAGGTGTTACTTAACGCGCATTAGGCGATGCTTCACTGAACCAAGATCGAACTCTATGATTTGGGAACGCTTCATCGATTCAACTTTGGTGAGCATGGCATCTTGATAACCTTTCTTCTTCATCCACTGTAATGGTTCCGAAAAGCTGTCCTCATTCACCACATAAGACTCGCCTTTGTGCTCTCCCGTATAGACGTTTACTACCCACACGCGAGCCTGAAAATCGAGTGCCTCACGAATGGTCTGTTTGAACTTATATAAGATGTGTGTCATTGCTTGCTGAATTAGCTCAATAACAACCAAACACCGACACCCATCATCAAAGTGCCTGCAATTCGGTTCATCAAGCGCACGTTTTTTGATTGGCCTAGTAAACGTTTAAGTCCTTTGCCACCAGTAGCGTAAAGAGACATACAGATGAACTCAAATAACAAAATAATAGAGACGAGAACAACAAGTTGAGGCGTGAGTGCTGCGCTTTGATCGATAAACGGAGGGAGAAGTGAAATCATGAACGCCCACCCCTTCGGGTTTGCGATGGCTGTAATAAACCCTTGAAGTACCAAATCCCAGTTACCACTAGTCGGTACATCAATACTATCAACATTGATTGCGAGCTTACCTCGTGAACGCCACATTTCAATTCCCAGATAGAGCAGGTAGCTAGCGCCAATCAGTTTGAGCGCAGTAAACAGCCACGGGTAGTTGAGCATGATTGCGGCAATACCAAGTACTGCAGAGACAGAAACCAACGCCACCCCAACTAATTCTCCTGCCATCATCCACAGGGTTCTTCGGTAGCCGATGCTCATGCCTAGCGTGAGCGCGAGTGTCATACACATACCAGGCGTGATAGAAACAAAGAAAAAGGTGGGGATAAACATGGTCAGCAAAGCGGTATTCATATTAGTGATTATTGTATTATTAGCTAGTCAGGCAACAAAGATAGTGCAAAGTGCTCTTCGATGCCATAGATAAAAGTCGTTACCTTCTTGGACATCCATCTACCTTTCAACTATTTAATAAAAATAAAATAGTAATTAAATGATTGCGACATATTAGTGCTTGCATGCACCAAATGGTGACATTTATAAAAAATCGGTTTTTAAATAAGCCTATATTAAGGAAAATATTTCTGGGTTTTTATTTATTTTACGTTGATTTAATTGTCATTAAAGGTTTGATGCTAATTAAAATTTTAATGCAAGGTGATATCTAAATAAATGATATATTTAATATTTGTAAGGTCATCTATTGGAACTATTACTCCAATGATTTAATTAAGAATTATTAGTTTAGAAACCAAAGATGATCTTTCACTCTTTGTAAATGCAATAAACATAAAAATTCGTATAAGTGACTGAAATAAAGATGGTTTTAATCATTGTTGATTAAGTTGTCTATAGTTTAAGTCTTTTTAAATCAATCCCTTAAGCGTATTTAACCTTTCTATAACATTTCATTGCTAGTGAGATCTAAATCAATCTTATGCAAATGAATGAGTTTTTTATTTGAAATGTAATATTTCTAGGTTAACTTAAAATAAAAGGCAACAGAGGATTTGTTGCCACAAGAATAAATTTATATGTCAGTTGGTGAAATATTTCGCCAGTGTCTTAATTCGCTTTTTAATGCCGTTAAGAATGGAGTCTTCAATGAAGAAAGTCGCTTTGATCACTGGATCAAAAGGCGGAATTGGTTCTGCTATTTCCTCTCAATTAGTTAATGATGGTTACCGAGTAATTGCTACTTACTTTACTGGTAACTATGAGTGTGCGTTGGAATGGTTTAATGAAAAAGGGTTCAATAAAGATCAGGTACGTCTTTTTGAACTAGATGTAACTAACACCGCTCAATGTGCTGAAAAACTAGCACTTTTACTTGAGGAAGAAGGAACCGTTGATGTCGTCGTCAATAATGCAGGAATCACACGCGATGGCGTGTTTAAAAAGATGACTGCACAAGCTTGGAACGACGTCATTAATACCAACCTAAATAGCTTGTTCAACGTGACACAGCCGCTTTTTGCAACTATGTGCGAAAAAGGTGGTGGTCGTATTATTAACATCTCTTCTGTTAATGGTCTGAAAGGCCAGTTTGGTCAAGCAAACTATTCAGCGGCTAAGGCTGGCATGATTGGTTTTTCTAAAGCATTGGCATATGAGGGGGCTCGCTCCGGCGTAACGGTAAACGTTATTGCTCCGGGTTACACAGGGACACCAATGGTTGAACAAATGAAACCGGAAGTGCTGGAGTCTATCACCAACCAGATCCCAATGAAGCGTTTAGCAACGCCTGAAGAAATTGCATCATCCGTAAGCTTCTTAGTGAGTGATGCCGGCGCTTACATCACCGGTGAAACACTGTCGGTGAACGGCGGCCTATACATGAGCTAAGGAGAAGATGATGGAAAAAGTATTTGTTATTGCAGCGAAACGTACACCGATTGGCGCGTTTGGCGGAAGCTTAAAAAACACGTCAGCGGGCAATCTAGCGGCGGTTGCAATTAAAGGTGCGCTTGAGGCGGCGTCACTAACGGGCGATAAAGTTGATGAAGTGATCGTTGGTAACGTTATCGCAGCAGGGCAAGGTATGGGCGTTGGTCGTCAAGCCGCGATGTTTGCCGGTATTCCCGAGTCTGTGCCAGCTTATGGCGTGAACATGGTTTGCGGCAGTGGTATGAAAACTGTCATGGATGGCGTTTCTCATATTCGCAGTGGCGATGCACAAGTGGTTGTGGCTGCAGGTGTCGAGGTAATGTCACAAATCCCATTCATCGTGCCTAGCGTTGTACGTGATGGCAATAAGATGGGCAACATGGAGTTGAAAGATCTCCTCATTGCTGACGGTTTGACTGACGTTTACAACCAATACCACATGGGTGTTACCGCCGAAAATGTTGCGAAAGAGGTTGGTTTGACGCGCCAACAGCAAGACGAATATGCGCTAGCGAGCCAACAAAAGGCTGTCGCTGCGATTGAAGCGGGTAAGTTCAAAGACGAAATTGTGCCGGTCGAAGTTAAACAACGTCGTGAAACCGTCGTGTTTGATACGGATGAATACCCTAAAGCAAACGCAACACTGGAAGGCTTGAGTAAACTGCGCCCAGCTTTTGACCGTGAAGGTACGGTAACAGCAGGTAATGCTTCCGGCATTAATGACGGTGCTAGTGCCATTATCCTTGCTTCTGAGAGTGCAGTTCAGGAACTCGGCTTAACGCCAATCGCTGAAATCGTAAGTTATGCGCAGTCTGGTCTGGATCCAAAAATTATGGGTCTTGGTCCGGTTGAATCGGTAAACAAAGCGTTGAACAAAGCCGACCTGAAAACCAGCGATATTGACGTTTATGAGTTGAATGAAGCCTTTGCTGCACAAGCTTTGGGTGTGATTCATAAATTGGCAGAAACCAACCAAGTTCCAGTGAGCTCAATTCAAGACAAAGCCAACTTTAATGGTGGTGCAATCGCATTGGGCCACCCTCTAGGTGCATCAGGTAACCGCATTTTGGTTACGTTAGTACACGAACTTCACAAACAAGACGGTCAGTACGGTGTTGCTTCACTTTGTGTAGGCGGCGGTATGGGCACGGCTGTGGTTGTAAAAGCAGTTAAGTAGTTATTTAAACGGATATTTTAATTCTTTCTCTAGGAGATAAACCATGTACACTGATTTCTTCAAAACTTTTAGCGATCAAACTGAAAAGAACCTTGAACCATACTTGAAGTTCAACAAGCTAGTGACCAAGAATGTAGAAGTGCTTACAGAGCTTCAACTGAATGCAATCCGCACATATAGCGAAGTTGGCCTAAACCAAATGAAAGCAGCGTCAGAAATCAAAGACGTCACTTCTTTAACGGCGTTTAACAGCCAGCAACTAAGCGTGCTTACAAAGCTTTCTCAACAAATGATGGATGACAGCAACAAGTTGCAATCTATCGCAAAAGAATTCAAAGAAGATGTTGAACAAATGACTTCGGAAAATCTAAAGACTGTTACTCCTGCGTAATACGTCCACTTTTCGCCGCCCGAGTTCTTGGGCGGCGTTATTCTTTCCGAATATAGGAGTAAGACTATGTTTCAGCACTTCTTTTCGGACTATCTTGTTAAGCTTCAAGAAACCAATCATCAGTGGTGGCATGATTTCGAAGTCAACAAGGCAGTCGTGAATTCTCCTTTGAATAAGGCCATGCAAGAAGTGAACTTCGAAGACACGGCTAAACTGTTCGAACAAGCCGCCAATCAACCAGCTGCGATTTTAAAACTCCAAGCTGAGTGGTGGGAGCAACAACTGCAAATATGGCAGAACGTGGCGTTAGCTGGCAATCAGGCACAAATCATCGAAGCAGAGAAGGGCGATAAGCGTTTCTCTAACGAAGCTTGGCAAAACGAAGCGATGTACAGCTTCATCAAACAATCCTACCTATTGTTTAGTAAGACTTACCTCGACACTCTGGATTCTATTGAAGGGTTGGATGAGAAGACGAAAGAACGCATTACCTTCTTCTCTCGCCAAGCCATCAATGCACTCTCTCCTTCAAACTTTATCGCGACTAACCCAGAGCTGCTTAAACTGACGTTAGAGAAAAATGGTGAAAACCTTCTAACGGGTTTGGAAAAGCTGAAAGAGGACGTAGAGTCAAGCGCAGACATTCTGAAAGTACGAATGACAAACAACAATGCTTTCCGTGTTGGTGATGATGTGGCGACAACCGCAGGCGATGTTGTGTTTCAAAATGAGTTGTTTGAGCTCATTCAATACCGTCCTTTGACAGAAAAAATCAATGCAACGCCACTGCTTATCGTCCCGCCGTTTATCAACAAATACTACATCCTTGATCTAACGGCAAAGAACTCTATGGTTCGTTGGTTGTTAGAGCAAGGCCACAGCGTGTTTATGATGTCCTGGCGCAACCCAGGTAAAGAGCAAGCTCAAGTTGAGTTTGGTGACTACGTGACGGAAGGCGTCGCCAAAGCAGTTACGGCCATCGAAGACGTAACGGGCCAAGAGCAGATAAATGCGGCTGGTTACTGTATTGGTGGTACGGTCTTGGCCAGTACCGTGGCGTACTATGCTGCGAAACGTATGAAGAAACGCATTAAATCTGCAAGCTTCTTTACCACTCTACTGGACTTCTCTCAGCCGGGCGAAGTAGGGGCGTACATCAACGATACCATCATCAGTGCAATTGAGACGCAAAACAACGCGAAAGGTTACATGGATGGCCGCTCACTCAGCGTTACCTTCAGCCTATTACGCGAGAACAGTCTGTACTGGAACTACTACGTGGACAATTACCTCAAAGGCAACAGCCCTGTAGACTTTGATCTTCTGTACTGGAACAGCGACAGCACCAATGTGAGCGCTGCTTCCCACAACTTCTTATTGCGTGAACTCTATCTAGAGAACAAGCTTGTTCAAGACAAGGGCGTGAAGATCGGTGGCGTCTGGATCGATCTGAATAAGATTAAGATCCCGAGCTACTTTGTATCGACCAAAGAAGACCATATCGCATTGTGGCAAGGAACCTATCGTGGTGCACTCAATACTGGCGGCAATAAGACCTTTGTGTTGGGTGAGTCTGGTCATATCGCGGGGATCGTTAATCATCCTGCTAAAAATAAGTATGGCTACTGGTTAAACGACAACCTTGATGATTCTGCTGATGAATGGTTTAACAATGCTAACCATCAGGAGGGTTCTTGGTGGACACACTGGCATCAATGGTTAATGCAGTTCAACCCAGAAGAGCAGGTCGAACCGTTCCCAGTTGGTTCTGAGCAAAATCCGGCTATTGATGAAGCTCCGGGTCAATACGTTCGACAAGTTCTGCCTATTAAAGAGTCCTAAACTGCTCCTCACAGCAGTATTATTTGGCGGCCTATAGGGTCGCCTTTTTTATCTGTGTTACTTCTCTTAGATCACTTCTAATTCGTTGACCCCAAATAGCCTTAGATTGAACCGTAGGGAAGGTGATTAGTTTGGGTGGGTTGTATATGGAGAGCAATAACCAAAGCGTACTCTTTGCCCGTTAGAAAGAAAAAACGCCAAGCAGTTGCTTGGCGTTTTCCGTCAACAAAATAGGCAAAAATGTCGACTCGCTAGAGGCTAATTACACCTCTTTATCCTTACCTAGTGAAAGTAGCCATAGAGAGACTGCTGCGACCCCCACAAAGCCGGAAAGAATAATAAATGGCATTGCGCTGTATCCAAGGAAATGCCAAATGAAGGATTCAAGATTACTCATCGTCCGTATTTCTCCTTATTGCCAGCCTTCAACACCGTGCATGTCTGGCAGTTTATGTGCAATACCTTTGTGACAGTCTACACACGTTTTATCGCCATTTGCGAGTGCTGTTGAGTGTTGTTTTGCACTTCGTGAACCTTGTTCTGAGAAGTCCATGTATTCAAACTCGTGACAGTTACGACACTCTAAAGAGTCGTTCTTCTTCAAGCGAGCCCATTCTCGCTCCGCGAGGTGTGCGCGGCGAGCTTGGAATTTTTCAGGAGTATCGATGGTCTTCGTCACATAGTGAGCAA
Source organism: Vibrio jasicida CAIM 1864 = LMG 25398 (assembly GCF_000400365.1). Lineage (GTDB taxonomy): Bacteria > Pseudomonadota > Gammaproteobacteria > Enterobacterales > Vibrionaceae > Vibrio > Vibrio jasicida. The sequence goes on along the minus strand of NZ_BAOG01000036.1, from coordinate 9,653 downwards.
ATAGCTCCTTGGATGCCTGAACTTTACGTACGATTTTATCTGTCCATTCGTGCGGTACGTGACAATCTGAACAAATTGCACGAACACCAGAACGGTTAGAATAGTGAATCGTTTCTTGAATTTCTGCAACGATAGGGGCGTGACAGCCAGAACAGAACTCTTCCGTGTTGGTTGCCTCCATCCCGGTGTTAAATGCGCCCCAGAATAGAAGACCACCAGCAAACCCCAAGAATAATACTACGCCAACCGCAGCTTTACTCGGGCTTGTTAGCCTCTTCCAAAACGCTTTCAATAATTTCATAGATAGCCTCTTATCTTTCCACGCAGCACTTATTTCAGTGCGTCAACGCTCTTGAATTCGTTTTCAACAAGCGGCTTAGCATTAGCTTGAGGAACGTGACACTGCAAACAGAAGTAACGACGTGGTGACATGTCTGCAAGTACAGCATCGTCACGGTTAACGTAGTGGGTCACACTGATTTTGGTAGCGCCCATTTCTTTCGCGTTTTTCCAGCTATGGCATGAAAGACATTTGTTTGCGTTTAGAGAAACTTCGTACCCACGGATGTTATGTGGGATCAATGGTGGTTGGTATACGAAGCTGCTATCAAGAACTTGTTCGCGAGGGAACTTCTTGAAATCATCAGCAGGGCGAGTGTCCTCAAGCTGAGAAGCGCCGCGCAATGAATCTAGACCACCAGTACCACCTGGATTATCAAGTTCTGCAAACACGCTACCACTGATCAGGGCACCTACTGACAAAAGTGCAACAAGTAATTTTTTCATCTTACAATCTCCGCCTTATGGCTTAATTCTTTATTTGGCCGCTGCGGACAGCGGCCATGCAATCGAGGTATGAGTATTAAGCGATCTTAGTGATCTTGACTGGACACTTCTTAAAGTCTGTCTGTTTAGACAGTGGGTCAGTCGCATCAAGGATGAGCTTGTTAATCAAAATACGAGCATCAAAGAATGGTACGAATACCAAGCCTTTTGGTGGACGGTTACGGCCGCGAGTTTCTACACGTACGCGAACTTCGCCACGTTTGTTTGCCATCAGAACTTCTTCACCACGGCGAACGTTGCGAGCTTTAGCATCATCAGGGTGCATGTAACACACCGCATCTGGAACCGCTTTGTATAGCTCAGGGACACGGCGCGTCATTGTACCTGTGTGCCAGTGTTCAAGAACACGGCCAGTACATAACCACATGTCAAACTCTTCATTTGGTACTTCCGGTGGCGCTTCGTATGGTGCAGAGATGATCAATGCTTTGTTATCTGGCTTACCGTAGAAGTCCCAACCAGAGCCAGCTTTCGCATATGGATCTGAGCCTTCTTTGTAACGCCATAATGTCTCTTTACCATCAACCACAGGCCAGCGTAGACCTCGTACGGTGTGGTAAACGTCATACGGTGCTAGATCGTGACCATGGCCACGGCCGAACGTTGCGTACTCTTCAAACAGACCTTTTTGGATGTAGTAACCGAAGTGGTGTGCGTCATCATTTAGTTCACGAGCTTCTTCAATTGGGAACTGGTCTACCTGACCGTTCTTGAAGAGCATGTCGTACATGGTTTTACCACGGTATTCCGGTGCTTTAGCTAGTAGTTCTTCTGGCCACACTTCTTCCATCTTGAAGCGTTTTGAAAATTCCATTACTTGCCATAGGTCAGATTTCGCTTCACCTACCGTACCCACTTGTTGATACCAAGCTTGAGTACGACGTTCTGCGTTACCATATGCACCTTCTTTCTCGATCCACATCGCGGTAGGAAGGATAAGGTCACCAGCTTGCGCGGTTGCTGTTGGGTATGGGTCAGATACGACGATGAAGTTTTCTGGGTTACGGTAACCAGGAAGACGTTCAGCATTGATGTTAGGACCAGCTTGCATGTTGTTGTTACATTGAACCCAGTAACAGTTCAATACACCATCGTTCAACATGCGGTCTTGCAGTACCGCGTGGAAACCTGGTTTTGGTGGAATAGTGCCTTCTGGCAGCTTCCAGATACCTTCTGCAATTTTACGGTGTTTAGGGTTAGCAACAACCATGTCAGCAGGTAGGCGGTGCGCGAACGTACCAACTTCACGAGCTGTACCACATGCTGATGGCTGGCCTGTTAGTGAGAATGGGCTGTTGCCCGGAGTTGCAATCTTACCGGTCAGTAGGTGGATGTTGTAAACCAAGTTGTTCATCCATACACCACGAGTATGTTGGTTCATACCCATCGTCCATAGGGACATGACTTTTGTGTTTGGATCCGCGTATTGCTTCGCTAGCTCGATCAGTTTTTCAGGTGCAACACCTGAAAGCTCTGATGCTTTTTCTACAGTGTAAGGCGCAACCGATGCTTTGTACTCTTCAAAGCTGATCGGGCTCATTTTGCCTGAGTTTGGATTTTTCGCCGCTTTTTGTAGTGGATCGTCATCACGTAGACCGTAACCAATATCAGTGTCAGCTTGGGTGAAGTTAGTATGTTTATTTACAAAATCCCAGTTCACTGCATCATTTTCGATGATGTAGTTTGCGATGAAGTTAGCAATCGCTAGGTCAGACTGAGGATTGAAAATGTAGCCGTGATCTGCCAACTCAAATGAACGGTGGTAGTAAGTAGAAAGCACGTTCACTTTAACGTGAGGGTGGCTTAGGCGACGGTCAGTAATACGAGTCCAAAGTACAGGGTGCATTTCTGCCATGTTTGAACCCCAAAGAACGAATGCATCAGCGTTCTCGAAGTCATCGTAACAACCCATTGGCTCATCGATACCAAATGCACGCATGAAGCCAACTACAGCAGATGCCATACAGTGACGTGCGTTAGGGTCGATATTGTTAGAGCGGAAACCTGCTTTCATCATTTTTGCAGCAGCGTAACCTTCCATTACGGTCCATTGGCCAGAACCGAACATACCCACGCTAGTTGGGCCTTTTTTCTCTAGAGATGCTTTCCATTTCTCCGCCATGATGTCGAAAGCAGCGTCCCAAGAGATCGGTGCGAAATCACCGTTCTTATCATATTTACCATCTGTCATACGCAGCATTGGCGTAGTCAGACGATCTTGGCCATACATGATTTTTGAAAGGAAGTAACCTTTGATACAGTTCAGGCCTTTGTTTACCGGTGCTTCAGGATCACCCTGTGTTGCTACTACTTTACCGTTTTGAGTACCAACAAGAACAGAACAGCCTGTACCACAGAAACGACAAGGCGCTTTGTCCCATGTGATTTTGGTTTGATCAGAGCTTGCAATCAGGTTTGTTGCAGAAGCTGGTAGTGTAATACCTGCGACAGCAGCAGCTGATGCAGCCGCGTTTGCTTTCACAAACGCACGTCTTGTCATTTTCATACTTCACCCTCAATTTGGGAATGTTGTGTTCCAGTGTCTTTTTCGTCCGTTTCTTCTAGCCCAGTTTCGATTTGGTGATAAACCAAAACCGTGCTCAAGACATTCGGTAAATTATTAATCGCATCGATAGTGTCTGTGATGAAACCTTGGTTCTCTGTTTCAAGCACAACGATGATTTTGCCTTCAGGACTGTCGCCGTAGATTTCCGCATTTTCATATGTTTCGATCTGGGTTTTCGTCTCTGCTAAATGTTCAGGCAGAACATGCACTACCAGACTTGAAATATGCACTTCGTTTAGTGACATACGTCTCTCTCGTTTTATTGCCTTTCACCGACCACTGACGGTTCAGGCTGTTATATTGCTCACATTGATGGATGAAGTAGGGCACACTGAAACGCATGCGCCGCAGCCGTTACACTCATCAAGGTCTAAATTTGGTTGTGCTACCTTGCCCAGTTCCAATTTGAACCGGATTGCCATTGGGTCACACATGTCCCCGCAGCTTCGGCACTCGACATTTTGCTTAGCTAAACAACTATCGGTGATGCTCGCTTTTGCCTGCCATGGCTGTTCTGTTTCTGATAAGAACAAGGGTTCAGGACAAACATTGGCGCATTGATAACAAAAAGTGCATTCATCGATAGAAAAGTCGACCGCAGGAAATCCACCGTCGCTTTTGATTATAATTTTGGTTTCACATGCCTCGACGCATTTACCGCAACGAGTGCAGTCGTCTGTAAACTGCGTTGGCTTCGCTATCCAAGGAAGACGTAAGGAATTATCCTGTTGCGTTTTTCTAGCAAAAAGTCTTCTTCGAGAAAGGTCTACCACTTAGTCACCTCAAAATTAGAAACCCAAACTAAGCATAGTCCACAATTTCATTAATAAACTGTCATTTAAGTACACGAAATTGTAGTTTTTGACATATATCTATAAATACCTCTTAGGGGGTAATTCGAATGCAATATTGTTTTGGATCAATAAATTCCAACGCAGGTGATCACATATTGATAAAGTTGAAAGATAATACGTGTTGTATAAAGGCAAACATGGTTATCAAATGAGCGGAGTTCAGAGTTGTTTAAAAATGTGAAAAAGTCAGTAACACGTACAATTGCATCTGCCATGATGTTGATTTTACTTCTTTCTGTGGCGACTACTGGCTTTGCTATTTTCACTTTAGCATCAAGCTTGAACGATGCAGAGGCAGTAAACGTTGCTGGTTCAATGCGAATGCAGAGTTATCGGTTAGCTCATGATATTCAAAGTGAATCTGTTGATTATTCTTCACACATTGATTTATTTGAAGCTTCAATCTATTCACATTCTATGAGAGCGCTTCAGCATTGGACGGTGCCCGAAGACATCACAAAAGACTATTACCGGCTGATTCTGCGTTGGCATGAACTTAAATCGGTATTAAAGAGCCAAGATCGGACTCAATACTTGGTTTTAGTCGCTGGTTTTGTTCAACAAATTGATGCCTTTGTTTTTAAGCTACAAAACTATTCTGAGCAAAAACTCATCAACCTAGCATGGATTGGTGGATTGGGGCTTGGCGGGATTCTGTGCGCAAGCATGTTTGTTGTGCATTTTATTCGGTTAGAAGTGGTAAGGCCGTTACGCGCTTTGGTAGCGGCAAGTGAGCAGATTAAAAACCGCTCATTTGATGTGTCTCTCAATGTATCAAGTGACAATGAGATGGGCATTTTAACCCGAACATTCAATCGGATGGCGATGGATCTAGGCAATTTGTATCGTGGTCTCGAAAAAGCGGTTGATGAGAAAACTCGCAAGTTACAACACGCAAATCAGTCGCTCCAAGTACTCTACGATTCGTCAAAAGAGCTGACGGCGTCACGTATTCATCAAGAAAATTTTCAGGCGATTTTACAACATATTGCAAGTTTGGAAGGAATTCGTGCAGTTAAGCTTGAAATTGACCAAATTGGTGAGCCAAATTGGATACTGACTGAAGGGGAAAAGTGCCGACACGGTTGTGATACCGATTGTCACAGTGAGACATTAACGTTAGATGGTGAGCATCTTGGTTATTTACATTGGAAAGCCGGATTACCTTGCCCAAATGAAACATTGATTGGCAACTTTGTCCAAATTTTATCTCGTGCGGTATATTACAATCGTGCGCAGCGACAAGCCGAGCAGTTGTTGTTGATGGAAGAGCGAGCAACCATTGCCCGAGAGTTGCATGACTCTTTAGCACAGGCTTTGTCTTATTTAAAAATACAAGTCTCGTTGCTTAAACGCAGTGTGAAGAATATTCCCGATGAGAAAGCGATAGCCCAAACCAATCAGGTGATTGCTGAGCTTGATACCGGATTGTCAGCCGCGTACACCCAATTACGTGAACTTTTGACCACCTTCCGTCTTACCATCAAAGAAGGCAGTTTTGGGCAAGCGCTTCAAGAAATGGTCGCGACGTTAGACGAACAAACAACAGCGGAAATCTCTTTGAATAATAAGCTTTCATCAACGGAATTAGACGCGCATCAACAGGTGCATCTACTACAGTTGATCAGAGAAGCGACAATAAATGCGATAAAACACGCTCAAGCTAAGAATATTAAGATCCAATGTCTTGATTCTGGTGGGAAAGTCACAGTGACCGTAGCCGATGATGGTATAGGCTTTGATCAACAGAACGAGAAATTAAATCATTATGGTATGAGTATCATGCAAGAACGTGCTGCAAGATTGCACGCAGACCTCAGTGTAGAGGCGGCAAAGAACGATGGTTGTATCGTGAGACTAGAATTCCAACATAGTAAGGAAGTAAACATTGACAGTGTGTAAAGTAATGCTGGTGGATGATCACCCACTCATGAGACGTGGTATTCATCAGTTGCTAAGTTTTGAGTCAGACTTTGAAGTTATCGCAGAGGCCAGTAGTGGTGCGGATGCGGTCGCAAAAGCTCACGAACTCGAGCTGGATTTGGTGCTTCTGGATCTGAATATGAAAGGTATGTCCGGGTTGGACACGCTTAAAGCACTTCGTGCCGATGGTTGTGAAGCTCGCATTGTAATCCTGACGGTTTCTGATAGCCCTGCGGATATTGAAGCGATTGTGCGTAGCGGAGCAGACGGATACTTACTAAAAGATACCGAACCAGATGAATTAGTTGAGCTACTAAAACAAGCACATGAAGGTGACAAGGCCTACAGCCAAGCGGTTGCGAAATACTTGAACGAGCGTTCAGGACAAGAGGATGTGTTTGACTCGCTGACCGATCGCGAGACGCAGATCCTACAAGAGGTAGCACGTGGCTTCCGTAATAAACAGATCGCAGATCGCCTGTTTATCTCTGAGTCGACGGTAAAAGTACACATGAAGAGTCTACTCAAAAAGCTGAAAGTACCTTCACGTACTGCAGCAACCGTGCTTTACCTAGAGCGCTTTGGTGAAATAAAGTAACTTACTCTGAGTGCTTTAGATGCAAAAACCGCCCAAATTTAGGCGGTTTTTTTATTTGTCTGGGCGAATAGAGTACAAATCGCTGTTGTATTTACCGCACTCTAAATAGTAATGATGTGCCGCTTTTTTATCTTCCGCGACCACTCTCATACTGTGTATTTTCCCCTGTTCAAAGTAACGAATTTCGTACTCTACAATCGTATCAAGTTGCTCAGCAGCAGCCATGCTACGCCTCCATAAACTATCCTGTTGTTATTGATGCAATTTATATGCCATTTAAGGAACGCCGTCTCGTTCATGTTTTGGCCGATAATTGCGCACTAACTCACTTTTTTGCGGATAGTTGTGATAAAAAAGTTAATTTCAAACTCTATATACTACGAGGGTGGCAAAAAGACTTTGCCATACTGACGAAAGTTTGCCGCAATACTAAGTGATTTAGGGTGAGTATAGAACTTAATCAATAAAAAAGGGAATATGGATCGGTGATGAAATTTAAAAGTTTATCCAATAAAGCGGTTCGATATGGATTTGTATTGATATCTATTGTGTTGTTAGCCGGATGTGCAAAAAAGTTTTTATACAGCAATATAGATTGGGTTGTGATTGAATATTTAGACGATTACGTTTCTCTTGATGGAGAGCAAGAGTCGTTGCTTGAAGAGCGTATTTTATTACTGGCCGATTGGCATAAAGAGGAAGAATTACCTTTATATATCGATCACTTAAAACAATTAGAGTCACTGAATAAAGACAACGTGACGCTAGAGTCATTGCAAGCGAACCGAGATCAAATGCGAGACCACTACCAACGTCTCGTCTCGAAAGCCGCGCCGGACCTCTTCTCGCTGAGTATGCAGTTAGACACTAAGCAAGAATCGGAGTTTGTCGACAGTGTAAAAGAGCGTTACAAGGAAAGAGATGAAAAATACGCAGGGAAAACGGAACAAGAGCTGCGAGAAATTGTCTTAGAGAATACAGAAGAGTGGATGGAAGAGTGGCTTGGTAAATTATCTAACCAGCAAAAAGTGCGCGCGAAACAACTTTCTAAAGAGGTGATTATAAATAGTCCGTTATGGCGAGATTACCGCTCGTCAATAATTCAGGAGTTAGAGTACCTTTTCGAAAATAAAACCAACACGGTTGTTTACCAGCAGGTATTCATGAAGCTCTTATTCGAGCCGGAAAGTTATTATAGTGATCAATTGAGGGACAATATTGATCGTAATATCGAACTGACGGATCAATTCACTCTAGATATATCCCAATCGATGAGTGACAAACAATGGCGACATTTTCATGGCAAAATTCGTGAATGGCGTGAGCTTGCTGAAGAACTACTGAATTAATACTCGATAAAACAACCTGTTAGTGTGAGTGCTGGTAGGGCATACCAGCACTTTCTGATGAAAAACTGATTCAAAGCAAATTCTTATTGTGGCATGAGCGTAACATGGCTTGTCGAACCATGTTGGATAGGATCCTCGCACTCCCATGTATCCCTTGTGCGGGCCTTCACCAAAACAATGAGAATAATTATGAAGCATTTAGTTGAAAGATTTCTTCGCTACGTCACGTTCGATACTCAATCTAATCCCCACGAATCAGCTTGCCCAAGCAGTGGCGGGCAACTTGTATTTGCTCAGCAGCTTAAAAAAGAAATGATTGAACTCGGTTTAAGCAATGTGACCTTGAGTGACAATGGTTACCTAATGGCAAAATTACCGTCGAATGTTGATTACGCTGTGCCTGCTATCGGTTTTATTGCTCACATGGATACCGCGCCTGATGCTTCAGGCAAAAACGTAAATCCCCAGTTTATTGAAGATTACCAAGGCGGTGATATCGCTCTTGGTCTAGGTGATGAAGTGCTTTCTCCGGTGCAGTATCCAGATCTGCATGAACTTCATGGCCACAACCTAATTACCACTGACGGCACAACGTTGCTTGGCGCTGACAACAAAGCGGGTATTGCAGAGATTCTATCTGCCGTTGCTATGTTGATCGAAAACCCAGAAATCCCACACGGTGATATTTGTATCGGCTTTACTCCCGATGAAGAGATTGGTCGCGGTGCTGATTTGTTCGATGTAGAAAAGTTTGGCGCGCAATGGGCATACACTATCGACGGTGGCCCTCAAGGAGAATTGGAATACGAAAACTTCAACGCAACCAGTGCAGACGTTATTTTCCATGGCGTAAGTGTTCATCCAGGCACTGCTAAAGGTAAACTGGTTAACGCGATGAACTTGGCTGCGAAATTCCAAGTGCAGATGCCAGAAGATCAAACGCCAGAAACGACAGAAGGCTACGAAGGTTTCTTTCATCTTAAATCTGGTGAACTTGGTATCGCCCGCAGTGAGCTAGGTTACATCATCCGTGATTTCGATCGTGAAGGACTTGAAAGTCGTAAAGCCTTTATGCAGAAGCTAGTCGATGACATGAACGCGGGGCTGAAGCATGGCTCGGTTGAATTGAAGTTAACTGACAGCTATTACAACATGCGAGAGATGGTAGAGCCTTACCCTCACATTATCGAACTCGCTAAATTAGCGATGGAAGAGTGCGATGTAGAGCCACTTATTAAACCGATACGCGGTGGTACAGATGGTGCGCGCCTATCATTTATGGGCTTACCTTGTCCGAACATCTTTACCGGCGGTTATAACTTCCATGGCATTCATGAATTTATCTCGGTAGAAATGATGGAGAAATCAGTACAAGTCATTGTGAAAATTGCTGAACTTACCGCGAAGAAGCATAGCTAAGTGTCACGCTAGATACAAAAATGTATGGTCCGCCCCGTTATTGCAACTACAATTAAGTAATAACGGAGTTGGTTTGCGCTAATGTATTCGGAGTCCAC
>NZ_BAOG01000037.1 GCF_000400365.1 Vibrio jasicida CAIM 1864 = LMG 25398 | reverse complement strand
TGGATGCCTTGGCAGTCAGAGGCGATGAAGGACGTATTAACTTGCGATAAGCCCAGATTAGGTAGTAAAAACCACTTGAGTCTGGGATTTCCGAATGGGGAAACCCACTAGCATAAGCTAGTATCGCTGCGTGAATACATAGCGCAGCGAGGCGAACCGGGGGAACTGAAACATCTAAGTACCCCGAGGAAAAGAAATCAACCGAGATTCCGAAAGTAGCGGCGAGCGAAATTGGACTAGCCCTTAAGCTTTATATGCGTTAGACGAACGGTCTGGAAAGTCCGGCAATAAAGGGTGATAGCCCCGTAGTTGACAACGCACATTCAGTGAAATCGAGTAGGGCGGGACACGTGATATCCTGTCTGAATATGGGGGGACCATCCTCCAAGGCTAAATACTACTGACTGACCGATAGTGAACCAGTACCGTGAGGGAAAGGCGAAAAGAACCCCTGTGAGGGGAGTGAAATAGAACCTGAAACCGTGTACGTACAAGCAGTAGGAGCACCTTCGTGGTGTGACTGCGTACCTTTTGTATAATGGGTCAGCGACTTATATTCAGTGGCAAGGTTAACCATCTAGGGGAGCCGTAGCGAAAGCGAGTGTTAACTGCGCGACTTAGTCGCTGGATATAGACCCGAAACCAGGTGATCTAGCCATGGGCAGGTTGAAGATTGAGTAACATCAATTGGAGGACCGAACCGACTAATGTTGAAAAATTAGCGGATGACTTGTGGCTAGGGGTGAAAGGCCAATCAAACCTGGAGATAGCTGGTTCTCCCCGAAAGCTATTTAGGTAGCGCCTCGGACGAATACTACTGGGGGTAGAGCACTGTTAAGGCTAGGGGGTCATCCCGACTTACCAACCCTTTGCAAACTCCGAATACCAGTAAGTACTATCCGGGAGACACACGGCGGGTGCTAACGTCCGTCGTGGAGAGGGAAACAACCCAGACCGCCAGCTAAGGTCCCAAATTATTACTAAGTGGGAAACGATGTGGGAAGGCTCAGACAGCCAGGATGTTGGCTTAGAAGCAGCCATCATTTAAAGAAAGCGTAATAGCTCACTGGTCGAGTCGGCCTGCGCGGAAGATGTAACGGGGCTAAGTAATAAACCGAAGCTGCGGCAATGAAGTTT
>NZ_BAOG01000038.1 GCF_000400365.1 Vibrio jasicida CAIM 1864 = LMG 25398 | reverse complement strand
AACCTAATTTGAAACCGCTCTTTATTAAGAGAAATTTCTAATTGGATTATCATCAACGAGTGCCCACACAGATTGATAGGTCTATATTTTTAAAGAGCTTGCTTCGTAAGCTTTGCTATCGAAGCGGAGGCGTATTCTAAGGAATTAATTCTTAGTGTCAAACACTTTTTCAAATTAATTTTTAGAAGCTTTTCTTTCGCCTCATTGCCAGCCACTTTTGCGTTTCCGCTTTGCCCTGACAACGGAGGCGCATTATAGGGAGATGATTTTTCTTGGCAACCCTTTTTTTAGAAAAAAACTTAAAAAAAAGCGTCGAGTGATGAAATCTCACTCAAACGCTTATTTTTAGCACTTAGTTGTTAACTTAACGTAGCAAATAGGCAATCAATATGTATCTATCCAAGACTCTTCAAAGCTTGTGATATCAAGATCCAGAGACTTCGCCGCTTCGATTTGCTCAATAGCCTCTAATTCTTTATTTACACTGCTCATCGTCAATGTGTTGTTATCTAGCTCAAACACCTGACTTTGAGTCGTATAGTAGAACTTAAGTATCGTCAGTGCTTTTACATCGTGCTCAGTAGAAGCGGCTTTAATACTTTTCAGTTTGCGAAAGATCTTGTTGTGCAGCTGTTTGAGTTTCCAGACATACAACACTTCTTCCATATAAGGGCGTGTTTTGAATTGGTTCAGCAAAGACAGTGAAGTGACTAAGGCGAGCACAACACCAATTAAGTTCCAATGAAAGTTCCCCGTCGACTGTTCAGGTACTACATCTGTATTACCGAACAAGACAATTAATAAAGTACTAAAAGCAAGAGAAGAGATAGCAAGCAAGGCAACAAAGCAACCAATCACTAAGTTGACCTTCTTTCTATAAACTTGTTTGTTTATTTTTTTGATTTCCATATACCGCTCCTAACAGGTTGCCTCTATTCTAACCAGCACACTCCGCACGACAATCGAAGCTTTGTAAGTAAGTTCACATTTGCTATTAAACTCGCATCCCTTCCCTGCTTGGGTATATACTTCCGCGCATTCACTCTTCCTATATAGAGGCTAAATTCATGCGCTCTTTTGTTTTACGAGCTCGCGCGGCACCAACCACCAGCAAAGCACTGTTAGAAGGTGTTGGTAATGAAGCGCATACAGAGATTCTTGCTCATACCATGATGAACACTATGTTCGTTGCTCAATCGCACCGTGAAGATGTGGTTGTGCACTTGGTTTTAGAAAGCACAAAAGATTTCTCACGCACCATTACTATTCGCTCCAACGACATCACCAACATTGGAGGCTTTCATGAGTCAACCTTGATTGCAGCAGTGGCTCGCGCTTTGGATGCTTCGGTTGGTATGGGCAAAGAGCAACTTCGTGAAGTCGAACCTGGTATCACCGTTCGTACCGTCAGTTTTGAACGCCTAGTGCAAGAACTGGCAGAAGATCACCAACTATATATGTTGGATAAAAAAGGCGAATTTGTTCGTGATGCAGAAATCGGTGGAAACCCATGTTTCTTGCTAACTGACCATATTCCGATGCCGAAGAAGTCTTTTAACAGCTTGAAACGCCTTGGCACAGAGAAGATCAGCTTAGGTCCTAAGATGCTTTTCGCTTCTCAGTGTGTGGTATTGATCCACAATGAACTGGACATCCGCGAATTTTAATTCTCACGAGTTAATCACTCCATATAAGAAAGAGGACTCGATTGAGTCCTCTTTTTGTTTCTATAGGAATGCTGGGGTTATTTACCACCAATGCTCAAACGAGCAAAACGCACGTCTGGAGCAAAGAAGGTGCGACTATCGCTAATAAGCTGAGTATCACCTACCGCCTCAACTTCTTGCAACATCTTGTAGAAGTTTCCCGCTACCGTGATCCCTCGAACCGGTTGAATGCGCTCTCCATCACGGCACAAGAAGCCACTCGCACCAAACGAGAAATCACCACTCACTGCATCCGCACCAGAATGGACACCTTGAAGTTCGACTAACTCTAGGTACTCACCCGCTTTTACTTCTGACGCACTGCTGCCGCCGGTCGAAATCACTTTATGATTCGCTGAAACGTCTAGACTCGATTTTGCACCGCGAGCGGCACTTGCTGTCGAGACTGCGCCCAAATAACTCGCAGTCTGGCTGTTGTGTAGCAAGGTTTTCAATTCACCATTGGCAATCATTACATTGTCTTGAGTAGCAAAACCTTCACTATCAAAGCCCGAAATTGCCATACCATTTGGCATGTAAGCCGTATCAGTAAAGGTAATCAAGTCACTCGCAACACGCTGACCAAGCTTGTCACCCAGTGGCGTAATGCCTTTCATCGCGCTTACGCCGGAGAAAGCACTGCCAAAAGCACCGAACAAACTTGCTAGCGCATTGATATGGAAGATTGCTGGGTAGTTACCCGTAGCCACTGGTGCGCCTTCAAGAAGATCACGAGCAAGGTTGTAGCCACCTTCTATACAGTAAGCTGGATTCAACTCATCAAAACGGCGACCAAGTGACATTCTACCCGCCATCGACTGTTTACCGTCTTTTTCAAACAAGGTATACGCGTAACAAGTAAACGAGCGTTCGAAGTGTTGGCACAACGAGCCTTGTGTATTGGCAATGATTAATTGCGTTTCGCCATCACTATAACCATTGTAAGGTGCGCTAGAAGCGTGAGGTAGCGCTATTACGCCTTGCTCAAGTGCGAGAGACATTTCAATCTTTTCATCAACCGAAGTTGTGTCTTCTTGAGCAATCTCAGCGAAATCAGTCGTGATTTCGCTGTTCACGCAGCTAATAGTCTGATGTTCATCTTGCTTGGAAAAACGAGCGCTTTGTAGTGCATTAGTCAGCATCAAATCTAAGCTTGATTGCTCTAAAGACTCAGAGTAACTCGTTGCAACGCGCGCATCTTTCACAACACGAACACCCAGAACTTGGCTTGAGCTTACTTTGTACTCATCCAGCTTTCCTTGGTTCGCTTTCAAAGAAAAGCTACTGTTGCGGTTTACAATGACGTCCGCTTCTGCACCTTGGCGTTTTGCTTCTGATAGGACGTAATCAACCGCATTAAGAAGTTGTTGTTCTTGGCTCATTAGTTACCGCCTCCTACCAGAATGTTATCGACTTTCAGCGTTGGCTGACCGACTGTTGTTGGCACTGAACCACTCACGGAACCACACATGCCCGGCGCAAGCGCCATGTCTTTGCCGACCATGCTGATTTCTTTCAACACTTTTGGACCCGTGCTGATCAGCGTTGCTGTTTTCAGAGGCTTGGTGATTTTGCCATTTTCAATGAGGTAAGCTTCACGAACGGCAAAGTTGAACTCCCCCGTACCCGGTTGAACCGAGCCGCCGCCCATCTTCTTCGCATAGATACCGCGTTCGATGCCAGCCAGCATGTCATCAAGTGAATGCTCGCCTTCTTCGATAAAGGTGTTACGCATACGCGAGGTTGGTGCGAACTTGTAGTTTTGACGACGACCAGACCCCGTAGGTTCGTAACCCGTCTTCATGCCACCCATTTTATCGACCATAAAGCTGGTTAGCTTACCGTCTTTGATCAATTGAGTGCGCTGAGTCTTCATGCCTTCGTCATCAACATGAATCGAGCCCCATTCGTTGGTCATGGTGCCATCATCGACTGCATTCACCGCGGTGTGAGCAACCATTTCGTCCATCTTGTCGTGGAATACGGACGCTTTCTTCGCAACTGAAGTGGTTTCTAGCAAGTGGCCACACGCCTCATGGAAGATTACGCCACCAAAGCCGTTACCAATTACCACTGGCATTTCACCCGATGGACAAGCATCTGCGCCAAGTTTTACCAACGCTTGTTGCGCGATAGTTTGACCTAGCTCTTTCGCATCAAGCTGTTCACTGAACTCCCAGCCAGCAAGAGCGCCAGGGCCTTCCATACCAGAAGACTGCTCATTACCTTTTTGCGCAACAGTATTACCAGCAACTCGGATGTAGTGACGAGTATCGTCAACGTGTAGACCTTCTGAGTTGAAGATAGACACTTGTTGTTCGCGCTGAAGCACGCTGCCGATGAACTGGCTGATATGTTCACTCTCTGCGCGTGCTGCTTGGTCAACTTGCAATAGGAAAGCAATTTTGGAATCTAGGTTAGCGTCTTTGCCAAGTGGCATACGACAACCATGTTGAATTGGGTAGCGGTTCAGATTGAGAGAACCTGCTGACGCGATTTGCTCACGCTTATCTTTTGCAGCAAGCAGTGAGGTTACGCGTTTAAGTTCGGCTTCATCGGTGCTGTTGGTGTAACCGTAAAGCACTTTATGACCGAAGAAGAGACGAATACCGATACCAAAATCGATACCCGAGTTTACCTTATCCACCTCACCAGATGCGATCTGGACAGTGTTGGTTTGATGGTGTTCAACGAATAGCTCAGCGAAATCAGCCCCTAAAAAGAGGGCATGATCGATCACCGCTTTCGCTGTTACAGAATTAAGCATGAAATCTCCTTGCTCGTTGATCGTCCTAGCCTTCCCCACCTTTGAGTTAGACTCTGTTTATAACAGTCATAACCTAAATTGGATGACTCAAAAGCATATTGGCAACGCGCTAAATATTAACACTTTTTTAACCTTGTTTTATGCTAATCCTTGCTAAATCAAAGAACGATTCGTTACGTATTATGTCGACATCTCACTATTAGATAGTGTCTTGAACTGCCAGTTTCAATGCAGCACGTTATTTATACCCAAGTGACTTCAAGGTGCAGGATTCAGAGCGTTGTCATTGATTCGAGTGCAAGGAAAACAACGAAGCGGAATAGCACGCTCTTTCCGAGTTGTTTGACGTAGCAATCGGGTCAATGACACGCTCCCAGAGGGCCCTCTTTGCAAATAGTAAGGGCCTTGGCTTGTATACTTTGTTGCCGATTCTTGATTTAGACCCACTAAGCCTTCAAATCGCCGCCGCGTCTACAAACCAAGTCATTCTCGCTGAACCAAGCATCTCGAGGTTACTTGGGTATACACTAAATTCTGTTCTCTCATTACCGCTATCAAGTCTCATATTTAAACGATTACTATCCCTGTACAGGAAAAAACACGTGCACCGTAACTGAGTGAACTGCTATTATCTTGACGAAATAGTCGGGGGGCCCATGCAGTGAATGCGTCGGCTGAGATCGAAATTCGAGACCCGTTGAACCTGATTCAGTTAGCACTGACGTAGGGAACTATCATCACTTTGCCACTAGCCTGCCTCAAGTCTGTATCGACGCAGCTAGCCTCAACGGATCCATACACCGATCTTCAATGGCCAAGTCAGTTCCTTTACGTCTGTAATAGGAGCGACCATGGCGCAGCAGTCAAGCCAAGAAAAACCATCAACACAGCCACAAGCAGCAACTTCAACAGACACACCGATTGTGTTGACGATTGCAGGTTCTGATAGTGGCGGCGGCGCAGGCATTCAAGCCGACATCAAAGCGATGTCAGCAACCGGCAGTTTTGCTTGCTCGGTAATCACGGCGATTACTTCGCAAAATACCCAAGGCGTTTCTGCGATTTTCCCAATTCCTCTCGACCACGTAGAGAGCCAACTCGATGCGGTATTTACCGACCTCAACATCGTTGCAGTCAAAGTGGGCATGTTGGCCGATTCCAACATCATTAAGGTCGTTGCCAACAAAATTAAACAATACCAGCCAAAACACCTCGTGATTGACCCTGTAATGGTGGCCACCAGCGGCGATCTATTACTGGAACAGTCGGCAATCAGCACTTTAAAAGAAGAATTGATTCCGCTCGCAGACATCATTACTCCTAACCTACCAGAAGGCGCCGCATTGACGGGTAAGCCAGTGCCTCAGTCGGAATCTGAAATGAGTGATATGATTGCTGATTTACGCGCACTCGGTGCAAAAGCGGTGCTGTTAAAAGGCGGCCACTTAGAAAAAGACGAAAACAGCAACGATCTGCTGATCATGCAAGACAGTGCCGAGTTAATCAGCGCTAAACGCTTTCCAACCAAAAACACCCATGGCACAGGCTGCACGCTGTCTTCTGCTATCGCGTCTTATCTTGGACAAGGCAACAACCTGCACAAAGCGGTGCACCTTGGTAAGCAGTACATCAGCCAAGCTATCGCGCACGCTGACGAATTGGATGTCGGTAAAGGTCACGGCCCTGTGAACCACTTTTTTGCAGGTCACACGCATGTGCGCTAATGCACTCGGCATTCAGCTTAACGAGGCAAGTCTGCAATACAAAGACAGCCAAACACCAACGTTAGCAGGGTTGAGTATGACCATCCCTGCCAATCAATGGACTGTGTTACTTGGTCGCAGTGGTTGCGGAAAAACGACAATCCTTCGTTATCTAGCCGGGTTGTTAGACGACAAAGTCGAATGGCATGGTGAATTAACTACGACGGATGGCATCGCCCTACACGAACGTATTGCCTACATGGCACAACAAGACTTGTTGCTACCATGGCTAAATGTGTTAGACAACGTCTGCCTCAGCTCTCGATTTTCTCAACACCAAGCACTAGAGCAAAATAAACAACGTGCACTGACTTTACTAAGCCAAGTGGGACTCGCCGATTACGCGGATACTAAGCCAACTCAGCTCTCTGGCGGCATGAGACAGCGTGTTGCCCTTGCTCGCACTCTGATGCAAGACAAGCCTCTAGTTCTGATGGATGAGCCTTTCTCTGCACTGGACGCGGTTACTCGTCATAAGTTGCAAACCTTGTCTGCCGAATTACTGAAAGATAAGACGGTTGTTCTGATTACCCACGACCCACAAGAAGCGGTGCGATTAGCTCACCAACTCTATGTACTGCAAGGCACACCTGCGCAAGCTCAGCACTTGGTCGTTCCGGATTCCAAGCCACCACGAGTTCTCGATGGAGAGTGCGCGGCGCTACAGCAAGCGATTTTGGATCAACTGGAGAAAGACTATGAGTGATATGACCCAGTACAACTCCGTCTCGGCACGTATTAGTAAAAAAGAGCGCGTGACCCATCCGGCTCTGCGCTTAATGATCAGCACGGCGGTGATCTTGGGATTGTGGCAGTTGGTCGTGGTGATATTCGATATGCCAAGCTTCATCTTACCTTCACCAATTGAAGTGCTGGATAGATTGGTCACTCGTTACGATGTCCTGCTCAAGCATACTTGGGTTACCGCGCAAGAGATTTTACTTGGCTTGGCGCTTGGTTTATCAATGGGTTTGCTGTTCGCATTGCAAATGCTGATGTTCGAGCCGCTGAAGCGTTGGTTACTGCCAATTCTGATTGCTAGCCAAGCGATCCCTGTGTTCGCCATAGCGCCAGTGCTCATGCTTTGGCTGGGTTACGGCATTGCATCGAAAGTAGTCATGGCGGCGATCATCATCTTTTTCCCCGTCACGACATGTTGCTACGACGGCTTGCGCAATACACCAGCAGGTTACCTCGACCTTGCCAAGACCATGGGTGCGTCTAAATGGCAGTTACTTCGTCATATTCAATTGCCAGCCGCCCTACCAACTTTAGCTTCAGGTATTCGTGTTGCCGTCGTTATTGCGCCAATTGGAGCAGTGGTAGGTGAGTGGGTAGGTTCAAGTGAAGGCTTGGGTTATCTGATGCTCCAAGCCAACGCTCGCATGATCATTGATGAGATGTTTGCGGCGCTGTTTATCCTCGCTGTGCTGTCTATCGCACTCTACTTCATCACCGATAAATTATTGAAAAAAGCCATCCCTTGGGAAAGCAAGTAATTGCCGAAAATAACCAAAGGAAACTGGGAAAGAAAAGGAAGAACCCCGTGAATAAAAACAAACTTATGAGCGCTGCTGCTCTACTCGCTTCAGTGGTATCAACCAACGTGCTTGCCGCTGAAAAAGAGATGACACTGATGTTGGATTGGTTCGTCAATCCAAACCATGGTCCTATCGTGATTGCCAAAGAGCGTGGTTACTTCAAAGAGCAAGGTTTGAAGGTCAACATTCAAGAGCCAGCAGATCCAAGCACACCACCTAAGTTGGTCGCGGCGGGTAAAGTCGACATGGCGATTTCTTACCAACCAAGCCTAACTATCGATGTCGCGGCTGGTTTGCCACTAATCCGCTCTGCGACTTTGATTGCTACGCCACTCAACACGTTGATGGTGTTGGACAACGGTAAGAATGAAAACCTTGGCGACTTGAAAGGCAAGAAGATCGGTATTGCGATCGCAGGCAACGAAGAAGCGACAATCGGCACCATGCTAGCACAAGAGAACGTGAAGTTTTCTGACGTACAAATCATCAACGTAGGTTGGGCGCTGTCTTCATCTCTTGCGTCTGGCAAGGTGGATGCGATTTGGGGCGGTCTACGTAACTTCGAAACCAACCAACTGGCACTAGAAGGTTATAAAGCTAAGGCCTTCTTCCCTGAAGAACACGGCGTGCCAGCGTATGACGAGTTGGTCTTCGTAGCCAATGCAAAAACCTACGACAAAGAAGCCATCAAGGCATTCAACAAAGCACTAGAGCAAGCGACCACTTACATCGTTAACCATCCAAAAGAGTCGTGGAAAGAGTTTGTGGCTTATTCACCAGACACCCTCAACAACGAGCTTAACCAACGCGCTTGGAATGACACGCTAACTCGTTTCGCTCTTCGTCCATCTGCAGTAGATCTGAAACGCTACGATGACTATGCCGAATTCATGTATTCACAAAAAATCATCGAAACACTACCAAAAGCGAAAGATTACGTACCGAGCTTTGACTAATTCTACTGACCTTAGGATCTAAGCCTAAGGTCTTTTGATAACGAGATACCCATAATGAAATACCAAGATTTGATCGACGCTTGCCGCCAAGATTGGCAAGAATACACTGAGCATGCTTTCGTGCAGCAATTGGCGCAAGGCACTCTGGCTCAGCCTTGTTTTCTGCATTACCTAAAGCAGGATTTTCTTTTCCTAAAGCAGTACACACGAGCTTACGCATTAGCGATCTACAAAGCACGTACTTTGGATGACATGCGCCGTGCCCTACCAAGCGTACATGCATTGCTCGATTCTGAAATCGCCCACCACGTGACTTACTGTGAGCAATGGGGACTAACAGAATCCGACTTAGAAAACGAGCCAGAAGATTTCGGTACGGTAGCTTATACCCGTTACGTGTTGGATGCTGGTATGACGGGTGATCTTGTTGATTTATACGCGGCACTGGCGCCATGCTCTATCGGTTATGCAGTTATCGGTAAGATGCTGATTGAAGATGAGAACACGGTAATCGAAGGCAACCCATACGCAAGTTGGATCAACCTCTACGGTGGTGAAGAGTTCCAATCTGGTGTCGCAAAAGGTACAGAACACTTTAACCAGCTGCTAGCAGAAATCGACATCAACAGCCAACGCGGTCAAAACCTGATTCAGGTATTCAAAACTGCAACGCGTATGGAAGTAGCATTCTGGCAACAAGGTCTGAATGCTCAGCAAGATTAATCGGAGAGTCTCATGTTAATTGAACAAATCACCCAAGCATTAACCGCAGTACGCCAGCAAAAGCCATTAGTCGTCAACATCACTAACTACGTGGTGATGAACAACACGGCAAACGCGCTATTGGCTATCGGCGCTTCTCCAATCATGGCGCACTCCAAGCAGGAAATGGCAGAGATGATGTCGTTCGCGGGTTCACTGGTTATCAACATTGGTACCCTAGACAGCGTTTGGACACCGCGTATGAGCTATGCCGTAGAGCAAGCCAATGCCAATGGTAAAATCGTTATACTCGACCCAGTCGGTTGCGGAGCAAGCTCACTACGTACAGAGACATCACGTGAAATCGCACGCCTTGCAGACAAGTTGATCATTCGTGGTAACGCCTCAGAAATCATCGCTCTCGCTGGCGAGCAAGCACAAAGCAAAGGCGTCGATGCGTTAGACAGCAGCGACGCAGCACTTGGCGCAGCGAACTTTTTAGTCGCAGAGTATGGCGCGAGCGTGGTGATTTCTGGCGAGACTGATTACATCGTCACGAAGGAACAAACCGTGCAACTGAACAATGGTCACGAGATGATGCCATACGTAACCGGAGTGGGTTGTACGCTAACGGCTCTTACAGGCGCTTTTGCTGCTGTTGGTGATAACACCGGACTTGCTGCAGCGGCGGTACTAGGCGTTGTTGGCGAGATTGCAGCGGAACAAGCTCACGGCCCAGGTAGCCTGCAAATGAATCTGTTGGATGAGCTTTACCAGTTGGACGAAGAAACGCTGGCAAAACGCCTAAAACTGCAAGTGAGCTAAGCTTTTCTCTAACAAATACCAGCCTCTCATTCCATCTAGATGAGAGGCCCAAAGGAAACAAAATGAACGCCTATCGTTTATATTTGGTCACCGATGACCAACAAGATTTAGCCACACTAAAGCGTGTTGTGAGAAAAGCCGTGGAAGGTGGCGTGACCATGGTACAAGTCCGCGAAAAACACGGCGATGTGCGTGCGTTTATCGAACGTGCTCAAGCCGTGAAAGACATCCTTAAAGATACCGATGTGCCTTTGATCATCAATGACCGCGTTGACGTCGCACTAGCTGTCGATGCTGACGGGGTTCACCTCGGGCAATCAGACATGCCCGCAACTATCGCTCGTGAGTTGATTGGACCAAACAAAATCCTCGGCTTATCCATCGAAAATGAAGAGCAGCTTGCAGAAGCGGACTCTCTTCCGATTGATTACATCGGTTTGAGCGCAATCTTCGCGACGCCGACCAAAACCAACACCAAAAAACATTGGGGTATTGATGGTTTGAAGATGGCGTTAGAGACGACTTCACTGCCGATTGTTGCCATTGGCGGCATTAACGAAAATAACATTCCGCTGCTCAGCGCCACTGGTGTTCACGGCTTGGCTTTGGTTTCAGCGATTTGCCACGCAGAAGATCCAAAAGCCGCATCGGAATATCTGTTAGGGTTGATGAGCTAACCTTGCTCACTCCAGAATAAAGCGCTTATGGATGAGCACTTTGATCTCGTATTTCGCTACGCTAAAAGACCGAGTGAAAACCAAAGCAGAAGTGGACTCTTCTCCTGCACCGAGATATTCATCACACTAATCATTCTGACAGAATCTCACACTTTCCCTATTCTGCACCTGAACGTCAAAACCTTGCTCCCTAAAGGAAATACTTTCCTTCACCTCCAGAGTCATACTGCGCCAAACAACAAAATAAAAGGCAATAACGATGAAAACCTCTGGAAAAAACCTCTTAGTCTTTGCGCTGCCTCCCCTATTCATTAGCGGTTGTGGATCAGATTCAGAACAACTCACTATACCAACATTGGAAACCAAAACGCTCAATCTTCTCACGGTCGATGGGCTAACCTTTAAGGATCATAATAAGAATGGCGAATTAGACGCTTATGAGGATTGGCGACTGAGCCCAAAACAACGCGCAGAGAATCTTACTCAACAAATGAACAACGCCGAAAAGGCAGGCTTGATGATGCACGGAACATTCGTACTCAGCAGCGATAGCTCAAGACTCGTTTTTAAAGGCGATGGCATAACCAACACCACATTAATTCAAGAACGTTTCCTCAATACCTTTATAACTCGCCAAGAAGGCGATGCCACTCTGATGGCAGAAGATAATAATCATGCTCAAGAATTAGCGGAGCACACTCGCTTAGGAATTCCCGTTTCTATTTCAACCGACCCACGCAACCACTTTAATGCCGCATTAGGAACTTCAGTCTCTTCTGGCGATTTTTCACAATGGTCGGAAACACTCGGCTTAGCCGCGATTGGCGATGCTGAGTTCACTAAAACCTTCGCCGATGTCATTCGTCAAGAGTACCTAGCCGTCGGCATCAACCAAGCACTCCATCCAACCGCTGACCTCGCTACTGAACCAAGGTGGGGGCGAGTGAGCAGTACATTCGGTGAAAACGCTGAGTTATCACGAGAAATGACCAAAGCCTATGTCCAAGGTTTACAACACAACAATACCGAGCTGACGAAAGATGGAGTCTGGGCAGTCGTAAAACATTTTGCAGGTGGTGGTCCACAAGAAAATGGCGCGGATGCACACTACTTCGCTGGCCGCTATCAGGTTTATCCGGGCAACAACTTTGACTACCACCGCATTCCATTTAAAGGTGCTTTTGAGGCTGGCGTTGCGGGCGTGATGCCTTATTACGGAATTCCTTATGAGCAACTACCGGAAAGTGAAGGTAATGTTGGCTTTGGTTACAGCAAATACATCATGACAGATATTCTTCGAGGCGAAGAAAACTTCGATGGCGTGTTGCTATCAGATTGGTTAGTCGCTAACGATTGTGTCGATACATGTCGAACCGGGATCATCACACATGAAGATGCAGAGAAGAATCCGTTCACTTACTTAGGTATGCCTTGGGGTAAAGAAGACGAAGATTCAACAGAGCGTTTCGCTGCTTCTGTCGATGCGGGTATTGACCAATTTGGGGGTATCGATGACCCTGCTTTATTGCTTACGAATATTGAGAGCGGGCGTCTTACCCAAGAGCGCATCGACTTATCGGTAAATCGAATCCTGACGAATAAGTTCAAACAAGGTTTGTTTGAAGACCCATTTGTTGATATCGCCAAGGTCAATGATGTGGTCGGTAAAACAGAGTTCCAAGAGCTGGGTATTGAATCTCAAGGACGCTCCGTTACCTTGTTGAAAAACGACAACAACGCATTGCCTTTATCAGTAGAGGAGTTAGGTAAAGTGTATGTCTACGCCAACTATGGCGGTACAGAGCAACCAAGTATTGTCGACAACGCACAACAATATGGCTTAAACGTCGCAGAAAACATGGCAGATGCTGACACCATCATTATTCGTACGCAAACCCCCGCCACTCTCGCCACGGCATGGTTCCCATTTGGGGTCGCTATGCCGTCTGGCGAGCTTGGTTTTGTAGCACAGGAAGACTTCCAATTACGTCCTTACGAAACGCAACCTGACCGTGAACCGGGAGAATCTGCACAACTTTGTTATGAGGGTTTGACCGACAACCTAGGAGCTTGTATTTACAATAGTGGCAATGTCTATAGTGTCATTAATCAGGCTATCAACTCAGGTAAGCGAGTAATTTTTGATGTATTCATGATTCGTCCAGCAGCCCTAGATAATATCAACGATCAGTTGCCAATCATTCTGGCGAACTTCGGTACATCGGACGCTGTCTTTTTTGATGTCATTACCGGTAAAGTGAAACCAGAAGGTAAGTTACCTTTCGGCCTTCCAAAGTCGACCGATGAGGTGGTTGCCAAAGGTAAAGAAGATGTTCCTTCTTATGAAGAAGATCCGTCAATCACGCTATACCCATTTGGATATGGTCTTAGCTACTAACTTTCGTTGCTACACTAACGTCATGAATAGGTAGCAACGCAATAAACACAGCATGGCTTGCGATCAAATTACGCGCCAAGCCATGCTGCATTGAACTGTATGAAATATATCCACCATCATGTTTACACTCGGCTCTACACTTATCTCGCGCAACACAAACATATTGAAGGGATAAGTGATGAATTATCCAAATTAAATCATCGCTTGGATAAGGTTCAGCACGTCTCAGAGAAGCACTTTCAAGAGCTGTGTTATATTGTCGCGAAATATGAAATTCCTCTTCCCGCTCATGATATTTCAATCTCTGAACTATTGAGCACTTATCCCGAATTTGCCTACGTCCTCAATGCACCAAACGCAATAGAAGTCATCCATCGCCACGTCCAATTTAAACCCGTCATGGGCTCCCGTGATCGGTTGTATTATCGGATAGCACCGCAAGGTGATGTTGTTGTCCATTACGTACAGGATGATGGCGTCGTCGATATTTATGGCCCTATTCTTAATCTATGCTTTGTTGCTAAAGCATTAACGGCATTGGCGATTCCCGCCGAGTCCATGCAAATTCAATCCAACAAGTTCATCCCTAATATCAAAGACTTTGAACAAACGAGTGGTATCTCTATCTACACCGGCCCACAAAACTTACTCATATTGAAAGCTCCCTTTGCTCAGCGCCAACTCAACACCAACAACCCCTTGTTAGATCAGCACCTCAAACGTCAACTACAACACTCTCTTTCTCAATTGGAGCTGTTGAATGATTTAAGCACCACAGAACTCGTGATGCTGACATTGGAGCGCCTGTATCATCATGATTCTCTGGTCCGTGCATCGAACAAGCTACTCAATCTAATGGGTTACTCTCGTTGGACGCTTGCCCGCAAACTCAAACAAGAAGGGCAAACTTTTGATGAATTGCTAAACCAATTCAAACAAAAGAAGTGTTACGAGGTCTTGTCCTACACCTCCATTCCTCTTGTTACTTTGTCTGAGCGGTTAGGCTTTCAATCTCAATCCTCACTCAATCGTTTCACGATGCGCAACTTCGGCCTCTCCCCAATGGAGATCAGAAGTAAAATAAACAAGACCGAATTGACAGAGCGTTGATAAGTTTTTCACATCGATTGTCGTAAGATAGCCGCCTATTTTCGACTGCTGTATGACTTTTCATGAAAACTAAAAAATACGGTTTGATGATGCTCGCCTTGTTCATTCTTGGCATCATCCCACTTTCGCTGTTTGCCTCGTATCACGATCTTACTTCTCACGTTTCTGATGGCACTGGTATTCTCTTTACTCTGCTAACCGATTCTGCGGGCAGTAAAGGCTTTTTGATCACTCTCACGCTGTTGGTGTTGTCGCTTTACCGCTACAAACCTAGCCAGTCTGATTGGATGCAAAAACTCTCCATGCTGGGATTGTTACTGGTGATTGGTTTTGCCAGCAAAACAGGCTTAAAGCTGATGACAGAAAGCCCGCGTCCCTACACCGAACTGCTTGCCGCAGAGCAATTGATTGAGCATCCAGAAGCGTTTTATCAGTTGGAGACTGAACAACAAGCGAGTGTGATTGGTGAAATCTCCGAAAAAGTCAGCGAATGGCGAACTCGTCACTGGCAAGGTGAAAAAGACTATTCCTTCCCATCGGGGCATACGATTTTCGTTTCTATCTGTTTAGCCTTCTTTGGTGGGTTATTTTTGCAGAACAAATGCTATTTCTCTGCTGCTACCTTATGGGTGTGGGCAATGGGCGTGGCGTACAGCCGTTTGTGGCTCGGCATGCACAGAATTGAGGATCTGATTGGTTCAGTGGTATTTGTCGCCATCGTGTTTACTTTGCTGCCGGCATTTCAAGTCACCAAGAAAATGCCTTTTGTGACTCTCGCTAAGTCATAACGAGACATACTCTACTCAAGCATATTCAGCTCGAGAAATACAAAAACGCCCGACCATAAGACACTATGCGTCGGGCGTTTTGTTATCTAAGCGACATCCAAATCAGAGGCTAATGAGCAGTACTCTTGTGCTTGCACAGCACCACTTGGAACTTGATTCGCGATCAACGCAGACAAAACCGTAAACTGCCATTGGTGTTGGCAATCTGAGTTACTGCAATGAACCTGATATAACAAGTTCATTTCAAAAGCGCCTTGTTTATACGCCATAAACTGTGTTCGACACACTTTGCAGCTCACATAAGTTATCGCTACTTTCATACGCATTCCCTTCGATAAAAGTAATCCATTTACTGAAAACACTCTCCCCTACTTCGGCTTTGGATCTGGAAAGTCATTTTCATATTTTGTTCATATAGCCATGTTATTTGAGAACGCGTGAAGCATTCGTGAAGAAAATAAATAACGCACATTTAATGGGTGTGATATCCCTGTGAGGATGAACGAATTATTTCCGCATACTATTTCTATTTTTCGACAAGGATAACTTTATGGATATTAGGGCAATAATCAAACCAGTTCATAAAAAAGCCCCCAGTATTTACGCCAAAATACGTTGGAGTTTTACTAGGATGGCATTCATTATTGCCCTGTTTTTCTGGACGATTATTTACATCGCCGAAAGTAAGTTTGAATCTCTGAGCTTAAACCATTGGTTGGAAAAAGAAGCAGAGCTGTATTTACACAACTACCAACAGTTTCAGCACCTCGCACCTCCACCAAACTCTTTGGTATTTGATTTCTACTGGTCGTTAACACATGTACCTGAATGGCTCGCGATTCACACTCAATTGGGGTTTTATGGCCAAGAAGTGCGCTCCGATGAAAAGAGCTTCGGTGTGTTCCATCACCCTTCAGGAAAAGGGCTGATGTACATTGTATTCAAAGGCGATTCTGATGAGTTTCGGGATGAGTACGAGAGCGCTTTGCATCACTTTACGCTTTATTCCGTTGCCATCCTTTGTTTAGTGATGTTTCTGTATGGCATTCACATTGTTCGTATTCTCTCCCGCCCACTCAACGTGATCGTCAACAAAATAGACCGCATGCCGCCCCAGTACGAAGATTTTGAAGTGGAAACCCGCTTTAGTGAAACGCGTTATATTGAGCAAGCCCTTGTTGATGGCAAGAAGCATATTGCGCATAACTTTCAACGCGAACAAGAGTTCAACCGCTTCGCTTCTCATGAGCTCCGAACGCCAATCATGGTCATAAAAGGATCAGCCGATATCTTGAATCGCGTATCGGATCTGCCGCGCGTTGCCCTAAAGTCAATTCAGCGTACGCAGCGAGCTTGTGAAGACATGAGAGTATTGACCGAAGTGTTCCTGTTACTAGGAAAGGAAGAGATAAACTCACGTCATTTTGAGCAGGTCGATTTGGCAAAGTGTATAGAAAAGCAACTCGAAGAAGTTGGAACACTGTTTATTAAAGAAGGCGCTCAGCACCACTTTCAGCAGCAAGGCAATATTTACTTGTTTGCGCCAAAGAGCTTCATATCAATCGTCATCAACAACCTAGTTAAAAATGCATTCAGCTATAGCTCTGGTGATGTCTTCATTGATCTGAATGACCACCGCTTACAAGTCAGAAATCAATTTGAAGCCAATAATGAAAATAGTTCGGGGTACGGATATGGATTGATCATTATTGAGCGAATTTGTGAACGGATGAATTGGCAATTTACTCACCGTACTGAAGACAAACAATTTATTGCCCAAGTCATCTTCACTTAATGGTTTTATTTTAATTACCCAAGCTGCAACTCAATTTACTAGCGGAAATTAGATGGCTTATTGTTTGATTCTGTCTTGATAAGACTCTGTTGAAAATTGAGGCGCAAATACAAAGAAGCCAGCTTATCGCTGGCTTCTTGTTTTAAACATCGAATAATGGATTTGCTAATTAGCGTTCACATTAACCATTCTTCGGCGGTGTGAATGCCGTTAGTTCTAGCACTGGACCTTCGTACTTCTCGATACGAACCAATGCAGAGTTAGCCGCACAACCGTTCGCAAGGCGAGAGGTTGGAATATCGAGCGTTAGAACGTTACAGCCACCGTTTTTACAGATGCCTGTTTTAGGGTCTAGATCTGGCCAACCACCTTCGTGAATACAAACAGAACCTTGCTTGATGCCATCGGTAACCAATGCACCAACCAGAACTTGACCACGGCCATTGAAGGCACGAACAAGATCGCCGGTCTTAATGCCACGCGCTTTTGCGTCTTCTGGGTGGATAGAAATCGGCTCACGGTCAGCAATCGCGTACTCTTCACGAATCTTCGCGTAGTTGAACTGGCTGTGCAGACGGTGTGCTGCGTGTGCTGTCATCAGCTGAAGTTCACCATTAGTTGCGTTACCCGTGTACTCTGTTGGCTCTAACCATGTTGGGTGTGGAGGGCAATCCTCTAACTGGTAACCTTCGATAGTGCGAGAGAAGATCTCAAACTTACCACTTGGTGTGCCTAGTGGGTTCATGATTGGGTTTTCACGGAATTCAGCGTAACGAACGAACTGTGCGTTTTTCTCGTTCCACTTCATCTCAATCAACTGGTTATCTTCCCAGAACTTGCTGAAGTTTGGCATTGCGATGCGTTGGCCACGACCGCCTTGTTGCGCCGCTTTGTAGAAGCCGTACAACCATTCCATTTCAGTCTTGCCTTCGGTGTAAACATCACGACCACCCGGAGCTAGAAGCTCTGACATATCCGCAAACACATCAAAGTCGTTACGCGCCTCGCCCTGAGGCTCAACCACTTGCTTCATTGGCACTAGGTGTTGGTTACTGTAGTCACCTGTCATGGTCATATCGTTACGCTCGAACGATGTGGTGATCGGTAGAACAATATCCGCGTGCTTCGCTGCCGCTGTCCAGTATGGTTCAGAGATAACGATAAGCTCTGGTTTTTGCCACGCTTTGATCAGACGGTTAGTGTCTTGGTGGTGAGTAAAGTTCGCACCGCCTGCCCACCAAATCATCTTGATCTCAGGGAACGTTAAGTCATGGCCATTGTGGTGGTAGCTCATGCCCGGATTTTCTAGTGCTTCAACAATACGTGCCACAGGGAACGCGTTAACAGAACCAGAAACAGCCCAGTCGTTACCTGCAGAAGAACCGCCGCCTAGAGACGCAGAAATAGCAGGAAGTACACCCGCATCACGTGAAGGGTTACCGCCGTTTGAGTAGTGGTAAGAGAAACCAAAACCACCACCCGGTAGACCAACTTGGCCCAGCATGGTAGCGAGCGTTACCAGCATCCAGTGACGTTGCTCACCGTATTGCTGACGCTGCATACCCCAGCCCGCCATAAGCATTGTGCGGTTTTTGCTGAAGATGTCTGCAAGCAGCTCAAGTTGCTTAACCGGCACGCCACAAATCTTAGATGCCCATTCTGCAGATTTCTCAACGCCGTCTTCTTTACCCATTAGGTAAGCTTCGAATACGTCGTAACCTGTGGTGTATTTTGCTAGGAATTCTTTGTCGTGCTTTCCTTGTTTCACAAGCGTATGCGCGATACCCATCATCATCGCCACGTCCGTCATAGGGTGCGGAGCAATCCATTGTGCGTTGTCACCGAAGAACTCGATGGTTTCTGAACGCATTGGGTCGATAGCGATAACCGTCTTACCTGACTTCTTAAGCTGATGGAAGAACTCAAGGCCCGCACAGTCTGTTGAGCTCCAAGCGATTTTCAGTGTGTTGATTGGGTTAAGACCCCAAAGCACCACAACGTCACTGTGCTCAAGAACCACAGGGTAAGTCGTTTGCTGTTCGTAAACTTCAATAGAACCTACCACGTGCGGCATGATCACCTGTGCAGCACCTGTAGAGTAGTCACCAAGGTGACCTGAGTAACCGCCCGCCATACTCATGTAACGTTGTAGAAGCGTTTGTGCTTTGTGCAACACACCACTTGAACGCCAGCCGTAAGAACCAGCAAACACAGATTCAGCACCGTGCTCTTTACGAATGCGCGTGTGTTGTTCGTGAATCAGTTTGTAAACTTCATCCCAAGACACGCGAACGAATTCATCGCTACCACGCACGCCTTCTGGCGCTGATGGGTTTGCCAAGTAGCCTTTACGTACCATTGGGTACTTAACACGAGCTTTAGTATGAACTTGGTCAGGGCCCGTAGTTTGAAGACTGTTTGGTACCGTTTGTGGCAATGCGTTTGTGGTTGAAACCAACTTGCCATCTTTTACTTCACACAGCATTGGGCCCATGCGACCCGCTGTAAGTACACCTGAACCACGCTTATCAGACGCTAGTGCGCTCATTGGCGTCAATGAAGTGAAAGCCAGAGCACCAGCAGTTAGACCAGTGCCTTTTAGAAATCCGCGACGAGTTAAATTAGTCATAATCTTATCCTTCTATTTCTCTATTAGTGACCAACCACATCTTTCGCGTGGTGCTGGAAGAACTTAGTCAAAATTTCTAGGTTTTCTGCTGAAATATCAGTGCGATCACCCATACTCTTCGCTACAGGACCCCATGCGTTCACAGTAAAGTGATTTGAAGGAATTTTCGCGTGACAAGTTGCACAGTAAACATTGTCCAACTCTTCTGCGTATGACCAAACCGGCTCTAGCGTATCAACCACTGGAGAATCGATCGTTGCCGTTAGAGAAACAGGACGCCACTCGTTGCCGTATACGTCTGCTTTGAACTCGCCAGCTTCAACTGCTTGTTGGCCTTGTTCAGATAGTGTTGCAACAATCGCGCGTTGACCTTCACCCATGTAAAGCACTTGCTCTGCGCCTTTCATTTGGAATGCATTGATCTTAACGGTGCGGTTGTCACCTTCCGCTTTCACAACGTTCAGTTTGGTTGTTGGGTTCACTGTACCAAAATCACCCATGCTGATAGATGTCACTGGGTAAACCACTTTCGCATCGGCTGCTGTTTTGGTTGTGAAGCTCATCAGTGTTTCAAACGCTTTGCTATCCAGTTCCGCTTCTGGAGCGAAGTGCGCTACACCTTTGTGACAGTCGATACACGTTTGGTCATTCGCTTTGCCGTATGCGTGCATCTTCGCCGCATCACGTGATTGCTCGAACTCTTCCATTGCATCGAAGTCGTGACAAGAACGACAGGTTGCCGAATCGTTTTCACGGAACTGCTCCCAAACCATCTCAGCAAGTTCAGTACGGTGTGCTTCGTACTTCTCTGGCGTGTCAATCTTACCTGTTACAAACTCATGGTAGATGTCTTTTGAAGCGCGGATCTTAGTGACCAAGTAATCCATTGGCTCTTTCGGAATGTGGCAGTCCGAACATTCTGCGCGAATACCTTTGGCGTTACTGAAGTGCACTGAGCCTTGATACTCTTTGTAAGGGATTTCCATAGAGTGACAAGAGAGACAGAACTCAGTGTCAGATGTGTAATGCATCACTGCTGCGGTGCCACCTAAAGTTAGCCAGCCCACACCAATACCCACTGCCACCATTGCGGCGATATAACGTTTTTTAATTGACATAATTAGAAATAAATACTCACAAATTCACATGCTTTGTCGCATATTTACCTCTTTAGTAGTATCTGGTAATTGATCTGAGTCATACGTACACCCTAGGTGGTGACTTATTTTTCGTTATTGAGAGACTCCTTGACATATTCCATTTTTCTGAAAAATCTTTCTTGACCGAACCTATTCGCCATAACGATAGATGTTGTTTATCAAAGCACTTTTGATATGTTTGTGTGAGATATGAAAACTCGATCACATGGAGGCGATTCAAACGTGTTATCTCTACCCATTTCTACCCCAAGAACTGAGCTTAAACCGCTAACAAAAAGTGATTGGGATCTGTATCGCCGCTTGAGTAGCGAACCACAAATCATCGCGCTTTGTTTTGACCCACCGACCGAAGACGAAATGCGCCAAAAGTTCGAATCGCGGTTACCTGTATGGACACCGCAAAGCGAGCATTGGTTATGTTTGGTGATTTATGAAAAACAAAGTGCACGACCAATCGGCATCACAGGCTTTGTATTGCAAGATGGCATTGCTGAAGTCGGGTATTTATTGCTGCCAGAGTTTTATGGCCAACAGTTTGGTACGGAATCTCTTACCGGTGTGATTGAGTGGGCGTTTGAGCAGCACAAAATTTCTCAGTTTTCCGCCACGGTCACTGAGGGCAATATTGGCTCTGAGCGAGTGCTGAAAAAATGTGGTTTCAAACTCACCGAGACCATCCCCGAAGCCTATGAAATAGGCGGGAAAAAGTACGCAGATAAGCTCTATTCATTACAAAAATAATATTCACGACAAACAATAAGGACGTGTTTTGCAGAAAGTAGTCATTATCACAGGCGCAAGCCGAGGCATCGGAGCCGCAACCGCCAAATTACTCGCCAAACAAGGCTATGCCGTATGCGTTAACTATCGCGCACAAGCCGAGGCTGCCGCGCAAGTTGTTCGTGAGATTGAGGAGGTTGGCGGTAAAGCTATCGCCATAAAAGCGGATGTTTCCGATGAGCAGCAGGTACTCTCATTGTTTGAACAAACCGAACAAGCACTCGGAAAAGTCACTCACCTCGTCAACAATGTGGGCATCTTATTCACCCAGTCTCGTCTTGCGGACATGAGCCTTGAGCGATTCCAAGCTGTCATGAACGCTAATGTTACGAGCTGTTTTCTTTGTTGCCGAGAAGCAGCAAAACGATTTGAATCTGGCAATGCGATTGTTAATGTTTCTTCTGCCGCATCCCGCTCTGGAGCGCCATTTGAATACGTTGATTACGCTGCCTCAAAAGGTGCAATGGACTCGCTCACCAAGGGGTTATCGTTAGAGTTGGCGGAGCAAAACATCCGCGTAAACGGGATTCGTCCCGGCTGCATTTATACCGACATCCATGCCGATGGCGGCGAGCCGAATCGAGTCGACAGGCTCAGTGAAAAAATCCCTCTCAAGCGAGGTGGCACGGTAGATGAAGTGGCCAATGCCATCGCGTGGCTACTCAGTGATGAAGCGTCTTATGTCACAGGTTCGTTTATCGATCTAGCTGGCGGAAATTAAGGAACAGTAATGAAAATCAGATCAGCGACACCCGACGATCTCAATGCGCTCTTTGTACTAAACACGCAAATTAGCGAACTTCACTTTCGTCATGCGCCACACACTTTTGTACCACCTTCTGAAGAAGACAGAACCTTTCTCGCAGATGCGCTGGCCGATGATGCTCGATTGGTGCTCATAGCCGAAGAAGGTCAACAAGCACTTGGCTTTATCACTGCGACCATTACCCAAAATGAAAACATCAGCTTTTTAATCAAAGACCCGATTTGCCGCATTGGCACCATCGTTGTCGATGAAAATCAGAAGTCAAAAGGCGTTGGCCGAGCCTTAATGACGGCCGTTGAGCAATGGGCACGCGAGTCAGGTGCAACTCAAGTCCGCTTAGAAGTCATGGAGTTTAACCACAATGCGCAGCAGTTTTACGACAAACTGGGCTTTGTTCCCAACTCCCGTCTTATGATGAAATGTTTGTAACGATCACGGCATTTAAGCGAATTTCAGCGTTAAAGCTAACGTGAATCGCATTTATCTTTCGCGCTTCCCTTCCCTTTTCGAAAAGACGATATGATGTACGGATATACCCAAGTGACTTCAAGATGCAGGATTCAGAGCGAGTTGACTTGGGTATAAAGGAGATTCGAACATGATTTATCTTTTCGATTGGGGAAACACCTTGATGGTCGATTTTCCTCACGCACAAGGAAAAATGTGCGATTGGGAACACGTTGAAACCGTTCCTCAAGCCAAAGAGACTCTGGCTCAACTCACACAAGATCACCAAGTTTATATCGCGACCAGCGCATCAGATTCCGCGATGGAAGATGTGCAAAAAGCCTTTCAACGAGTCGGACTCGACCAATACCTTTCTGGCTACTTTTGCTTTGCTAACCTTGGGATTGCCAAGAATCAGCCTGATTTTTATCTTACGGTCGCAAAACAATTGGGCGTTGAGCCGAGCCAACTCACCATGGTTGGCGACTTACCAGAAAAAGACATTTACCCAGCAATGGACGCAGGGTTAAACGTCGTTTGGTTCAATCCTCAAGACTTCCCTGCGCCAAACAAACCCATCCCAAATCAAATACGTTGTTTGTCCGAGTTACTACGCATCTAACCGACATACGCACAAATACACTTGAGCCACTAAACTTTATTCACCAATCAAGGAAGATGAATGCAGATTAGACCGATTACCGTCAACGACATTGACCACTTTATTTCGCTCTGGAATCGCGTTTATGAGGAAGGAGAATACTTACGCTCGCCAGCGCCGGACAAAGCGATGCTGAGTGAGGTAATCACTCGTGTAGAAATAGAATCCATTCCCCAATTTGTGGCCTTCGATGGAAAACGCCTAGTTGGCAGCATCGAAATCTTTCCAGCCGAAATGTGTGGCTATGAAGGAGGAGAATTCGCTAAGACGGGCATTCTTGGCATCCATATTGACCGCCACTATCGAAACCAAGGGTTAGGAAAGAAGCTACTTACCACCGCCATTCAAAGCGGTTGGCAATATGGCTATGACACTATTGCGTTGAATGTTTACAAGACCAACCACCCTGCGATTGCTCTGTATGAGAAGTTTGGCTTCGGGCATTGTGGCGAATTAGGTGAAGTGCTGCTGCCTAACGGCAAATATCTGATGAGTCAGAAAATGGTTTTAAAGCTTCCGTAAGTTGATTCTAGTAGCAAGACCACATTGCCTTTGCGATATACTGACCGGAACCCAATATTTACCGCGTGCTAGTAATGATTGAATATAAACCCTTATCGCCAAATCAAATCCCGATGGCTTTGCTATTAGAAGCCGATCCAGACCAAGACAATGTTAATCGCTATCTTGCCAATTCATTGAGTTTTGTTGCGGTGGAAGAGAACCAGATCGTCGGAGCATGCGTGGTGCTGCCGCTTTCAGAAACGCAGGCTGAAATCATGAACGTCTCAGTCGCACCTACGCATCAACAACGCGGTATTGGCTCAGATTTATTGCGATTTGCCATTGAACAGTTAAAAGGCCAATCTTTCCAAAAGTTGATATTAGGAACGGGGACGTTTGGTTACCAACTGACTTACTATCAACGCTTGGGTTTCAGGGTAGAGAGCGTGGATAAAGATCACTTCTTACTCCACTACCCAGAACCAATTTGGGAGAACGGTATCCAGCACAAAGACATGCTACGTCTGTATCTAGACCTTTAAACATAAAGGCTTAGTTAGCTTTTCATATCCAACTTTTTACCCAAGTATTCAATTTCAAAAGTCGCATACCCAAGCTGTACCGCTTCAAAAGAGTACATCAGGTTTTGCGCCTGCTTGGCATCTTTCGCCAATACGGCGACGGAGTAAATCGGACGCTCAACACCATTCTCCAACACTTGGGTATTGATGTAAGACGACGTGACTAAGCCAGAGTTGTTCAAGCTGATCACTCGCTGCAAATCGACACCCAATACACGGTCCATTTCTAACGCCTCAATGCCTTCTTTCCAACGTAACGTCACACTGTAGTTATCACTTTCTGGCGTATTGTCTAACCATTTGGCTCCCAGTGGTTGAATGCTCGCGATCTTCACCAAATCTTGCTGGTACATAGGTAAGTCCTGCAATTTCGTGGCAACTTCCGCCTCGTTATCTGCCGACAACACGAAACGCAGAATCTGTACTGGTTTACCATCAATACTGCTTGGTAAAACAAACATATCTTTCACATCACCTTGTTCGATCAGTTGGCTAAAGGCCGCTTTCTGTTCTGGCAATGTTTTGAGAACCTGCTCCGAATCATTGGTGTTCCAAGCCAGTTCCACACCGTAATCAGCAGCAAAGCTAGAGAAAGAAGCCACAGTCAGCGTGCTTAATAGAATGAGTTTTTTCATAAGGTTACCTTTCACTTAACGATTTTCTTTTTTGCTTCAATATAAATTCAATGTTGTGGATCGCTTGATTACCAACGACTGCGGTATGCACGATGACAGCTTCGGCAAGTACTCTGAGCTTGCTTAAGTCCTGCCTCAGCCGATGAAACTTGTTGGTTCTGCGCAGCTTGATACAACTGTGCAAACCCTTCATCCATTTGAAGCATCAAGCGATTGAAGTTATCTGGTTTGCTCCACACTTCTTTCTTCGCTTTGCTCTCAGCTTGGCTTCCCTCTGGAAACGCTTGTTGCAGTTGTGCGCTGTGGCGAGTGAGCTCAACACCAATCTGCTCTAGCGCGTGCCAATCGGTATTGCTGCCTTTCAATGTTTTATCGGCTTGTTTCGACAGAGACTCTATTTGCTCAAATGCATTCTGACGCGTTTCGATTTGAGCGCTGAAGTCTTGGGCAAACACTGTTGTTGATACAAAGATGGTCGGTAAAAGTGCAATCAGTGCCAATGTCTTTTTCATTTCGTTCTCCTGGTTTTTCGTTATTGCTGTGTGGTTGCAAATAAATTTACACAACAATCATTGCGTTCGCAACTGTTGTCATGTAAATTACCGTAAAGAAGATCATCACACCGAGAAAAGATCGAGGTAATTATGAAAATTTGGGATTTAGCAACGCGACTTTATCACTGGGCTCAAGCCTTACTGTTTATGGCTTTGATGGCATCTGGATTGTCTGGCAATGGGCCCCATGTTCAATTGGGGTTAGCGTTATTCACTTTGTTGTTATGGCGATTGACTTGGGGAGTTATCGGCAGCGAAACCAGTTTGTTTCGACAGTTTCTCCGCTCGCCAAAAGGTGTCATTACATACTTAAAAGGCAAATCGGCGGCGACTGTGGGTCATAACCCTGCTGGCGGCTGGATGGTGGCAGCACTGCTGACGACATTGCTGCTTCAATGTATCTCGGGAATGGCGCTTGGCGGCTTATTCGATACGTGGCCGTATTCCGATGTTTGGCTTAACGACAACGTATTTGTAGGGATTGAGTGGTTACACCTGACCTTGGCCGATCTTTTGCCTTTACTGATCGTCTTACATGTTGGTGCGATCCTTTTTTATAAACTAAGAGGTAAACCCTTGTTGAAAGCGATGATCACAGGTAAACAAACCCAAATGAACAAGCAAGCGCTCATCACCGAACAGAAAATTGTCTATCTCGCGCCGCAAAGCCGTGCTTTAGGGGTGCTAGTTGCTGCAACATTGGTTACCATGGCAATC
Source organism: Vibrio jasicida CAIM 1864 = LMG 25398 (assembly GCF_000400365.1). GTDB lineage: Bacteria > Pseudomonadota > Gammaproteobacteria > Enterobacterales > Vibrionaceae > Vibrio > Vibrio jasicida. Next base: position 16,382 of record NZ_BAOG01000038.1, on the reverse strand, counting down.
GTTGCTTTATCATAAGAGTAAGAAAATGAGCGAACAGTTTGACAGACAAGACAGCTTTGGCTGGATGATCAATGTCGTTGCACACGATGCAGCGAAACGATTTGAAGCCGAGCTCAAAAAGCACGGACTTACCGTTGCACTTTGGCCGACCATGATGTGTTTGTGGGAAGAAGAAGGCGTGACGCAGCGCGATATCGCAGCGAAATCTAAGGTAGAAAACTCAACCACGACTCGTACCTTAGACAAGTTGGAGAAGTTAGGTTTGGTAGAGCGCCATCCCGATCCAAACAGCCGCCGCTCGTTCCGTATTTATCTAACGGAAGAGGGACGAAGCCTCAAAGAAACCTTGGTGCCAATTCCACTGGCTGTTAATAAAGAGCTGATGAGTCCGCTAGAGCCAGCAGAACAAAAAGAGATGCTTCGCTTGCTAAAAAAGTTGGTCGCAGAGATTTAGCGCTTCGCTAAGTTTTTCCAACCTAAGAATAAACAAAGCCCCAAGTTCTGCACTTGGGGCTTTGTACTTTTTTGCTCGCGTCAGGTTGCTTGATGTCTAGCAACCTTCTGTAACATGCCCTCTAACCACTGAGCGCGTCGACGCTTGATTAACGTAATAGAAATAGCAGGCTTCACGTTCCAAGGTGTACCCTTGCGGCCAAATATACACCACACGATCTAAACCAGAATGATCAGCGAACTCATACTCAGGAATCGCAACAAAATAGGCACTGTTTGGGAATTGATTCCCCATAATGCAAAAGTCGCTGCCTTCACACGGCTTATCAATGGGTGAATTGCCTTTGCCAGGCAGACCAATCTCTAATAACGCTCGTATGCTATTTGCACTTGCTTCTGGCATCCCACTGAGCATGTTCACTTGATGATCAATGTACGTCATTTGTCTGCGTTCCTGCGCATCATCAATCATCACTTTGGCATGGAAGAACTTAAGAGACGTCCCCAGAGAAGACTGCGAACTGTGCAGCATAGAAACATAAGCTTGGCGGTGAATATCGAGCAGAATTGGCAAGGCGGCGAGAGCGATGGAACCCAAGGTTGCTAAGACGATGGTGATTTCCATCAACGTAAATCCTTTTGTTTTCACTTTTGACTCTCAGCGCACAGACAGATGATAGGGGGTTCGCTCCCACATCCATGTGAGAATCGAGCCAATATATCGTTGAAATTACGCAGAGAAACGCGCAAATGATAAGAAAAAACGAGGGAATCGAGAACTTGAGAGTGACCGCCAAATTACCTTGAAACTAGCGGCTAAAGTAACGTAAAAATTCGACAGAATTCAAAGCCTTGAAGCACACAGAAAAACAATAAGTAACTGTTTCTAAAATAAGAATTTAGATCAGTTAATACTTTTGATGTATTCAAAAATGTCATTTACTTGCTTTTCACTCAGCACAGATTTGAATGGTGGCATTGCACCGCTTTGACCATTCTCCCCTTCCAATACCGTCTCTATTAACTCCACTTTTGTTCCGAATGGATTGGTCAGTTCATCAAAAATATTATCGGGTTTGATGTTCATCGCCTTAGCCACCAATCCATCACCATGCCCTTTATCACCATGACAAGAGACACAGTAAGATTCAAAGTGCTGCTTACCCGCAGCAAGATCCGCTTCGCCATATTGGTTGTCAGTGAACCATTTGTAACCCGCAAAACCAGAACTGGAAGCCAGTAATAACAAAACAGCAGAGAAAAAGAATTTGCGCATGAAAGCCCCTTGTCTTCGTTTAATCAATAAAGACAAGGTAACGAGGGGGATGTCGAAAAAGTGTTGATTAAGCGTTGAGCAACGGCACGTTATTGCGGATTAAACCTCGGCGTACGCTGGTGCACATTTTGCCAAATCGGCGGATTTCATCAAACTGAGGCGTGATACCGCGATCCATTGCAGATTCCCAATAGCTCAGTTCAGAATCGACCATTTCCAACAGTTTTTTTGGGCAACCGATGCATTTACCCTCAGGACCACAAACAAAGGTCTCCGATTCATAAATCGGCAATTCTGCTTTCACTTGTTCAATGATATTGCGCATCGCGCTCATTCGATCTGGCTTGACGGTCATCATCCGACTCCACAAACATGTAAGGAGCCGGATTGTACTCTCTGGCACGCAAATGTCCCTACCTAATTTAGGTATATTTTACGTTTCTGCTTTGCAACCTTTGATTTAAACATTGGTAGCTCAGGCTTTTTCACCACTAAGTAGACCGCCGTCGCCGCTAATACAAAGCCAATAATGCCCATCCAATCAAACGACTCACCGAAGGCAAACCAAGCTTGAAGCGCCGTGGTCGGAGGCACAAGGTAGAACACAGAAGCAACACTCGATGCCGCGCCATTCTTCACCATGTACAGCAGCAACAGAATCGCCACACAAGACAGCACGACCACAAGCCAGATTAAGGTGAGAATGAATTCCGTCGTCCATTGCACCTGCATGGTTTCAAACTGTATCGCGATTGGCAGGAACATGGCCAATGCCGCTAAATACTGCACGGTCGCGCCGCCTACCATATCCACTTGTTGGCAATATTTCTTTTGATACAAAGTGCCAAGCGTAATACCAAACAATGACGACAAGCACACACCAATCGCTAAGGTTTTGTGCAAATCGGATTGCCACTCCATCTTACCCATAAGCACCATAGCAATACCGACAAAACCCAAGGACAAACCAATCCACTGTGATGGTTTGAACTGCTCAGAAGCAAACGCCACCAGCAATACGGCCGTCAAAATAGGTTGTATCCCGACGAGTAGCGAACTTAAGCCCGCAGGCATTCCCAAACTGATGGCGAAGTACGTTCCACCGAGGTAAAAGCCGTGAATCAATATCCCGACAACGCAGCTGTGCCAAAAGTCTTTTCCCGTTGGAATACGACGGCGCAGAAAGGCAACAATCACCAGAAACAGCAGGACATTAAACGCCATGCGAATCGACAACAAGGTCGCAGGCTCGGCATATTGCAAACCAAATCGCGCACCAACAAATCCAGAAGCCCAAAGGATCACGAACACAAAAGGAATGGCTCTGATTAACATGATTCGCCCTCACTCTACTTACTTTTAAATCTTGAATGTTTTTAATCTCGAATGTTGCTAATGTAGTTAGGTACAGTGTTTTCAAAAAGTGACAGATGGAAGTGTTTTTATGGGTACAGATTTAGCAAGTACACTTGATGCCAATAAGTATTTGATCGTCGAGAAGCATCTCAAACAAGCGATCAGCAATGGGGTTTATCAGCCAGACGACAAGTTGCCCTCCATCCGTCAATTGAGCACTGAACTCAAGGTAAGCAAGAACACGGTGATCCGCGCTTATCAGGAACTAGAAGCACAAAGCATGGTTTACTCGGTGCCAAAATCCGGTTATCGAGTAAAGCCAACCGAGCGACATGAAGCCAAGATTGCTAAGCCTACGCGTGTGGATTTGCTCTCGGTGTGCAAACAAATCCTTACCTATCCCGAGTATCAAGAGCTGCTTCCGACTGGCTCAGCACACCCGAACATTGACGCGCCAGCCATCAAAAGCCTGTATGCCGAAATTGGCCGCCAGAGCCGCCAACAAAGTCATATTTCCAGTCATTATCAACTGCCACCGGGTGATGACTTGTTGGTCAAACAGCTGGCGAAGATCACCCAAGATCTGGGAACGCCGGCAAACGTGGATGATCTTTTGGTTACCCATGGAGCACAGCAAGCGATCAGTCTTGCCCTTAGAGCAACAACACAGACTGGAGATATTGTGGCGGTAGAATCGCCCTGCTATTTCGGCAACTTGTTGATGCTCGAATCTCTCGGTTTACAAGTGGTCGAGATCCCTAGCTGCCCTCGTGATGGTATGGATCCAGACGCGCTGGAAAAAGCCATGGCAACGTGGGAGATCAAAGTCATTATTGTCACGCCAAACTTCACCAACCCAACAGGCTCAATGATGCCCCTTGAAAGGCGAGAGCGACTGCTTAAGGTTTCTGGAGATATTCCAATCATTGAAGATGACGTGTTTGGCGCGTTGAGTTACGACGAACCCTTGCCAAGCTTGCGCAAATTGGACGAGAAACAACGGGTGATTTACGTCAACTCGTTATCGAAAACGCTCGATTCACGCCTTCGTATTGGTTGGATGCTAGCGGGACGTTATCGCGCTCAAGTCGAGCAATACCTGTTATGTGAAAACATGGGCAGTTTGAACTTGATGCAATCGGCGGTGGGCACTTTCCTAACCTCAGGCAAATACCGCACTCACACTTCGCGTATGTGCCGTGTTTACCAAGCCAACGTGAGACGATATTTGCAGATGCTCAACCAATGCTTAGATGCACACTTTGAACTAAAAAACCGCTACCAAATCAATGCAGTACAAGGTTCATTCTTGCTTTGGTTACGCTTGCCACCCAAAACTGACAGCTATGCGCTTTATCAAGCCTGTAACGAACACAAAATCAGTATCCTGCCCGGCTCGGTATTTGGCACTCAGGGACAGTATCAAAACTGCATTCGTCTCAGCGTCGCGAACTTTGGAGCGGAGAAAAACTGGATCCCTGCGATGGAAACGCTAGCAACACTGATTGCTCAACACGCTAAATAGTCGCTCCAGACAATTCGTTCCAAGCATTCCGTTCCAAACATTCAGCACCAGAAACAACAAAGCCTCCGCAATTGGGAGGCTTTGATTTGAGTTCTCTGAGCTAGTTGCTCAACCAAACACAGAGTGTTAGCGAGGTAATTGCCACAATCTGGCTACGTTTTCAGCCAAGTTCGCAAGGTTCACGTCGGCTTCTTCCATAGCTTCTGGCAAACTCATTGCGCGTGGTACACATACAAATACTGCGTCAATGCCGCACTCGTAGACTGCTTGGAAGTTATCACCTGTGCAACCAGCTAGGGCAATGACAGGCAAACCATATTCTTTCGCCACTTTCGCCACACCCATTGGTGTCTTGCCATGCACAGTTTGGTGATCAATACGGCCTTCGCCAGTAAAGACAATATCAGCGTCTGCTACGTGCTCTGCGAGCTTTACGGTTTCTAGCACAATCTCAATACCCGGCTTAAGTCGTGCAGGTAGGTAACCAAGTAACGCCGCGCCCATACCACCGGCGGCTCCTGCGCCTTTTTGAGTCAGCACATGCTTGCCTGTCACTTGCTCTGTCAGTTCACCGTATTTGCTTAGAGCAGAATCTAACAGCTCCACATCCGCCGGCGTCGCACCCTTCTGTGGGCCAAAAATCGCTGACGCGCCTTTCTCGCCACACAATGGGTTGTCCACATCGCATGCCACCAGCACTTCGCAGTCCGCTAAGCGAGCGTCAAGCCCAGACACATCAATGCTTGCTAGCGCAACTAAACCGCCACCGTTAGGAGTGATTGGCTGACCTGCACTGTCTAGAAACTTAACACCTAAAGCCGCCAGCATACCCGTGCCGCCGTCATTGGTTGCGCTGCCACCCAAGCCGATGATCAAGCGTTGAATACCGCGATCAAGCGCATTTAGAATTAACTGACCGGTACCAAAGCTGCTGGTGTTTTTCGGGTCACGTTGCTCACTTGGCACAAGGTGCAAACCACTTGCCTCTGCCATTTCGATTACTGCGGTTTCACCGTCACCTAGAATGCCATAAAACGCCTCGACATCATTGCCAAGTGGGCCTTTTACGGTCACGAAAACCTGCTCGCCCTCAGTCGCATCAATCAAAGATTGAACTGTCCCTTCACCGCCATCAGCAACAGGTACCGTAACGAATTCTGCATCGTGCCAAACACGAGACAAACCGCTCTTGATCGCGTCACTCACTTGTTTGGCGGTCAAGCTCTCTTTAAACGAATCTGGGGCAATCACAACTTTCATTTCATTCTCCTGAAAACAGCACGCTGCGAGCGACAAGTCGCAGGTCATCAATGTGGCTATTCTCACTTAAAAACTTGGCATATTCTTTAGTCAAACATCCAAACAATACTGACTATGCTTGAATTATTTTGTGCATTTGCACAACTAGCTAATTTAGCTTTCTTAACTGGCTTGCGATATACAGCTCGGTCAATCCCGTAAAATCTTGCGTCGAGATACCCGTCACTTCACTGATTCTATCCAGACGATATCTCAGGGTATTTCTATGAATATACAATGCCTTAGCGCAGTCATTGGCGTTACCATTGGCTTGAAAATACGCCTCTAAGGTTTTTATCAACTGTCCAGATTTGTCTGCCGAAACCAAAGCTGCCATCGCTTGAGCGAGTTGTTCACCTTGCCAAGAATCGGCTAAAGGGGCGAGTAACACAGGTAAGCGATATTCAGAGAAGCTAAGCATAGTTTTTTCTGGATGAGAGCGACGACCGACAGCAAGCACCTGCTTGGCACTTTGGTAAGAGAGAGGAAGCTGCTGTGCGCCATCAAAACGTTGCCCAATCGCGAGACGGACATCATCAATCTGATTGGCCGTTAAGCGGCGCTGAATACTCTCCAGCACACTTTGGTCGCTATTCGAAGAAGAGGAACGTAAAGACTTGAGAACAACAATTTCATTCATCGACATGATCGCCACCAACGGCTTATCTTCAGAGCGATACAACACGTCAACAACGCCGCGCACGCTGTTCAAACTAACAGGAGCATTCTCTGCTTTAAGCTCGATCACGACAGCAACTCGTGGTGTTGTTAAATCGATGGAAAGACGCTGCGCCCAATCGTGGTGCTCAGAATCACTAAGTTGTTGGTTCAACCATGCTGAGACACACTCTTCTTGATGGCGGCGGTCCCATTGCAATTGCTCCACCAGCGAAGCTTGTTCAATCGTCAGTTCTGCTGTCATCTTCACTAACTGAGCGAACGCTCGGATGTGTTCAGGGTTGCCAGTCACACCCACCACGCCCACCACTTCACCTTTAAAGTGCAGCAGCATATTGATGCCCGGTTTCACGCCTTGTAATGATTGGCAACTTTGCTCATCCAACTCTAACGAGTCACCATGATTCAGCGCCAGCACTGCACCATCGTGCTTTTGACCAATACGCTCAGCATCGCCGCTGCCAATAATGGTTCCTGCCGCGTTCATTACATTGATGTTATGACCAATGATCGACATGGTGCGATCGACGATTTGCTGCGCGAGTGTGTGGTCGAGAATCACCATTTCCGTTCCTAAAATCTCCACGATTAAGGCGTCAATAAATCACACTTTGTCTTCTATCGCCATGATATTGAACTGATATCGACGCCAAAGTGTTATACCGACCAATTAACCTTAAATAAACTATGGTTATTAACCCAAAAAGTCCTTCATCACTGCTTATACTTATAACCGAGCCACCCAAGTTTTTGTGCTTGGCGCGACTTGAACCGACAACCAAACAGTGACCGGAGGGAAACCATGGAACTGCGGAACAAGGCGGGCGACATTGCCAAAATTGCTGACAACCTCACCCTGAAAGAAATTACCGAGATGGGCTACACCGTTGATCTATGCGATGAAGCTTTTGACCCAGGCGAGCATTGGAAAGCAGAAGGGCAAACGCAAGGTATGGGCGAATACCCTGAGCAATAGTCTCTAAATACGCTTCAAAAAGACAATATACCCAAATGACTTCAAGATGCAGGATTCAGAGCGTTGTCACTGATTCCCTATTTACCGAAAGCAAGCAAGGAAAACAACGCAGCGTAATAGCAAGTTGTTTGACGATGAAATTGCGTCAGTGACACGATCCCAAAGGGCGAGTTGCCTTGGTTCGTATGCTTCGTTAACAATTTTTGATTTAGAACCACTAGATCTTCAAATTGTTGCCTCGCCTTCAAACCAAGTCATTCTCGCTGAACCTAACACCTTGAAGCTACTTGGGTATAACCTTTCAGCCGAGTGAGTCATCGCTCGGCTTATTCATCATCTAGTTGCTCGTAGACCACTTCCCCTCTCAACACCGTCATGAGGACGCGACCTTGGGCGATGTCTTCCGCTTTCAGTTGGGTGATGTCTTGATCCAATACAGCAAAGTCTGCCGATTTCCCGATATCGATTGAGCCAATTTCCTTTTCTAAACCCAAGCTGTAAGCCGGATGAATCGTGTAGGCATCAATCGCAGCTGAGACGTTTGGCAATCCAGTTTCGCCCATCACCAAGCTATTGGAGATGCCAACCAATGGATTCAAATCATGCACATTCCAATCGCTGCTTAACGTCACGTTAGCTTTGGCATTGTAAAGCGCACGCAGGTTCATTAAGGCTCTGGCTCGCTTACCGCCTAAGAAGGCTTCTGCCCATTGGTGATCGTGATAAGCCACATAATCGGAGCCAACTTGAAAGTCTGCCGTGACACCTAACTTGGCGAACCTTGGCACGTCTTTGCTGTTGACCAATTCGACATGCGTCAAAGTGTAACGTCTCTGATTGCCCTGACTGCGCACCTTCTCAATTGCATCGAGTGATTCACGAATACCACCATCACCGATAGCATGAATGTGCGCGCTGTAACCGAGTTTATCGAGCTTGCTTAGCCATTCGGGCATTGCTTGTGGCGAAATGTAATTCAGCCCATAGGGAGAATCTGGCAGGTAAGTATCAAGATAAGGCGCAAGGGTTTTTGCTGTACCATTGATGAAGATGCCATCACTGTACATTTTGACTTGGTTCACCAGCAATAAGCGAGAAGTATCGTCGGACTGAATGCCTTTCAAATACGACAGCTGAGAGTCCATGCTGTCAGTCGGATAAATCCATGGTCGCAAAGAGACGCGAGCGGTCAGATCACCTCGTTTTTCACTCTCCTTCCACACTTCATACCAACCTCGCTTCCAGTACATTCGCCCATCACCAATTGTGGTAATGCCGTAAAGCGCGGCTTCTTCTAAACCAGTCAACAAACCTTGGTAGCTCACCGCAAATTGCGCACTCATGCTGTTCCAAGCCAGTTCCATCACTACATCACCGGCGTTATCCAACAAGATTCCATTCAACTCGTCTGTATCCGGATCTTTGAGAATACGACCGCCTTGCGGATCGGGTGTGCTTTTATCAATATTCGCCGCTTTCAGCGCAGCCGAGTTCACCCACATCGAATGAGAGGTTTGCTCCATTAACACCACCGGCGTCTCAGGAAATACCTCATCGATCACTTCGAGAGGCGTGCGTTGGTTTTCTTCCGATAAGGTCGCATCAAGCGTAAAACCGTATCCCATCAACCATTCGCCATCTTGGACAAACTCTTTACAGTCTTGCAGTTGTGGGATTTGCTCATCCAACAAGGTGCCAGCTTGCAATAAGCACGTACCGCCTGCTTCGGAAGTCGCCTCAAACACATGATTGTGGTTATCGACAAAACCTGGCAACAAGTAGGTATCAGTCAAATCCACCACTTCCGTGCCTTCACCAACCCACATTTGTGCCTTAGCTTTATCGCCAACAAAAGCAATCCGTCCATGATGCACGGCAACAGCGTCTGCTTTTGGATGACCATAAATACCAGCGTTGATGTACACCACGTCTGCGGTTTGCTCAGCAGCATTCGCCCACGCGCTAAATACAGGCAGCAACGCAGCACCAAGAATCAGTCTATGAGGAGTTAACATGACACCTTCCGTTGTATTCGCTAACACATTGAGTATATGCAAATTGGTTTAGTTTGCTGATGATGTCGTAATTTCTGCGGGGTTGGTTTAAAAGTACAAAACAACAGACCGTATAATGAAAAGGTGAACAATGCGACGATACGACCAAGGCGATTTATGTCCTCATTGTGGTTTGATCATCATGATGCCAACCGACCTCTCAAACCAATGTTTAGGGTGTGGTAAAGAGATCAATCAGCATCAAGAATCGGATGAAGACGAGTAAGGCGCAGGTCTTACTCTGATTTGCTCGCTTGTGTTTCCTTCACAAATAAGTACATCTCTTCAAGGTAATTGCCATTTGCGCAGCCCCAGTCACTCACTTCAATAAATTCTTTGAGTAACTGATGACTCTCATCGCGAATCAGTTTTTGGCGAAATGAGTTCCATCGAGCCAATTCCAAGCGGTTCTTATCAGATACATAGTGGTCGCCATAGCTTTCAATAAGCTTGTTGTAGGCGCTCCAACGTTCTTCTGGCGTCACTCCTTCACTCATAATGACGGCGCAGTTTTCCTCGATATTAAAAACTTGGTCATTGGTTGGTGTTGTCGCTGAACATCCCACCAAGGTTAGCCCCATTGTTAGAGCTGCGATTCTTGTTTTCATTATTGTTTTCCTTACTTTCAGCACCACTGCGAAAGACCGAATTTTATAAATAGAGAACGGCCATTACTAATCAAAAACGGAAAAATTTTGTGACTGACGTCTGCACATGTAAAAAGTGCGGTAAATTCCTGTTTACAAGCCATAAACATGGCAAATGGATTTCGCATTCCTTTCTGCTGCTTATGCGTGCCATAATCAATGACGATAAAAACCTCAATAAAGCAAACATTTGAAGGATCAAAATGACTGCAACGGAATACCTAAACGACCTAAACCAACGTTACCTCGCTATCCATCGCACCAAAGAAGATTTCTTTTGGGAGACTTACATGGGCATCAGCGACGACCACGATGGTTCGACAAAAGCACAAACCGCTTGGACCAATTTCTTAAGTAACGCCGAGCAAATCTCAGCTATCAAAGTGCAACTTGAAGCGGCTGAAACAATTGCAGATCCACAAGAGAAGCAGCAAACGCAAATTGGTCTGCAAGGCTGGTTGGCAACGTTTGAATCGCATGCAATTGAAGGCGAACAAGCTCAAGCACAAAAGAATGATCTGATTGCATTTGAAGCCGAGTTGTTCGAGAAAAAGCAAAACCACGTTCTGACGTTTACCAATGAAAACGGCGAAAAAACAGAGGGCTCTTTGCCAGTATTATCTTCGACCATTCGCGCCAATAATCACGAAGAAGTACGTCAATCAGCACACCAAACCCTGCTCGACCTTGAGCAATGGTTGCTGCAAAACGGCTTTATTGAGCTGATCAAACTGCGTAATCAATTCGCACGTTCTTTGGGCTACAAAACCTTCTTTGACTACTCAGTGAAGAAGACGGAAAAGATGAGCTCAGAGCAACTGTTCAGCATCTTAGATGACTTTGAACAGCGCACGCGTGATGCCCACCTAAACAGCTTGGCAAACCTTGCTGAGCAAAAAGGTCAAAGCGCACTGACTGGCTACAACTTTGTGTACTCGTTCGCGGGTGACGTCATGCGTGATCTTGACCCGTACGTACCGTTCTCAAAGTCGCTACGTCGTTGGGTGGAATCGTTCGGTCGTCTTAACATCGAATACTCAGGCGCAGAGCTGACGCTAGACCTACTTGACCGCAAAGGCAAATACCCGAACGGTTTCTGCCATGGTCCTATCCCATCGTTCTACAACCAAGGCGAATGGGTTGCCGCGCAGGTGAACTTCACCAGTAACGCGAAACCAGACCAAGTGGGCAGCGGCTACGATGGCATCAATACTCTGTTCCACGAAGGCGGTCACGCTGCGCACTTCGCTAACGTGAAGATGAACGCGCCGTGTTTCTCTCAAGAATTCGCACCAACTTCCATGGCATACGCAGAAACACAATCTATGTTCTGTGACAGCCTGTTGACCGATGCCGATTGGCTCAAACAATACGCGTTGGACGCAGAAGGTAACCCAGTACCGGATGAGATCATTCAGGCGATGATCAACAGCCGTCAGCCATTCAAAGCGTACGAAGAGCGCAGCATTTTGGTTGTGCCGTATTTTGAACGTGCGCTTTACCAATTAAGTGATGAAGAACTGACGCCAGAGCGCATCACGAAGCTGGCACGCGATTGCGAAAAGCAAATTCTTGGTTTGGAATGCAGCCCACGCCCATTGATGGCAATTCCACACCTTCTGTCTGATGAAGCAGCGTGTGCCTACCACGGTTACTTGCTAGCACACATGGCGGTTTACCAGACTCGCGCTTACTTCCTCGACAAGTTTGGCTACCTGACTGACAACCCAGAGATTGGTCCGCTACTGGCGAAACATTACTGGCATGCGGGTAATCACCTATCGCACAACGAGACTATCGTTAGCCTAACGGGTGAGGGCTTTAACGCTAAATATCTGGCAGACGTGTGTAACCTATCGCCAGAACAAGCATGGGAAGTTCAGCAGAAGAAAATTGCCTCGTTGCAAACTCGTGAACGTGCTCCAGTAGCGTCTTTAAATGCCAGCATCAAGGTGGTAGATGGCAGCAAAGAGCTTGCAAGCAACTCGGTCTCAGACGAGCAGATGTGCGAGCAGTTTGAGCGCTACATCCAAGAGACTTACGGTCGATAAGCTAAACCAAGAGCTGGGGGTATTATATACCCCTAGCTCTTTTTCTATCAGGGAAGCAACCATGTACCAAGATATCCTGACTTTCTGGTTTGAAGAACTGGAACCAAAAGACTGGTTTGTGAGTAATGCCGACGTCGATAAACAAATCGAAACACGCTTTCTCACCACCTTAGAACAAGCCGCTCAATCTGAATTGTTTGACTGGCGAGACACAGCGCAAGGTCGCCTCGCAGAGATCATCGTGCTCGACCAATTCTCTCGCAATGTTTACCGCAATACGCCTAAAGCGTTCGCTCAAGATGCTCTCGCGCTTGCTTTGGCACAAGAGGCAATTCGTCTAGGCTTAGACCAAGAATTGACGGACGTCGAACGCAGCTTCTTGTACATGCCATTTATGCACAGTGAATCTAAGCGGATTCATGAAGAGGCAGAGAAGCTGTTCAAAGCGATAGGTAGAGAATCGAACTACGAGTTCGAACTAAAGCATAAAGTAATAATTGATCGCTTTGGTCGCTACCCGCACCGCAATGCGATTCTAGGCCGAGATAGCACCGCAGAAGAAGTGGAATTCTTACAACAGCCGGGTTCCAGTTTTTAAACACAGCTAGCACAAGATTGAAGTTCGATTATCAATTTATATTTGATAATAAATCAATCATTGTGCTGTTTATCATTTGATGATTCGCGACTAATCTTTACCTCGTCAACACGATACATCACGAACAACAGAGGATTTCCATCATGGCTAAATTGACTATCGTCGCTAACATCATCGCCAAAGCAGACCAAGTAGAATTGGTAAAAGCCGAGTTACTTAAACTGATTGATGTCACTCGTGCAGAAGAAGGTTGCATCAACTACGACCTTCACCAAGATAACGAAAACCCAGCGCATTTCACTTTCTACGAAAACTGGGAATCACGCGAACTATGGCGCACGCACATGGACAACGAGCACCTAGCGCAATACATGAAAGCAACTGAAGGCGCGGTAGACACCTTCACTCTAAACGAGATGTCGCACATCGCTTAACGCTTTGTACAACGCAGCATGCACTAGAAAGCCAGCAACCATCACCTTGCTGGCTTTTTGTTTTCCTCTCGCTAGCTCTCTCTTCCGCCCTTCCCGAGTGATTCAAAGCAAGCTTATGAAAACATGAGCAAGATCTGATTATCTCCCCACTAAGACTGGCAAGATTTAAACCTACTCACCCTTCGCTGTATCAAAAGGTTTTGCATGAAGTTAGACGCCGTATTGTGGGATTACGATGGCACCCTAGTAAATTCTGTTCCGAAAAATATCGACATCACCAAAGCGATATTGTCCGTTATAGCACCGCACCTGACCGGGGATAACTTACCGAAATACCTACGCAGTGAAGCGGATTACCATCATGCCAATCACGCGGCGAAAAACTGGCAAGATCTGTACGTAAACTACTATGGTCTGTCCCATGATGAAATGCTCATCGCGGGTACCATGTGGGCTGAGCACCAAGAGCAAAACCAAACACCAGTGAATCTTTTCAATGGCATTGTCGATGTGGTGAATGCGTTCGAACACCTACCACACGGAGTCTGCTCTCAGAACTCGCAATCCAACATTCGTAACGTACTCAGCGCCAACCAAATCAATGCACCGTTTAAAGCCGTCGTGGGCTACGATGATGTGTCTAACGGGCATCAAAAACCGGACCCTTTTGGCGGCGTTAAATGCATCGAGTCCATCTTTGGGCACTCTGATAAGCAACTGCTGATGTACATAGGGGACCACGAGGCAGACACGCAGTTTGCACGTAATATCGAGCATCAGTTAGGTGGCAGCTGCAAAGTGATTGCCGTAGCAGCGGCGTACAGCGGCGCTCAACCAGAGCACTGGTTCGCCCAGCCCGATTATGTGGCACATCAAGTGGCAGACTTGCTCAGCATCATTGGCAAGTACGCTTAGCCTCTCTCAATAAACGCGAAACTAAAGCTCTTTAAATACACAGCAAGACACAAAGCCTTTTGCTCTCTTTAAGCTTTGTGTATCGTACTTGCCTTACACCGCTAATTTAGCGCGTAGACGATTTTAAATGACCCACTCCAATACTAAGGTAACGCAATGATCACATGGCCTTGTTTGCTCAAACTCGATGGCGACGACGAACTGGTGTATTTGGCTTCGCCAGAGCAGTTAAACGCCGAGTGCCAAGCCTTAATTTGGGGTCAGGATGACATTGTGATTGATACACAAGGTCACTGCTTTGCGTTAAAAACGGGTCGCAATAACACGGTGGAATTGGGTCTATTGCCACAAACCTTGAACGTGCAGCAAGTGACAGAGCTGATTCAAAAACACGAGTTTGCTCAAGCACAGCGCTGCATCATCAAAATCCATTTCACTTCCGTCCAACAAGCGATTGAGGCCTTAGCTGATTAACAATTGCGCCCTTGCTTTCGTTCAACGAAAAATCCCCTCAATAACCATTGTCAGCACCGAAAACCGTGCGTATACTCCGCGCCCGGTTAGATAGGTTCTCCTTTCACGATGAAATGGAACCGAACCAGCTTTCAATCGGCTGCAAAATGGAAACTTGCCCCAAGGAACAGGGCCCAGCGTAACTGTTAGCGTTTACGGGCTTTGAATTCGACTTCGGGTAAAGACAACATTTTGCACTCTCCGCAATGTTGCCTCTGCACGCGTGCGTCTTTTTCACGGCTCGCTCAAATACAGATACATAGCAAGGTAACATAATGCAAATCATCTTCAGCTTGGCCGGCGTATTGGCCTTGTTGGCGTGTGCTTACGCACTTTCTGATAGTCGTCGCGACATCAACTGGCGCACCGTAATCGGCGCATTCTCTCTTCAAGCAGGTTTTGCGGCACTGGTGCTCTACTTCCCTCTCGGGCAATCCATGTTAGGCTCCATCAGCAACGGCGTATCCGGGCTCCTCTCATTCGCAGACGAAGGTATCGGGTTTGTTTTTGGCGAACTCGCAACGGGCAATTTCATCTTCGCAATTCGCGTACTCCCTCTTATCATTTTCCTCTCCGCTATCATCTCAATGCTCTACTACTTGGGCGTGATGCAAGCTCTTATCAAAGTCATCGGTGGTGCTATCCATCGCCTACTGGGTACTTCTCAAGTCGAATCTCTTGCTGCAACCAGCAACATCTTCCTATCTATGTGTGAAGCCTCTTTGGTGGTTCGTCCGTTCTTGCCCAACATGACTCGTTCTGAACTGTTCGCAGTAATGGTTGGTGGCATGGCGTCTGTCGCAGGTTCCGTACTAGGCGGATACGCGGCACTGGGTATTGAACTGAAATACCTTATCGCGGCGAGCTTTATGGCAGCACCAGGTGGCTTGTTGATGGCGAAGATCTTAGTGCCAGAACGTGAAGTATCGGCGCATCAAGGCACAATTCAGCTAGAGAAAAGCGAAGATTCCAACATCGTTGATGCCTTAGCTTCTGGTGCAATGAACGGCGTGAAAGTAGCAGTTGCAGTGGGTACCATGCTGATTGCTTTTGTCAGCGTCATCGCGATGGTCAACGCAGGCTTTGAAACCGTGGGCAACTGGTTTGGCTACGAAGACGTAACGCTGCAATTGATCTTTGGCTACCTGTTCGCACCACTGGCGTTTTTTGCTGGTATCCCGATGAATGAAATCCTAACCGCTGGCTCGCTGATCGGTCAGAAGACGATTCTGAATGAGTTCGTGGCCTTCCTTGATTTCGTCAACGTGAAAGAAACTCTTTCAGCACATAGCCAAATCATCATCACTTTCGCACTGTGTGGTTTTGCTAACATCGGTTCTATCGCAATTCAGCTTGGCTCAATTAACGCAATGGCACCTGAGCGACGCCAAGAAGTGGCAAAACTTGGCTTCCGTGCCGTGATTGCTGCTACGCTTGCCAACATGATGAGTGCAGCGCTGGCAGGGTTGTTTATCGCCCTGTAATCACGCTCTCATTTCAATTGAAGCCCACCATCGCGTGGGCTAATTATATGGTCCGCCTCACTCTCAAGCCCTACGCTTAGAGTAGGCTCTCAGAACGAGGTGAACCATATGTCTACCATTCAC